>JAJDTM010000054.1 GCA_022827185.1 Candidatus Poribacteria bacterium
TCTTGTTTTTACCGCCGTATTCTCCAGAGTTGAATCCGATTGAAAAGGATTTCGCTAACATCAAGCGGAGGCGTCAATATAACGCTGAGGCATCTATTGATGATATTATAAAAGTGTATAATTAATTACGGGATTCACTAATTAGAATCTTGAGTCCTTCCAATTGCAGTCCGCCGGTCGCCGCGATGAATCCATCCCCTACAGGCATGGCACTGAAGAGCAGGCACACGACCAGCAGAAGACTGAAGATATATCTCATTTTTTTCTAAACTTTCACTCCTTGAATGAAGCGGTCACCCGCGGCTGGCTTGCCCTAACCAAATGCCCCCGCCACCAGCACCAAATCCCGTATATCGACCGTGCCATCCCCGTTAACATCGGCATTGCCAGCATCTTTTTCCCCAAACTTTGCTGCCACTGCGACCAAATCCAAAATGTTGACCTCACCATCACCGTTGACATCTTCTTTGCGACGCGGTGGCTCAGGAAACATCTCGATAATGGCAGTGTTATTCGTTGCGAGTGCAATATCAAGGGGTGTTTGACCCTCCTTGCTCTTGAGTGAGTACTTGATGTCCTCGTGAGCGAGGAGTGCTTTGACGACTTCCTCCTTCTCATACATGACTGCATAGTGTAGGGCAGTCATACCACCGACATCTTGGGCATTGACATCGATGGTTGGGTCTTGCTCAAGCAACTCCAGTGCATAGTGAGGATGATTGTGCTTGGTTTCAAAAATCAACGGATGTTTGGCAATACAGCCGCGTGGCTCTTCTTCAAAAACATAATCAGCAAAAAAACAGTCGTCTGAGGCAAGATCTTCGTAAAAGTACTTGTAGAGCCAGACGATCCCACGCTTGTCATCTTCGCTGATAGGGAACGGCAGGCTGCCATCGAAGTTGTCAGCCCCCGCCATCACTGACGCTGGCTGATTGCCTGATGTCCTATGCAACCCACCCCGACTCCGCATGAAGCCAGGACGCTCATAAGTATCAGCCAAGCCGATGGCGTGACCCAACTCATGGACGAGGTAATAGCGCAGATTCGGAGTGACTTTAGTTCCTGTCCGTATAAGCAGATCGGGCGAATAGAGTCTTCCTACCAGCGCTTCTGACCCTGCTTGTGTGCAGATAAAAGTAACCCGCAGATCGACCGCTCGCCGTCCCTCCAGTTCTTTAGGTGTGTTGGGGTCATAGTCAGCCTGTAGCTCGTAGATAAACTTATCGACAATCGGACGGTCTGGATTCAGTTCTTTTAACGGCTCAAGCCACGTCCGCAGTGAGGCTGAAATAGCGTCCTTCAATGCCTCGTCGTTTTGTCTGTCTTCGGGCTGGCAATCGACACCGTAACGGTAGGCGATCTTCCACTGTGGCTTATGAACCTCATTAATTAAGATTACAAGTCCTTCTAATTGCAGTCCGCCGGACAGTGCGATGAATCCATCCCCTACAGGCATGGCACTGAAGAGCAGGCACACGACCAGCAGAAGACTGAAAATATATCTCACTTTTTTTATCTTTCACTCCTTCTTGGTTTAGACAGTGCCCCGAATTTCCGATGGCAGTCCACCTTTGAAACCACGATAAGGTCATCTGAAGTAGGGGCATCTAAAAGTGTTGATTGTCTAACATCAATAGGACTTACGCATGTGGTTCTTTTGTAGCACAAACTGTATGAAGATTAATTTATTAATTCGGTAATGTTGTCAGAACGTGCGATGAATCGCACTACTACGAACCCACCCGTTTGTAGTAGGGCAATTCTGCGGCGTACTCGCCCAAATGCGAAGTGCATTATTGCCCGTTAATTACCGATTTATTTTCTTAAACTTCATTTAGTTTGTGTCCCCAGAACACTATGTGTTCCGAAAAATCTCATCTAACATAACCCAACTTGCCACCTGTTTATACACATAGCACTCCGCTGGAGTGCAAGAGTTGAATACACCATTTTCTATAGACATAACACCCCTCTGGGGTGAGGAAAGTGTCTGAAAAACTGTGTTGAAACGCTCAAAATCTGTTAGTAGCAACTTGGGTTAACATAACACGCTGCAGTCAAAATTGTGTAAGTCCTGCACTATTTAGTCGTTGTTTTCTTGAAGAGATTTTGCCGCAAATATTGTCAAGCATAATTCTTCGTTAAAGAGTTCATAAACAGGCGTTTTCCCACTCAATTGTTCGCTTTCGTTTAGAATGATGCCCACGCCTTCACCCCGTCGTTCCAAAAAGTGTCTCCGTTTCACCTGTTTCCCATCACCATCATCTAAAGCAATTTCCGAAAGTAGACGCGATAAGAGTTCATTACGCGTGGCTTGGCTATAGCGTAATTTATCAATTGTCAGCGTATTTGCTAACGCGCCTGGAGAATATAACTCAAGTCGATCCCTAAACATGAACAGACGAATTTTTGAGCCGCTTTTTGAATAATCTCTATGTACAACTGCGTTAACGATTGCCTCAAAGACTGCGCGCATGCTGTATTGGGGTCGGTCTATCCTGCCAATTTCCTTCCGCGCGGATATCTGGTTATGTTTTTGCACAAATTTAAAAGCATCTATAATCTGTTGGTCAAGGGGGCCTCTAAAATCTTTTGCATCAATCTGGTAGTTTGCATCTTTTTCTTTTCCACTATAATAAACGGCTTGAATAAAACTGTTATAGAGGAAATCATCAGGTGTTTCATGACACATCAAAACGCCAGCGACAGAAGCGCGAATCTCCTGACCTTCTTGGACGAGTAAGCTTCTTTTCAAGAGTAAGTTTTCTATGTCATCTTCAGGGGCATCTTCTGTGATGAATCGGCGGTAGAGCGATTCTTTTAATGTTTCCTTATGCGTATTTGGGACTAATTGTTCATCAAATGTAATAATCCTTGCTTGTGAACGACTTTGTAACAATCTCGCCAACTGGTCAGTCGGCATTTCTCTTTTGCTGCTTCCCTGGCGAGCAAAATAGCCGTTAGAAGTTTTGTGAACAAACAGACTTCTCGGCACCTCTATTTTCAGTAGGTTTTTATCATCAATCCGTAATTTCTCTGTGAAAATCGGAATGGCGGGTTCAATACTGTCTTCGCAGATTTCAACAACTGTTTTTTCCACCCGGTTTAACTGCTGCAGATCAAGTCCTACAATTTCACTATTATCGTCAACACCTATAAGTATCACACCGCCTCTGGTGTTTGCAAAAGCGGCAATCTCATCTGCGATGCTGTCTCTGCGGGGCATTTCTCTTTTAAACTCAATCGTTGCGTCTTCGCCAAGCCTAATTTTTTCTATCAGTTCGGTTAGACTGTAAAGCATGACTCATCTCCGAAGTGAATGCGTCTATTTAGACAGTAGCCCGAATTTCTGATGGCAGTACAGCCGCGGCAGTCTCGCCCTAACCAAATGCCCCCGCCACCAGCACCAAATCCCGTATATCGACCACACCATCGCCGTTAACATCGGCGTTGCCTGCCTCTTTTTCCCCAAACTTTGCTGCCACGGCTACCAAATCCAAAATGTTGACCTCACCATCGCCGTTGACATCCTCTTTGCGACGCGGGGACTCAGGAAACATCTCGATTATGGCACTGTTATTCGTTGCGAGTGCAATATCAAGTGGCGTCTCCGCTTGCTTGTTCTTGAGTGAAGGTTGGATGTCCTTGTGAGCGAGCAGTGCTTTGACGACTGCCTCCTTCTCATACATCACCGCATAGTGCAGGGCAGTCATGCCACCGACATCCTGAGCGTTGACATCGATGGTTGGGTCGTCCTTGAGCAATCGCAAGGCAAACTCAGGATGATTGTGCTTAGTCTCAAAAATCAACGGATATTTGGCAATACAGCCACGCGGCTCTTCTTCCATAACATAGTCCGCAAAAAAACAGTCATCTGATGCGAGGTCTTCATAAAAGTACTTGTAGAGCCAGACGATACCACGCTTGTCATCTTCATTGATAGTGACTCCTTTACTGCCATCGTACTTACTGTCATCGTAGTTGTGTGACGCTGCCATCCTTGACGCGGGCTGATTGCCTGATGTCAAATCTAACCCACCCCGACTCCGCATGAAACCCGGACGCTCATACGTATCAGCCAAGCCGAAGGCATGACCCAATTCGTGGATGAGGGAATAGTACATGTTGATTGTGACTGTAGTGCCTCTCCGTATGATCACATCAGGTGAGTAGAGCATCCCTACTAGCGCGCCTGATATTCCTTGCGTGCACTCAAAAGCTACTCGTAGATCAACTGCTCGCCTTCCCTCCAGTTCTTTAGGTGTGTTGGGGTCATAGTCAGGTTGTAGCTCGTAGATAAACTTATCCACAATCGGACGGTCTGGATTTAGTTCCTTCAGCGGCTCAAGCCACGTCCGCAGTGAGGCTGAAATAGCTTCCTTCAATGCCTCGCCGTTTTGTCTGTCTTCGGGTTTGCAATCGACACCGTAACGGTAAGCGATCTTCCACTCCGGCTCATGAACCTTGGCAATTAACGACTTGAGCACTTTCAAGGACGGTCCGAAGGATGCTGGGATGAATCCATCCCCTACAGGCATGGCACTGAAGAGCAGGCACACGACCAGCAGAAGACTGAAAATATATCTCATGTTTTTCAAAACTTTCACTCCTTAAATGAAGCCGTTACCCGTGGGATGCTCTCCTCGCAGGCGAACCGTTCGATGCTGGAGGCACCGACGAAACCGACAGTGTCCGTTTTTTCGTTAATAAACGCCGCCTCCGGTGCTTTTGAGATGGGACCGCCGTGTGCAAGACAGATAACATCTGGATTTATCGATTGCGCAGCGTCGCAGATTTCTTGGACCCGCACTGCTGCATCCTCAAGTGTGAAGGCGGTTTCTGCACCGATGGTGCCGCCGATTGTGGTACCCATGTGCGCGATAATTACATCCGCACCGACTTTTGCCATGTTCTCGGATTCTTCGGGGTTGAAGACATAGACAATCGTGAAAAGATCCATCTCGTGGGCGATGCCGATCGTTTCGACCTCTTTGTAGAAACCCATCCCTGTCTCTTCGAGTGTCACCCTGAAAGTGCCGTCAATCACGCCGACAGTCGGGAAGTTATTCACACCGTCAAAACCGACTTCTTTGACCTGTTTAAGGAAGTTGCTCATCCGGCGCGTCGGGTCTGTGCCGTTGACGCCTGCGATAACGGGTGTCTCTTGGACGACAGGTAACACCTCGCGTTCACCCATCTCCATGACGATGGCGTTCGCATCGCCATAAGCCAAAAGCCCTGCACAAGAACCAAAACCTGACATCCGGTAGCGACCGGAGTTGTAAATTACGATGAGGTCTGCGCCGCCGCGCTCGGCGAATTTCGCGGTGATGCCTGTCCCGGCACCGACAGCGAGCAGATGTTTGCCGCGGTCCAACTCCGTTCTCAATCGTCCTAAAACTTCATCTCGTCTATAATCTGGCATATTTTTATATTTCCTTGCGGTTAAATAACGTCGGTTTGAACCTTTGACGTGCCTTTCTTAAATCCGCTCTCCATTTCATTACGAGCTACGTTCTTAGTGCTTTGAAGACCGGATTTTTATATTTCCTTGCGGTTAAATGACGTGGGTTTGAACTTTGACGTGCCTTTCTTAAATCCGCTCTCCATTTCATTACGAGCTGCGTTTTTGATGCTATGAAAAGCGGATTTTTAACTTTCCTTGCTTAATAGCAGTCAGCCGTCAGTTGTCAATGTTAGCAAGTGTGCTAAAGTTTCAAAGTGTACTAAAGTTGCGAATGCCTCACAGTGAGAGTAACCTTACGGACTTTAGAAACACTTTACGGACTTCTTTAACTGACAACTGATAACTGGTAACTAATAACTATTCATCTCTTGATTTGGCTTGTAAACGTGCGGCTTCGCCTGGGTTTCCGATGTGCATCGTGTCGTACGCCTGTTCAGAGCTTTTGAATGGACCGATACCTTTATGTCCGTGCCAATCGCCTTGGTTCATAATCGGATTTGGCAATCCAGTCTCCTGTTCTCGTTGGCGGATCCAGCTTTTCATCCGCGTTTCGAGGACATTCACGATGTCGGGGTGTGTATCAGCGAGGTTATTGTTCTCATCGGGGTCTTGGATGAGGTTGTAGAGTTCAACGGGCGGCTTGAAGTGGAAGTCGGGTTCAAGGGCGACGATGAGTTTCCATTCAGGTGTCCGCCAACCGTGTTTACGCATCCACGTGCATTCCGTGATATAGAACTCGCTGTCGTAAGAAGTAACTTCGCCGTTGATTAAGGCGGTGAGGCTCTGTCCGTCGAATGCTATATCGGTTTCGATGTCGGCGAGTTCGAGGAGCGTCGGCACGAGGTCTTTGTGTTGGTTGTAGCCTGAGACCCGTTTTCCGGCAGGCACGCGACCGGGATAGCGGATAATTAGCGGGACGTGCAACGTGACATCGTAGAGTCCGTGATGATCAAACCAGCATTCGTGGTCGTAGAGGGTTTCACCGTGATCGCCGTTGATAACGATGATCGTCTCGTCCATCACGCCGCGCGTTTCAAGGGCATTAAAGAGTGTCTGGATACACGCGTCCATGTAAGCGATTGCGCCGTCGTATTGTGCGATGACGTAATCTTTATCGGTGATGCCGGGTGGCATCCAAGAGGCAAAGTAATCGCAGAACGGTTTAAATTCCATCACCGGCTCCATAGACTTATTGCTCGGATCGCACTCATCGCCGTGGTAGAAGGTGCGTTCATAGGGCGCGGGCGGTAGATAGGGGGAATGCGGGTCCATGTGGCGCAGGAACAGGAAGAACGGTTTTTCGTCGCTCTGATCGATGAGTCGATTCAGTTCTGGGAGAGTTGTTTTGTTGAGGTTTTCCGCTTTCGGACTCCGTCCAGAATCATCGGGACCCCACCCAGAGAAGTCAAGATAGGTGTCAAACCCACGTGCGCTGGGGCCGCCGAACCCGACGCACGTCGTGTCGTAACCTGCATCTCTGAGGATTTCTGCTAACGTTTTAACCTCTTCACGGAGCGGTCCTTGGTGGCGCAGCGCGACCACCTGCGTGCTGAACGTATCTAATCCAGTTAGCATAGATGCATAAGCACTCGTTGTCGGGATGTGTGCGCTGTAGGTTTTTTCAAAGAGGGTTCCGCTCTCCGCAAATCGGTCGATATGTGGTGTTGTGAGTAGATGGTACCCGTAGCAACTCATGTGCGTTGCGAGAAGCGAGTCAACGCCCATCAGGACGATATTTGGCTGTTTCGCCATATTACAATTCTCCTTTTTTAATAGTTTCCAGAGAAACAGTTGTCAGTAACCAGTAACCAGTTTCCAGTAAGAGAAGTGCCTAATACATCAGACCTCCCTCTTAACTGGTCACTGGCAACTGGAAACTGATAACTATTCCCCTGTTTCCCAATCTTTATGCCAGACGAGTGTATTCTGAACATTATTGTCAAGCACGTCACCAATTTCGAGTGTGTTGAAATAGTCTTCGGGTAGGATGTTTCGTTTGCCGTTGAAGGTGCATCCGTCAGGCATAAAGCCGCACGTCATCGCTCGGCGATGGGAAAAAGTCATGTTCGCGCCTGCGCCGTGTGCTGTTAGTCCGTTGTGCCAGACCATCGAGCCTGCTGGACAGGGCGCAGAGTGCGGTTCAAGCGCTTTCCATTCTGGATACACATTGAAGAGTGCCCCGATGTTTTCGCCGATGCCGACATTATCAAATCGGGCAGTTTTGTGGGTACTGGGCAGATACCACATACAACCGTTCGCCAACGTAGCGTCATCTAATGCGACCCAGAACGAAACCGCATCTCGTGAATCGAATGACCAGTAGGGGACATCGAGGTGCCATGCAGTCGGATTCCCGGATGGCGGCTTAATCAGTGCCTGATCGTGCCAGATCCGCATTCCATCAGTCCCTGCGAGCAGTGTTGCCATCTTCCCGATTTTTGGATCGTGTACCAGTTTCCGCATGCCTGTGTGTGAATCTGCTAAACGCAGACATTGTGTAAAGACCCGTGCATAAAAGTTAGACGGATCCAACTGGTTGGTCATGTGTTCAACGGAGGTACCGAGGCGTTCCTCAACGGATTCATCGGTGCATCGTCGCCATTCTTCGAGTTCATCGGCATCAAGGAAGTTCTCAATGACGAGAAACCCGTTTTCTTGGTAAAAATCTATCTGTTCTGTGGTGAGTTCGTGTCGCATTTTCCAGAGACTCCTTTAGTTCTTCTGACTGAGGGTTTACAAGCACCCTTTACAAAATTGTATCATAGAAGCGACAAATAGACAAGGGAATAGTTGTCAGTACCAGAGCCATTCAATTTTAAGAAATTATTGGGTTTCACGTCTTTTTTTAAGGATCCGGTTCGGTTAGGAAACCGAACCTACCGGGCCTGGGGGTGAAATCTCAATTGAAAGATGGACAATTGAATGACTCTGTGTCAGTACGGCGAGTACGCCTTTCAGTTATCAGTTATCAGTTAAAGAAGTCTGTAAAGTGTTCTAAAGTTTCAAAGTGTTCTAAAGTTGGTAAGAGACCTCTTTCAACTTCCTACGCTTTAGCTACACTTCACAACTTGCCAACTTTCTCGTCTTTAGCACACTTCACAACTTTCTTACTGACCACTCTCACTGCAAGGCAAACTAATAACTATAAAAAATTATGTTGAATTGTGGTATGCGATTGTGATATAATGTTTTTAGAGGTTATAAAAACGTAGCGTATTGTTGTGAGTCCATATTATTGAGGTAATCCTGTGAATTGTGAAATGAGCGAAACCCGAATGCGAATCCTGCAACTGCTGAAGATGCGTGCTGGTATGACTGTCGGTCAACTGACAGAGGCGTTGCATATCAGCCAGATGGGGGTCCGACAACATCTCGCCATCCTTGAAGCAGAGGGATTGATTGAATACTACCGAGAGAAGCAGGGACGTGGTCGTCCGCGTCACATTTATCAATTAACGGATGAAGCGAACAGTCTCTTCCCGACAACTTATGCTAATTTTGCTGTTGGACTGATGCATGAGGTGGCAAAATTTAATGGTCCTGGTTTCATCAATAAAATTTTCCGTGGACGGATGGAGTCGCAGCTGGAAACGTATCAACAACGGCTTGCGGGTAAAGCACTCCGTGAACGGATCGAAGAGCTTGCGCGAATTCGTGATGAAGAGGGATACATGGCACGTTTTGAAGAGGCTGAGGACGATTACATTTTAACTGAACATAACTGCCCGATCGCGGTAATTGCGCAAGAATATCCACGCGTATGCGAGATTGAATTAGCACTTTTCCGGCAATCCTTAGGTGCAAAGGTCGTTCGCGAAGAACATCTGATGCAAGGCAGCCACAAATGTTGTTACCGGATTCCGAAGACGAAAGAAAAATAATAACGCACTGCAGGCGGGGTTTGAAACCCCGCCTGCGGTAAGTCTACTACGACTTTCAGGGATAAAATCTAAAAATGTCGGATCAAACAGGGCGGCGTGGCTTTTTTAAGGAAGCCTTAAGCCAAATCATTCAGCCTGTCGCCGAACTTCTTGATGACAGGATAGGTGAACATTTGCCAGTTGAGGCACCAAGCGAGCGTGTGCTCTTACGACCGCCGGGCGCGTTGCCGGAAGCAGAATTCTTGGAGAAATGCCATCGGTGTGGGAACTGCGTCAAGAACTGCCCCGCGAATGCAATTATCCCTTTAGAAAGTACACGCGCCGACCTTAACAATACACCTTACATTGATCCTGATGCGCAACCGTGCGTTATCTGTGACTCGTTGGCATGCATGTACGTCTGTCCGAGCGGTGCTTTGCAAACCGTTTATGCAGAAGACATTAGAATGGGTTTAGCGGTTTTCAACGCTGAAACCTGTCTCCGTACGAAAGAAATTACTTGTACTTATTGCGTTGATACGTGTCCTATTGGAGATGATGCGATTCACCTCACAGCAGAAGGTGTTGTAGAGGTGGTTGATGCTGGCTGTACCGGATGTGGTGTCTGCCAGTATGCCTGCCCGACTTCACCGAAGTCAATAGTCATTGAACACCGTGTCGCCTAAAGTATCGCTCACGGATTTTGGAATACTTGGATTGTAATTCGCACCTTTTCGCGAGAGATATGTCTGTACTTACACAAATTCTTATGCAGGGTGCTGTGGACGGACAGCGTCTACGCGATATTAAACCGCCACTGGAGGTGCCACAAAACCTATTCCCCTACTTTATCGGTGGTGTGGCGATACTCGGCTTTATAATCGCTTCAATATGGTACTGGATTCAAAAACGCCGTCAAACTTTACCGATCCCTGTAACACCAGAAGCCGATATACCCTTAGCACACGAGGTGGCGTATGAACAGTTAGCGGCAATCGAGGCTTCGGATTGGCTCACACGTGGCGACCTGGAGATGTATCATACCCAAATTGCTTACGTTCTCCGCGAATACATTGCGGCGCGGTATCGAATCCCCGCACTGGAATTAACAACAACGGCGTTGTTTTACGCGATGTTGAACGCAGAGATCGGTAAGCCTTACGTTGCGCGTGTCCGGGAGTTACTCGCTAATTGTGATAAGGTAAAGTTTGCGACCTATCAACCTGAAGTTTCCGAAGCATCTACTCGGATAGCCGACGCGCGCTGGATTGTTGACGAGACAAAGTCTCTTGAGCCGTTAAAAAACTTGACATAATTCAAAAAAATATAGTATGATATTTAATCAAGTTTGAGCGGATGCTGAATTTGTGGAAAACGCGAACTTGCGTGCCTGAATTTCATCGGTTTTCTATTATTATTATTATAAATTATATAGGACTTACGCAGCCCCCTCGCAGTCGGGGTTTCATGAGGATTAATTTATTAAATCGGTAATGTCGGAACGTGCGATGAATCGCACTACTACGAGCCCACCCGTTTGTAGTAGGGCAATTCATTGCCCGTCAATTACCGAAATATTTTCTTAAACTTCATCAAACCCCGACTGCAGTGCGTCATACGTTCTCATTATCATGGAAAACTGCGTCTGTTCTCGTTAGATTGATGGGTTTGGCAAAGGGCAAGTTAGAGATATATAACTCGCAATTGTAACTACAATCCATAGCAAGGAGGGAAAAATAGCGTGTCAGATCAACACAAAGTACTCCTCACTATACCTATGTATCCTGATATGGAACTTGCCGCAGCGAAAACTGGCTCTGTTCTTGCTGAATTGAAGGACTTCAATGAGGAGGCAGTTGAAGAGATTCAGCTGGCAATCATTGAAACATGTATCAACGCTTCTGAACACAGCCAAAGCGAAGATAAGGAAGTACATATTCAGTTCTTAGTGACGGACGATCAGTTGCAGGTCAAAATTACTGACCGAGGGGTCGGTATAACTGCGGATACACTTGACGGGACCCGCTTACTCGGTAGCCCAGGGATACACCCGGATCTACGTAAGCGCGGGAGAGGCTTACAAATCATTAAAGCCCTAATGGATGAGGTGATGATAGAAAGCAGCCCTAACGGTACGACCGTTAGTTTCATAAAAAAGAAGACTGCCGAATAGGGTGGTGTGTCGTTTTCACTATGTGGCCAACACAATTTTGAACCTTTCGCAGATAATCCACAAATCTGTATCCAAATGTGTTGTTAAACGACATATTTCTCTAATATATCACCCTTAATTAGTTATTGGTTATTGGTTATTGGTTATAAGTTAAGAAACAGCTTGTGGCGGTTATAGATCATGCAAATACCACAGCAACCCTCTTTAACTAAAAACTTATAACTATTTCGTTTTAGCGGCGACTTGCAAGTCCATATTAAGAACTTAAGGAGGTAAACGGTTTGTTGAACAAATTTGATATTCAAATTCGCGAGGCGCAAGAGCACGCGGTAATTGAGACAACAGGATACCTGAATGATGCCCTTGGAGAACAGCTCTCCGAGAAGGCACAGGAACTCATTCAGGGCGGTTGTGTCCAACTTGTAATTAATCTTGAAAAAACAACGCTCATTAACAGTATTGGTATATCTATACTCATTGAAATTATAGAGTCACTTGAAGAACGTGAAGGCACCTTAAATTTCTGTGGATTGTCCCCTACGCAAGAACGGACCTTTCGCATGATGGCGATTGCTAAATACGCTGGCATCTTCCCAGACGAAGAATCTGCTGTTGCGAATCTATGAAAATAGTTGTTAGTTTTTAGTTATAAGTTTTTAGTTAAGAGGTTTTGATTGTCCAATATCTTTTGGTAACCGTCAGTACTTCAATTGCGTAACGACAACATCGGAAACCAAACTTATAACTTATAACCATTTCAAAATAAAAATTAGAAACTTACTTTTGGATACAACATTATGAAAGACCCGAGCAAGCCTTTAGGAGATAGTTTGGGAACCCATAAAACGCAAAATACTGCAGAACAGACGATGGAGCGGCTCATTTTCAGCCTATCCGAGTTGGAGCATTTGGGGCAGACACTCATCTCCGGACACAGCAATTTCAATCATTCCAGCAAAACCTACCTCCGTATCACGCTCGGGACCTTGCAAATCAGGCGCGGGGCAATATTGCGTTACCACTCAACAGGGCAAAACCTTGATGTCGTTGCAGCGACCCCCGAAGAGGTGTTCTCTCCAATTTCTGTTGAAGCAGATGAATTGGAGGCTTTATTGAAGCATTCATTCATCGATAACACTGACCCACCAAAATCTCTTAAACAATTCTTCGCTCGGAGTGCTAAACTTTCGGAGGCTATTGATATACGTCTCTGGGTCCCACTGAAAATTCAAGATGAATTTCTGGGAATGATTGGGCTGGGCAAATTTTTAGCGAGGGACGCATTAGAAGCGTGGGAAAAGGAATTACTCACAACGCTGACCCACCAAATTTCGATTGCTATCGCCTATTCGCAGATGGTAGAGGGGATCCAGAGCGAAAAGTTTCGGTTGTTCATGCTCGCGGAGAGTGCCCCACAGATCTGTCAACTGCTACAACCTGAGGATGCTGCGGAACAGGTGGTACAACAAGCCGTTTCACTGCTTGACGCAAACGCTGGTGCGCTCATGCTCACGCACACTGAGCAGCAAGAACTCGAAATGCGCTACGCATTTCCAGAAACTTTGATCGAAAATACTGCATCACAAGACAACGGTAACGGACTCGTTATTTCCTATGGTGAGGACACACCTGTGTCTGAAGAACCGACATCCGTAGATGTGTTAAAATCTGTTGTTAAAGAGGGGATCCCAGGGCACTGTCTCCCTAAATCCGATACCCTCTTCGGGGGCAAAAATTTAATGGCGGTTCCTATTCCCGGGCGCGATGGTGACATCTTAGGGGTCCTTATCGTTGGGGACAAAGAAGAACGCGGTGGCAGAATCACCCCCTTTACAGATGAAGATGTCGTCTTGCTTGACTCTTTTGCCAAACAGGCGGGGGTCGCAATTGAGAATGCACAACTCCACCAGGAGGCACTTGAGGCGCGTCAGTTGCAGGCAGAAATGGAGGAGGCGCGCAAAATTCAGGTGAACCTCATTCCTGAGACATTGCCAGACATCCCCGGATACGAAGTGGCGGGGCATTATGAACCGCGTGGACCCGTCGGTGGCGACTATTATGATTGTCTCCCTTTATCTACCGGACATTGGGGACTCGCAATTGCCGATGTTTCTGGGAAAGGGATGCAAGCGGCACTGCTCATGGCGACGCTCCGTGCGGGGCTTATCTCGGAATTGTCGCGTGCAGAAAGTATTGAGCAAGAGACGCTTAACCAGTCTTCCTTGTACACCGAAATCGCGAACATGGCGATGATACTGAACTCGCTCCTTTACGCCAGCGGTACAGAAGAGAAATATGCGACCTTCTTCTACAGCCATCTTAACCCGGAAACAGATGTGCTCACGACGCTTAATGCGGGGCATAATCCACCGCTACTCATCAAAAAGGATGGCACTTACAAGTGGTTGGGTGAGGATGTTGGTGGTATTCCGCTCGGAATGTTTCCGAACGATATGGTTTCAAGCATTGCCGACTATGAAGCGGAACATGTCCAACTCGCCAGCGGTGATGTCGTCGTATATTATACGGATGGTGTTACAGAGACAGTCAACGTCGAAGACGACTATTACGAAGAAGAACGGCTCGTAGAGGCATCACAAGCGTGCAAGGATGAACCCGCCGAGGGTATCCGCAAGTACCTTCACAACGCAGTCATGGAATTTCAGGGAGAAGCGGATCAGTTCGACGATCTCACACTCCTTATTTTGAGGAAGCAGTAGGGAATGGTTACCAGTAACCAGTTGCCAGTAACCAGTGAAGAAGTCTCTTTTATTGGCAACTGTAAACTGTTAACTGGAAACTGAAAACCGCACAACCCCCCTAACCCCCCTTATCAGGGGGGAATCTAAGAAGAGAGATGGATGCAACAACAAGCGACAGTAGGCCGCACATTTTTAGATCCGACAATCCTTGCCCGTATCGGAAACCTTGAATTAATTGCGAAATTCGTCGTTGAAGGTTTTATCTCAGGGCTACACAAAAGCCCGTATCACGGGTTTAGCGTTGAATTCTCGCAATACCGACAATATATGCCCGGAGACGATACGAAACATATAGATTGGAAAGCCTACGCCCGCACCGACAGGTATTATATTAAGCAGTTTGAAGAAGAGACGAATCTCAACTGTTATCTGCTTTTAGATACAAGTGAGTCGATGATGCACCCAATGGCGGAGGCACAGACAGACGATGCAACGACCGAAGGGGATGCAACGGGGCAACCGAGACTGACGAAGTTGAGATATTCGAGTTTTCTCATCGCATCGCTTGCGTATTTCATGGCGAAGCAGCGAGATGCTGTGGGGTTCGCATACTTCGATGATACGCTTCACGAGTACCTTCCGGCGCGAAGTAGTACATCACACTTACACTCGATTTTGCTGACGTTGGAGACGCTACAAACAACGAAAAGCACACGGATGGGAACACCGTTGCATCAAATCGCTGAACGTTTAACGAAACGCGGGTTAATCCTTTTCATCTCGGATCTCTATGATGAAAATCATGAGGAAGTCATTGCTGGATTAGAACATCTACGCTATGAAGGACACGAGGTTATTGTCTTTCACGTGCTTGCGCAGCAGGAACTCGAGTTCGCCGATTTCGCGGCAGGCCGCAGTTCAGAAGCCTTGATCCGATTTATTGACGCAGAAAACGACGCTGAGATTATCACAACCCCGCAAGCGATTCGGGAGAGTTATCTGAGCAATTTTAACAATTTTCTTGATACCTATAGGCTCGCCCTACGACAAGCAGATATTGATTACAATGTGATAACAACAGAAACCCCGATTGATTTCGCGCTCGCTTCTTATCTCGCTAAACGGGAAGGAGTTCTATAAATAGTTACCAGTTACGAGTTACCAGTTAAGAAAGTTATGAAGTGTAGCTAAAGTTAGAAAGTTGAAAGAGGACTCTTGAAAACTTTAGCACACTTTGAAACTTTAGAACACTTTACAGACTTCTTTAACTGGTTACTGAAAACTGAAAACTGAAAATAATGTTTGGTCTGACTCTTTCAACACTCCCTTTTGCAATAGCCGGTGCGATAGGTGCTTCAATCCCGCTCATTCTCCATCTATTGAATCGGGAACGGGCAAGACGATTGATATTTAGTACTGTGCGTTTCATTCAGATGTCGCATCAGACCAATGTCCGTCGCCACAAGCTGAAACGCCTGTTGCTGCTGCTAATGCGTATTTTGATGTTGGCGTTGCTCGGTTTGGCATTTGCGCGTCCATTTTTCGCAGCGGATCCGGTGTTCACACAGAAAACAGGTGGGAAACGAAACGCTGTTATTATTCTCGATACATCTTATAGTATGCAGTATGAGGGGGTTTTTGAGATTGCTAAAAAGGAGGCGGTCAAGCTTCTGGATGGACTTGACGTATCCGATGCAGCGGCACTTATCCTTTCGTCCGATAATGCGCGTGTTGTCGCGCCGCTCGGGTCAGAATTTTCGCACATTCGGGCTGCTTTGAACAGCGCAAAGACCACTTATGAGCATACCGATTACTTGGACGCGTTGCAAACCGCGGATGAGATCCTCGAACCGATTCCGATCGGTGAGAAACAGGTTTATCTCATCGGGGATATGCAAAAGCGTGGATGGGAAAATTTCATTGAGACGGATAAACTTAGCCCTAATGTCCAAATGAATTTTGTTGATGTGCGTGCTGAAAGTCCGCAGAATCTGGCTATTACAGGTATGAGCGTTCCACCTGTCGTGCTAAAGGAACAGAGAGCCTCGCAACTCGTCGCGCGTGTCCATAATTTTGGGGATGAAGCGGTTGAGAATCTACAGGTCCGCCTCTTTATAGATGGTAATATAATTGATACCGTTGAACTTGATATTGAACCGGACGACCTTGCAGATGCTGTCTTCAAAGTTGAGTTTGCGGACGAGGCAACGCATACAGGCTGGGTGGAACTTCCAGAGGATGCACTCAGTGTTGATAACAAACGATATTTTACTTTGCAAAGTCTACAGTCAATTAAAGTCCATGCGGTCCATGATAAATCGCGAACAAGTGGTCGCTATCAGACTGTAGAAACTTTTTTCATTAAAAAGGCGTTGGTATCAGAAAGTGATACCCTACAGATCGATTTCACTGAATCCACCTCAGTCCCTAATGCAGCCACGCTTGCCCGCTTAGATGTTCTCATTCTTGCGGATGTAGCAGAACTCTCTACCGGTGAAGCGGCGCGCGTGAAGACTTTTGTTGCTGCGGGTGGCGGCTTGATTGTAACGGTGGGGGATAATATAGATACCGATACCTATAAACAACGTCTCGGCGGTGAGACCGGATTGATGCCTTGCGATTTTGTTCAAGCGGTCGGTGATGCGTTTGATCGTGAGCAATTCCGCGTGCTTGCCACGGTAAGATATGAACATCCGATTTTCGCGCCCTTCAAGGAACCGAATCACGGAGATTTTGGTAAAGCACGGTTTTACAGACTCTTTCAGGCGGTACCCACGAAAGATGCTACCGTCATTGCGGCTTATGATGATGGCAGTCCTGCACTCCTTGAAAAACCTTATGGCGGTCTCGGACGTGTGCTCTGTTTTACCTCGACAATAGATAGAGAATGGAACGATCTACCGATCCGTGCTGTTTATCTGCCGTTTTTGCACGAGTCTATTAAGTATCTCGCGCTTAAAAGTGAAGGGACGACTCCTGATTATCGCATCGGTGATAATGTTGAACTGAAGGCTCCCGAAGTTGAAAATGGAGACGTTACAGGTGATGAGGAGGTTGCCGTTTTCGATCCGAACAATGTTGAGACTCGCTTACGACTGGACGCGAATATTCCAGGGGGTTCTTCACAAGGCAGCTTTTTTTACAATGACACCGCTGTGCCGGGGATTTACTCAGTCCATGCATCCGGCGCGGATTCGTATGCTTTTGTCGTCAATGTTGACTCGACTGAATCTGATCTCGCGGCACGTGATGTAGAGGAACTAACGAGTATGCTGAAAGGTGCTTCGGATGAATCGGTTGAAGAGAAACCGGCAGCAGAACTCGTCGCACAGTACCACAAAGATGTTGAGAAAAATCAAGGTGTATGGGTTTATCTCATGTTGGCTGTTTTCGCCTTGGCGGTAACAGAAATGTTTTTTGCCAATCGCGTATAAGTTAACCTCTTGTGGTGTTCGATTGTGTTGTAGTGTCTACAGCCGCCCTGAATGCTACAATGCAGCCACTTATAACTGGCAACTGGTAACTAACAATTATTCCCCTGATAACCGATAACTGAAGGCTGAAAATTATTCCAAGGAGAAATTGTGAACTTTGAAGCGAGTGCACCGATTGAGGTGCCAAAAATCGTATCCGATGAGCAGACCCAATTTTTTATAGACAACGGGTATCTTGTTGTCCCGGATCTGCTATCGCTTGATGAAATAGAGGAGTTACGACAGGACACCGTCACGATTGCGAAAGGGGGGCATCCGTGTGACAATCTCGAACCGCTTCCTGACGATATTAGTGATACTGAGATTATCAGTCGTATCCTTTGCATTCATCAACCGCATTTTATCAGTCCAATCATAGAGAAATATGTCAAGCACCCGAAAATCTGCGGTATCTTGAGCCAAATAGCCGGTGCGCATCTTCCGCATTGGGATGGGAGCGTTAAGTGCATGCAGTCGATGCTCTTTGTCAAGCCCCCTAATTTTCAAGGTCAGGCGTGGCACCAGGACGAGATCTATATTCCGACGCGTGATCGTTCGTTAATCGGTGCTTGGATCGCGATGGACGATGCCACAGTAGAAAACGGGTGTCTATGGATTCTCCCGGGCTCGCATCGTCAAGGCTATCTCTATCCGCAAAAGTCTCATGAGAATCCAGATGAGTTCGATTTTGCGGAGGAGAGTTACGGTTTTGATGACACCAGTGAGGTGCCGGTCGAAGTTACAACAGGGACGTTGGTTTTCTTCAACGGATATTTGCTGCATCGGTCCCGCAAGAACCGTGGGAACACGTTTCGTCGGGTCTTGGTGAACCATTACTGTAACGCTTGGTCACTGTTGCCTTGGTCACTTCGAGAAGGGGAACGTCCAGCGAGTGCCGATCGACGATGCATTATTCCGGTCTCTGGTGTTGATCCTTATGCATGGAAAGGTTATGATCAACCACCGAAGAGCGTTTCTCTACGGACATGCAAAGCCGTTCAGCAAATAGCGGAGGCATCAGATGCAGATTGAGAGTTTATCGGAACTCAAACAGGCATTAGAGACAATGCTCTCTCGAATTGAGACGGGGGAGGATATATTGGAACAATTGGAGCGAATTAACGTGTTGTATCAGGAACTCCCCGCGACAGCTCCGAAAATGTTGAGACACTATCTTGAACGGAAAAGTTACACAAAAGCGTTAGCACTGCTTGAAACGAAGGAATAGTTATAAGTTATAAGTTATAAGTTATAAGTTTTGTTTCTGATGTTTGACGGTGCTTTGTAAAGGTTGTTACCCAATTGAAGTACCAACGGTTATCAAAAGCGGCTTAAATAACCGGAAACCTCTTAACTAAAAACTTATAACTAAAAACTAAAAACTAAATTGGAGATAATATGGCGAGAAAGGATGGCCGCCGGCCAGATGAGATGCGACCGGTTACAATCAAAAGACACTATATTAAACATGCAGAAGGTTCGGTTCTCGTTGCGACAGGTGATACCCGTATTATATGCACAGCCTCTGTTATTAAGCAGCAGCCGCGTTTCATGCGCGACCAGCGGATTAAGAATAAGGGATGGGTAACAGCCGAGTATTCCATGTTACCGCGTTCCACCTCTGAACGGATGCAGCGCGAGATAACCCGGGGCGGTGTCAGCGGCAGAACACAGGAGATTCAACGCCTTATCGGTCGTTCTTTGCGTGCTGCTGTAGATTTGAATGCCTTAGAAGAACAGACCGTTTGGATCGATTGCGATGTCATCCAAGCCGACGGGGGTACGCGCACTGCCTCAATTACAGGGGCATTTATCGCGCTCTGGGATGCTTGTCAAGAACTCGTCAAAAATAAGAGAATCGAAAACTTTCCTATCATTGATAACATTGCCGCAACAAGTGTCGGACTCGTTAACGGCGAGGCACTGTTGGATCTCTGTTACACCGAGGATTCAACAGCAGACGTTGATATGAATATCGTGATGACGGGGAGCGGAAAGTTTATAGAGATACAAGGCACTGCCGAGGAGAAACCGTTTTCGCGGGACGATTACGATCAAATGTTAGACCTTGCTGTTGGTGGGATACAACAACTTGTCCGACTGCAGAATCGAATGATGTTGGAGAACTTAGATGAAGCTCGTATTGGCGACGCATAACCAAGGCAAGGTGCGGGAGTTCACGAAAATGCTCCGTAGCGGCGCAGACACCTTACAACACATAGAGGTTATCTCCTTAAAGACGTATCCCGATGCGCCAGAAGTCATCGAAGACGGAAAAACGTATGCCGAGAATGCCGCTAAAAAGGCATCTGTTATTGCTAAATATACAGGTCACCTTGCGCTTGCTGATGATGCAGGATTAGAGGTGGACGCGCTCAACGGTGCTCCGGGTATCAATTCTAAACGCTGGGCAGGTGAAGACGCTACGGATGCTATCCGAATAGCGAAACTCCTCGAAGTCCTTGAAGGGATTACAGATCGGCGCGCCCGTTTTGTTGCCGCAATTGCAGTTGTACACCCTGATGCTGTTCCTAAAGGCGTACTCGGTGTTTGTGAAGGACATATCACACACGCGCCTAAAGGAGAGAGCGGTTTCGGCTATGATCCGGTGTTCGTGCCAGAGGGTTATGAGCAGACTTTCGCAGAATTAGGAGAAGCGATAAAAAATCAAATTAGTCATAGAGCCAAGGCGTTAGAAAAAGCACTTTATTGTTTATAGGTTATAAGTTATCAGTTGGTTATAAGTTGTAAGTTATAAGTTGTAAGTTATAAGCTAACCTCTTGTGGTGTTCAATCGTGTTGTGGTGTCCACAGCCGCCCTGAATGCCACAACACAGTTACTTATAACTGTTACCTGTTAACTCACAACTATTGAGGAGAAAATGGCAGCACTTAACGATTTACGTAACGGGTTGGTTATCCGACTCAATAATACTATTTACACGATAGTCGATTGTCAGCATGTGAAACCTGGGAAAGGTAGTGCCTTTGCGCGAACGAAGATTAAACGTATTACCGACGGGGCCGTTTTGGACCGCACGTTCCGTTCCAATGAGACTATCGAGACCGTCAGAGTTATGGATCACAAGATGCAGTATATGTACCGGGATGGCGATGTCTTGTGGTTTATGGACAACGAATCATTTGAACAACATACGCTTCCGCTGAGTCTCATTGAGGAGAGTCTGAAGTTCCTCAAAGAGGGGGAAACTGTCACCGTCAAAATGGATGGGCAAGTACCACTCGCTGTTGAACTCCCGAACTTTGTTGAGCTTCAAATTGTGGAGACCGATCCTGGGTTAAGGGGTGATACTGTCAGCGGTGGCTCCAAACGTGCTAAACTTGAAACGGGCGGGGTTGTTAACGTTCCGCTATTTGTTCAAAACGAAACGCGTATTAAAGTTGACACGCGTACGGGAAAATATGTAGAAAGGATATAATAGTAACCAGTAACCAGTGGCCAGTACCCAGTTAAGAGACGTTCGGTTAACCTGACTTTTCTTTAACTGGTAACTGGTTACTGGTAACTGGAAACTTCAAAAAGAAATGCGTCAAAACAGATCCAAGGATAAATCTGAATCCGTGGAACAAGACTACAGTGATGTCCTCGAGCTTGTTGAGCAGTTGGCGGCGGTTCTCGACCGCGCTGACCTCACAGAAGTACGCATTCGGGACAACGAATTTGAGGTGCAAGTTTCCAGGGAGCGACGGAGTTTGGTCGGCTATGAACAGCCGCCGCTACAACACATAGCGACAAGCGTCGCGACCGGAACACCGCAGATACCTGTAGAAGACAAGGACGTTGAGGTGAGCGCAGAAGCGGTGAATGAATTCATCAATGCACCGATGCCTTCACGCTTCTACCGTTCTCCTACCCCTGAAGAAGCACCTTTTGTAGAAGTCGGAGATGTCGTTGCCACGGGTGAACCCGTTGCTGTTCTTGAAGTTATGAAGACTTACAATCCGGTGGAAGCCCCCTTTAACTGCGAGATCTTGGAGATTCTCGTTGAAGATGGTGATGCGGTTGAGTATGCCCAGCCCCTATTCCGCGTGAAACAGACATAGACACCCAGGGAAGAAGTTTAAAAGTGTACTAAAGTTACGAAGTCAACTCAGGTTGCTCTGGCATCCAGTCAACTTTCTAACTTTACGGATTTTAGTACACTTGCGAACTTTCTGATCCTTTCTAAAATAGGAAATATGATAAAAAAGATACTGGTAGCCAATCGTGGTGAAATCGCTGTCCGCATTATCCGTGCTTGTAAGGACATGGGGATTAAGACGGTGGCGATTTATTCAACCGCTGATAAAGATGCCCTGCACGTTGAACACGCTGACGAGGCGTACTGTATTGGTCCGGCCCCCTCAACGGCGAGTTATCTCAAATACTCAAGCATAATTACCGTCGCGGATTACGCGAATGTCAACGCGATTCACCCGGGAGTCGGTTTTCTCGCTGAAGATGCCCAGTTTGCGGAGATGTGCGAGGCACACGAAATAAAGTTCATCGGCCCCTCTATTGAGAATATTCGGACGATGGGGGACAAGGTAAGGGCGCGCGAGACTGTCGCAAAAGCCGGCTTGAAACTTATACCGGGTAGCCAAGGTGGGAAACGGAAAAATAACAAAAAAGGGACGGTTGACACTGCCGAGGATGCTGTACAACTCGCTGAGAAAATCGGTTACCCTGTTGGTATCAAAGCCGTTGCAGGTGGCGGTGGGCGTGGCATCCGAATCGCAGAAAACCGTCCGAGCCTTTTTAACCTTTTTCACACTGCGAAGGCGGAGGGTGAAGCGGCTTTTGGCAACGGTGATGTCTATATCGAAAAATGGATTGAAGAGGCACGACATATTGAGGTACAGATTTTAGGTGATATGCACGGTAATGTTGTCCACTTAGGGGAACGCGAATGCTCTATCCAGCGTAAGCAGCAGAAACTCCTTGAAGAAGCACCTGCTGCCTCAATTCCTTCTAAACTTCGTTCCGAAATCTGTAAAGCCGCTGCAAAAGCCGCAAAAGCGGTCGGTTACGTGAATGCTGGAACCATTGAGTTTGTTGTTGATAAGGATGAGAATTTCTATTTCCTTGAGATGAATACGCGGATTCAAGTTGAGCACACGATCACGGAGAGTATTACTGGTATTGATCTGGTTAAGGAACAGATTCAAATCGCAATGGGACAGGAGCTCGGATACAGCCAGTCTGATATCCAGATTCAGGGACACGCTATTGAATGTAGGATCAATGCCGAAGATCCCGCAAATCAATTCATGCCTTCACCAGGGCTGGTCACCGCCTACGATCCGCCCGGTGGTATCGGCATTCGAGTTGACGGTTATATCTATACCGGTTATACCGTGCCGCCGCACTACGATTCGCTTGTAGTGAAACTTATCGCAACTGGCAAAGATCGCGAGGAGGCGATTGCTCGGTTGCGGCGCGCATTATCTGAGTTCAAAATTGAGGGCATCAAGACGACAATTCCGCTCTATCAAGAGATTATTAATGATGAACGCTTTCGCAGCGGCGCGATTTTTACGGATTTCTTGGAAACATATTTTTAAGTTGCCAGTTGCCAGTTGCCAGTTGCCAGTAAAAGAGACTTCTTCACTGGTTACTGGTTACTGGTTACTGGTTACTTCTTCTGTAGTATTCGCAATTTTTATCCTGACATCCATTCCTGTCCATGCGGTTACCTTTACCGATGTCACAAAGGAAGCCGGTATCCATTTTCAGCACTCAAGTGGAACCCGTTCGAGTCTGCTTCCAGAAGATATGGGTTCTGGTGCGGGCTTTGCTGATATAGACAACGATGGCGACATTGATCTTTACATCGTCAACATCCCCCATCCATTTACGCAAGATGTCAGTTCCGATAGCAAAACAAATGTTCTCTATCGTAACAACGGCGATGGTACGTTTACGGACATAACACATACCGCCGGTGTCGGACATCAAGGATACGGCATGGGGTGTGTTTTCGCAGATTACGATGGCGACGGCAATATCGACCTCTATGTGACGAATTACGGCGCGAACGTTCTCTATCGCAACAACGGTGATGGCACTTTTCGTGATGTGACGGAAACTGCAGGTGTCGGTTGTGAATTATGGAGTACAGGTGCTGCCTTCGCGGATGTTGATGGCGACACCGATTTGGATCTCTATGTTTGCAACTATGTCACCTACGATCTGGATAAACTTGAGCAGATGCAGGCGGAGTCCTTACAATCCGGTAAACCTGTACCGAGTGCCTTGAATCCACACGTCTTTGAGCCGCAAGATAATGTCTTCTATCGTAATAATGGAGATGGCACCTTTACGGATGTAACTGCCGAAGTGGGCATAGCAGCACCCGGCGGCAGAAGCATGCAGTGTATCTTCAGCGACTTTGATAACGATAACGACTTGGATCTGTATGTTGCGAATGATACTTCCGTGAACTATACGTATCGTAATGACGGTAATGGCACTTTCACCGATGTCAGTGATGAATCGTGGGCGGCGGATTTTCGGGGTTCGATGGGGGTCTCCGCTGGCGATTATGATGGCGATGGGGACATTGATCTCTTTATGAGTCATTGGGTTGACGAAGAAAACGTCCTTTACAGGAATCTTTTGATGGAATCGGGTTCACAAAACCCTCCTACCAGTAAGCACATCAGGTTTGTTGATGAATCCTATTCTGCGATGCTCGCTGAGGTGAGTATCAAACAGATCGGATGGGGCACAGCACTTTTTGATTACGATAACGACGGCGATTTGGACATCTTCGTTACGAATGGGAGTACCTTCCAAGAACTTAAACAGCCAGAAGTACTGATTCCCCAAGTTGATGCCCTGTTCCGCAACAACGGCGATGGCACCTTCAGCGATGTTAGTGAAAGCACAGGTATCACAGCATTACCTACCCGTGTCGGTCGTGGCGCGACGTTTGGGGATTACGACAACGATGGTGATGTCGATATTTTCATCGTCAACAATCACGCGCCACCGACCTTATTGCGGAATGATGGTGGGAATCGCAACAACTGGCTGCACGTCGAATTGGTTGGAATAGGCGGAAACCAGAATGCTATTGGTGCAAAGCTTCAGCTGAAGACAGCGGATCAGACACAGATACGAGAGATTTACGCCGGGGACAGTTATATGTCCTCTAACAGCTTTGTTGTTGAATTCGGCGTGGGAAGTGCTACACAGATTGAGACTTTGCGGGTGACCTGGTTGAACGGTGTGGCACAAGCACGGCATAATATACCCGTAAACCAGCGAGTGCGTGTGATACAGGAATAGCCATCAGCAATCAGCCGTCGGCTGTCAGCAAGAAAGCCGAAAACCGAAAGCTAATACTTTTAAATGAACAACTATTTCTACCTATTCATTTCTATATTTTTTCTTCTGCTTGCGTGCGGCGAGGATGCTACCATTAAGCGTGGCAAATCACTGCTTGAAACGGGTGACACGGCTGCTGCCATTCAGGCGTTTGAGACAGCACTTAAGCAGAATCCTTCCAATGCGGAGGCTTACTATCAACTCGGCTTGGTGTATGAAAAATTAGGAGATGTTACGCAATCCAGTAACGCCTTCAAAAGTGCAGCAAAGTTGGCGCCAAAACGATCAGAAATCACACTCGCACTCGGCCGCGTCTATTGGCATAACAATGATCGTTCCCTTGCGACCGCCCAGTTTCAAAGTCTGCTAAGCGGTTCGCCGAAAAAAGAGATTCTCCTTCAATTGGCTGGACTCACTGGGGATGCCTACCACGTCCAACGTCTCCGTACTGAAGGCAGCGACGATTATGAGCAGACCTTTACTGAGAAAGGGAATATCATGACGTTTACTGCGAAGTACACCGATGATTATAGTCCCGCAATTTCACCGGCTGGAAACGCAATCGTTTTCGCATCAAATCGTCTCCAGAACGCCGAGTTGTATCTCATGGATCTCACGAATCGCTCCCTGCGGCAGCTCACACATACCGACGAACTTGACGAATACATGCCTGCTTTTTCACCAGACGGGAAATCGCTCGCTTTCGTTACAGAACGCACCCGCGGCGGCATGATGCTCCCGCCCGTCCAAGCGAGCGGTTCTGATCCGAGTCGCGCTGCCATCTATCTCATGGATATTGATGGGCGAAACCAGCGTCCGTTGGTTGATGCAGATGGCGCGGACCGCGCACCTGTTTTTTCGCCGGATGGGAAAAAAATCGCTTTTGAATCCAAAGCACCCACACAGGGGACCGCAAATACGCCCGGGCGTACGGAGAATAATGACACGTTGGAAATCTATGTGATTGATGTTGATGGCACTAATAGGATGCAGCTGACGCATAATGAAGTGGATGATGGACACCCGACGTGGGCACCAAATGGGAAACAGATCGCCTATACTGCTATGGTGGAGGACATCTATCAGATTTTTATTGTTAATGCAACAGGTGGCACGCCAAAGCAGTTGACCTTTTCGGACGCAAGCCATTATCACCCGATCTTCAGTCCAGATGGTAAACGGATTATCTATGTGTCAAACGCACATAATCATTATACGCTCTGGATGATGGACATTGACGGTACCAACAAAACCCAACTCACGAACCATATCGGTGCCCATTTTGAACCGAGCCTCTCGCGAGATGGAAAGAAGTTGGTGTTTAGTTCTGACCGTTCGGACCACATGCGTATCTATCTCATGGATTTAGGGCAACCTGTGCGAAAAGAAGAATTAAAAGCAAGGTTGACAGGTCTGTAACTTCTATAAACATGCCGTTCCTACGGAACTCAAGAGGTTTTTGGAGTCTTCAAGGTTTCCGCGTAGTATCCGGTTCGGTTAGGAAACCGAACCTACCGGGCCGGGGGGCGAGGCGGTTATTTTTTCTAAAATTGACACCTATGGTTCAATCATCTTGCAAATCCTTGAATCCTGAAAATCTTGATTCAGACAAGAAAACAGATATGCGACCAACATTTTCTATTTTCCTAATCCTCCTCATTATTGCCGGTTGCGATGCGGATCCACCCCCAGATAAGATGGATCCGCAATTGGCTGTGCAGTATCAGCGCGGTATTGACGCTTTAGACAGGCGTGCCTTCGCTGAAGCGGAGCAAGCGTTTCAAACGTGCTTGCAGATGGATGCGAATGCCCACGACGCTCGTATGCAGTTAGCGCGGACCTACATCAGACAGCAGAAATTCACCGCCGCTGAGGTGGAATTAGAGATGTTGATAGGACTCCTGAATCAAGCACCTGAAGCGAAGGATAAGCTATCGAGAGCGTATCTAACATTGGCACAGGTTTTCAGTTATCAACAACGTTTTTCTGATTCTACTGCTGCGCTTACCAACGCACTGGAGGTAAACCCAGACGATATTGATGCCCGCATCAGGCTCGGTTATTTCTTAGGGGCACCGCAACAGATGCTCGTTCCAGACCTTTCGGCATCCAAACGTCAGTTTGAGAAGGTCCTCGAGCTTGAACCGAACAATCCGGAAGCGATGCTTCAACTCGGTTTAGCGGAATTCCGTTTGGGGGAAGCGGACAAAGCTGCGGAACGGTTTGAAAATATCATCCAAAATTACCGTCGCCACTCTGGGGCATACTACTATCTCGGTGTGTATCATCTCCGACATGGGGACCTTGAAAAAGCCGTAACAAATTTCAAGGAATCGCTTCGCCTTAAACCCCGGGATCCTGAGACTTTGTGGAATCTGTGGACAGCGTATAGCAAACTCGGTGGCTATCCCGAAGAATTGCCGGACGAGTTTAAAATAGCCATCAGCCATCAGCCGTCAGCCATCAGCCGTCAGCAAAGAGATGCTCTTGCTAAAAGCCGAAAGCCGAAAGCCGAAAGCCAATTCACCGATGTTGCCCCCGATTTGAAGATGGACAAGGTTGACGGTGGACGCGGGAGTGCTTGGGGAGATTACGATAATGATGGCGATCTGGATATCGTCGCAGTTGGGACTTACCAACCGCATGTCTTGTATCGTAATAACGGTGACGGCACCTTTACCGATGTAGCAGAACAAGCAGGTATTGCTGATCCGAGAGGCGGTTGGGGTTCACTTTTTGCGGATTACGACAACGACGGTTACCCGGACCTCTATATCACCCGTGGGGGGTGGTCGGGTGCAGCGGCGAATACGCTCTATCATAACAACGGTGATGGCACGTTCACGGATGTCACACACACCGCTGGTGTCGCTGATCCACAGAGTAGTTTCTGTGCTGCTTGGGCGGATTACGACAACGACGGTTACCTCGATCTCTACATCGCAGACGGCGTTATCGGCGATGGTGCAGCCAATGTCTTATACCGTAATAACGGCGATGGCACTTTCACCGACACCGCTGAATCAGCAGGTGTCGCGAATACGGGCAATTCGCTCGGAACGGCTTGGGGGGATTACGATAAAGATGGGTATATTGATCTGCATGTCGTCAACTTCGGGCAATCCAATGTGCTGTATCGCAACAACGGGGATGGCACTTTCACTGATGTCACGCCAACAACCGGCATGAATCTCCCTGTTACCGATGCGTTTGTTACTTTCTTTTTAGACGTAGACAACGACGCGGATTTAGACATCTTCATCTCAAATTCAGGTTCGTTCCAAGCGTTTATCGCGGGACAAATCACCGGGGCTGCGCCACACGATGGCGACCGGCAGGTGCTTTACCGCAACAACGGTGACGGCACCTTTACCGATGTCACCCGCGAATCTGGACTTTATCACGCATTTGGGGCGATGGGGGCAAATTTTGGTGATATTGATAGCGACGGTTATCTGGATATCTATCTCGCTACGGGTGCGCCGCAGATGGGCAGACTCGAACGCGACGCGCTTTTCCGTAACAACGGTGACGGTACTTTTACTGATGCGACTTTCGCTCTGGGGTTAGGCAATGTGGGAAAAGGACACGGTGTGACTTTCGGTGATATTGATACCGATGGCGATGTTGATATCTACGTCCCTGTGGGTGGTGCGTTTATT
Source organism: Candidatus Poribacteria bacterium (assembly GCA_022827185.1). GTDB lineage: Bacteria > Poribacteria > WGA-4E > WGA-4E > WGA-3G > WGA-3G. The sequence goes on from JAJDTM010000054.1 coordinate 28,671, forward strand.
GGCGATCAGTGGCACAATCTCTTCTATCAGAATGCCGGGGCAGGGAACAACTATCTTACCTTGAAATTGGTCGGCGTCAAGAGCAATCGAGACGGGATTGGGGCTAAAGTAACTTTGCGCGTTGGCGATAGTGTGATTTACAGAGAGGTTAGCGGTGGATGCGGTTTCGGCTCAACGAATAGTCTGTCCCTTGAAATCGGTCTCGGCACACGGACAAAAGTTGACACGCTTGAAATCGTCTGGCCCTCCGGTCAGGTGGATATACATCGGGATCTATCTGTTAATCGGAAGCTCGTTATCACCGAGGGTTTTTAAAATTACCTGCCCTACGGGACTGAAGCGTTTTTTGAAGTCTTCAAGGTTTCCGCGTAGTATCCGGTTCGGTTAGGAAACCGAACCTACCGGTCCTGGTGGTGCGGTTTTGTAACAAGAAGACAAGGAAAAGTTTATGAAGGATACGTGGGAGCGGTCTGGAACCTCCAAGCCCCCTTTGTCTGCTTTGCTTTCAGTGGATGAGATGGGGCTTTTTGTTGATTACTATCAACTGACGATGGGACAGGCGGATTTCGATGCGCAAAATACTTCTGTTATCACGGCGAATTACTACGTCCGTAAGATCCCACAGGGACAATATCTTATTGCCGCTGGGTTGGAACAGGTTGTCCACTACATCTTAAATTTGCGTTTTACCGATGCGACGCTTGACTGGCTGGCAGCACGTGGTGATCTACACGCTGATTACCTCGCCTCGCTGAAGGATTTTCGTTTTGATGGCTCCGTTTTCGCGGTCCCCGAAGGCACACCTGTTTTTCCCAACGAACCGATTATCAACGTCACGGGTAGATCGCGAGATGTCCAACTGTTTGAGACCTATCTGCTCTGTGTCATGAATTTCCAGACGTTGATTGCTACGAAAGCCTCACGGATTGTGCATGCCGCACGCGGAAAACCCGTTTTTGACTTCGGGGCGCGACGCGCACACGGCAGAGATGCTGGTATCTTAGCTGCGCGTGCCTCCTTTATCGGCGGTGCCAGCGGCACGTCGTTGGTGCTTGCAGGGTGCTTATTCGATATTCCCTACGTCGGTACGATGGCACATAAGTTCGTCTCTGAACGTCCTTCTGAGTTAGCGGCGTTCCGCGATTATGCTGCAGCCTTCCCGAACAATACGACCCTCCTGATTGATACGTACGATACGCTTGAAGGTGCGCGGAATGCGTGTATTGTCGCGAAGGAGATGGCGGCGCGTGGTGCGAGGTTACGTGCTGTCAGATTAGATAGCGGTGATCTCTTGGCACTCAGTAAACGGGTGCGTCGTATCCTTGATGCCGAAGGCCTTGATTACGTCCAAATTATCGCAAGCCATGACCTTGATGAATTTCAGATAGACACTTTGCTCGGAAAGGGTGCGCCAATTGACAGTTTCGGGGTTGGTACACGGCTCGCGACGGGTGCTAACTTTAACCCACGGACAGGCGAAGGGGCACCGTCTGCGCTCGGTGGGGTCTATAAGTTGGTCGAAAGTGATGGTAGACTTGTCGGAAAACAGTCGCTTGATGAGCCGTCCAAAGCGACGATACCCGGCAAAAAGCAGATCTATCGGTTAACCGATGCTGCTGGAAATTACGCTAAAGATCGGTTGGCACTTTGGGATGAAAAGGTCTCTGAGGGGCAACCGCTTCTTGTGCCGGTCATCCAAGACGGGGAATTGGTATCCGATTTTCCAAGTCTGCATGATATTCAGGCACGGACAGCCGCAGAAATCGAAAAATTACCAGAATCGCATAAAAGGTTAACGGGGGCAACCCCTTATTTTGTAGCATTAGATTCGGGTTTAAGGGATTGATTTGCGGAGGGCATTTCTTGCAGCACAGGAATGACGTAGCTCCGAATCGTCAGGTTTTCCGCGAATGTTTCTGTTTCTATGCGAGGTTCTGCCTCTTTCCGGTGATCAAAAACGACATAATATCCTTCGGCGGCTCCCTCCAATTTGAGATACGCGGCGAGCTGCTGTTTACCGGTTTGATAGCGTTGCATGCCTCTCCAGACCTTTGTTTCAATGATATATTTTCGGTTATTGTATATGAGAATGATGTCCATTCGTCCACGACCTGTCTGTGCTTCAAGGTACATAACACCACCAATCCGTCTAACAAAATCGTCAATATAGGCGATTAGTAGGTGTCGGCCCACCGATTCTTGCGGGGTGTCCGGCACTTGTAGAATCCTGAACCCTGCGCGTGCAATAAAATCTCGGAAGTTATCAAGTAATGCCGTGAGTTCAATCTGTCCTGTAGGTGTGAGATAATCATAATTTTCTGGAAAGTATTCCTGTTCCAATCCATTGACAAGGGGTTTGAATGCTTGTAGGATGCAATAGAGATAAATCGGATTGAGAATCTCACACATACCGTCATTCCCTTCTTTGATGACCCCATAAGTGGTAAGTTGATTAATGATGTCATTGTGTAGGTTGAAGGGCACCCCGTCATCGTTTGCCATGATACGCATCAACATAATCTCGAAACGTGGGTCTTTTCGGATGTTGGTCGTCAGATGCTCGATGTTGGTGTTCCTGGTGTGAAGGAGTTGGGCGTGTGCCGTTGTCCAGTGTGCCATCGTAATCGTCTCGGTTTTCGAGATGTCTAATTCCTCGGTAAGAATTTGTGCGAATCGGTTGACAAGCACGGGTTGTCCAGCTGTCTGTTTGTGAATAGCCGTTATGACCTCAGGCGCGAACGTTTGACCGACTTCGGCAGTATACTGCGCGAGGAGTTCTTGCACCTGTTCAAGCGTAAAGTTGGGTAAATGGAATTCTTGCTGAATATTGAAGGGTGAGATGGATCTGTCGTAGTTGAGTTGGATAATGTTCTTGATTCCAATGATACCGACACTGTGCGGACACCGTGCCCTACCGGACAGATAGATACGGCGTAGCGAACGCAGGAACCCTTTGACAGCCCCTTGTGGAATCCCACCAAATTCGTCAATGATAAGGACAACCTTCTGATTTTTTAGAAAACTTGCGAGGCCTTCAAAGAACCTTCTGATCGAAACGTGATCGTCTATCTCCACGGTATCCAAGAATTGTCTGAGTGTTTCAGGAAGCATCTCTTTACGTCTCTGGAAAACGGCTTCAATTTCTTGACGAATGTCTTGATAGCAACAGGAATAAAAATCGGCGGGGGCGTAGTCTTCGTACTCCTCAAAGTTCAGTTGGATGGGGAAGTAGGTTAAATCTGTAGATGTAAGCGTGTCAAGTGCAAGTTGAAAAAAGGTTGTCTTACCGGTTTGGCGCGGTGCAAATAGAACGATGTATTTGCCCTGTTTGACGCGGTCTATGAAGTCGGCAGTTTCTGCTGTACGTGAGACAATGTAGTTATCCTCAGGATACAAGCGGCCTTCGGTTCCAAAGCGTCTCATTCCGTATTTCTCCAAAGGATCCGGTTCGGTTAGGAAACCGAACCTACCGGACCTGGGGTGAAAATTCGGTTAGGAATGCACGTCGCATTTGGGCGAGTACGCCGCAAAACCGAACCTACCGGCCCTGTTCTCTTGCGATATGACCTTCAATCAGTCGGATTTTGTTGTTTCTAACCCCCTAAAGAATCAACGGTATGAATGCCTTAGGGCATTCACCGCCCCTTATCAGGGGGACTTTAAGAGCAAATCAGTCGGATTTTGTTGTTTCTGTTGAGAGGCGTTTTATGTGTGCTTCGAGGAACTGCATTACCGCATTTGTATCGGTGGCTGGGAGGTTGCCGAGCATGCCTGCCTCTTCTATGAGCATCGTCATTTGCACTGGGTCGTTCCTGAGTAAGGTCTCCGTATTTTTGTAGTATTCAATGGCGAGCTTATTTTCGGCACGCTTTTCGCTAATCGCGGCGAGATAGACGTGCGCAGCGGCGAGACGTGGGGACTGCCCGCGGTTCTGGATGAACTCCTCAAAAACGGCGCGTGCCTCGTCATAACGGTTGTCATCGTAGTGGACACGCCCGATGCGGAATTGTGCCCTATCGGCGAAACTATCCTTATACCTGCCGAGATACCGATCGCGTTCTGGATAGCCGATGGTTGTCTTATAGGCTTGCAGTGCTTCGTTGGAACGGTTCAGTTTTCTATAGAGTTCACCGAGTTGGAAGCTTGCCATCATTGCCTGCAAAGTGTTGGGATACGATGTGATGACACTTTTATAAGCCTGGAGTGCTTCATTCGGTGCAGAGAGTTGCTCAGCATGAACGAGTCCACTGCGATAGCGCGCTTCAGCGGCATAGATTGAATCAGGATGGTGTTTCGATACCTCTTGATATACTTCAATTGCCTTTAGGTAGTCTTGTAGCTGCCGTTCATAGATCATACCAATTTGCAATCGTGCGCGTGCTGCGTCTGTAGGTGCTAAGGTATTGTTTTGAAGTTGCTCACGTAGGTTTTCAATTGCTGTGAGGCGTTGAAGTATAGGCAGTTGTTCGGCTGCTTGTTCTGCCTGAGGTGTATGGGGTGATGTGGCAATGAGGTTTCGCGCAATATCTAACGCCTTAGCGAAGTCTCTATTTGCGCGCGCTGTGTTCAATCGTTCTAATTCCATTTCCGCCATCTGTTTGGTGAGTTGCTCAATTTTCTTCCCAATTTCCGCCTTCACTTCAGGTATACTCTTATCGTGCATCGAGATCTGCCCTAAATACCCAGGGTCCAGTTGTGGTAGATAGGCATGAAGGAACGTTTCAAAAGCCTCAATCGCTTTCGGATAGTTCAAGTTTTTCTCGTGACAGACCCCTGTCCAATAGAGAATAGCGTGCATGTTCCAGAAGTTAGGATATTTCTGTTTCAGTTTCTCAAACACCGGGATGGCTAACGAGTATTTTCCGGCTGTACGATGGATGTTTGCCATTTGGAAAAGTGCCTCGGCAGCGAAGTTGCTCGTCGGGTAATCGTCAACGACTTTTCTATATGTTGCCATGGCTAAGGCGGATTGGTTGAGCAGGGTATGCCTTAAGTTTGCGATACGCCATCTCGCTTCCGGTGCGACAGTTGCCGCTGGGTGTGTTTTTAAGAGTGCCTCATACTTGGCGATTGCCTTTTCAGGTTGGTTGAGTTGCGATGGGTTTCTATAGAGTTCGGCGATCTGGAATTCGGCAATAGCCCCAAGCGGGGTGCCCTTATACTGAATCGCGATGCGTTGCTGCTGTCTGAGATCGTTGAGTGCTGTATTGATGTCCCGAATCTTCTGTAATCCGGTTTTATGCACGAAATGGGAGGCGGGGGCAAGTTTAATGAGTCTATCGTAAGTTTGGATAGCGTCTTGGTAGTTCCCCATGCGGCTGTAGACATCACCTTTTTTGATGATTGCCAGGTACAGTTCTTGCGGGGGCAGTCCCTTTTTTTCAAGTTTCAGAATTTTGTCGTAAGCCCTGGCTGCCTTGGTATACTGGTGCGTATAATTATAATAGATTTCGCCGCTATGGTAGTAGCACCAACTTTTCACTGCAACGTCTTTGGTGGATTCGGCAATCGCTTCGAGTTTATCGTTGGCTTCCGCATAGCGTCCTGCCTCGACTAAGACGTGCACTTCTTCAAAGTGCGCGTGCGCGAGCGGGCTGATGAGGATCACCAGCAGCGCGTGTAAGAGAAAGGTAAGCCTGCTTGACGTTTCCATGGCTAATATCCCTTAGTTGTGCTATTGTAAAGTTGAGTTCCCAGATTGAAGATTCTTGAGATGCGTGTCCGCCACTTTTGTCCAATTGGTGCCTTGTGCCTGCTCTTTCATTCGGTGGAGTTGGCTTTCTGTCTCCCAGGCATCATTTCGGAGATGACGTGTAATCAGTGCCTCCTCTAAATTCCGTTGGATGCCTTGCTGGCGGTACTGTTCGATACGTGCGTCAGCGGATTGTGTGTCGGTGAGTCGCAAGGTGTCTTCTGATTGGAAGGGTTTTCCAATGAAGACAGCAGTGGCGATCAAAGCAACAGCAACACTGCTGACTGCAGCGGTTTTGTACCAGCCGAAGGGTGACCCGACCCCTGCAAAATAGGCGCGGATGCGTGAGAACAGTGTCTGTTCTTGTGTAGAAGCGAGCCGTTTGTACACGTTCATCTCAATGTTCTTGAGGGCGGTTTCAGGTACAGTTAGTTCCGCTTGCGCTTTATCTGTCAAGTCAAAGATGGCTGTGTAGGATTCTACAGCTTCAGAACAGTCTTGGCAATTCTTGAGGTGTTGTTCAAAGGGCTCTTCTTCTGGGGGTGGTAGAAGTTTGGAAGCGTAATCAATCGCTTGCCCTTCAGATTTCTTACATTTAGGCATAATCAATATTTCTCCTTTCAAATTTCGTTGTTTTCCCACAGTGGACGTAGGAGTGTTTGTAACCGTTTTACTGCGCGATGGAGATGAATTTTTACAGTGCCTTCCGCCATGTCAAGCGTTTCAGCGACCTCTTTCAGTTGTAAACCTTCATACCGGCTTAGCATGAAGACAGCTTTCTGTTTCGGGGAGAGTTGATCAACTGCTTCACGGATAAGGATCCCGCGTTCTTTCTCTTCAAGCTGCTTCTCCGGGTCGCTATGGAGATCGGTGGCAACGAGGTGTACTTCAGGAATTTCTGTATCGTCCAACGCATAGACAGGGTGGCGCGCTTTCGCACGGTGGTAATCGATAGCAAGATTGGAAGCAATCTTGTAAAGCCATGTCGAAAATTTGGCTTTCGGTTGCCAACCTTCTAAGGCACGGTACGCTTTGAAGAAGACTTCGATGGTGATGTCCTCAGCATCCTCGTAATTTCTGACTGAACGCAGAAGGTACGAGAAGATCTTGGATTTGTAACGTTTCATCAACTCATCAAAGGCGTTTTGGCGGCCGGCTTGAAACTGAGCGACTAACATTTCATCATCAATCAATTTGTCCATAAGTCCCGACTTTGATTATCGGTTGAAGTTGTGCCTCACCTAAGGTAGCGGTGGACAATCACCTGCTAACACTTTTTTTAACGGAAGCCGTTGAAATAAGTTTACAGAATTTATGAAGGATTGTCAAGATTTTTTCAGATTATAGTAAATCCCATAATTATTTGTACACACAATAGCTCGTAGGGGCTGGGTGACCCAGCCCCTACGAAGGTACAATGTGGGGGCCTACCGCGAAGTGTAAACCTATTTTCGGAATCTACTATAAGGTCTGAACTGTGATTCATGGGATTTTAGGGATTATTGGGATGAGTGGGAACTCCAACGTTTTGGCTTTGAAGTTCCCGGTATCTTGGGGGGTGTTATAAGTTATAAGTTGACTGCTTGTGGCAGTTCAGTTTATTGTCGCTGCCAAGCGTTCTTGAAAGGCGTGAAAACTCTCAACTAAAGACGCCTCAAGATTGAGTTGCTTGAGCCGGTTGAGGTCTTCAATGGCTTCAATTGCTGGTGTGAGTGTGTCAATGTCAGCGTCAGGGAATCGGGAGTTGAGGATAGCGAGTGTGCTTTCGATACTCGTCCGACGCGACCCTTGCTCAATGCCTTGTTCGATGCCTTGTTCGATGCCTTGTTCGATGCCTTGTTCGATGCCTTGTTCGATGCCTTGCTGAATGCCGCGTTGTTCGCCCCGTTGTTCGCTGAGTTCAATGATAGAGTCTGCCATATCTACGATCTCCTGATTCTGTGTATGCTCTCGAGTGAGGATACGAAGTAAGTCTTGATGTTCACCTGCTTCTCTGCGGTGCAGGATGAGGAGGAAAAGATACAAGATGGCGCGCGTATACGCCTCTATATCCTGTGTGTGCAAGTCCCTGAGTCCGGCTAAAGCGTCAAGGAGGGCTTGTCGCATGGCGAGTGGATCGGAGTGCTCCTGTCGCAAGACCGTCAACAACCATCCCAAAGCGTGCCCGGTTTGTGTCAGTTCATCAGGGTCTGTGGCTTTGACATCGAGGAACAGCGTGTCGAAGGTCGGGACGAACCGTTTGAGGACTTCAGGGAGGTCCATGAGAGCCGTCAGAGAAAACGGAGACTTCCAGGCTCCGGTGCCTGTGTAAAACACGACCGGCACGATCGGAGTCAACCGCCACTCCGACTTGGGGAGTTTCCCCTCTACCCAGGGGCGCCGCTCCTCCATCCATATCTGCGTCATATAAGAGAGCAGCCGAAGTTCCATGGACGGGTCGACAGTAGATTGGTGTTCTATGAGGATATAGATGATCAGTTCCTCACACTTCCCTGTCGGCTCCCGAAACGGCACACTGAAGATCATATCCGATTCTTGCGTCCGCAGTTCATCGGAGATGAAACTTCGGTTGAGTTGTTCTACGCGCTCAAAGTCAAGCGCGTCGGCGATCTCACCGGCAAGCATTGCAAGTAACGCTTGGAGGTGTTCGCGCTGGCGGATCAACCATTTCGCGCTCCTATCGGGGAAGTGGCTGCTCGATACGTTTGACAACTCCCGAAGGTCTTCTTCTGTGAACATGCACCCGCCTTTTCAGACACGTATGCCCTCGCGGAACGCACGCATCCGACTTATATCTCCAACTTATATCATAGAGTCTAACACACTTTACCCGCCTTGTCAAAGAAAAATTACCCCTGCGGAAACAAAACACGGACATGCCCCGGAACACACATCCTTGTTTTCAGGGTCGATATACCATAAGGTGCAGTTTCACACCGAACCATAGGTATCAATTTAGGGATTGTTTCGTGGTATTTTGTAACACCGATATAAACATGCCACCCCTACGGGGAAACCTGGGTTTTTGCTCGAAAACGCTGCTATAAACATGCCGTCGCTACGCGACTGAAGAGGTTTTTGAAGGCTTCAGGGTTTCCGCGTAGTACCCGGTTCGGTTAGGAAACCGAACCTACCGGGAATGGGAACCAAGACGGGACTAAAGAGGTTTTTGAAGTCTTCAAGGTTTCCGCGTAGTATCCGGTTCGGTTGATGAAGATTAATTTTTTAATTCGGTAATATTGGAACGTGCGATGAATCGCACTACTACGAACCTGCCCGTTTGTAGTAGGGCAATTCTGCGGCGTACACGCCCAAATGCGACGTGCATTATTGCCCGTCAATTACCGAAATATTTTCTTAAACTTCATCAAACCGAACCTACCGGGAATGGGTTAGGATCCCCTTCGGTTGGGAATGCACGTCGCAAATGTAAAACTAAGACAAATTTTGCGGCGTGTGGGCAAAATTTGGGCGTGTACGCCGCAAAACCGAACCTACCGGGCTTTCAGTCTTCGGTTAAGAGGGAAATGTGACTGATAAGTTTCCCTCTTATAGCGGGCGTAGGGACTGGGCAACCCAGCCCCTACGAGGGTGTGAAGTGTACTGGTAACTGACAACTTATAAACTATTTCCGTATCAACAGCTTGCGGGTTGCTATGTAATCGCCGGCTTTGAGGGTGTAGAAATATACGCCTGTGGCGACCTTTTCACCGAGATAGTTACGGCCATCCCAATGCGCTGCTTTGCTCCGAGTCTGGTAGAAACCGGCAGGCTGGTGCCCCAACTGCAACGTCCGCACGACCCGACCCTGGATGTCATAGATCGTTAGCGTGACGTCTGCGGGTTTGGCGAGCTGATACGGTATCCAGGTTTCTGGGTTGAACGGGTTGGGGAAGTTGGTTAGCAACTCGGTTGTCTTCGGCAGCACGGGTGCTGGCGGTGTTAACACACCCGGTGCGGCACCAACGGCATCCGTGATATTGATGGTGACGGTAATTCTGTCCCCACCGTTATTGCCGTCATAAGCAGTCACCGTTACCGTGTAGCTGCTCTTCGTTTCATAGTCGAGTGCTGCCTTGGTTTGGAGCTGCCCGGAGGTCGAAACGATGCTAAACGAATCCGCATCGGTGCCACCGAGGGTATAGGAGAGGGTATGGTTATTCGCATCCGTCGCAGCAACCGCAGCCCCGATGTTTTGTCCCGCTGCCGTATTCTCGGCGACCGACCGCGTGGTGGTGGCACCATCGGTGAACGTCGGTGGGGTGTTATTAAGACTAATGTCGAGTCCCCAAAGCGAATGTGATCCCTTGAGTGTATGGAGGGTCGCGTAATCTGAAATCGGATTCCCTGCGACCTCTAGGACGAACATCGTGGTCATGCCACTCAGGGGAGATACATCCACAACGTTATTGTTCTTCAGATAGAGAATGGTCATTGAAGTCATGCCACTCAACGCAGATATATCACTGACCGAATTGTTATTCAGATGAAGTTCGCTCATCGAAGTCATGCCACTCAGGGGAGATATATCACTGATCTGATTGTCACTCATATGGAGCCTTGTTAGAGTAGTCAAGTCTTTAAGAGGTGATATATCACTGATCGAATTTTTCTCTCTGGCATAGATCGAAGTGTGATTCAGATAGAGCGTTTCGAGTCCGGTGAGTCCACTGAAATCGCCAGCCTTCAGCGCAGTGATTGACTTTGATTGCAGATTCAATTCAGTAATCGCTGCGAGGTGTGCTTCGGTCACATCATCAGCATTGCTAACGCCTGACACCGCAGCCACAATCGCATCCCGCACCTGCGTCGTGCGATCCTTTACAGGTATTATCGTGGATTCCTCGACATCTGTAACATTGATGGTGACGGTGATACTGTCACTCCCGCCATAGCCATCAGAAACGTCAACCGTGACGGTGTAGGAACTCTTGGTTTCATAATCCAGAGTAGCATTGGTTTGGAGCTGCCCGGATGTAGAAACAAGGCTAAACGAGGCCGCATCCGCGCCACTCAGCGTATAGGTTAAGGTGTCGTTATCCGCATCCGTCGCAGCCACCGGACTTCCGACGTTGGTACCTCTACCGGCGTTCTCCGCAACAGACCGCGTCGTGCTGGCGCCATCTGTGAACACGGGGTCATGCTCGACTATATCTGTAACGTTGATGGTGACAGTGATACTATCACTCCCGCCATAGCCATCATTAACGTCAACCGTGACCGAATAGGACGATGTCGTTTCATAATCCAGAGCAGCATTGGTTTGCAGCTGTCCTGATGTGTCAACAATGCTAAATGAGGCAGCATCCGTGCCACCCAAAGTATAGGTGAGGGTATCATTATCCGCATCCGTCGCAGCAACCGCAGTCCCGATGTTTGTGCCCGAAGCGGTGCGCTCTGCGACAGACCGCGTCGTGCTGGCACCATCCGTGAACACGGGGTCATGCTCAACTA
>JAJDTM010000034.1 GCA_022827185.1 Candidatus Poribacteria bacterium
TCTTGTTTTTACCGCCGTATTCTCCAGAGTTGAATCCGATTGAAAAGGATTTCGCTAACATCAAGCGGAGGCGTCAATATAACGCTGAGGCATCTATTGATGATATTATAAAAGTGTATAATTAATTACGGGATTCACTAAAATAGAATTCTGGCACTTGAGATAAGCTTTTATTCTGGTCTACCGGGAACGGTTCGCCGGTAAGTAGTGAATATCTTACGGGGCCGTCGTTATAGAGTATGAAGTAAAAGCCATATTCTGCGAAAGATGTTCTGTATGTTGTCTGCATGAATTTTCGTAGGTCTGGGTGCTTGGCTGTCATGAGTAAAAGGATACGTCGTGCGTTGATAAAGTGCTTTTCTTCTACGGCTGCGTTGCCTACAATCGCGATGCCTTCAGCGTCTATGTATCTGTTATAGTAGGCTGTTTGCACTGCCTGCTGGTTCTGAATGCTGACCTCAATCGGTTCTTCTCCAAAGTGCGCCTTCCACTGTTCTATTTCACCGCGACGCTGATAAGAATAGTATCGATTTCTAAATTCAAATTCTATCTGTCGGTGCATGACGCTTAAAATATCATCGGGTACGACTGTGTGGACGACTGGGTTGCCCTCGGTTTCGTACAAAAGTATGTCGGTGAGGTCGTTTTCTGCACACCCATAAATCGTGAAAAAGATTATGAACATCAAAAAATAGATATATTTCATTTTCAATTCTCATGAGTCGTGTCGATATAGCGTCACTCCGTTTATGCTCCTGAAGTCCGCGGCATCCACAACGGTTCTTTCCCCATCTCTGCAAACAGCAGTTTCATCACCAAATCTGCCTTCAACGCCGCATGTTCCGCGGAATTCCACAGGTTCTTAACCTCTCCAGGATCCTCTTTCAGATCAAACAACTCACCGTAGTCTCGGTTGTAATAGACGGTCAGTTTATAACGGTCATCAACGTAGGTTTTGACGTGTACCGTTGTCGGTTCATGACGATTTTCGACGAGGATATGGTCGCGTGCCTGTTCCGCTTGTCCCGACCAGACCGGCATCTGATCTACACCCGTCATCGGACGTGGAATATCAATACCCGTGGCACTCAAGAACGAGGGTGCTAAATCTACCAGCGTCTGCAACGCTTCCGACTGTTTCCCCGCGGGTACAACTCCAGGATACCGCGCGATGAAGGGCACTCGGATGACATCCTCGTAGTGGAACGCACCTTTTGCGATGAGACCGTGCTGTCCGTAAAAATGCCCGTGGTCGGACGTGAACACAACCAACGTATTCTCTGCCAGTCCGAGTGCGTCGAGTTTTGCCAAGATTTTCCCGATGTACTTGTCCATCAAGCTCACCATGCCGTAATAGACAGCAATATCTTTGGCGAGTTCGTCGCGGTCACGTAAATGCGATCTGAATCCATGAACCCCTTTCCCACTTTCGCGCCAAGCAGAGAAATCGGGTTTTTGTTGTTGCGTTAATTGGAAATGCAGCGGGTTGTTGTCGTGTTCTCCTTCCGTCACAGACGGCACTGTCAATTCTGCCGGGTCGTACATCGTATCCCACGGTTCTGGCACAAGATATTTCGGATGCGGATCGAAGAAGCTCGCCCAGAGGAAAAAGTTCTCACCGTTCTGCTGATACGTTTCCATGAGTGCGTTTGTGCGTTCCGCAATCCATGTATCGTAGTGGTATTCTTCTGGGATGGGCCACTTTCGATATTGCCCGCGTGCGTTCCCTGTCGGCGGTGCGAAGTAATCCCGCCAATTGGTGCAACCGTTCTCTTCCATCCAGATGGCATAGTGCTGTCCGACGTGTGCTTCATCGGCGTGGTTGCGTGCGAGTTCGACGTGTTCAAATCCGTAAAACGGTTCGTTGAAACTCCGCCAGAAATTCAAGTCTTGAAGAATCGGATACGATTCCAGAGACGGAAATTCCTCTGTGCCGTGCAGAGGTTGGAAATGTGCTTTTCCGACGAGCGCAGTGCGGTAGTCTGCATCCATGAAGTCTTCACCAACAGTGTGTTCATCTTCAGAGAGTTTTGTGCCGAGAGACCAAGCACCGTGCTGGCTCGGATACTTCCCTGTGATAATAGAAGCCCGCGTCGGTGTGCAGGTAGGATTCGGGCAGTATGCCCTATTGAAAAGTGTCCCTTGCTGTGCCAAGGTATCTAAGTGAGGTGTCTGGATTTCGGGGTTAAGGCAACCCAAAGTATTCCAATGCTGCTGGTCGCTGGTAATAAGTAAGATATTAGGTCTGGTTTCAGGCATGCTGTTTTCCTTTGTTGTGTATTTATTGATAAAATCAGCATAGCACTTTACAGCGAATAATTCAAGCAAAATGCTGTAGGAGCGAGCTCCAGCTCGCGACCGTTCACGCTGTTAAATTCGGTTGACATCCTCTGTGGAACGTGTTACTATTTTAAGCAGCATTGTGATCGTAAAGGAAAGTGGATGGACAAAGAAAACCAAAACGAGCCAAGCACAGTTGATGGAATCCTCCGAAAAATAGAAGAAAAAGCCGATACTGGGGAATATCTTTACCGCGGCGAACCTGAACACTATGCCGAAGCTCCTTATTATGGAAAGGTCTCCTCAAAACTGTATTGAGATTTCCTTGAACGCGAGGACTTTGACGTTGAAGCAGAGCGCTTTGATATAGAAGTCGTTCAGGAAGCAATGTTGAGCGCGGCAAGAAGATTTTTCCGAAAAACAGTTCAAGATTTTGAGATCCTCGCTGAAATCCAACACTACGGTGGTAAGACCAACCTCATAGATTTCACAACGGATTATCTCATCGCGCTCTTTATGGTTTGTGATCGTGAGGAGTCCCTTGGCAAAGATGGCAGAATCATCTTGCAAGCAAAAGAATTAATAGATCCCTACATTGAAGAACCCTATGAGCCAGTAAATCGGGTTATTGCCCAGAAGAGCGTATTTGTTAGGCATCCCGATGGCTTTATTCTACCTAACGAGGACGATGTTATCAATATTCCCGCGAACCTCAAAAAGCCTATCCGTGAACATCTGGAGAGGTATCACGGTGTCTCCGCCGAAACAGTCTACAACGACCTTCATGGCTTTATTAAAGATCAAGATGTCCATTTAGAGACTTACGTAGATTTCTATATAGGGTCAACTGAGGCACAAGAAGGAGATTCAGAAAATGGCGATCCAGAAGAAATTAGCACACTATGAAAAAGCTATAAAACACCTTAGTAGAGCCATTGAACGAAGCCCTGGTTTTGTCCAAGCCTACATTCGCCGCGGCGATGTTTACCGTAAAATGAATAAATTTGATTTGGCGATTGCGGACCATACACAAGCGACTCGCCTTACCCGAAGACCTCATGAGGCCTATTGCGGACGAGGGCTCGTTTATGAGGCCAAAGGTCAGATTGACGAGGCAATTAAGGACTTTACCACCGCGATACACAGGAGCCGCAGCTACGATTGGGACTATCCCGAAGCATATTACCATCGTGGCAACGCTTATGTCACCAAAGGCGAGGTTGACTTGGCGATTGAAGATTACAACGCTGCAATAAAACTGAATCCAGATTATACGAATGCCTATATTAAGCGCGGTATCACTTACGCTAGTGTAGGTGAAATTGACATAGCGATTGAAGACTATAATAACGCGATAAGACGAAACCGGCAACTTGCTGACGCTTATTACCACCGTGGTAACGCTTATAGCCTTAAGGGCGAAGTAGATTTCGCGATCGCAAACTATGGTAAAGCAATAGAACTGAACCCCAACGATACCTATGCCTATCGCAAACTCGGCGATGTTTATTTTCTCCAAGGTGATTTTGAGTCTGCTATTGCAAACTATAACACGGCAATAAAATTGAGTCCAAATGATGCACATGCCTATCACTTTCGCGGTTTTGTTTATTTCCTCCAAGGTAATTTTGACATGGCTCTTGCGGATTATGCAAAGGCATTAGAATTAAAACCCGATTATGTTCAAGTCTATTACACCCGCGCCAGGACCTGGTTATACCAAAAGGAATGGGAGAAAGCTAAAGAAGATCTAACATTTGCACAAAAAAAGGGATTAAATATTTTTGCCTTGTTTCGTAAAGCTTATGGTAGTGTGGCAAACTTTGAACAGGTGAATAATGTTGAATTGCCAGAGGAGATAGTTGAGCTGTTGGCTAAGCAGGATGGACAATCTCAAACTTTACCTGAGACAAAATCCCTATTACAGGGTCCGAGCCGGATGGGGTATAGCGAAGACATCGCTACAATGCTGAGGAAACAAGATGGATCAACGCAAGCTTATCTGCATGGATAAGCCGTGTTCACGCTAAAAATTTAGAAATACTATGCCCTCAAAAAAACATCCCAATCTCCTCATTATCATGTCCGACGAGCACGCACCGATGTACAGCGGTCCCTACCGACACCCGCTCGTCCAAACACCACACATGGATAGACTCGCTGAAGATGGCGTTACCTTCACGAACGCTTACTGCAATTCACCGCTCTGTATGCCGTCTCGGATGTCGTTTATGACAGGTCGGTATATCCACAAAATCGGTGCGTGGGATAACGCTGCACCCCTGCGTCCAGATGCTGTCACATGGGCACATCTCCTACGCTCGGAGGGGTACGATGTTGTGCTTTCTGGGAAACAACACTTCGGTGGGATGGATCAGCTCCACGGATTTCGTGCCCAACTCGCCCGCGACCTACACGCAGAACGGCAGCATGGACTTTCGGATTGGGATAACGGCACACCACCCGCAAACCGTCCATGGCAAGGACTCGCACAGGCACGTCCGGGAACAACTGAGGAAATTGCGGTTGATGACCTCGCAGAGACAGAGGCTTTGGCGTATCTCCGGGACCCAGCACGGCAGGAGCAACCGTGGGCACTCAATGTGTCGTTTATCGCGCCCCATTTCCCGCTCATCGTACCGCAACGGTTTTGGGACCTCTATCCGCTTGATGAGATTGATCTCCCCAACATTCCAGAAGGACACCTCGAAAACCAGCATCCCGTCTACCAACGGATGCGGCGCATGTTCGGTTGTGTTGATTTTCCAGAAGAACTCGTCCGTCGTGGAAGAGCAGGTTATTACGGCTTGATTACCTATCTTGACGAAAAGATTGGCAACTTGCTCAGGATGCTTGAGGAGACTGGACAGTTGGAGAATACAATCGTCATCTATACCAGCGACCACGGTGAAATGAACGGCGAGCACGGTATGTGGCGCAAATCAAATTTCTATGAGGCATCCGCTCGCGTTCCGCTACAGATTATGTTCCCTGACCGACTATCCGCGGGTAAACGGATTGATGAAGTGGTTTCACTCGTAGACCTGACAGCAACGCTCATTGATACTGCAGGCGCGCAGTCTATAAATCAACCTGATGGGGACAGTCTGTTGCCTTTGATACGGGGTGACGAAAGCGATTGGAAAGATTTTGCGTTCTCCGAATACCTTGCACACGGCGTTCAGCGACCGATGGCGATGCTGCGGAAGGGACACTATAAATTCAACTATAGCCTCGGCGACCTACCAGAACTTTATGACATCGTTAACGATCCGGATGAGTTTCGGAATCTCGCCACTGACGAGGCATATCAAACGATTTGCCAAGAACTTGAAACGCAATTGTTAAAAGAGTGGGATCCTGTTGAAATCGAAGAACAGGTTCGTGCAAGCCAAAAAGCCCGTATTCTGATCGACCAAGTCACTGATGGACAATGGAGAAAGTTTCCTGACCCGTAGCCAACCACAGGCCCGGTAGGTTCGGTTTCCTAACCGAACCGGATTCGCGAAAAGCGGCGCGAAACCTAAGAATTTTTTAAAAGAAGTCATATTGAGTAAAACATGAGGATGTGGTGAAATAGGGGAAGAACGGGAGATAATTTGTGTCCTTTTCTTTCTGTCTTAGATCCCCATTTACTTTACATTCTTAGCCCTTACTCGCTATGAGTTCAAACTAAATGGTCCTGCGACTTGCGAGTTTTGCCTTGAAGAATCTGCTCGGATGTGCTATGCTGAAGGCATCATAGATCGAAAAAATTCTTGCCTCGGAGTGTGGTAATGTCTCGTTCAATCAAAAAACGTCCCAATCTTGTCTATGTCTTCGCGGATCAACTCCGTTACCAATCGTGCGGCTATGCTGGAGATACTCGTGCACGCACGCCTAATATGGATCGACTTGCGACAGAGGGTGCGAATTTCTGCAACGCTGTCTCTGGCAGTCCGATGTGTGCACCCTATCGCGCCTCGCTTTTCACCGGCAAATACGCCAGTAGCACCGGTATGGCGATTAATGAACTCCGCATGAATCCGAATCACGACTGCTTTGGACACGTTTTGCATCGAAACGGGTACCAGACGAGTTACATCGGGAAATGGCATCTGTGGGCAAATCAATTAGGCAGGCACAATGATCCCCAGAATTCCTATATTCCACCCGGAGAGCATCGACTCGGTTTCGATGGAGAGTGGTCTGCGTACAATTTTCATCATCTCTATTTCGACACGTATTACCACAAGGACTCGCCTGAAAAAATTGTACTGCCTGGCTATGAACCAGATGGACAAACCGATTTAGCAATTGATTATCTACAAAGGGCATCAACAGCAGACGACCCTTTCGCACTTTTCCTCTCAATCGGGACACCCCACGATCCGTGGACCCAGGACAACGTTCCAGCGGCTGATTATGAGATGTTCCGGGACGTTGAATTCCCGCTACCGCCAAACTATCGCGGTGAAAACGACCCGTATGGCGATACGTGGGCAATTATGTCCCCTCAACAAAGGTCACAACTGCCTGAATGGATGCGCGTCTATTATGCAATGACAACTAATCTGGATCGAAATATCGGGCGATTGTTACAGGCTGTTGATGACCTCGGATTGCGCGACGATACCATCTTTGTTTTTACCTCCGATCACGGTGAGATGTTTGGTGCCCAAGGTCGCCGAGCGAAGAATATCTTTTATGAGGAAGCAGTGCGCGTTCCGTTTCTGGTGAGGTGGCAGGGACAAATTCCAGGGGGGCACGTCTCAGACGCATGCCTGAATACACCCGACATCATGCCGACGCTGCTATCCATGCTGAATCTACCGATTCCAGCGGACGTTGAAGGCACTGATTTAAGCAACGCTGCATTCAACCAACCCACCGATGATCCAGGGGCAGCTTTCATGCAAGGCATGGGATGTACCGCGAAATGGGAAGACGGTTACGAGTGGCGGGCACTCCGAACAAAACAATATACCTACGCTATCCATCGTCCAGATCGCAGTGAGAAACTTTTCGATAATATCGCTGACCCGTTCCAAACCCGTAATCTGATTGATGCACCCGAATCGACCAAACTCCGAGATCAGTTCCGAATACTATTGCAGCAGCGCATGAATGCACTCAACGACACCTTTGAGGCGTGTACGTGGTATCGTGATAATTGGACTGAGGATCGGGTTATCCTTCGTACGGCGACGTTAACCTAATTGTGCTAAAAAGTGACCGATAATGTTTTAACACGGAAGGAGGTAAGCTATGGATAAGAAATACCGTATTCAGAACGCTGAGACGATACCGAGTCCGTCCCTTGTTGTCTATCTTGCGCAGGTGCAGCAGAACATTGAACATGCGATCGCTACTGTTAATGGGGATGTCTCAAAGCTAAGACCGCATGCGAAGACCCATAAAACCGCAGAAATTATCGCGATGGAACGGGACGCGGGTATCCTTAAGCATAAATGCGCCACATTACGGGAAGCCGAAATGTTAGCACAGAACGGTATTCAGGATATTCTGATTGCCTATCAGATGGTAGGACCTAACGTTAACCGTTTTGTATCGCTACAGGGGCAATATCCCGACGCAGATTTCAAGGTTGTCGTTGATCATACAGAAGCAGTGTCCGCACTCTCGGCAGAAGTGGCGAAGTTCGGTTTGACGGTCAAAGTCATGCTCGATCTGGATGTAGGGATGAACCGCACAGGCATCCCCGTCGGCGATGCTGCTGTAGATGTCTACGCGCAGATTGAAGCAGCAGACGGATTACAACCGTGGGGATTGCACGTCTACGATGGACATATCCATGATGAAGATGTCGCCGAGCGGAAAGCGGCCTGCGACGAAAGTCTTGCACAAGTAGCAGAGATGCAAGATAAACTTACTGCCACAGGACTCGAAGTGCCGTTGATTGTGATGGGCGGTACGCCGACATTCCCGATCTATGCGGAGACACCGGATGTAGAGGCATCGCCGGGGACGTTCGTTTTCCATGACCACGGTTACACAACCCGCTATCCCGATCTCGGTTTTACGCCTGCAGCACTGCTCCTGAGTCGTGTGATTAGTATCCCTACGCCACATCGGATTACCGTTGATTTGGGGCATAAAGCCATCGCCGCGGATCCTGATGGCGTGCGGGGTGTCGTTTTGAACGTTGAAAAGGCTGAGGTGAGCATGCAGCACGAGGAGCATTGGGCAATTAACGTCCCAGACAGCACACCGATGCACATCGGACAAGAGATTTATGTCTGTCCGACGCATATCTGTCCGTGTGTTGCGCTGCATCCGTTTTATTATCTCGTAGATACCGATGGGTATTGTCGAGGCACATGGGAGGTCACAGCACGCAATCGGAGTGTTGCGTGAGTTGGTGTCGGAAAGGACGCTCAGGGCCAAGGGAAGAACGGTGCTGGGACGTTTGCTGCCCAACTGATGAGCGTCCACACAACCGCCATGCTGAATTCCCCGAAAACCATGCCTAAGAAGAACGGACGCAGGCGTTGGTACTGCCGAATACCGCTGTACCGTAAGATCGGCGTTTTGATGCCCCACGCAATTAGCACAGGAAACCAGAACACAATCAGTGTCCACGAACCCGATAAGGCATACCCAAGTGGATGCAGGGGCCACCACCAATATAACATTCTCAGGATTACTAACCCGGTTGTCGCAAGCGCGCCGATGCCGAAAAAGAGTCCGCCTGTTGTGCGGAGATCCGTGCTTAACCCTTCCATCGCTGCAATATTGTCCTGAAATGCCCAAAGCGGATTGCCGCGATAGGTGTAGCTATACATATAGTTGGCACCGTGGGTATAGGGAAGCCATAGATGGATCGCCGCTGCACATAGGAATGCCAACGTGCTCCCCAACACAAACACACCGAGTAACGACCGATACGACATGCCCACCCGATCCCTAATTTTTAATCCGTCCAAGAAACCTGTCAGGATTAACCCACGTTGATCGCGAGTGAAAATTGCATCAAGGAACGATAGCACGGTGAGGCTCTGTGCCCCCAACGCTGCTTTGCTTGAAATGAGTTGATAGAGATCCAACGGGCGGAACGATGTTTCTGTCATCAGCAGACCGCCTTCGGCGGTGCTACGCGCCATCACCACAGCAACGATGCATATATAAACCAGTATCTCGAACGCCGCAAACCCTAAATTCAGCCCTGCTGTGTAACACCACCCTATCGCGAGGATTAAACTGATAATGAGTCCCCAGACCGCCGTGCGATACGGTAAAAGTTCCTCCCGATCCTCCGCGTGTGTTGCAGTGAATGCGCGGCGAAATACATGTCGGAAATGCGGAAGTCCCATGTAAATAAACGAAACTACGAGTACAATATAAGCACCCGCGACTTGGTAACCGATATAGAGTCGAGTTGGATAGAGCGGCATTCCACTTACCCGTAAACCGAACATTGCAGCAACAACATCTTGAAGTCGTGTGAGTAGGAAAAAGAACCATAGGCTGAAAAGGAGTTGGGTCGGTAGTAAATAGAAAAACCCTACTGCCGCGAAGGAAAGAAAAATGGGTGTGTAAGCGATGGCATTAAAGGGTTGCTCTGTGAAATACTGGTTGAGCAGATACCTCAACGAGATATTCGGGATTTGCGGCGAAATTTCATGGAGTCCGTTTAACGTAAAGATGAACGCAGGCAGTGCAAACCCTATCCACATCAAGCGGTTCCGCAGAAAGCCACGTCTTTCATATACGAACTCAAGTGGGAGCGAGACCAACGGAAATGAGAGTTTCTCATTTTCAATCCACTGTTTGCGCAAAATCGCCGCCAAACAGAGAAACGCAGTGAACACTAAAAAGACAAGTACACCCCAAACACACAACGGCTCTAACCACGCTCGCCACGGAATGGCATCACCTGTTTGTGTGCCTTCATAAAAACTGATAGCGATAGCGGCTTGTCCTTTTTGTTCAGGAGAGAAAGGGATCAGCCACGGTTTGATATGTGGGAAAAAGAGCGTGTCCCAACTATTGGTTTCGTTGGTAAAATAGTTAACCGCGATCAGGGCAGGGATGAGTTTTTCCATGACACCGCGCGATGAAATCATTGATGCAACGAGCATCATACAGTAGATACACATCAATTCGCGCGGCGACAACGCGAACTGATCCCTGAGTTTGGCAAGCAACCGGTTCGCTAATACGAGAAAAAAGAACAACCCAATGACTGCTGGCGGCAACTGTAAAAAACCGATTTGGATGTAGGTAATTACTAATTCCGCATAAGAGACGATGCAACATATCAGAATAACAAAGCAGAGACCGAGCAGGAGGGAACGCACTGATAGGCGATTTTCGTTGGAGGACGGCAATAGCACACCATCTTGTATGAGATTTGGTAGAGTCTACCATGACCTCAAAAAATTGTCAAAGGCAGCGGGTTAGGTGCATCATGAGACGCTACAATATTGATATGCTGAGAAAGTAACAAAAGGTCGTTTATTACTTTTTTGTAACCAATTTTCAGATACATACGTTGTGTATAGTATGAATAACTCTGCTTATCTATGGACTGAAGCAATGCCGAACGAATCGCTCCAATCCTTTGCTGAGATTAACCCACTTGTTGGATTGCCTCCGAGGACGCTGCGTTTGTACAATGCTTTGGAGGTCTTTAAAAAAAGATATCGTTCTTCCGAAAACCCCGAGTGGTTTCGCATGCCACGTCGTGACCCGCTTCTTCAAAAGATCGGATTTTCTAAGGCAGACATTGAAAATGGTCTTCAAGAATTGGTCCAGGCGAATCTGTTGCAAATCCACGAGGGACAAGATACAAAATGGTATTGTCTAAAATAGCATGCAAACGCGCGAATGTATTGTAGAAATTCCGCTCCTGATTTTAGCCTCTGCATCACCTCGACGCTCAGCGTTGCTATCACAGATTGGGTTAACATTTAAAATACATCCGAGTGATATTGTCGAACCACCGCACACCGTCTATGCAACTAAACCTGCGAGTGAAGTAACACAAGAACTTGCCGCGTTAAAGGCTGTGTCTGTCACACAACATTACAATCACGGTCTGATTATCGGAGCAGATACGTTGGTATCTTTAGAGGGGGAACTTCTCGGTAAACCCACTGACGATGCGGACGCATCAGCGATGTTATCGCGCCTTAGTGGCACCTGCCATGAAGTCGTGACAGGTGTTGCATTAATTGACGCAGCAATAGGGCAGAAACACGTCTGGGCGGAAACGACCCAAGTCTACTTTCGACGGTTACATGCTGCCGAGATAGCCGCCTATATTGAAAGCGGAGAGGCATCAGACAAAGCGGGTGCTTATGGCATTCAAGGCCGCGGTGCCGCTTTCGTTCGACGCATTGAAGGGTGCTATTTTAATGTCGTTGGACTGCCGTTAGCAAGTCTCGTTGAACATCTCTCGGTTTTTCAATCCAATGTCGGCATCTAAAAATTACACGCCTACCAACGGATACACCGAAATCGTGAAGCCCGGCGAAATGGGGATCACAAAGCTCCATTTTGGGATTCTTCGCCTCACGTCTGAGGCAACTTTCTTTGATCATTCTGATGATACTGAAGTCGCACTGATTGCATTAGGTGGAGACTGTACTTTATTGGTCGGACATAACGGCAATAAAGCAAACGGGATTTTGGGTGAGCGTCCAGATGTTTTCCACGGAGAGGCGTGCATAGCTTATGTCCCACACCACACAACTTATGAGATCCTCGCAGGTGAATCGGGAATCGAAATCGCGGTCTGCAAAGTACCATCTCACTCAGAATCTGCAACGGTGATTCTGGAGGCAGGCGAGGCAGTAGGTGAAGATAAGACGCACCTTAGGATTTCAGAGAATGTCTTTTCAGATGATTTAGAGGCAAGCACAAATGCCCCCACAATACCTGCCAAAGCGGAGGCGATCTGCTTTCATAGGTTCCTTGATGGAAACGGGGACGTTACTTTCGACATCGCGCATAGCACAGAGACGATACGCGTGCAGTTATATCATAACGATGTATTCGTAGTTTCAGAAAATGATAACGTAGTGGCATTAACTTCTGAAGGCAGTGGCTACCAGTTATGGGTGCAGCCGAATCTCTGAGGAAATCAGCTGCACTACACTGTTATACCGCGCCTACAAAATTATACCGCGCCTACAAAATGAAGGTGAATATGGCACTACTCGCCTTCAATGAGTTCGCCACCTTTTTTCAGAAAGGCAACGGCACTCCGCGAGATTTGAACCTTTATTTCTTGGCTATTCACTTCCCCAACGGTAAGAAGAATAAGATTCTTATCGTTGCTCATCCCAAGGATTTTGCCGTGCAAGCCACCGTTGGTTACAATCTCATCCCCCTTAGACAGATTCTCTAACATATTCTGATGTTTTTTGCGTTTCGCTTGTTCGGGGCGAAGTAGTAGGAAATAAAAGATAGCACCGATTGCTATAAGCGGGAAAAACGGTAATAGTTGTTCCATGAAGGGTCTCCTTCTGTTTTCTAAAGAATTAGCATGGCATCGCCATAACTGTAGAAACGGTAGTTATGTTGGAGTGCCTCTTGATACGCTTCCTGAATCAAATCTTGTTGCGCAAAGGCACTCACAAGCATGAGTAAAGTTGATTTAGGTAGATGAAAATTGGTAACCAATGCATCTACGACATTAAATTGGTGTCCGGGATAAATAAAAAGATCGCTATAACCGCTATAAGGACGGACAGTGCCTGTCAGGCCAGCTGTTTCGAGCGATCGGACGACTGTCGTCCCGATAGCAACAATTTTCGATCCTGTCTCCCGTACGCTGCAAATCCGGTGCGCTTCTGTTTCAGTGAGATGGATATATTCAGCGTGCATTTTATGCTTCTGAATATTTTCGACTTTCACGGGTTGGAACGTTCCGGGTCCAACGTGCAATGTTAATGTTGCTATCTCTATTCCGGATTTTTTTAATTCCGCCAACAATTCTTGTGTAAAGTGCAACCCGGCTGTCGGGGCGGCAATCGCACCTTCAGCGGTCGCGTAAACCGACTGATAACGCACCTTATCTTCAGCGTTCGGTGGACGCCGAATATAAGGCGGTAAAGGCATCATGCCAATCTCAGCAAGGATGGCCGAAAACCCATCGTTAGGGTCATAGTCAAAACGGACGATACAGTGTCCATTATCTGGTTTCGCAAGCACTTCTGCTTTTAAGATACTATCCCCAAAAGCAATCTGTGTGCCGATTTGCAGGCTGCGTCTCGGTTTGGCAAGCACTTCCCAAGTATCCGGTTCTTTTGCTCCGATGAGCAGCAATTCTATCTTGCCACCGGTTCCGACTTTGTTACCGATTAACCGTGCTGGGATTACCTTCGTGTCGTTCAGAACTAACAGCGCATTGTGCGGTAAATATTCCCCGATCTGCGAAAACACGGTATGCTGAAAGGTGCCGGTAGCGCGGTTAACTACCAGAAGCCGCGATGCGTCACGCTGTTGAAGGGGACTTTGCGCAATCCGGTCAGGAGGCAGGTGATAATCGAAATCTGTAAGTTTCATAACTATGCGGGAAGTGGGTGCCTCACCAGAATTTTTTTACCACTAAGAGAACAGCGTTGCTTGCGAATTTACAGGGTAGTCAAAGTACGCATAAGCCGCATCGGTTGCGACGCGCCCTCCCGGTGTCAGTGCCAAGAACCCTGCTTTAATATAATAAGGTTCGTAAACTTCTGCAACAGTGCGCTCATCCTCACTCAGCGCGACAGCGAGTGCCTTAACCCCCGCGCGTCCGTTGAATTTTTCAATAAGGGTCTGGAAGTAGGCGTAGTCCTGTGCGTTTAATCCGCGTTCATCAATACCAAAGAATTCCAATGCCTCCTCCGCAACCGCAAGCGTCAGTATGCCATCGCTTTCGACCTGGGCATAATCTCTGACGTTGGCGAGTAATTTATTCGCAATTCGCATCGTGCCACGCGAGCGACGGGCTAAGGCGTATTCGGCATCTTCGTCAATATTAATATTGAGTTTTGCACTGTTAATGCGGATAACCTGTTGGATGTCCTCCGGTTCGTAGTAATCAAGGTGAATACGAATGCCGAACCGATCCCGAAAGGGACCCGCCAGCAATCCTTCACGTGTCGTCGCACCCACTAACGTAAACGGATCAAGCGGGACTTGCATAACATCGGATGCAGGCCCTTGACCGATAGTGAAATCGAGTTGATAATCTTCCATCGCTGGATAAAGTGATTCTTGCACGTTCCCTTTCATCTGGTGGATTTCGTCAATGAAGAGGATGTCTCCCTTTTCAAGATTCGTCAGCGTTGAGGCTAAGTCCAATTTTTCCATGACAGGACCGATCGCCTGTTTAAAGTTGCTCTGAATTTCATTGGCGATGATCCTGGCAAGCGTCGTTTTTCCTAACCCTGGTGGACTCACAAGTAGCACATGTTCAAGCGCATCCCCACGCTCTTTGGCAGCTTCAATATGGATGTAAAGCTGTTTTTTCGCTCTATCCTGTCCAATAAATTCCTTCAGCGTTCTCGGACGTAGGCTATATCCGAAGTCATCATCTTCAGTCGCCAAATCTTGTATCCGAAGGGAATCTGGCTTGTCGTGGTTATCCATCTTGTTTTATCCTTGAATGGTTTTCAGTTTTCAGTTTTTAGTTAAGAGATTTCCTGTCTGCAGACATTTCTTGGGAACCGTTAGTCCCCCAATTAGGTTCAGACTGATAACTGAAAGGTTTTTCGCAGAAAAACCGAACCAATAACTGACAACTCTCAAAATAGCGGCTAATTTCGGATATAGCGAAGTGCCTGTTTGAGTAAGTTCTCTGGTTCTGCGGAATCTCCGAGGATTTTTTGTGCTTTTTCGACGGCTTGTTCTGCCTCAAGTTCCGATGCACCGAGATTAACGAGCATTTCGATTACCGAGACATCTGGTGTCCCAGATTTCTCAAGATCAGCGTCGCCTTCAAGTTTCATTTTAGTGATATTCTTTTTAAGTTTGGTAATGATAACTTGCGCAATGTCTTTGGTTAAGCGTGGCACCCGCATCAGTGTGGTAGTTTCTCCACGCTGTACGGCGCGTTGGAATTGTAAAGGAGACAACCTCGCAACGATATTTTGCGCGAGGGCTGGTCCTACGCCAGAGACAGTCAGTGCCAATTCAAAGACTTTTAGGGCATCCCTTGAAATAAATCCATAAAGGGTTATCTTGTTTTCACGGTTTTGATAGTAGTGTGTATGAAAGGTAACGGGGTCGCCTATCGGTGGTAAATCTGTTACAAGTCTCGGGGCTACGTCAACGGCATATCCAATACCGTTTACATCTACAATCACCTGTTTTGTCTCTTTATGAACAATAACGCCTTTGATATAAGCAATCATCCTAACGTTCCTCTAAACAGAAATACGCGGTTGCTATTGTGTATACTTTTTTTTGAGTTCAAGAACTTTATAAGAACGGGCATGGCAAAGTGCAAGTGCGAGCGCGTCTGCCGCATGATCCGGACGTGGGGGTTCTTTAAGTTTCAGCAGGACTTGTGTCATTTTTTGCATCTGGGCTTTTGTGGCTTTCCCATAGCCGACGATGGCCTGTTTGACCTGAGTCGGCGCGTATAGTGCAATAGGACAATTCGCATTCGCAGCCGCAAGCTTCACAATGCCTTTGACTTCGCCAAGGGTGAATGCGCTGTTTATATTCTTACTAAAAAAGATATCCTCAAGGACTACGCTCTCGATGGCGAATTCCGCAATCAAGTCAGTCACAGCATCATAAATTTTTTTCAGTCGCATTTCCGATGCTGTTTGAGGGCTGGTTGTGATGTTCCCGAAGGCACGCGGCGTAAACCGATTGGCGTGGAATTCAATCACACCGTATCCAGTATTCGCAATGCCGGGGTCAATGCCAAGAACTATTTTTTTACTATTCCTTGCGGTTGGGTGAGGTGGGTTTTGCATTTGATGTCCCTTTCCTCAGAACCGTCCTCCACTACGTTACGGACTAAGTTTTTGATGCTGTGAAGTTTTAATTAGCCTATTACCAAACACCTTGCGGGTTGGATGCAGCAGTTACGCTGCGGCTTCTAAGAGGTTATCGGGGATATCGAAATTGGCATAGACTTTTTGTACATCGTCGAGTTCGTCGAGCGCGTCCATGAGGCGTAACATCCGTTCTGCTTCTTTGCCTTCAAGTCTCACGGTATTTTGCGGAACCATGCTAATTTCAGCGAGTTGGACTTCAGCGGGTGTTTCCTGAATCGCTGTTAGGACGTTATCGAACATCTCGAACGGTGTAATAATTTCCATACCTGTTTCGGAAGCGGTTACATCTTCAGCACCCGCTTCAACCGCGATCATAAACAATTCTTCTTCATCGATGCTATCAGGCGTGACGACGATCAATCCACATTTATCGAAGCCCCATGCGACGCATCCACGTTCGCCGATTCTGCCTTCGTGTTTACTGAAAGCGTGTCGAATCGCTGCGACAGCGCGATTGCGGTTGTCGGTCAAGACTTCTATCATCACTGCGGTCCCGCCGGGTCCGTAACCTTCGTAGAGGATTTCTTCGTAGGTTTCACCCTCAAGTTCTCCGGTGCCACGAAGGATCGCTTTTTCAATGTTATCGTTGGGAACGTTGCTTGATTTTGCAGCTGCAATGGCGGTTCTAAGGCGTGGATTTGTATCTACATCGCCGCCACCAACACGCGCCGAGGCGGTAATCTCTTTGACTAACTTTGAGAAGAGTTTGCCGCGTCTGGAGTCGTTCGCCGCTTTTTTATGTTTGATTGTTGACCATTTAGAATGTCCGGACATAATCTATCTCCTTTCTGGTTAAGTTAGTATATCATAAAACGGAAAAAGATACAACTTTCGGATCGGGTTCTCCGATGATAAGCCACAGGATTTCTTAAGGCGGAGCATAATTAATTGGACAAAGACCGGAATCTGTGCTACACTTATTAAATCTTTCGTTTAAGGAGTTTAAAAGGGTTGCTATGTTACCATTTGTTCTTAAAATCGCAGACCGGCCCGTGGAACGGTTACAGCGTATCAGTGATGAAAATCAACCGATTGATGTTAATGTGCAGGTTGAACTTTACTCGCGAGAAATTAATCGCGCCGATATAACGCGGACACCGGAGTCTCGGCGGTTAAGTCAACTCATCTTGCACGAAGCCACTGAGAACGCTTATGCGACTTTTACGACGTTTCTCCAAAATAGCGCGGAACCCGAAAATTTTCTGCCGTTTGAACGCCTCTTACAACATCCTTGTCGGCACTATGCGTTGATCCTCTCTGCATCGCGTTCTCATGAACTCTCTGAAATCTGTCAGATGCAGCCTGACGCGAACGCCTCCGTTTTTCACTATAGAGGCTTTGAGATAGCAATCAAACCGCGCAGATATATTTTGGATACTGCGGCTTATTTGGTGGCACCTGATAAATATACGCTTTTTATACGACAGGTGCGAGAAGAGAATACCATTCGGGTCTACCGTAGCGATTTTATTAACCTGACTCGGAATTCGCCACCACCCTTTAAACTTGATACCCACGATATAATTGAGAATCTGCAGTTGGAGTTTGTGGAAGAAGGGGAACGAAATGTACCGATAGAGCAGCTACTCATGTTCCCACCAAGTGCTGAAGAAGCAAACTCTCCTCGCCTTGTTAAGTGTCCTGAGTGTGGCGGGCGCGTGCGCCGACTCGGTAGAGAAGCGGATTTCTGCCTTGAATGCGATTGGGACAACCTACCTCCCCTAAAACATCCACGATGATTTACAACAAAAGTAGGCGCGTAAGTCTGTCGTAGATGATCCACCACTCGTATTTGTCTAACTAACGTGGTGCTATTCTACTTCAAGTTTGACTGCCAAGTTGTGCCATATACAGAACAATGACCGTAGTGCTGACAGCAAGTACTGCACCGACAACGGTTTGGAGGAGCGTGTGCCGTTTTCGGTAAACCCGCGCCCATGAAATCAATGGAATCAACAGAAATAGCCAGCCGAATTGTGGGTTAACGAGCATAACAAGAACGGTAACACATCCCGTGGCAACGCTGCTGTGAAAGCTGATTTTCCAGATTGGGGTAATTGCCGAAAAAATAACACTATTCGCGACGTAGGCGACGCCTGCCCAAACGATTTCGCGTGCCGCACCGAGTTGGTGCAGTAAAACAGTGCCGACAATCATACTGATGAGCGTACAGCATAAAGGGAGGAGTCGTTCCTCTCTATTCTGTAGATGAAAGTCGCTGACTTTGGCGTACCGGACCATTAGCCCTATTGAGAGTGCCGGCAGCACCGTAACAAATACAACGACAATCACTAACCAGCGGAGTGCGTCTTGGGGGTGCGCATATTTTTGGACAACGCCGACGGCAGTTGCAATTGGCACCAAAAATGGGCTAAACAGGACAGAGGTCCCCCATGCAATGCCTGCCGGAATTGTCGATAAGTTGCTACGCGTCATCAATTAATTTGACGTTTCCAAAGTTTTGAAAAAATTAACTAAGTCCGGTCCATGGGTACTTGCATTGACCGTTTTATCAATTTCCACAATCTTTCCCGTTTTATCAATGATAATAGCAGATCGTTGGATGCTGCCATCTGGGGCATCCGTCGCGCCGTACAAAAGCGCGAGATTGCGTCCAGCGTCCACCAAAAGCGGGAAATTCAACTGATTTTCTTCCGAAAATTTCTGACGCGAATCTGCGTCATTGTGGGTGATCCCGAAAATCTGGGCATCGTATTTTGCGAAACTACTCGACTCATCACGGAGCGAGCAAACTTGCGCCGTTCAGCCGCGTCCGAAGTCGCGCGGGTAAAACGATAACACGATGTTCTTTTTCTCGGTCAACTCGCTGAGTTGATAAGTTTTGCCTGTACTATCAGTGGCAATGAAATCTGGAGCGGGTTGCCCAACTTCTATCTTCGGTAGTACCTTCTTAAGCAGTGCGACGACATCTTCGCCGTGCGTTTTGACCTTGACCTCTTCATCGATGGCGCGGATATACCCTGCTTTATCAATGATAAAGGTTGTCCGATTTGAGGCGTTGAACCTTTCCATGATACCGCTGTACTGCTTGCTTACCTCAAATTCAGTGTCGGCTAAGAGTGAAAATCCGAATTTTTCTGCTTCCCTAAACCGTTTATGTGAATCAACATCATCAACGCTAACACCGAAAAGGACACTCTCGGTTGCTTCTATCTCGCTCAAATTATCCCGGAGCGAGCAAAGTTCGGCTGTTCAGCCACCTGTGAAATCTTTCGGATAAAAAGCGAGAACGACATTCTTTTTCCCTAAATAATCGCTGAGGTTTCGCTCAACGCCTTCTTCATCTTTGAGTGTAAAATCTGGGGCGATCATTCCTACTTTTAGCATATCTGGAGTTGTCACTGCCTCCTCCCCTGAAGCTACTGCAATCAAAATGGCTGTCGTGAGGATAACAGCCAAGGCACTTGCATTAAGCCGCGTTTGAAACATCGCGCTATGCCTCCATATTAATACATTACTTAATCAGTACCTACGCAAATTCGTTCGTTGGTGAGGTCTTAAGCCTCATTAGCTGCACGTGATACGTAGGACTCCGTAGAAAAATTGCGTAAGTGCTATTAATGAAATTATACGCTATTTTCTTATGTGTGTCAAGCCAATTGATATAAAAATTAAGGCTGCAAGCGTGTGCCGTTACTTTGAAATAACCCCTTGTTCTTCAAGCCATATTTTCAAAGGAACATCTGCGTCCTTCGGTGAAAAATGTCCATTTGCGTTCATTCCACCGCCGAGCAGTTGCTGTCGAATCGGATCATTCCGTTCAAACATCTCCTGTGGAATCGTCATATCATCCTTACTGCGTAGCCATCGGTAGCCGTATCCATAGAAGAGTCCTTTACGCGTAATGTCAGAATCGTTTTCGCTGCGGGCATGCCATATACGGCGGTCAAAGAAAACCGCATCACCCGGTTTACAACAGACAGGCGTTGCCCCTTCCGGCATTGATCCATCTTCTGGACGTTCAAGTTTATCCCACAGATGGCTTCCGGGGATAACATAGAAATTGCCGCGTCCCGTTTCGGAGCAATCGGAGAGCCAATAAACAACTTTGATGGAGAGACGGGGGCGCGGTGAACTTTCGATCTCAATGTTAACGCGTCCGCTGTCTTGATGCCAACCGAGTGGCGTGGATTTACCGCGAACTGCCTCCGGACGTGGTGGTGTGATAATGAAGTGGCTGTGGTAAGAGTAGATATTCCAGCCCAAAATACCCCACACCTTCGGGAACGTTTTATACCAATCCAAAATATTCACGAAAATCTGGTCTCTACCGAGGAAGTTCGGGTAGAAAAAATTGCTGTGCGCGGTCATCTGATTTTTGGTATACGGATCATAACCCGCATCAAGATGATTTTGGTAGATGTTATCTACCCGTGCTTCAAGGCGTTCAACAAGGTCTAACGGCAGCGCATTTTCAACGGTAAAATACCCGTCCGCATTTAAACTGTTGCGTTGTTCGTCAGTAATCTGGTGTTGTAGGTGTTTTTCGTCAAGCATATATCCGATCTCCAATTGCGGAAATGCTGCATCGTAGCATAGGCTGTTAGCCTGTGCCTCTTTCTCGAAAATTGAGTCCATCAAATTAATTCGGTAAAGGCCCTTCTATCTGATCCACGAGATGAATGGAGTGGATAACATCACGAAGGTCTGTGAGTGGAACTGTCCGATTGCGAACACTATCAACGAAGTGTTGATGCATCGTCAGTACACCTTCATAACTCGGTGAATCGCGCTGATCTACGCCATCGACTTCCCAACCGCCCATAACATTCCTATTATTATCTTCATAAATTTCGATCTCTTCAGGAATCTTCATGTAACAACCGATACCGACACCGTGCAGTTCGGAACGCAGCACGCGTCCACCGGATGCACGACTCCCAAAAAGTACACCTGTGACGTTATTATCGAAACGGACGAAGGCGGTGTAAAAATTGCGCTGTTCCGCCCCAAAAGTATCGCGATGCGCTGTGACTTCCACCGGTTCGCCGCCTGCCATATACCGGAGCAGATCGACGACGTGGCAGACATCGTTCCAAAGCGTTGTCGTAAATTCCCGATTCCCGCCCAACATCTGTTTGTTAAAAGTAGTGACGGCTAATGTAACGGGTCCCTTTTCCGCAACACGCCGCATCGCTTCGCGTGTGACAGCGGCGTATCTACGCTGGAACCCTACCATGCAGTAGACATCATTGGCAACCGCTGCCTCAAGGAGTTGTTGTGTTTCATCGCTATTCGCACCGGGTGGTTTCTCGATAAACAGATGCTTGCCAGCGTTGAGGCAATCCAAAGCGGGTTGCAAAATCCACTTCTCGTTCATTACACAATAGACGACATCTAAATCTAAGGTATCTAACATCTTCCGATGGTCTGTGAACGTATGCGGGAACTCGTATTTCTGAGCGACTTGCGCGAGTTTATCCTCATCAAGTTCACACGCACCGAGCATCTCGACATCATCTTCCAGACGATTAACGCTCGGGTAGTGTGCACCCTGACTGCGTCCACCTGCACCGATAAATCCTGCTTTAAACATTGGGAACTCTTCCTCCGTCTCAGTATTCACTAAATCTTATGCGTCAAAGTGTCCATACTTTAGCATAGAGTGAAGCCAATTGCAAGAAAATTTTTCAGAGTTTCGATTGCATCTGTTTTGTTCTCATTCCGTGGCTGGTTTACGCATTGCCTGTCACAACAAGTCTCTTTGCTCCAGCGGAGCAATATATCTATAGAAAAAGATGGACACCTTCTCTTGCACTCCAGCGGAGTGCTATGTAAATAGACCTGTTCTATCGAAAAAATAATGCTATACCAAAAATTTACACACCTGTATAGGTTTAAAAGTTTGATTCTCTTGATATTTTGTGGTATTCTTAAAAATATATTGATCTTCAGGCAATCAAAATGTTTTTCTGTTTATAGAACAGTTCTGAACTGAATAGATTGATAAGGAGCGACTCATGCCAGTTTTTGATGCAGAAGCCTTAGAATTTTGGGAAGAGAACGGCTATGTTGTTGTACCGGAAGCGGTGCCGCTTGATAATTGCCGAGCCGCGGAACAAGCCGTCTGGGATTTTCTTGAGATGGATGGCGACGATCCAGACAGTTGGTATCCCGATCCGCCACGCCGAAGTATTATGGTGGAGATTTATCAACACCAAGCTCTGTGGAATAACCGCCAGTACCCGCGCGTCCATCAGGCGTTCTCAGAAATTTGGAGCAACGATAAACTCTGGGTTAGTTTTGATCGAGCAAGTATGAATCCGCCTGAACGTCCGGAGTGGAAGTTCACCGGTCCTTACCTGCATTGGGATATGTCGTTAGACGATATGCCGGTGCGTTTAAAAGTACAGGGTGTCCTATATCTGGCGGATACCCCGGGTAACCAAGGCGCGTTTACCTGTATTCCCGGTTTCCATCGGAAGTTGGAATCGTGGTTGAACGACCTTCCTGACGATGCGAACCCAAAGGAAGTCGTGCGAGACTACCAAGCGGAAGCGGTACCCGTCGCAGGAAAAGCAGGCGATCTGGTTATTTGGCATAGCGCGTTGCCACACGGCAGCAGTCCGAACTCTGCTGAACGCCCGCGAATGGCGCAGTACATCACAATGTCACCCGCACCGGATGGCGGCAAAGCGATAAGCGAAGGCCGTGTTAAAGGATGGCGTGAGCGGCTAACAGGACTCGGAAAAGAGCAACAAGAGAAGGAGCATCACCAAGGTAAAACGGCTGAATTGACACCTTTAGGAAAGAAACTCCTTGGGCTTGAACCGTGGGTTGCTTGAGGTGTCTCTGTATAGGACTTACGCAAATTTAGCACGCGATGGTAGATAACCCCCTAAAGAATCAGAATCAACGGTATGAATGCCTTATGGGCATTCACCGGGTATGAATGCCTTATGGACATTCCCTGCCCCTTATCAGGGGGACTTTAAGCACTGCAGGGTTTTTGCTTGGGGTTTTTGCTTGGGTGTTTCTGCGTATTTCTTCAGGGTTTAAAACCCCGCCTGCAAGGGGACTGCGTAGGTCCTATAGTTAGTAAATAAGGTGGGTGCTTGGGTCCACTCGCCGGTGTGCAGCTGATGCATGAAGGAGGTCACTCTCATGTCGGATTTATTGGCAGCACGTGCACAGATGGCGATGTCACTGGCGTTTCACATCATTTTTGCAGTCGTCGGCATAGCAATGCCCTTGTTAATGGTAATTGCCGAAGGGTTGTGGCTCAGAACGCGAGAGGAAGTTTACCTGACGCTGGCGAAGCAGTGGGCAAAAGGGACTGCTATCATGTTCGCTGTCGGGGCAGTCTCTGGCACTGTTTTATCTTTTGAACTCGGCTTATTGTGGCCCAATTTCATGGCTTACGCCGGGCCTATCATCGGGATGCCGTTTTCGTTGGAAGGGTTTGCGTTCTTCCTTGAAGCGATCTTCTTGGGGCTTTACCTCTACGGCTGGAACCGCATCCCAAAATATGCACACTGGTTTGCCGGTATGATGGTGCTACTCGGTGGCACATTTTCCGGTATCTTTGTTGTTACCGCGAATGCATGGATGAACACGCCTACCGGTTTTTCAATCGTCAATGGTGAGGTGACAAACGTTGATCCAATTGCGGCGATGCTGAATCCTTCCTCCTTCAGTCAAGCACTTCACATGACCATCGCTGCCTTTCTATCAGTCGGATTCGCGGTAGCAGGCATCCACGCCTATTTCCTGCGACGCGACCCCGATAATCTATTCCATCGTCGGGCGTTTGCGATCGCTTTAAGCGTTGGTGCGGTTTTCGCGCTCCTCCAACCGATTTCAGGGGACATCAGTGCCAAACGTCTGGCGAAACACCAACCTATCAAACTCGCAGCGATGGAGGCACAGTGGGAGACGGAACGCGGCGCGCCCTTACGCATCGGTGGTATTCCCGACGAAGACGCTGAAGTAACCCGATATGCGATCGAGATTCCGAAAGCACTCAGTTTCCTCGCACATTCTGATTTCAACGCAGAAATAATGGGGCTCAAGGACGTTCCACGTGAAAATCGGCCACCTGTGGCAATCGTGCACTATGCGTTTCAAATTATGGTCGCGTGTGGAATCGTCCTGATTACTGCGGGTGTCTTGGGTGGTTGGTTAGCGTGGCGACACAAAAGGCTGCCAACCGAACGCTGGTATCTTCGGTTTATCACGTTCTGTGCACCACTCGGATTTATCGCGATCGAAGCGGGTTGGACGGTCACGGAAGTCGGACGGCAACCGTGGGTTATCTATAATTACATGCGCACAGCAGATGCGGTAACCCCGATGCCAAATCTGGTTATACCTTTTGTCAGTTTTACTGTCCTTTACATTTTCCTTTCAATCGTTGTTGTTGTCCTATTACGCCGTCATATATTTTTAAGTTCGCATTAACTTGTTAAATAAGATCCGTACAACTCGTGAGGCGTTAGTTATCGGCTATCGGTAGGACGTGTGGCGGTTGCAAGGATTCTTATCTGCCACAAAACCTGTTACTGACAGCCGACAACCGATAGCCGACAGCCAATACTATGTTAACACTTGAGCTCTGCGTTGCAGGCGTGATGCTTATCTCTTTGATTATCTATATGCTAACGGGTGGCGCAGACTTTGGTGGCGGTATTTGGGATCTGTTCGCTACAGGGCCGCGCGCAAAGTCACAACGTGATCTTATCACAGAAGCCATCGCACCGATCTGGGAGGCGAACCATGTCTGGCTGATTGTAATTATCGTGTTGCTGTTCGTGGCGTTCCCTGTCGGATTCGCGGCGATCAGCACGGCTCTACACATTCCACTAACATTAATGCTCATCGGTATTGTGCTGCGCGGCTCGGCGTTTGTGTTCCGTACCTACGATGTCCAATCCGATACGACACATCGCCGTTGGAGCCGCGTATTCGCTATTGGGAGTGTCATCACACCTGTGATGTTAGGGATTACCTTGGGCGCAGTTGCATCTGGCACAATTCACGTTGACATGGAAAGTAGACAGGTAACCACCGACTTCATTTCAGCGTGGTTCGCGCCATTTCCATTTGCAATCGGGTTCTTCACCTTAACTCTTTGTGCCTTACTTGCAGCGGTGTATCTCACACTGGAGACTGATGACACCGAGTTGCAGGAAGATTTTCGACGACGCGCCCTCATCGCAGCAGTGAGTGTCGGCGTGATGGCAGGACTGAGTTTTATCTTATCTGCTGAAGGTGCCCCAACAATCCGACGCGGGCTCGCAAGTGCCGCTTGGTCAATCCCGTTTCAAATCTTAACAGGGGCAGTGGCACTCTGGGCAATCTGGACGCTTTGGAACCGACAATTTCGCCTTACGCGTATCCTCGTCCCGATACAGGTTACACTCATCGTTTTCGGTTGGGGGCTGGCGCAGTATCCCTACCTTGTCACCCCGGACTTAACCTTTTCAAATACCGCTGCACCCGATGCCGTACTACGTCCGATGCTGATTGTGCTGGGTGTCGGTGGTGTTCTGTTGATACCTGCATTCTGGTATCTTTACGCTGTATTTAAGGGCGCAGCTCGGAAAACAAAGCAAACTGAAGAAGAGGTTCGTACTTATCAAGACAATTCAGCGTAAGTCCTTCCTTTTCCTTAATCTTCCCCGTTTTTTGCATTTTCTTAAACCTTTTTCCTAAATCCCTTCCTCTTTAAGTCTACAGAATTAATAGCAAATTAGGGGCATTACCTGCTTGCTGTGTGGACAGTATCTAGTCGCTATTCTTGACAGCACTATTTTTCCCGGATCTACAAAATGAAAATCCGTGATTCCGTCGCTACCGGTATTTTACATCTCTCTCAAAACCGATTGCGTGCTGGGTTATCCATCCTTGGTATTTTTATCGGGATTGCCAGTGTGCTGTGCATGATGGCTATCGGTGATGGGGCAAAACTTCTCATCGTCAAAGACCTTGAAAAACTTGGCGGAACAAACCAAGTTCAATTGTGGACACGGAGTACCATCTGGAAACGTGGACGACTTGTGCGAACAACCGAACGGTATACCCTTGATGACGCTCATGCCATTGAAGCGGAATGTCCCAATGTCTTATTTGCTTTACCGAAAAATGAAAGATTCCGCCCCCACCTCGTTAGCAGCCAATACGGCAGCCAACCCAGTCCGCATTTTGAAGGCGTCACCGCAGATTACGCACTCGGTATGCAGTGGGAAATTCGAGAAGGCAGATTCCTCTCCGAGAGTGATGTTGAAAACGCAACTCAGGTCTGTGTCTTGGGTGCCAATATTGCCGGTGAGTTGTTCAGAGAGACCTCCGCTATTGGTCAAGAAGTGAAGGTGCGGTTTTCTTGGCGGCTGCCCTCGGTTAGACTGCGTGTCGTCGGTGTGATGAAAACAAAAGGGAGTAGTCTCAGTTCTTGGCGCTCTTTAGATGATACCGTTTGTGTCCCGTTAACAACGCGTCAACAGCGACTTGTAGGCAATCCCTACGTTGATAGATTGGTTCTCTTTTTTAAAAAAGATGCCGATGTTTACAGTATTATTGATTCAGTTAAACATGTTCTGCGCAAAAGACATCGCGGGAAAGATGACTTTATCGGTTATTGGATACCGAAGGGTAATATTCAGCGGCTTGCGCATACGCAACGAATGATAAAAATCGCGTTGGGAAGTATCGCAAGTTTCTCGCTGTTCGTCGGTGGTATCGGTATTATGAATATGTGCCTTGTCTCTGTCGGAGAGAAAACGCGGGAGATAGGTTTACGGAAATCTGTTGGTGCGAGACGGGTTCACATTTTCTGGCAATTCTTGACGGAATCAGTTTGCCTCTGTTTCTGTGGCAGCATATTGGGTATCGCTGGCGGTTGGTTCGCGGCGCACGGCATGGCAAGACTCGCCGTGCACATCGTCCCAATCTTGCCAGAGTGGCCTGTCGTCCTCTCTGGACATTGGATACTAATCTCTGTTATCTTTTCGATTTTTATGGGTATTGGTTTCGGAGTTTATCCCGCGATGCGGGCGGCGCGGCTTTCACCTATCGATGCGCTCCGAGCTGAAAATTAAAATAGCCTCAGTTTTCGGTTGTGCCCTCTTTTGTTTTGAACCGTAGCACTATAAACATAACGTCCCTACGGGACTAAAGAGGAGACTCCCAAAGGAAATTAACTTTTATCCTTCCGTGCCAAAAACTTTACACACCCTCCATGTATGTCCGTATATAGTTTCCTTGACTTTCCCCTTATTTCTTGCTAAACTTAACCAAAGTTTGGACAACTGACAACGAATCTAATCCTGAAAATCCTAAAATCCTATAAATCCTGGTTCTGACAATTAACCGACAACTGAAAATTGAGAGAAAAGTTAAAAGATAACATCTTTCTAATAGTCTCGGTGCTGCTGTGTCTCTTTATCTTAGCCGAGGTCAACTATCCACGGCTTGCACCGCAATCCGAATTGGCACTCTTCGCAATGCTCGGATTAATAGTGGTATTTCTGAAATACCCTATTCATTCACGTTTCGCGGACAACCGTTTCTTTCAAGTACTTGATTTCGCGCTGATAGGCAGTGTAATCGTCTGTTTCGGCTACGTGCTCAGTCAAACGGAACCGATTTTCCAAGCGTTTTGGTTAGACGGTCAATCTCTCGGGGATCGGGCAGGCGCGGAGGCACTACAGGATTACATCGTCGGTGGGATCGGACTTGTCTTAATATTAGAGGCGACGCGCCGTTCTATCGGTATGACGCTGCCGCTGCTCTCCCTCACATTTCTGCTCTATGCCAGTTTCGGACAGTTTATGCCGGATTGGCTGTTTCCGCATCGCGGGTATTCCGTTCAACGGATCGTCAGCCAGGCGTTTTTACACAGTCAAGGCACTTTTGGCATTGCCCTGCGAGTGATGTTCACGTATGTATTCCTTTTTGTGTTGTTCGGGACGTTGTTGGAACGGACGGGGGCAACCGATTATGTCTTAAATTTAGCAAGGCGTGTATTCGGTTCGAGTGCAGGGGCACCTGCGAAGGTCGCTGTCCTCGGTAGCGGTATGATGGGATCGTTGTCGGGTTCCGCCGTGGCAAATACAGCGACGACCGGTACGTTTACGATTCCGTTGATGCGACGCTCTGGATTTCAACCTGAAGTGGCAGGCGGAATTGAAGCCGCGGCAAGTTCTGGCGGTGCACTGATGCCACCTATCATGGGGGCAGCCGCCTATATGATGCTTGAAATCGTAGAGCCTGCCGTTACATATCTGGAGATCATCAGGGCGGCACTGCTACCAGCAGTCCTTTACTACACAGGCATGCTGTGTATGGTGCATTTTTTGGCGAAAAGTAGGAGGCGCGTTCACAGTCCCGAAGAAACAGAGAGCGACGATCAGGAAGAGAAACGTGGGAAACTTTTGGCGGTGCAAGGCTGTATCTTTCTCGCTGCGTTTATCACACTCATCGGGTTTCTCCTGATGGGTGCTACAGCGTTCCGAGCAGTGAGTTGGAGCCTTCTGGTTGTCGGCACGATAAGCCTTTTGGATTTCTTAGTGCGCAAAATCCGTAAACAGCACGCGCCAACGGAGTCCCGATTTGGTATTTCAGATTTGCGAAGAGGCGTAGATTTTATAGTATCGCCGTGTGAGCGGGCAGCGCAGAGCGGTGTGTCACTGATTGCCGCTGCAGCGTGTGTCGGTATCATCTTAGGTGTGGTGACACTCACAGGTATCGGTACCAAGTTGCCGTCAGCAATCTTACCCCTTGCATCTACAAATCTGATATTGGCACTGTTTTTCCTGATGATTTCGACAATTATTCTGGGGATGGGGCTGCCTTCATCGGTCTGTTATCTGCTGATGGCGATCTTAGTGGGTCCCGTACTTCTGAATTTAGGCGTTGTTCCGCTTGCAGCGCATTTCTTTATTTTCTATTTTGGAATGATGTCGATGGTGACGCCACCCGTTGCACTGGCGGCGTATGCCGCAGCTGCAATCGCGGGTTCAGGGATAATGGCGACCGGATTCGCAGCGTTCAGGTTCGCACTCGTCGGTTTTGCGTTGCCTTACGCGTTTGTATTACGACCCGCATTACTCTGGTTGAATAGCGATGGCGGGACACCCGTATTATGGGCAGTTTTCGGAAATTTCTCACTCACATTGGTGGGGACGGTTGTTTTGGCAGCTGCGATCGCGGGATATGTTTTTAACAGATTATCCCTATGGACGCGTGGCATCCTGTTTGCTGCTGCACTTGTTCTCTTTTTTATCCCGACCCGTATTCAGTTTGTGTGGATTCATGGCATCGTAATGGTCGCCAGTATCGCCATTTTTTACTATAATTGGCGAAAGAAGGAGGCACCGCATGCCCCCCTTGCTGGCGGGGTTTAAAACCCCGCCAGCAGTATAGAAAAATGCGTAAGTCCTGTATAATTGGCGAAAGAAGGAGGCACCTCATGAAAACACCTATTAGAGGGTTGTTGTACGGTTTGCTCGTGTTATTGTTCTTACTTCATAACGATTTCTGGCTCTGGAAAACACCGCAGCTTGTTTTAGGAATGCCAGTCGGGTTACTCTATCATATCGGTTACTGCCTTGCAGCAACATTGCTGATGGCCGCCTTCGTCAAGGCACGGGGGGATTGGGGAGAGAAATGAGCCTCGCTGTCATTTTCATATATCTTATTATGGTCCTGGTTCTCGGTGCCCTGAGCCATAAACTCTTCCGAAACACTGGGGAAGACTACTTCGTTGCGAGCCGGACGATTAATTGGTTTATCCTGTTGATGACACTTTTCGGCACGAATATGACGGCGTTCTCGATCCTCGGGGCATCGGGTGAAGCCTATCATAGAGGTATCGGTGTGTTCGCGCTGATGGCTTCTTCTTCTGCGATCGTCGTGCCGTGTGTGTTCCTCTTTATCGGGACTCGCCTCTGGCGAATCGGAAAGCAGTTTGGCTATGTAACGCAGGCGCAGTACTTCCGAGATCGCTGGGAATCCAACGGTTTGGGGCTCCTGCTTTTCATTATATTTGTGTTGCTACTCATACCGTATCTGCTGATCGGCGTGATGGGTGGCGGTGGGACATTGGCGACACTCACCGATGGCAAAATCCCACAATGGATGGGCGGTTTACTCATCTGTGTTGTTGTCCTTTGTTACGTTACGTACAGCGGGATGCGTGGCACTGCTTGGGTGAACACGTTCCAGACACTCGTTTTCATGGCACTCGGAGCAATCACCTTCTTTGTTATTACGCATCGGATGGGCGGGCTTTCAAACGCGATCTCTAAAGTAGACCCGGGTTTACTCATGCAAGCGGCGCATATTAAGCCGTTGGAATTATTGACGTATCTCTGTATTCCGCTCTGTGTCGGTATGTTCCCACATATCTTTTCACATTTCCTAACTGCAAAGGATGTCGGTACCTTCCGATATGCAATTATCCTTTATCCATTATGTATCGCGATTGTGTGGATTCCGAGCGTACTGCTCGGAATATTGGGAAATGTAGATGTTCCTGATTTACAGGGACCGCAAGCGAACAACGTGTTGATCCAGATGATTCATATACATGCTCCGGGTGTGTTGGCTGGGTTTTTAGGAGCGGGTGTTTTCGCAGCGATTATGTCATCTCTTGATTCACAATCGCTCGCTATTGGAAGCATGTTCACACACGATATTATTGGTCATTATCGTCGCGAGGCGTTTTCCGAGAAACAGCGGGTATGGGTCGGACGCCTATTTGTAATTGGTGTCCTTTGTATCACATATCTCATCTCTCTCGTCGCGACACCGAGCATTTTTAGACTCGCGATCTGGTCGTTCACTGGATTTGCGGGGCTGTTTCCAATTGTAGTCGCGGCACTGTTCTGGCGACGTAGCACAAAGTTGGGGGCATTCGCCGCGGTTGGAAGTGTTGTTTTATTATGGCTCTATTTCTTTCTCCGCAACTGGCAGACACCCGGATACAGTGTGGGGGGGACCGGAATTATGCCCGTTACAATCCTGATTGCCGTTTCGTCTGTCACTTTGATAATCGTTTCTCTACTCACGAAACCACCGAGTTCACAAACGCTTGAGAAGTTTTTCGATTAAGGAGTTCCGTTGAAACGTCCGATAAGGAAGCGGTGACCTCGCTGAACAGTATTTAGGACTTACGCATGCTGCTCTTTTGTAGCATAGGCTGTTAGCCTGTGCCAAGAGACCGTCTGCGTTTTTTCCAAGCACCCCGACTTAACAGTGTGTGCTAAAATCAAAATTGCGTAAATCCTAAGTATTATAAGGAGCAGTAGATAATCATGATACCCAAGAAAATAGTCTTATTTTTATTATTTGTGGTATGTATTTCTGCATGTGGAACAACTGAAGACCCACTTGAACCCGAACCCGAACCTGAAAAACCGGTCGTACTCGAATACGGTACAGTCTCTGGCACTGTCACCGATGCAGGAACAGGAAACCCGATTCCGGGAGCGACTGTAACATTACTTGAGATATCCGTTGAAACTGGCGTGGATGGTGCTTATTCATTCCAAGGTATTCTTTATGATGATGCACATACGCTGGTTGTTGAAGATGCGAATTACAAACCGTATAACGAACCCTTTGCCCTCAATCAAGAGCGTTTAGTTGTTGATATTGCATTGGAACCGCTAAAGGATCCAGAGGTGGAGGCACAGGAATTTTTTGACAATTTTTCCGACCTCCTTGAATCGCTGGATGTGGAAAACATTGAAGCGATTCTGGCACTCTTTTCCGAGACCTATGTCGCTGCAGACGATGCTGCGACACTCTTCGGTGTCGCGTCAGGTATTATCCCTGAGAATTACGAGGATGTCGTTCCGGCGATAACACAACTTTTTGAGGAATATGTCTTCCTTGAATTTCTGTTTAAGGATATAGAGATAGATGTGACGCATGCACGAAAAATGGCAGTAACGCTTCGACTTGATGTTAATGCTGAGAAGGGTGAGCAACGGGATCTAAGGGAACTCAAGGCACATTGTAAATTTGAATTCCGCCGTGAAGGCGCGGATTGGAAAATCGTCTATTGGCAGCTGATTGCGTTAGACATCCGCTTGTGATAGACCCCCGGCTAAAGCATGGGGCTTCCGCAAAAGTTATGCGAAAGCAATTATAATCTTTCCCTGTAGGAGCGAGCTGTGCTCGCGATTCTTCTTGTAGGAGCGAGTATTTTTTGTCGCTCGCGACCAGTGATACGCGTTCGAGATTATGGGTCTCAAACATCTGTTCTCGCTGCTACGGATTGAGACACAAAATTCGCAAGTGCTGCAAATTCGGTGATGTCCAATGTTTCGGCGCGCCGTTGTGGAGCGATACCGAGTTCCGCAAATGCCGCTGCCAATACTTCGTCCGGTGCAAACCTGCCTCTAACTAAAGCATTTTTTAGCATTTTTCGCCGTGTCCGAAACGCGGTCCGCACGACTTTAAAAAAGAGTTCTTCATCTTCAACCGCGACCTTTGGTTTTTCACGCATCGTCAGTTTGAGAAGTGCCGAATCCACCTTCGGAGCCGGATAAAAATTTTCTGGCGACAGCGTCGCAATGAGCGTTGCCTCAGCGTAATAGTCGACACCGATTGTCAACGCGCCGTAATCCTTTCCGCCCGGTCCCGCAACAATTCTTTCCGCGACCTCTTTCTGCATCATTAAGACACAACTGTGAATTTGTTTATGATGTGCGAGAAGTTTCCGCAAAATGGGTGTTGTGATACTGTAAGGCAAATTCGCTATAATTTTAAAAGTAGTAGGCACAGTCCCTGTGCCGTCCGCTGTGGGGTTCAAAGTAGTAGGCACGGTCCCTGTGCCGTCAGACAACAGTGAATTGAGTTCCAATTTGAGAATGTCAGTGTTAAGGAGCTGAACGCGTGGATTTGTTAAGAATTGGGATGCTAAGACATTATATAATAACGCGTCTACTTCAATGGCAATTACGTGTTTGGCATGGCGCGCCACTACATTGGTAAGACATCCTAAACCAGCCCCAATTTCTATGACTGTATCAGCATCGGAAAGTTCTCC
The DNA here is from genome assembly GCA_022827185.1 of Candidatus Poribacteria bacterium. Taxonomy (GTDB): domain Bacteria; phylum Poribacteria; class WGA-4E; order WGA-4E; family WGA-3G; genus WGA-3G. Next base: position 33,301 of record JAJDTM010000034.1, read on the forward strand.
AGCTTCAAGGATAATTTTGAGGACTTCTGGATTGACGAGGAAATTTTGTCCTAATTGCTTTTTGGGGCGGGTATGGTTTAGCGCGAAAAAATCACGGATTTGTTGTTGGTTCATCTTTGTTGGTGGACTATTTGGTCGTATTGTTTCGTATGGAAATGATCTTTGTTAGAATAGCATCTGCCACGTCTCGTTTTGAAGAACGTGGGAGTTGTTCGCAGGTGCCATCTCGGTCCAGCAGGGTTACAATATTCGTATCGGATTGAAATCCCGCACCTTCTTCAAGAACATCGTTCGCAACAATCAGATCACAGTTCTTGCGGATCAACTTCTTTTTAGCGTTTTCAAGCAGATCGTTCGTTTCGGCAGCAAAACAGACGAGGATTTGGTGTGTTTTCCGTTCCCCAAGTGTCTGTGCGATGTCTGGGTTTCTTTCAAGTGGAAGCGTCAATGTTTCGGCGGTCTTTTTGATTTTGTGTGGTGTGAATTCGCGTGGACGATAATCTGCGGGCGCGCCTGCCATAATCACAATGTCTGTCTCATTGAACGCCGCCTGAACTGCATCGTGCATATCGAGAGTGGTTTCGACGTGCTGAATCTCAATGCCGGCGGGAGGCGGAACAGTAGCAGTCCCGCTAACCAACCGCACTTCAGCACCGCGCTGTGCCGCCGCCTCAGCGATGGCGTATCCCATCTTGCCGCTGGAACGGTTGGTAATGAACCGGACTGGATCGATGTATTCGCGCGTCGCGCCCGCCGTGACAAGAACGCGCGTACCTCGCAAATCGTGTGCTACAGTTGTTGACCTCGCGGTTGACGTTAGCGTGTTATTTATGCCTTCAAGGATCATTTCTACTGTGTTCAAACGTCCTACGCCTTCATAGCCGCATGCCAAATCACCACTTGCGGGTTCGATGAAATGGACACCGTGCTTTTTTAGTGTGTCGATGTTTCGTTGCACGAAAGGATTTTGATACATGTGTCCGTTCATTGCAGGCGCGAGGAGTATCGGGCAGTGGACGGAAACAGCGACGGTCGAGAGTGGGTCGTCTGCGATACCGTTTGCGAGTTTACCGATGATGTTCGCTGTTGCGGGGACAATCGCGAGTAGGTCAGCATGATCGGCGAGATCAATGTGGGGAGGTTTCCAATCTGTGCCTGTATCAAAGAGGTCCAGAAGCACAGGGTTCCGTGAGATAACTTGGAATTGCAAGGGTTGGACGAGACGGGTGGCGTTTTCTGTCATCACGACATGGACAGATGCATCCATCTTGACGAGTTGGCTTGCGAGGTCAAGTGATTTGTGGATCGCTATCCCACCCGTAACACCTAAGATGATGATCCGATCTCTGAATTCCATATTTTTTGTTAGCGTTGAGATTTAGCAAGTTGTGAGCGGAGTTTCTCCATAATTTAATCTGACTTATCAACACTGAGCAACGGGGCAATTGTCTCTATCAATTGTGTATCAATACGGGCGCGTTCTGCAGCGATGATGGTCTGGATTTGGGCAACCGCATGTTGGACTGCATCTTCTGGATTGCTGACCCAGAAATCGTAATGCGCAATCTCAAGAACTTCGGATTTCGCGATTGCAAGCCGTCTTTTCAATTCCGTTTCCGATTCTGTTTTTCTACGGCGGAGTCGTTTCTCTAAAATAGTGAACGATGAGGGTATGATGAAGATAAGGAGACTTCTTGCTGGCGATAGGTCTTGTGCTTGGATTTGCAGGGCACCTTTTACCTCAATTTCTAAAATAGCATCTTTCCCGGCTTCGCGTGCAGTCGTTATTTCAGATTTGAGTGTGCCGTAGAAGTTGCCTCCGTATTCTGCCCATTCTAAAAAACTGTCCTGCTGGATACGCGCTTCAAATTCTGATTGTGACAAAAAATGGTAATCGACACCCTCTACTTCACCCGGACGCGGCTTTCGTGTCGTTGCTGAGACAGATAGCCGTAAGGTTTCATCCGCCTTGCAAAGCGCATCGATTACGGTGCTTTTTCCTGAACCGGACGGTCCAGAAATCACAATGACAAGGTTCGGTTTATAAAGAGGTGTATTCGCCATTGGAAGCCTTGCTCCCATAACGCTAATCTGCGGCTTCTGCTTCTGCGGCTTCTGCGAGTTCTACAAGCACAGGGGATTCAATGCGGATCGCGTCCTTGATGCAGACCTCTTCGCACAACTTGCAACCGACACATTCCTTCGGTTTGACAAGTTCGCAGATACCGAAGAAACTTTCGGCATGTTCACCGGTGTCCGGATCCTTGAGTTCGAGGCAATCCCAAGGACAGATATGGACACAGAAATCGCATCCTGAGCAGAGTTCTTCGTAGATAACGGCGATAGGACGATGTGTTGGACGGCGGATAAACTTGCACACCTCACCAAACTGGTCGCGAATTGCCTCAACCGGACAGACCATCCCGCACGCACTACAGTCGATACAGACGTTCGGATCGATAATGTGCAGCATGTTCCTATCACCCGTGATCGCATCAACGGGACAATTCGTTAAACACGCCATACATCCAATACATTCGTCAGTGATATAGTATGCCATGGGTTCTTTTCCTGTTTTTTGAGTCGGACAGAACTTTTTTATTTCTTTACTTAACACATATATTTTACCACAACCGTCATATATTGTCAAATCAATTTTATAGGACTTACGTATCTCCTCTTAAAGTCCCCCTGATAAGGGGGATTTAGGGGGTTAAATACAACGAAATACTCCCACTGCAAGGCATTTTCAGCAAAATATACCGTTTTTTATTCAATTTGACATTTTCACGGGTATTGACTATAATAGCAACAAAGAAATATTAGGTGTTACGTTCAAACCCATATTATTTTCAAGAAGGATATAAAATCTAATGGATTTAGGATTAAAGGATAAAGTCGTCGTTGTAACAGGTGCAAGCCGTGGCATCGGACGCGCCATCGCACACGGATTCGCAGAAGAGGGCGCACGCCTCAGCATCTGTGGCAGAACCGAAGATACACTCCAAAGCGTGACAGATGAACTCACCGCGAAAGGTGCAGAAGTCTTTGCCAAACTTACCGATGTTACAGATACAGGACAGGTCGAAGCGTTTATGGCGGAAACGGTGGAAACCTACGGCAAGGTCGATGTTGTTGTAAACAATGTCGGTGGCAGTCGATGGACCCCGCTGGAAGAGATTTCGGATACCGAGTGGCACGAAATCCTCGATCTGAATTTAGTTTCTGCAGCGCGCGTTAACCGACTCGCGATCCCTGAAATGAAAAAACAGGGCGGCGGTGTGATTCTGATGATAACCTCTATCTACGGCAGGGAAGGCGGTGGACACATTACTTATAACGCCGCGAAAGCCGCCGAGATCAGTATGACAAAATCTTTAGCGAAAGAACTTGCACCCGATAATATCCGCGTGAATAGTGTCGCACCCGGTTCAATCCTCTTTCCCGGTGGTGGTTGGGCGCGTCGTATCGCGGCGGATCCAGAAGCGATGGAAGCCTTTGTCCAGAGCGATATGCCACTCGGCAGATTCGGAAAACCCGAAGAAATCGCGAATGTCGTCGTCTTCCTCGCCTCAGAACGCGCAAGCCTTGTAACAGGAGCATGTGTGAACGTTGATGGGTGCCAGTCCCATTCAAACATTTGAAGCAATTGGAGTTATCATGAGACACTTTTTCAGATTCCTCTGTTTATGTCTGACTTCCCTCCTTCCTCTCGCAACAGTGCAAGCAGAATTCACCGGGGAAGTCATCTTTAGACCCCCAATTAATGAATTCAATGAACTCTGGGTCACCAATGTGGATACACCACGCAACGCTCACCAGATTTTTAAACTGGAACGTTTGCCGGAAGCACTCGCCGTACAAACAAATGGGAACCTCGTCGTCACGACCACTTCGCACGATCAACTAATGTTTGGTAACGACATCTACCTTTTTGATAAAGAGGCTGATTTTCCAAAAGTGCGGGATCTTACACGTCAGCAATTTAGTCTTATTTGGGGTCTCGACATCTCACAAAACGGTGATATTGTCTTCACGCACGAGCGGACAGGACCGGCACCGGCGACTGGGATATATCTCATTCCAAAACATGAATTAAAAAGATTACGACCGAAAGTCCACCTGGTAAAAGAGGGTGAGGCGTATACTGTAGAATGGTCGCCGAACGGAAAACAGATCGCCTATGATACCTCCGACGGCGTTTGTATCTTCAATATCCTGACCCAAGAAGTTTTACAAATAAGTAGAGATGGTAGTTGCCCCGCCTTCTCACCAGATGGGAGACACATTGCTTTTGCGGATAGGGCTTTTGCACACGGGCGTTGGGCAAATACGTATAAAATTAGCATTGTCTCACTTATCGGTCCCCCGAACTTGAAAACTATAGAAACTCGGGAAGCCGAGCCAGGCTCTTTGGGTCTCAAATGGTCACCTGATGGACGGTACGTCGTTTACACAATACAAGTAGATGGGGTATATCGCAACTTCGCGGTGCCTCTTAATGGAGGTCCCCATGAAGAATTTTTGGATAAACATAAGGAAGGCGTGTGGTTATTCGATTGGACCCGGACTGCTGTTACGTATGCGGTTGAACCCATGAATAAACTGACCACACTCTGGGGAAAACTCAAACAGCAAGATTGAAAGTCAGAGAATCCCCACCCCTACTGAAGTCAAATCCAACACGTTTCTTTCTTGAACTGAATAGGACAGACACAAATCCCTTGCTTTTCTGGCAATAGGAAGATTGGCGTAGGGAAGTGGCTCTTCTTTTATCCTTCCAATCTTCCACCCTTCCGTTCCTTCCAATCCATTCAGAATGCGAAAATTGGAAATCACTTAAATTTTTTCCCTTGTTTATAAGGTACAAACATGTTAAAATGATAAAGAGAAATAATTGAGGAGCGTAGAGATGAAGACAAAATTGTGGGTTCCTGAATACGATACACCCGAATTGTGGCACAAAGAGATTTCACGCCGCAGTTTTGTTAAGACGGGGATCAGTAGCTTTCTCGGGCTTATCGCGATGCAGCACTTCGGTTCCAACAGCCTCGCGCAACTTGAGGACATAGTACCGCGCGCGAAGCACTGTATCGTCCTTTTTATGAGTGGCGGTGCCAGTCAATTAGATACGTTTGATCCGAAACCCGGTACCCAAAACGGTGGTCCTTTCGCAGCAATTCCGACGAGTGCTAAGGGGATACAAGTATCCGAACACCTCCCGAATGTTGCTGAGCAAGCACACCATCTTTCGGTTATCCGATCGATGGTTTCGCGGGAAGGAAATCATGAGCGCGCTCGCTACTTACTCCATACAGGATACGCCCCGGGCGGCGCAGTCAAGCATCCGACGCTCGGTTCAATCACATCTTATTATCTTGAAGATGAACTTTTAGACCTACCGAGTTGCGTTAACGTCAATTCGCCGACGTATTCCGGCGGCTTTCTCGGTGCAACACACGATCCGTTTGTCGTCAAAAACCCGATGGAACCTGTGGAAGACATCTCTTATCCCGCACAGATGGACACGCACCGTTTTCGCGAACGACTCAAGATGCTCAGAACGATTGAAAAAGATTTTATCGCAAAACGGACGGGACGCAGCACAGAAGCACACGAAGCGATTTACAAGAAAGCAGACGAACTCATCAACTCCCCGAAAATAGATGCTTTTCGACTCGATGAAGAACCACTCGCTGTCCAAGAGGCATATGGTATGAATAGGTTCGGTCAAGGGTGTCTTATGGCGCGTCGACTCGTGGAAGCCGGTGTCAAATTTGTAGAAGTTTCATTGGATGGATGGGATACCCACCAAAACAACTTTGACCGAACAAAAGAACTTCTTGATATGGTGGATCCAGCATACGCGATGCTTCTGAAAGACTTGTCCGAGCGCGATCTCCTTGACGAGACGATTGTGCTATGGCTCGGCGAATTTGGACGCACGCCGAAAATCAACGAAAATGATGGACGCGATCATCATACCAACGGTTGGTCGGCTGTTGTCGCAGGGGGTGGTGTCCGCGGCGGACAGACAGTCGGTAGCACCAATGAAGATGGAAGCGAGGTTGTCAGTGGGGCTGTTGGGGTGCCAGACCTTTTCGCATCGCTCTGTTTCGCACTCGGGATTGACAAGGATGAAGAGAACTACTCCCGCTCCGGTCGACCCATTCGCGTCGTCAACGATGGGTCCGTTGTAGAGGAATTGTTCAAGGCTTAATAGTTATCAGTTGTCAGTGGCCAGTCGCCAGTGGCCAGTTAAAGAAAGGAAACCTGATGAACCAGACTCTCACTGTGAGGCACTCTTAACTGGTAACTGGTAACTATAAAAAATGAGAGTAATCGCAGGTGCATTCAAAGGTAGACGATTGATCGCACCGAAAGGCAATCGTGACGTACGCCCTACCGCGGATCGGGTGAAAGAATCAGTTTTTAGTATTGTCCGGGAACAGATAATTGACGCAAATTTTCTCGATCTTTGTGCCGGGACGGGAAATATCGGTATTGAGGCATTGAGTCGTGGGGCAAAGCATGTTACCTTTTTGGAACGAGACCCGCGGTGCATCCAAATTATAAAACAAAACCTTCGGACGTGTGGGCTTGTCGCTGGACCTCAAGCGAGGCACTCTCTGCTCCGTCGCGATGCTGTAAAAGGCATCTCATATCTCCAGAAACAGGATGCCGCCTTTGAGATTATCTATTTCGATCCGCCCTATGGCACAGATTTAGCGAGTATCCCTGAACTGTACACCACCTGTTTAGCACTGTTTGCTGAGAACTCGCTGCTTCGCACCAGCGGCACACTGCTCGTTGAGCATGCAAAACGGTTTGTTGTACCTGATAAAGTTGGAAATTTGACCCGGAGCCGACAGGCGGCCTATGGGGATACAGTCGTATCGTTTTATCACAAGAGTTTGTAGACCTTTAAGGAGTATATTTAGAACTTACGCATTTCCTCTCAAAGTCCCCCTGATAAGGGGGATTTAGGGGGTTTAAAAGTAAAAAAAATCTACGATCGCGTGCTAAATTTGCGTAAGTCCTGATATTATCAAGTATTTCTGTCCTTTACGCAACTGGGGAATAGGCATAAAAATGAAGATTTTGAATCTCCAATCTGGAACGCCTTTTCAAATGGGCAAAGGCAAGAATTGGCGTGTTGTACATCCTGATATGGGTTCAACACAGTTGACACTGAACCATGGACTCCACGCACCTGATCAAGAATTTACGCAGCACTATCACGACGCATCAGAAGATGCCATTGTCGTTTTAGAAGGCGGGGGTGCTATCCGGCAAGGAAGCGTCTATACACCGATTGCTGCGGGTGATGTCATTTTTGTACCTGCAGGCGAGGTCCACGGCACCGTCAATACCACACCCGACATGGCGCGTTTGATTAGTTTTCAGGCACCACCAGATATGGCACTCTATCGGGGTGAAAGGGATACCCCTAATGAAGCCCCAACGCCACAACACGGGCATCGGAGCAACGTTCAGGTCCTCAATATGACGCGGTGCGGTCCGGTGTTTGGAAAATCTACTGATTGGCGAAGCGTCGTCTCACCCCAAAAAGGCTCCGTACATCTCTCCTTAGATTACATCTGCCTTAGCGAAGGACAGCAATTTACGCATGAACCGATAGACAGCGAATCGATTTATGTGCTAAAGGATGGATGCGCTGAAGTGACAGATGACAGTGGAAAGACGCACACGCTTGCACAACATGATGTCCTGTTCCTCTCCCCCAGAGATACCTTTTCGCTTTCTCATGCGGGGGATGAACCGACAGCAATTATATCTTGTTGGGCAGTTGCCGCTTCCATATAATCACGGTGTAGGGCAGCGTTTAAGGAGCCTTGGGGCACAGATGGGACCGACCCCCTTAAATCTGTAAATGAAGTTCGGTGCGCGCGAGCCATTAAGGCATACAAAAGCGAGCACCTATATTTTACAAGGAACTCGCCTTACACGTTGGTGCTAAGATTAAATAAGGAAATTGATGGATGAGATCAGATGACGTAGCAGTCTCACGGCAGGGAAACCTCGCCGTAATAAATCACAGTAAATTTGAAATTAAATTCAGCCTTTCAAAAGGAACGTGGGATTACATTGATGAGAGCGGCGACACAATTATCCGGAACGGATGCACACAGATAACCCTTGACGATGGAAGTGTGATCAAAACTGAAGACGCTGGGACCCGCGAATTTATCACCGATCTTCCAAAAACAGACGCTTTCGGTGATTACCACCAAGTTCGCTTCTCACATGAAGCGAAAGGTAAAGGTGTCCGGATAAATACCTACCTCAATTGTTACACTGCGCAGCCCGCTATACATCTCAAAGTTGGTATTGAAAACCTAAAATCTGAACCGTTACAACTCGACAGCATGACGGTGCTCGGCGTTTCAGCAAACCGAGGTGCCGTGCTACTTGGCGGAACTTCATCAGATTGTCATCTCTTTATTAATACGCCTCCTATTTCCCCGGGTGTTAGTAAAAGACTCTATGATGGATTCCTTCTCAGCGAGACGGATACCATGCATCCGAGCCACGACGGTGTGCTTCACGACACAGAAAGCGGCAAGGCACTCGTCTTCGGTTTCCTAACGACTGAGAGGTGGTGGCCCCGGATTCAAGTCGGCTGTCAGGCGAATGGGCGACGCGGTTCGCAATCTAATGCGAAGAAAACATCAGGGTCAGGCGTTAACCCGTGGGCACTTTATCATCAGTGCGTCCAGCAGTGCAACCTCGGTGAAGAAGTCGTTTCTGAAACCGCTTATATAAACTTTACAGGCGATGCTAAGGCTGCTTATGAACACTATACCGCATGCTTGGCAGCACAAGGTACCTCCGAGAAGAATAATATAGAATCCCAAGTCCCTTCTACCGCTACGACACCACTGACTGCATGGACCTTTTCCAACACATCAGCAGCACTTGATGCGAACGAGGTCTTAACCCAAGCAGATACACTTGCTGGGAACCCCTTATTTCAACCTAACTATCCCGGCGGTATCAATTATATTCAGGTGGATACAGAGATAGGATTACAAAACCCAGAGGAGATGCAGGCTGCTGGCAACCAAATTCAAGCAAAAGGTTTCAAAGCGGGCATTCGAGTGAATCCGTTTTGTGCGGCACTTGATTCAGAACTTGTACAGAACCATTCAGACTATTGCATACAGAAGCCAACTAAAGCCCGAGGCAGAAAAGGGCGTTCGCGTAGAAATACAGCACGTAACGGATACGAACCTGCCACAATCCATCTGCCGGATACCGGTAAGGAGGTCGCACTCTTGGACGTTTCGCATCCGGAGGTGCAATCACGTATCCGTGAACAAATTAAACACATGGTGAACGGTTGCGGGTATTCGCTTGTTAATGTCGATTTCACGGCGTATACAACCGGACTTACCAACCCTTCACACAACTTGCGGTGGCATGATGACAGTCTAACCGCTGTGCAGCTCTATCGCCTCGCAGCACAGTTGTTACGGGATACAGTCGATGCGTCTCTTTTGGAACGTGTGTCACCGAAAGAAAACGTTTTGCTTGCAGGATACAATGCAATCTCAGGCGTGTGTCTCGGTAGCATGGCTATGAATGCACCACTTCTCAATTCCCTATTTTCTACAGATGGTACTTCCAACCGCGCAAGCGATCAGTGGCATCATCAACGCGGCACAAAACATCGCTTGAGCAGATATGCGGCGCATCTACGAGAACATAATGTCCTCTGGCGGCATCTTTTTGGTGAACTGACTGTTGATGAACCGCGGCCTATCAACGAGGTGATTGTGGAGATGACAGCCGCCGCACTCAGTGGTGGCGCGGTTTTCTGTGCGGACCAGATCGAAACGCTTACAGCATTGCGGGCAGCGTACTTAGCGAAAATTTTCCCGCTTGTCGGTGAAGCTGCTACACCTGTAGACCTGTACGATGAACCTTTTCCCCGAATTTGGAGTCTGCCTGTTTCAACACTACACGAAACGTGGTATCTCGCCGCAATCTTCAATTGGAACGATCACGAAGATGACGCTTATTTTGAACTTGAGGCACTTGGGGTACCCGAATCTAAAGAATTTCTTGTCCACGACTTCTGGATGCGCCAATACCTCGGGAAGGTCTCACAAAACGTAAACTTATTGAATATCCCGCCTCGCTCCGTCAAGCTCCTCTGTTTTCGTGAAGAACAAGACGTACCCCAATTGCTCGCAACCGATATGCACTATACACAGGGCAGTGTTGAGATTCTATCTGCCGGTTGGGACAATCACAACCAAAGTTACCTACTCGTTTGCCAACCGCTTAGACAGACTGAGGGTACCTGCTTTATTCATGTGCCAGAGGATTATCTACCGATCAGTGTGGCAACTTACGGCAGCGATTATCAGTATAGTTGGGACAAACCGATTTATCAGTTAACGTTTACGCAGACGCAACCGGATCAATTAGTCCACGCCAGCATCCGCTTTGCGAAAACTTCCGGAGGCACCTCGTAGGAGGGTGCCCAGATCCGGTAGGTGCGGTTTCTAACCGCACCATAAGTGTCAATGCCCCCGGTCCGGTAGGTTCGGTTTCCCAACCGAACCGGGTTTTACACAGAAACCTTGAAGACTTCAAAAACCTCTTGAATCCCGTAGGGATGGTATCTCTGTAGAAAAACGTCGCTTCACAAATCCAGGTTTCCCCGTAGGGGCGGCATCTACACGAATCTGCAAGGAAATGTTATCGAAAATCGCTAAATTGACACCTATGGTGCGGTTTCATGAAGTTTCAGAAAATAAATCGGTAATTACGGGCAATAATGCACTTCGCATTTGGGCGTGTACGCCGCAGAATTGCCCTACTACAAACGGGTGGGTTCGTAGTAGTGCGATTCATCGCACGTTCTGACATTACCGAATTAATAAACTGATATTTATCAAAGTTATCATGGAGGCAGTAATAATCAAGAGATAGCAGGTATAGCAAGGTGAAAATGCGATGGTTTTGAAAAGGTTGCTTGATTTTTAGCGCATGAAATGGCATTCTAATGATTCAAAAAACCACCT
>JAJDTM010000064.1 GCA_022827185.1 Candidatus Poribacteria bacterium
AGGAAACTGTTCCATGCAGTATCACTTATCATCACGGGGAGGTCTTCAAGGGGAGTTGTGTTTTCTGTTTTCATAACACATACTCTACCAAGACCTGCAAAAAATGTCAATAACTTTCACAATGTAAACACTACCTAATAACTAAAGACTTATAACTTACAACTCTTCTATTGTAAACTACGGACGACGACGCGACTTCCTTCGACAAGGATTACTTCAATATCAGTTTCTGGTTCGACGAATTCGCCTTGCGTGACAATATCAACGCGGTGTCCATTGATGAGGGCGGCACCGGCTGGCCGCAAAGGCGTGAGTGTCTTACCGGATTTCCCGACCAAACTGGTTAATTCGGATGGAGGTGCTTGGAAACCAGCCTCTTTATTTTCGGTTGCACTCAGGATAAAAGTTTGAATGACGGGTGTTCTCCGGAGTACTAATAACCCAATGATCGCCAATGGAATGACCAGTACGAGCGTGATCCCGGTAGAAGTCAGTGCGGTCTGCCACCCGAATCTCCACAATGCGGCACTGAAGCCTATGATTATAAGCAGACATCCCGGTATACCTGCTGCACCGAATCCGGGAAGGATCAATAGCTCAACAAATACCAATAGAATACCGAAACTGATGAGGAAAATTAGGAACCACATAATTATCCTCCAAATGCCTCAAGCGATGAGAAGTGCCTTAAGTCTCCTCAACCGCTTCTACGAAAACCTTAGAACCTTCAACTTCTACGACTCTAACATTGCTATTCTGTGGGATGAAATCGCCAACTGTGACGACATCGACTCTTTTATCAGCGATTCGCGCTGTTCCGGAGGGCCGCAAAGGCGTTAGAGCGGTGCCTGCTTTTCCGAGATACGCCTGAAAATCTTCTGAACTGGAGGAATGGTACCCCATGTCAGTGTCCATCACTGTTGCCAAAGCAAACCTTTGGAAAAGGCGTGTTTCGGGTAAGAAAAACGCGGCGAGAATAATCAATCCAGAAGTCAAAATCACAGATACTGAGAGCCATAAAACAGCGGTCCGCAAGTTGTAAGCCCCATCGAAAACGAAGAAAACGCTTCCCAACATCAATACGATGCCAAGGATTCCTGCGATACCGAAGCCGGGAATCACAAAAACCTCTAATGCGATGAACGCAATTCCGAGCATGAAAAGCAAGAATGCCCATCCGGCATCAATTCTCGTCAGCATGTGTCCACCGAAAAAGAGCCCTACACAGATCAGACCGAGGAGTCCGGGGACCCCGAACCCGGGTGAACGAATTTCTATAAAGATACCGAGAAGCCCCAACGAAAGTAGGAGTGAACTGATGAAGGGGTTTGTGATAAAGAACACAATTTTATCAGCAAGCGTTGCCCTAACTTTCGTAACCTGTGCATCTGTGAGTGTTTTCAGGCGGTTGACTTCCGAAAAACCGTATTCACGCTGCCGTTGCATGATCGCTTCTTCTGTGAGCGGCATCTTGGTTCCGGCGACTTCAACAATCTGGTACTGTGCCAATAATTCTGTGAGGGTTTCTGCCTGTGCATCAGCGAACCTGTATTCGAGTGCTTGTCGGGTGGATAAGGTGAGCAATTTCCCTTGTGCGCAGAGGATTTGCATCTCTTCTCCTTCCTCTTCACGGGTCGCGTATTCTTCTGGAAGGAGTTTGATAATCTGCCCGTCTTTGAGTTTCACAAGCACAAGTTCTTTGTCCACCATGGCTTCGGCAATATCAGGGTTTCGGTTTTCCCGTTCCGCGGTGGCGCGAATTGTCCCTTGGATATAGGAGATCGCTTTTTCTCCGACCTCTTCTCCTTGTACATTAACGGGTGCGGAATCCCCGATTGTGCCGCCTGAAGTCATCACGATCTGATTGCAAGCGATAGAGATCATCGCTCCTGCTGAGATCGCCTGCCGATTGACAAAGGCGATCGTTGGGATTTGTGTCTCTTGAATTGCGCGGATGATATTGACAGCCGAATCGACTCTGCCACCTGGCGTATCCACATCAAAAACGATTGCATCGGCACCGGCTTCTTCGGCTACCTGAATACCGTCGCTGATATAGGTTCCAAGACCGGTCCCGATCTCGTTTCGAATATCAATTACGTAAACTAATGCGGTGTCCTGTGCGAACAGATTCCCATTAACAGAGAGACATCCGATTATTAGAAGGAGTATGTAACTCAGAAGGTCCGTTTTGCGTCTCATGAAATTACCCTCATCCATCGTTTGGATTGCAAGTTTCACCTTTTTCAGCCCTGAGGTATTTTTAGCAATAACAAGGCTTACGCAAATTTAGCACGCGATAGTAGATTTTTTTAGTTTTAAATCCCCTAAAGAATCAGAATCAACGGTATGAATGCCTTATGGGCATTCACCGGGTATGAATGCCTTATGGGCATTCACCGCCCCTTATCAGGGGACTTTAAAGAGGAAATGCGCAAGTCCTAAATAATTTTAGTTGACGACTAATTCAATTATTATATCTTAAGGCGTTCTCGTCGTCAAGCGCATTTGCAATTTTACAGCGGCAATCCGTTAAGTTGAGGTCAATTCTTCCTGAATCCATGCGTGCAGGACGTGGTTTAGAATTAAATGGACATCTTCAACGGGACCGTATTGATTGCTATCTACGACGACGTTCACATCGCAAATTGTTGCCAATCTGCCGCCGCCAAAACCGCTCCATCCGATCGTTTTGCATCCTATCTCGCTGGCGTGCTGCATTGCGCGGATGACGTTTTCGGAGTTGCCACTTGCACTGATACCGATAACGATATCTTCGGGATTTACGAGGTTTTTTAGTTGTTCCACGAAGACATCTTCATAGGAAACATCGTTGGACCACGCGGTCATTGTTGCGACGTTGTCTGTCAAACTGATGACTCGGAAACGGGGTTTCCCATCAACGCTTGTGCCTTTTCCGAGATCACAGGCGAGGTGCGATGCTGTGGAAGCACTTCCACCGTTGCCAATCACAAAAATTTGTTTTTCGGCGTGATATGCGTCCATAATGACATTTATGGAATGTTGGACATCTTCCAAGGAAAGCCGTTCTAAAACGCCTTGAAGGTGCGAAATGTAATTTTGAATTCTCTCCATTTTGATTTTTTTCGATCCTTTCTGTATAGTTGTCAGAAAAGGGACTTTGACCCTTGAAGAAACCCCCTAAATCCGCTTATCAGGGGGACTTTGACCCTTTAATTTCCAACGACTAATGCGATGGCGGCGAGGTCGCCTAATGCGTCGCCTAACTGTGCGGGTGCGATTTTAACAACTTCTGCGGGACGTGTCATCGCTAATTCTGAGACTGTTTTCCGAATCGGATTGAGCAAAAGATCACCGGCAGCGATTGCGATCGTTCCTAATAAAACGATGTCGGGATTCAAAATGTTTACCAGATTCGCGATACCCCACCCCATGTAATATGCGGTTTCGTCAACGAGTTGTAAAGCTAAGGCGTCACCTGTCCGCGCTGCTTGGAGTACATGTTCAGACTTGACATTTTCGATACTGTTGTTCGCAAGGTTTAAGAGTCTTGTCGCTGATACCTGTCCATTTTTGAGTTGTTTTCGTATCGCCTCTTGGGTGCGAAGTGCGATGGCAGGCCCCGAACAGAGTGCCTCAAGACACCCGCGTTTGCCACATCCACAAAGGGGTCCGTCGGGTAGAAGTATCTGATGTCCGACCTCGCCTGCACTATCGTTGGCTCCGTGGTAAATTTCTCCGTTGATAACAATACCGCCACCGATTCCTGTGCTCATTGTCATATAGAGCACAGCATCGTACCCGCGTCCACCCCCGAACCTGAATTCTGCGAGCGCGCTTGCATTTGCGTCGTTTTCAATGGTTACGGGTATCTGAAATTCGGATTCAAGCTGCGCTTTAAGAGGTAGCGCGTCCCAGCCTGGCAAATTCGGTGGTGAATAGACGATTCCGGTTTTTGTATCTAACGGACCGCCACAACTTACACCTATTGCTGAGATTGACTGCTGCTCCAAGTTTGCCTGTTCAACGGTCTCACGCACCATGTCAAAAAGTAATTGGAGGGCATATTCCGGTCCCCTTTCTGCAAGCGTCGGTTTCCGTACTTTGCTAAGGATGTGTCCGGTGCTATCAGCGACAACAGTGGCAAGTTTAGTGCCGCCGATGTCAATTCCGACAACATGTGTTTCCATTGGTTTCTCTTTCTGATCCAATGTATTTCAACCTGTCAGGACTCACGCATTTTTCTATGATAACTATGTATTACGCACTGCAGACGGGTTTTGAAACCCCGACTGCAAGGGGCTGCGTAAGTCCTACCTGTGTTTAGAACTCGTAATTTAGGTTGCGGAGTGCGGGATAAATTTGTGCATAAGCTTTCAATTTCTCATCGTACTGTTGCGCGATTTCCGCGCGTGGGTGGTATGTATCGCGCGGTGTCACTAACTGCTCGACGGCTGTTTCAATGGAGTCGTACTTGCCTATCGCTGTCCCTGAGAGGATGGCAGTGCCGAGACAGACGCCTTCCGATATATCCAAGGCGATGACCTTCTTACCAAACATATCTGCTTTGAGTTGGAGCCACTTCTCAGATTTCGCGCCACCGCCGATAGCACGCACCTCGTTTATGACAACGCCAGCGTCCTGCAGCATGGCGAGGTTTTGTTTAATCTCATAACTTATGCCTTCAAGAATTGCTTTGACGAGTTCACTCTTGGTTGTCGAAAGTGTTAATCCGACGATTGCGCCTTTTGATTCTAAATCAAGGGCGGGTGTACCTGAGCCGGTAAAGTGTGGCAGGACCATTGCTGTTCCCGGCGAATCGGGAATATCTTCTAATAGAATATCATAGACATCGCGTCCTTCTGCTTCAGCTTGCGCAATTTCTGTTTGGGCAAGGGTGTCTCTATACCACCGCAGCACAACGCCGCCGCTTGATACGAAACCGAGTGTGACATATAAGCCGTTGACGACATGCGGATAACAGGCGAAATTCCCGTCTATCATCTGTTGGTTGATGACAGGTTCCGTGAAAGCGGGTGCGATACATTCGACGGTGCCAGTTGCGTCCATCACCTCGCCACTTTGAATAATTCCGGCACCTAAAGCACCACACGGTTGGTCGTGCCCACCGGTAACACAAACGACACCTTGCGGGAGGCCGAGTTCGTCAGCGACCTTGGTGCTCACCTCACCGATGACGGTTCCTGATGGTGCAGTTTCGGGGAAAAGCGTGGCATCCACATCTGCTAAACCGAGCATTTTTTCTGACCAGCATTTGTCGATAATATCAAACGCCATCGTGCGTGCGGCGAGGGAATAGTCTACCACGGGTGGTATACCGAGTTTGAAGTAGACAAAGTCTTCAAAGCCGAGGAATTTCGAGACTTGCCGATAGATATCGGGCTGATTGCGTTGTATCCAGATCAGTTTTGGAAGGGTATGAATGTCGCTGATCGGCATTCCGGTGATTTGCATCACTTCGAGCGGCGTTATGTGTTGCTTTAGTTCGTCACAGATGCCAGCTGTACGGGCATCGAAAGTTGTAATGGCGTTCGCTAAAATTTGCCCGGTAGCGGATACTGGTGTTACGGCTTCACCCTGTGAGGCAACGCTGATAGCTTGAATCGGGTCGGATTTTGTCTGTGCGGCGACCTGTTGAATACCTGTTGCGATGTTCTCCCAGACGATATTTGCATCGAGTTCCGACCATCCCGGATGCGGATGGGTCAACGGATATTCGCCGTAGGCTTGTGCAAGTAGCGTCCCGTCCTCACGAAATGCGATGACTTTACACCCTGTTGTGCCAACATCAATTCCCAAAAGGCTCATTGCTGTGTTCTCTCCTTGATACAAGATGCGAATATGATACAACAGATTAGAAATTAATGCAAACAGAACGATTTAGTTTTCGTTTTTTTAGGTCAATTTCGCATTTCCAGGCCCGGTAGGTGCGGTTAATAATGCGATATAAACTTTTAGAAATGGTATCAGTTGTCTGAATCAGGATTTGCTGGATTCTCGGATTTTCAGGATTATAGATGCGTTTTTCAGACCGACGCGTTTCACAGTTTTCATAGCAAAACTGTGAATTGAATATGTTTCTCGAAAGGCTATAACCCCTTACGACGATTGGGTTTTAGGCGATTTTCATCAAAGGTTGCTATGAAGCTGCTATGAAATTTGCTATGAAAATTTTGCGAGTCAAGGGTGTCCAATGGTTATTTGCTGTCGGGGTCATGCCCAGTTTTCAAAGCGTTCTGATTTTTCTCAAAGTTTCTCACACAAACGCACCTCGAAAAAAATAGATTCAAACGCCCCAAAGAACAGCGTCAGAGGGCCGGAATGTTTAAGGTATTGCGATAAACGCATCCCTATGCC
The DNA here is from genome assembly GCA_022827185.1 of Candidatus Poribacteria bacterium. Taxonomy (GTDB): domain Bacteria; phylum Poribacteria; class WGA-4E; order WGA-4E; family WGA-3G; genus WGA-3G. The sequence continues at coordinate 6,361 of JAJDTM010000064.1, forward strand.
ATCATTTACATCTTTATTTTTAATTCCATGAGGTCTTGCGAGGATTCCAATTTCTCCAAATCTGCTTTGAACTTTGCAATGTAGGGTGCGATTGCACGTTCCTTCGCGTGATTCAGGGTCTCAGACATCCAGATTGCCAAGTCTCTGAGCGTCTCAAATTGATCTGTATCAACACGATACATCTCACCATCAATGACAAGCTCCAGCGATCTGTCGGCTTCGGCGTTTTCTAAAGAAGTTTCTTCGGCAGATAGCACAACAGTTATCTCGGCGTTAGGTGATCCAAGTACTGCCGTTGAATTTCGTATGTATGCCTCAATCTGACCGGCATCGAAATCAGCGTCTGCGGTATGGGTGATTGCCTCATTGATGATACGCATCGGGATGTATAGGTAGCCTGTCGCCCCATCTTTCGTCACAAGGTACTCTTCTCCGTGCTGTGTATAAGCCATGGTTTTCTAAACTCCTTTTTTAAAGTTTTCGTGCCAGGTTGTATATGGATACCTAAAAAGGGATAACCGACTGCCGGATTTGTGTTCTGTGCTAAACTAATATTATGTCTATTAGTTTAGACATACATATTTACGTTTACATTATTTATGATAACATATATAATTTAGAAATGCAAATTTATTAGGTTCTACACAGATACCATCCCTAGGGGATTCAAGAGGTTTTTGAAGTCGTCAAGGTTTCCGCGTAGGATCCGGTTCGATTGGAATGCACATCGCAAATGTAAAGCTTTCTCACTGCGAAGCAAAATTTTGCCGCGCATGGGCAAAATTTGGGCGAGTACGCCGCAAAACCGAACCTACCGGGTCTGGGACCGAGACGGTTACTTTTTCTAAAATTGACACCTATGGGTTATTTTTCAGAAACACCCCTAAATCCCCTTATCAGAGGGACTTTAAGAGGTAGGGCATATCAGGCAGGGCCATTCAATTTTAAGAAATTATTCGATTGGACGTCTTTTTTCCAGGATCCGCTGCGAAATGCTGCGAAATCTAGCGAAAATTTCGGCGTTTTGTTTTAATACATAACATACATGAAGTTTTAACACCTGCGAAAAGGACAACACCAAACACCAAAAACCTACAATTGAATGCCCCTGGCATATCAGGGGACTTTAATTGGTAATTTTTTGATGTTTTGGTATACTCTATAACACCGGTTTGGTGGTACTGCAAGGCACTGCGAAGCGTATGTTTGCCGCCTTCCCACCTTTTCGTAGGGGGATAAAGGACTGGGTTGGAAAACCAAATGGATATGTTGGAAGAACTTAAAGTGCGTGATGAGCGCATCGAAAGATTGGAACGTGCGCTTTTGTTAGTGCTGAGTTTAAACGTTGGGAACCATCTTGACAAGTCTTCTAAGAATTGTTTTAGCCATGTTCAATCTTTTGCGGTAGCGCAGATGGAATCGCTTGTCGCGGAGTCTGGGAGTCCGGAGAAAGTCATTGAAGATTTGCTTGCTGCCAGTGAAAAGCGTTTTCGTGTTGAATTAGATGCGTTAGATTGCTAATCTAAGAAATTTTGCCAGATGGGTTAGATTTGGTGAACCGTGTACTGGTTGGATAAAGACAGTTGACAAAATATGGAGTTATGAAGTAAAATTTAGAATAACCAATGTTTTCTGGTGCTTACGCGAATAGATTCAATAGCAATAGGACTTACGTAAATTGAGCAAATATCAGGCATTTAGACGCAAAAAGCAGTAATTTTCGCCCTTTAAACCCTCTAAAGAATCAGAATCAGAATCAGAATCAACGGTATGAATGCCTTATGGGCATTCACCGGGTATGAATGCCTTATGGGCATTCACCGCCCCTGATCAGGGGGACTTTAAGGGGGAATGCGTAAGTCCTAAGCAATAAGGAGATTGACATGCTGACGCAAGAACAGGTTGACTTTTACAATGAGAATGGCTATCTCAAGGTCGACCAACTTTTCACTTCAGAGGAGACCGAAGAATTGGCATCTGAAATGGTGCACATTATTAACAACTGGGGACAGGAGACCATCGGTTGGCCGGGACCTTGGCGTACACGCTACCTCGAAGAAGAGGATCAGCAGACGACGAAGGCTGTGTTTATGCACAATCCGCACTTCTATTCGGCGACATGGGGTAGAGTGATCTTCCACGAACGGCTGACAGGCGCTGTGCAATCGCTTATCGGTGATACGATCCAGTGGCATCATACGGTGCTACATGCGAAACCGCCGGAAAAAGGCACCCCGTTCCCGATGCATCAGGACTATCCGTTCTATCCGCACGATGGACTGGATTTTGTTGACTGTCTCGTTCATCTTGACGATGCTCCGTTTGAAAGCGGTGCTTTGCGGGTCGTTCCGGGCAGCCATAAGGAGGGACCGCGGGAACACATCACGGGTGAAGGTACAGCTCCACATTTGCCGACTGATAAGTTTCATCCGGATTTTATTGACTCAATCCCGATTCCAGCGAAAGCAGGCGATGTTATTTTCTTCAGTTACTGCCTCATCCACTGGTCGGAAGTTAATAGGACGGATGAGTGGCGGAAAGCCGTGCGATTCGGGTATCACACACCGGAAATGCGGCCTGTCGGACGTGCGCCCGAAGAGCCTTATAACAATATTATGGCTGGTGGGTTTAAAGTGAATCCAACGTCTGAAGAAGTAATGGCTTAGAATGTATTTAGGATAGGACTTACGCAAATTAAGGAAATATAGGACATTTCGATGCCAAAAGTAGGAATTTCTACCCTTTAAACCCCCTAAAGAATCAGAATCAACGGTATGAATGCCTTATGGGCATTCACCGGGTATGAATGCCTTATGGGCATTCACCGCCCCTTATCAGAGGGACTTTAACAGGGGCATACTTATTAGGGGGACTTTAACAGGGGCCGCATAAGTCCTAAAGTGATAATCTGACTCTTAAAGATCATGGCGGGTTTGGATGAAGATTAAGAATTTAATTTGGTAGCAAGTTAGGTTGTTTTATTAAACTTCATCAAACCTCGCCAGCGAAAATGTTATGATTTGTATTTTGTTAAAACGTCTATTTGCTCTTTTTATATTAGGTGGGTGTCTGGTTTACGCAACCAAAGTTTCCGGACAAGAACTTTCGCTTGCGGAACAGGTGTTTCAGAAGTACCACGAACTGTTGCAACGCGAAGATATCCAAGCGGTGTTGCCGGACGTTCTGATTGAACTCAAGAAGCCGAAAAATCAACCGTTTCTGACAACCGAGACGATAAACGCAGTGCTGGATGATCCGGACCTCCTCAAGCCCCTCATACCGGATGTTAGTGAAGCGTTTATAACACTCTTGAAAGAGGATACTGACATCCAAACGTTGCTCAGTGATCCTGATGTTCAAACGCTGCTACAAGATCCGGAAGCGATTGACGAACTTGCGAGTCTACTTAAAATAGAATCGCCAATACTTGCGCCCCTGATTTTTGACAGGTATCAAACGTTGTTTCAACGCGAGGATATTCGGGAATTGCTGCCTGATGTTCTTACAATACTCAAGCATCCGGAAACGCAGGCACTTTTGCAACCTGCTACGATCAAGCTGGTAGCAGAGGATCCAGACCTCCTGAAAACAATTGTTCCAGAGATTGAGGATAGATTCATCACCCTCCTTAAGGAGGATGCAGATGTTAAGGTGTTCATTAATGATCCAGATCTACAAATGTTACTCCAGAACCCCGCGGAAATTGATGAACTTGCGAGACTCCTTAGCGTCCAATCACCGCTAATTGTTGTGAGCATAGTGCCTGCGTCGCTTGAGTCTCCTGGTGTTGGTGAACAGTTTAGTATTACTGTCGATATTGCCAACGCCCAAAACGTAGCGGGTTATCAGGTATCACTTCAATTCGATTCGGAGGCACTTAAATATATCTCATGGGAACAGGGCACTTACTTTCTCGGCGACATCTTTACTGTCCCTGCGATTATTGGAACAGACGCGATCACTCTTGCATCAACAGTTCAGACGGCAGTAGATGCGGCACAAGGCACCTTATTGACGATAACGTTTGAAGTGGTCGCTGTAAAGGCATCGACGCTTTCGTTAAGTGAGGTCATCCTTTCGAGTCGTATCGGCACAGCACTTTTTGTGACGACCGAAGATGGTGAGATCGTTGAACCGGCAACACCGGCGTGGGATGTTAATAAAGACGGTGTTATCAATATTCTGGATTTGACTTTGGTAGCAGCGAATTTTGGGCAGACGGGGGATATACCTGCTGACGTTAATGGGGACAATGTCGTCAATATCTTAGATTTAACGCTGGTTGCGAGCCATTTTGGGGAATAGGCGTTATCTTAGGAAAGATTAGGGCAAGGCACAGAGACCTCGCCCAACATAATCAGGAAATTCTTGTCTTTAGACTCACGCAATTTGCTAATGAGGACCTACGGTCCGCACGCAGCAGGCGAGGTTACAAACCTCGCCTGCTGGGTGGCTTTGCGTTCCAGTGCGGTTACAAACCGCACCGACCTTGGTTAAGACTCTGGTTAGCGGCGTTTCATGTTGCCCCAGGTGGTTGCGAGTTTCCCTCCCGGCTGAACCGCCAATCCGCCAATTGTTTTCATAGCGCGACTCATTTCCTCAGCATCAATGACGCGGTCCCACATATAGACTTCAGCGATGACGGCATTTAGCCACTGTCCATCTTCGCGGTGTGCGATAAAGACAGGACGGTTGCCCTCCTCACAGGGCCCGTTGCCGTTATCACCTGCTTGTGCGACGGGATCTTTTTTGCCATTCACGTAAACTCTCACGCCCTCTTTTAGCTTAAATGTGCCGCATTGGTGGGTCCATTTGCCTTGGGGTGCGGTTCCAGCAGTGCTTGGTTCTGAAACACCTGCACCGGGACACGTCCAGACGGACATGCCTGCGCCGAAGTTATCGTAGACGTAGAGTGCGAATTCCCACTGACCCCCGGCCCCTTTCATGACGATAGGCTGCCGGGTCTGTCCGTGGGCATCTGTGCCGGTTTTTATCGGATTCACCCATGCACAGATAGTCATCCCCTTTTTAGCATCAAAATGCGAATCGATGTCCTTCTTCTGACCAGCCATGTCAATCTTGACATAGGTTGCCTTCCCATCAAATTGCATCGCTTTTCTGATATTGTCGTGCTTAGCATCCACCCATTTCGGAGCACTTTTACTGAGCTCTGTGTCGAAACTGTTGGGACCGTGGTCTTTGACTGTATTCCCTGCCCCCTCATTCAGTGGCAGATACATCCAGAGTCCATCCTCAATATCGGCAGCATTTACGAGCAGTGTTGATAGGGAGAACACTGCTATTAGCGAGATAAAAAACATAATCTGACGCATATTTTTCCTCCTTTGGTGTTAATTGGCAGGACTTACGCAAATTTAGCGTGTAGATCAAGGTTTTTGATTTTACCCAACCCCCTTTATCCCCCTTATCAGGGGGGTAGAGGATTTTTGAAGCCGCTGCGTAAGTTCTAATTGGGTTAGCGGCGTTTTATGTTGCCCCAGGTGGTTGTGAGTTTCCCTCCTGGTTGAACGGGTGTCAATCCGCCGGTTGTATTCATAGCGAGATTTATTTCCTCAATATCAATGACCCGTTCCCACATATAAACTTCAGCGATGACGGCATTTAGCCACTGCCCATCCTCACGATGTGCGATAAAGACAGGACGCTCGCCGTCCTCACAGGGCCCGTTGCCGTTATCATCAGCTTGTGCGACGGGGGTTTCGTTCCCATCGATGTAAACGCGTACGCCCTCTTCTAATTTAAATGTGCCGCATTGGTGGATCCACTGGCCTTGGGGTGCAGTATCAGCGGTGCTCGGTTCCGAGACCCCTGCCCCGGGACATGTCCAAACAGACATGCCTGCCCCGAAGTTGTCGTAGATATAGAGTGCGAATTCCCACTGATTGGCACCGCCCTTCATAACGATGGGTTGCCGGGTCTGCCCATGGCTATCTGTGCCAACGTCTATCGGTTTGACCCATGCGCAAATTGTAAGCCCTTTTGTAGGGTCAAAATGTGAATCAATGTCGTTCCCTTGGGTCGCCATGTCAATTTTGACATAGTTCGCCTTACCATCAAATTCCATCGCCTTTGCGATGTCGCTATGGTCAGCATCTATCCATTTCGGGGCAGGGTCACTGAGTTCTGTTTCAAAATTGTTTGGCCCGTAGTCTGCGGCCTTTTCACCCGCGCCTTCGTTAAGCGGTAGATACATCCAAAGTCCATCCTCAATATCGGCAGCATTCGCGAGGAAGGTCGCTATGGCGAACACCGTTATCAATACTGTGGCAAGCATAATTTGACGCATTTTTTCCTCCTTTGGAATTCATAGGAATTCCGCAAATACCCTTTGTCCCACTCCTATTGAAAACGATTTTCAAACGGGGATACGGGAAATTATGGCACGTAAGCCTCGGCAGTAGCCGTGCAACTTCTGATAGTAAATCAACGCGTTTAATTGTTAAGATTAGACAGATTGGTTAAGGAACAAGTTCAAGTTTTGATAGGAAGTCCAGGTAATCTTGAAATTGGATTCAAAACGTACAAGCGAGACAAGCGAGGCGAGTTTTGTCACAGAACTATCTGTTGGACTACTTTTGACGCGCGGCGCGTGCCTGCGCGACTCGGAGTAGGTTCTGTGTCTCAACTGCTTCGGGATTCAGTTGTAAAGCTCTTTCAAAAGCCTTGATGGCTTTGGGGTATGCGCCTTGTTTTGTATGACACACACCGAGTTCGTGATACGCTTCGGCGTTTTTAGGGTAGCGTTGCGTAATTGCAGTGAAGGTTTCGATTGCTTCGGTGAATTGTTCTGTTTCTCGGTAGACGTAGCCGAGTTGCATCAATGCCTCGGGGAAATCGGGTTGTAGGTGCATCGCCTGTTTGAGCGCGGCAATTGCTTCCGAAAACATGCCTTTATGTCTGTAAGCGAGACCGATTCCATAATGTGCGTAGAGGAGCGTCGCATCGCGTGTCAGTGCTTTTTGGTATTCGGCGATGGCCTCATCAAGCCGTCCGGCGAACCCATAGGCTCTGCCTAAATTGACATAAGCGTCCGCTAAGTCAGGCCGTAACTGAACAACGCGTTTATAGGCAACAATCGCTTCAGCAAGTTTCCCCTGCATGACGTATACCGTGCCTAAATTATGATGTGCCTGAATCAACGTCGGTTTCAGTTCAATCGCCTGTTGATAAGCCGATGCTGCCTCGTGGAGTCTACCTGCTTGTTGATAAGCCGTCCCTCTGTTATTATAGTCCTGTGCGGAAGGTAGAACCGTCGATTTTGTGGCTGTTGTAGCGGTAGTCGTTTTCTTTTTAGGTGTGTTTCCGTTACTTTGGCAACCGCTCATACACGCTAAAACGATTAAAAAGAGGCATCCGGACATTCGCAGTTTCATTTTTGGGATGCTCCTTCGGTCACCTCTATAAGTTGATTCGCTTTGCGTTGTCTATACCGATCTATTTCACCGGAGGGCCATAGAATTTCGAGTTGTGCGGCCGTCTCATTTTTCTTTAACCCGAAGGTTAACACCCCTTCACTTTGGGAACAGTAGCTGCTACCGGTACGGACGATCTGTTGTTGGACACCGTCGCCGGATGTAACTCGAACCTTTGCGCCGATGCCGTCGCGATTGCTACGGGTACCGATAGCTTTCACTCGGAGATAATTATATGGTGGAGTGCTATCGTTACGTAGGAGCCGTGCCTTGCTGTAATCTTCAATAACGCCGTTATTGCTTACAAGTAGATCAAGATCGCCGTCATTATCGTAATCGCCATAAGCGCATCCGCGCCCGACCCCTGCACGTGTGAGTCCAGCCTGTTTAGCGATGTCTTGAAACGTTCCATTGCCTCGGTTTCGGAACAGTGAAGGCGGTTGTGCATACGGGGTATGCTGCTGATAGCGCGACACCTCTGGTTCAATATGCCCATTGACACAAAACAGGTCGAGCGCGCCATCTAAATCGCAATCGAAAAACAGGAGTCCGAAGGTCAAAGACCGGAGACTTGTGTTACCAATGTTCGCAGCATCGGCTGCATCAGAGAAGTAGGGGTCGTTAGGTTTTGCGTAAAAGAAAGCTGTCTTCTCGTTGCTAAAATTGCCGATGGCGATTGTGGTACCGCCGTTGTTATAGACATCTGCTGCATCGATCCCCATGCTCCCGCGTGCCTTTCCGGTCTCACTGAAGGCGATACCCATAACAACGGCTTCATCGGTAAAAGTGCCATCCCCGTTATTCCGGTAGAGGAAGTTGGGTTCAGTATCGTTAGCAACAGCGAGATCAATCCAGCCATCATCGTTGTAATCTAAAAGCGTAACACCGAGCGACTTACCTATCGGGTTATGGAGTCCGGCTTCTTCTGTCTTGTCGGTAAATGTGCCATCTCCTCGGTTGCGGTAGAATCGACAGGATTGCCCGGTATAGACATTCGGTGTGCAATAGGTGCGAGGTGGCGGCGTTTCGCCTGCGATATTCACCACACACGGGATATCTGTTTCGGGTGTCCATTCGACGTAGTTGCAAACAAAGATGTCCAACCAACCGTCGTTGTCAGCATCAAAGAAGGCGGCACTTGTTGACCAGCTTGGGTCGCCGACGCGTGCGAATTGGGTAACATCGGTGAAAGTCTGGTCACCGTTATTTTGAAATAATCGGTTTTCACCAACATTGGTGAAGTAGATATCGGGGTCAGCATCGTTATCGTAATCAGCGATGGCTATCCCCATCCCGTACATTGGGACCTTCAATCCCGCTGCTTCAGTAACATCAACAAACTGTCCGTTACCTACGTTTCGGTAGAGCCGTGGAGCATGCGTTGCATCTACAAGTGTTAGGTTCGTTCCATTTGCGAGTAGGATGTCTAAATTGCCGTCGGTATCGTAATCCAGAAAGGCACAACCTGACCCCATCGTTTCGGGCATATAACGTTTGCCCGTTGCCCCGGTAAAGTGCTGAAATTCAATGCCAGCTGCGTCGGTGACATCTGTAAATTGGACGGCTGCTTCCGTATGGATACACAAATAGAGAAGGAGGAACAAGCAAACGAAAGTCCGCATGTTGTGTATTCTCAAGATGGACTTTCAACAGATTAGGCTTTGTAGAACTCGACTGTTGTTCCAGCCATATCCTCGACCTTTTCTATCAATTTCTGCCGTTCGTCGTCATCCATGCCGGTGAAGGTCTTTGCGATGTCAATTTTCTCTTGCATCTGCTCGGCATTGTCTGGACCGGTAACGAGCGTGCTGACGGGTAGCGACCAGACGAACCGGATTGCTTCGGAGACACTGACGCGGTTTGGGACGACCTTTGGATTTGTGCCGTGCCGTCCGTGTTGTGAACCGCCAAAGAAGCCACCGTTCGCCAACGCTTTCATCCCAATGACACCGATATTGCGTTCTACGAGGGTTGGCACGATTCTTTCAATGAAGCTCTCGTAACTCACATCCACAAGGTTCATCGATAATTGGCAGGCATCGAAAATATCGGATTTTTCAAGGACGCGTTGATGTGCATCGGGGCTTGAATGTCCTGTGAACCCGATATATCGTGTTTTCCCGGTCTCCTTTGCCTCCAGCATCACCTCAAAAATGCCGTTTTCAATGCGTTCATCTACATCTGCGGGATTCCGTACCGCGTGCACCTGCCAGAGGTCAAGCCTGTCTGTATTTAGGCGTGCGAGCGACCCTTCGAGATGTTTCCATGCGTCATTTGCGTTTCGTGCTGTGGTTTTCGTCATCAGGAACACATCATCGCGATACTTTGGTACAAGTAGTTTTCCCAAACGGCTTTCGCTACCACCATTTTGGTAAGATTCTGCGGAATCAAAGAAACGTACACCGCCTTCGAGGGCGGTTTCAATTGTTTTTTGAGCCTCTTTTTCCTCCATATCTCCGATATGCCATCCGCCGACACCGAGCATCGTCACAGCCTCTCCTGTGCGTCCGAATTTTCGTGTGGGTAGGAGGGCACCCAGGCGGTCAGTGGGGCTATTTTCTTCATCACCTTCTGCGCAGGCTGATGATAAAAGGATGCCTGTCGTTAAACCCGCCATCGATTTTAGAAAAGCACGTCGATCAATCATGATTTTTACCTCCGTTGTTTTCCTGTGGTATTTTAAATAATTTTGAAATTTTTGTCAAGCGTTTTTTGTAGCAGTTAGCCATCAGCGGTCAGCAGTCGGCTATCAGAGGGATAGTTAGATGTGATTTTTCCTTGATTTAAACAGCAGTTTGTGGCTATAATAGTCAGGCAATGCGGTATAACCTTGAAAATTGAACTTTTTAAATACACATACGTTGGAAAACATGGAAAACGTTTTACACAAGAAGATCCCTGATAAACTCGTTGTGCTTACCTTTGATGATGGCTGTAAATCGCAGGCGACTTTCGTCGGTCCGCTTCTGAAGTCCTATGGTTTTGGAGCGACCTTCTACATTACGGAAGGTTTGAACTTTCTGACAAATAAAGAAGCCTACATGACGTGGGAAGAAGTACGTGGGTTACACGATGAGGGTTTCGAGATTGGCAATCATACGCGGCATCATCGGAATGTCACGCAGCAGTCAGCAGCGGAATTACGCGCGGATCTTGAACATATTGATGCCCAGTGTGAGACTTACGGTATCCGGCAACCCACAACGTTCTGTTATCCTGGTTATAGCCATGGTGCGGCGGCAGTCGAAGTGCTTGCTGAATACGGTTTCGATTTTGCGAGACGCGGCGTTGCTCCAGAATTTCCATACGACGGTGAAGGTGGGCGCGGACCTGCTTATAATCCTACTGTGCACCATCCACTGTTGATACCGACGACAGGCGCCTCCGGTCCGCATTGGAGTTTTGACGATTTTACCTGGGCACTCGCCCAAGCCAAGGACGGGAATATCGCTGTTCTGACATTCCACGGGGTGCCAGATATTGAACATCCATGGGTTCACACGGAACCTGCGCAATTTGAAGTGTATATGGCACACCTCGCTGAAAATGATTATAGTGTTATCTCGCTCGCAGATCTCGCTGATTATGTGGATCCAAAGGCTTCGTGAGGCGTTACGATGTTTCGGGCTGAATAAAAACAAAAAGATTTGACCTTTGCTTGTATGTGTGGTATAATATCTATTGCGTTGCTGGTAGAGGAAGTCCGTCGCTGCTCTCCACTTTAGTGGCGGGCGTAGGAGCAAAAAAATAAAAGGAAATAGAGTGGGTCGGTTTTATGCCTCTGCCTGCTTACCTTCATCAACTATGCTAAGACAATTCACAAATAATTTAACTCGATGGGATAGGTTGCTGTTTGATCGCATTTTTAGTTGGGGCGACGAACGTATCCTCCTTAACCGTTTATTTCGTTTGATTTCGTGGAGTGCTAACGGATGGTTCTACCCATTTTTAGGACTCTACGTATACTTAGCATTTAGTCCCACCATTAGCAAATCATTTCTTTTATCAGCTGCAATTGCGTTCCCGCTTGAGAGACTGTTATATCACCTGATTAAGCAGTCGATGAAACGTGATCGTCCGTGTGAAGGGATTGTGGATGTCGAATTTCGAGTCCGTCCATCGGATCAATTCAGTTTTCCATCAGGTCACACTGCCTCGGCTTTTCTGATGATGACTCTCTTCGCAAGTTTCTTTCCAATTTTACGGATCCCCGTGTTTCTCTGGGCAGCTACAGTTGGTATCGCCCGCGTGTACCTTGGTGTCCACTACCCGACAGATGTTCTTGCAGGTGCGATTCTTGGTATTGTCACGGCGCGGATAGGCATCTGGTTCATCGTGTAATTTAAAAACACCTTAGAAATCCTTTCTGCAATTTACCAGAGAAAATTCTCTCTATCCCTCTAATAATTCCACTCTTTCAGAACACCTCGTTAAAAGTGCATCCGTGAATGTGTATGTTACGGCACACGGCGTGTGCCTACTACTTTAAGGAGGGTGCCTATGAGAATGACCTGCTTTTTTACTTTCTTCCTGCTCGTGGTTTCTGTGTTATTCTTCTCGGATGTCTATGCGGAAGATTCAACACAATGGAAATTGCCTGAGGGTGCTATCGCGCGCCTGGGGAAAGGTTTCATATGCGATGTCCAGTATTTCCGAGATGGGCGTCGGTTCGCTATCGCGAGTTCCATCGGTGTCTGGATTCATGATGCACGGACGGGTGAAGCACTTGACCTGTTGAACGAGCAGATGGATCGTGTCTTTTCTTTAGCATTTTCTCCGGATGGAAACATGTTTGTGAGTGGTGACGATTCCGGTGAGATCTATTTGTGGGATGCCCACACTGGTCAACATAAGCGTACCTTTATAGGACATACGAATGGTGTCACTTCTCTCGCTTTTAGTCCTGATGGTAAGACGCTTGCAAGTGTAAGCTACGATACGACGGTTCGTTTGTGGGATGTCCAGACTGGTGAACTCCAGAAAACCTTGACGGCGCACACAGGATATATCCACGTCGTAACTTTCAGTCCAGACGGCAACACACTCGCAACGGGTGGTGGTGCCATGGACAAGAAACTTCTCTTGTGGGATGTCCAGACTGGTGAACTTCTACGGACTGTCACAGAGGATATTGATATGATTAACTCCCTTGCCTATTCCCCGGATGGTAAGCTGCTTGCGAGCGGGAGTGACGATGAGACCGTCCGAGTGTGGGATGCACATACGGGAGAATTGCACCGCACGCTTAGAGCACACACATGGTTTGTGCGGTCGGTCGTATTCAGCAACGATGGACAAACACTCGTAAGCGGTGGTGCAGATGGCAGCATCTTCATGTGGGATGTACATACCGGTCAATTCTTAAATGCCCTCATGGCACACCCGTATAAGGTCTTTTCCGTGGCGTATTCACCGGATGGAAAGACGCTTGTGAGTGTTGGAAAGGACGAAATATGTCTCTGGGATGTCCGGACGGGTCAACTCTTGAAGATGGTTAGGGGATACAGAAGTTTTACGGGAACTGTGGCGTATTCGCCGGATGGTAACAGGCTCGCAAGTGGTGGTAGCGATGGTGTTTATATTTGGGATGTCCACGCAAGGCAAGACTTGCAAACCTTTACAGCCGACGTTACAAATCATCCGCATTATCAGATCACCGCTGTAGCGTTCGCGCCAAATGGGGTAACGGTCGCCGGTGGAAATCGCGGTCGAGTCTACCTATGGGACGCGCGTACGGGTTTACATCTGAAGAGTTGGCGGGCAAATAATCCACGTACGTATGCAAAATATTCACCTGACGGCAGTACACTTGCCTTTTCGAGTCGAAACAATACAATCTTTTTAGCAGATTTGCAGACAGGGAAGATTAAGAAGACCCTCGTGGGGCCTGTTGCTAAAGCTAAAGTCGCCAGGCTCGAAGTTACCTCCCTCGCGTATTCACCCGATGGCAATCTTCTTGCTGCTGGTAGTACCGATAATACAGTATATCTATGGAACATGCAAACCTTCCAATTAGCGGGTACTCTCGTTGGACATACAGATATTATCCGTTCAGTAGCGTTTTCGCCTAATGGACAAACGCTTGCGAGCGGTGGTTGGAAGGATGGAACTATTCGTTTGTGGAATCCGCATACACAAGAACTTCTGAGAACGCTCCCATCAGATACACATACGGTTTATGCGCTGGCATATTCTCCCGACGGAAAGATTCTCGCGAGTACACACGCTAACGCAACTGTTGGTTTGTGGGATCCACATACAGGCGAACTTCTGAGAACGCTCGCCGGACACACCCTTTCAGTTGGTGGGATCGCGTTTTCTCCAGATGGGAAGACGCTTGCAAGCAGCAGTCACGATGCCACAATTCTCTTGTGGGATTTAACGACGACAGTTCTTAATGAGTAAGGCGTTTATCCAATTTTAAGAAAAATTTGTTATTGGACAGAAAGTGTAGTATACTTATAAGTTGGGAAAATCAGATATTGAATTAACCGAGCGTGGTTCATCAAACTTGATTTTTGGTGCCTGATGCCAGATTAGGTACGAACAGCACGATTCATCATTGAATGCCATCCCGCCTACACACATTAGGCTGTGCTGTGAACAGAAATCATGAACCTCTTCTTTTGCTTGTGGTAGGAATCTTCCGAATGCACGCCTGCCGAATTTTATCATTTTTAGTAAAATCCGAAAATACATTCATATTCATTTTAACTACAGACTATCTACAAGTTTTCTCAAGGGAACAATCGGTTTTGGAATCCCAATCCTTTAGGTTTTGGGGAAAAACCGCCTCCGTTAATTAGACCATGGAGCTCTGTTGTGAAGGAATCCTGTAAAAAAATAACCCTTTTTTGTTTTGTTTCGTCTAAATCTATGTAGTGTAAGGTTGCAAGTTATGCTGCTGTTTCGCTATCCCCGTGTGCGACTTGTGTAAAGCTACAGCACGATACGGAAAAGAAACAGACGCACGCTTGAGGGAAACACACTCGCATTGTATTGGCTTAACCGCCAGCGAGAAACTTTTTTTAGGGCTGCTTGAGCTCTTCGTGGAGAGCGGTGGGTTACCACCCTCTATGAAGCGAGAAACAAAAACGAAGCACGAGACTTAGGCTTATCGCAAGCCCAAGTCTTTAGGCTTGGGTACTTGACAATCTCTTGTTGTGTTTCTGCTGAAGTATTTGCGCGTCCCTTTTGTGTTTATTACGGTTTGTTGTCGCTTAATTCGTTGTGTCTATAGATTGAAATAGCGTTTGATAAAGGGTTTTACTTCTCAATCCTGCCCAGGTCTGTTCTTGACTATCCCATTTCATATTTCAACCGGACTCTAATCCCGTTTGCGTTGCGATTTCCGTGCGTCCAAAACAGAATTTCACATAAAATGGAGGCTTGTTGATGAAAGCAGTGTTTGCTTTATTTCTCCTCGTTTCTTCCGCGCTATACTTGCCAAACGCTTTCCCGAAAGCACACATAAAAGGTTACTTACCCGAAGGTGCGAAAGCCCGCGTTGGAAAGGGATATGTGTATGATATTGCATTCTCTCCTGACAACACGAAACTTGCTGTAGCGAGTTCAATAGGTGTTTGGATCTATGATAAACAGACTGGAAAAGCACTCGATTTGCTCACGGGTCACACGAGTCGTGTTTATTCAGTGTGTTTCAGTCCGGATGGAAGTACACTCGCAAGTGGGAGTTCTGACCGGACCATCAAGTTGTGGCAGCTACAGACAAGTGAAATCAAAACAACCCTCAGTGAACTCGGAACGGTTTATTCAATAGCCTTCAGTCCGGATGGAAGCACGCTTGCAAGCGGGAGTTCTGACCGGACCATCAAGTTGTGGGATCTCCACACAGGTAAACTCAAGGCAACACTTATAGGACATACGGGAACGGTTTATTCAATAGCCTTCAGTCCGGATGGAAGCACGCTTGTAAGTGGGAGCAAAGATGAATTTATTCGGTTTTGGAACGTGAAGACTGGCGAATTGCTACGAACGATCGCCGGACATGTGGAGAGAGTTTCTGGCGTAATGTATTCGCCTGATGGCAAAAAACTTGCGAGTTACGGTTACGATGAAAAAATTCGTGTGTGGGATGCCAACACAGGTGAATTCCTAATGTCTCTTGAACCGAATCTAATGTCTCCTGAACCGAACAATGAAAGTGTCCATCCCAATTCAACACGCATCCGCGCAACCGTATTTTCCCCAGACAGTCAAACGCTCATGTCTGGCAGTGATGATGGAATGATTCGCGTATGGGATATCAACAAAAAGCAGCAAATATCAACTTTTGGAAAAAATGGGGGTAGATTCTATTCGATGGCCTTCAGTCCTGATAGGCGTACGCTTGCAAGCTACAGTCCTGATAATACTGTACGTATTTGGGATATTGCAACGGGTGCTCTTCTGCAAACTATCACTGGACATAACACAATGGCGGTTAGGTTTACAGCGTATTCGTCGCATGGACGGACTCTCGCATGTTTGTCAATTACGGGTGATTTTCAACTGTGGGATCCACACACAACCACGCTTCTAAAATCTTTTGAGGTTGAACTCAACAGAATCTCTTGTGCCGCCTATTCTCCGGATAATGTGACGTTCGCCTGTGGCAACGAGTACGGTGCTTTGGCTATATTTGATGCGGATACTGGTGCACAAAATCATACAATCATGGATGCACACACAGATCGAATTACAGCCGTTGCTTTCAGTGCTGATGGTAGGACACTCGCAAGTTGTGGTTATGACCAAGTAATTCACTTATGGAGTGTTCACACAGGGGTTTTAAAAGATATACTCATCGGTCACGAACAAAGGGTTCGCGATTTGACGTTCTCTCCGTCCGGAGAAATCCTTGCGAGCGCAAGTAGTGATGGCAAGATCCGATTCTGGGAGGTTAGCACCGGTGAAACCGTAAAAATTATCGAAACTTTTGGCGGTAGGATTGACAAGGTAGTCTTCTCTCCGTCTGGAGATGTGCTTGTGAGTTCAGGTAGGGATGCCCCAATTGCGTTTTGGGACGTTAGTACCGGTGCGCATTTAAAATCTATCACGCCCCAGCAAACCACGCATTCTATCGCTTTTTCACCAGATGGACAGACATTAGCAAGCTCACACCGGCGGGAAATCAACTTTTGGGATATAGGGACAGGAAAACTCATGAAAACACTTAGCGGACACACCGATTATTACATTTACGCCATTGTTTTTTCGCCAGATGGTAAGACACTGATTAGTGGGAGTTATGATCGTACGATGATTTTTTGGGACATTAATCCATAGTAAGGTTTTTAAACATAGGGTCATTTAGTTTCAGGTGTTTTGGTTTCCGTTTGGGTCGAAAGATCGCGAGCACAGCTCGCTCCTACAGCAGAACTCAATGACCCATCAATTGTTTCAAAGGAGTTAACCTTCATGCACAAAATGAGTCTGTTCAGCTGGGTGTTGCTTGTATTTTGTGTAATGTATTCAATTTTCACGCCAAATGCTTTCTCTGAGCAATATACACGTTGGGGTTTGCCGACAGGTGCTAAAACACGATTTGGGAAAGGTAAAATATTTGATATCAAGTATTTTCCAGATGACAATAAAATCGCCGTGGCAACAACCGTTGGTACTTGGATATATGATGTACAGACAGGGGAAGAAATTGATCTGCTACCAGCACACGCCACATACGTCAGATCCGTGGCTTTCAGTTCGGATGGCACCCTATTTGCCACGGGAAATGACGACGGCAAAATCGAGGTATGGGATACACAGACTGGTGAGAATAAGGCGACTTTCGTTGGACATGGCGGTGGTGTGAGTTCAGTTGCATTTAGTCCTAAAGCACAGATTCTGGCGAGTGGTAGTTACGACGATACAGTTCAGTTATGGGATGGACACACCGGCGAACCGCTAAAAACGCTCAGAGGACATGAAGGCGGAGTGTACTGCGTGGCATATTCTCCGGATGGCGAGTTAATTGCAAGTGGTGCGAGAGATAGGACATTAAGGTTCTGGAATGCATCTACAGGTGAACAACTGGCGACTATCTTTGTGCCAGATGTCTGGGTGGGAACTGTAGCATTTTCACCGGATGGCAAAATTGTTGCCTGTGCTGGAAACACAGGTAGGATATACATTTATGATGTTGCTACAGGCAAACGTTTGAAGACACTTATTGGACATGACCGGTATATCAATTCTGTTATCTTTGCACCGGATGGACGCACGCTTGCGAGTGCAAGTCATGATGACAGAATCCGGCTTTGGGACATCAACACTGGCGATCGTCTTACAACACTCAATCATCAAAGCTTCGTCATAACAATTGCATATTCCTCAGATGGGAAAACACTTGTCAGTGGAAGTTACGATGGCACGGTCCGGTTCTGGGATAGTACCAACGGGAACCTCTTAAAAACCATCGCTGGACATACGGCTCGGATCTTTTCAATTGCATACGCCCCAGATGGCAACACCCTTGCCTGTGGTGCCGGACATACACTTCAACTTTGGGATTTACACACTGATGAACGCCTCAAAACCATCACTGGTTATGGCATTTATTTCTATTCTGTGGCTTACTCTCCTGATGGGAAAACAATCGCAAATGGGGGTAGAAGCACATCAAGTATTTTAAAAGTTCGCTTGTGGGATGTGCAAACTGGTAGATTTATGGGCAGTTTTGTTGATGGCAGGTCTCAGGCTACCGTCATCAACTTTTCTCCTGATGGCGGCACGCTTGCTACTGGGTACCGCGGTGGTGACATCCGATTATGGGAGGTTCGCACCGGCGCGCAATTACTTATTGGCGATCTGTTAAGGATTCTTAGTAAGCATACAGCATCTGTGAAATCCATTGTGTATTCGCCAGATGGGCGTAAACTCGCCAGCGGAAGTTCCGATAACACCATTATGTTATGGGATGCCAACACCGGCAAACACTTAAAAACGCTTACCGGACACTCAGATGTGTATGACATCGTATTTTCTCCAGATAGCACAAGTCTTGTCAGTGGTGAAGAAGGGGACACTATCCGGGTGTGGAACGTGGAGACTGGCGAATTACGGTTTCCGCCAATTCCGCATTTTGGTGATGTTACTTCTCTCGCGTTTTCTCCTGACGGCAGCATTCTTGCAAGCGGCAGTAACTACGCTGGCGTTTACCTTTGGGATTCACAAACAGGCAAAGCCATACATACCTTTGTTGGACATGCGGTTCATGTCACTGATGTTGCGTTTTCCCCTGATGGCGAAACGCTTGCAAGCAGCGGTCACGATGGCACGGTTCTGTTGTGGGATATGACGACATTGGCACCTAATCGGTAGCGTGTTATGTTTTCGTTTTTCGGAAAATCTTCTCAAAGTGCATCCGTGAATGTGTATAGATGCTATAAACATACCAAAGAAATACGCAGAAACACCCTATCAAAGACCCCAAGAAAATAAACCCTACGGGATTCAAGAGGTTTTTGAAGTCTTCAAGGTTTCTGTATAAAATCCGGTTCGGTTAGGAAACCGAACCTACCGGGCCGGGGGCTGAGGGTTATTTTCTCTAAAATTGAGGCATCTTTTATGAAAACAGTGCTTTCTTTTTTCGCGGTCCTTGCTGCTGCGCTATATTTTTCAAATGTGTTCGCACAAGCAGATATACAGGTACATTTACCGGAAGGTGCAAAAGCGCGTATCGGAAGAGGCGTGGTGTATGAACTTGCCTACTCTCCAGACAGTACGAAACTCGCCGTGGCGAGTTCAATCGGCATCTGGATCTATGATGCACGGACTGGTGAAGCCCTCAGACTGCTCACGGGGCATACGTCCTATGTTATGTGCGTTGCTTTCAGCCCAGATGGCAGCACGCTTGCGAGCGGGAGTTACGACGGGACAATCTGCTTGTGGGATGCTGATACAGGTGAACCCACGGCAACGCTCACAGAAGATACGGGGAGGATTTATTCAGTCGCCTTCAGTCCAGATGGACAAACACTCGCTAGCGGTGGCACGGACGAGTTCATTAAGTTTTGGGATGTCCGGACGGGTGAACTCTTGCGGACATTCGCGGGGCACGCGGCAGCGGTGTCGAGTGTGGTATATTCTCCTGATGGTGAAACGCTTGCCAGTTATGGCGCGGATAGAAGAATTCATCTGTGGGATGCGAAAACCGGTGAATTCCTGATGGCTCTTGATCCGGAATTTGAAGATGCCGGATTGGCACTGGATCGTATCTATTCTATTGCATACGCTCCAGATAGCGAGAGACTCGCGAGTGGGAATAGTGACGGCATGATTCGGGTTTGGGATCCCCGCACGGGGGAACTCAAATCAACGCTGATAGCACACGCAAGTGACGTTACAGCCGTAATGTTTAGTCCTGATGGACAGATACTCGCTGGCGCGGTGTCCCTTGAGAACGGTAGCACTATCCAATTCTGGAACGTTGGCAGCGGTGAACGCTTAAAAAGTTTCATTGGACATACAGATAGGATCACAGCCTTAGTGTTCTCCAAGGATGGCGGCATGTTTGCGAGTTCAAGTGATGATGAAACAATCCGTTTTTGGAGTCCGGCTACTGAAACGCCTTTGCGCACCATCACTGGACACAATAGGGAACGGATCTTCCATGTAATGTATGCCTCGCACGGTCGTATACTTGCCTGCTTGCGTGAGGAGAGCATTCAGTTGTGGGGGCCCCATATAGGTAGACTGATAAAAACCGTGGATTTCAAAGAAAGAATTTTCTCTACCGCCTATTCTCCAGATAATGTGACGTTCGCCTGTGAAACTGCTGGTGGCAATGTGTGGTTGCTGGATGCGAACACGGGTGAACACAATGGAACCGCCTTGATTGGGCACACCGAGGGCATTTCGTCATTAGATTTTAATCGCGACGGCAGCATCCTCGCGAGTGGGAGTTACGACAGGACAATCCGCCTGTGGAATGTCGATACCGGTGATTTGCGCGAAACCCTTGAGGGGCATGCAGATGGTGTTCAACACGTGGCGTTTTCACCGACAGGTCTTATCCTTGCAAGCGCGAGTGATGATGGCACCATCCGACTTTGGGACATCAAGACAGGGGACGTTATCAAAATCCTTGATGGTCACGCAGATTGGATTAGACACGTAGCATTCTCGCCGACAGGTCTTATCCTTGTGAGTACCGGTGGTGATAAAACAATTCGACTCTGGGACATCAAGACAGGTGAACTTTTAAAAACGATTACGCCAGCGTCGGGCGCGTTTTTTACGGTGTATTCCCCAGACGGCAATACACTTGCCAGTACGGATCGGAAAGTTATCCATCTTTGGAACGCGCATTCGGGTGAACTTCTGCGAACACTCACGGGACATATAGGTTATATCTATTCTATTGCGTTTTCACCAGATGGGCGAACGCTTACGAGTGGCGGTAGGGATGGTACAATGCTTCTTTGGGAGATCGCTCAGTAACGGTTGCACAGGCTAACAGCCTATGCTACAAAAGATATGACGCGTCTCTGGGACGAACGAAAAATTATCCAAACTTTAGTATAATTGAGGCTATTGTCAATGAAACGGTACCTTATGAGAATAACGCGTTTGTTAGGCATCGCGTTGCTGTTAATTTTTGTGCTGTTTTTGGGTTTTCTCGCAAACGCTTTCGCTGAGGCGCATAAGCACTGGGGGTTACCACCGGGTGCGAAAATCCGACTTGGGAAGGGAAAGATAAACGCCGTCCAATACTTTCCGGATGGCAACAAACTCGCTGTAGCGACTGCCATCGGCATCTGGATTTATGACGCACATACCGGCGAAGCACTTGATCTGCTTACGGGGCATACGGGTCAGGTCTATTCGATAACCTTTAGTCCGGATGGAAAGATGTTTGCGACTGGAAGCGGCGATAACACGGTTCTGTTATGGGATGCACAGACGGGTGAACAGAAAGCTGCTCTTATCCAGCATGCGGGTACTGTCTCTTCGGTCGCATTTAGTCCTAATGGCGAAACGCTTGCCAGTGCAAGCCATGACAACACGGTCCAACTCTGGGACTTGCGCACCAACGAACCGAAAAAAACGCTTTGGGGACATGGCGACTCAGTTTATTGCGTGGCTTATGCGCCGAATGGTGCGCGGCTTGCAAGTGGTGGTAGGGATGGCACGATCCGGTTATGGGATGCATCTACCGGCGAATCTTTGAAAACTATCGTTTTACAGGATACCCGGGTCGAAACGATTGCATTTTCTTCAGATGGGCGCGTCCTTGCATCTGGTGGAAATGATGGCACAATTTATCTCTGGGATGTCGGTACAGGCGAACGCCTAAACACGCTAACAGCACATCGGCGTTATATCCACTCTGTTGTATTCTCGCCGGATGGGAAGACGCTCGCGAGCACAAGTCATGACTGGTACGCCCGTCGAGGTGGGACCCTCCACCTTTGGGATGTCAATACTGGGACCGTTCTGAAAACGCTGACATATCAAAGACGCATTGGCACTGCCGCCTATTCGCCGGATGGTGGCACTTTGGTCAGCGAAGGTTACGACGGGACCCTTCGGTTCTGGAATAGTAGCACTTGGGAACTCTTAAACACCATCACCGGACATACGCCAAGAGTGCTGTCTATCGCGTATTCACCAGATAGCAACACACTCGCTTGCGCTGTTGAAGATAAGCTTGAGTTGTGGGCACCACATACTGGAGAACGCCTGAAAACCGTTGCTGTTCCGAATATGGATTTTTTTTCAGTCGTATATTTGGCAGACGGAAAGACAATCGCCAGTACGGGCGGCTTAAACTTTTTCGGTAGGCAAGTTCGCCTGTGGGATGTGGAAACTGGCAGATTTATGGGAAGTTTCGCAGGGCACACAGTCCATGCCACTTCTTTAGCTCTTTCGTCGGATGGCAGTGTGCTTGCGAGTGGTGCTCATGATGGGCCTATCCGGTTGTGGGAGGTTCGCACGGGTGAACAATTACTTGTTGGAGATTTATTGGAAACGCTCGTTGGGCATACGAGATATGCTGGATCGCTTGTGTTTTCGCCAGATGGTCGTACGCTTGCGAGTGGGAGCTACGACAAGACAATCCGTCTCTGGGATATCCGCACCGGCAAACATTTGAAAACGATCACAGAACACACGGGTTCGGTCTACGATCTGTTATTTTCTCCCGATGGTACCATGCTCATCAGTGGAAGTAGCGACAGTACAATCCGCGTTTGGGATGTGAGCACTGGGGAACGGCTGTCCGACCCAATACAGCACACTGGAACCGTAACTTCTCTCATATATTCCCCCGATAATCGTGTGCTCACCAGCGGGAATAGTAACAGCAGGATTTACCTCCGGGATGCGCGGACAGGCGAAGACTTGCATATTTTCATCGGACATACGTCAAATGTTGGATGTATTGCCTATTCACCGGACGGGAAGATGCTCGCCAGTGGGAGTTATGATGGCACGGTTCTCTTGTGGGATTTAACACAGTTAACTTTTAATCAGTAGTATGTTAGATCAGGGAGAAGATTTATGAAAAACATTTTTCTGCTCACGGTTCCGGTAATTCTCATGCTCTTACCGTGGCTGTCTGCCAGTTTTGCTCAAAATTACATCCCAGGCTACCTTCCTGAAGGTGCTATTGCGCGATTTGGGAAAGGTTATCCTTTTGATTTTGAATACTCTTCGGATGGAACAAAACTTGCCGTAGCGAGTACAATCGGTATCTGGATCTACGATACCCGGGCGGGTGGTAAAGAACTCGACTTACTCACAGGGCATACATACCATGTCAGTCGTGTCATTTTTAGTCCTGATAACAAGACCCTTGCGAGTATATGTCGTTGGAACGACCGGACTGTTCGTTTATGGGATGGTATCACAGGTGCCCCCAAGGCAATACTTATAGGACACACGGGTGATCTTTATACTATCGTTTTCAGTTCTGATGGCAAAACACTTGCGACTGCGAGTCGGAACATCCGTTTATGGGATAGTGTCACCGGTGAATCAAAAGCGACGCTCACAGGTCATAGGGGTCAGGTTAAAGTGTTAGCGTTCAGTCCCGATGGCAGTAGACTCGCAAGTGGCGGTACCGATGAGGTCATCCGCATTTGGCATGTGGCTACAGGTGAACTTCTGCTAACGTTTGCAGCACACGCGAATTCCGTCGATGCCTTGATGTATTCGCCAGATGGGGAACAAATTGCCAGCCATGGTAAAGACGGCAACGTTTGTTTATGGAACGCTCAGACGGGTGAATTTCTGCATCTCCTCAGCGATCATACAAAAGATGTTGCTGCTATTGACTTTTCAAAAGATGGTGAAACGCTTGCAATTGCGAGTTACGATGGAACAATCGAATTTTGGCACGCACACACTGGAGAACATCTGAAAACCGTCAATGTGGGTATAGACCTGTATAATATGTCCTACTCTCCGGATGGCAGCACTTATGTCTGTGATAACGATGAGGAAGGGAAAATCCTACTCTATGATGCTAACACCGACCAATTTTTACGGACCTTCAAAATGCCCAGCAGAGGTGTAGGTGGCATGGGGTATTCTCCCGATGGGCAGACACTTGTGGGTGCCGATCAATTTGGGCTGCATTTTTGGGATGTGGACACTGGACAGTTGTTGCAAACCATCACTGGCTACTCGGAGGTCATCAATTCCGTGGTCTACTCTCCAGATGGACGCACATTGGTGAGTTTAGCCGGTGTCCTCCGTTTTTGGGATATTGAGACCGGAAAACTCCTACGAACTCTCACACCTGAAAGCTCAATCCGTTCTGTGGCGTATTCGCCCGACGGACAGATGCTTGCGTGCGGAATCGGCAACAACACGATCCTGTTATGGAGCGTCAGCAGATGGCAGCAGATAACAACGCTTGAAGGGCATGCGGACGGTATCTCATCGGTAGCCTTTAGTCCCGATGGCGAAATACTCGCGAGTGGGAGCTGGGATCGGACAATCCGCTTGTGGAATCCGCACACAGGAGAGCCCTTAAGAGCCCTTACTGGGCATTCGTCCGGTATTAGTACTGTGGTCTTCCCTCCAAATGGAGGGACACTTGCGAGTGGTGATGACAGTGGAACAATCCGTCTTTGGAACGTGGATACTGGTGAACTCCTAAAAACTATTGAAACGGAGGCAGATACAATTGATTCTGTAGTATACTCTCCGGATGGAAAAACGCTGGTGAGTACGGGCAACAATGGCGATGATGGTATTCGTTTATGGAATGTGGATACCGGTGAGCTCCTAAAAACTATCACCGTGGAAAAGAGTGTGTACGCTGTCGTATATTCCCCGGATGGTAGCACGTTTGCCAGCGGTGGTTTTGGTGATATCTCTGTGTGGGACGCTGCTACTGGCGAACGCTTGAAAATCTTTACTGGGCATATAGCAGCCCCTGTGTATTCTATAGCCTATTCGCCAAATGGACGGACCCTCGCCAGTGGGTGCCGGGATAGCACTGTGATTTTATGGGATTTAACAAAATGAAAATTCTGAACCTATTATTGATAATTTTACCGTTGATTTCTGGACTCTGTTTATCATTAAATGCCTTTGCTCAAACAAATGCCCTATGGGGGTTGCCACCTGGTGCCACAAATCGCATCGGAAAAGGCAGGGTCAATGAGATAAAATATTTTCCGGATGGTACGAAGCTCGCCGTTGCAAGCACTATAGGCATCTGGATTTACGATGTGCAGACAAGTGAACCGCTTGATCTGCTCACGGGACATACGGGGCCTGTCAATTCCATAGCGTTTAGTCCTGATGGCGGAACGTTTGCGACTGCGAGTGATGATAACACCGCTTGGTTATGGGATGCCAACACGGGTGAACATAAAGTCAGTTGCGTAGGACATGGGGATGATGTCAATGCGGTAGCGTTCTCTCCCGATGGCGAAACCCTGGCTACTGGGAGTGACGACAACACGATTTGTCTGTGGAATCCGCGCACTGGGGAACAGATAGCGAGACTTGAGGGACATACGGAGCACGTTTATTCGGTGGCGTTCTCCCCGGATGGTGGGGTCCTTGCCAGCAGTGCAGCGTGGGGAGATGCTGGCATTCGGTTTTGGGATCCGCGCACGGCGAAATCTCTAAATATTTCCATTGAGGACACGGATTGGGTAGAACGTATTGTATACGCACCCGACGGCAGGACGCTTGTCAGTGGTGATACGGATCGCACGATCCGTTTTTGGGATATCGGCACCGGCGAACTTTTGAAAGCGCGCGAGACAGATGGTGTAGATGAAATTAACGCTGTAGTGTTTGCCCCGGATGGACGGACACTCGCCAGTGCGAGTAGTGACGATCTTGTCAGCTTTTGGGATGTTGCGACCGGAGCACTCCTGAAGACGCTTGAACATGATGCGCCGGTTATCTCTGTGGCGTATTCGCCGGATGGAGAGACAGTCGCCAGTGCAAGCGAAGATGGTAAGATTCAGTTTTGGGATATCGCAACCCGTAAATCCTTAAGAACTGCTACAGGGCACGGTTTCCACGTCTTTTCTCTCGCATATTCTCCGGATGGTAACACGCTTGTAAGTGGGAACATCTCTAAAATCAACTTCTGGAATCTGGAAACCGGGGAACCCCTGAAAACCATCAGAGTTCAGCCGAAACACTTCCAGTCGGAAAACGTCCGTTCGGTAGCGTATTCACTGGATGGCAGTATACTTGCGAGTGCCGAATCTAATAAAGCGCGCCTATGGGATGTGGAGACGGGACGGTTTCTCGGAACTTTTACTGGACATAAAGGCGTGGTTTCCTCCGTTGCCTTTTCACCCGATGGTCGAATGCTGGCGAGCGGTAGTCAGGATAATACAGTCGGCTTGTGGGAGATCCGGGTTGGTGAACTGTACCTCATCGGTGATTTGTTGCAAATCCTTGCAGGCCATACAGAAGATGTCGCTTCTGTGGCGTTCTCATCTGATGGTGATATACTTGCGAGTGGGAGTCACGATAACACAGTCCGTTTGTGGAATGTTCAGACCGGGGATCTTTTGAATACCCTTATAAATCATACGGGAAAGGTTTATACTGTGGTGTATTCGCCGGATGGTAGCACAATAGCGAGTGGGAGTTGGGATGGCACGGTCTGCTTGTGGGACAGTCAAACAAGCGAACTTTTACAAACCCTCAGAGGGCATACGCGGAATGTTGCTTCTGTGGCGTTTTCACCGGATGGCGAGACGCTCGCCTGCGGCAACGATGATACGATTCTTCTTTGGGACGTGCAGACAGGTACACTCTTGCACTCGCTTACAGGGCACATGGATTTAGTGGATAGTCTTGTGTATTCGCCGAATGGTGAGTGGCTTGCGAGTGGCAGTCGTGATGGGACGATCCTCTTGTGGGACCTCACAGAGTTGGTTACCGATCAGTAGACAATCTGAATATTCCATTTTATTTTTTTAAACTTTTTTCCGTAAAAATCCCCTCTTTAAATTAAAAGCGATTATAAATTTTGTTTATGCACAACTTATGCCTAACAATTTACCTCCCTTCAATGATCTAACGGATGAAGAACTCATTCGGCTCGTCCAAAACCGGAATGAGGCGGCATTTTCAGAGTTAATATTCCGTTATACGCCACGAAT
>JAJDTM010000002.1 GCA_022827185.1 Candidatus Poribacteria bacterium
TCCGTTCAGCCTCTGCTTTACTGCCACCCTCATTGATGAAATCAAGCACGCATTTGCGCAAATCTGTTGAATAAGTCATAATCATAAAGACTGACATAAATCTCAAAAAATGTAAACTTATTTTCGGGATCCACTATAATATGACGGGGTGGAAACTCATTGTCCGGAACGTAGACAGGCAGGACTTAGATGGTCCGTTGAACGCAACAATCGTCTTTGAAGATGAATTCTGGGGGGACGCACCACGGATTTGGCCAAATGATTTTCTCCTTATAGTCGTAGACGATGATATAAACTCAGGTGGCTTCATGGATGATCAAATTTTCTCGCTGCGATGGCGAGGCGGCTTAGATATTAGTTTCTGGGACACTTTTCTGAGTTCAAATGGCTTCCTTCTTCAGCTGATTGACGAAGATGGCAACTTGGTAGATGAGGCAGGAAACTACGATGGAACTACAACACTTTGGGATTTACCTTACAATTTTAACAAAGGTAAAACCAGAGCGGGTAACCGAACCTCGTTGATTCGTCGCTATGTTGATGGTCTACCACTTGACGGCACCCAAGTAGGGAGTTGGATTACCGCTGCGGACGCGAACTTAACAGAGGATCAACTCACCTATTATGGAGATAGCAAGGACATCAGCACCCCCGGTATCGGGATCGTCATCAACGAAATTTCCACACAGTTCATCGACTATGATGTTAACCAGGATGGCGTGGTGAACATCTCTGATTTGGTATTTGTTGCCGGACGCATTGGACAATCCGGTCCCAACGCTGCAGATGTTAACGGCGATGGTTTTGTCAACGTACAGGACTTGATACTCGTCGCGGGTGCACTCGGCCAAGCACAAGCAGCGCCATCTCTGCATCCCACAGCACTCACAACGTTCACCACCGCGGATGTGCGAGAATGGCTGACCCAAGCACAAGGATTAGACCTCACGGATCCGAAGTTGCAAAACGGCATCCGCTTCTTAGAACAACTCCTATTAGCCTTAGTCCCGAAAGAGACAGCACTGCTGCCGAACTATCCGAACCCGTTCAACCCGGAAACGTGGATACCGTACCACTTAGCGAAAGATGCCGATGTTGCATTGACGATCTACGCCATAGATGGACAAGTCGTCAGAAGGTTAGCACTCGGACATCAGCCCGCAGGAAGGTATCAAACCCGTAGCCGTGCGGCGTATTGGGATGGCAGAAACGCATTCGGTGAACCCGTCGCAAGCGGTGTCTATTTCTACACCATCACCGCAGGTGATTTCACCGCTACCCGCAAGATGCTAATTCGGAAGTAACGCATGGACAGGGTTTATAGTAAAAACCGAAAATAAGTTTATAATTCCGTCGTAGGGGCTGGGTTACCCAGCCCCTACGAGTTACCGTGTGTGCAAATAATTATGGGATTTACTATAATGATGTACTTGCGAACCTTGTAGTATAACCTGTTAGGTTGGGCATCTTTAGATATTTTCAGAAATGGTATAACAACGGGATGGCATACTATGAAATCTACAAAAATATTACTAACAGTTTCCTTTTCGATATACTTTTTGTTTGGATCGACACCTCACACCATGAGTCGAGTTGAGGTGCCTGGACAAGCATCAGAAACATCTAAAGAGCCAACCGTAGTCAACCCAACGAGCCGGGAGAAAGCACTCGAAGGGATGAGCATTTTATATGGCACCAACAAAAACGCGAATACACGTATCCCACCGCCCATGCTGAACCTGTTCCAGCGAGGCGAGGCTCTCACAACGGTGCCATCACAGTTTATCGTAACGTACGACGGTTTCACAGACGAAGCAATCGAAGCGTTTCAATATGCCGTCGATATTTGGAACGCACTCATCCGGTCACCCGTACCGATCCGGATTGACGCATCTTTTATAGACTTCGGTGGATTTGAGGATGGCACTGTTATTTTAGGCGGTGCGCGCCCCGCAAGCTGGAAATCTTCCAGATCCTTGGATTTGTGGTTCCCAGAAGCACTCGCAGATAACGGAGCCGGTAGAGACATCACAGCTGGTGAACCCGATATTATCACACGATTCAACAGTCACGAAGACGCAAATTGGTACTTTGGGACGGATGGGAACACGCCATCCGGAAAAACGGATTTCGTGAGTACTGTGCTGCACGAGATCGCTCACGGTCTGGGGTTTAGCAGTTTTGCGACTGTAGATAAGAGTTCAATGTGGAGATTTTCCGCGTCCTCTGAGGGCGGCAAACTCAGAGCACGCCGACCCAAATTAGCGCAGATTTACGATTTCTTTATAGAAAATGGGGCAGGGAAAACTATTATGTCTTTTCCGGACCCATCCTACGCGCTTGAAAATCAATTCACAAGTAACGACCTCTTCTGGAATGGCAAAAAAGGGGCGCAAGCAAACGGCGGTATTCTCCCGCACCTCTATGCGCCGAGTGCGTGGGCTGAAGGTTCAAGTTATACCCACTTAGATGAGATAACTTTTCCAGCTGGCACCGCGAATTCTCTAATGACCGCATATCTTGACAACCAAGAAGCGATTCACACCCCCGGGCCCATTGCGCTCGGTATGCTTGAAGATATGGGATGGACAATCAACAAACCACCCGTGTTCACCGACGGCTCCACTACCACCCGCACAGTCGTGAACGGAAGTGTCGGGAAACCAGTGGCAGCGACAGATGCCGACAATGACCCACTCACCTATCATCTCAGCGGCACAGATGCAGCAGCTTTTGACATTGATGGCACAACTGGACAATTGAAGACCAAGGCAGCACATAATTACAATACCCAGACAGCCTATACGGTAACTGTCACCGTTTCCGATGGGAGCCTGCTCAATGAAATCGCTGTCACTATCAATGTGATCGGCACAGAAACTGAGACACCCACAAATAGCACACCGAGGTTCGTGGATGGCAATCACACCCAGCGCACTGTGGCGGAAAATACCGCGAAAGGCGTAAACATCGGGAACCCGATTGCAGCGACAGATGCCGATAACGATGCCCTCACTTATACCCTCGGCGGGCCCGACGCAAAATCTTTTGAAATTGATAACACCACTGGGCAACTGAAGACCCGTGCCAACCTCGACTATGAAACAAAGGATACCTACACCGTAACGGTTACTGTCTCCGATGGTGGCTTGACGGTTACCATCACTGTTATTATTATTATTATTGATCTGGACGATCAAGAAAGTCCAGTGCTTACGTTAGTTTCACAACCGCTAACAGAAACAACGCTGAACGGAAGCGTTGTGACACTGCGTTTGAACAACCGAGTCTATGAAAACTGGCTCAGCGATCCTGTAACAGTCTCTGGTATTCCGGGTGTAACTGTTAAACCGTTTGATATAACCCGTTTGAACGATACAGAATTGTCAGTTCAACTGACATTCTACGGGACAGACCTCAACACGGATGCCACGCTCACCTTCACAGTGAAAGCGGATGCTATCGCAAACTATGATGGTCCCGCACTCACCGCGACAGCAGAGGTCACCGCGAATGCGGAATCGGTGACCGCATCAACGATAACACCCTTAACGGAAGCGACACTCAATGGAAGTGCAGTTACATTGACGTTAGACGGCGGTGTTTACGAATCTCAGTATACTGTCGGAAACAGTGTGACAGTATCGGGTATTCCCGGTGTCACCGTTGACGGATTTAACGTGGAACGCCTCAGCGGGACGCAGGTGA
This sequence comes from Candidatus Poribacteria bacterium, assembly GCA_022827185.1. GTDB lineage: Bacteria > Poribacteria > WGA-4E > WGA-4E > WGA-3G > WGA-3G. The sequence goes on from JAJDTM010000002.1 coordinate 3,709, forward strand.
ACGTTGGACTGATATTTGATGGTACAGACTTTGACAGAGATGCCACGCTCACCTTCACAGTTGGAGCAGATGCCATCGTAGGCTACAACGGCACGGCACTCACCGCACAATTACCCGTCAGCGCGGTCGTAGAAAAGACCCCAATAATAACCGCTTATTATCCATCACGAGCCTTGACTGAGGCAACCCTTGATGAAAGTATCGTTACACTCACACTGTCAAGCGGGATGTATACGCAATCCAGTGCCGACATCAGTCGTGCTGTGACAGTCTCCGGTATCGCAGGTGTTACGTTTCTCCAGTCCGATGTCGTGCGCGTCAGTGATACAAAAGTGACTGTTAAACTGACATTTGACGGTACAGACTTTGACACGGATGCCACGCTCACCTTCACACTCAGCGCAGATGCCATCACGAACTATGACGGCCCCGCACTTATCACTACAGTACTTGTCTCCGCCGTGGTCGAAGAAAGGCCTACAATCACGGCTTCGGCGACGCAACCTTTGACGGAGGCAACCCTCAATGGCAGTATTATCCGTCTAACGCTCAACAACAGCACTTACGTCCGATCTAACTTCGATATTGATAATGCTGTGACTGTATCGGGTATTGCAGGCGTTACTGTTGGATTTTTTGGAGTGGAACGTGTGAGCGACACGGTCATCATCTTTGAACTTGAATTCAATGGTAACCTTGACACCAACACCACGCTCATTTTCACAGTGGGTGCGGATGCTATTGTTGAATACGACGGTCCCGCACTCATCGCACAAATAATTGTTAACGGGGGGCAGGAATCGGTTGTCGCATCAACTGAGACCCCGTTGACAGAAACTACGCTGAACGGAAGTGTCGTTACACTGACACTCAACGGGGCAATTTATGAACGATCTACCTTTGATCTCAGGGATGCTGTTGAGGTCTCTGGTATTGACGGTGCCACTTTTCACTGGTTTGATTTGGACCGCGTCAGTGATACGGAATTGACGGTTGAATTAACATTCAGAGGCAACATTGACACGGATGCTATCCTCACCTTTACAGTGGGTGCGGATGCTATTGCCGAATACGACGGTCCCGCACTCATCGCACAAATAACTGTCGCTGGCGGCAAGGAATCCGTGGTGGCATCAACGGAAGCACCTTTGACAGAGGTTACGCTCGATGGCAGTGTCGTCACGCTTACGCTCAGCGGGCGTACTTACGAACGATCCAGTTTCAGAATCAGAGACGCTGTGTCGGTCTCCGGGATTGATGGCGTGACAATCCCGTGGCACGAACCCGACAGAAAAAACGACACACAGATCACCATCGAACTGGAATTCAACGGCGACTTTGACGCGGATGCGATGCTCACTTTTACGGTCAAGGCAGAGGCACTGTTGAGATATAACGGTCCTGCACTCACCGTACAAGTACCTGTTACCGGCGGGCAGGAATCCATCGCCGCATCAATAGAATCTCCGTTGACTGAGGCGACCCTGGATGGCAGCGTCGTCACGCTTACACTCAGTGGTAGAGAATATGTTCGGTCTTCTTTTACCATTGAGCGTGCTGTGACGCTATCCGGCATTGACGGCGTAACCGTAGATGATATAGATCGCAACAGTGCTACGGAGATCGCTGTCGAACTGGCATTTAACGGGGACTTCGATGCCGATGCGATACTCACACTCAATGTTGGGGCAGATGCTATAGACGGCTATAAGGGCCCCGCATTTACCGTACAACTCCGTGTCACTGGCGGGCAAGAATCGGTGGTTGCATCAACAAAAGCACCCTTAACCGAGGCAACATTGGATGGCAGCGTCGTCACGCTTACACTCAGTGGTAGAGAATATGTTCGGTCTTCTTTTACCATTGAGCGTGCTGTGACGCTATCCGGCATTGACGGCGTGACCATAGACGATGTAGATCGCAACAGTGCTACGGAGATCGCTGTCGAACTGGCATTTAACGGGGACTTCGATGCCGATGCGATACTCACACTCAATGTTGGGGCAGATGCTATAGACGGCTATAAGGGCCCCGCATTCACCGCAGAAGTTTCTGTGAGCGGCGGGCAAGAATCGGTGATCGCATCAACGAAAGCACCCTTGACTGAAGCAACATTGGATGGCAGCATCGTCACGCTTACACTCAGCGGTCGTAAGTATGTGCGGTCTTCTTTTACCATTGAGCGTGCTGTGACGCTATCCGGGATTGACGGCGTAACCGTAGAGGATGTAGACCGCAACAGTGCTACGGAGATCGCTGTCGAACTGGCATTTAACGGGGACTTCGATGCCGATGCGACACTCACACTCAATGTTGGGGCAGATGCTATAGACGGCTATAAGGGCCCCGCATTTACCGTACAACTCCGTGTCACTGGCGGGCAAGAATCGGTGGTTGCATCAACAAAAGTGCCCTTGACTGAAGCGACATTGGATGAGAGCGTTGTCACCCTCACACTCAACGGCAGGAAGTATGAACGCTGGAATTCTACAATCAGAAGGGCTGTGTCAATCTCTGGTATTACAGGTGTTACCGTCCGGAGTTTTGATATAGACCGTGAGAGCGATACGGAAGTCACCGTCGAGTTGACCTTCAACGGCAATATGAACACTGATAGCACACTCACATTCACCGTAGGTGCCGGTGCAATTGCAGGATACAACGGTCCGGCACTCACGGCGCAAATAACTGTTACTGCTGATAGAGAGAACGCGCTTTTAGCAAACTTCCCGAATCCGTTTAATCCTGAAACATGGATTCCATATCAACTCGCGAAATCCACAGAGGTCACCATCACTATCTATGCAGTGAACGGACAGGTGGTTCGGACATTGGCACTCGGGCATCAATCTGCGGGGATGTATCAGAGTCGTTCCCGTGCGGCATATTGGGATGGCAGAAATGCGTTCGGTGAACCTGTGGCAAGTGGGGTCTATTTCTATACGCTCACCGCAGGCGATTTCACCGCTACACGAAAAATGTTAATACGGAAATAGTTACCAGTTATCAGTTATCAGTTTTCAGTTAACTTCTTGTGGTGTTTTTGCTTGGGTATTTCTGCGTATTACTTTTTTGGTTACTACCACAGTATACCTCTTTAACTCTCACTGCGAGGCACACTGAAAGGATTTTTGAAAAAAATCCGTACTGACAACTGACAACTACTATAAAAGGAGTTTATGATGAAAACGTTGGTTGTCAATAGAAACAAAATTGTGTCACTCTTAGCGATGTTTACTTTTCTTGTCTTAACCACAGTGCCTGCTTCAGCAGCTGAATTTGAGATAGGCACACACTTCGGGATTTCCCACCTCATTCCGGATAGTGATGATGACTTCTCCACAAGTCTCACCTATACTCGGTTACCATCAGGCACATTTTTTGATGTAGGCTCTGCTCCGACTTCACTATACGCTACGTGGTTTCCGAGTCAACAGTTTGCTATCGGACCGGAATTTAGTCTTGGCAGAACATCAGTTTCTGCGGCGTATGGGGGCGAGAGCGAGACGGAGAGTGTAACGATATTCCATCTTGGCGGGCGGGCATCATACTTCCTGCTCAGCCACGCAGTGTCTTCACCTTACATCTTAGGACGGGTTTCTCAGACCATATTTAGCGGTAGCGAATCGTCCTTTTTTGACGACGGGCAAACCCTGACGAGTTTCGGGGTCGGTTTCGGGTATCAGTGGCGTATAGATGCTGCTTTTGTGCTGCGCGTAGAAGGGCAGTATCAGCGACTCTTCATTTCGGATGAAGAGGATGACGCGAATGAGTTCTCACTGATAATCGGGATTGGCACTCGGTTCGGGAAGTAATTATAGTTATGGACTGTCCAGGGGTTGAATGCAGTGAACCCAAAAAATAGTGGTAGGACGAGGTTCCTGTGCCTCGCCCTTCTACAATATACACGTTTACATCGAAATCCCTAATAATCCGCGCGTCAACTGAAAATCCGTATTCCCTTTGTCGTGGAGCTTCGGCGTATACTGCCGCGATGCCACCTCTACAATTAACGCTAACAACTTCTCAACATTAGCAGTCTCTAAATCCAGATCCGCGCCGTAGGTGGATTGCGTTGCGGCATCTGTGGAGACCTGAATGAGTGGCACCATTACATGCGATTGTAAGGGGGCACCGACGATGTGAGCGAGTGCCAGATCCACACCTGCTGCGCCGAGTCCTGTCAACGTTTCTGTCGGTTGGTCTGTGGGAGTTTCCATGATGTGGAAACCGGCTTTTTCGACGCGCTGCCCATACGCTAAGGATGGTGGACGGCACGACGGAGCGTGCCTACTACCTTGCACGAATGTCGCGTTTTCAGGCACGATAATTGTTCCACCCGCAGTGGTGACTCTGTAGATTAATTGTGTTAGGGATTGAGAGACTTCCTCTGTTATCTCACCTGTTGATGTCACGGCTACACGGAGGTGTTCTAATCCAGCATTGACAACCGGAACAGATGGTTTATCCGAAAGCGTTTCCGAAAACCAGTCTTGCACCTTCTCAATAACAGCATCAATCCCGCCATCCAACTGCACGCTCGCCCAACCGTAACTTTCCGGCGATATTCCCAACTTCTGAATCTCATGTCGGACGTGGTCGTTATGGGTTTTCTCACAACCGTGTTCAAGAAGCAGCCCAAGTGCGACCGTCGGATGCGTGAGGTGTCCAAGCATCGTGCGGGTATAAATCTCCTCAGAACGTCCACTGGAGACACCGCAGCCCTCTGTATGTGGCAGTGCTACAAAACGGGATATACCTTGCTTCTCGCCGATCTTCTGTTCATTGCAGCGGTGCGCAATCATCTCCGCAATCTGCCCAGAACAGAGGCTTGTCGGTAAGATGAGTCCGACCTGATCCGTGCGGTAACCCGCTTCCGTTTGGAGCGCACGGAAAACCTCCAGACCTGGTAGGTGCGGTTTCCTAACCGCACCTACTCCCAAGGTCTCAATCGGAATGGGTTCGCCGGATTTCAACTCGGATGCTGTTAACAACGGGTCTAAATCCACGGGACCCGTCTGCTTCCAATCGCGCCACAGCGAGACTTGCGAATGCCCCGCTTTCTCACCGACTGAACGTTCACCGGACGCGACATCCACCGTCAGATCCAACATTGACTCACCGAGTTCTTCCATCGGTGTGCCGTCAAGATACGCACCGGCGTTCACGTCCATATCCTTGGTGAGCATCTCATAACGTCCTGTCGTCGTGACAATCTTGATCGTCGGCACGAACGGGAAATTCGTGATAGAGCCGTTGCCTGTCACAAAGAAGATCATGTTGGAACCGGATGCCACCTGCCCTGCGATACTCTCTAAATCGTTGCCTGGACTGTCCATGAAATAGTAACCAGGGTTCTCCATGCGTTCACTGTAATTGATGACATAATCCAGACAAACATCCGGATGCCGTTTCATTGCCGCACCGATTGATTTAATGGCGATATTATAGAGACCGCGGAAGTTGTTACCGCCAGAAGGGTTTCCTTCTGCGGAGTGTCCATGCCACGAGACGCGTTCCTTAAACCGTTCAATCGTATTGAGGAACGTGCGCGCTGTCGGCAGGTCCCGGACGTTCTGAAGCACGTAAGCCTCTGAACCGATCAGTTCATCGGTTTCCGCGAGGTTGGCGCAACCACCGTAACGGATGACCTCTTTTGCTACATAGGCAGCGAGCGGATTGCCTGATACTCCAGAGAACGCGTCGGAGCCGCCACACTGCAAGGCGATTTTTAGATACGTCAGAGATTCTTCAGTGCGTGGCACACTATTCACACTTTCCAACCATCCGTTAATAATTTCTACGCCGTTGGCTAAATCGGTGTCAAACCCCTCTTGTAGCCGATAGAAACGGTGGACGACATCATCTAAAGCGTAGCCTTCGCGTAACATATATGCCTTGAGCATATCGTTCGTAACCGCTTCGGTGCCGTAGTCAACGAGCAGTATCGCACCGATATTTGGATGGACAGTAAAACCGGCGAGCGTTCGGAGCAACATATCAATGTTATTGGGTGTCTGGCTTTCACCGCCCTCTGTATGCGTTACGGCGACAACTCCGTCTATATTCGGAAATGTATCGGGGTTACAAACCTCTCCTACAGAACACATCTCTGCAAGTCTCCTTGCGAAACCGGAGGTACGTGAAGTCGTTCCCATGACGACGATATAGTTCCGCGTACCAACGCCACGGTTACCCGGACGTTGGTAGCCAAGGAAGGAACGCGGGGTCGTGTGCCGTGGCGCCTGCTCTCCAGGGTGGAATTCTGTTTCGTTCAGTACATAGGGCACCATCTTGTCGCTGAAGTTAGGTGTTTCTGGCAATTCAAAGGGCAGATGCCTAATGGACAACGAATCAATCATCTTCTGATTGCACACATAGTCGCCGGGGGCAATGGAACGTATTGCATAACCGAAGGGTAATCCCCAGGACAACAAGGGTGCTGCTTCTGAAATCGACGCAATGGCGAAGCGATGTCCTTCTAAAATGGTATGCGATAGTTGAAACTGCGCTCCATTATAGCGTATGTGAGTGCCGCCTTCTAATGTCTGCGTGGCAATAGCGACGTTATCATTCGGTGAAGGAAGCCGCGCGACAGAGGTAAGATCAAAATCCATCAAGTTTTCTCCTTTTGCACTGTGGGGGTACCAAAGAATTAATGGCGGTAAATGCTGACTTCAATCGCGTCCTGTTTCACCCACGGCAGATCGATATCAAACCAGTGCGTTTCAGATTCATAACGTTCGCGGACGTGTCCGAGATAATCCGCCATCGCATCAGCTCCGATACCGACGTTATCTGCCACAACGGTTGCAGGATCCGTCAGTCGCGATTCAATTGCCTGAAAGCACGGAAAATAGTTGCTGAAGTTGTTATCAAGGAGTAGAAAATCGACAGGGTCTTGGATGCTTTTGAGTACCTCTTGTGCATCACCGAGGCGTGAATCGACGAGGTCCGCCATGCCAGCACTTTCAAAGTTTGCGCGTGCCTGCGTCGCTCGGTCAGCGTCTATTTCGATTGTTATCAAGCGTCCAACTCCAGCATCTCTTAGCACGCGTAACATCCAAAGCCCAGAGTAACCGATAGCCGTGCCACATTCAACAATCAAAGACGGTTTCGCTTTCTCAACGCAGGCGGCGAGAAATTTTGCCTTTTCTTCGCCTAACATCGGGATACTCTCTGCCTTACACTGTGCTTCGACCTCTTGTAAAACCTGATCAAACATACGAGCCTCCATCGGAACGCGGGTGTCCCGTGCTGAATTTAATGTCTGCTAACAGTTATGGTAAATGTTTATTATTGCGTATAATGTTCTGTTAGATAATCATACACGCGAACCTGTTTTGAGGTCAAGGGTGTTTCCGATATATCAGGGGTATTCAGTTTTACATATTCACTATAATGGATATGTCCTCCTCTGTAGGAGCGAGCTGTGCTCGCGATCTTGCGAAAAAACGTTAACTTATGTCAACCAAAACCGGAACCGGAAACTAAATAGCCCTGCGATATATGGTATGCTTAGTAATATCCGCGAAAATTTGAGGGAAGATTGTGTATAACTCTGATTTTTCTGGAAATTATGCCCTCTTTTCGTCTATAATATTGTATCGTTAAGAATTAGAATTTCCATTTGATGGGTAAATTTTAGGAATTATTGTTCTTGGAGGTAATAGACACATGAACAAAAAACGGATCCTTTTCATAAGTATGCTCGGCATTGTGCTGCTGTGTGTAGGACTCTTTTATTCGCATACGCAACGCCAAGCGAACTACGCAAAGACTCGTGAACTTTTTGCACCTATTTATGAATACTCAGGGCGGCTCACACCAGAGGATCAAAAGCGTTTTACTGAATTTACCAGTGCGATTGCGGGCGTTGAACCTTCCATCGCGAAAAAATACGTCTTACCCAAGCGAGAGATGCTTCAGTTGGAAGCACACAGTATGACGTTATACCGGAACAATCCTGAACTGATGTTCGTAAATAGTGCACCTTTCCACGCCGATACCGATGTCGAGCCGTATAGACGACACTTCAGTATCTTGGCACTGATCGCTAAAACCAAACTGGCGGATTTGCCTACTGATAGCAGGAAGTCGATACTCTCGCACCTTGAAACGTTCCAAAAACGCCTAACGAAAAATAGCGTTGAGGTCTACATTCAAGAGGTCAGAGATACGCCTTTTCGTCCAAGACAAAAACTTCCGACAATGCGTTTCGGCGTTGCGTCTGCACCCGGAGAAATCGCAGACGGGATATTGGAAGCGGATGGACTGGTATTTCCTGAAGGTGCTAAACGCGGTGTTATTCAAATCACCGATATTTATGAAAACGTGTACGAAGTTGATCTGGATGCGCCTACGGGTACAGAAACGACTGAGGATACAACCGAATTGTATGCAGAAATTGACCGGATTTTTGAGCATCTGACTGATGCCGAGTTTCAAAGACTCTCAGTTCTCAGCAAAGCAGACCGTTCGGCGGAAATCGAGAAATTGTTCCCACCAGAATAGACGTGTCCGGTCATAGTGATTTGTCACATCTAAACTGAGAGGCGGTTCGTAGTGGCGCAATTCATTGCGCCTTAATTTTTATCCCCAGGCCCGGTAGGTTCGGTTTTGCGGCGTACACGCCCAAATTTTGCCCACACGCGCCCAAATTTTGCTTCGCAGTGAGAAAACTTTACATTTGCGACGTGCATTCCTAACCGAACTGGATCCTTCAAAAAAAGACGTGAAACCCAATAATTTCTTAAAATTGAATGGCTCTGCCGTCTCTTGCGTTGCAGGTTGGCTTGTGCTAAACTGATGTATTATGCGACAGCGAAACTCGACAAAAAATAGGATTGATGGTACTGCCCTCATCGACACAGATTCTTTGCTGAAACCATACACTGCCCAACTGCGCGAACGGTTTGCGCACTATCAACGTTTCAAGACAGCGATTGAGAAAACGGGTGGTGTGTTAGGTGAGATTAGCCAAGGTCACCGATATTTCGGTTTCAACCGTGGTGAACATGAAGGTGAGACCGGGGTCTGGTACCGCGAATGGGCACCGGGTGCGGAGAGGCTGGCGCTCATCGGTGATTTTAACGGCTGGTCGCGCGATGCGAATCCTATGTCTGTTGATGACTGGGGTGTATGGCACATCTTTTTGCCTGACAGTGAGTATGCTGATAGGTTCACACACGGCAGTCTCGTCAAGGTGCATGTTGTCAGTAGGGACGAGGTGACCTCGCCCCTACGTGGGCTTGATCGGATTCCGGCGTATATCCAACGCGTCGTTCAGGAAGGCGATGCGGATTTCACAGGTCAGTATTGGGCACCACAACATCCGTATCAGTGGCAGCATGAGGCACCCGATTTTGACATCAGCACCGAGGGATTGCGGATTTACGAGGCGCACGTCGGCATGGCACAAGAAGCAGAGAGAGTCGGGACGTTCGCTGAGTTTACGCAGAACATCTTACCCCGGATTGCAGATTTAGGCTATAACGCTGTGCAACTGATGGCGGTGATGGAGCATCCGTATTATGCAAGTTTCGGGTATCATGTCAGCAATTTCTTCGCAGTCTCAAGTCGTTTCGGGACACCGGAGGCACTCAAAGAACTCATTGATACGGCGCACAGTATGGGGTTGCTGGTTATCATGGATCTGGTACATAGCCATGCTGTCAAGAATCTCAATGAGGGGTTGAGCCGTTTTGATGGCACGGGGCATCAGTATTTTCACGCTGGCGCGAAAGGTGAACACGTCGCATGGGATTCGCTATGCTTCGATTATAGCAAGGACGAGGTGCAACGCTTTCTGCTAAGCAATATCCGTTATTGGTTGGAGACGTATCGGTTTGATGGGTTCAGGTTTGATGGTGTCACGAGTATGCTCTATAGCGACCACGGGTTAGAACGGGAATTTACCGGCTATGCGGATTATTTCGATGCTGGCGTTGAGTTGGACGCTATCGCTTACCTGATGTTGGCAAATGAGGTCGTCCACGCTGTTAATCCGGACGCAATTTCGATTGCTGAGGATATGAGCGGTATGCCGGGTCTCGCGCGTCCTATTGAGGAAGGTGGACTCGGTTTCGATTATCGGCTTGCGATGGGTATCCCGGATTACTGGATTCGGTTGTTAAAAGAGAAAGCGGACGAAGCGTGGCACATCGGCGAGATTTATGGCATGCTATGCAACCGACGTACAGGCGAAAAACACATCGCTTACGTCGAGAGCCACGACCAGTCGATTGTCGGTGATAAGACGCTTGCGATGCAGCTCATGGACGCTGAGCTTTACACGAACATGCGTATCTCCACGACGAGTCATCTCATCTCTCGCGGCGTTGCACTCCACAAACTCATCCGACTTCTGACATTTAGTTTGGGGGGTGAGGGTTACCTCAACTTTATGGGGAATGAGTTTGGACACCCTGAATGGATTGATTTCCCACGTGCAGGGAACGATAACTCCTACTGGTACGCGCGCAGGCAGTGGCACCTTGTTGACGACAATACGCTCCGTTATAAGCATCTCAACGCTTTTGATCGGGCGATGCAGCACCTTGATGCAACCTACCATCTGCTTGCTGATGCGGACATCCAATTATTATTTATACACGAGGCCGCGAAACAGATTGTCTATGCGCGGGGTGGACTCGTCTTTGCCTTCAACTTTCATCCGAGTGCATCTGTTACAGATTGGCGGATCCCAGTGCCTGAGAGAGCGGATTACCGTCTTATCCTCAACACCGATGATACCGTTTATGGTGGTCACGGTGCCGTAGAGGGTGTCCATTATCCGTGGCAAGATGTTGCTATGGAAGGGCAAGCACAGTCGATTCAACTTTACGTCCCTGCCCGAAGCGCACAAGTGTTAGTATCTGGTCATAAATAGTATTAGTTTTGACAATTAGATCTTTATGTGATATAATAACTGTAAGTTATAGACAATGCAAAAACGCATCTACATTGAAACAACAATTCCAAGTTCTTACTATACGTTGCGAACCGATGAAGAATCGCTTATTAGACAGAAATTGACTCGGCAATGGTGGGACGAATACGCGGATATATTTACCCTAACTTCAAGTAGTGCGGTTGAAACTGAGCTTAGACAAGGAATGGGTAAAACAACACAGGATAGACTGGCATTGCTTGAAGGTGTTGAGATATTCATTTCTTCCATTGAAATCTTGCAAATTGCACAAATATATATTGATAGTTTGATAATGCCGAAAGAACCACAAGGAGACGCGCTTCATCTGGCATTTGCCTCATTTCACAAAGTTGACGCGATGCTCACATGGAATTGTACACATCTTGCTAATCCGAACAAATTTGATTTCATCACACGTATTAACCGAGAATTGGGATTAACAACTCCAGAATTAAAAACACCATATGACTACTTTGGAGGTGCCGCATAAAATGGAAAGGAAAATTGATCTTCGCAGTACAGAAATGAATGAAGTCGTTAAGGAAGTTCGCGAAATGCGGATGAAAATTTCAGAAGAATGCGGACATGATCTCAACAGATTGCTTGCTTACTATCAAGAAGTAGAAAAAGAAATGCGGAAGTCCGGTAAGTATAAGTTTGTCGATCCGGAACCACCTGCTGAGAAACCCGCGACCACAGAATCAACTCGTGGTGAAGCAGCAGATTAAGATGTTGTATTACCTTTGCCCGAATACGGGTTTCCGTATGGACGGTGTTTTCCGCTTGGAAAAATAGGGACAGCCAACCGTGACCTCTGCCACTATGGTATGTTTATGTTGGATTGCTGGAGCCAGACACTCCAGCATTTTTGTTTTTACAGTTGGATCATAAAAATCCTACATACGCTTATGACTATGTAGTATTATTCTCCAACGAATATTCTCGATTGCCACCAGGACCACCACCGATTGCCCATGTGCCACGGAATAGCGATTGCCGCTTCGGAGGCATCGTTTCTATGATTTCATGGCTCAGGTTCAATCGGTGCCACTGTGCCCAGATGGAGTTGTAGCAGTTAAAGACCGCACATCGTGGGTTGTCTGGGTTCGTCCAGTCATTTGCGGCGTGGACGAGGCTTTCAGTGAAGATAACGACAGAACCCGGTGGGCAGCTATAGTCGTCCATCACCTCACGCATACTTTCCTCCCACGGCGATTCGCTGATATTCGGACGATACTTGTCGGGACCGCCGTAGTTGAAGTGTGCCTTATGTGAGCCACTGAGGAAAGAGGTAGCACCTTGTCCTGACTTCACCTCTTCAAGCTCCCACACAACACGCGTCAACCCCGCAAAAATCTTTTCACCAGCGACCTGGTACCGCATCGCGTTCGCTTGTTGCGGTGGACGTACAACGTGCGGCAGACCGTTATCACCACGTTCCGACACACCCCAACCCGGGGGTCTCACAGTCGTAAATGACCCTTCGCATCGAAATCCATAGCAATCCTCATGTACAAACGGATCTTCGGACAGAATTTCATTTAGGACACCTACAATTGCAGGATGGTCAAGCAAGGTTTGCAGTGCACCCTGATAACTCTGTCTTGCACCGTCATAGACTTCCGCTTTCATCTCTTCGATTTCTGGTTCCGACAGGACGGATGGCAACAGGATCCAGCCACGAAGATCAAAGAAAAACTTCTGTTCTGGTGTCATTGCTATTGGTGTATCCGTTGTGGTTTGGTTTGACATTGATTTTCTCCTTAATGGTAGTAGGCACGCTCCGTCGTGCCGTTCACTAAAGGGGTTTACGGCACGCGGAGCGTGCCTACTACTTTAGATCTGATACAAAAAATACTCACCCTTCTGAAGGTGGATTGGATTTTTCTGGATGTATTGCTGGATCGCACAGAACTGCTCAGGTGAGCGTACGAGGTGATCGAAGCTCTCTTCCTGCCAAAACCGTCCGGTTTTGCCAAGCACTTTGTTGATTTTACCGGCACTGAACCTTTTCCATGAACGGCATTGTTTCAGGAGTTCTGTGGCACCTAACAAACAGACTAACAAATGAACGTGATTAGGCATAACCACGAAGTCGCCTATGTGATAACGATCACCATTAAAGTATAATAAACTGTCCGCTACGATCTTTGATAGTTCGGGGTTTCGTAGGACGCATGCCCCGAGACCTTTATCAAGGTTTTCCATATACTGCTGTGAGAAGGTTTCATGAAATTGTTTACGGAATTTTTCTGGAAGTGTCGCCAGTTTATCTTTCCAACCCGATATTGAGGTCGTAATTCCGTGTCGTGCAAGCCATGCTGATCGTTCGGCGTACCATCGTCGAGCTACGTGCGTAGGGAGTGAGTCTTCAGTGCGAAACGTGATAAAGTAGGTTGCTGGCAGTTGAAACCAATGTGGCAGATTTGAACCGGCTATTATAATTTGGAAATCGCTGTTCGGATCAAAGAGGTTGAACATAGTTGTTATGTGGTTTACGGCATACGGAGTATGCCTACTACTTTTAAAGTGCCTGTTTCAATCCAGGCAAGAAATAATCCTTAACAACAACTTCCCAACTCATCCGGGAAGCGATGTCGTAGCCTTCTCGTAGCATATCCTCCACATCACGGGGTTTACGCGGCAAACGTCCTAAAAGTTTCGCTGCGATGTCCCGACTATTTTCCATTTCAATCGCGTTCCGTTCCGCTAAGCCAATATGCAGCACATCGTCCAACGATTTCGGTGGGATCTGCAGCTGCGTATAGTCAGCGACAACGATATTCGGGACTTCGCGGTTGTCGGTGGCACGTTGAATGAAACCGCAACATCCGCACACGTTACTAACGACGCAGATTGCACCGAAACTCAACGGTTCCACCTGCGCGATTCCGAAAGGTTCATAGATAGACTGCCCAAATTCTGCATCGCTTCCCTTGCGGATGTCCATAAATTCCATCTCTATCGGCATCCGTTTTCCACAAGCGGCTTGACTCCATCCAAACTGATTCACAAAGACGACTTTGATCGCCTTAGATTGGAGATTGAATGCGGAGACACCGTTGTTCAATTCGATTTCTGCACCGACGAGATCGGGATAACCGATTTTGTGGTGCACGGGCCAACCGTATGCCTCCTCCATTTCGTGAATAGTTTCGTTGGATCTTCCTGTCGCAATTTCTGTGGAGAGGATAAACAGCACGGCGGTTTTATCGTTAGAGGCGAGGAGCGAATCGAGATGCATCAGCACCTGTAAATCGCGCCATAACCCTTTGCTTTTAACGAGCCGCGTTACGTGTGTGAAGACGTAATCGGGACGGTAATCTAACAACGTTTTCGCATATTTTTGGAGCAGTGCTTTCGATGTGAGTTTCTCTTGTAGGCTCACCTCAAATGCAGGGATGCCGTTATAAACGAGGTTAATCGGAAAATCCTCAAACGACTTTGCTAAGAATCGGAGTTCATCTACGACGAGGTCTCCAACGGCGAAGATAGTATCACAGAGGTGTGCCTTGTCAATCAGGGCGTGTTTGAAATACCAGAACGGGTCATCGAACACATCGCGGATCGATTGCCCTTGCGCTTTCGCCTGTTCTAAGGCGTTGTAAAAACGGACATCATGACCGGGGTGTCCCTCAACGATAGGACGTATTGTCGCTACCTCGTGCGCGTAGAAGACAGTACGCATGTTCTGCGCCCCATCTACACCACCGTTGCTTTTCCGCTCAATGAGTGTTTTGAGGGCGAGCGGCATCCCCATGAATTCGTGCGAGATGATGAACACAGGGGTCGTTGTCTCTTCACCGATAATTGCTTGCAGTGCTGCATACGCGGGTTCCGCAAGACGGACATACTCCTCGAACTCCCACTCACTCTCGTAACGATTTGATTCTATTTGGAAGTGTTCGTAGAGTTGCCATTTGAACTGTCCTGTCAGTGCTTCGTTGGTGTTTGAGACGTTCACCAAGATGACATCTGTGAGGGTTGTAATTTTCTTATTTTTATTTTCAAATTGGCGTTGTCCGTAAACGAGTTCCACATGATAGGTCTGTTCAATTTCGCTGAGAGCCTTTGCGTGGGGTGTATCCGTTATCCCCTCGCTGGCACGGTAGAGGATAGTATCCAAACTTCCCAAATCGGCACCTGGAAAGAGTGGACCCACAAGAAAGGTGCGCTCAATCGCTTCATTGTAGTTGCGGGTTGTCAGTAACCCTTCCAAGACTGCACCGATGCCCCCCATTTTTTGGATGGCTTCGTGTGTGACGTGAACAACAATACTCAAATTTTTTACCTCGCCTTGTATCTTTTGTATAGGCTTGCAAATAGGGTTATCAATGGATGAGATGAATATAAAGACGGTTTTGTAACAGTATATCTGTTGCGAAGAATTATAACACAATGTCGAAATAGATGTCAAATCCGCGGACGCATCGTTCTGATAGTCAACTTGACAACCTAATCTAAAGTCACTATAATATATACGGAACAGGACTTACGTATTTTCTATGATAACGGGCATCCTACGTACTGCAGGCGGGGTTTAAAACCCTGCAGAAATACCCAAGCAAAAACCCTGCAAAGAGGGCTGCGTAAGTTCTATGGAAGGCTTGTGCGATATTTTTCGCTTTTTCGGCGTAAATTGCACAAGGCATCGGTTAAAATGTATTCAATAAATCCCTCAATTTTTATATGTTTTTGGAGGTAAAATGTTAGAAAATATTGGCAGTGTCGCGGGTGACGTGTGGCACTATCTTGAGGAGAACAGCGAAGCCACTGTTACAAAGTTGACACGCGAACTCGGCGAGAGCGAACGTACGATTCTGATGGCGATCGGTTGGCTCGCTCGCGAAGGGAAATTAGATTTTGAGAAACGGAAACAGGGCACCTACATCACACTAAAAACACAACAATCAGACGCAGCAGCGGCATAGATTTCGGAAGGAGAACAGATTAAAAAAATGAAGCCACTTCGTCAGTTAACAGTGGTGCCTACCTTACCCCCGAACCTTGAACCGCTGCGTGAACTCGCCTTAAATCTATGGTGGACCTGGGATCGTGAAGCACTGGATCTGTTTCATCATCTTGATGCGGAATTATGGGAAAAGACCTATCATAACCCAGTCGCTATGCTCGGTCAGATTTCACAAGAACGGTTAGATGCAACCGCAGAAAACAGCGTGTTCCTTGCACGCCTTGAGGTCATCCACAAGAAGTTTAGAGAATACCATAAGACCCCTTCATGGTTTGAGACGAATCACAATGATGGGACGCTCAACGCACTACAAATTGCCTACTTTTCAATGGAGTACGGGTTGACGGAGTGCATGCCGCTCTATTCTGGGGGCTTAGGTGTCTTAGCAGGCGACCACCTAAAGTCCACGAGTTACTTAGGACTGCCTTTCGTCGCAGTCGGACTCCTCTACCAACACGGTTATTTCCGCCAGACCCTTACCGCAGATGGCTGGCAGATGGCGGATTACCCTACCAATGACTTTTACAATATGCCCATTCAGCCAGCGAAACTTGCTAATGGGTCCCCGCTTTTCGTCGAAGTCGAATATCCAGAGGGGAAAGCGATCGCCAAAGTTTGGTGTGCGCAAGTCGGACGTATCTCCTTGTATCTGCTTGATACGAATATCCCTGAAAATCAGAACGAAGAGTTGCGGAACATCACGGATTACCTGTACGGCGGTGATGAACGCCTCCGTATCAAACAGGAAATCCTGCTCGGTATTGGCGGCTACCGCGCCTTAGCAGCACTCGGTATTCAGCCCACCGTCTGCCACATGAACGAAGGGCACGCTGCGTTCCTTGCAATTGAACGTATCCGGCAGATGATGTTGAAGACCGGCATCCGTTTTGAAGAAGCCTGCGAGGCAACACGCGCAGGAAATATCTTCACGACGCATACACCTGTTCCTGCTGGCATCGACTGGTTCCCGCCGGATTTGGTCAACCACTACTTCAACGGTTATTACCGTGAACTCGGTGTCTCCATGGATACCTTCCTCGGTCTCGGTAGGACAAATCCATCGAATACGCACAGTGAATTCAGTCCTGCGCTTCTTGCACTCCGACTCTCCGCGATGTGTAACGGTGTGAGCCAATTACATGGACACGTCGCTCGTGAGATGTGGAAGGATCTCTGGCCCGGTACACCGGTGCATGAGGTGCCTATTGGCGCGATTACAAACGGGATTCACACGCGTTCATGGGTCTCTGGTGATATGCAGAGCCTTTTTGATAGATACCTTGGACCCCGCTGGATTGTGGAACTCACAAATCAAGCCGTCTGGACGCAAATTTCACAGATTCCTGACCCCGAATTGTGGCGGATACACGAACGGCGGCGCGAACGCCTCATCACATTCGCTCGCCAACGACAGGAACAGAAACAGGCACTCGGCGGAAATATTTCCAAGCGCGCCCCAGAAAGCGAGAGTATGGCAACGAAAACGCTCAATTCAGCAGCATTGACCATCGGCTTTGCACGCCGATTTGCGACCTATAAGCGCGCAACTTTGCTGTTCCATGATGTTGATCGGCTTGATAAGATACTCAACCATCCTGAGCGTCCTGTTCAACTTATTTTTGCGGGGAAAGCGCATCCGCATGACTATGAGGGGAAATTGCTTATCCAGCGCATCGCTCGGATCGCGGCGGAACCGCGGTTTTATCATAAGATCGTCTTCATTGAGAATTACGATATTTGCGTCGGACGTTATCTCGTTGAAGGTGTTGATGTGTGGCTGAACAACCCGTTACGTCCGAATGAGGCGAGTGGCACGAGCGGTATGAAAGCGGCTGCGAACGGGGTCTTGAATCTCAGTATCGCAGACGGTTGGTGGGCTGAGGCGAACCATTTGGGCGGCGGGTGGACGATTGACACAGGACCCGTTCCAGAGGATTCCAAATCTACCAACAAAGCGCACGCAAATGCCATCTATGATCTCCTTGAAAATGAGATTGTGCCACTCTTTTACCAGCGGAACCCCGTTGACGATGTACCCTACGAATGGGTTGCACGGATGAAGGGTGCGATGCAGAACCTCGCGCCTGTCTTCAATACCAAACGGATGGTGTCAGAATACGCGGAACAGTTATATTTTCCGGCACATCGGCGTTGGCAAGAACTCAATGCATCGGAGGCGAAACGCAGCATCGCCTTAGCACGTTGGAAAACTCACATTCGAGATCATTGGAGCGACCTTCGGATTGAAGAAAAACCGACCGATACCAAAGTCGCTTCCACGCAAAGTTCTGAACTTGGCGTGGGTGAATCTACAACCGTGCAGGCGGTCATCCGAACCGACGTGCTGTTTCCGCACGAACTTGCTGTTCAGATTTACCACGGTGTGTTAGATGAGGCGGGTGAAATCCATAACGGTGCAATTAGTCCTATGAAATATAAGGACGACCTCGGCGGCGGTACCTATCTTTTTCAAGGGACGCTGACCTTGAAACAGACGGGCTTGCACGGTTATACTGTACGTGCCTTGCCGTATCATGAGGATCTACAATCTCCACATGAGCTTGGACTCATAACATGGGCGTAAAAGTAGTATCTCCTGTCCTATGGGTGGGAGATACAATTTTGCGTTGCTCAAACTCTTTTTTAAGGGTATAATAGAGGTGCGCAGCTTGAAACGAATTTTGATAAAAAACGTAATCCCAAGCAACTACTTGACCGAACCGTAAGGGACGATAAAAAATGGACAGAAAAGCGGAAATTGCCCGCGAAACAGCAGAGACCCGCATCCGACTCACCCTTGACCTTGACGGAACTGGCGCATCCGACATTAATACCGGTGTCGGATTCTTGGATCACATGTTGGAACTCTTTGCCAAACATGGTTTCTTTAACCTTGAGATTGCGGCGAAAGGTGATTTACATGTAGATGCGCATCATACGACCGAAGATGTTGGCATCTGTTTGGGGCAAGCCCTTCAGAAAGCGGTACTCGACAAAGCGGGGATGCAACGGTTCGGTAGTTTCGCTGTCCCAATGTATGAATCGCTTGCGAAAGTGGACTTGGATGTCTGCGGACGACCTTATCTCCACTTTGAGACACCGCTGCGTTATGGAAAAGTCGGCGATTTTGATATTGAACTTGCCGAAGAATTTTTTCACGGATTTGTGAACAATAGCGGTACCACCTTACATATCAATGTCCCGTACGGCACGAATCAACACCATATCATTGAAGCCATCTTTAAGGCGGTTGCGAAAGCGTTGCATATTGCCACTCGTCTTGATGAAAATATTACGGGTGTCCTGTCCACTAAAGGGAGTTTGTAGGACGGATGACAACTAAATTAGGAGCGTGCTTATGAGCAATGGGAGCGTTATTGCGGTTATTCTTGGCGGG
This sequence comes from Candidatus Poribacteria bacterium, assembly GCA_022827185.1. Lineage (GTDB taxonomy): Bacteria > Poribacteria > WGA-4E > WGA-4E > WGA-3G > WGA-3G. The sequence continues at coordinate 23,011 of JAJDTM010000002.1, forward strand.
GGTCGCGGCACACGGCTATTTCCGTTGACACGGGATCGGGCAAAACCGAGTGTCCCGATTGCGGGTAAATTTCGACTCGTGGACATACCGATTAGTAATTGCCTGCACTCAGGACTGGAAAAAATCTATGTCTTAACCCAGTTCAACTCTGTCTCCTTGAATCGACATATTGCGCAGACGTACCGCTTTGATACGTATCGCCGCGGGTTTGTCCAAATCCTCGCAGCACAGCAGACGCTGATGGGCGAAGAGTGGTATCAAGGGACAGCAGATGCCATCAAGCACAATCAACCTTACATTCTGAATCCGAGGTTCCAAGACGACCATGTTCTAATTCTTGCGGGTGACCATCTCTATCGGATGGATTACCAAAAAATGCTGGCTGTGCACACTGAATCCAATGCTGATATTACAGTCTCTGTCATTCCCGTGGAGAAAGAGATTACAAGTGGACTCGGTATTCTCCAAGCAGACGCAAGTGGACGTATCGTCGATTTCGTTGAAAAGCCACAAACGGAGGAGGAACTCCAACGACTCCGCGTTGAACCTGAAGTGTTTACATCACGGGGCATTGCGCCACACGGTAGGGAATACATCGCCTCAATGGGGATCTATATCTTCAATCGAGAGGTCTTGCGAGAGGTGCTTCAAGATGATGCAAACGTGGACTTCGGTAAGGATATTATTCCGAAGAGCATTCAGACACGTACGGTTTCAGCCTACTTTTTCGATGGCTATTGGGAGGATATTGGTACGATTCACTCATTCTATTTGGCGAATATTGCGCTCACCGATGCCACACCTTCGTTCAATTTCTACGATGAACAGGCACCGATCTATACCAACCGTCGGCATCTGCCGAGTACCAAAGTCAACAGCAGTAGTGTCCGCTCATCGATTCTTGCCGAAGGTTCTATCATTGATGATTCTGAACTCGATAGAACGATTGTCGGTATTCGTAGTATCATCTCCGGTGGTAGCCGAATTTACCAGTCTATACTTATGGGAGCAGACTATTATGAGTCAGATGCGTCGCGTGTTGAGAGTGAAAGGTTGGGTGTTCCCAAGGTCGGTATTGGACGGAATTGTTTGATTCAGAATGCAATTATTGACAAAAATGCGCGTATCGGTGATAATTCAGTACTTGTGAACCGAGACGGAATTGACAACTACGATGGCGAAAATTACTACATTCGGGATGGGATTGTGATTGTGCCAAAGGACGCGACGATACCGCCCGAAACTGTCGTCTAAACGATAACCTTGAATTTCAGCATTAAGGTCTGTTTATTTGAACGGGAGGATTTCTGATGTACAAAGTGCTAACATTCCTAATCCTAAGTCTTTTTGCGCTGACACTTTTCGTGGCGACGCAGGTTGTAGCATTGGACACGGATGGTCTCGTCGGTGCGTGGCTGCTGGATGATGGCAAAGGAGAAACCGTTACGGATTCCTCTGATAACGGATTGGATGGAAAAATCGCGAGAGGTAAACCGAAGTGGGTTGATGGCAAATTTGGTGGTGCGATGGAATTCGGCGGGGCTGATATGGTAACGGTTGATGATGATAATGCGCTCGACTTGGCGGAATTCACAATTGCCGCATGGGTGAATATCCCGAAAATCTCCGGCGCGTGGCAAATTATCGCCTCTAAAGAGCACCGCGGTCCGACCGGTAGAAACTACGGACTCTTCGGTCATATTAACAGGGGCGTTGTCCACTACTCTTTCACAACAAACTCTGGCTGGAAATCGTTTGATGCCCAAACTGTTGTGACGGATGGTGATTGGCATCACGTTGCGGGTACTTACGACGGTTCAGACTTCAAGCTCTATCTCAATGGAGCGGTTGATGGGCAAGTCGCACCCGGGACGAAACCCGATAACCACGATAATTTCCTTTTTATCGGTGGCTGCGACATCGGTAACTACTGGATGACAGGCACTATTGACGAGGTAGTTCTCTATGACAGAGCCCTCAGCGAGAAAGAACTCAATGAATTAATGGAAGATGGAATGTCCGTTGCGTTAGACGTGCAACCCGGTGGAAAACTGGTGACAACTTGGAGTCGGATTAAGACTCAATAGCGTCTAAAACTGGAACAACTCATCGGCGCGTTTACAAAGAGCGTTCCAAGGAAGGCTGACTTTAAAAACATGTCTGAATTAAGACAAAAACTTCTGGTACTACATTTACACACACCTGACCTGAATAGTAGCGTTGTCGCTTGGGCGATGTATGATGGTACTGGCGAAAAACGTCATACCACAGGTGATAGCGAGACACCCCCCTATAACTCGGTTCTGGAAGCGATGCGGGATGGTTGGCGAGTGATTCAGTTTCCACAACAATTCCCTGCCTACCCCGGCATGGAATATCATACTTCATATCTCAGGTTTGAATATATCCTGGAGAAATTGGAGGAGATCTAATGTTAGATAAAAAGTATTTGCTTACTACGGAGCAGATGGCGAACTTCGTTGCGGACGGTTACCTCCGCTTCGATAATTTGATCCCCGATGAATTGAATAAAGCCGCACATGCTGAAATGGAAGCCGGTGTGAGTGTCCGCGGCGGTGGCGGCACGGTTTTAAACGATGTCTGGGGCGATGATTCAGCCGTCGGCAAAGTTTTTGGGATGCCGGAAGTACAGGGTATCGTTCAGAGTTTAGTCGGTGAGGATCCGCTCTATGATCACCATGCCGTTCACATCGTCCGTCCGCAAAATGAGATCGGACAAATTTGGCATGCCGATGCTATTATCGACCTGCGGATGCATTTTGACATCCAATTCTTCTATTTCTCGCACGATACACCGCGTGAAATGGGTGGGACGATGATTCTACCCGGGAGCCACTATCGTCGCGTCTGCGAAACGGACATCGCGCGTTACCAAAACTTCCTCAGCCAACTACCCATCGCTTGTGACGCAGGCACGCTTTTTGTCGTGCATCACGGGATGTGGCACTGTGCACAACCGAATTTAACGGATGAGACGCGCTACATGTTCAAACTCCGTCTCAACCCGACGGTGCGTCAGTGTCAACTCTGGAACACTGATGATATCGACACGGCACCGATCCACGGTATCTTAGGCAGGAATCATAGATGGTATGGGAACGATGTCCGACTTGAGATCGTCAATCGGATCAAGCAGTGGCGTTTCCTTATCGGCGACGATTCGTTTGATGTCGGTTACTGGCTCTCCCGGCTTGAGAACATGCCTGAGAACGTTGAAGCAGCGGCATAGTTATCTAAAAACGAAAAAGGCGCGGTTTTGAACCGCGCCTTGAAATCAATTGATGTGTAAGTTCTAAAGGCATTGCGACGTATCAATCTCTGCCACCACGTCCTCTCCTGCCACCACGGTCACCACGTCCTCCCCGAAATCTTTGTATCATTTCTCGCCGTTCCTCAGGTGAAGCGTTCCGCATCCGCTCTATCATCCGGCGCCTGTTTTGTTCAGCGTTCGCTCGCTCTCGCTGCTCCGCTTGTTCGCGCCTTGCAGCATCTGCTTGATTGCCTCTGTTTCGCTCGTTGTTATTGTTTGCGCTTTCGGAGCTACCTTCGCCGCGATCTCCACCTCTGTCACCACCGCGTCCCCGCTTAGCCGTGAGGAGTTGCAGTTCACCGATTTTGAGTGTTATTGTCTCGCCTGCTTTGTCCAAGGTTACCTGTTCGGCTTGGATGTCTGTTACTGTTATATCGCCAAGTTTTGTTCCGATGGTGACAAAGTGATGGCGATTAGATCTCTTTTCCAGCAGTGTCGCTTGTGATATTGCCCCGTTTGCGTCAACAGCCTTGGTACCAAGCAGACTATATGCGGGTTCGTTTTTCGGAGGTGTCCAGCCTAAGGGTCGAAAGAGATTGTGATCGATGATAGTTTTGTAAAACGCTGCATTCTCTCCGAAATCGACGCTTCCTCCACGGTTTTGCCCTCGGTTTTGCCGTCCCCAAGTTCTATTGCGTTGCGGTTGGGCTTGTTCTCTCGCTTTGGCCATTGCCTGCATTTTAGCGGCATTTGTTTCTTTCATCTCTTTCATTTCAGGCTTTGTGGCGATGAACTCCGATTTCGTTTTTTCTTGTGCATAGAGCAATATCCCAAAGCCGAGGAGCAGGCATACCACACAACCGATGCCAAGTTTTGTAATGATACTTCCTCGATTATTAGCAGTTTTCACTGGCTTTTCCTCCATTGTCTCCGACCCAGGCGCGTTTCTTAAGTGTTTTATTTTTTGAGCATTCGTATTTCGGAAACTGGCATAGACATCCCTTTGCGACTTAAGACAGGTTCTATTGTAAAAAGGTTCTGTTTAATTTGACTGAAGAAGTCGCAACATTATTTATCGCGATCGCTTTTACCACCGAACTCTTTCTTGTAATACTCCATAATTTCTTTTCGCTCTCCGTCTGATGAAGCGTGCCGCATCTTCTCCATTATCTCCCGTTTCAACGCCTCTCGTTGCGCGGCGGCTCGATTTTTCTGCTCCATTTGCCTGCGTTTTTCAGCGGCAGCCTGATTGGCTTTTTGGCGATCGTTGTTATTGCCCGCTTTTTCGGAGCCGCCTTCGCCACGATCTCCACCTCTGTCGCCACCGCGTCTCCCCTTAGCTGTGAGAAGTTGCAATCCCCCGGTTTTGAGCGTTATATTCTCTCCCGCTTTATCCAATATAACCCGTTTCGCTTGGATGTCCTTTACTGTTATATCACCGAGTTTTGTCCCGATCGTCACAAAGTGGTAGCGATTTGATCTTTTTTCCAAGAGCGTTGCTTGTGAGATTGCACCGTTTGCGCTGACAGCGGTACTGACCAAACTATATGCAGGTTCATTATTCGGCGGTGTCCACCCCAGGGGTCGGAAGAGATTATGGTCAATAATTGTCTTGTAAAACACTGCATTCTCTCCGAAGTCAACGCTACCGCCACGGTTTTGCCGTCCGCGGGACCTGTTGCGTTGCGGTTGGGCTTGTTCCTTTGCTTTGGCCATTGCCTGCCTTTTAGCGGTGTATGTTTCTTTCATCTTTTTCATTTCAGCAGTGTCCATCTCCGGCTTTGTAGCGATGAACGCCGATTTTGTTTTCTCTTGCGCGTAGAGCAGTATCGCGAAACCGAGAAGCAGGCATACCACACAACCGATTCCAAGTTTTGTAATGACGCTTCCCCGATTATTAGGGGTTTTCATTGCTTTTCCTCCGTGATCTTCGGTTTCCAGACGTGTTTCTTAAGACTTCCACTTCACGGGATTCCATTTCGGAACCTCGCGTAGACATCTCTTTGCAACTTAAGGCAGACGCTAATGCGAAAAGATTTTCTTTAATTTTACTTTGTATTTTGCTGAATGTCAAATCAAATGGCTCCTAAGGTGTCGAACTATTTGAATTTATGAACCGCCCTATACATTTATTTGGACGAAAAGATTGCCTACAAGTTTATTTCAATAAGGAGAATTGATCGCTACAGGTCTTCAACTGTCATTGCAAAAAGCGTTGACTTTCCGAAAAAAATGGGGTAAACTTTATAGAAATAGATCTTTCTCATAAAAGGAAAAACTTGACATGAAGCGTTATAGTCCGATTCAAAAATTCATCGTCTTTGCGTGTAGTTGTGTCCTTATTTTTATTTTAACAAGTCAGCATGCGGATGCGGCGCGCCGGTCTCGTGTCCTGTCGGTAGCACTCTTTGCCTCTGGTATGAGTCTCCAAGTTGGTGGCACGCTTCTTAAAGCCTCCGCTCAAGACAGTTACGACGCATATCTCAACGCCGCAATCCAAGCGGACATCCAATCGCACAAGGACGCTTTTCTTGTTAGACGGGATGCCAGTACCATTATGTCGCGTGTCGGTCTCGGATGTGTCGGACTTGCTGTCCTTTTCTCACTTTATAGTCAACTTGACACACCCTCGGAGTCGTCTGAATCTGCAGAAGGTGTTCTCTCTTCCGGCATCCGCTCGCAAGTCCTTAGAACAAATCTACGCACAAGCAAGATTAATTTTACGAATTATCGCTTTGGAAACATAGGGTTGTTGTCCCCGCGCGCTTCGTTCCAATTGCTGCCACACTACGATTTCCAAAGCCAGCGTGCAAGTCTAAGGCTTCTACACATTTTTTGAGGAGTAGAATTATGCGTTTATTCCACACCTTATTCAACCGTAAGATTGGTATGCTAAGTTTTCTTATTTTCTTTGTTTTTGTTCTCTGCTATGCCTGCACAAATAGTGAGGACTTCGCGAACCCACTTGACCCAGAAAATCTGCGCACCTCTGGTGCCCCGGATGGTCTTATGCTCTTCGCTGGGGATAAACAGGTACGGGTCACGTGGAATGATATAGGTCAGGAGGGGATTAAAGCATACCGTATCTACAGACGTTCTACAGGGGGAACGGATGCGGCGTTTGCGTTAGTTGGTTCTGTTGACGCACCTGCGAACGAATTTATTGACACCCAAAACCTCGAAAACGACCGGCGTGATGCGGATGGACGGCTCCTTGGTTATGAATATCGTATTACATACATTGATGTCAACGATGTTGAAACACCGGATCCGACGAACCCGCCAACTGAGAATGAAGAGCCGCGGCGTTTCTGGAAAACGGCGATCGCGACACCAAGTGTTCCACCGCCTGCCCCGACTGTAACGCTCGGCGATCCAACGGACCTCACTATTAAACTCTTTTGGGACGGTTATGAATTTCCTTACGATTTTTCTGTCTTCCGCGTCTATGCTGCAATTGATCCCGAGGATGACAAACCGCTCCGATTCAAACTGATCGCTGAACCGAAGCGAGATCAACTCTTCTATTTTGACCACGATTTCCAAGTCGATGGTACTCGGAAAGTCTATCGCGTCGCTGGCGTTGACGAGTTTGGTGCCGAGGCGATCACGACAGTCACCGCAGCCGCCCCAAATCTGCCACCCGCACCGCCAAGAAACGTCCGGGTCCTTTACCTCCCCCGGTCCCTATTTAACACAAAATACGATGCCGTCATTTCATGGACACCGAATATCGAACCGGATCTCGCGGGGTACCAACTCTATACCAAAGACGCGGATGGCAATTTACTCCTTCGTCCCGCGCCCGGAAAAAAGGATCGCACTTGGACAGTCCCGGGCGAAGACCCGATTCTCGTCGGACAAGATCTGCGTTTCAAGCAGTACTTCATAACTGCCTTCGATGATACACCTGGCCCCGATGGACAACGAGACGAAAGCGCGATGGTAGAAGCAAAACCCTAAAACCGGTCTCTATACCTAAAGGATAAGTCTATGCTCGCTAAAAACAGACAATTCGGAACACAATACTCTATTTTCATTATTTGCACCTTACTTCTCATTGGTCCCACACTGTCGCTCTCGGCGCAATTGCCGGCCATTTCGCACCTCAGTACCATTCAAACTGCGGAACCGATCGGCAAGGGGGGTTCGAGTACCTCGTTTGGGCTCCTTCAATACTCAAAAGTTGATCTGTTACCGGATCATCGGCAAAGAGTGGATATTGGTGGGTTTGAGGAATTTCATCGCGTATCGCTCCAAATCGAGACTTTCCTTATACCGGTCAGATTCAATTACGGCTTAAGCGACGAACTTGATTTGGTGCTGGGCGGCACGTTTTCAACGGGCGGTGTACGGAAAGTTGTTCACGATTTCTATAATGTTGCTGAAGCGGCTGATATTGACCCCGCAGCCACCGCTCACCGGGTCTATGATCAACCGCTGTTTGATGGTGTTATCGGACTCAAGTATAACATCAAACCCGATCGGGATGATAATTTTCCAAGCATCTCTATTGGTGGCGATGCCCAGTTCGGGTTCACTGCCGATGATCGACTCAACTCAGATAATGAATTCCTCGACTATAGTCCTGCTGACGGGTTTCCGTTTATGGGAATCAATACCTATATGGTCGGTACCCAAAGACTTGGTAGCCTTTTCAAAGTGCACGCGGGTGTGGGTGTCTTCCTAACATCAAAGTTACTTAAAACGACAGACTTTTTTACGCTCAATTGGCAGGTCGGCGGTGAAATTGCGATCGCAGATAACATGTGGTTAGTGGCTGATTTCTCACGTGAACTGCCGTATGCAGGCATAAATGTAACGAACTTCATCGGACTCGCTTTCCGTTATGAGGTCTCGGATACGCTGGCATTTCAACTCGGATTTAACAGTCAACCCGGCTTCCAGTTTAACTTGACCTTCGGTGGCGAGAAAGCACAGACACTCGGTGGCGAGAATTTGCTGTTTTAGCGATGAAAATTGAAAGAACTCTTAAGGAAAATTAGTAAGAATGCAAGCAGTATCCCACAATCAGAGCCTATCCCCGTCCGATATCAACTAATCAGTAGTCTGTAACGTAGTGGAGGACGGCTCGAACACAGAAAACGTCAAGGTCTTAAACCCCGTTATTTACCCGCAAGGAAAATTAAAAAAATGAGAGCAGTCGTTCAGCGCGTTAAATCTGCCAGTGTCACGGTAGAGGGTGAACTCGTTTCCGAGATTGGAGCAGGTGTACTTGTCTTCCTCGGCGTTGCGCATGACGATACCGCAACGCAACTGGAATATATTGCCAACAAAATCGCCAACCTGCGTATCTTTGAAGATGAGGAAGGCAAAATGAATCTTTCGCTCCTCGAAACAGGAGGGGCTGCCCTCGTTGTCTCGCAATTCACGCTCTACGGTGATTGTCGTAAAGGACGGCGACCGAGTTTCATTAATGCCGCACGTCCCGAAGTCGCGAACGCACTTTATGAGGAATTCATCGCCCTCCTAAAACAGCAGAATATCCCGACACAAGGGGGCACGTTTCAGGCGATGATGGATGTGCAACTCATTAACGACGGTCCTGTCACCATTCTATTGGATAGCGACAAACAGTTCTGATTTTTATATTACCTTGCGGTTCGATTTTTTATATTACCTTGCGGTTCGGTCAGGTGGGTTTGATAGGTTGACGTTCCACTCCGTAGATCCGCCCTCCATTACATTACGGGCTACGGTTGCTTGCTGTTTTTCATCAGAAACCCGATTTTGTTCTCACTGCGAAGCAGGGAAAATCGGCGAAGAAACCCAATATTTAAAAAAGTACTATGTCTATAGGAGAAAATCATGGCTCGGAAGATGCGTCTCGGTTTAGGTCAATTCAGTGAACTTAGTGAAGAACGGTTGAAATTCATCAAACAACTCGGTGTTGAGGATGTCTTGCTCAATACGGCACAGCTCCCCGGCACGGAGCGGTGGGAATATGAGGACATCCTTCAACTTCGGAAAGAGGTTGAAGCGGTTGGATTACGGTTGGCGGCACTTGAAAACGTGCCTGTCCCGTTTTACGATAAAGCGATGCTCGGTCTGCCCGGTCGCGATGAACAGATTGAGAATATGGCAGCCACGATTCGTAATATCGGCAAGGCTGGCGTTGAGATCTTCGGATACCACTGGATGCCGAGCGGTGTCTGGCGTACTTCTCGAACCACACCCGGTCGAGGCGGTGCTGAAGTTACGAGTTTTGATATGGACGAGGTTAAAGACGCGCCGCTATCGCATGGTCGGGTTTTCACTGAAGCCGAAATGTGGGAGAATTACGAGTATTACATGAATGCCATCCTGCCTGTTGCCGAAGAAGCAGGCGTTAAACTGGCACTTCATCCGGATGACCCGCCTGTCGAAATTCTTGCAGGGGTGCCGCGTCTGTTCCGCAACTTTGAAGGTTTTAAACGTGGGATGGAGATCGCCGACAGTCCGATACATGGACTCGATTTCTGTGTCGGTTCTTGGTCTGAGATGGGACCGGGTGTCACGGACGCGATCCGCTACTTCGGCGAACGCGACAAGATTTTCTATGTTCATTTCCGCGACGTGGAAGGACATGTTCCGAAGTTTGCTGAATCCTTTGTTGACACCGGCAATTGCGATATGTTTGATGTGATGCGCACGCTGAAGGAAGTCGGTTTTACAGGCTTCATGATTACCGACCATGTCCCACACATCGTTGATGATACAGGTTGGGGACACCGGGGCCGCGCATATGCTATCGGATACATGACAGCCTTTCTTGAAGTCTTAACAGCGACGTAGAAATGGATAGAAAAGGAAATGAACCAGCCTGAATACATTGACACCATCAAGCAGGGGGACTGTATTGAGTTGATGTCCGAAATGCCGGATGAATGTGTTGACCTCATCATAACGGATCCGCCCTTTGCCATCGACTTCAAAGCGACGCGTCACAACTACAATCGAAAAGGGAATCGCGTCCTTCAAGGTTACAACGAGATTGAAGCGAGCGACTATCTTGCTTTTACACTTGATTGGCTTTCTGCTGCCACAAGAGTGCTAAAGGATTCCGGCAGTATGTACATTTTTTCCGGTTGGAATCATCTGAAAGATCTCTTAATAGCCATTGATCAGTGCCAACTTACGACAGTCAATCACCTCATTTGGAAATATCAGTTTGGCGTTGTTACCAAACGTAAGTACGTAACGTCTCACTATCACTGCCTTTTTGTATGCAAAAACGATAGGAAACGGAAGTTTTATCCCTATCGTCGATTTGATAAAGATGCAAAGACTGAAGACGGTGGGTCGGCACACTACAAAGATAAAGAGGATGTCTGGGAAATTAAGAGAGAATATTGGCAAGGCGCAATCAAAACGCCAACGAAGCTGCCCGCTGAGCTTATTAATAAAATTCTTGATTATTCCAGTCAAAAAGGCGATGTTGTTTTAGATCCGTTTTTAGGCTCTGGACAGGTTGCTGTCGTCAGCAAAATGAAGGGACGGCACTACATAGGTTTTGAGATTGTGCCAGCGTATTATGAATTTGCCCTTGACCGACTTGAATCGGGAAAATACTTAATTCAAAAAACTGAAGAGGAGCCTGTATGGGATTTATTCAGTCAGAAAGAGTGATTTTATTATGGTAAATCAAAAGATAGTTGACACTGTTGAAAAATTACAAAATGCCTCTCAAAGTATGCCGAAAGTTTGGGATGGGAGAAGTGCCATTCTTGAAATGAGAGATTCTGGCTCCAGACAGTGGAGGCAAATGGAATGGATGGGGTTTTACTTTGAATTTTTGTGTCAAAAATATTTTGACGGCATAATTGATATGCCCGGGAAAAAATATGGTAGGACGGAATTCGACGCATTTCGTGAAATTTCATGGGACTTTAAAACACATGCAGCCAATACTACAAACCATAATGTCATCACAAATGATGCGGAGGCAGTGGCAAATACGATAGATGATTACGGTCATTATGGAATTATCCTCGCGATTGGTGAAGTGGAATACAACGACGAAGAGAGGACCTTTAAAAGATGGCATGACGAGCTGAAAGAGGGTATTAGCCAATATGAAGTCAACCGAATAAATAGAGGGGCAATGTCAAGAAGACGTAAAACCGAGTTTGTTTTATCGGAAATCCATTTCATCTGCTTAAATGACGAAACCCTAAGCCAATGTAGCGGTTCATTTCAGAAAGGTTTTAGAAATGCTGATGGCAGTCTAAGACGAACAAAAGTCATGATAAACATCCGTAAAATTCCAGATGCTGCCCTTATTGCCACTGAAGAGTTCTAAAAAAGGCTGTATCAACGGTATTGATTTACTTTCGTGCACATTTTTTATAGCAGGTGTTGCTTGCAAACAACGCAAACAAAGATTTGACATTTTCTCAAAAATGTGGTTCAATTAAAGTGTCAGTTGGACAGGAATAGCATCACGTGCATCTCTGCACGTGTCCTGTCCACCGAATGCTATCGGTAGACTGGCCCTGACGTACCTACAAGAGTGGCACTCTTCAGCCAACGGAAATTGTCAATATATGGGGTTGTCCTCAGCCTTTTCATAAGAAATGTTCTCCGGATGCCATTGTGTCAAGTTTAGGTAGAATCTTCTTGTGAGAAGTGCCATTGTTTGTGTTAGAAGTTGAATGTATCACGGAGCTTTTCTAAAAACTTTATCTTGCGAGGTTCGCTAAAGAATGCGCTTTGTGGATTGAAGAAACGATAGACTGAGGTGAAATATGAATATAAGTACAGAACTTCAATATGCCGGACTAGATAACTTTTATCTTGATGCAAAAAACCCGAGACTTGGGCGTTTTCAGTCTAATAGAAATCTTTCCCAGGAAGAGGTTCTGAATTTGATGCGTAACTGGGTTCTTGATGAACTCGCTGGATCTTATCTGGAAAACGGTTTTTGGCAACACGAGGCATTGCTGGTTGTGAAAGAAGAATTATATGGAAAGGAACGTCTTGTTGTCGTTGAAGGGAACCGTAGACTGGCTGCTCTAATCTATCTTTGTCGAGCTGTTAACGGAAATCCAGTTTCCAAAAAATGGGGTTTACTCGTTGAAAACAGAGAGGTTCCTAGAGAATTTTTCGATAGAGTTCCCTACATACAGGTTGAAACTCGCGAAACGATTGAGACATTTCAAGGATTTCGTCACACCACCGGTATTAAAAACTGGTATCCGCTAGAGAAAACGCGATACATTGGTAGATTAATAGATGATCACGGTATGACGTATAAAGAAGTAGCTCTGAAAATTGGAAGCTATACTTCCACAGTTCGACATCATTATATCTCATATCGGTTTATCCTACAGATAGAAAGCATCTTGGAGGGATTTTCTTTTGAAGATGCTGATAGTCAATTCAGTACGCTGTACCATCTGCTTCGTAAGCGGACAGTGCAGGAGTATCTTAACATTGATCCCTCTGCAGATCCACACGAGGCCCAAACACCAGTCCCCAAAAAGAGGTTGGATGCGCTGGCGCACTTTGCACGATGGTTGTTTGGCACTCAGCAACAGCCTCCTGTTTTCATTGAACCATGGCGGATTGATGACTACGGCAAAATTTTTGAAAACCCGGAAGCCGTACAATATTTGGAAAACAGCAAAAAACCTAACTTTGACCACGCTTTGCAGCTGGCAGTTGATGATGAGTCAGAATTGGCTTATCTTCTCAGCGAGGCGGCAGCCAACGTTAAACTCGTTGTGAATCGCATTCATCTCTATAAGAACTCTCCCGAGATCCAACGCGCTGTTGAAAATTTGGTGATTGATTACAAAGAGTTACTTGACCAGTCGCTGAGTTCCGAAATGAAACCCTTGAGTGATGATTGAGGCCTATACGTTGTCTCTCTGAGTCCTCTTAAGTGTTGTCTCACACTTGGAGTAGAGTCTGAAAATAGGTGATCAGGTTCGCTGAGGGATGGTGCAGCTAGTTTCCACCAACTGCTCTACCCTCATATCAGGTGGTATACGCGCGGTACCGTAAGAATTAGTGTGGAAACATAATTATCGGCTTTGCTATAAAAGGCACCTATAAAAATGCTAAGGTATCAGCTATTTCCCAGATCCCAGGGCATAACCCAGCAAATTCAATACGTTATTGAATGTTTTGAACGCACGTACGATCAGATAAAGTCTCCTGAAAACGAACTGAAAAGTGACGAAGTTTTGGACATATTGAGGTCTCATCTTGAACAGATTGGATTCACAGTAGAAACCGGGAAAGCAAAAGGGCAAAAAATTCCTGTGCCTGTTCTCTTCGGCTTGAATAATACCGTTGACCAGTCTTTCAACGCCGATGGTGTAAGCAATGACGGGAAAATAGTTATTGAAGTTGAAGCAGGCAGAGCAACTGCTAATTACGCATTTCTTAAAGACATTTTTCAGGCATCAATGATGCATGGTGTTGAATTCCTAATCTTGGCTGTTAGAAATGATTATAGAGGTGGCGACGATTTCCAGAAAGTTTATACTTTTTTGGAAACATTATACATCAGCAGCCGATTGGTGCTGCCGCTGAAGGGAATTATCCTGATCGGATATTAACGGTAAGACCTACCTAAGAGCAGCCAGCAGGAGAAAACGTCTGCAACTGCCATAAACGAGAACCCATAGCCGCCCGTCAATACAAGAGGACTATAAAATGGCGCAAGTTGTCCCTTTAAGATACGATACTGCATTTAAGAAAGCGTTCGGTCAACCCGAGATTTTTTGTCAATTTGCCGAAGACGTTTTAGGTATCAAATTCCATACCGATGAGGTGCATCGCGGCTACAAGTTCCTTGAACCTATCGGGCAGGTCGATATTGAATACGATCTGTTTGCTGAGGATCCAGAATCTCGAATTGTGGTTGAGATACAACACGTCAGAGAACGCAACTTTCGTGATCGTTCCCGCTATTATCATCGGCAGGTGAAAAATAGCAAGGCGTATCAGTTCGATCGGACAGTTTACACGATTGTTGTTTTAACAAGTCCGTATCATGAGGACGAAATCGACTTTAGTGTGGCTATCACAGATTTCAACCTGGTCAACGAATTTAGTCGCAAAGTCGATGTCTATCCGCATCAACTTGTATTTGTGGTCCCGCGTATGGTCAACGATAAGACCCCGTCTGGCATTAAAGCGTGGTTGGAACTTGTGTTGGATTCTCTGGATGGCGAGATAGATGAAAGCCGCTATAGTTCGCCAATTTTCGAGCGGGTGATTGATGCGGTTAAACTTGGCAATATCTCACCGGCGGAGCGCAGGGTACTCAAAGATGAAGAGTCTTGGGAAGATACCCTAATAGATGCAAGGCAGCAGGAAAAGGAAACGATTGCACGCGCAATGATTAGTGAAGGATTAAGCACCGAGGTCATCGCAAGAACAACGGGAATTCCAGAAGCAGACATCGAAAAACTAAGGCAATCCTAAATACCGAACGCGAGGCGCAATGAATTGCGCTACTACGAGCCAGGATACTTTACTGTTTGGAGGGACGCGATTCACCGCAGCGATGGGGGTTGTCTGGTTTCTATGCACAGCCTAACAGGCTATGCTACAAACGCTATCTACTATAATCCTTCGTAATACCATGGCACGCTAAAAATAATATACACAATGAGGTGACTTCATGTTTAATAGACCCCCAACCATCGGTGAATACCTACTCAGAAAACTGGAAAGTTACGATATTGGACACATCTTCGGTATCCCTGGCGATTATGTGCTGCGGTTCTATGACCTCATAGAGAAAAGTTCAATTCGGCATATCGGGATGACCCGTGAGGACGCGGCAGGTTATGCGGCAGATGCCTACGCACGCACAAACGGGATGGGGGCTGCCTGTGTTACCTATTGCGTCGGTGGGTTATCAATGGTGAACGCCGTTGCGGGTGCCTACGCCGAGAAATCACCCGTCGTTGTCATTAGCGGCGCGCCAGGTATCAGAGAACGCGGGAAAGATGCCCTGCTCCACCATAAAGTCAGGGATTTCCATACACAACAACATATCTATGACGAGATTACCGTCGCGACCGCGCTGCTCGATGAACCCTTTACGGCTTTCAACGAAATTGATCGGGTGCTTGATGCGGTGGATCGCTATAAACGCCCTGGCTACTTAGAACTCCCACGCGATATGGTAGATGTCCGCGGCACACTCTACCAACGTCCATCAACGGGTGGACATCTCAGTGACCCAGACACATTAGATGCCGCTGTTACGGATGCTATTGATTTCATTAATCAGAGCAAGAAACCGGTGGTTCTTGCAGGTGTAGAGGTACACAGATTTGGCTACCGAAACAAATTGACCCGGTTCGTAGAAGAGAAACGCATTCCTGTGGTGGCGACGCTCCTCGGGAAATCTGTTATCTCAGAATCACATCCGCTCTACTTGGGTATCTATGAAGGTGCCATGGGACGGGAAGAAGTCAGACGATTCGTTGAAGATTCGGATTGTGTTATCATCCTCGGGGCATTCATGACGGATGTCAATCTCGGCATTTACACGGCAAACCTCGACCGTTCGCGTTCTATCTATGCGACATCGGAAAAGATCATGGTCCGCTATCACTCATACGAAGAAGTGATGTTTGATGACTTTATTGACGGCATCAATTCGCCGAAACTCCGAAAGCGGCGGAAACCGAATTTGGAGTGGGCACTCCGAGATTCAAAACCGTTTGTTGTCGAGCCTAATGCCCCTCTAACAGTGCGTCGGTTGTTTCGACACCTCAACGAATTTATTACCGATGGGCTGGTAGTAATCGCGGATGTCGGCGATAGCCTCTTCGGTGCTGTGGAATTGCGAATGTCTCAAGACACCGATTTTATCAGTCCTGCGTACTATACCTCAATGGGATTTGCCGTCCCCGCATCTGTTGGTGCGCAACTCAGTATGCCTAACAAACGTCCGCTCGTTATCGTCGGAGATGGTGCCTTCCAGATGACTGGCACCGAACTCTCAACAACCGTGCGTTACGGACTCAATCCGATTATCCTGCTTTTAAACAACCACGGGTACGGCACAGAACGGCATCTTCTTGAGGGAGCTTTCAACGATATAGGGTGTTGGAACTACAGCAGCATGCCAGCCCTCTTTAGTGCGGGGCGTGGCATCCATGTCCGGACGGAAGGTGAGTTTGAAACTGCTATCAAAACTGCACTCGCTGAGACGCAGCACTTTACGCTGATTGAAGCGGAGCTCGAAAAGTTGGATACGTCACCTGCCCTTGCCCGGTTAGCAGAACGGATGTCCGGCACAGTTTAATAGTAGTAGGCACGCTCCGCCGTGCCGTAACAGGGTAGTAGGCACGCTCCGCCGTGCCGTATACTTCTACAACGCAGTGATCTTCTCACGTAAGAAGTTCGTACAGAAAGGCACCTGTTCTTCCGAAAGTCCGTGCAGCACGACTGCGCCGTCATAACCGCTCTCCTTTAGCAGACCGAGATATTGGTCGTAGTCGAGCAACCCTGTCCCCGCGGCGAGGTGTCCTGCCTGTCCGTCCGTGTCCAAATCTTTAGCGTGTGCAAGTGCAATGTCGCCGCCGAGCAGTGCGAACGCCTCATTAAGGATTTCACGCATCTTTGGCAGCTCACCTTTGTGAAAAATGTTCGCGCCGTCCATACACACCTTTAGGTAAGGGGATTGCATCTCATCAAGCAGGCGACGCGCTTTCTGGGCAGAATCAATTACGTTTGCGACTTCAGGTTCAAGTGCAAGCACTACGTCGTATTCCTCCGCCACTGCTAACGCCTGTTTCATGGATTCAACGAGATCGCGCCACGCTTCTGGCGTATTGTTGTCAGGATGTGCACGCCACATGCTCTGCGGGTCGCGAGAGCCGGTGCAGAGCGTAATGACCGATGTTCCGAGCGGTGCGCAGGTCTCCGCGACAGAACGCAACATCCGCAGCCCGGCGTGGCGTTTCTCAACATCAGGGTCAATCATATTATAGGTGCCTGAAAGTGCAGAAATCGTAATCTGTCGAGCGTCCATCTCTTTGCGGATCTCGGCAATCGACGGTCCCGATGCAGGCACATGATACTGTAGATGATGGACACCGTGTTCCACAACGGCATTAAGATTCTCGGTGAGTGTTTTTCGGCGAATTGTTCCTTCCATGAGTCCAACGTGCATAAATTTCTCCTACTGAATGATGGTTTGCGGTAAGTTTAGCGTAAAAAAATAGGAATATCACAGAAAACACAACGATTATACAACACAAAGGATAAGATGACAAGCAAAATGGGGTGTCGCGTCAGAGTCATTCAATTGTAGGTTTTGGTGTTTGGTGTTGTATTTTTCGCAGGTGGTAACACTTAATGTATGTTATGTATTAAAACAAAACGCCGAAATTTTCGCTAGATTTCGCAGCGGATCCTGAAAAAAAGACGTAAAATCGAATAATTTCTTAAAATTGAATGGCCCTGGTTATCGCGTAGGTGAGTACCACTGAAGTACTTCGCTATTTTGGTATCTTGACATTATTTCTACATTCATGATACGATACTTTCATTCAGGAGTGCGGAGGTATTGTCTACGATGAACTCGGAATTGATTATCACTAAAATATGCAACGCTATTGATCTGATGATCGAAAGTAGTAAGCCATATAAAGGGCTGTTCCCATCTATGCTACATCCGAAAACGGGTGAGATGCTAACAGAAAAACCGCCCAAAATTCCCGGTCAAAGGGATGGTGATCGCGCGCATCTCGGCACGAACTTGATCCACGATGAACCGTTGCTCGCCACAATGAACGTGCTTGCTGAAACCGAATCGAAACCGGAATACGCCGAAGCAGTGGATCAATACTTGGAACACTTTGCCCAACGTTGCACGCATACGGCGACCGGTCTGTTCCCTTGGGGTGAGCATTCGTTTTGGCAGCTGATTGAGGAACGTGTCGGGTGTTCTCGGAATCCAGACGGTGGTGCCGCAATTCACGATCATCTGCGTAAGGTTCCGCTGTGGCTCTGGCAAAAACTGAATACATATAATCCGGCATGTGTGCAAAGTTTCGCCGATGGCTTGGATTATCATTGGACAGAAGGCGACGGACTTGAATACATCCGCCATGCGAATATCGACACAAAAGCGCATCTCGTTCGCGGGGGGCGAGCGTGTGATTTTCCACGGCATTCAGGCTTTTATATTTTCGATTTGGTGTTCGCATATACGCAAGATCAACGTCCTGAAACCCTTCAACAGATCCAGAATTATACCGATTACTGGTGGGAAAAGCGGGACGCGCGTGGGCTTTTACGTATTGAGAGTCGTTCACCCAAAGAGGCAGAACGGTTTTTTGAGATGAATGCGCCGACGCAGACGTTCTCATTAGGGGTAAGTCTGCTTGAATCCGCAGCATTGATAGAATCACTTCTCCCTGAATTGGCGGATCAGATGCGGCGATACGGCTTGGTTTACATTGACGGATTTCTCGCCGCCCCGCACAACCTCGAAACACGTGAATTTATCAGTTTATGTGAGTGTGAGACGGATCGGATTGTTGAACGTATGTCCTCTTGGGGAAGCGTCTACGGTTCGGGAACTGTGTGCAGCACAGGGGTGCTATGTCTTGCAGGATGGCGATTGACGCAGAATGAAAGGTTGATGGAATACGCACGCGCCGTTGGCAGTACCTATCTTGATGAGAAATTTCCGGTTGACCAAGTTCACGCGGAGGCGTTCAAGATTCCAGCATCGGATGCGGGTCTCACACTTGAATTGTTTGCGGATCTCTACGACATCACCGGTGAATCGGTGTGGTTGGATGGTGGCATTGAACTTGCGGAGACAGTGTTGGAGGTCTATTTTCCCGATACGCTTCCATACGGTGCATCTGCGATTGATTGGTATGAATCACAGATGGGGGCAGCGTTCCTGATTCACGGTTTGGCTCGAGTGGCACTGCTATCACTTCATCAAACATGTCCGCTTGCACCTAATTACACGGCGCGATAGGCGCACTGAAATTACGAGGCAAGGATTAGCCTGCCTTTTTTTGTTTGTTAACAAATTTTATCAGCGGAGATTATTGGATCTCTGCCTAAAAATGTGAAAGGAAAATTATGGCAAGAGTACCGATTGGTTTAGAACTGTTTTCTGTCCGAAATGAGTTAGCAGAGGATGCCCGCGGCACGATCAAAGCGGTCGCAGAGATGGGGTACGAAGGCGTTGAATTCGCGGGTCCGCCCCGACATCCCGCACAAGAGTTAAAAGGCTATCTTGACGAGTTCGGCTTAGTCTGCTGTGGTTGGCACACGCCGTTCAACCTCGTCCAAGAAGACACACTCGCTGAAACGATTGAATTCAACAAGGTTTTGGAGAACCGTTATGTCATCGTTCCGGGGATACCGGGTGAACTGCGTCAGTCGCGAGCAGATTGGTTGAAGTTGGCAGAGGTCTTCAATGGGATCGCCGACAAACTCGCCGCACACGATATGGTGACAGGGTATCATAACCATCACGTCGAATTTACACCGCTGGATGGCGAACAACCGTGGGACACCTTCTTCGGGAATACGAATGACGGCGTTGTGATGCAGTTGGATATGGGGAACGCATTATCTGGTGGTGCCGATCTCGTCGGTATTTTGGAGCGATACCCGGGACGTGCTGGCACAGTCCATCTAAAACCTTACACCGAATCGATAGGTGAGACGGACAGACACGCCGGTTTCCGTCCTATTATCGGTGAGGACAGTGTGCAGTGGGACGAGATCTTCCGTATCTGTGAGACGACCGGTGGCACGGAGTGGTATATTGTTGAATATGAAAGCGATGCCTACCCACCGCTTGAGGCTGTTGAACGCTGCCTAACCGCATTGAAGGAAATGGGTAAATAGCGGTCAGCAAGAGAAGCTCGCGGCAGTTATGAGATATAAGCGTCAATTTAGCAGTGCCTTCAGGCCCGGTAGGTTCGGTTTCCTAACCGAACCGGGCCTGAGACACAAACTGTGTATATTCCAAAATTTTCTTGAGTCCCGTAGGGACGCTATGTTTATAGCAGCTTTCAAGCAAAGCTCAAGCCCTGTAAGGGCGGCATGTTTATATCTATGTGAAAAATCACTAAATTGACCTATGGGGTAAAAATTATGAGAACCTATTGTGCAAGCACCCTCCCCTTTTCCTCTTTTCCTTTGACGGAGTTTGTTGGCGAGTTATCTGAAGGTGGTGTGTCTGCTATTGAACTTGCCCAACCCCATTTTTCAGATGTGGCAGCCGAAACTATCGCCGAACTTCGAGAAGAGACAGGGGCCCGTTTCAAATCTCTGCTAAGCACGGTGCGAGTTGACGCACCAGACGGGATTGAAGCACTCATCTCGATTCTTGACACTGCCGAAAGACTTTCCATTCCAATCGTCAGCATCGCGAGTGGTGGCAATGAAACCGCCACGGCTCGTGAGATTGAAACGATTATTGAGCATCTCAAAACGGTCACCGAGGAAGCGGCGGCTCGCAATCTGACCCTCGTCCTCTATGCGCACGAAGGGAGTCTCGCCTACAACCTTGAACGCACACAGCAGATCCTCAACGCGATCCCTTCCGAAAACTTTGGCTTTTACTACAGCCCCTATCATTTCCATCGCGCTGGAGATGATCCCGTTGTTGCCTTGCAAACGTTGTCAGAACGGCTGGTGAGCGTCTATTTCAACTGCGGTGTCGATTCGCAAACAGGTAGCGAACCGTTCTGGGCACCGGAAATGGATTTCCCTGCTATCTGTCAGGAGATAGACCGCGTCGGTTACACCGAAGAAATCATGCTGATCTATTTAGGATTGAACGCGGAAACCCCACAACCGATTGTTGATGGGGTCTTAAACGCGCGTGCGAAGTTAGAAACCTACTTTTAATTGCAGGTACTTTATTGTCCCATTCCACACGTTACACGAAAACGACAGATAAAAACGGGCAAAATGTTGGGAACTTTGCTTCTCACGTTGTGCATCATGTATGATCATACTTGTGGTTTCTCAAAACCCAATGCCAACGTGCTGTTTGTTTTCTCCAAATTTCTTTAGTATATTCCTATAATTACTCCCGTCTCTCAAAAAAATCCTTTCAAAAGTGTCCAAACGTCTTTCAGGGACATCCATTGTGTGTTTCCCTCCGTAATCGGGGTTTATCCTGCGTTCAGAACCCGATACTCGCAGAACAACTTCTAAAAATCCTGATTTTTTTGTTATTTTTTTCAAATGATGTGAGTTTTCCGTCCAAAACTTCGTCTTTAATAATAGAAGGTATGAACCGTATCGCCCTACGTAGTTTTACAAGACCCGGCATCTGATTAAGCCTTTCGGCGGATACGGACACGCCCCAACTGTTTATTGGAAGGACACCTCGTGGAAAAAGAAAATGATGTTCAACTGATTCAAAGAATATTATCAGGCGATGAAGCAGCGTTTGATGTCTTGGTCCAAAGGCACCAGAAGAGTGTGCACGCCTTGGCGTGGCGGAAGATCGGCGATTTCCATGATGCTGAGGAGATTACACAGGACACATTCTTTCAGGTATACAAAAAACTCCCGACACTCACGGACCCTTATAAATTCGCTGGATGGCTGTATGTCATCACAAATCGGCTTTGTATTGATCGGATGCGGCAGAAAAATCTTACGATACAATCGTTGGAGGACACACCTGTGGAAGAAGTTGAAAAATCTTCTTATACCCATCACGTATCGGAACAACGGCATACAGAAATCACCGAGCGTCGCCGTGCTATCGTCAAAAAACTTCTTGAAAAACTCCCAGAGAGTGAACGGACAGTTATGATCCTCCATTATCTCGGCGAAATGACGGTGAAAGAGATTAGCAAGTTCCTGGGTGTCTCTGCAAACGCAATTCATAACCGGTTGTATCGGGCACGAAAGCGGTTACAAGAGGAAGAAGCATTCCTTATTCAAGAAGTTCTCAGCAGCGTGCAAATACCAACGAGTGTAGGTCAAAACATTATGCAGCGGGTCGCTGACATAAAACTCACGCCGCAAACAACGCCAAAACCCGTTATTCCGTGGATCGCTTTCGGTACCGCTTTCCTTCTGCTCGCCTTACTCTTTGGCACGAGCAATCAATACCTCACCCGTTTTCAGAGACCCTATAGTTTCGAGGCGGCATCTGAACCGACCATTGCTATCATTGACGCACCCGTCGTTCTTGAGACAGACGCGAAACCCGCACTGCGAAGTCAAGTTGGACAGGATACCGCCTTAAATCAAAGAACTGGTGCAGGCTTACATGGATCTGAAACTGTCTCAACAACCGAGTTACCGATGCAGTCAGAAAATATTGAGGCATGGATGCCAGATGAAAATCTACGTCGGGCTATCAAATCTGAACTCAAACTTGGCGATATTCCGCTCGAGATAGCACATCTCCAGCAGCTCGAACGGTTACTCAGTATTGATGGCGGCATAGAAAGTATTGTGGGTTTAGAACACGCTGTTAATCTTAAATTTCTACATCTTGCGCCCAACAAAATCTCGGATCTCACACCACTCGCAAACCTACACAACCTTCGGACACTGAAACTCTATCTCAACAGACTCGTAGACGTTTCACCCCTTGCGGGATTAGTAGGTTTAGAGACTTTGCATCTACAAAATAACAGGATCGTTGACATCTCACCCCTTGCCGGACTCGTCAACCTAAGGGATTTACAACTCAATGGCAATCACATCGAATATTTTTCACCGCTCGCCGGATTAACAAAACTTCAGGTACTTAGGATTAACGACAACAGAGGCATCGATATTTCATCTGTCCCGACATCCAGTCTGACGGAATTTCTGTATGATCCGACCTTTAATATCCCAGAGATTCCGAACCGTGACCGGATCATGGCTCGCCAGTATCCATCCGTTTTCGCAGCTTGGCATAACATCATCAATCTACCGACGCTCTCATGGGACGAAAGATTAGTCTATCACGACTTGTGTTTCTCTAATCCTATGTTCGGGCTTCATTGGCGGTGGACTCCTACAAGCATGAAAATCTCTGGGAATTTTCGGACAGCAAAGCAACAGCGAGATACGATGCTCAAAGAGAATCCAAATATGATTTTTCTCGTCGGGATTTATCACTATGGTACACAAGATACATTCGTTCAGCAGGCTGTTGAAGTTGCCAAATGTGGCATCTATGATGGTATCTTTTTAAATTGGTGGCAAGGCGATAGAGTTGATGCGAAAGTTGCTATACTGCAGAAAATTCGTGAAGTGGTTAGAGATGATTTTCTCATTATCGTCAACGGACTTCGCTCTAAAACTCCACACTTAGCTCCGTATGTCAACGGCATATTCATGAAAACGAGACGGTACCATCCACAGGGTTACATCCATACCGAACTTCAAGAGATTGAAAGTGCTTTGCTATGGTCAGAGAAGAATCTTCGATCTCCACAGATTAATTCCTTAGAGGGTTGGGGGCTCGCTGAAGAACCTCTGGATGCCCCACTTAACCAGCAATGGATGCGGGTCTTTACAACCTTGAGTTTAACGCATTCTGACGGCTATGTTTCGTATGTAACGGGGATTTCATCGTTAACCCACACACATCATTATCCCATTTGGGAAGGACATTCCGACGAACACGCACAAGGAAAACTACACGATCATACGCATCAGCACTACTGGTATGATTTCTGGGACGCCGATCTCGGTGAGCCAGTAGGTGGAAAAGGACAGTTCTACCGCGGTTGCGCTGGATTATTCATCCGCGAGTTTACCAACGGATGGGTCGTCTATAACCGCAGTGGAGAAGCACAGCAGATCCAGTTGCCGAGGCAAGCCACCAGTGTCGCGAGCGGTATCACCAGCACATCACACACTGTCCCTGATTTAGACGGTGAGATCTTTGTAAAATAGGCACATCGCCTGCGGATGTCAACGGCGATGGTGTTGATCCGTGACCTCGTCGCCATCGAAAATAATTTGGCGGAGAGACAAGCCAATTCTTACTACTTATATGGAGAAGAATATGCCTTATGAAAATTAATGGATTCATATCTACAATTATATTGACCGCATTGCTACTGATTGCCACACTCGGAGGCATCACACACGCCCAAGACGAAGAAGACTGGCTGCCGGATCCGAACCTCCGGCAGGCTATCCGTGAAGCACTCGATATCCCTGATGAGATACCGATACATCCTGGAGACATGGAAGGATTACATGGCCTTCGCTTAATAGAAATAGAACACGATATTAGGAGTTTAAGAGGACTTGAGTATGCCGTGAATCTTAAATTCTTGGTTATCGACAGAAGTCAACTCTCAAATTTAACGCCACTGGCGGGGCTTAAGAACTTAGAATTTTTGGTTATTGTTAGAAGTGAAATCTCAGATTTAACGCCCCTTACGGGACTCAAGAATTTACGGGACTTAAAGTTGCGTGAGAATCGCATCACGGATATTACACCCCTTGCAGGATTGGTAAACTTAGAGTTGCTGGTATTGACCCGGAATCAAATTGTGGATATAACACCGCTCGCAGGATTGATAAACCTACGACGCTTACAATTGAATCATAACCAGGTAGAAGATATTTCACCACTTCGTAGGTTGGTGAACCTACAACACTTGCAATTGCAACATAACCAGATCGTAGACATTTCACCGCTTCGCGGGTTGTTATCCCTCAAAGTGTTGAACCTCGGAGACAATCCTATTACAGACCTTACACCCATTTACGGACTTGTCGGGATAGAAGCATTAGAGATCCAAGAGATACCTATTGACTTTGAAGAACTTCAGATACTGAATCCAGTAGACCGTGTTGTTTGCAATATAGAAAGATCCCCCATACTGCCTCGGATTGAAAACATTTAGTATCCGTCTATTTTTCAAGCGTGTGGGCTTATTGTCAACCGTCCGGAACTCTCGTGGGTAGAGCAATTAGCATCCCACGATCTGTTTTTCTGCCGTGGGGAGTTCGGAGTGGATTGGATTCAAGCACCAGATCGCCTGGTTCTCACACTCAGTGAGGCCAAAGTGCGCGCAAAAGAAGGACGCGATCGGAATCCAAATATACTTCTCCTTGCCAGCATAGAATTTTATGGGGCATCCCCAGAATCGCCTTATGCACTCAGAGATGAATCGGGAAATGTAATAATAGATCACAAATGGGATGGTGCTTTCGCGGACTTCAGGCATCCTGATATTCAAAAGAGGTTTATAGAGAAGGCACACGCGATTGCGCGATGCGGGCTTTTTGATGGAATCGCCATAGATCATTGGGGGAAACCTGGACTTGGAGATATGACCTTAGAAGAAACTGTTGCCGCAAAAGATCGCATGATACAGGCCATTCGTGATGGTGTCGATGATGATTTCTTGATACTGGTAACGACGACGAACGAGATTATTCCGACACAGCATCATGCGGAATATATCAATGGCTTTTTCATGGAAACTATTGAAGGTTATGAGGGCGGTTATACCTACGCAGGACTCGCTCACATCGAAAACACGCTGCTGTGGGCAGAAAAAAACCTCCGAGAGCCTCAAATAAACTGTTTGGCAGGTAGGGGCGTTAGGAGCGAACTGCTGGATAGTCCGAGAAATCTACAATGGATGCGTCTATGGACGACAATGAGTCTGACACATTCTGATGGCTATGTCATGTTTACCATGGGTGGCAACCTTGACCATCCCGCCCACCCTTTTGAATTTTTGCCAGGTCATGCGGATTGGCATGCACAAGGCAAGCGTCACACTCACCAAAACAGCCACTACTGGTATGATTTCTGGGATGCTCCGCTGGGTCGTCCGATCGGTGGTGATGAAACCAAAGCACAGTTTTATGAGGATCGCGAGGGGTTGTTTATCCGAGAATTTACTAACGGCTGGGCGGTGTATAATCGCTCCGGCTCCGAACAACAGATTGAGTTTTCGGAAGAAGTCTCCGGCTGGGACAGTGGGGTGGCGCATCAACGCCAGCATACGTTGGCGGATTTGGATGGCGAGATTTATTTGAAAGCGGAAACCCCTCCCATTGCGGATGTCAATGGTGACGGGACGGTGAATGTCTTGGATCTGGTTATCGTCGCGAATGCGTTTGGGGAAGCAGCACCGGATTTGAATGGTGACGGGACGGTGAATGTGTTAGACCTTGTGCTGGTGGCGAATGCGTTTGAGTAGGAAACACGCCAAGTTTTTCGCAGAAATGACCGATTTTCACTGAAAAATGGTGTTCGTGCGTCTAAAATCACATAGGTAGCAAGTTAGGTTATTCTAAAATGTCGAAACACTTGACGAAACTCAAGAGACTTGAAAAATATCAGCATTAGAATATTCCTTAAATGCTTCTGCTTAACGATTGCAGAAACCTCGCCCTTTAGGGCGGGGTCTATCACGACTTCATTATACCAAAAGGGTTCTGTTTATACAAAAAGTTACGCGATTATTTATCAGAGTCACGTTATACAAACGAATGAGGTAAATCCCTATGAAAATCAAGCCCTCTTTTTACTACAGTTTCCACCTTCTTTTTCTGATTCTCTATCTCAGTCTTACCCCTGTGCACGCCCAAGACTGGCTCCCTGACCCGGTGTTACGGAAAACGATTCGGGAATCTCTGGGTCTATCGGCAAACACACCGCTCACAAAAGACTATATGCAACAACTGATACGTCTTGATGGAAATAACAAAGGCATCACGGATCTCAGGGGTTTAGAGTTTGCGACGAACCTAAGAATCCTGCACTTGGGAGGTAATGAAAATAATATCACAGATATCAGTCCGCTTGCCAACTTAACAAATCTTGTAGGGCTTCATATCTGGCGTGTTCGGCGTCACGACACGCATCGGGCACCCCTCGACATCCGTCCGCTCGCCAACCTCGTTAACTTAGAGGTGCTCTCTCTGGAGCGACAGGGACTTTCGGATATAAGCGTGCTTGCGAACCTGACAAAGCTTCATAAGTTAGCACTGACGCACAACAACATCTTGGACTTTAGCCCGTTAGCAGGATTGACGCATCTGCGGATATTGTGGATAAAAAACAACTGGGGGACGGATTTGAGTCCGCTCAAAGGGTTGAATATTACAGATTTTCGCTATGACGAAGTGTGTGATTTCACATCACAAGGGGAGTCCGTCACTGCGCGTGTTGAGAACAGGACGTTTCCGTCGATAGTCGGGCTATTCCCGAAAGGGTCAATAGAGGAGATGACCCGGTATGATTTCCATTATGGCACCCATTTCGGATTGTGGTGGAAGCGAACGGAAACCGAGCCGACACACGGCTTAGCGATTCGACGTTCAGGGGATATGGCGCAGGCGAGAGCGTACCGCCAACAGATGCTCCAACAGAATCCAAACATGTTGTTTTTTGTGGGGGTACCTTTGCTTAATTACAAACCTTCCAATGCGGCAACGGCTTTTCCCGCAGATTCTGATTTTTGGCTGCGAGATCGCCAAGGGAATATCATCCAAAATGAGAATGATGCGTGGCTGCTGAACATTTTGAACCCAGCGTTACAGGATGTTCAGATTGAAAGAATTGTAGGTTTTGCAAAGTGTGGGATTTTCGATGGTGCGCTGTTAGAAGGATTTACAAATCATGGAATTGGTGCTGTGGGCAGCCAGTTTTACCCAGTCGTAACAGATGTGCCGTTAACGGAGGAAGCGATTATTGAGGCGTATCTCCGAATTCTAAGCGAGGTCCGCGCCCGCGTTCCTGAGGACTTTTTGATCGTCGTCAATGCTACGAGAACCAGACCGACCCGTTATGCGGCATACATCAATGGTAATGTGATGGAACCGGGTTGGGATTATTCCTACAAAGGACTTGCCGAGATTGAAAGCACTTTACTTTGGTCTGAGGAACATTTCCGGGAACCGCAACTGAATTGGGCACAAGGGTTTCTTATCACCTCGGAGCCCCCGGAGAGTCCTGGGAACCGTCAACGAATGCGTCTCTTTACAACGATGGGACTCACGCACTCTGATGGCTACATAAACGTCCATTATCATTCAGCGAAGTGGCAGCGATGGGGAGACATCGCTGAAAATTACTGGTATGACTTCTATGATGCCGACCTCGGCAAGCCGATTGGCAAAACAGCGCAACGCTGCGACGACTGCGACGGGCTCTTCGTGCGTGAGTTCACCAACGGTTGGGCGGTCTACAACCGGAGCGGCAAAGCACAGACGATCCACTTACCCGTCAAAGCCACGGGTGTCGCAAGTGGTATCACAAACACCGAACACATCGTTCCAGATTTAGATGGCGAGATGTATCTGAAACAGGCACCGAGTGTGAATAGCATCGGCATTGTCACTGTGGTTGAGGTTGCGACCGGTGCGCCAGAGGAACCGGAATCCGAATGGATGCCGGATGCCGCCTTACGCGCAGTAGTTCGGAAGGAAATGGGACTCCCAACACATATCGCTTTGGAAAAATCCCGCATGCCACAGCTGATACATGTTGATGGAAATAACAAAGGCATCACAGACCTGACGGGTTTGGAGTTTGCGACGAACCTAAGAATCCTGCACGTCGGGGGGAATAAGAATCAGATAACCGACCTTCGCCCGCTTGCGAACTTGACGATCCTTGAGCATCTCTATATCTGGCGCACACCTCCAAAAGACCCCGCTTCGGTGAGAGTTCTTGACATCCGTCCGCTCGCCAAGCTCACCAACTTACATGCACTCTCACTGGCGGGAAACGGGATTACCGATATAGCCCTACTGGCGGGCATGAAGAAGCTCGTCAAACTCATCCTTACAGATAATCGGATTGAAGACTTTAGTCCGCTGGCTGGGCTGATGAGTTTACGAACGTTGAGGATTCGGAACAACCCCGCCACAGATTTCAGCCCACTTGCCGCTTTACCCCTTATTGAATTTCAACTTGATGCCGATGTCAACGCCGATGGCTTTGTGAATGTGCTTGACCTCGTTACCGTCGCGAATGCGTTTGGGGAAGCGGCACCCGATCTCAACGGTGATGGCATCGTCAATATTCAAGATTTAATTATTGTCGCGAATGCGTTTTGAAATGGAGATTATATCTTATACTATGACAATCAAAGAAATATATCGTAAATCATTGTGGTTTCAGTTGCTCCTCGCGTCGGTTGTGGGCATGCTTGTCTATAATGCGTTTACCTATAACTTGAGAATTAAGAATTTACACGACTGCTGCCAAAATGCCAGCGTGGTTGCAAACCATCTCCTTTGTGAATGGCAGACCAGCAGTAGAAACGGAGATAAACTAAATGCAACTAACTAAGAAACAAAACATTTTTATTTACTTACTCATCTTTTGTGCGACACTATTCTTCGTATTTCCACTGATAACAAGTGCACAAACTGTTAACATTCCTGACGCGAATCTTCGCGAAGCAATCAATGAGGCACTCGGTAAAGCATCAAATGCCCAGGTTACATTGAAGGAAATAGTGACGTTAACCCGCCTTACTGCGAATAACAGAGGTATCAGCGATTTAACAGGACTTGAAGTTGCGACAGGATTGGAGAGCGTAGAACTCCAGCATAATCAAATATCCGACTTATCCCCGCTCGCGGGGTTGATGAAACTGCGTGTTATACGGATGGGCAATAACCTTATATTTGATTTATCCCCGGTCGCAGGTTTAATCAACTTGGCAAGATTAGATATCTGGGAGAATTTGATTTCCGATTTGTCCCCGGTCGCAGGTTTAACCAACTTACTATCAATAAGTTTCGGGAGTAATTCGGTATTTGACTTATCACCCTTGGCGGGGTTAAGGAAGCTTGAGAGGATAAATATGAGCCAAAACCCGCCAGCAGACCTCTCGCCCCTTTCAAAAATAATTGGTTTGACAGGTTTTCATTCTTGGGGCACCCCTATATTAGACCTCGCGCCTTTGGCGGAATTACCAAAACTCAGCGTCATAGATATCTGCGGGGGCGAGATATCGGACCTCTCCGCTTTAGCGAACGCGACAGGTTTGAAGGAACTGTATTTTGCTGGCAATCAGATCACGGACGTATCGCCGTTGGTGGGCTTAACAAATTTGACGAGACTGAATTTTGCAGAAAATGAAATATCGGACGTGTCACCACTTGCTGGATTAACCAACTTGACATGGATACGGATTAACCACAATCCAATATCCGATCTATCGCCTTTAGAAGGGTTAGGTATACCTATTGTTCACCATAATACCCCGGCATTTCCACCGGGCGGTCCGAAAATCGAAGGACCATGGTTATGGGTACTTGTACCGGGGGAGCGTATTGGTGGTGGAGATTTGCTGGCAGAAGCGACGGGTGGCACAGCGACAGAGGAGAAGGTTGCTACTGTTGGTGCTGCAGAGGGAAAGTCTGTTGGAGACAATGTTTGGGTAGCCGATAACATTACCGCGGTGGGACGCAATAACATCGGTGAAATGCTGAAACGCCAAGGCGTGGGAAACGACGGAGTCGTCTACGGTTCCACCACCTTGGAGTCACCACGAGAACAGGAAACAAAAATGTTCGTCGGCGCGCATGATGGTGTTGAAGTCTGGCTCAACGGGGCACTCATTCACCAGAAATCTGGTGGACATTGGGCGGAGGGTTACCACACCTTTTTTCCCGTTACGCTCAACGAAGGAACAAATGTGTTGTTAGTTGCTCTTGACAACCACCACGTTGATCAGTGGCGGGCATTTTTTGGATTTGACGTTGACACAGAATATACGGTAAATTCTCCGATTTCCCGAGCTCCATCTGAAATACCTGCTTATGATGTCAATGAGGATGGGCAAATCAGTATTCTGGATCTGATTCTGGTAGGTCAAGACTTGGGAAAAGCAAAGCCCACCAACGCGCGAACAGATGTGAATGGCGATGGAACTGTTAGTATCTCGGACCTCGTCCTTGTGGCACAACATCTCGGCGAAATAACAGGAATTCCTGCCTCGCCTTCCCCCTACACCTTACGCAGCATGGGGTTAGACGCGGCAACAGTCCACACGTGGATAGCACTTGCCGAGATAGAAAATGATGGCTCGCTCGTCTTCAAGCAAGCGATAGCGAATCTTCAACGGCTTTTAGCGTTGTTGATGCCCGAAAGGACAGCATTGCTTGTGAACTATCCGAATCCGTTTAACCCAGAGACATGGATACCCTACCAACTTGCTGAACCTGCCAAGGTCACTATACACATTTATGCGATGAGCGGTGCTTTGGTCCGGAAGTTAGATTTAGGACATCAGGCTGCTGGTATCTATAGTGAAAAGAACCGTGCAGCGTATTGGGATGGTCGCAACCAACTTGGAGAACCTGTAGCGAGTGGTGTGTATTTCTACACGTTCACTACTGGCGACTTTACGGCGACGCGAAAAATGGTGATAAGGAAGTAGGTTGTCGCACTTTCAACCGATAGTTAGGAGATTAACCATGAGAATTAGTAAATACCTTTATCTGACAGTATTAATATTTATCGTATTAGGATTTGGAACCGCATCTGCGCAGCAGGATCTCGCGCAAGAGGCATACACTATCCTTCAAAAGAATTGTTCGCTATGTCATGGAGAACACGGCTCCTTTACCGAGGATTTGGTGCTTGAATACACATCACTCATCGGGAATGGGGTTATTGTCCCTGGAAATCCTAATGCTTCGGAGTTCTATAAACGATTAATTGAGAATACACCCGAAAAACCGCGAATGCCGTGGGGACAGCCTGCGTTGTCAGCGGATGCGCTTGAGACGATTCGTCAGTGGATTGCAGCGGGTGCACCGAATTGGGAGGTGCAATATGATGTCAACTTCATTACGATGGATGCGATGCTTTCGGTGATTGAAGATCACGTCGCGTCGCTTTCGGCATTTGATCGTCCGTCCGCTCGCTACTTCACGCTGACGCATCTCTATAACGCTGGTGGAAGTCCTGAGGCACTTGATGCCTATCGGCGTGCACTCTCGAAGTTGGTGAATAGTCTCTCCTGGGGGTTTGAAGTGATCAAGCCAGAACCGATTGACGAACAAGAGATGATCTTTTATATTGATTTGCGCCACTATGAGTGGGATAGAAACGAAGCGTGGACGCAGATTGAACGGGAATATCCCTACAGCATTGAATTTGATTCGGAGACACAAGCGGGTCTGCACGAAAAACTGACGAATTTACGTACAGAAATGGACTGCGAAGTGCCGTTTGTCTATGTGGATTGGTTCCTTGCTAATGCGTCGTTACCACCGCTGTACCACGATATTCTGGACCTGCCAGAAACGGATCAGGAATTAGAGGAGCAACTGGGAGTCAATGTGACGCGAAATATCAACAATGCTCCCGGGGTTCACGTCTGGCGTGCGGGTTTCCTCAAGTCGGGTGTGTCAGGGTACAACCGTGTTGTGGAACGGCACACCTCCGACTATGGTGCGTATTGGAAAAGCTACGACTTTGCGGGGGATTCGGACGTTCAGAATATTTTTATACATCCGCTGACTTTTAGACACGACGGTGGGGAGGTCGTGTTCCATCTGCCGAACGGTTTGCAAGGGTATTATATCTCTGATGCGTCTGGGAATCGGATAAATGAGGCACCAACGACGATCGTATCCAACCCAGCGGCAAGCAATCCTGCCGTGCGCAATGGTCTCTCTTGTATCGGTTGCCACACAGAAGGCATGAAAACGTTTGAAGATGAGGTGCGTGCGGAGATTATGCTGCGGTTCCCTGAGGGACCGGTGAAGGATCAGGGATTGCGTCTGTATGTGGAACAATCAAAGATGGATGCGCTTGTGGCGAGGGACACAGCTCGTTACAGGGGAGCACTTGAAAAGACGGGTGGTGTGTTTGGTGGTACGGTTGAACCGGTACATCGGTTCTATGAGGAGTTTCAACGTCCTGTTGAGGCTGCACACGCTGCGGCTGCTGTCGGTTTAGAGACAGAGATGTTCCGTCAAGAGATTCGAGATAAACAGCGTTTACGGGACTTAGGTTTGGCGGGGCTATTGGAGGATAGGGGTGTGAGTCGGGATACATGGACCTCCAACTTTCCCGAAGTGATTTCGGCGCTGCATTCTCCCGACGATACAACAACACAGCCGGTCGATCCAGAAACTGACCTACGTCCTGGTGATTTAGTCTCTATTCCTGATCCGAACCTTCGTGCTGTGATAGAAAGGTTGCTCGACAAAGCCCCAGGTGCTTTGATTACGGCGGCGGATATGGCAAGGTTGACGCGGATTGTTGCCGATGATGCTGGGATTAGTAATTTGACGGGACTTGAGGCGGCAACGCAGTTGGAACGCATAGAATTTCGTCGGAATTCGATATCCGATTTATCTCCACTGAGAGGCTTAATCCGACTCAATAACATCAAGCTCCGGGGGAATCGGATAACCGATGTATCACCGCTTGCTGACTTAGTTCGTGTGGATTGGTTAGGACTTGAGGATAACGAGATAACAGATTTATCTCCGCTGAAGGGATTAACCAGATTAAACGGGATAGGGATTTCAGGCAACCCAATATCCGATGTATCACCGCTTGCAAACTTGACCAGTTTAGAAGGCATCAACGCTTGGCGCACACCTATCTCGGATTTCTCATCCTTGGCAAAATTAACGAGATTCAGGTGGATAGGATTTGGTGATGATAAGTCGATATCAGCACTTCCATCACTGAAGGGATTGAAAAGTTTGAGACGGTTGGAAATTAACAACTGTAGCATCTCGGATCTCTCCGGATTGGCGGAATTGACACAGTTGGAATGGTTAGGATTGAATAATAACCAGATATCGGATATATCTCCATTGCGAAATTTAAGGGGTTTAGAACATCTGAATCTTAATGCTAACATTATCGAAGATGTATCGCCGCTTGCGAAGTTAACAAAGTTAAAACTTCTACATCTTGTGAACAACATTATCTCGGATGTATCGCCGCTTGCAGGATTAACTAACTTGGAACGGTTAGACCTCCGCAACAATGCGATATCTGACTTTTCACCTTTGGAAGGATTATTGGAGGAGACATTTGTCAGAATAGAAGGTAACACGGGTGTTCTCCGGCGAGGAGCTCCAAAGATACAAGGGCCATGGTTGTGGGTGCTCGTGCCTGTGCCCGGGTCTGATGCCTTCCGTAACATAGATTTGCTTGCACGAGCAAGTAATGGAGATATAACCGAGCGGGAGATCGCTACAAACGGTGCGACAGAAGGGAAGTCTGTCGGTGATAACGTCTGGTTTTCCGAGAAAATATCTACGGATAGGAACAACATCAGAACCATGCTGGGTGCCCTCGGTATGTTAGAAGAGGGCAGTCGCTCGAATCTCGTCTACGGTTCGCTCACCCTTGATTCACCACGAGAACAACAGACAAAGATGTTTGCTGGGAGCGATGATCTGCATAAAGTCTGGTTCAATGGACAGTTGGTTAGCGAAGCTGTCCACGGAGGGACAAGTGGTGATTACCAGGAATCTTTCCGTGTTACGTTGAAGCAAGGAAAAAATGTGTTATTAGTTGCAATATATGATTATGGGGGTGGATGGGGAGGACATTTTGGGTTTGCGCCTGATGCTGAATATACGGTCTTATCCCCTGACACCAGATTCTCCTTTTCCACAGCGGCGACGCGAATTAAAGTTGGCGATAGGTTCACTGTTCAGTTCAAAACAAAAAACATTTCCGACTTAGCGGGATGGCGATCTGATATTACATTTGATCCCGCAGTGCTAAAAGTCAATAACGTCCGCGAGGGTAGTTTCCTGAAACAAGGTGGTGGACGCACCCACTTCTTGAAAGGCACGATTGATAATACGATGGGTAGAATCGCCGATGTCGGTTCTGCACGGATCTCTGAAGGTGGAGTTAGCGGTGAAGGTGCCCTGTTGTCAATTACATTCACGGCAAAGGTGAATGGTGAGAGCCGATTGTCACTACGAAAATTTCAAGCTGGTTCCAGTACGGGTGATGCAATTTCTGATCGACCCCCTGATATGATTATTACTGTCGAGGATCCGTCGTCCTTAGATGTAAGTGATGGCCCATTTTCCCTTTCTACGGATGTAACACCTGTTCGCCTTGGTAATACCTTTAACCTTCTTCTCAAAGCGGAAGATGTTACGGATTTAGCGGGATGGCAGACTGATATTGCGTTTGACCCCGATGTGCTTGAAACCGTTGAGGTGAACGAAGGCGATTTTCTGAAGGCGGAAGGCGGGGATACCTTCTTTTTTCAAGGCGCGATTGATAACACGGCAGGTAAAATTACAGGTCTCAGCGCAGCGAAGTTGAAGGGCGGTGGTAACGGCGCAGGTATGCTACTATTGGTTACATTCAAGGCGAAGGCTGTCGGGGAAACACGGGTGACACTTAGCAATTTCTTTGCTGGCTCCAGCAGCGGCGAAACTATCTCTTCAGAAGTTCCCGAAATTAGGATCACTATTGAGGATCGCGCGTTTTCTGCTTCGGATGTCAATCAGGACGGTCGAGTGAACGTTCAGGATCTAATCGTGGTTGCACAACATTTAGGTGCTGATGCGTCTGTCAACCGCCGAGCGGATGTCAATGGCGATGGAACTATTAACGTTTTGGACATCATCGTTATCGCACAAAATTTAGGTGAATCAACAGCGGCTGCGCCTTCCAATGTTGCTGCTATAGACAGTTTAGAATTATATCCAGCAATGGTTCAGGCATGGATAGCGGAGGCAGAGGCTAAGAATGACGATTCGATTGCCTTCCGACAGGGTATCGAAAACCTTCAACGACTTTTAGCGTCGCTGCTTCCTGAAAAGACAGTGTTGCTGCCGAACTATCCGAACCCGTTCAATCCCGAAACATGGATACCCTATCATCTTGCTGAAGCTGCGGATGTGACAGTGCATATCTATGCTACCGATGGGGTCTCGGTTCGGACGTTGGCGTTAGGGCATCAGGCTGCTGGCACCTATGAGCGTCGTAGCCGTGCGGTGTATTGGGACGGCAAAAACGAGGTCGGTGAGCCTGTCGCGAGTGGTGTCTATTTTTATACCCTAACGGCAGGTGATTTCACTGCTACGCGGAAACTGTTGATACGGAAATAGGCGTTTGATGAACGGTAGTCGGGATTCGGGAATAGGTGCCTACCAGTTCATATTCTCCTTGTTAGGGCTTTTATGAAACACCCTCATTTAATTGAGGGTGTTTCATTATTCGCGGAGGCTTCGTACCGCAAAGACCACAATGACCTCGTCGCCGTCGCAAACGCCTTCGGCAAGGATACTCTCGGTATCAACGGTGTCTGAAACCCTTCATTATATACAAATTTCATCTCCGATCTTTCCCGTCGTCAATATTTTGGATCTTATCCTCATTTCATCTTTACCTCGTCCTCATCTCATTCTCATTACTCAACATTTAAGCGGATAAAAATAAAAACGTCTGTAGCGTTGTGTGCTAACACTTCCAGACTTTATATAATCTGCGGTTTATCAGGTCCCTGAAACCCGACCTGCCTTCGGGATAACTGTTAAAAAAATAGAAATTTTCATTTTTTTTCAGATTATGCACGTTTTCCGTTCCCAAATTACGTCTTTAGAAATCAAGCGGTAAAAAAATCATTTTGTTTAACAATTTTCGTTTAATATCTGAAGGGAGAAAAAAAGATGTCAAAAACTTTTAGTTCGGAAACTTTCAAAAAAACATTCGATGCCTATATCCTAAGGTGGCATATATCGGAAGCCGTCTTATTGATTTTGGCTTTCTTACCTTTCTTGGCGTACGGCATAGCGTACTATTTGGATCTTTCATGGATACCTATCTTGGGTGACATAACTTTTGGGGCAATTTCATCTGGTATTGTTTCTTTTGGAGCCATCTCTTTTGGATTTGTTTCGATTGGGGCCATATCTTTCGGTGTCATAGCTATTGGCAGTTCGTCTTGCGGGATCATAGCAATCGGCGCAATATCCGCGGGGGTTTTTGCTTTTGGAAATGCCTCCGCTGTTGGACTTATCGCTATTTCTACAGGTTCAACTGGGATAACTCCCCGGGTCGGTGGCACTGCTGTTGGCGTTATAGCGATCGGTCAGCATGCAAGCGGCGTATACGCGCTCTCCTATGAAAGAAAAGACAATAGCGTTTATCAGTTTTCACCGGAACGCCAAGATATAGAGGCTGTCACACTCTTTACCCGCTGTCTCCGAAAGTTTAAGAAAGCGTATGCATAACCGTCTTAAACTGACGTGCGGAACGATTGAAGGATGGAATTTCGGA
Source organism: Candidatus Poribacteria bacterium (assembly GCA_022827185.1). Taxonomy (GTDB): domain Bacteria; phylum Poribacteria; class WGA-4E; order WGA-4E; family WGA-3G; genus WGA-3G. The sequence continues at coordinate 60,486 of JAJDTM010000002.1, forward strand.
AGTTTTAGCAGTTTATCAAGAAACAAATCCTTTATAGTGGATTTCCTAATTCCTATACATCTTCCGAACTCCGAAACCCTTATGGCACAGGAAACCAACGGTTTCCTATACTACATGTGTAAACTTATTTTCGGATTTTGCTATAATGTCTGAAGACCTAATATTTGGAGGTAAAAAAGATGATCAGCAGAATTAAACGCGCCGTGGTTGTATTACTTATCCTTAGCAATTTCTCTCTGGCGTTCGCTGCACCGCCTAAAGTGACACGTTTTACACTCAGTAATGGTATCCGTGTTGTCAGTCTCTACGTTGAGGCATCCACGGATGTCATTATCCTCAGTTATTTGCCCCTCGGACTTGTCACTGATGGGAAAACAAAGGCACAATGGAGCCATCTGATTGAACACTTGACACTCCGAACGACGGGACCGATTAATTACCCTTCAAGTAGTGCAGAAACGATGGCTGATAACATGCGCTTGGAATCTATCGGGAACACCGATAACTGGACGCAGGGTTTGGAACGCCACGCAAAGTGGCTTTCGGGGTTACCGTTTTCAGAGGAGAGTTTAGCCGAGGAGTTACCGAACGCTTTGTCCGAGATTGACTTTACTGAAACGAGATTGGCGACCCACAAATGGGCATCCGCTGCATGGAACCAAGTTTTTCGACACGGTGAAACGGATATATCCATGCGGGGTGATGTTCAATCCGCACAGTTAGGTGAATTACAAGAATACCGAGATCGGCATTTAGTCCAAGCAGATCGGGTGCTTTTGTGTGTCATCGGTGGAGTTGACTCGGAAACACTGCAGCCCGTAATGGAAACGCAACTCGGAACTATCAACCTAACAGCAAAGACGCTGCCACCAGCAACAGTAACATCGGGGGTGGTGAAAGACCGAACTGCCGCTTGGGATATCAATGTAACCCACTACATAGAAACTTACGCGATACCCCACTCGGAAGATGAAGATTATCCGGCGTTGTATATAACGAACGCGCTCCTGAACTTAGGACTCATGCAGGATACCCAACTGAAGGAATTAACGGGTTTTGTGCTCTGCAGTGTTGATCTCGTTACACCTGAACAGACCTATCTACAGATCAGTGCTTCACTCAAGCCAGATACAGATATAGAAGTGGTTAAGCAGCGCATTAAACAGTTGATAAACCGGCTCAAGCAGCCAGAGAACAACGCGCAGGTCGCTATGGCTGCCCCGTCACTTTCCAGGCAATTCAGTTCACCACTGGATATAGAGATGATGAAGCAACAAAAACCGGCAGGTGTGTCAGAAACCATGATGCTTGGTAACATCGGTCTATGGTGGGGGATGCTGGAATATCAATATGGTGAGATTTTACCGCAGCTCGCGGGGGCATTTGCCAAGGTCTCTGCGGCTGATGTTGCCGATGTTGTCAATCGGTATTTAACCGAAGATGCGCGGATGACGTTAGTTCTCACACCACATGATGCGTTTCTTGATGAATTCGGCGCGGTTAACGAAATTGAGATAAAGCAACCCGAACCGCCGCCTGCGGAGCCGATGCCGGAAGCGAGTGAAGCAGACATGACGAGAGCCAAAGAAATCCTCGCTGCAGCAGTTGACGCACACGGTGGACTTGAGAAACTGCAAGCAGTCAAGAACATCGTCATGGAGGGGCACGCAACAGCCAATTCACCCACAGGACCGCAAATAGAAGGCACATCATACTACGTCCACCCTGACAAATTTAGACAAGATTTGAAGATGCCGCAAGGTGAAACGGCTTACGTCTTTGATGGCACTTCTGGATTCGTGTTGACACCCATGGGGGTTCAACCAATACCACCACAGATGGCTGCCACTTTTAAAGATGCGGTTTTCCGAGAGCCGTTGTGGCTACTGACGAACCTCTCACAAAACGACATCCCGATCCAGTATGCTGGCACAGAAGACCTACAAGGTAAACCTACGTCTATTCTGCTGCTTCCGCAGCCATCTGGCGAGATGATGAAACTCTTTGTGAGCGAGGATACGCATTATATTGTGAAAATTGCCTATCCTGATTCCTCTCAAGGTATTACTGTTAATCGGGAAACGCTCTTGAGTGATTACCGCGATGTTGATGGCGTTAAAGTCGCGTATCATGTTGTGCAGAACATAGAGGGGCAGCTCTTTAGCGAAAGCCGGATAACACGTATTGCGTTGAACGCTGAACTTGAGGAATCGCTATTTCAGGAACCGAAGTGAATCGGAATGATATGAAGTATTAGCAGGAATTCAGTCGTTTGTGTTGATGCATTATGGAGAGTTCTGATGGATAAAGACGACGTTCAGTTGATTCATAGCACCTTGTCTGGCGACGATGAGGCGTTCGGTACCTTGGTTCAAAGATACCAAAAGAGTGTTCACGCCTTGGCGTGGCGGAAGATCGGTGATTTTCATTATGCTGAGGAGATTACGCAAGACACTTTCCTTCAAGCTTATGAGAAACTCTCGACACTCAAGAATCGCAATCAATTTGCCGGGTGGTTGTATGTTATCACCAATAATCTATGTACCGATTGGCTCCGACGGAAAAAACCTGCGATGCAACCGCTGGGGGATGCGTCTGTGACAGCAATAGATAAGTTAACCTATGAGCGTTATGTATTGGAACAACGTGAGAGAGAAGTAACTGAGCATCGTCGTGAAGTCGTCAAACGACTCCTGGACAAATTGCCAGAGAGCGAACGTACTGTCGTAACGCTCTACTATCTCGGCGAGATGACCACCAAGGAAATTGGCAAATTCTTGGGGGTATCGGCGAACACAATTACGAGTCGGCTTCGGCGGGCGCGGGAGCGTTTACAAACGTCAGATGAACGCTTGATTAACGAAACGCTCGGCGGTTGGCAATTGTCTAACAATCTATACGAGAACATCATGCGGGAGGTTGCTGATATAAACCCGGTATCGCCACCGACTGGAAAACCGTTGTTACCGTGGATGGCTCTTAGTACGGCTACGGTTCTGGTTGTATTGCTGCTCGGTGTGAGTCATCAATATCTTGCGAGATTTCAGAGACCGTATAGTTTCGAGGCACAGTCCGAACCGACTATTGAAATTATTGAGGCGGCTGTTATTCTTGAGACTGACGCAAAACCGGCTATCCGCAATCAAATCGGACGGGCTGCCACCCCCAATAAAAACAACAGTGTCGGTTCACAGATTTCTGAGGATCTTGAGGCACCTAATGCTTCTGAGGATTTCGCTACGCTTTTTGCTGCTGATGCCACCCCTGAAGTGACCCGTTTCACTTTAAGCAACGGCATCCGTGTTGTCAATCTCCACGTTGAGAATTCCACAGATGTCATTATCCTCAGTTATTTGCCCCTCGGCCTCGCCACTGACGGGAAAGCAAAAGCATATTGGAGCCACCTCATTAATCATCTAACATTCCAAACCATGGAACCGATTGACTATAAGACAGGTAGCGCGGAGACGTTGGCTGACAATATACGCTTGGAGTTTATCGGTAATACCGACAACTGGACACGGGGTTTAGAACGCCATGCTCGATGGCTTTCTGAACTACCTTTTTCAGCAGAAGGTCTCGCTGAGGCACGCCCGAATGCCTTACGCCAGTTTGACTATATTGAAGAGAACTTGGCAACACATAAGTTGGCTTACGCTGCGTGGAACCAAGTCTTTCGGCATGGTGAAACCGATATCCGCATGCGTAGTGGCGTTCAATCGGCGCAACTCAGTGAACTCCAAGCGTATCGCGATCGACATTTGGTCCAAGCAGATCGCGTCCTTTTGTGCGTCACTGGTGGCATTGATCCCGAAATATTGAAAGAGACTATGGAAAAACAACTCGGCGTTATCAATTTAACCGAAAAAACGCTTCCGCATCCAACAGTCCCTCCAGAGATAGCGAAAGATCAAAACGCTACTTGGGATATCAACGTAACCCACTATATGGAAACCTACGCGGTACCACACTCTAAGGACGCAGACTATCCGGCATTGTATATAGCGGGTGCACTGCTGAGTTTAGCATTCATGCAGGATACGCAATTGAAAGCATTGACAGGTGGTGCTTTCTGTAACCTTGACCTAATCACTCCAGAAGGGACTTATTTACAGATCAATGTTTCGCTGAAGCCGGATGCAGATATAGGAAAGGTCAAGCAGCGGATTGGTCAGTTGATAAACCGGTTAAAGCAACCCAAAAACAACGCGCAAGTCGCTATGGCTGCTCCCTTTTTCGCCATGCAATTCAGGGCACCCTTGGATGTAAAGAGGGTAATGCAACAGCAGCCTGTGGGCGTGTCAGAAACTATGGTCCTTGGTAACATCGGTTTACAGTGGGGAATGCGGGAATACCAGCACGGCGATGCCTTATCCCAACTTGCAAGTGCATTTGTCAACGTCTCCGCGGCGGATGTTGCCAACGTCGTCAACCGCTACCTAACCGAAGATCGCCGGATGACGTTAGTTCTCACGCCACGCGCCGTGGAATGATATGGAGTGCTGATGGAAATCCAGTCCCAAAAATCAAAGCGTGCTTCATATAGGATCGTAAACTGTGCCGTTTATGCGTTGAGCACTTTTCCGAATAGATCTGTTATCTCCGCTCGGATCTGTTCTTCAACTGACGGCACCAGTGCTAACCGATAGGGACCACTGAGCGCGTGGTTCCGCGGTCCTGCCTCGTACCCCGCCCGAAGTCCCAATTCATAAGCTGCTCTTGTTGCAATATAGACTTCACTGCCATTTGTGTATCCAAAAACAAAAGTGTGTGAAAACGGCGATGTTTCGTCTGCAAAGAGTTGGTACTCCGAAAAGAGTTCATGGGATACAGACAGGAAGCAGAGCGCGTCGCCGACAGCGAATGCACTGATAGGGAAGGGTAAGGTGCGTTTTTCACCACTTTTAGCGACTTCTAATAAGGCGACGTAGCGTTCATCGTCAGGGAATTTTTTTATTAACTGCTCGCATTCCGCAACCGATGGCGGATCTCGGAACGGCAAATTGACGAGTTCTGAATGCGCTTTAAGCGGGGCTGCAGGAATTTCTTCCGCAGTCTTTAAGGCTTGGTGTGTCCCAAACGCAAGCGCGAATCCAGCCACATCGCAGGCACTGAAACCACCCCGTAGTGGATACCCGTTGATATCCGCTGCGCAACCTTGTGCGAACAGCAGAACGCTTTCCGGTTTCAGATCCAAGAAATTGCGCAGATGCTCGACGGCATAGCCCGGATAATCGGCACCCATCTCTTCACTTGACCAGTGGACAATTACTGGATGTGCAGCATGTGAGAACAACACGGCGATGATCTGTCCGTTTTCGTCGTAAGCTCCTAATACATCAACCCACGGCACAACAGAGCCTTCCGGGTTCGGTGCCATTGTGATATAACCCTCGTCGTTCATCAGGCGACGGTTATAGCCGATTTGGACAGGCGCGCGACCGACGCGCAAGGTCGCGGGTTCAAGCGCGTCTACCGCATCTTTTACTAACTCGGCAAGACATGTCGCTAACCACACCTCGGATTCCTCAGTAATCCACCGTCCGTCAACACCCGGTGCGTTATGCGTATGGCTACAGTTAATAACGACATGCTCCGGTGGTATGCCTGTAGCATTCTCAATTGCATCGAGCAGTACTTTATTGTATTCAAGTGGAAACTGACCGTAGTCGGCTGTTACAATGGCAAGTTGTTTTTCGCCATCGGCAAGCACTAATGCGCGGGCATACAACTCGGCATAGACTTCGGGTTTGTCCTTTATGGCGGTAATGGGTGTTTCTGCCGCACCAGCCAATAACTGTGTCACAAAATTGCTCCTTATCCGTAGGGCGACTGCAAAATTGGGTTCCTTGTGTACGGCACACGGCGTGTGCCTACTACTTCTAAGTCAAATCTGTGAGTTGGGGCATTACCTCGTTCTTGAGGAGTGTCATTGAGTTCAACCACTGCTCTTTGGGATCCCATTCGTGTCCCATGGCAAGCAGAACCCCAAAACCACCGACCTCATCGTAAAGCTCACGCAAACGGTTTGCAACGTGATCTGGACTGCCGACAATCCATAAGGTATCCAGCAGATGTTCGAGACTCATGTCTGCGTCTTCTATATCCTGACTCGGTTTGAAGTGTGCTGGACTAAATAACTTAAACCAATAGTCTCTGAAATCGCGTCCGAGTGTGCCTTCAAGTGCCTCTTTACGCGCCTGTTCGGTGGTATCCGCGACATAAACCTCACGGGCAATACGCCACGTTGAGCGCGATGGTGACAAGCCGGTCTTTTCCGCGCCTTCTTCCACCGCGTCCCAGTGTGTTTTGATGGTAGGCACATGCGCTAAATTAATACTCATCGGAATCCAGCCGCGCTCACCTGCGAAGATTAGCGTGTCCGACCTTGCGGAAGACCCTGCCAACGCAATTGGCGGATGCGGTTTCTGATAGGGTTTCATGTGGACACTCACAATGTTCGGACGGTACTCAGGGATCTTAAATTCCCAGAAATCGGTCTTGTAATGCCCGGGTTCCGGGTCTGTCCAAATCTTGAGAACGGCATCAATCCCCTCTCGTGTTGATCTACGCCTGTCTTCGCCAGCCATGAACATCTCCGCATCGCTCGGTGTAGAACTTGAACCGACCCCCCAATGAAAGCGTCCATGCGTTTGGTGATCCAGTTGCGCGATGCGATGCGCGACAACAGCAGGATTGTGTATCGGCATACACGTAATTCCCGTGCCGAAAATAATGTTCTCCGTCATCGCAGCTGCTTTTGCAATAAAAAGATCAGGAGACGGGATATTCTCCCACGTAAACGTGAAATGCTCACCGACATAAGCCTCTTTGTAGCCGAGTTCATCGAGGACTATCATCTGCTCAAGATCGTCGTCTAATGTTTTGGTCGTGTCACTGCCGGGTGGATGCAAAGGCATTGTGAAAAATCCGAGTTCCATGGAAAGCTCCTTCGTGTATTCCAAATTTTTTAACTATTGGGTTCTGCTCCGTTTTTTACCATTTACCGGACGGGTTAAGTCTGTTGCACACGATATACTGTTAAGGAAAAGGCGGTCTGAAAATCTGTTTTAGAAACTTGACAAAATGGGTCAGATGTGTTACTGTTTCTACGAAGCTTAGGGTATTAGGTAAAAGTTACCACAAACCCGAATATTTTTCAAGCATTTTGTCAAAAGGAGAAAATCTACGTTATGTCCATGAGAATTTTTATCTTAATTTCGGTGATTCTACTCGCTGCTCTAACAGGATGCGAACGCGTAAGTGAGATAGTTCAATCCGATACCGCTACTCCACCGACAGAAGCGACACTAAAAATTGGTGTGATTCAGCCATCAAACACCTTCACCACCTTTAGTCGAGGTGCCGAAACCGCCCGGGCTCAGATTAATGAGAAGGGTGGAGTCCTTGGTATGCAGGTGGCGTTTATCAGTCGAAACAATCAACCCGTGGCGAGTGAACCCCCAACGCCAGAAGCGAGTGTCAGCGCAGCGAAAGAACTCATTGAGATGGAGGACGTTTTTGCACTCTTAGGGCCTGTTTATTCCACGAATGCTGTTGAAGTCGGTCCAATTGCACAACAGGCACAACGACTCATGCTTCCCGGCTCCAGCGGCTCAGATGTCCCTGAAACTGGAGATTATGTCTTTCTGATTACGGTGCCAAACCCGTTTCAAGGGAAAGTGATGGCGAGTTTTGCAATGAATCCTGACGAACTTGATGCCACAACTGCAGCGACAATTATTGAGGCGGGCGATGTCTATACCACTGATCTCGTACAGGCGTTTGAAGCGGCCTTTCAGGAAAGTGGAGGAGAGATCGTTCATAGCGGTGCCTATTCCGTAGGTGAGACCACCTTTACTGCACTGCTCACAGAGATTCACAAGGTCCAACCTGACGTTATTTTCTGCCCCGGTTTTCAGCCAGAAGTGCCATCGCTAATAAAGGAAGCGAGACAAATCGGTATCACAGGGGCTTTTCTCGGTGGCAGCGCGTGGGATGATAGGGAACGCTTCCTCAGCATATTAGCGGATAACAGTGTATTAGATGGCAGTTATTATCCAACGAATTTCTCTGTCGCGACACCGGACCCAAATGTTCAGGAATTTGTGACGGCTTACACGGCGCACTTTGGAAGTCCACCGGATGGTATCGCCGCGTCGGGCTACGATGCCATGCGGCTTTTAGCGTTGGCGATAGAGACAGCAGGTTCGCTTGATCCGGTTGCGGTTCGCGATGCATTCGCTGCTGTTAGTGGTTACAAAGGCGCGACAACCATTTCGCATTACGACGAAAACCGGCACCCTGTCAAAAGCCTCACAATCCAGAAAATTAGTGGCGGGCAGGTTGAACACTACAAAGTTGTGGAACCCTAACACACGACGGATACATAATACAGAAGATGATCCAAGCACACCCTAAGGCTTTTTTGATCGACATGGATGGAACGCTCTATTTTAAAGGCGAACCTTGCCCTGGCGCAATTGAAGTTGTGAACTACCTACGGCAGGAGAACTATCAACTCCGGTTCTTGACAAATACAACTGCCAAAACGCCAAAGATGCTTCACGAACAGATGCAAGCACTCGGCTTTGACATCTACGAGGATGAGATCTTTAATGCGACTTACGCCTGTCTCCAATACTTACGTTCGCAGCCTGGCGTAAGTTGCCACTTCATGGTCGATAATGCCGTGAAAGCGTTTTTCAAGGAGATACCCGTAGATGACAATGCTCCCGATTTTGTCGTTGTTGGGGACTACGGCGAGGGATTTGATTTTCGGACTTTAAATCACGCCTTTCGCCTGTTAATGAGTGGTGCTGAACTCGTAGCGTTGCAGAAGAATCTCTATTGGTTCTCTTCAGAAGGGATGTTCTTGGATTGCGGTGCCTTCGTGACGCTTTTGGAAGCCGCCGCGGGCAAAACCGCAACCGTGATGGGCAAACCGAGTGAGACTTTCTTCAAAATCGCGCTTGAGAGTCTTCAACGCTCTCCAAGTGAAGCCGTTGTGGTGGGTGACGACATCACTTCCGACATAGTCGGTGCGGAAAACATGAAGATGCGGAGTATTCTTGTCAAGACTGGGAAGTTTAAACCCAATCAGTTGGAAAACCCTGTCGCGGAGCCAACGTGGGTGCTTAATAGCATTGCGGAATTGCCGAATATGTTCTAAACAATCAGGACTTACGCATTTTTCCATGATAACTCTCACTGCGAGGCAATCCTACGCACTGCAGGCGGGGTTTTAAACCCCGCCTGCAAACATTGCGGAATTACCGAATATGTTTTAAACAACATTTCTTTACGCTTTTCGATAGAAGCGTCGGAGGCACTACTTATGATGAATCAAATTACACAACTCGGTGTCGTTGGATGCGGATGGGCAGGTCGTCAAGCTATTCAAGCTGCCAACGCCACCTCTCGTCTAAACGTCATTGCGATTGCGGAGCGCGATCCTGCCCGTCGTGCGGAAGCAGGAGATGAGAGTGCAGTCCCGCATCGCTATGCTGACTATAATGAACTCCTTGAAAACCGTGATGTAGAAGCCGTCTATCTCGCGACTTCTCCAGAGGGTAGGCTGCAACAGGTGCTGGATACACTCAATGCGGGTAAACACGTCTTGGTGCAAAAACCGCACGCCATCCGCGCCCCTGAAATTTTGGAGATGGAGGCTGCCGCACAACAATCCGGCAAAACGCTCCAATTTTGCTATTTTATGCGTCATTTCCCGAACAACCGAAAGATTCGGCGCGCCGTTCTGAACGGTGCAATCGGGGACCTATATCACGCTCGTGTCTTCGGGAAATATAACTTTATCCCAGACTTTGACGATAACAGTCGCTGGTTGCATGTCTATGGACAGAAAGGCGGTTCGTTAGGGCAGCACTACTCGCACGAACTCAACCTAACGTGGTGGTGGATGGGATGTCCGAAACCGGAATGGGCGTTTGCTGCGAAGCACGTGCTTTATCCGCAATATGATGGACCCGAAGGCGCAGCGGAGGACTATTTCACGGGTCTCCTCGGCTGCGAAGGTGGGAAAACGATTCAGATCGACTGCTCTCGGATGAGCCACTCGGATTCCGGGAGTGTTGTAGAACTTTATGGCACAACTGGCGCGATTACAAACGGTGGTATATCGCGCTTCAAGGATGGTGAGTTTATCCGGGAAGCTGTTGATGAACCGCTTGAGATTGACCACGGTGAACTCCCTGAAGAGGTGCATGTCTTTTACTACGAACTGAACCACTTCGGCATGGCGATCGCCGGTGAGGTTGCACCGGATGTTGATGCACCGGATGCGTATACTTTCATGCAAATTTTAGATGCATTCTACGACAGCGCGAAGAGTGGTGAGAAAGTAAACATTTCCTCGTAGAAGCAATCCCGAAGTAACGCTTGACAAAAACGGTTTCCACTGTTAATCTGATGCAACCTATTATCTCTGTAGTTTGTGGTTCCCATTTGCTGTATCAAGAATACCAAGGAGACAGTTCCATGTACAAAACTGCGATGTTGGGGTGTGGCGGTCGCGCCCGTGGGCACGCAGATGCGTATCGCTTCGTCAAACGTGGGAAACTCACCGCGATCTGCGATATGAACCGAGAACGACTCAACAACTTCGGAGACGAATTCGGTATCTCTTCACGCTACACTGACTTGGACGCGATGCTTGAAAAAGAGAAACCGGATGTTCTCCATATCGTCACCAGTCCTGTAGTTCCGAATAGCAATGAACGGATTCGTTATCCGTTGATGAAGCAGGCATCCGATGCGGGCGTACCTGCGGCGATTATTGAGAAACCGGTTGCTATTGAAGGCGAGGATTGGAAGCAGCTTGCAGGGTTGGCAGAAGAGACGCAAACGAAATTTGTCGTCAATACACAGCTCGACTTCCATCCGAAAAATCTGGAACTCAAAAAAGATGTCGCAGAAGGACGTATCGGCGAGATTCAGTTTATTGATGCCAGTGCGCGGAGTAGAGCCGCCGAGCAGGGAGGACATGTGCTGCAGTTGGTGTCTTCCTACATTGATGACGCACATCCGGTGCGGGTTCTTGGACAAATCGCTGGCAGCGAGCATTTAAATTCTCCTGCTGGGCATCCTTCTCCAACGCATGCTGCCGCGCAGGTTTTATATGAGAACGGTGTCCACGTCTCTATCGCATTTGGAACAGAGATGGCACAAATGGCATCCGATGATCCGGGTGTTTACGGTCACAAACGTGTATTTGTTGTAGGGACGAAGGGTTTCGTGCATTGGCGTTTCAGCAGTTGGGAGCGTTTAACATTGGATGGCGGCTATGAGGGCGGTCCCCTGAACTATGGCGAGCAAGATGTCGTTGCACAGGCTAACTTCACCGAAGCCATCTTTGATTGGTTAGAAAATGAGAGCAAGGTACACCGAACGCATCTCAAGCAATCCCTCGTTGAGAATAACCTCATCTTGGGAATGTACTACAGCGGAATCACAAACAAGATTATCGACCTTCCATTTGAACCGCCCGATGGGTTAATGGACTCGCTCCGAGAAAGATTGTGATTTGAAATAAATCAGTATTGTGGTTGAGGGCACTATGCCTTTACCTTATACTGCGTTCTGGTACGCTGCTGGCGTGCTAACATTAGAGGAGACATTTTCATGTACAAAACTGCGTTCTTAGGGTGTGGGGGGCGTGCCCGTGCGCACGCGGATGCCTACCGCTTCGTCAAACGCGGCAAAATCGCTGCAATCTGCGATATGAACGAAGAACTACTCAACAGCTTCGGGGACGACTTTGGGGTTTCATCCCGCTACACCGACTTGGATGAGATGCTTGAAAAGGAAAAACCGGATGTCCTGCATATTGTCACCGCACCGGTGCTACGGGGTACCAATCAGCGGATTCGGTATTCGCTAATGAAGCAGGCATCGGATCACGGGGTGCCAGCGGCGATTGTGGAAAAACCGATTGCCGTTGAAAGCGAAGACTGGAAGCAGCTTGCAGGGTTAGCAGAAGAGACGCAAACGAAGTTCGTCGTTAACACACAACTCAATTTCCACCCGAAAAACTTAGAACTGAAACGAGATGTCGCAGAAGGCAGAATCGGTGAAATCAAGTTTATTGATGCCAGCGCACGCAGCACGCCTGTTGACCAAGCACCGCATGTGTTGCAACTCGTCTCTTCTTATATCGACAACTCGCGTCCGGTGCGGGTACTTGGACAGGTTTCTGGGGGTCAGGATTTGGATTCCACGCAGCCCTCCCCGATGCATGCCGCCGCTCAGGCTTTATATGCAAACGGTCTTCATGTCTCTCTCGCGTTCGGGACAGGTTTGGGACAGAGAGTGCCTAAAGAACCGGATGCTGGGAATCATACTCACAAACGTGTCTTTGTCGTCGGAACGAAAGGTTTTGTGCATTGGCGTTTCAGTAGTTGGGAACGCTCAACACCAGAGGGTGGTTACGAAAGCGGTCCGCTTGATTATGGTGAGCAGGATGTCGTTGCACAGGGGAACCTCACCGAAGCCGTTTTCGATTGGCTGGATGACGAGAACAAGCAGCATCCGACACATCTCAAGCAGTCGCTCGCGGAGTTTAACCTCCTTTTAGGCATCTACTACAGCGGTGTAACGAATGAGATTATAGATCTCCCGTTTGAACCGCCGGATGGGTTAATTGATGTACTCCGAGAGAAACTATAAAAAGTTAACCTGTATTTTTTCTTCTTAACATCTAACCTGTTTTGACTTGATATTGGCAATAGTATTGAAGGAGATATTTTTATGTATAAAACAGCGTTCTTAGGATGCGGGGGTCGCGCCCGTGCGCATGCGAGTGCCTACCGTTTTGTCAAGCGCGGCAAGATCGCCGCAATCTGCGATATGAACGAGGAGTTGCTCAACAGTTTTGGAGACAACTTTGACGTTTCCTCGCGCTATACTGACCTTGATGAGATGCTTGAAAAAGAGAAACCGGATGTCCTCCACATCGTCACGGCACCGGTGCTGCGTGGAACGAGTGAACGTATCCGGTATCCGCTGATGAAACAGGCATCCGACCACGGTGTTCCGGCGGCGATTGTGGAAAAACCGATTGCTGTTGAGAGTGAAGACTGGAAGCAACTTGCCGGATTGGCGGAAGAGACGCAAACGAAATTCGTCGTCAACACGCAGCTTAACTTCCATCCCCAAAACTTGGAATTAAAACGGGATGTCGCAGAAGGCAAAATCGGTGAGATTAAGTTCATTGATGCGAGTGCACGGAGTACACCCGTTGATCAAGCACCGCATGTGCTACAGTTAGTATCGTCCTATATTGATAACTCGCGTCCGGTACGCGTACTGGGTCAAATCGCTGGGAAAGAGCAATTAGATTCAGCACAACCGTCTCCGATGCATGCCGCTGGGCAAGCTATATATGAGAACGGTCTCCATGCCTCCCTTGCATTTGGGACAGGTATGGGAACGTTGGCATCCGATAGCGAAAGTACTGTGGCGCATAAACGTGTATTTGTTGTCGGTACGAAGGGTTTTGTGCATTGGCGTTTCAGTAGTTGGGAACGTGCGACACCAGAGGGTGGCTACGAAGGCGGTCCATTGAACTATGGGGAACAAGATATTGCTGCACAGGGCAACCTCACTGAGGCTGTCTTTGACTGGCTCGACGATGAGAACAACGTACATCCGACGCATCTCAAGCAATCGCTTGCAGAGTTCAACCTCCTCTTAGGTCTTTACTACAGCGGAATCACAAACGAGATTATTGACCTTCCATTTGAACCGCCTGATGGCTTGATGGATTCGCTTCGAGAGCAGTTATAAGCCGACAAACATAGCGGCAGGGGCAGGTCCGATTGCCGCTATGCCAATTTTCGTAAATTACTCACTTTTACTTTTAGCTGTTTTGGCTTTACAAAAAATAAAATTAAAGGAGATTTTTCTGTGTATAAAACCGCGATGTTAGGGTGTGGTGGCCGCGCCCGTGCGCATGCAGATGCCTACCGCTTTGTGAAAGGTGGTAAACTCGCCGCAGTCTGCGATATGAACGAAGAATTACTCAATAAATTCGGAGACGACTTCGGTATCTCTTCACGCTACACCGATTTGGACGAGATGCTTGAAAAAGAGAAACCCGATGTTCTGCATATCGTCACTGCACCCGTGCTACGGGGTAGCAACGAGCGGATCCGCTACCCATTGATGAAACAGGCATCTGATGCGGGTGTACCTGCGGCGATTGTTGAGAAACCGATTGCTGTTGAAAGTGAGGATTGGAAGCAGATCTCTGGGCTTTCCAAAGAGACAAAAACGAAGTTCGTTGTCAACACACAACTCAACTTCCATCCCCAAAATTTAGAATTAAAAGCAGATGTGGCGGCAGGACGTATCGGCGAAATTAAGTTCATTGATGCCAGCGCACGCAGCACACCCGTTGACCAAGGTCCGCACGTGCTGCAGTTGGTATCTTCTTATATTGACAACTCCCGTCCGGTACGAGTACTCGGGCAAATTTCTGGTGGTGAACACTTAGATTCAGCACAACCTTCGCCGCAATATGCGTCCGCACGCGTCCAGTACGAGAATGGACTTCATGTCTCTGTCGCATTCGGCACCGCCATCGCACCGACTGCATCCGATGATCCAGTCGTCTTTTTCCATAAGCGTGTATTTGTCGTTGGGATGAAAGGTTTTGTGCATTGGCGATTCAGCAGTTGGGAACGGTCAACGCCAGAAGGCGGTTATGAAGGCGGTCCGCTGAGCTATGGCGAGCAGGATGTCGCCGCGCAAGGCAACCTCACCGAGGCTGTCTTTGATTGGCTGGACGACGAGAGCAAGGTGCATCCCACGCATCTTGAACAGTCCCTTGCAGAGTTTAATCTGCTTTTGGGGATTTACTATAGCGGTATCACCAACGAGGTAATCGATCTGCCGTTTGATCCACCAGACGGGTTGATGGATCAACTGCGAGCCAAGTTGTAGTCGTATAGATGCTTGTTCTCCTTTTCACTGTTCGGTGAGATTTCAATGCCTCGCCGGACATGCATATAAATGAGGGTATACTTGTGTCTCTTTCAAAAATTACATGTTTGGGACGGACGCAGCTCCTCTACAGGCGGGGTTTTAAACCCCGCCTGCAGAGTGCATGTCTAATCTTTCTACTGTTAGGTGCAGTCGGTCTCGCAGCAAACGCTGAATTGGTTGGTTATTGGTCGTTTGATGAAGCAGACGGGGTGGATGATCTTAGCGGAAACGGGAACGACGGTATCATTCACGGGAAACCGAAGGTCGTAGACGGAAAGTTGGGTGAGGCATTAGAATTCAATGGCAGCACGGATTATGTCGAAATCCCAGATGCGCCGTCGATATCCGAACTCGAAGCACTGTCTATGGCGGCATGGATTAAACCGTTAAAACTCGGTGCATGGGTTGCGGTTGCTGAAAAGGGGATCCACCTCAATTGGAGTTATGGATTCTTCATTGAACCTGATGGGACGCTCTCCTTTGAGGTTTCCACGGGTCCTGGCAACAATCTCGTCTGTTGTGTTGGCAATGTCGCCCTTGAAATTGGAGAGTGGTACCACATCTTCGGTTCTTATGATGGCGAGGCCGTTAAGGCTTACGTTAACGGAAAATTAGAGGGTGAGATGCCGGGTAATGATGCTGTTCACATTACTGAAGGGCTACCCTTTACTATCGGAAGTCGCAACGGTCAGAACCATTTTGGTGGTGCTGTTGACGAGGTGGCGTTCTGGGACGAGGCAATCTCTGTTGAGGCATCGATGGAGCCGCTTCCTGTGAGACCGAAGGATAAGTTAACGACTGTTTGGGGCGTGATAAAGGCATACCGATAAAAAACGATGGGAACGTATTCTAAAAAATTTGCGGAACAGGGCTATCTTGTTGTGAAATCGGCACTGTGTGAGGCAGACCTCGCGCCGTTGATTGCTGTTGTCTCTGATGTCGTTGATAAACGTGCCACCGAACTCTATAACGAACGGGTCATCTCTGACATTTATGACGCGTTGTCATTTGAGCACCGTTGGCATGCGGTTCTAAAGGCGTGTGGTCGGGAGAATGAGGTCTTTGGCTGGCATACGCTTGTTTTTAGCGAGGCACTCTTTGACCTGATAACGCATCCGAAGGTGCTGGATGTGCTTGCGCATCTTATCGGTAGCGATATTCAATTCAACGGCGATTTTTGGGTGCGTCCGAAACTTCCAAACGAAAAACTAACCACACTCCCATGGCACCAGGACAGCGCGTATATGCCAGATACCGAAAACGATACACATCTTACTGTGTGGCTTCCATTAGTGGATGTCAAAACCGAGAACGGTGCCTTGCAATTCCTGCCCGGTAGCCACAAAACGGGTTTACAGACGTATCACCGTGTCCCCGGTGAAGCGTTTGCCGTCCCTGTGCTTCCACCTACCTTATCCCATACCGAGATTGATACTTTAGAGATGAAAAAGGGTGACCTACTCGTTTTTAACAACTTGGTCTTCCATCGGTCGTTATTCAACCGCAGCGACATCATCCGTTGGTCGGTAGATTTTCGGTTCAGCCCGACGGGCACCTCATTAGACGGACTCTGGCATGAAGCGATCGCCTGTCCTGCCCGTGTGCGAGAAACTCAACAATGTCCAACATCATGGCAGACTTGGCGTGCCCAATGGGAAGCTAGTCCGCATAAGGAAAGGTTTGTTTAGAGGATAGGCATAGTGCCTCTGTTTTGATAAGGAATTGTATTTTTGTGTTTTTTGTGTTATAATTTCCTTTTAAATATAACACAAGACCAGAATGTGTCGTACGGGGGTCGGTGAATGGATGCAGTTCACCGGTTCTTCTAACAATACATAGGAGGTTACTTTGTTGAACGCAAGGATTATTACAATTACTCTCGGTGTGATGCTTATGTTGAGTATCAGTCTAACAGGCTCCACTGAGATCAACGAGGATATGATTGCAGCGGCATGGCTGTTTGATGGCGATGCTAAAGATGTTTCTGGAAACGGATTTGATGGTGAAGTAAAAGGCGGTAAATTCGTCGCTGGTCAAATCGGTGATGCGCTTGAACTCAACGGCTCAGACGAATGGGTCGAAATTCCGAAGCGGATCGGTGAATTTGAAGAACTTACCTTCGCGCATTGGGTCAAATCCACGGGGCGAGAATCAGCGTGGCGCGTTTTCTTCAACGTCAACGGTTGGAAAGTTGGCGATATTCACTATCAGATTGCTCCCAACAATAAAGTAGAGTTTTCCATCCATAGTAATCAGGGTGGCAGCGATACCTTCGCCAACTTTGCAGTAGTTGGAGATGAAATGGATAAATGGATCCATATAGCGACTGTTTACAGTGCCAAGGAAAAGAAGATTCGTTTTTTCATTAACGGCGAACTCGATATCGAAAACGATTGGGGTGGGAATCCCGGTGTCCTTGATCCTGCGCGGATTGGTGATTGGAATCAACAGAGACAGTGGGAAGGGTTGATAGACGAATTCATTATCTTCAACACTGCTCTTGATGAAGGCGACATCCAAGCCGTTATGGACGACGGGTTGGAGACAACGCTCGCTGTAGACGCAAAAGAGAAATTGGCTGTTACATGGGGAAGCTTAAAAAAATAAAATAGGCGAAATCCCTGACCGCTATTATCCTAAATATACTGCCTATAGCGAATAAATAGTGATCGAAAATTTCTATCAGAGGTTTGAGGTGTCCGCCAATCCTGTGTGGACATCTCCTCTCGTGGTAGCAGGATAGGTGATACATGGACTTAGGACTCAACGGAAAACGAGCAATTGTTACCGGTGGCAGTCGAGGCATCGGTAAACAGTGTGCACTTGCGCTCGCACGAGAGGGAGTTCATGTCTGTATTGCTGCCCGAACTCAAGACACGCTAAATCAAGCACTCACAGAAATCAATCAGACTGGACATAGAGGGCACGCCGTTGCTGCAGACTTGACCACACAGGCGAACTGTGAAAAGGTCGTGCAGGCAACAATCGCTCGGTTTGGCGGTGTGGATATCCTTATCAACAATGTCGGTGCTGCTCGGAACGCTGATATTCTGGTGCTATCACCGGATCTGATTGATGATGCCCTCGCATTGAAAACTTACAGTTATTTACGAATGTCCCAATTGGTTATTCCGTATATGCAGGAAAATCGGTGGGGCAGGATTATCAATATCGCGGGTTCAGCAGGCACAAGTCCGACTCGCGGAAACATACCTACCGGTGCTGCGAATATCACTATTCTGAACATAACGCGCGCACTTTCGGATGCGGTTTCGGGGGATGGTATCTTGGTAAACACCGTTTGTCCGGGGCTGACCAATACCGGTCGCGCGCGTACCCAGCAAGGGGCAAGAGCCGAGCGCGAAGGACGCGATGTTGAAGAACTGTTGCAAGCACTCGGACAAGAACTTCCCGCCGGTCGCATAGCGGAACCCGAAGAGGTCGCGAATGTCGTGACGTTTTTAGCCTCTGAAACCTGCTCCTATATGTTTGGGACCGCACTTTATATGGATGGCGGTAAGCGACGCGCAACCCCATAACAAGAAATTCTTACTATTCACCGCGCTTCTCTTCATGTAAGCGCGTTTTAAAGGCGCGCCTACGCCGTATTGTAGGAGATAGAATGAATGTTGAGAATCGAACCATTTTTGAAAACGATAATCTTCATGTGCTTCGTGCGCTTGACACCGATTCTATTGACTTGATTTATCTGGATCCGCCCTTCAATTCCAATCGGACGTTTGAAGCACCCGTAGGCACCGAAGCTGCGGGAGCAACGTTCAAAGACTTTTGGACGTTGGATGATCTTGATGATACGTCCCACGCTGAACTCGCGGAGCGGGCACCCGAACTCTATCACGCCATCGGTGCCGCGGCGTTCAGTCATGGGAAATCCATGAAAGCCTACCTTATTATGATGAGCATTCGGATGCTGGAGATGTTCCGAATCCTCAAACCGACTGGAACGCTCTATCTCCATTGTGATGATAACGCCAGCCATTACCTCAAAATGATGATGGATAGTGTTTTTGGGAAAGATAATTTTAGAAATGAGATTATCTGGCAACGGGCGATAACCACCAAAGGAAACCTCAAAAAAGGGTTGGCACGCGATTCCGATAGTATCCTACGCTATTCAAAAAGCGATACGTATGTCTGGAACGTTGCGGCAGTCACGATTCCTTATGATATGGCGAATTTGGACGAGAAAACAAAACGTCAGTATTACTGTGTTGAACCGGAAACCGGACGACGCTTTTCGCTCACCTCTATAACCGCACAGAACTATGATCCCGATTCTCACTTGACTTATGGGGTGATGGGAATCGTTAGAACGTGGCGTTGGGCGGAAGATCGGATGCGCAAGGAGATTGAAGCCGGACACATCGTTCAAACGCGTCCGGGAAATGTGCCACGATACAAACGGTATCTTGATGAACAAAAGGGTAAAAGGTTAAACAACATCTGGGTAGATATTCCAAATCTAACAGCCAGAAGCAAAGAACGTATTGGATACCCTACACAGAAACCGATCGCGCTGTTAGAACGCATTATTGGCGCGAGCAGCAACCCCGATGACATGGTGCTGGATCCGTTCTGTGGGTGTGCCACCACGTGTGTCGCTGCTGAACGGCTACAACGCCAGTGGATAGGTATAGATTTAAGTCCTAAATCGTATGAACTCGCGCAGTCACGTCTCGAACAGGGCGGTATTATCAAGCCGCTCATCCACCGCAAAGACAGTCCTAAGTTGACAGACAAAGGAGCTCTAAAATGAAAAAGTTTATGGCGTTTAAAATCGCAATCACAGTGATAACAGCAGTTGCGCTGTTATTCTATACGACGAGTTTACCTGTTGATGCGAAACGTGATAAAGAATACTTCGCAAAACAGATTAGAAACCTTAAAATAGATGGGAAACTTGACGAATGGCAACGCGCTGAAATCGTTGCATTTGATGAATTGAAGGATGTCGGTAACGGTATCCCGAAAGCCAATGATTTTACCGGTCAAGGCAGAGTCGCGTGGAATTCACAAGATCCGACCCGTATCTATTTCGCCGTTGAAATCACCGATGACGAACTTCAAGACATCCACCCGGACGATAGCAAATGGTGGGAAGATGATAGCGTCGAATTTATGTTTGATTTCGACAACGGCATGGTGCGGGAGAGCCTTGTTCAGTGGACGCTCGGTGCTAACGGCAAGGATTTATCCGCCGCTGCCTCGAAGGATAACACCGAATGGGTGTTGGTCAAGACAGGGAACGATTACATCTACGAAGTTGCTATTGACCCGACGAAGCCGCGCGGCAACCCACAGTTTGCGAACCCCGCAAAAGGCAAAAATTTCAAAGCGAAAGTTGGGTTAACGATCGGACTCAGTTTTCACATGAATGATTGTGAGGACGGGAGTCGCCAGCATCAGATCGGATGGATACCCGGGGGCGCATGGGATGGACTCGCTTACGGAGACCTCACTTTTGACGCTGAAATATTAGCCGTTGAGCCGTCAGGTAAACTCGCAGTGGTCTGGGGTTCCCTGAAACAGTAAAAAGAGCCGTCAGCCATCAGCCATCAGCAGTCAGCAAGACGGGTTAGATATATCGAAAATCTCTTTGCTGATTGCTGAAAGCCGACCGCTATTTAAACATGCCAGAATCTCGTGCCTCCTTTACATCTGGGATTACGCTCCGCGCGCTCCTGATTGGGACACTCCTTGTTATCGGGAATGCCTATTGGCTCGCCTACGCTGCGGAGATGATTCAACCGCAGTTCCTCCTTAACTTCGTCTCGCTTTTCTTCAATGCCGTTTTTACGCTTTTCGCTGTTATCGGTTTTAATCTCGTTTGGAAAAAACTCTCCCCGCGTAACGCGCTAACCCCGCAAGAACTTCTTGTTATCTATATCATGGTTGTTATGGTATCCACCATCGGTGGGCACGCGATGATGACCTTTTTGATCGGAACGCTGGCGCATCCGTTCCGATTCGCTACGCCTGAAAATGAGTGGGCATCTCTCTTCTGGCGTTATATCCCGACATGGTTTGTACCTGAGGACTACGCATTGGATGCCTACTTTAAGGGCGGTTCGACCTTTTATCTCCCGAAGCATCTACAGGGGTGGCTGGTGCCGATCCTCGTCTGGACAGGGTTCGTCGCGCTGCTCTGGTTCACGCTAATATGTCTGAACACCATTATCCGTGTGCAGTGGACAGAACGTGAAAAGTTGGCGTATCCGATCATCCAATTACCGCTCCAGATGGCGCACGGACGTAAAAGTTTTTTCAGGAACGGCACGATGTGGATAGGTTTTTCGGTCGCCGGATTTATTGAACTCCTTGCAGGATTGAGTTACTTATTTCCTCAGGTTCCCTCTATCCAACTCAACTACTATTCGATCACGCATCTATTCACAGACAAGCCGTGGAATGCGATCGGGTGGATCTCGCTATCTGCCTACCCGTTTATTATTGGGTTAACCTTCTTCGTGCCTTTAGATATTTCGATGTCAGCGTGGTTTTTCTATCTATTTGGTAAAGCGGAGCGGATTGTTCGCATCGGGATGTTGGGGGAAGGGGAACTCTATTTCGCGGAACGTGCAGGCGGCGCATGGCTCGCTGTCGGTGCGCTGGCGTTGTGGGGGACCCGGAAGCATCTGCGTGATGTCATCAAGAATTGCTGGACACCCCAAAAAGCATTTGATGATTCAAATGAACCGATGCCTTACCGCGTTGCTGTTGGCGGGTTAATCATCGGGGGCATCGCGCTTACGCTATTTTCGGTGAAAGCGGGCATGTCCTTAGGCGGTGTGCTCGGTTTCATTGTGATTTTCAGCTTGATGGCACTCGGTGTGACGCGGGTCCGCGCCGAATTCGGTCCGCCGTCGCACGAGATTCTCGCGCTTGATCCGGCACGATTGATGGCAGTCACTTTCGGACCGCGGTTTGTCGGCACGGGGAATCTCACAATTATTTCGTTCTACTACTGGCTGAATCGGCTTAACGTCTCGCATCCGATGCCGAATCAATTGGAGGGGTTCAAGCTTGCGGAACGCTCAGGTATAGATAGTCGAAGACTGGTCTGGGTGATGATGTTCGCGATTGTTGTCGGCACGCTCGCCTCGTTTTGGGCGTTTCTCTATCTACTCTATGACACGGGCGCGCTGGCAGTGCATGGGTATATCGTCGGTATCGGCAACGAAGTGTTCGGGAGACGCTTAGAACGGTGGATTAACAACCCGACGGGTCCGAATTGGGATGGGACACAATCTATGGGGATCGGGGCGGCGATGACGTGGATCCTCTATTTCCTACGCCATAAATTTATGTGGTGGCCCTTCCATCCGATCGGGTATGTGATGACTGCCGCTGCGTGGGGTGGACTCGCCGATTTCTGGTTCTCTGTTTTCCTCGGCTGGCTGGTCAAGTTCATCATCCTCGCGGTTTTCGGTTTACGGGCACACCAACGCGCAATCCCGTTCTTTTTGGGGTTGGTAATGGGCGATTATGTATTTGTCGGAATGTGGGCACTGCTGGGGACGCTGTTTAATATCCCGACTTATGTCCTTTGGTCGCCTTAAGACGGCTCGTCCTCTTCGTTTTTACCGTTTGAGGACTGGTCACTTTCGTTTTTACCGTTTTTGGCATCGTGTGTTTTCAGCAACTCTTCCAGCGTTATGCCTTTTCTTATTGCTTCCTGCAACTCGCGATACACTTCTGCTCTGCCTTCTGCTCTGCCTTCTGCAAGGATTTTGTCTTTGAATAGTTTTGCATACCCTAACATAATACCCTCCAGTATGTGTGCTAATATGAAGAATCCACCGACTATTAGCGTCATTAGAACCGCCGTTCGTGTTAATACCGTTTCACCTAAAAGTTTCCAAGCCCAACCGGTGAAAAGTTCAATCAAAACGTTGGCAATGACTAAACTTGAAAAAATCCAGACAAATATATTAAACCACTTACGAGGGATTCTCACCAACGATACATAGTCATTTCCGTTTTGATTCATAGGTGAACCCAGGTCTAAACACGTAGTCTTGTGTTCTGAACATAGATAACCGTTCGTTGTCCATCCGCTATAGAAATTGGCTAACTTCGGAACAACCTTTTTTAATTATACGTTAAAAGTTGAATCAAATCAAATTAAATGAGGGGCGTGCATAAATATTTCCTCGTAGGGGTTGGGTTTCCCAACCCGTCCGATGAACGGATAGCTGTTTGATAGCGGACGAGGGGACCTCGCCCCTACGGTGATCGCATACCAACGCTTGGAATAATGCACACCCTCAATTAAATTGAACCTTCAAAGGTTTTAGCAGAACATTCCAGCGGAAACTAACGCCTACAACTCAGGCAATCCTTCAACAATCTTTACCGTCTTTAGGCTGACATTGATAACACGCCCAATCAAATCCACAATATATCGCGGCTCACCCTCGCGGTTTGGATCGTTTTTAATCCCGCTCCGTTTGTCTGTCTTGACACGATACTGGTCGACAATCCACTCCAACGCAGAACGTGTGCCGAGCCGATAATCATACACCTCCGCAGGAATACCAGCCAACGTCAAGAAGTCATTATATTTTAACTGCGTCTTGTCTTTAGTGAGTTTCATCTTCTCCACATCCCAATTGACCTGCATGCCGGGGGTTTCGACCTTTCGGAGTTTATCGTATTTCGGAACGGATTCATAGTTGACGTGGAGGTCTGCTAATGCCCTACCCGCCTCGGAAAAACCCCAGAAATCCTTGGTGAAAGGGATATGTGGGAGATCGCGCTTGAGGTTCATCTCGTATTTCTCAAGATAAACAGGATGGTGTAAGAGGCCGTAGATATAGTGGAAGATGTCCCACTTGGTGATGGGGTCGTTGTCGTAATGTGTTCGGAATTCGGACAATGCCCAATCGGTGATGTTCTCTTGTCGGTTCGTGCCGTCTTCGTCGTAGGTGTAGAAAGGAAAGCATTGGGTCCCACCATTGAAGGAATTTGAAAATTTCAATTCAGGGATTCCATTAGCAATATGACACCTGAAAATATCGTGTCCTCGTCCGCTAACACAAATTATCTTATTTTCACTTTCAGTCTCAGATATGGGGAAGATGGAGGGAAAGTGAGAAACTTCATCATTCATAATTCTATCGAAAAATAGGTGAGATTTTGTGAAAGGACGATAGAGTACGTTTCTCATCTTGTCCTCAGTGTACTCAGCGGTTCTACTTTGCTTTAATTTTCTTTTTAAATTACGACTCCATTTAATTTTCTTGTCATCGGAAATCACAAAATCATCGAGATTTGCATTCCGATCCGTCCGTCGTTCCCATTTGAGCACTTGGTCGTTGTAGGTTTCAATCATTCTACTTATGTTTTCAGTCAGTGCCTTTGGGTTGAAATTACACACCCATGCATCACGATTCGTGCTAACACCAAGACTATAGGTTTTGAAGATAACACCTATAGCGGCACCTTCTATAGCCTTTGCTTTCTTGGTACCCATTGGGATAAAGGTATCAAACTCACTTTGGAGACCTTCGGTAAGCCAAGTGTATCTTGGGTCGGGTTCAATCATTTGCCACGTTATAGTTTCTAAATGTTGGCATTCACTCAAAAAATCAAATTTCTGTTTTTTGTGCCATAAATCATTCGTGCGGTAGTAGTGGATGTTGGCTGCTTGATTTCCGGCAGAGGTTTTCTTCTTAATGAAAAAGTTGATGCTTACTCCTATAGGAATTTCAAACACATTGGCATCGGAAACTTCCAATCCTTTTCGCACATTCCCACCCAAATCGAGAATGTAAATTGTGTCGAAATCTTCCGCGAGGTGTTTTCGCATAGCATCAAACGATATACCACGGAGAAACCCATTGTTTGTGATCAAAGCAACGACTCCTTCCTCACCAATCCGGTCCGATGCCCACCGAATCGCTTTCACATACGGGTCGTAGACTGCCTTGTTGAGTCCTGCATCGGAGTCTTTGGCATACGTTTCCGCAATCCGTTTATCCATTGCGGGATATTTGCGATTTTTATTATTGTCATTTTCATTTTCTTGCCCTATATTGTAGGGTGGATTACCGATAACGACAAACATATCCGCTGTCTTCTGTCTCACCATCCGTTCTGTGTTTTCACGCGTGAACAGTTCGCCTTGCTGCTGTTCAAGTAGCTCAAACGTGTCAGCGAAAACGATCCCCTCAAATGGCAGATACGTCCCTGTGCGTTGAAAGTACTCCTGCTCGATGTTCAGACTTGCAATATAGTAGGGCAGGAGCATTACCTCATTACAGGACAATTCAGTGCGGTATTTCTCTTCCAACACTGTGCCTTGGATGTCCTGCATGAGTCGGACGATGAAATTGCCCGTCCCGACGAACGGATCGATGATATGCACGCCGGTATCCGATAGCGATCTGTCGAACTCGGTTTTCAAGATGTGTTCAACGCTATTCACCATGAAATCTACGATCGGTTGTGGTGTGTAGACGATGCCGTGTGTATCCGCCACATCTTCGGAGAAACCCTGAAAAAACTTCTCGTAGAACGTATTGAGGAAATACTGTTTTTGGGAGAAGTCTTTACAGAGTGTGGCTGCCTGCTCGATAGCAACGTAAAATCGGTCTAACGGTTCAAGAAACACGTCTCGACTCACCGCCTCCCGCATGAGTGCCGCACTTACCTTTTCAATTTCGAGAGCAATGATATTTCGGTTCGTAAAATCTGATCGGTTGAAAACCGTTCGGAAGATACGTTCAGTGAGCACATGTTGGGTGAGCATCTCCTCGACGGCATCTTGTGAGAGTTCCGGGTTAATAGAAGTGCGGCAGATTTGGTAGAAATTAGTGAATGCCTCCTTGAACGCTGGGTCCGTTTCGTGGCGTTGTTCAATCTGTTCTTTCAACGCGCTTGCGAGATCCGGCACATGCTCTCTAAAATCGGAGACAGCGGTCTCCCAATTGTCGAGTGCGGGCGGGACGTAAGCGAACAAATATTGAAGTGCAGCAATCAAGCGTGCGGGTTCAGTGATGTCCACGTCTAATGCCACCTGTCCATTTTGATACAGAATGGCACGTTGCGGGTTTTGGAAGAGGATGTTGTCGAGTGGATAGCCTCTGTCACGCTTCTCCTCTACTGCTTTAAGGAGATCGTCATCTATATCCTTTGCTTCCCAATAGGCAAAGGGGAGTCCGTATTCGTCGAGGACTACGCCATCAATGACAATCCGGTTTCCCTTTGGTGTGTGCATCCCATATTGTGGGATAAGCGTGGCGTTTAGTTGTTTTGCACAGGTATCCAGTAAGAAAGCGAAGGGGTTGCTGACCGCGCCTTCGTGTGTAGCATCGTGTTGGTCGTATCGCTGGAGCGTGGCGTAGTAGTCTCGGATCGGTTTGTGGGTGGGTTTTAGGTTCAGTTTCGGCATAGAGGTATGATAGCAAGTCTGTGTATATAAAGCAAGGGAAATCCAAATCCTCCGAGAGGGTTTCAGTTCTCAATAGTTTGGGTTCCATCTACCTTTATTGACACTGTTCCCAAACCTGCTCCTTACCATCAAAGCCTTTCTCGGAGTTGGGAGCAATTAGTCACGATCGATTTAATTTCTTCTCCATTGAAACCTATCAGTTGAAGAAAATGGAGTTGAAAAAGTGCTTCCATTTTTTGGCAAAGAATCCACAAGTCATCGATATCTTCTCTCTCCGAATCGGGATGGGTCAGATTGTTTCGGATATCTACAATTCTATTTATCAGTTTTTTGCGTTTTTCCTTGTTTCCGAAGAGGTCCTTAAACGGTTCAAGAAGCCTCGTAAT
Source organism: Candidatus Poribacteria bacterium (assembly GCA_022827185.1). GTDB lineage: Bacteria > Poribacteria > WGA-4E > WGA-4E > WGA-3G > WGA-3G. The sequence continues at coordinate 87,291 of JAJDTM010000002.1, forward strand.
TCTCTTTCTCAAACTCACCTCGTTCCCATATCCTAATCTGTTTCTCAACCACTCCTTCCTTCTAGCAGGACATTGCTCAATGAGTTTTTCGACTAATTCTTCAAATTCGGTTTCGTCCATCTCTTTTTCATCAGAGGTTTTTCGATGATATGCTTCTAAACCTTGTACTAAAGACAAAAACCTTACTTCCAAGTACGGGTATGCATCCCTTTGTGACCAAAAGTATAAATGGAAAGCAGGCGCAAACTGTTCATAACCTCTTATCCAATTATTAATTTTGCTCTCAATATTGCTTTGTATTTCCTCAAATCTAAATAACATATTATGCCAATAAATCTCTGGACTGTCTTCAGAGTAAGGGGAGCTGGAAGAATAAATATCTACCGAAGTCATTTTTCTCAGGCCTTCCCGAACATCTTGATGAGGAGTGTCAAAGACTGTTGACATACTGTCCAAGCATACTATTTCATTTAAGGCAAAACACAGAAAAGTTGTAAGTTTGTTAGCAACAGAAATAAACTCGTCCAATTCACGGACATCTTGTGAAACTAAGTGAAAATAAGTCTTTTGGGTGACCTTTGCTTCTTTGGGGATTCGGGAAAATGGAGGCGGTTGCCAAGAAAACCCAATTAACAATTCCATATCATTGTCAAGCTTGATCGGAATATTCGCTGGAAGCTCGTAGGATATGGTTGCAGCGTGTTTCTCAAGTTGATGGTCAACCTCAATGCCGCTTATTCGAACCCACTCATCAATTCCTTCCACAGAAAAGGTGAAGGTATCAAAACGAGGCACCTCGCCTTCACGGTATGCAACACCGGTAAAAACTCTCATTACGTCAATTGATGATTTTGATATGTTATTAAATGTCCTTGATGTATCAACACTAGACGACCTACTCTTACAATAGCAATCATCAAGCGTAACAAATCCTATTTTTTCAACATGTCCAACTATTCGTTCTATTGGACCCAGACCACGATCAGATGTCCCGAACACTCCAAAAAGTTCTAGCTTAATCACTCCTCCATCTGATATCGAAAGCGTTCCAGGTATTTGTTTATCAGGGACGGAAGGTATCCAAAAATAACCAGATTTCTTAAATTCTTCTTTGATTCTCACTTCTATCTTCTCCTAAATCATTCGGATGTTCAGAGTTAGAGCACGTACGGAATATTCTTGCGGACATACATCAGAGGCAAGTAAGTCAAATAAGTAGACAGGCATACAATCTGAGAGACTGTAAGATGGCTGATTCAGTCAAGTAGAATATAGCTGCTCAGAAAATCTGCTGCCTTGACAATTGGAATCCCTTGATATGAACCCAGCGAAAGCAGATGTTGATCTCCACTGATAATCATATCAACTTCCGCTTCTATGGCACAGGCAATAATAATGTTATCATCAGGATCGTCAGGGACAGCATTAACGGTAATTGCTCCAGGTACTAAAACCGCAGACGTTCTGAGGACCTCAAGATATTCAGCGATATCAGCATTTGATAGGTTATTTTTTTTTGAATACGTGGGCGATGCACAACTGCTTCAAACTCTTCTATTATGAAGGGAGATATTGCTACCTCAATTAGACCGATACGCCAGAGTTTCACAATTTGTGCTGGATGCCCGTTGGGTCGGATAATCGCACTAATATGCTGGTTGGTATCCAAGACGATACGCATCAGGAAGGCAACTTACTCCTTTTACGTGTTTTCTCTGCGCGTGCCTCGGCAATTGCCTGTTCAATATCGTCTTGTGCTTCTTCTTCACTCAAGCCTGGCACTTTTTCCCATATTCTATCCAATACCGAGAAAGCTTGCTCTCGCTGTTGGAGTATATCTTCATAGATTTCAATTGGAACAATCGCGGCGAGCGGTGTGTCGGCGCGTTTGACTATCAGCCGATCCCCGTTGCGGTGGACCCCGTCGAGCAATTCACCAAGCTTCTGATGTAATTCCGTTGTTGAAATTTCTTTTCTCATGGTCTTCTCCAATTAATGTTGTTAGTATACAAGGCGGGAAGTATATTGCAAAGTATATCATAGATTCCCCGAAAAATCAAAGGTTTTTGGACTGTCTCCAGGGTCATTCAATTGTCCTATTTTCTTTATGTATGTATATATTTTTTCCCTGTAGGAGCGAGTTGTGCTCGCGATATTCCGTAAGAATGTTCACCTCTGGAAAGCAAAACGAATATCCAAATTGAGAATTGAATGACCCTGGGGCTGTCTCAGGGGACTGATTATAGGAACATTTAGAATTCAAGAGAAGTTTTCTGTTGAAGAATCAGTGAAACCCAACATTTTACTTTTGACAAAATAGTTGCACCTCCGAGAAAAAGTCGTCAATCTCGCAGAAAAGTGATATAATAAGCATTGGGGACTCCTTTCGGTTAAAGTTTGGTTTTTTCCATTATGCAATAGCGATTCTTTGTATAAAACACACGCCCATTTTTTTCAAACTCACGTTGGTAAATATCAAAAAAGGAGACATCTTCATGAAACGAGAAATCCTTTTCTTGTTTATCCTCTCGAGCGTTGTATCCGTAAGTTTAACGGATGCTTTCGCCCAATACCAACCGCACACGCAATTGCGTTTACCAAAAGGTGCCAAAGCCCGATTTGGTAAGGGTTCAATACAAGCAATCGCGTATTCGCCAGATGGGACCCGTCTGGCAGCAGCAACCGACATCGGAATTTGGATTTATGATGCACAGAGCGGAGAAGAACTAAATCTGTTCGCTGGACACATGACCACAATCTATTCAGTGGTATATTCACCAGATGGCAGAACAATTGCCAGTGGAGGCTTCGGACGGGAAGCCAATTTACGGAACGCAACTACAGGAAAATACAAAACTATTCTGAAAGGGCATAAAGAGAGAGTCTTTTCCGTAGTATATTCTCCCGATGGCAACACTGTCGTGAGTGCAAGTAGGGACGAGACGGTCCGGCTGTGGGATGTTGCCACAGGAAAAAATAAAGCAACCCTCAAAGGACACACGGATTATGTCTACGCCGTGGCGTATTCCCCCGATGGAAAAACAATCGTAAGTGGTGGGGCAGACAAAACCCTGCGATTGTGGGATGCCACTACAGGGAAACACAAATCTACACTCAAAGGACATACAGATTTTGTCTTTTCTGTTGCGTATTCCCCCGATGGAAAAACTATTGCAAGCGGGAGTGAAGACAAAACCGTCCGATTGTGGGATGTTGCCAAAGGTCAACAGAAAGCCATGTTTATGGGGCATAGGGGGCGTGTTTCTTCGGTAGCGTATTCGCCCGATGGTTGCACCCTCGCAAGTGCTTGTTACGACAGTCAGGTACGGTTGTGGGATGCAACCACGGGACAACACAAAACAACGCTCAAAGGACATACTGGATGGGTTAGTTCTTTAACCTATGCGCCGGATGGAGAAACCCTCGCGACAGGTTCAAACTGGGACGGGACGGTCCGTTTATGGGACGCGACGACCGGAAAACACAAAGTAACATTCGCGGGGCATACCAGTGGTTTTTACACTGTGGCGTACTCACCAGACGGCAAGACGCTCGCAACTGGGGATTATAGCCACACTGTGCGATTGTGGGACGCGATGACCGGAGAACACAAAGTAACACTCAAAGGGCATACGTCAAATGTCAATTCAGTGGTGTATTCTCCGGATGGAAAAACAATCGCAAGTGCAAGTAGTGACAGGACAGTGCGGTTGTGGAATGCTACTACAGGGCATCCCTTAAAAACACTCAGAGGGCATACAAAGTATATCAGTAGTATATGCTATTCACCAGAGGGTAGAACAATCGCAAGTGCAAGTGGGGATAAAACGGTCAGGCTATGGGATGCTGCCACAGGATCAATGGAAACTATATCCATACTCAGTGGGCATACAGACTCGGTTAATTCAGTGGTGTATTCTCCGGATGGAAAAACAATCGCAAGTGCAGGTAGTGACGGGACAGTACGTTTATGGGATACCAACACCGGATTGGAGATAGGCACACGTATGGGACCTAAGCACAGTTTTCAGTCAGTGGTATACTCTCCAGATGGAAAAACAATCGCGACCGGAAATGGACTTGAAGGATTGCAATTGTTGGATGTTGCCACAGGAGTCGCCAAAACTACAACATCAAAATTCGATCAAATATCCACTATATCTTCTCTCGTGTATTCTCCGGATGGAAAAACAATCGCAAGTGGAAGCGGAGATGTAGTGTTTTTGTGGGATAGTCAGACAGGAGAACACAAAGCAACACTTGAGGGGCATACATCAGATGTTACATCTGTAGCGTATTCTCCGAATGGAAATACGATCGCAAGTGTGAGTTACGACGGGACAATTCTGCTCTGGCGTATCTCTTCCCCCTCATCTGTGTGGAGGTCGTTAGTGGTGACTATCTACCTATTAGTGATTTTGCCATTCTTCCGGTAGTTTAGGAAAATACGCTACCAACTATAGTGTCTAAACAATTCTAAAACCTACTATAAATAATACAATTCAGAGGAGTTATGTCCTAATGTACAATCTAAATGGAAAGGTCGCCTTGGTGACAGGGGCAGGAGGCAAAAACGGCATCGGACGCGCGATTGCGACGCGCTTGGCGGAAGAGGGGGCAGATGTTGCTGTCAACGATATTACCGAACATCCCTACGCTGCAGATCAGACGGACTGGCAAGGATTACCTGATGTCGTGCGTGAAATTGAGGCGATGGGACAACGTGCCATCAGCATCGTCGCGGACGTTGGGGACGCGGAACAGGTGAAAGCGATGGTTGACAAAACCGTTGCACATTTCGGTAAAATTGATATTCTCGTCAACAATGCCGGTACAATGGCTGGTAAGGATCGTGTGCCTGTCGTAGATCTCGCTGAAGAAGATTGGGACAGAGTACAGCGCGTCAATGTGAAAGGCGTATTCCTCTGTTCACGAGCGGTGGCACGTCATCTTATCACGCAGGGAACCGGCGGCAAAATTATCAATATGTCTTCTGTTACGGGAAAACGCGGGTCGGCGCGCTTCGCGGCATACAGTGCTTCGAAATTCGCTGTGATCGGCTTCACGCAGTCGCTCGCTTGTGAACTCGCACCCTATCAGGTCAACGTAAATGCGATTTGCCCTGGGCTTGTGGAGACAGAACGATTTGGACATCTCGCATCTGTGCTAATGCCTGAGAATCTTTCTGCTGATGAAAAACTTTCGGAATACGAACGCCGCTCCGAGGCAGCCGTCCCCATCGGGCGACTCGCTGAGGGAGCAGATGTCGCCAAGATGGCTGCTTTCCTCGCCTCAGACGAAGCCGCTTACTTATCAGGGGTTTCCATCACCGTTTCAGGCGGCACAGTGATGGACTAAGAATTAACGCAAGATGCGTTGATCGCTGAGATCTTTCCCACCGACTGTTTTGACGATAGACGCGCCACGCCATTCCTTGACTTCCAGTTCGTGGAAAGCGTTAACGATGTTGTATTGCGTCGGTAGGTCTTCCCAACGCGCTTTGTGGAATTGCACAGTCCCTTCACCACGCCAGTGTTCTTGAACGACCCGATTCGGCGTACGTGCGGGTGTTAGCACAGCATAGGCGATGTCCGCAGTCCCCCATTCACCCGTTCTCGGCATATATTTATAGTGGAGTGTGCCGGTGAGTGGTTGCTCATCGCTCGGCTGTTTCGGTGGCGAAGCGGCGGGTTGTATCGGCACCTGCTCCGTTGCTCTCACGTGCATGTCCATAAACTTAAAACCCATCCAGCTGGCGGTGCAGTGTGTTTCGCCGTTAAACGTCAGCGGATCTGGCAGTTCGCAATAGATTTTGGAGAAACCCAATTCCTCACGTCCTGTCAGAATCGGATCCGTCAGATTTTCCCATAACACCGTCAAAAGCGAGCCCGTCGCTCGGTCTACCTCGCCGTTGAAAACCGCTGGAAAACTCACGCCGAGCGTATTATAACCGCGTCCTGCCAACCACTCAATTTCTTTCATATAGCCCCCGGATACAGAGACCACAGGTTCACCGTTAAGCGCGAAACCCGGCGGTAAAAAAGCCTCAAGTTGTTCGCTGTTTGTCAAGAAACTCACAGAAACTGATGTCGATTTCGGGTTATCTTTACACTCGAATTTTCTGCCGTCGGGTCCGTATCTCGGGCCTGTCCTCGGTCCAAAATGCGTCGGCATCCGGTACATTGCCTTCGGATCAAACTTATATCCCATCTGATTCCCTCCATATTTTTAGTGATGATGCTCCAATTGTATCAGCATAAGACACGATGTCAAGTACGAATCAAGTGCTACTCAGTTCTCTTATGAGATCAACTTCTCGATTTTGATACCTAATTCCTTAATCACAATCAGAGCCATTCAGTTTTCGGTTTTTTCGTCCAATTTTGAACCCCCAGGCCCGGTAGGTGCGTGTTTCTAACCGCACCGGATTTGTAACAAAATGCATAAAACCCGCGAATTTCTTAAAACTAAATCACCCTGCAATCACAATAGGCCTCTGTTTTCTTTTCTTTTAGAATGTGGTATGATATGTGTACATATTGAATACTTTGATTGAATGTTTCAAAAAACAAGAAAGAATATTTTATGAAAGTAGATAAGAAAGCGTGGGTTGTCCTTTTCGTTCTCCTCTTCTGCAGGAACACCGTAGCGGTATTTGCAAATGGGAACCGCACCGCCTCAGAAGAAAAATCCACTGACAAGGTAATATCTACTCGACCCGATAGCTATACCCCACTCGGCGTTATGGGAGACCATGTCCACAGCGCAGGAGAGATGATGTTCTCATACCGTTCCATCGAGATGGCAATGGACGGACTTCAAGATGGAAACGCCATCCCAATCGAAGATGCCCTTGACGACTACCTGATGGTGCCCATCAAGATGCGGATGCGAACGCACATGTTTGGAGCGATGTATGCCCCGCACGACAGGATTACGCTCATGGCAATGATGAGTCATCGGACCAACTTCATACAAATGCAAGGGGCACACCTCCACAGTCCCGGAGGAGACGGGCCTGTAGGACATCATCACATCATAGGAGATCCGTCAGCGACGATCGCTGGATTCGGGGATCTTAAACTTGCCGCGCTAATTCCGCTGCTCAACGCGTCAAACGCCGATCTCCGTCTCAACGCCGGTGTCTCTATACCGACAGGATCTATTATTTCCCGAAGAGGCGCGTACAACAGCAGCAGCGGAGTAACCGGTCTTCACTACCCGATGCAGGTGGGGTCTGGCTCTTTTGAACTTAGACCGGGACTAACCTTCGCAGCAACACACGGTGCTTGGTCTTATGGTGCGCAAGCACGCGGGGCAATCCGGCTCAACAAAAACAAGCGAGATTACAGATTAGCACCGACTATCGGTTCCACGCTTTGGGGCGCGCGCAGGTTTAACGACTATCTTAGCATTTCCCTCCGCGGCGCATTTGAAAATTGGGGTAACGTTACCACGTTCACCTCGGAAGAAGAGATGAAATCCCACGACAGGTACGCCGCACTCATCGGAACTACACGATCTGACTATATATCTCCGACGATGAATCCAAATCTTCAAGGCGGGAGGCGCGGAAGTGTGTCCGCAGGTGTGAACTTCATCTTTCCCGACAAACCCGGCGGAATTTTGGCAGGACAACGGTTCACTTTTGAATTTCAGATGCCTGTCTATCAAAATCTTGACGGACCGGAGATGGCACTCGACTCGACAACCTTTTCCGATTGGCGAAATTTCATGCTGCTTCACTATATCGACTGGACAATCGTTGCCGGTTGGCAATATCCTTACGGACCGCAGATGAAACTCGACTGGACAATCGTTGTGGGTTCACGCAATTTCATGCCAGCTTACGATGTCGCGGTATCCGACTTCGACTGGATAATCGTTGCCGGTTGGCAATACGCTTTTGGATTATGGTAAGCGTTTAATGTCTGTAAAAAAAATGAGAGGAAAATATGATAGAAAGACCGATCGTATTTTACAATAAAGGACAACAACTGAATGGGATATTACATGCCCCAACAACTTACGATGCCCCGTGTCCGGCGGTTGCTTTCTTCCACGGATTCACAGGGACGAAGGTTGAACCGCACAGAATATTCGTTAAAACAGCGCGAGCACTCGCCAGTATCGGGTTTTACGCGCTCCGCTTCGATTTTCGGGGGGCTGGGGACAGTGAGGGGGATTTTTCGGAGATGACCATCGGTGGTGAGATTTCGGACGCTATCAAGTCGATTGATGTTCTCAGCGCTATGCAAGGCGTAGATACTGAACGTATCGGTATTTTGGGATTGAGCATGGGTGGCTGTGTCGCGGCGTGTGTCTCAGGACAAGATGATCGTGTAAAGTCAACGGTGATGTGGGCACCGCTCTCGGACGATCCGCCAGACCGGAGACAGGAGATTTTGGAGCGGTCCAAGCACACACTGACCCCAGAAGAGATTGCGCAATCGAACGCTAACGTTGTTGGGGAGGCGTTCTATGAAGAACTCCCTAACATATCTCCGTCAAGTATCATTCAGCAGTTTACGGGTCCGCTTCTCGTGATTCACGGCAGCGGTGACGACGTAGTGCCGGTCTCCCACGGCAAACGTTACTACGAATTGATGCGCGAACGCGATGCCTTGACGGAACTCGAAATCGTTGAAGGAGCAGATCATACCTTCAATACCGTTGGATGGGAGCAAGCAGTTATCGCTAAATCGGTTGCTTGGTTCCAACAGACATTGTATAAGGAGACACAACGATGAAAAATTCGGGAACATGGCGAGAATATATGGTTCAACGCCTTGCCTCTGATCAAGGACGGATAAAGGGCTATCTTCAAGCGATTATGGAAGAATACCAAACTTTTGGAGATCTGCGAGTAGTCCTGCTGGCACTTCAAACCGTTGCGGAGGCAGAGGGAGGCATATCAGCACTTGCCAAGAGAATTGACATTGAACCAGAGGCACTCTCGGAAGAATTATCAAGCGACAAAGCTTTGACGATTGATACGCTCAAAACCATTCTTAATGCATTCGGATGTAGACTCTCAATTGAATCTCTGGATCCAGAAAATCTCCACTATTCGAGTACTCATTCTCCAGATGCGAGACTGATGCGGACTGCCTCCAGTGCAACCGCGGCGTCCGCCAAACAGGGCAGCTGATCGGCAGCATCTCGTATCTCGGAGAACCATAACTCCTGAAGCGTCGGTTGCGGTGAATCCGGGATTGAGAGCGGTGTTACACCAGCGGGTGTCGTACAGTGCCACTCGCCGCCTGCATCGCTGATCGTGCCCTCGGTGAGCACATATCGTTCATGTTCCTCGGCGGCGTTAATCGCAATGCCACCCGCCCATGTCCACTGCCCGATGCCACCCCGTTTGAATTCAACGACCAGTGTGTTAACAAACCGATCATACTGCCCGTTTTCTCTCAACCCTTCGTAGACCTCGTTCCTTTTCACAGACGCAGCACCCCCGAAGAAATCGACAATCGGATAGATATGGTAGATGAAGAAATGCGCGGGTGTCCCTGACACTGGCAAATTGAAAAGGATCTCAGGACGAGAACCGCGACCGGGTGTGAGACGTACAAAGGAGGTAAGCAGCAAATCGCCGAGTTCGCTTATTTTCTGCTTGAGTGCCTTGTGGGTGTTGGAAACGGCTTCTGGGTGTGAGACCCGCAGCACAAGACCCCGTTCCTCAGCAAGTCGAAGTGCCATTTCTCCCGCGTCAACATCACTGGCGAGTGGATATTCCACAAAGACATGTTTATCCGCTTGCAACGCCGCAAGCGCAATTTCGCCGTGGCTGTCGTTGTGTGTACAGATAACAATGCCGTCTATATCCTCCCGTTCAATAAGACGGTGCCATTCAGAAATGAAAACTGTTCCATGTTCCGTAGCGAGATGGTTTCCTGTCTGTTCGTTTCTGGAAGCGATTGCGACAAGATCCGCGGTTTCCATAGCAGAGAATCGCGCGAGATGGTGGCGCGCCATCCCGCCTGAACCGATAATTCCGATTTTAATTTGGGTCATATTTTTCTATAGGACGAACGCAAAAACGCTTAGTTTGCTTGCGGACGTGGAAGGACGTGGAAGATTGGAAGATTGAGGGAGTAGGTACGGTCCGCATCCTTCCATCTTTCTAACCTTCCATCCTTCCATCCTTCCATCCTTATGCCCATCCTTGACTTTCACCACCGACGCGGGCAGCACTAATCTTCTCATAATAACCGCTTTTCCGATAGGCTGCCAACGGGTGCGGGTCGCGTCCCATTTCTGAACGCACCTGTTCCAAAAGCGGATTCACATCCGTTTCGTAGGCGCGTTGAAGGATAGACTCCGCTTCAACCAAGTCAGCGGCATCTTGTGCGGCTGCGAGTGCCTCGCGGTCAACGAGCAGTGCCTTCGCATACGCCTTTTGCAGGTTACAGACAGATTGGATACTCGCTTCTACCTTCGGCTTCAAGTTATGACTCTGATCAATCATGTAGGCGATGTCGGTTTCCGTATCGGGATCCAGTTCCGCAGCGACCAATTCGGTGTAAATCAGGAAAAGTTCCTGCGGATTGATAGAACCTACTGTCAGATCGTCATCTGCATATTTCCGGCAGTTGAAATGGAATCCGCCGAGTTTTCCTTCGTCAATCAGGTAAGCGACAATGAACTCAATATTCGTGCCTTGCGGGTGATGCCCCAAGTCGATGAGGACTTGTGCTTTCTCACCGAGTTTCATCGCCATGAGGTAGGCGGTACCCCAATCGGCGAGGTCGGTATGGTAAAACGCTGGTTCAAAGAATTTATATTCGATGAGCATACGCGTGGCATCTGGAAGCGCGTCGTAGACCTCGGCTAACGCCGCCTGCATCCACCGTTTACGTTTTCTGAAGTTCGACTGACCGGGGAAGTTGGTGCCGTCTGCGAACCACAAACTCAGCAGATCGGAACCTGTTTTTTCCATAATATCGACACACTCAAGCATGTGGTCGATGGCGAGTCTACGGATATCCGCATCTGGGTTACAAACACTTCCGAGTTTATACGCCTGATCTTGGAAAACGTTCGGGTTAATCGCGCCGATACCGATACCGACATCCGCGGCGTACTGTTTCAAGGCACCCCAATCGTCGGTTTTATCCCAAGGAATGTGGAGTGCGACGGTGGGCGCGATGCCGGTGAAGCGGTGAACGGTGGCTGCGTCTTCCAAACGCTCGGCTGCATTCCGCGCTGCGCCGGGTTGTTCAAAGACCCCGAATCGGGTGCCGGAATTCCCGTAACCCCATGACGGCGTTTCGATGTGCTGCGTTTTGAGATGCGCCTTGACCGTTTCTATCTGAATTCCCTGTTTCTCCAGATTTTCGGCTAAGAGATTATAAGCGAGATCACTCATTGTGTTTTCCTTTCTTGGATAGTTTTCGGTTGTCAGTGAAATAGCCATCAGCAGTCAGCCATCAGCAAAGAGGACGTTTGTTAATCGAAAACCTCTTATTGCTGAAAGCCGATAGCCGATAGCCGATAGCCATTTTTACTGACAACTATGTTGTCAATTCCTGAAATATCTGTACAAGTTTCTCTTGCGTAGCGTTCGGATCTTCAATGATGATGCGTGCGCCACCGATAACGTCCATGAACCCCAATTCACGCGGATATCGAGGAACCACGTGTAGATGATAATGTGGGATACTTGCACCGGAGGCATCACCCATATTATAGCCGACATTGAAGCCGCGCGGCTGATAGGCTTGTGTCAACACCTCAAAACAGAGACATTGGAGTTCGTGAAGTTCTTGAACCTCTTCCCGATCCAACTCCCGTACATCAACGATATGCCGATTCGGAAAGATTAAGAGATGCCCTGGACTGTAAGGATAGAGATTAAGCGATATGGTAAAATGTTCGGTTCGATGTACCTCGAGGCGTTCAACTTTATCGTTTTTCTCAACAATTGCACACAGAATACATGGTACATCTGGGCGGTTTTTTCCTTTGGCATAAGGCATTTTGTTCGGTACGAAGAGGTTGTGTCGCATAGAAGCGTTCCCTGTATTTTCTATAGCACGTCATATCACATAAATGTAGGCGACGCCTGTTTGTATAGCAAGTTTCGGCTTGCAAGCTACGCCGAAAATGATTATATTTTTCCACATATATAATATACTATTTCCGTAAAGCATGCAAGCAGATATTTTAATGGCATTCAGCCATCGGCGGTCAGCAAAGAGCGTTTAGCAAAGTCGTCGGTACACGCCGCTAAACTTTATTTTTTGAAGAAAGAAAACTGAAATGAGTTATAACAAACGTGAGTTTGAAAAAAGTTTATGGTTTAGAAAGCATCTGTAAATCGTTTTGAATACTCGGTATGTACTGATGGCAACACTTTGGCTTGTTATTCAACGAGAATTCGTTTCCAATGTATTGACATCCCGATTCATGATCGGTTTTCTCATCTGCCTCATGTCAACTGCTGCTGCCGTTTTCGTTCAGGTTGAAGATTATGAGAAACGCTTAGCAGCATATCACACCGCCGTTCAGGAACATCAAGAAACAGCCCAAACATGGGACCTCTACAGCCAAATTAATCCCAAGGCACACAGAAAACCCAATCCGCTCAGTATCTTCAACGTCGGCATGGAGAAATCCGGTGCCGATATGGTGAGTATTCAACTCGCAACACCTATCTGGGAGAAAGAGGCACAGAAACAGGGATCCGATAACCCGTTTTTTTCCATTCTTCTTGCAATTGATGCTATCTTTGTCTTCAAAATCATCCTTAGTGCCTTAGCGATCCTCTTCGCTTACAATACGATTTCAGGGGAACACGAGGATGGCACCCTAAAATTAGTGTTATCCAATCCGATTCCCAGAGACACACTCGTGATCGGGAAATACCTCGGCGGCATGTTATCTCTGTTCCCAATGGTGGTTATCAGCTTTATCATCGGAATCCTTATCGCTTACGCTTCTCCTGCGACCGATTTCAATAGTGCTGACCTGTTCCGGCTCGTTGCCGTGCTCATCCTTTCCCTATTGTACGTGTCAACGTGTTACCTTTTAGGGATGCTTCTATCCGTATGGACAAAGGAAGCAACCACCGCGCTCATCCTTTCAATGTTCATTTGGGGACTCCTAACAATCCTCTATTCCAATATAGCAACCTTTGCAGTCATGAAATTCCCGCCCTATCAACTACAAGCTGAAAAGGAAATTCTGCAGCATATTCAGCAGAGATGGGAAGATTTCAGGGAAGAACGGGATGCTTACATCCTCAAGAAGTGGGGATACGAACATCCAGCTAGTGCAGTGACTCCAATAAGCGAAGGGAATTTTTTAGTAGCGATGTACACAAGTTCACCAGAGGAAATCGGGTATAGTGAGTTCTATTATATCAAACAGATTCACATCGTGGATGTCTCCAAATTTCAGGAAGTATTGGGCTACCAAGAACCCCTACGTATCGACTACGCAAATCAAGCAGGGGCACTCCTCAAACAGAGAGAACAGGCTGAAGAAAGGAACAGACAGCTTGCCAAAGATATCTCCCGATTTTCTTTTGCAGACGCATACCGATTTGCCGTTGGCGCGATAACCGATACAGACAGGGAAAGTTACCAAGACTTTATTGGAGGGGCAAGAAGTTATAAACGTCAAGTTGTCGACTATCTCAGCGGTAAAAACGCTTTTTCCGCGAGAGCATGGTTTTCCAGCGATCAAGGGGCAGCGGCGTTTAAAGATCTCCCTGTTTTTCAGAACCCACACACTTCTCTATTTCAGAGTCTTTCCCGCGCATCAAGCGATATCCTGATCCTGTTGGCGTGGAATATCGTCCTATTTATAGCCGCGTATGTGTCGTTCCTTCGCTATGAAATGGACTAAACAATAACCCAACACCCTAACTATCAATAGGTGCTCGTGAGGCAAACAGACGAATATGATTTGGCACATCGCAAAAAAAGAAATATACTACAATCTGATGACCCAACGGTTCGTCTTGATGATAATTCTGTTGCCTATCTTGATGATCGCCAATGCCCTAATATATGGCTTCGGGGATAATGGATATACAGCGGAAATACGAGATTATAACCGTAAAGTAAACCAGGGACGTTCTCATATTGAAAAATATGCTGCCCAGGGTTTAGGGGAGTTGGCGATGGTCGGTCCAGCAGAGATACCCAAGCATCCGCCCCAGTTGAAATTCTGTGCCGATGGAACTGATGCCCTCATACCCCATTCTATCACGATCGCGTATCGCATCAATTGGGAACGACCTGAATACGAGGACTTGGTTGAAAGTTATAGTTGGCGGGAGTTGTGGTCCTTAGAATATCTACCTTCAAATCATGGCGGGGACGCAACTACGCTCATCAAAATTGACTGGGCATTTATTGGTGTCTTCATGAGTTTTTTTGTTATTTTATTTACTTTCGATGCCATCGCTGGGGAACGCGTTCGCGGAACACTCAGTCTCATGATGTCCAACCCAATTCCTCGTGGACAGGTATTATTCGCGAAATACTTAGGAACATTTTTCACGCTCATCATCCCACTCCTGATTGGAGTCCTCATGAACCTTCTCATCATCTACCTGTCAGGGAACATCCCCTTTGATTCAGACAGTTGGCTTCGGATTTTAGGAATGATCGGACTCTTCGCGTTGCATATTTCTATCTTCATTTTTTTAGGACTGTTTTTCTCAAGTCGTGTCTCAAATGCCATTACCAGTTTAGTGTGGCTATTGCTAACTTGGGTCTGTTTAGCATTTATCTTCCCGAGTCTACTTGGACTATTCGTCGGAACCCTTGATCCAATCCCATCAATAGAAAGAATATCCGCGGAAAAACGCTTGCAATTAGCGAACATAGATGATGAATTTCGCCCAGCAGCACTGGTAGAAGCAACAAAACTCAGCGAAGCCCCTTCCGTTGACAATCCATCAGCAACGCGCCTATGGGCGACCTACTTCGGGGAAAGGTCTGAAGTGCAAACCGGCATAGCAGATGCGCGTGTAGATCAGCAATTGAGACAGGTGCAACTCACCCGCGAACTCACCCAAATATCCCCGACGGCCTGTTTCCAATACGCCATGGAAGGACTCGCCAATACCGGAATCGTCAGTTATATGGATTTCGTTAAACAGGTGCGCCGCTATAGAAATACATTCATAGATTTCATCAAAACGGAGGATAAGAGTGATCCTCATAGTCTCCATATCTACCCTGTGAGGGAAGGCTTATCTCAGAAACCCGTGGATCCAGAGACTGTACCCATATTTAAAGAACGCATCTCGCATCAAAGCGCGATTTTTCCACTTGGACTGCTGATTCTTTACAATGTCCTGTTCTTTATCGCCGCACAATTATCGTTCCTCAAATGTGATTTAAAATAAATGAATTAATGCCTTTTTCTACCAACTCTTTTAATCTATCTTCTTTGGAGGATTTTTTTTCGGAATTAGTCGTTTTGGACTTGAGAAAGAAATAAATTTGACAAAAAATACAAAAAATTGTACAATATTTAGAATGCCATTTGGTAGCGAATTTCATCTGTCTCGTTTGAGGCGGTCGCTACATCTGCCGAGTGGAATCGGAATGGCGTTTTCAAGAACGCCATTTGGTAGCGAATTCCACCTGTCTCGTTTGAGACAGTCGCTATTATCGCACTGAGTGGAATCGGAATGGCGTTTTCCTCCCAAATCTGATGAGTTTTGAAAAGGTTTCAATGCCGATAGTTATTTTGCAAAAACTCCTTAAAGCCAACCCACAATCGAAAAGTGAAATTCAAGCGGAAACTAACGAATAATTCTGCCCTTATTCATCATCAAAAAGCCGTTGGTTTTACCAGTTAACGGCTTTTTTAGTGGTGTTAGGATGCAGATGCGGATTAGATTGCGACGGTCCGGCAGATGTTCAGTGCATTCTGAGACTAAAGGGTAGACATTTTTAGTATGTTCTATTTTCTCTTGTCTCGCTTTTCCCATCAACGGCTTTGTACATAGCTTTCTTTCCAGATCACGTGAATAGGACTTACACAACTTTTGGACGAATCGCCACTATCACAGGTTTCCGCTGGCGAAGTTTCAAACCCACTAGCAAAGAAAGTTGTATAAGTCCTGATGAATAAAACTTGCTTGCGGGCCTTGGACTGCGGGCATTCCATAGGAGATTTTTCATGGAAAATAAAAATTCTACTGCCGTCGCGCTGCGCAGTATAGACGGTGAAGATGTGACGATGTGGGCTCTTCCTGAAGGGGCAATTGCGCGATTGGGACGGGGCAGGAATAACGATGTGGCATTTTCGCCGGATGGACAGTACTTCGCCGTTGGAACATCAATTGGACTCTGGTTATACGAACTCCCGACGCTATCCCCTATTGCACTTTGGGATACAGCGCGCGGGACCAGTGCTGTTGCCTTTTCAGCCGACGGTCGTTGGATTGTCACCTACACTTTTGTGGAAAACCTAAAGGTATGGGATGTTCAAAGCGGTACTTGCGTCACCCAGATAGAGGTCCCGAATAAAGAGCAGTGTCCTCGCCCCGTTTTCTCTCAAGACGGACAGCACATCACTACGCCGAGTTACGAGAGAAACGGAAAGATTTACACTTGGTGTGCGCGCACAGGAGCGCAACTCAACGCAACTGAAATCGGTGAAACCTACGGTATCTATCCTTTCCTATTTTCTCAGGACAGAAATCTACTAGCAGGTAGAAAACGCAGCACAGATTCTGATCCTGAATCTATCTTAGTGTGGCATGTGGAGACCGGAGAACAGATCGCCTGTTTCACCGGGTATTCTGAAAGAATGAATAACCTCTGTTTCTCACCCGATGGAAAGTATCTCACTGCTGGCAGTGCCGATGGAACGATTCAGATTTGGAATATCGAAAGCGGACAACTAGCAACAACTCACACCGACTCTGGAGATACCCAGATGTTTCCGTACTATTCACCAGAGGAGGGATTGATTGCTGCCGCAATTTCTAAACGCGAAGTTGAGGTTTGGCATATAGATAGGGACGAAAAAATAGACACATTTGAACACCGAGGAGATAGTTGGCATGTGTGTTTTTCAGGAGATGGAGCGCAATTGGCAGTTGCAAGCCCAAGTGAGATCCAAATCTGGACGAAAAGTAATAACTCCGATGCCCACACGCTTTCAACCCTTCATGGACATATCCCTACAATGGACACATTGGTCTTCTCCTCCGACGAGAAAACGCTTGCTGCTGGGTTTTGGCGTGATAACGTCCTCTTATGGGATGTGGCGAGTAGACATTCATATCGACCGGACGGTGAGAAACTTCCTGGAAATTCTCATAACGTTTATCGTTCCCCCAGTGGGAAAATCATTTCTATCAATGGATCGGGAAATAATTTAAACATGCAGGAGGTGGGCGAGAGTGAACCCATTGTGGAACTTATCGGACCGGAAGGAGGCTTAGGTCGCGCCAAAGCATTCGCTCCCACAGGACACCGGATCGCAAGCGCGGATAAGGACAGCAATATACACATTTGGGAACGGACGAGTCCCTTAAAGAGCGCGCAGGGAAGTGAAAGTTGGGAAAAACATACCACGATCATCAAAAATGAGGAATTTACTTACGGGGTGGTGCATAGTCCAACCGGACTGGCATTTAGCCCGGATGGAAAACAACTCGCAAGTATATCACGGTCACGGGATTGGAAAGCCTGTTTGTGGGATGTTGATTCAGGCAAACAGATATCTGAACTTCCGTTAACACCGCTGCCAAGTCGTGGTGGAAGGTATATATCTACATATCGTGGCTACGATACTGGAATAGCGTTTTCACCGCGTGGCGACATCATTGCTGGTGGCAAATGGGGTGAGATTGTGTTCTGGGATGCAACAGATGGTAAAACACTTATGACCCTGCCACAACCCGAAGAAAGTCAAAGACCGATTACTTTATGCTTTTCACCGTGTGGCGAGTATTTGGCTTCCGGTGCATGGTGGCAAGGCGGTTTGCAAAAGGTCCCCATCCGCTTATGGAAAGTAGAGACTGGAAAAAATATAGCAACTTTTTGGGGACACACCACCGATGTGCAGTGTTTCGCATTTTCGCAAGATAACACCCTATTAGTCAGTGGTGGACACGATGGCGCGATCTACCTCTGGGATCTAAGCCCACACCTATAGAGCACAAGGAGATATTTTGATGGAAAAGAAAAAATTGGTAACCCCTGCGCCGATAGGTGCAGCCGGAGATGATGTGACGACTTGGGCACTTCCTGAAGGGGCAATTGCACGCTTGGGGCGCGGTAGTATCCGTGATATGGCATTCTCACCTGATGGACAGTACTTTGTAGTCGCATCAGCCATTGGACTCTGGTTGTACGAATTCCCTACATTATCTCCAATTACACTCTGGGACACGGAACGTGGAATGACTAACTCTGTCACATTTTCACCTGATAATCGTCGGATTGTCACACACACTTGTGCCGGAGAGCTAAAGATATGGGATTTTGAACGCGGCATTTGTATCGCCGAAGTAGATGACCACGGCAGGAGCGATATTTCTAAACCTGTCTTCTCTCAAGACGGGCAGCGCATTGCATCGATTAGTTTTAGCAGTCATGGGAAAATATACGTTTGGTGTCCGCACACTGGAAAACAACTCAGCGAAACTGAAATCCGATACTCCTATGATATTCATCCATACCGATTTTCTCCTGATGCGAGGTTGTTGGTAGGAAAAAAGAGCGAGAGGGATTCTGATCCCGAATCTGTCATTATATGGAATGTTGAGACAGGAGAACGAATCGGTTGTATTACGGAATACCCCGACGAGATGGAGAATCTCTGCTTTTCACCGGATGGAAAACATCTCGCTATCAGTAGTTCAGATGGTGCAATCTGGGTTTGGGATTTAGAAAAAGGACGACTGGAAACGATTCATACTGATTATGGCGATGCCCGAATTTTTCCACATTATTCATCAGAGGGTGGATTGATTGCCGCTGCGATTTCTGAACGGAGGGTTGAGGTCTGGAATATAGAACAGAACGAAAAACTTGACGAGTTTGAACATCGAGGGAATAACTGGATTACCTGTTTTTCGAGCAGCGGAAAACAATTAGCAGTCGAAACCCGTAGTGAAATCAAAATTTGGGCGAAAGCGGAAGGTCCCTCACACGCACTTTCAACTCTTCATGGACATATTCCTACGATGGATACGTTAGTCTTTTCATCTGATGAAAAGACACTTGCCGCCGGATTTTGGCGTGACAATATCCACCTGTGGGACCTCGCAAGTAGACGTTCATACCGACCACATAACGAAAAACTGCCCGGGACTTCACATAACGTTTATCGTTCTCCCAGCGGGAAAATCATTTCTATCAACCAATATGGCGATAATTTAAACGTCCGGGAGGTTGGTAAGAGTAAACCTCTTGTTGAACTTACCGGACCCGAAGAGGGCTTGGGGCGCGCCAAAGCCTACGCCCCCACGGGGCATCGGATTGCAAGCGCGGATCAAGACGACAACATACATATCTGGGAGTGTACGTCCTCCTTAAATGACATCACCGAAAGCGAAAGTTGGCAAAAGCACACCACAGTCATCAACGATACGGAATTTATTGATAGGTTGAGATTCAGCCTGAACGGGTTGGCATTTAGTCCTGATGGAAAACGACTCGCAAGTATTTCAAAGTCCCGAGACTGCAAAGCCTGTTTGTGGGACGTTGATTCAGGGAAACAGATTGCTGAACTTGCTTTAACATCTTCGACAAACTATGAGAAAGACGCTGGGATAGCGTTTTCGCCGAACGGAGACATCATTGCTGGTGGCAAGTCGGGTGAGATCGTGCTTTGGGATGCAACAGATGGCAAAATACTTATGACCCTGCCACAACCGGAAGGAAATCAACGACCAATTACGCTGTGTTTTTCACCTTGTGGGCAGTACTTACTTTCCGGTTCGTGGTGGCAACCCGGTTTACAGAAGGTGCCTATCCACTTGTGGGAGGTGGCAACAGGTAAGAATATCGCAACTTTTTGGGGCCACACGACCGATGTTCAGTGCTTTGCATTCTCGCAGGACGGCACCCTATTGGTAAGCGGTGGACACGACGGTGCAATCTATCTTTGGGACCTAACGCCTTATCTATAGAATGCAAGGAGATATTTGATGGAAAATGAAAAAATACAAGCAGCGACTTCATTGAGTCCTAACGACAGCGATGTAGCCACATGGGCACTCCCTGAAGGCGCAATCGCACGATTGGGGCGCGGTAGTGTTGGAAGCATGGCATTTTCGCCCGATGGACAGTACTTCGCAGTTGGGTCATGGATTGGACTCTGGTTATATGAACTTCCCACGTTAACCCCAATCGCGCTCTGGGATACCGAACGCGGAATGACCAGTGGTGTCAGTTTTTCGCCCGATGGCAGCCAGATTGTCACGGCCACCTCTGGTGGGAATGTAAAGGTATGGGATATTGAACGCGGTATCTGTACAATTGAGATGGGTGATCACGGCAAACAAGAGATTTCTTTTTCCCGGGATGGACAACACCTCGCCGGTGCTAACTGCCGCATGGAAAAGGGGAAGATTTACGTCTGGTGCCCGCACACTGGTCCGAAAGTCCGAGAAACGGAAGTCCACTCCCCTTGCGATGTCTATCCGCTCTGCTTCTCTCCAGATTTAAGCTTACTGGCAGGTAAGAACAATCCCCAAAAAAATAGACGTAGAAATATCGCTGACGGCGATTCAATTACGGTCTGGCGCGTAGAAACTGGAGAACAAATTGCCGACATCACCGGACATTCCGAACCGGTGCAAAAGTTCTGCTTTTCCCCATGCGGACAATTCCTCGCTGCCGGTGGTTGGCACGGCGCAATACATGTATGGGATGTGGAAAGCGGACAACTGGAGACGACCTATACCGATTATGGGGAATCCCAGATGTATCCACACTTCCTGCCAGGGGGTGAACTGATTACCGCCGCAGTTTCCGAGCGTAAGGTTGAGATTTGGTATGTAGAAAAAGGCGAGAAACTGGATGAATTTGAACATCGCGGGAACAATAATAACACAGTTCGTTTTTCGGAAAATGGAACACAATTAGCAATCTCAAGCGAAAGTGATATCCAAATCTGGACAAAAGACAGTAATTCCGATGCTCACACGCTTTCAACCCTTCATGGACATATCCCTACAATGGATACGTTAGTCTTTTCGTCAGATGAAAAGACGCTTGCCGCGGGACTCTGGAATGATAACGTCCTCTTATGGGATATCGCAAGCAAACGTTCATATCGCCCCGAGGGTGAAAAATTGCCCGGGACTTCGCATCATGTTTACCTATCTACCAGTGAGAAATTGCTTTCTACTTGTAGGGATGGGAACCTTCTCAAAGTCTGGGAGGTCGGAAAGCGTGAACCGATTACTGAACTCACTGCCGCTGAGGCGAAGTTGATGCGTGCCGAGGCGTTCGCACCCACGCAGCACAGACTGGCACGTGCAGACACAGAACACAATATCCATATTTGGGAATATACACCAACCGCAGAAAGTGAAAGTGAAGACAGCGCGTGGAAAAAACACACTACGCTTATAGGACATACAATGTATATTACAGGCTTGGCATTTAGTCCAGATGGAAAACGGCTTGCAAGCATAACTGCAGGCATACCGGACACAGCAAAAGCACCAGAGCGAGACGCGCGATTGTGGGATGTTGACGTTGGAGAGGAGATTACAAAGTTAGCAACGAAATTCTCAGATTCAAAATTATATCGTAGTTTAGCTGTTAACATTGCAGGCATCGCTTTCTCACCGCGCGGCGACATAATCGCTGGTGGTCAGTTTGGCGAGATTATATTGTGGGATGCGACAGATGGAAAAGTGCTTATGAGGATTCCACAACCGAAAGAAAGTCGGCGACCGATTACGTTACGCTTTTCACCGTGTGGGCAGTATTTGGCTTCCGGTTCATGGTGGCAAACCCGTTTGCAGAAAGTCCCTATCCGTTTATGGGAGGTCGCAACAGGGAAAAATATCGCCACTTTTTGGGGACATACCACTGATGTTCAGTGTTTTGCGTTTTCGCAGGACGGTATCCTATTAGCAAGCGGCGGACATGATGGTGCGATTTATCTCTGGGATCTGGAACCTTATCTATAAAACGCAAGGAGATATTTGATGGAAAATAGGAAAATACAAGCAGCGACTTCATTGAATCCTAACGACAGCGATGTAACCACATGGGCACTTCCTGAAGGTGCTATTGCCCGATTGGGACGTGGAAAGATCAATAGTATGGCATTTTCACCCAACGGACAGTACTTCGTTGTCAGCACACCCATTGGACTTTGGTTATATGAACTTCCCACGTTATCACCCATTGCATTCTGGGATACCGAACGTGGAATGATGGGTGGCGTTAGTTTTTCACCCGATAGTCAACGGATTGTCACACGCACTTTTGCCGAAGTCTTGGGAGTGTCGGATATTCAGAGCGGCGTTTGCGTAATGCAGATTGAGAAGCCAGATAAACGACAAATTGCCTATCCTGCCTTTTCTCAAGACGGACAGCACATTGTCACGATCAGTGAGGGGAGAGATAGCAGGTTTTACATTTGGTGCTCACACACAGGTAAAAAAGTAAGAGAAACGCAAATACAGCCGCCCTATGATGTATATCCGCTCTGCTTTTCCCCGGATTTAAGCCTGTTGGCGGGTAAGAATAGTGCCCCAAATGATATGGGTAGAAATATGGGGGACGGGGATTCAATTACAGTTTGGCAGGTAGAAACTGGGGAACAAATCGCCAACATCACGGGATATCCTGATCGGGTGCGAAGGTTCTGCTTTTCTCCGTGCGGAAGATTCCTTGCCGCTGGCAATTGGCACGGCACGATACATGTCTGGGATGTGGTAAGTGAACAGCTGAAGGGGACCTATGCCGATTATGGAGAATCCCAGATGTATCCATATTTCCTGCCAGAGGGTGAACTGATTACCGCTGCTGTTTCTGAATGCAAGGTTGAGATTTGGTGTATGGAAAAAGGCGAGAAACTCGACGAATTTGAACATCGTGGAAGCAGGTATAACACGGTTCGTTTTTCAGCCAATGGAACCCAATTAGCATTTGCAGGCGAGAGCGAGATCCAAATCTGGACACAAAGTAATAACACCGAATCCCACACCCTTTCAACGCTTCATGGACATATCCCAACAATGGATACGTTAGCTTTTTCGGCAGACGAAAAGACGCTTGCTGCCGGGCTTTGGCGGGACAATGTCCTCTTATGGGATATTGAGAGCAGAGGTTCTTACCGGCCACACGGCGAGCAACTGTCCGGGACTTCGCATGTTGTTTATCGCTCAGATGATGGACGAATTATTTCCCTCAACCAATATGGAGATAATTTAAAGATATCGGAAGTAGGCAAGAGTGAATCTGTTGTTGAACGCCTGCCACTGGAAGCAGGTTTAGGACGCGCGAAAGCCTTTTCACCCACAGGACACCGGATCGCGAGTGCCGATAGAAATGATAACATACACATCTGGGAACGGACATCAACCTTAGATGATATGACAGAAAGCGAAGGTTGGAAAAAACACACCACGGTCATCAGGGACGAAGAATTTATTTACGGGTTGCGGCATAGCCCGACTGGATTCGCGTTTAGTCCTGATGGGAGACGACTCGCAAGTATATCAAGGACACGGGATTGGAAAGCCGGTTTGTGGGACGTTGACTCAGGGGAACAGATTGCTGAGCTCCCTTTGACACCGTTGTTAAAACGCCGGACATATCGTGGATACGATACTGGGATAGCATTTTCACCGCGTGGCGACGTAATCGCCGGTGGCACGTGGGGTGAGATCATGCTTTGGGATGCAACAGACGGCAAAACACTTATGACCCTACCACAGCCCGAAGGCAACCAGCGACCGATTACGTTGTGTTTTTCACCTTGTGGGCAGTACTTACTTTCAGGTTCATGGTGGCAAAAAGGTTTGCAGAAGGTGCCTATCCACTTATGGGAGGTGGCAACAGGTAAGAACATCGCCACCTTCAAGGGACACACTACTGATGTTCAGTGCTTCGCGTTTTCGCAGGACGGTACCCTATTGGTAAGCGGTGGACATGATGGAACAATTTACCTTTGGGATCTGGAACCCTATCTGTAGAATGGAGGGAAATGTTTCTATGGAAGCCAAAAAATTAATAATCCCTGCGCCGTTGGGTGTCAGCGGAGAGGATGTGACGACTTGGGCACTCCCTGAAGGTGCAATCGCACGATTGGAGCGTGGCGGTGTAGGTGATAAAGAGTTCTCGCCGGACGGACGCTATCTCGCTGTCGCAACGAAAATAGGACTCTGGTGGTATAAAGTCGCGACGATGTCGCCTATAGCACTCTGGGAAACAAAACGAGGGATGATCTCCGATATTGCCTTCTCACCTAACGGAAAATGGATAGCCATTAGCAATTGGGATAAGGTTTTGAAGGTTTGCGACATCCAACGCGGGGTCAGTATTGCACAGATAGAACTCTCAGACTTTCGGGACTCTTTTATCTTTTCGCCTGATAATCGTTGGCTTGCAATTGGCAATCGCGACACAGGTAACGTTGAATTCCGGCAGCCAGAAACTGGCAAGATCGTCTCAACATTGATTGGTGAAACCGGAAAAGGCGGAACGTTTAGGTCTATTGCTTTTTCTGCAGATACCCAGCTGCTTGCGTCTACAAGTCGCGATGACACAAACGATGACACTGAATCTATAATCGTATGGGATGTCGAAAGCGGTGAACGCTTTGCCTGCCTCACGGGACATACCGGTTATATTTACTGTCTCTGTTTTTCACCATGCGGTAGATTTCTGGCATCTGGTGGCGAAGAGGATGGTACAGTCATCATCTGGGATGTTGGAAGTTGGCAGAAAATAAAAACGCATACAGGTTACGGTAAATCTGATATGATTCCGTCTTATTCGCAGGACGGAACGCTCCGCGTCGCAGCAGTATCTTATGACGATGACACTGTCACCGTGTGGGGCTTGGAAAACAATGAGAAACTTTACACTGCTGATTCCGAAGCACGTGTGACGTTTTTTAATGGTTCACAGTTGGCTTACCAATACGGACCTGAATTTCTGGAAGTATGGACGCTGGATAACCCAAACCCACGCCGAACCGTCCAGACGCATGTCTCATTTGTGGATACCTCCGAATCGCTAATATTCTCACAAGACGGGAAGACAATCGTAGCGGAGTACAGATACGGTAGCGTCCTGTTATGGGATATTGAAAGCAAACAGGCGCGCCCAGCGATCCCGACAGAATTAGCAGCGAAGAATCAGCACATTCATGTCTCTTCCGAAGGGGAACTCTACGTTACCAGTGTTCACAAAAACACCGTCAAACTCTGGAAAGTTGGAAATTGTGGGTCCCCAATTGCCGACTTCACCGATAACGAACCCGCGCGTCTGGCTGCGTTCACACCGATAAACAGTAAGTTAGCATCAGCACACGAAGGCGGTAACCTCATAGTATGGGATGTGCGAAGTGGAGACAAGCTACATGCGTTCAGGCATCCACTCCAAACACCAACCGATGATTCCGATCAGGTTTGGAAACTGATGTTCAGTCCAGATGGAAAACTTCTCATAAGTGACGCTCAATACGGACCGAATGCCCGACTCTGGGATGTGGAACGCGGCGAAGAAATCCACGAATTTCCAAGCGATGAATTCTGGGACATCGAAATGTTTTCTCCATGTGGACGACACCTTGTTGGTAGTGCCGGGAAGAACATTATCTTGTGGGATGTCAAACATCGCGAAATCCTGACGAAGTTCCCTTTTCTGCGGGCATCTGAGTTCGCCTATTCTCCGTGCGGTTCATATCTGGCGTGCGGTGGGGAAGACCCAGAAGGTATTTTGTTGTGGGATCTTAAACGTCGTGAGATCTATAAGCGGCTACAGCTGTCGGAGAGAGGTCAGGACGTGCATTCGCTGAGATTCTCATCTTGTGGGGGGTATCTCGCACTTGGTGCTGCTTGGGAGACAGGTTTGGAGAAGGTGCCTATCTGTTTATGGGAGGTCGAAACTGGGAAGCGTGTTATCACATTTTGGGGACATGCAACAGACGTGCAAGCAGTCGCCTTTTCACCGAACAATGAACTTTTAGGGAGCGCGAGTTTTGACGGATCTATCCTCCTTTGGGATTTGACACCTTATTTGTAAAACACAAGGAGATTTTTGATGGAAGAGAAAAAAATAACAATTCCTGTGCCAACGGATGCAGACGGAAATGATATAACAACATGGGCACTCCCCGAAGGGGCAGTTGCCCGATTGGGACAAGGCGAAGTAGTGACTATAGCGTTTTCCCCAGATGAGTATTATCTCGCTGTGGGGACAGCCGTAGGACTCTGGTTGTATGAAGTGGGAACGATGGCACCGGTTGCGCTATGGGACACGGAACGAGGTGTATTTGGAGTCACTTTTTCGCCGAATGGAAAATGGATCGCTACCGGCGATTGGGATGGCCTCATAAAGGTGTGGGACCTACAGCAAGGTTTGTGTAGGGCGCAGATAGAAACAGAATGGAATAAGTTTACCTTTTCGTCTGACAGTCAACAGTTGGCTACAAGCGACAGTGCCACCGGTACTGTCAGTCTCTGGCACCCAAAAACAGGGAAACTACGTGAAAAATTTAGTTGTGAATCCGAAAAAGGCGGTCATTCCATGCCGCTTGCCTTTTCGCCCGATACTCATCTGGTGGCATCCACGAGTCGTGAAGATACTGACAGCGACGTTGAATCTATAATAATATGGAATACAGAAAGCAATGAAAAGATTGTTTGTTTCACAGGGCATAATAATTCTATTCACAGTCTCTGCTTTTCGCCTTGCGGTCGTTTTCTCGCCTCTGGTGGAAGAGAGGATGGAACAGTGTGCGTCTTGGATGTAGTTAGCAAACGAGAAATAATGGCGTACACGGATTACGACTCTGCCCGTATGATTCCCTCCTACTCGCCCGGTGGAATGCTTCGCGCAGCAGCAATAGTAGTATCCGATGATGATGATACCATCACTGTATGGGAACTGGAAGGTAACGAAAAACTCTATACTGCTAAAGAGAGAACGGGAGGCATTGGGATCGTAACTTTCTCAAGTGGTTCACGGTTGGCACACGTCTCTGAAAATGGCGGCATTAAAGTGTGGCACCTTGGAAACTCAGACACACAAAAATCTGACTATCAACCCTTTTCGTTTTCTAATTGCGTTACGTTTTCAGCCGATGGAAAAACATTAATTGCTGAATACCGAAGGGCTGGCAGGTTGTATTCCCATGGCGACGTTCTATTCTGGGATTTGGCAAGCAAATGCCCCAGCCGAGCGATTGAAACAGAACCCGTTGGTACTGAGCAGTTCTTCTACATCACTTCCGATGGAAAACCTCACGTCATCAGTCTTGACGATGGCACCGTTAGGCTTTGGAAAGTTGACGATCACAATGTGCTGATCGCAGAGTTCAGAGGACATGAGAAAAGGTGGAAGCGCGCGGCGTTAACACCAACAGGCGATCGATTGGCATGCATGGATGAAGAAGGAACACTGATGGCATGGGATATTCAAACTACGGACAAACTCTGCCAATTTACACATCTACATGAACGTTTTCCTGAAGCTGAGCCAGCGACGCTGGAGTTCAGTCCAGATGGGCAATTACTGCTCAGTGAAACAGATCACCAACCGTCTACGCGACTCTGGGATGTGGAAAATGGTGAAGAGGTTTGCGAATTTCCAAGTGGCGAAATTGGTGGTATTATGGGACTTTGGGATTGTAGAGGTTTTTCTCCGTGTGGTTCATTTCTGGCTTGCACCGAAGCGCGCACAGAAGAACGATCAGACAATGAAACTATATGTTTATGGGATATCAAACAAAAGGAAATCCTCATGGCATCACCATTTCGGCATGCATGGCGTTATGCCTATTCTCCGTGTAGTTTGTATCTGGCGTGGGCTGGAGAAGATCCAGAAGAAGGTGTTCTGCTGTGGGATCTAAAACGTCAAGAAATACATAGACGTATACCGCTGCCGAAAGGAGGTCAAGATGTGCATTCGTTAAAATTTTCGTCCTGCGGGCAGTACCTTGCTTATGGTTCCTGTTGGAAACAAGGATTAGAGAAGGTACCTATCCATTTGTGGGAGGTTGGGACTGGCAAGCACATTGTTACTTTTTCGGGGCATGTATCAGACATCCAAGCAGTCGCTTTTTCATCGGATAATGAACTCTTGGCAAGTGCGAGTTTCGATGGGTCTATCCTTCTCTGGGATCTAAAACCCTATCTGTAGGACCTCCAAGGGGTTAGAGATAAAACGCACGCTGACAAGACTTCAAAGAAAAACGTGACTTTTTTCTTCTTTCGGTGTATACTATTATCCCAACCATAAGTGTCAATTTTAGAAGCAACAACCCTCTCAGGTCCAGGCCCGGTATGGTTTTGCTGGGGTGTTTCTTCACGGTTTGCAACCGAACCGGAACTTAGACACAAACTTTTCAGACATCAAAAACCTCTTGAGTTCCGTAGGAACGCTATGTTTATAGAAAAACGTCTCCACCAACTCTTGAACCCCGTAGGGGTGGCATGTCTATAATAACGCCTACAAAATGCTACGAAAAATCCCTAAATTGACACCTATAGTGTATACTATTATCCGAACCTACAAAACCAACGCAAAGCGGTTAGAACAATTTTACCACACGTAATGAGGACATAAGAGATGCCCACCCAGCACCCACTTCTGAACGTTTCAGAAATTGACACAGATATCGAAACATACTTGAATCATATCGCTGACACCACGTACCCGTTCCCAGAACACGATTCCGGATGTCAATCATTTCAGGCAGTCGTAGACGACCAACGTTGGTTTGTCAAACACAGTAACATCTCACAAAGCGTCGTGTGGCTCAAGCAAGCCGTTCGTTTTCATGCCGCTGTCCAGCACGAAGCACTCCCGCAATTGCACAACGCTTTCACCACACCCGATGGATTCACACTGGTCTACGACTGGGTAGACGGTGAGGGGCTGCGTCCTGAAAGGGAACTCAGGGCCGATGAAATCCATCCACGCGACAGGTTTTGTGCGTTACCAGCATCTGAAATCATTGATGCACTTAACGTTATTTATGATGTCCACATCCTCATCGGAAAAAAGGGTTTCATCGCTGAAGATTTTTATGATGGTTGTATCATCTATGACTTTGAGATGAAGCGGATACATCTGTACGATTTCGACCACTACCATCCGGGCCCCTTCATAAACGACCGGGGACGGCTGAACGGCTCGTCTCGCTTTATGGCACCAGAGGAATTTCAGAAAGGCGAACGCATCGACGAAAGAACAAACGTCTTCATGTTAGGGCGCACAGCGTTCGTATTGCTTGCTAACAACAGCGATGCCCGAAATGATTGGAAAGGAAACGATGCTACGTGGCACGTCGCGAAAAAGGCAACAGATGTAGATAAACAGATGCGATACCCATCCGTCCAAGAATTTGCTTCGGCATGGCACGCCGCGATTGCGACGGGCAATATTCCAAGTGCCTGACGCAATTCAGACAGAATAGGAAAAACTATTATGAAAAAAATTACCGACAACGAAATCCAATTCTTTAACAATAACGGCTATCTTATTTTAAAACAGGTGATCCAGCCAGATGAACTCGTCGTTACGCAAAGCGAAAGTCAACGACTTATTGACGAGATTTTGGCAGGCGGACCGGCAGATGAATGGTGTAACCGTGGCCCTGAAAAGATCCCTTACTATCTGACCTATCTCCACTCCCATCCGAATGAATTTTCTCTAAGGTTACTGGGGCACCCATTTATAGGTGATTTATTGCACCGGATTATTGGACCCGATTTTATTCCCTGTTATGAATCGTTAGTATTCAAACTGCCGAAACACGGTTCTTCTGTCAGATGGCATCGGGATGGCAATGCAATCCGCGAGAACCATCCTATCTTTAACGTTGACATATATCTTGATGATTCGACCGTTGATAACGGGTGTGTTTGGGTCATTCCGAAGAGCCATCTCTGGGGGATTGAAGAAGCACAGGAGGTTATTGAGAGAGGTGAAGTCAACTTTGAACGGGAAGATGCAGTGCCAGCGGAGGTAGAACCGGGGGACGTTCTGCTCCATCATACCAAAGTCTTGCACGGCAGTAAAATCAACACGAGCGACACACTCCGTCGGGTTATCTACTTTGATCAGCGGACACCGCGGTGGAACGAGCGGTATAAATGGTGGCAAAACGAATTCCTGACGCAACGCTGCAAAATGTATCAACGCGCCCTTCATGAACGCCGCACGAATCCTTACGCGTCGGACACCGAGCAATTTCCTTACGAAGTGCCGTCAGACATGCCGACATGGGATCCAAACGACGATTTTGATCTGCGAATCCAGCACCGCGCGTATGCGTATCAAGGCTAACACAAAGTTTCTGTAAGCGCGATTTAAACTTTTGAGGGTCTAAGCAAACGCAATTTGAAACCTTGCTGTTGAGGATACCTATTGGAGACCTATCTTATGAAAAAAAACGTCTCTTCAATATGCTTGACGTTCATTTTTCTTTTCACACTCTCTCAACTAAACGCCTTCGCCGAGGACAGTACACGCTGGCGTTTGCCGGAGGGTGCCAAAGCTCGCCTCGGGAAAGGCAGTATAAAACAAATAGCGTATTCACCGAATGGCAGGCATTTAGCAGCAGCGGGAAGTGCTGGCATCTGGATCTATGATATGGCAATCCATCACGAAGTGGCACTCCTTACTGAAAGTACAGGACGTATCAGTGGTGCCGCATTCAGTCCAGATGGAAGGACTATCGTTAGTGGCTATAACGACGGAAGCATCTTGGTGTGGGATGTTAAAACAGGCAAACGCAAGCAAGTTTTGCCAACCGAACAAGAGTGGGTCAGTAGTGTAGCGTTCAGTCCAGATGGTAAAATAATCGCAAGTGGCGGTGCATGTATGGAAGGTCTGTGCCCAGGAATCACATTATTGGATAGCCAAACAGGCGAACAGCTCAAATCATTTGGGGGAGGCGATACTACTTTGAGCGTATGTTTCAGTCCAGATGGAAAAACGCTTGCCAGTAGTGGAGATGAATGGGACAGCAACATCCGCTTGTGGGATGTTCAGACTGGCGAACTCCTCAAAACTCTCAAAAAACGTACGGCTTTTGAAGATTTTGAGGGTCGCGATGTCAACAGTGTCGTTTTTAGTCCGGATGGAAATATGATCGCCAGCGGCAGTGGTAATGGAACCATCCGTCTGTGGAATGCACACACGGGTGAATTCATCAAATATCTTGAAGGACATACGAAGTCCATCAATAGCGTGGTTTTTAGTCCAAACGGAAATACGCTCATCAGTACTGGCGAGGACGGTGTCTGCTTATGGGATGTCAATACAGGTGAATACATTGAAGAAGTTCAAGTTCCTGCGGTCAGCGCAGCTTTCAGTCCAGATGGAAATACGTGCGCGATTACAAGTGAAACAGGTATATCTGTACGGAATGCTCATACTTTCCAATACCTTAAAAGTCTTACGAGAAACATCGGTTCAGAAGATGAATTCAGAGGAAAAGACATAGGTTCAATCGGAAGTGTGGCTTTCAGTCCAAATGGGAACATGATTGTTAGTTGTGGAGGCAACAACATCCACCTATGGGATTCCGGCACTAACCAATTCCTCGAAACGTTGATAGGGCATACGGAGTCTGTCAACAGTGTTGTTTTTAGTCCGGACGGAGAGACAATCGTCAGTGTGAGTGACGACGGGACTATCCGCTTATGGAATGTCAACACACGTAAACCCCTCAAAACACTGATGGCACATGCGGATTCGGTGAATAGTGTCGTTTTCAGTTCAGACGGGGAGACAATCGCCAGTGCGGGTAACGACAGAACGATCCGCTTATGGAACGCCAACACCGGTAAACTTCTAAGAACTCTCACAGGACATATAGAAAACGTTAACACTGTCGCTTTTAGTCCAGATGGAAAGACAATCGCCAGTGGCAGTGGGAAGTTAGTATATTTGGGAGGGCGTGAGGATTCGGGGACGTGTGTGGGTCAAGAAATTCGCCTATGGAATGCCAACACCGGTGAACTCATCAAAACTCTCACAGGGCATACGTCCGTAGTCAATAGTGTGGGATTCAGTCCAGACGGAAACACTATCGCCAGTGGCAGTGGGCATTTGATGGGTTATGAAGGTAAGGCGAGTGCGGGCGAGGAAGTCCGCTTGTGGAATGCCAACACCGGTGAACTCATCAAAACCCTTATAGAGCACAAAGAGGTGGTCTCAAGCGTGGCATTCAGTCCAGATGGAAATCTTATCGTTAGTGGAGACTGGTATGATTGGGATGGGTATCTCAGTAGTGGAACCTGGAGCGGTGAAATCCGTGTGTGGGATGCACACACGGGTGAACATCTCAAAACGCTCACCGGACATACGGGTGGTGTCTCAAGCGTGGCATTCAGTCCAGATGGGAAGACGCTCGCCAGTGGTAGGACAGATGGCACGATACTGCTCTGGGACTTCTCCTCACCGCCGTAACCCGTCTCTATCGCAGCAGATACTAACGCTGACGGTATGATATAAACATAGGATTTACGCATCTCCTCTTAAAGTCCCCCTGATAAGGGGGATTTAGGGGGTTAAATATACCGAAATTACTGCTTTCTGCGTAAGTCCTAATTCCGATAAATCACGCGATACCGACGAAACAGGAGATAAACAATGAACGTTCTACTGATAGGGGGTTCGGGACACGTCGGAACAATGACGCTCCCTTATATGAAGAGTCATCACAATTTCCGAGTGCTTGATGTTAACCCGCCCAAAGACACATCTATAGATTACATCCAAGGCTCCGTTACCGACCCCGACATCGTTCAAGAAGCGTTGAAAGGGATGGATACGTTTGTCTATATGGTGATGCTTCAACCGACGAGCGACCGGTCCTCTGTCGCGGATTTCAGCGACATTGTTGCGAACTACGAGGTAAACGCTAAGGGACTGCACATCGTGCTACACGCTGCGAAAGAGGCAGGTATTCGGCACGCCGTCTACACAAGCACTTTCACCGTGCATGAGCGGACGCGCAATAATTTTCCGTACGAAGATGTCGTGCCGCGCGATAACCCAGGGGTTTATGGATTAACCAAGGGATTTGGTGAACAGGTCTGCGAATACTTTTCTCGGGAACACGGTATGTCGCTTATCGCTTTGCGAATTACGGGTCCCTCTACACGCGAACAGTGGCTTGAGCGTTACAACCAACCAAAAGAGGCATCCGTGCATATCTGGTGGACAGATGAGGAAGACTTAGCAACTGCCTATCTCGCTGCCATTTCGGTTGAACATGAAGGCTTTGACGCTTTCTTTATTGCAGGAGACCATGAGCAGAAGGAGATTAACCTCTCAAAAGCGAAACGCCTGCTCGGTTGGGAACCGTTGACGCATACACGTGTGTGAAAGACGCTATAGATAAGGAGAGCCTTCACAATG
Organism: Candidatus Poribacteria bacterium; assembly: GCA_022827185.1. Taxonomy (GTDB): domain Bacteria; phylum Poribacteria; class WGA-4E; order WGA-4E; family WGA-3G; genus WGA-3G. The sequence goes on from JAJDTM010000002.1 coordinate 120,857, forward strand.
AAAACAAGGCTACTCTTCATTTTTCTGACGCTTATTCTCATCTCAATCCTATCTTTACCCAATGCCTTTCCCCAAGAGTATACACAGTGGGAACTTCCTGACGGTGCTATTGCGCGGCTCGGTAAAGGTGGCGTAGGTGAGATACAATACGCTCCTGATGGCAGGCTTCTCGCCGTGGCAAATCGTATCGGTATTTGGCTCTACGATGCAACAACCCTTCAAGAGGCTGCCTTCCTTACAGGAGATACGGATGGGATTATCAGCATGGCGTTTAGTCCGGATGGACGTACTTTCGCAATTGGAATTGGCGATGGAACTATCCAAATCTGGGATACAATCATCGGCGCGCGTAAGACAACACTCGTAGGACACGTAAATGGAATCTTCGGTATATCGTTCAGCCCGGATGGAAATACTATCGTTAGTGGAAGTAGCGACGGTACCGTTCGACTCTGGGATGCACACACCGGAGAACACAAGAGAACTCTCACCGGACATACGGATTGGGTCTGGAGCGTAGCGTTTAGTCCGGATGGAAATATCGTCGCCAGTGGAGATAGCAATGGTGACATCCATCTCTGGAACGCAAACACCGGCAAGCACCAAAAAACGCTGACTGGACATAAGCGATATGTCCTTAGTATGGCATTTAGTCTTGATGGCCGGACACTCGCAAGTGGAGGCGAAGACAATACTGTCCGACTTTGGGATACAATCACAGGTGCTCACAAGAAAACGTTGACAGAACACACAGGCACAGTTGACAAGGTCGTGTTTAGTCCGGATGGCAGCACCTTTGCGAGCGCGAGTGGAGACATCCGACTCTGGGACGCAAACACCGGCACACACAAGATGACGCTCAAAGGGCATCTTGGAGGCATCAATAGCGTAGCATTCAGCCCTGATGGGAACACTATTGTCACAGGCGGTGATGGTAACATTCGACTCTGGGATGCAAATACCGGAAAACACAAGAACACCCTTTCTGGACATACGTCCATGGTCAGAAGTATAGCGTTCAGCCCAGATGGAAATACCATTGTTACAGGGAACTTCGATAGCACGATACGCCTCTGGGACGCACACACCCGAAAACACAAGATGACGCTCACGGGAAATACGTGGGATGTTCAGAGCGTGGCGTTTAGTCCGGACGGGAATAGAATCGCCAGCGGGAATTATGATGGTAATGCTCGTCTCTGGGACGCACACACCGGAAAACAAATAACAACGCTTACCGGACATACAGAGGGGATCAATAGCGTGGTATTCAGTCCGGATGGCGGGACGGTTGCCAGTGGTAGTGAAGACGATACCGTCCGACTTTGGGACGCACACACCGGAAAACACAAGAAAACACTCATCGGACATACAGAAGATGTCCAGAGTGTCGCTTTCAGTCCTAATGGGAAAATAATCGCTACCGGATGTTATGATGGCACCATCCATCTCTGGGATGCAAAAACAGGCGTGCAGAAAAAAACGCTTATTGGGCATACAAAAAATATTTGGAGTGTAACCTTCAGCCCAGATGGAAATACGATTGCCAGTGGCAGCGGCGACGGCACTATCCGACTCTGGAACGCAAATACGGGTGAACACGAGAATACCCTGACTACTAACGATAAGCAAAGTGCTTTCAGTGTGGCGTTTAGTCCCGGTAGGCGCAGACGCATACTTGCCAGCGGCCATGAAGATGGTACCACCCGTCTATGGGATGCAGATACCCGTATACATATCACAACACTCACTGGACATGCGTCCAGAGTTTGGAGTGTAGCCTTCAACCCAGATGGACGCATACTTGCCAGCGGCAGTGGCGATGGCACCGTCCTTCTGTGGGGATTGACCCCTTCAGCATCACAGCTCTCACGATAAACATCCGGTATTGTTGATCCGTTTTATCAAAAAGGAAACCTGGTAATGGGGAAAACACTATTTTCAATTCTCTTGACGCTTATTTTCCTCTCAACCCTACTCATATTCGACACCTTTGCCCAAGACTATCCGCAGTGGGAACTCCCTGACGGTGCTATTGCGCGAATCGGGAAAGGTGAAATACGAGGCATACAATACGCTTCGGACGGCAGGTTTCTTGCTGTGGCGAGTAGTCTCGGTATTTGGATCTACGACACAGGGACCCTTCGAGAGACCGCTCTGTTCACTGGAGGGACAGAAGGGATGTCCTGCATGGCACTGAGTCCCGATGGACGGACTTTTGCGGTTGGGAGCGGTAACGGCAATATTCACCTATTGGACAGGGTTACGGGTGTGCAGAAAACAACACTCATAGGACACACAGATGGGATTTTCAGCATAGCGTTCAGTCCTGATGGAGGGACGATCGCGAGTGCAAGTAGTGACAGCACCATCGGACTCTGGAACGCAGATACTGGTGAACAGAAAACAACGCTCTCTGGAGATGGGAATAGGGTTTTCAGTGTGGCATTCAGTCCAGATGGAGAAACAGTCGTAAGTGGGAATGAAGACGGCACTATCCGACTTTGGGACGTGAATATCGGTGAACACAAAATAACGCTTGCAGGGCATACGCGTGGTGTCAATAGCGTCGTGTTCAGTCCTGATGGAAAAATAGTCGTAAGTGGGAGTGCAGACGGCACTATCCGACTTTGGGACGCTATTACAGGTGCACACAAAAAAACGCTTACCGCGCACAACGATTTTCCGGTCAATAGCATCGTATTCGGTCCTGATGGTCGCACTTTTGCGAGTGGCAGTAGCGACAATACCATCCGACTCTGGGACATAAATACCGGTGAACACAAGTACACGCTTACTGGACATAAGCGGTATATCGACAGTGTGGCATTCAGTCCCGATGGAAAAACAATCGCTACGGGGAGTGCAGACGGCACCCTCCGATTTTGGGACGCACACACCGGAAAACACAAAACAACACTCACAGGATATATGGATGCGGTTCGGAGTGTAGCGTTCAGTCCCGATGGAAAAACAATCGCTACTGGACATTACCTTGGCACTCTCCGACTCTGGGACGCGCACACCGGGAAACATAAAAGCACCTTTACTGAGGATATCTGGGGGGCTTGGAGCGTAGCGTTTAGTTCCGATGGGAATACGATCGCTACGAGTGGGGATCATAGGAATATCGTCAAACTCTGGGACGCACGGACAGAAAAACACAAAACAACACTTAAAGGGCACACATCTCGGGTCGTCAGTGTGGCATTCAGTTCCGACGGAGATACGATCGTTACAGGAAGTTACGATCACACTGCCCACCTGTGGGACGCAAACACCGGAAAACACAAAAGCACACTCAGCGGCCATACGTGGGGTGTCGAGAGCGTGGCGTTCAGTCCCGATGGCAATACGATCGCTACGGCGAGTGGTGATGACACTATCCGACTTTGGGATACGAAAATGGGCACGCACCAAAAAACGCTCACGGGACATACAGGTACGGTCCGGAGTGTAGCGTTTAGTCCCGATGGGAATACGATTGCTACCGGAGGTGGCGATGGGACTGTCCGCCTCTGGGACGCAAATACGGGTGAACAGAAGCACACGCTTACTGGTAACACACAAAACATTTTCAGCGTGATATTCAGTCCCGATGGACGTATACTTGCCAGTGGCAGTGATGATGGCACCGTTCGTTTATGGGACGCGAATACTGGTATATACATAACGACATTCACTGGACACGTATCCAACGTTAGGAGTGTGGTCTTTAGTCCCGATGGACGTATACTTGCCAGCGGAAGTGATGATCGTACAGTATTGCTGTGGGAGTTGATACCCTCAACATCACAATCCTCGCGGTGAACGCTTGGTATCGTTGATTGGTAAAGGATCTGTTTTACCAAAAGGGAAAATTTGATAATGAGGAAAACACTATTTTCAATTCCTTTGATGCTTATTCTCGTCTCAACCCTGTTTTTATCCAACACCTTCGCCCAAGGCTACACACGGTGGGAACTCCCTGAAGGTGCCATCGCGCGATTAGGAAAAGGTGGAATCAATAAAATTCAGTATTCTCCTGACAATAGATTTTTGGCAGTAGCAAGTACTATCGGCATCTGGATCTACGATGCAGTTACGCTTCAAGAGGTCCTCCTCTTTGCTGGAAATACGAACGGGATTTCTTGTGTGTCGCTGAGTCCGAATGGGCGCACTTTTGCTGTTGGCACCGGTCAGGTTCTCCAACTCTGGGATACCATCCTCGGCGAGCATCAGGCAACACTCACTGGACATACGAATGGGATATTCGATGTAGTGTTCAGTTCAGATGGACAGACTATCGCAACTGGCAGCAGTGACGGTACGATCCGCCTCTGGGACACACATACTGGAGAGCAAAAAAAAACATTCGCAAAAGGGGACAACTGGATTAATCGTGTCGCGCTGAGCCCGGATGGGAAAATAGTTGCCGGCGGCAGCAATGATGGCACCCTTAACATCTGGAGCGTAACGACTGGCGAACACAAGAAAACACTCACAGGGCATGGGCGCTGGATTAATGCTGTAGCCTTCAGTCTGGATGGGCAGGTGCTCGTAAGTGGCGGCGATGACGGGAACATCCGAATGTGGGATGTGCGCACAGGCGCCCAGAAGAAAACGCTTACCGCGCACAACAAGTTTTCGGTCAATAGCATCGTATTCAGTCCTGATGGGCGCACTTTTGCGAGTGGCGGTGGCGACAACACCATCGGGCTTTGGGACGCAAATACCAGCGAACACAAGAAGACACTCACAGGGCATCCCGGAGGTGTCAGTAGCGTAGCGTTTAGTCCAGACAGCAACACTATTGTTAGCGGTGGGGCTGGGAGTATTCGCTTCTGGGATACAAATACCGGTGAACACAAGAAAACGATCTTCGGACATAGTGGTATGGTGAGAAGCATCGCGTTCAGTCCGGATGGCACTATCCTCGCAAGTGGGAATTACGAGAGTACGGTCCACCTCTGGGATACGACGACCGGTGAACACAAAATGACGTTCACTGGAAATACTTGGGACGTTCAGAGTGTGGCGTTCAGTCCAGATGACACCATCCTCGCAAGTGGGAATTATGATGGTAATATCCGCCTCTGGGACACAACAACCGGCAAACGGATAAGGACGCTTGAGGGGCATACTGAGGGCATCAATAGTGTGGTGTTCAGTCCAGATGGCAAGACCCTCGCAAGTGGAAGTGAGGACGACACTCTTCGCGTGTGGGATGTCCATACCGGCGAACACAAAATGACCTTCTCTGGACATGATGTCCATACCAGAGAACAGAAGCAGGATCGCTCTGAGTATGCCGAAGAAGTTTATAGCACGGCATTCAGTCCAGATGGAAAAACTCTCGCAAGTGGGCATTACGATGGAACGATACATCTTTGGGATACCGATACGGGCGAGCATAAGATAGCACTCATTGAGCATACGCGGACGGTTTGGAGCGTCACCTTCAGTCCAGATGGAAAAACTCTCGCAAGTGGGAGCGGGGACGAGACGATATGCCTCTGGAACGCAGTGACCGGCACACATCAGATAACGCTCACACCTTCCGCGGGAACGGTTTTTAGCGTGGTGTTCAGTCCAGATGGAAAAACTCTCGCAAGTGGAAACGACGACAATACGTTACACCTCTGGGATGTAGAGACCAATAAACTGATAAAGATCTTCCCAGGACATTCACGACGGATCTGGCAGGTCGCGTTCAGTCCTGATGGGAAAACACTTGCCAGCGGCAGCGGGGACGGCACGGTGTTACTGTGGCGGCTGCGTTGATACTGATTGGGCGACTCCGTAATTTGACAAAAACTTGATTGTATGATACAATATAATACGGCAAAATTAAAAGAACTTATTGAGGGGATTGAGGGGATTCAAATGAAAGACAAAATTGACCCACGCATGGACCCTGTTTTAGAAGAGTGCTATCGGATGAAAGAAGAATTTGCTGCCCAATTCAACTCCGCACAAGAACTCTACGGTTATTTGAAGGCAGAACAAAAAAAATCAAAGCACTCGGTTGGAAATATCTCCCTCCACCGCAGCCCCGAACCAAGCATAATAAGAAGGATTGACCTATTCACTCGGAACCCGTTAGAATTCACTGAGTTTTTGTTTTTGTGAGCATCCCCATGGGGCAAGGTACTGTGCTTCGCAAAAAATTAAAAAACATAGAATAGCAAAATAATTCTGATATAACAATTTTCAGACTTGCTTGTATTGTTTATTTTTTAAGGTAAGGAAAAATTGTCTATGACCCAACATCCTGAACTCACTTTAACAGACCGTCGTGCTTTCCAAACCCAGCGTCAAGATACATGGTGGTTGCAACCCTTAGCCGTATTTATCGGGTTGGGACTCTTCGTCCTTTACGGTCTTTTTCGCGTTTTTGAAGGAAATCATTTCATTCACGGACCCTACCTGTCCCCACTCTACTCACCGGTGCTTTTCGGTACTGAAGGGGTCGCGCATAGCGTTGAGCATAGTTGGTTTGGTAGGATGCCGTCTTGGATGCCAGGTTTCATTACCCCGGCAGTCCTGATTATGTGGATGCCACTCGGATTTCGCTTTACATGCTACTACTACCGTGGCGCGTATTATAAAGCGTTCTGGGCAGATCCACCCTCTTGCACGGTGTCAGAACCGCGTAATAACTATAGGGGCGAACATTCGTTTCCATTGATTATACAGAATATCCATAGATATTTCCTTTATATCGCGCTCATCTTTCTCGGTATCCTCGCTTACGATGTATGGAAAGCACTCTGGTTCGTCAATGATAACGGTGAGACAGTCTTTGGTATCGGGATAGGCACTATCATTTTGGCAGGTAATGTCGTCCTTTTAGGCGGTTACACGCTTGGATGCCACTCTTTACGCCACTTAGTCGGTGGTGCTGTTGACTTGCTTTCCAAAGCACCGGTCCGTCGGGGAGCATATAACTGCGTCAGTTGTTTAAATCGTCGCCACATGCTCTGGGCATGGATGAGCCTCTGCTGGGTCGGTTTTTCTGATGTATATGTCCGTTTCATCGCACCAACATTTGATAAAGTTTGGATTCCATAGTTTATAAAATGACTACAGTAGAGAAGAAAGAGGAAATTTTAGCGTGTCATCTTACGAAACTCACGAATATGATGTATTAATAATTGGAGCCGGTGGTGCTGGACTGCGTGCCGCTATTGAAGCCGCAGTAGGTGATCTCAAGGTAGGGCTTGTATGTAAATCCCTGCTCGGCAAAGCACACACCGTTATGGCAGAAGGCGGAGTCGCTGCTGCATTGGCGAATGTTGATGAAAGAGATAGTTGGCGCGTCCATTTTGCTGACACAATGCGTGGCGGACAGTATCTCTCCAACGCGCGGATGGCGGAACTCCACGCACAGGAATCACCAGACCGCGTCCGCGAACTTGAAGCGTGGGGCGCACTCTTTGACCGGACACAAGAAGGGGGTATCCTCCAGCGAAACTTCGGTGGACACCAATACCCGCGTCTTGCACACGTCGGTGACCGGACAGGATTAGAAATGATCCGTGCCTTGCAGGATCACGGCATCCACCAAGGCATTGAAGTGCACATGGAAAATACCGTCGTTTCACTCCTGAAAACAGGCGACAGGGTATCAGGTGCCTTCGGTTATGAGCGTGAAAAGGGACGATTCAAAATCTTTGCTGCGAAAGCCGTTGTTTTGGCAACAGGCGGTGTCGGAAAGGCGTACAAAATTACGAGCAATAGCTGGGAATATACGGGTGATGGACACGCTCTCGCCTATCATGCCGGAGCGGAACTGATTGACATGGAGTTCGTCCAATTTCATCCTACAGGTATGGTGTGGCCCCCCAGTGTTCGCGGGATTCTGGTTACAGAGGGTGTTCGCGGTGAAGGCGGTATCCTCACAAACAGCGAAGGTAGACGCTTCATGTTTGATGATATTCCCGAACTCTACGTGACCCAGACAGCAGATAACCCGGAAGAGGGGTGGCTGTATACACAGGGCGATCGTGAAGCACGCCGTCCACCCGAACTCCTCACACGCGATCATGTTGCCCGCTGCATCGTCCGAGAAGTACAGGAAGGCAGAGGCAGCCCGCACGGTGGTGTTTTCTTGGATATAGCATGGATTAAGGAAAAAATCTCGAATGCGCCTGAGCATATCCGTAGAAAACTGCCGAGCATGTATCACCAATTCAAAGAACTCGCCGACATCGACATCACACAGGAACCGATGGAGGTCGGTCCTACAACGCACTATATTATGGGTGGCATCCGCGTCGATGCGGACTCGCAGATGACAGCAGTGCCAGGGCTTTTTGCGGCAGGCGAATGTGCAGCGGGTTTACACGGTGCCAATAGGCTCGGCGGGAATTCCTTATCCGACTTGCTTGTTTTCGGTAAGCGTGCAGGCGAATACGCAGCACAGTTTGCGATGGAAAATGAAGCAGTATCGCTGGATGAATCAGAAGTTGATACAATCGCTACGCATACACTGAAACCCTTCGAGAACCCGCCAGAAGATGCCAATGGCGACAAGGTGGGTCCCTATGATATTCAGGCGCGACTCCAAGATAAGATGCAGGAACTCGTAGGAATTGCCCGAACCCAAGGAAGCCTCACACAAGCCTTAGAGGAGATCCAAAATCTGCGAGAAAAAGCGGAGATCGTCCATGCTATTGGTAATCGCGAATACAATTCTGGATGGCATACTGCGCTTGATCTCGACTGCTTACTCACAGTTTCCGAAGCGATCGCGCTCGCGGCATTAGAACGACGCGCAAGCATCGGTGCACACTCACGGGACGACCATCCTGAGAAAGAGGAACCCGGTGCAGGTAAATACAACACCATTATCAAAAAGGCGGACGATGGCGCGATGGGAATCCGTCGAGAGCCGGTTGACGAACTCCGTTCTGACCTGCAGGAAATCATAGACGAAATAGGGTAGCACAAATAGCCTCTTCCAGGACGCAACCGTTAGGTCGATTTGGTTTCTAACTGCACCGAACTGCAAGGAAAGTTAAAAAGTGTAGTCAAGAAAACGTAGCCCGTAATGTAATGGAGGGGTTTTTGATAGGGTGTTTCTTCTAGATATACGGAAGAGAACGTGAAATCTCAAACCCGCCTCAACGAACCGCAAGGAAACTTAAAAAAATGGCGAAAGCAACTTTTAGAATTTGGCGTGGCAACGCAGATGGCGCCGAATTTGTCGATTATGACACTGAGGTCTCTGAAGGCATGGTGGTTTTAGATGCCGTTCACCGTATCCAAGCTGAACAGGCAAATGACATGGCTGTTCGATGGAACTGCAAAGCAGGCAAGTGCGGCTCCTGTTCCGCCGAAGTCAATGGGCAACCGAAATTGATGTGCATGACGCGCCTCAATAACCTACCGCTTGACGAACCCGTTACAGTTGAACCGATGCGCGCGTTCCCGCTCATCAAAGACCTCGTTACAGACGTGTCGTGGAACTTCAAAGTAAAAGAAAAGATGAAACCTTTTGCGCCGCGGCCACCTGATGCTGAAGATGGCACATGGCGGATGGAACAGGAGGACATCGACCACGTTCAAGAGTTTCGGAAGTGCATTGAATGTTTTCTCTGTCAAGATGTCTGTCACGTCCTTCGCGAACACGATCTTCACGACGAATTCATCGGACCGCGATTCTTCGTCTACGCTGCATCCTTAGAAATGCATCCGATCGACACCGAAAACCGGTTGGAAGAATTAAAAGATTCAGACGGCATCGGGTACTGTAATATCACGAAATGTTGCACGAAGGTATGTCCAGAGCATATCACAATTACGGATAACGCTATCATCCCGCTCAAAGAACGCGTGGTTGATGAGTTCTACGATCCGATCAAGAAACTCTTCCGCGTCTTTAGTCGCTAAGCATGTTGCTCGGATCAATGAAAAATGGATTGACTTTCCTCAAAATTTGTGGTAGACTTTACCTACCTTTGACGGAACCACCAGAAATTACGCCATGAGTCTCCTTGATGAAATTTGTGCCAAAATCGGAAATTGGCAATTTGAACTCTCGCGGCATGCTACTAATCAAAGTATTATACGACGTATCACAATGCAAGAGATCCGTGAAGCAATAGAAACGTGTGAAATGCTTGAGGATTATCCAGAAGACAAGTACGGTCCAAGTTGCCTTATTCTTGGATTCACGAAATCCAAGAGGCCTCTCCATATCCAGTGTAGTTATCCATCAAGGCCCTTAGTCAAAATCATTACTTTGTACGAACCCGATCCGCTACAATGGATTGATTTGAAGATAAGGAGCAAAAATGCCTAACGAAGCAATCCAAAATGAAATTCTAATTGAACAGCAGGTTACGTACACCCTTGAGATGGATGGGAAATTTTTCTTAATTGAGAATGTGCCTGCCCGAGTCAACGTTGAAACAGGGGAACAATACTTCTCTCCAAAAACCGTTGATCGCTTACAACAAGTTGTGTGGAAGGGGCAACCCATTCGAACTGTTACGTTACCTGTATATGAATTCACGAATTCTATATAACAATGTCCATAATTTCTTTTGACCTACTTCGGAGATATTAGAATCATGGGAACCAGCAAGAATGATATTTTAAGAGTCGGTGTGATTGGACCAGGCGGTGCGGGACGTGGTAACACACTCGGTTTCGCAACACGCCCTGATGCTGAAGTTGTCGCCGCAGCGGATACACACGAAGGCAGCTTAGACGCTTTAGAGAACGCACTCCAAGAACGCGTTGACGACTACAAAGCGAACAGTTTTACTCGCTACCTCGGCGACTACGAATTTGTTGAGATGCTCAATCACGAAGATCTGGATATCGTCGGCGTTTTCTCACCACACTCCTTGCACGATATTCACGTGAAATATGCCCTCCGCGCCGGATGCCACGTCATCGTCGAAAAACCGATGGCGAACGTTGTCGGTGATGCGATCTCAATAACCAAAATTGCGATGGGCAGCGGGTTACATCTCGTCGGTGGGTATCAACGGCATTACGAAGATACCTATATGGCAGGTAGACGCGCAATCGCTGAAGGACGTATCGGAAGCCTTCAAAAATTTGAGGTCTACATGGCGCAGCGATGGGGTGCAGGTGGATGGCGAGGCGATCCACGTTTCTCCGGCGGTGGGCAACCCAACGACTCTGGCAGCCACCTCCAAGACATATTCTTATGGATGACCAATGCTTTGCCAGCTGCAGTCTACGGAACAACCGATATGAAATTTGAGGACGATGACGGAAATCTCGTTCCAAAATTCGTCGAAATTAATTCTTACTCTGATGTAACACTGGATAACGGTGCTGAAGGAACAATCACCATCCTCGGTAACACGCGTGTCGGGTTTGAAGAATGGGTTATTCTTGAGGGTGATGAAGGCACGATTGAAATCAAAGGTGGGATCCGCTATACACCGAAGGGTGGCGAGGCCGAACCGCTCTCTTACCCGCGCCCGGAAGGCTATCCACGTAATAAAGTCGATCAACTTGTCGGTTTAGCGAAAGGTGAATACGAAGCAAATTATACCTCCGGTATCAACGGCGTACGCACCAGTTGGTTGACGAATTCGATCCTTGAAGCAGGCAGAGGTCCCGACGCGAAAAATAGAGTGGATTGCGACGAACTCATCGAAAAAGAGGGGTATACCCGACAAGAGGTCTTAGCACTGATTGATGAAAGCGCGTCCAAATCGTATTACTAAAGTACGGTTGTCCATTCCTATAGATTCGCGATGAAGAAAGGAGAAAAACCGTGAATTTTTTGACACAACTCGCTGTTAATAGTATGAAGTGTTTCGCATTTGTTGCTATTATATTGATGGTGGCATCGCAAATCGGATGCTTACCCGGCGGAGCCTTAAGCAACGCGGAAAAACTGGCGGAAAACAAAGATTACCATGGTGCGGTTGAGGCTTACCAAAGTATTGTGGATACGCAACCCGGCACCTCAGAAGCACTTCAAGCACAACTCGCTATAGGAGCACTGTCTATTGGGCAGATGAACCGACCGGCAGAAGGTATCAAGGCTTATGAAGCCGTCATCGCTGCTGCGCCTGAAAGCGACAAAGCCGCTGAAGCATACTACGAACTCGGTATGCACTATTTTAGGGAAAAAGATTTCAAGTCAGCACAAACGCAATTTGACGCAATCGTCAATAAATACCCGCAACTGGAACTGAGTCACAATGCCCATCTGATGTTGGCGAAAAGTTACGAGGAAGCGAAAAGCTTTGAACAGGCCGCGGAGGCTTTCGATAATTTCGCGAACCGCAACCCACGCAGCAAACGCGCGGCATTGGCACTTGAGAATAAGGCGCGAATCCAACGCCAACATCTCAAGGACGACGAGGAAGCGAAACGCACGAACCAAATGCTCGTTAAAAGATATGGAAAGGTTGAAGGTGCGCAAGAATCGGTCGAAAAAGCGAAACAAGAACTCAGAGATTTCAACGCTACTATCCCAGAACCCGATGATCCATTAGCAACACAGCAAGGCAGGGCGTTGGCACAGTTTGAAGCCCGACGTGAACGCGACCGACCGCGCGGCGTTGAGAGAAGCCCGGCAATGGGTAAGGTAGACACTACAATCCCAGATTCTGGATTCGGAATTAGTGCCGCAGACGTTATGCGGAATTTCGGTGGACAGGGCGGTATCGCAGGTGATGATCAAGGAAGTTACCACGATGCTGAACTTATGATTGCCAACTTCTTCTATGGCGATGAAAGTTATCGGGACGCAGGCGCGTTATACTTTGATGCGATCGCACGTGCGGAAGCCGAAAAAGTAAAAATCGACCCGTACACCTACCTCAAACTTTCAGTGTGTTACCGAAAAGTTGGGATGCATCAACGCGCGAAAGAGGTACTCAGAAAAGCCGCGAGTCGAGATGGTGAAGTTGTCGAAGCCGTTATCAACACGGGTCGGAATCACTACACTTCCGAATCCTATGAGCAAGCGATAGAAACCTACAATTCTGTCATCGGGATGAGCCGGAGCAAAGACTCGGAGGTTTACTGGCTCATTGCGCTTGCCCACAAAAAACTCGGCGAACCGGAGAAAGAACGAGATGCACTTGAACGTGCTGTCGCCGCGAACACGCAGAATACTGACGCGTTACAAAGCCTCGCTGAAGTTCTTCACTACCGGTTAAAGGATCGGAAAGCCGCTGTTATCTTCCAAGATCTCGTTGATCAGAAAGGTGATACCTACATAGGTGCCAAAACGCTCGGAGATCTCACCTATAAATATGGGAATTACGTTCAAGCCAGTGCCAGATATAAAGCCGCTGCACGAACGGCGAAACGGTTGCTCAATAAGGCAGAAAACGATGCAGAAAAACGAGAACTCCGCAATCAGATCGTCTATGCAACGATTCTTGCTGCACGTGCGACCTATCAGCGCGATAAACCCGAAGACGCACAGAAGATCATAGACGAATTGGTGGTGGAATATCCAGAGCATGCGCTCATCCCTTACGGTAGAGGTGAATTGGCACTTCTTAGCGGCGATACGGAAATCGCTGTTGCTCAATTCAAAGCGTCAATTGAGAAAAACCAGAACTCTGACATCCCCGTGATTGCGCTTGGGGACTACTATGTCTCACAAGGTTATAACGACGATGCGATAGCCCTCTGGGAAGGTTTTCTCGCGAATAATCAGTATAACCGGAACGTCCAACGGAGCCTTAAGGCATTGAAAGGTGAGGTGGCATCGGAAGATAAGACAGACTCGGAAGATGAGACAGAAAAGTAGGTTAACAAAGTGCGACTTTCAGTCGCACTTATAACACTTATTTTAAAATAGTGCGAGTTGAAATCGCACTACATACTGCGGTTTTTTAAGGATAACCGATTTTTTTTGAAAAAAACTTGACTTTTAAAGTCAATTGTGTATAATTAATAGTTAAAGTTCTTAGTTTCCTAGCGCAAGGCGGCTTTAAAGGTGAAATACGCGGATTTCTACTAACAAAATCGCGTAACTTCTTAAGAGAAAAGCGTGCTTTGAGGAAAACGAGTCACCGGCTGTCAGGTAATGTGTGCGCCCTTCGCTTCGATGTGTTCCGTAATAAAGTGGAAACAAGGGAGCGATATCTTTAGATTGAAACCATCTTCCAGCATGCATTACAACGCAACCATACAAGAAACATTCCCGCGGGCAACATTGCACCTACTCCACCGATACCTCTTCATACCTCGCGTTTTGCTTTTTGTGTATCTCGACGGCGCAGCGCGTCGCTTGCAAGCGCATCTTCAGAAGCCTCATGCATTGGGTCGGAGTATCATACCAGTTTAACCGGCTTTGTAGGAAAACCCGGTCTTTGTGCCTTAGTTTCCCTATGCCGCTTTATTCAAAAGGGCATTGTTGGGGGATCCGGTAGGCGTGGTTTCCAACTGCGCCCCGAAAGCGATAGAAACCAACTATAGTCAATTATTCTACAAGATTAGCCTTGATCCCATTTTAATCACTTCTGCGTGTCCTGCTTTTGCGACCCTATTTTTAATATGCCGCATCTTTGAGTGGGAACAAAGAGTTCGTTAGATCGTTGGATGAACACCACGGTGAAACGATTAGCTTGGGACGAGGCACAATGAGGAGTACTATAAACTATGGAGAGCTTGGACATTGGCAAGCTCCAAGAAATGGAGTTCTCGGAACTCAAAGACCTTGCGCTGACTCTCGGAGTGGATGAATACACCGGGTCTCGGAAAGAGGAATTGATTAACGAAATTATAGAGGCTAAATCTGAGGGGGATACCCAATTTTACGGTGGTGGTGTCTTGGAAATTCTTGATGACCGGGATCAACACTACGGCTTCCTTCGTTCATCACGCTCCAACTATTTGCAGAGCAACGAGGATATTTACGTCTCCTCCTCGCAAATTCGGCGCTTTGATTTACAGACGGGGCATGTTGTTGAAGGTATAATCCGCCCGCCTAAGAAGACAGAAAACAAGGCAGAACGTTACTTCGCAATGTTACAAATTGAGAAGGTCAACGGTGAAGTGCCCGAAGCTGTCAAACAGAAAATCCTTTTCCATAACCTCACCCCTATTCACCCCTATGAACAATTGAAACTGGAACACAGTGGGTCCGAATACGGGACCCGTATGATGGATTTAATAGCGCCCATCGGGAAGGGACAACGCGGATTGATTGTTGCGCCACCTTATAGTGGAAAAACAACGCTGCTAAAGAATATTGCCGCTGGTATTGAAGCGAACCATCCAGAGGTCTCTCTCATCTTTCTCCTGATTGATGAACGTCCTGAGGAAGTTACGGATGTCGCACGCTCTGTCAAAGGAGAAGTCATCAGTTCTACCTTTGATGAACATCCGGAAAGACATATTCAGGTGGCGGAAATGGCGATTGAAAAGGCGAAACGCTGGGCAGAGTATGGGAAAGATGTTGTCGTTCTATTAGATAGTATGACCCGATTGGCACGCGCGCATAACGTCATGGCCCCTCACAGTGGAAAAACGTTGAGCGGGGGCTTAGATGCCATGGCGTTCGTGAAGCCACGTCAGTTCTGCGGCGCAGCCCGAAAATTGGAAGAGGGCGGGAGTCTAACGGTCATCGCAACCGTACTGGTTGATACAGAAAGCCGTCAAGATGAATATATCTATGAAGAATTTAAAGGCACCGCCAATATGGAAATCCACATGGAGCGTGCCTTGCTGGATCTGCAAATCTATCCACCGATTAATATCGAAAAATCAAAAACACGGCGTGAAGAACTTTTGTTGGCACCTGATGTACTTAACAAAGTCTGGGTGCTACGGAAATTCACAAGCCAAATGGACAACGCGGAATCGCTTGAAATGCTTATTGAGCAATTCGGCAAAAATGCCACGAACACCGAATTCCTCGAACGAATGGTAGATAATGCAAACTACACTACCACTACATCCGTGAAACCGAACAACGCGCGTCCGAAGCGGTAAGTGTGGACGCTACACGCCTGCCTCGGCACGCTTAAGAAATTTAGTCAAATCGTAGATTCGTAATACAGAAATCTCAAATTTAAGGAAGGACATTATGAAAGCTGAAATACATCCTGAAATGGTAGAATGTGTGATCACATGCGTTTGTGGCGCGACCCACAACACACTCGCTATCCAACCGCAAATGCGCGTAGATATTTGTGGAAAATGTCATCCATTCTACACTGGGCAACAAGCACGGTTTATTGACACTGCTGGACGTGTTGAAAGTTTCCGCCGACGTTACGGTCTGACCGAAGAAGAAGAGTAAAGACCCGTTATCCGACCTGTAAAGTCTAAATCCATCAGAATTCCAAAGAGAGTTCCGTGTCTTAATAGCCTAAGAATGTAAAAAAAGGAATAGGCATAGGGCGGACTCTTACTTTTAACTTTAAGGCTAACAGCAAGTTTTGGCTTGCAAGCGGTGCCAAAAATGTTTGAAAAGCTCAAGGATATCGAAACTAAATACGCTGAGGTTGAAAAAGCACTTGGGGATCCGGCACAAATTTCAAATCAGCAACGGTTAATGGAGTTATCTAAAACCCACGCGGAACTCTCTCCGATCGTTTCTGCTTATCAGGAGTACCAGCAATTAGAAGCTGCACTTGAGGATACGTTACTCCTGATAGAATCCGAAACAGATGAAGAAATGGTTGGATTGGCGCAGGAGGAATTAGACAGCCTCACCGCGAAGAAAGAGGCACTGATCGAAGAACTCAAGCTGCTTCTCATTCCGAAAGATCCCAACGATGAAAAGAACGTCATCATCGAAATTCGGGCAGGCACTGGTGGTGAAGAAGCCAGTCTCTTCGCAGCCGAATTGTTTCGGATGTACACCCGCTATGCTGAGCGGCAAAATTGGAAAGTTGAGATCCTCAGCGCGAACCCAACGGGATTAAAAGGCTTTAAAGAGGTCATTTTCTCAATCGAGGGGACGAACGCATATAGTTACCTAAAATTTGAAGGGGGCATACATCGCGTCCAGCGAATTCCGACTACGGAAACGAGCGGACGCATCCACACCTCTGCCGCGACAGTGGCTGTGCTTCCCGAAGCAGAAGCACTTGATTTGGCAATCGATGAGGCAACTGAACTACGAATTGATACCTATCGTTCCTCCGGTCCCGGTGGGCAAAGCGTTAACACGACCGACTCCGCCATCCGAATTACACATATCCCCACAGGATTGGTTGTAACCTGCCAAGACGAGAAATCTCAGCACAAAAATCGCTCTAAGGCGATGAAAATCCTCCGTGCACGCCTCCAAGAGCAAAAACAGGCTGAACTTAACAGTGAAAGGGCCGAAACCCGACGCTCCATGGTCGGGAGTGGTGATAGAAGCGAGAAAATCCGGACTTACAACTTCCCGCAATCTCGTGTAACCGATCACCGTATCCAATTTAGTTCTTATCAACTTGATGCCGTTTTAGATGGTGATTTAGAAGCCTTTATCGATCAGCTAACAACTGCCGACCAGGCGGAAAAGTTACAAGAGGCTTAACGCACGCCAACTAAGGAACACAGACTATGCCTAACAAAATGTGGCGTGTGGTAGATCTACTCAATTGGACGTCCCAGTATTTTGAACAGCACGGCATCCCGAATCCGAGGTTAGACGCAGAGGTATTGCTCGGACACTTACTCGAAAAAAGTCGCTTGCAACTCTATCTCCACTTTGAAATGCCTGTCTTCCAAGAACACCTCACGCCGTTTCGAGAACTGATAAAAAAGCGCATCGAGCGTACACCCGTTAGCTACTTAACGAATCGGAAAGAGTTCATGTCCTTAGACTTCTACGTAGATGAACGGGTCCTTATTCCGAGACCTGAGACGGAACAGCTCGTTGAAGCGGTTCTCACTGCAAAAACAGGGGATTTCCAACGTTTATTAGAACTCGGTACAGGGAGTGGTGTTATCGCTACGAGCCTTGCGGTGCATCAACCGGAGTGGGATATTATCGCAACGGACATCTCTGAACCTGCGCTCGCAGTCGCTCGGAAGAATGCCGAAACACATGCATGCACAGCACAAATCAGATTTCTGTCGGGCGACCTATTTGAACCTATAAAAGCGATGGATCCTGATGAGGAAATCCGATTCGATTGGATAGTCTGTAATCCGCCTTATATCAAAAAGACAGAATGGGATACCCTGAGTCCAGATGTTCGCGACTATGAACCGGAGATTGCTTTGTTCGCTGGTGACGACGGTCTCGCTGTGATCCGTCGATTAATTGCTGAAGCCCCGGAATACCTCACACCGAACGGGAAGCTCGTTCTCGAAATCGGTGACGCACAGGCTGATGCCATTCGGATGCTCATTGATGCTGAACCTGCTTACTGCACGTATCAACTGATCAAGGACTATGCGGAGAAAGAACGGATTGTCTTTGCCAGTGTTTCTTGAATATAGTTAGCTTACGCAGCCCCACTGCAGGCGGGGTTTGAAACCCTGAAGAAACACCCAAGCAAAAACCCTGCAGTTCGCAATACAATAAGCGTCTCTCCTTTTTGTGTCTCCCTTTGTGCTATTTTTGCGAAAATCTGTAGAAAAACCTCCAAAAATTCTACAAAAATTATTTTTTCTTGACATATTTTTCTAAAATTTGTTATACTAAATGCAAGAAATGTTGATGGCGCATTAGTTTTCCATGGCGTGTCATTTTCCCCTTTTTTTTTGTAACGCAATCCGTTTTGTTAACGTTAACAATGTGTAGCCTGCTAAATAAGGATTTTTTTAATAGGCGAAGGAGCAGATTATAATGGCGCGCCAAACACCAAATGACGTATCTGCTGTCGAAGACACCTATCTCGCAACGCAAGCGAAAGCAGGCAACGATGCCGCGTTTAGGCAATTGTTCGACAAGCACTACGGATGGGTTTATAACAAAGCCTATCGAATGCTTGGAAACTATCAAGATACAGAAGAGGTTGCCTCGGATGTATTCGTCAAGGTTTGGCAGAAGCTAAACAAGAACAAATGGAACGCAGAAAAAGGTAGTTTTCAGGCATGGCTAAATATGGTGGCTCGAAACACCATTATCGATGCAATACGCAAACGAAACAGAATTCGGGAACATCCACTCAGCGGTTCACCTGATGATGAGGAACAGCCGTTGAGTCAGTACGAGGACCCGTACGCTGATCCCGAACAAGAATTAGAAGCTGCAGAAGCACAACAAATTCTGGAAAGTGCCCTTGAACAAGTCACGAAACCGAATCATCGGATTGCGTGGATGTTACGGCATTTAGAGGGTTACAGTATTGCAGAGATTGCCCGCATTCTTAACCGCAAAGAAGGCACCGTGAAAATCTGGATTTTTCGGTGTACGGAAGAACTGCGGAAAATTCTGGTTGCCAAAGGCATCCAGTGGATTTATTAATTTTTTTGGAGGATTAACTAATGCGCTTCTGGAAGAAATGGCGAAGAGCCGGGATTTCAGTAGATGACCTTAAAAAGGCGGAGATGCTGGAGGCTTATACGTGCTGGCTGAAAAACAAAAGGCTGTCCCGTAAGCAGAAACGTCTTTTGAAGGAAATCAATAATTTCCCGGAACTTCAGCCATTGAAACAACTTATCGATTTTACACACTATCGCTTTGAAGAAAGGGAGAACGTCGTACCTCGGCCGGGTGCTCAAGACCGCGCGAGAGAACGGGTCATGGCGAAAATTCGGGGCGAGGAAGTGGAGATTCACGACTATTCAGGGTTCAACAACAATTACGGCTTAGCAAGTCCAGATCTAGGCGATGACACAACCGAAATTATGCCGATAGAGAAATCTTTGCCCGATGCTGACGAAGTCCGACAGTGGGATGAGGAACAATCACCAACATCTCCAGAAATGTTGAGACGCTACGATGCAATCCGGACGCTTTCCCGTTTGAACATGCGGTTCGAGCAGAAGGATGATGACGTGTACGTCACAGATCTTGGGAGTTCCAATGCGACTTATGTTGATGACGAGCGCATTGAAACGTCTGCCCGGGTTCAAGACGGCTCTATACTGAAGTGTGGAAAAATTAGTTTCAAAGTTGTTGATATTGAACGTTCATAGTTATATGGGGAAAAGGAGCAGGAGTGCCTTGATGGAAAAATCCTTAATGCCTTCCGCTCCTTATGGGAATTGTGCAACTCAGGCATACCAACTCATTAGCATTGTCTCATTTTCAACAAGCAACGCTCAGTTATGGGCAAGCATGCTATGTTGAGGCTATCCAACACTACCTTGCTGGCTTGAAATTAGGTGCGGCACAGCATCACTATATCTATGCCGATCTGGCAAAAGCATACGAGATGGTTGGAGAATGGGACACGGCGTTGGAATGCTTAGACATCGCACTTCGGTTATGCCCAGATTCGCCGACAGCCCTTAGACGTAAAGCACGTATTCTTGATGAGAAAGCGTGTTATGACGGATTGGTTTGTTTGGAGGATTTGTGCAAACCACCTCCCCAAGAATTCCTTGAATGTTTGCAACTGGACACTACAACACCCGCTAAACACGTTGTAGATGCCGAATTTTTCAATCTAACTTGTCATTCGACGATGGTCCCCCAGACAGTATGGAACATCTGTCGGCTTATTCACCGAACCTATACTGAGTTGGGTGAAATATTAGGGTATTATCCGATCTCTCCTGTATCTATCTCAATTACAAACACAAATGGCATCACAGTGTCGCAGCGTTCACTACCGAAATGGGCCAGCGGCTGCTACGATGGAAGTATCCGTTTACTCTACTGCGCAGCGGGTGAGCCGGTACTCGGCATTTTATACGCACTGCTTCGGCATGAATGGGTGCATCTATTCGTCTATCATCTAACAAATGGACACTGCCCAGTATGGCTTGATGAAGGGCTTGCACAAAGCATTGCACGCCCTATGTTCCAGTCCGAGCGGCTTGATTTGCAACAGGCGGTTCAAACAAAGCGGTTACTCCCGTTTGCTGCATTGAATGAACCGTTTAGTCAACTTCCGCCGAAATACCGAAGATTGGCGTATATCCAATCCGCAGCGATCGTCGAATATCTTACTCAGCAATTCGGTTTTTCCGAAATCCGCAAGCTGCTTCATCAATTAGGTAATGGTGTACCCACAGAAACAGCAATTGAACAGGCCTTTGGACTAACGCTGCAGGAAATTCTGATCGTAGGCACTCCGTAGCGCGCAAATCTTGGTTTCCCATACAAAAATACCCAAAAATGACGAAACTTGATATTGGTATCCTTATCCTTGTTGGACTGGCAGGCATAAGTTGTTGTCGTGCGGGTTTCACCCGAAGTGTTTGGGGTGTATTCGTAATTGGCGCGGGATTTTTCGTAGCATGCCAATTTTGGCATCAACTCGCGGCATTCCTTCAGAAACTCATAACGAATCCTACTTGGACGAAATGGCTGAGCATTGTTGCCATTGTACTTGTCGTTTCTATTCTCATTGACTCGCTCTTTGAGCGTATCCAGCGTATCCTTGAAAAGGGGGTCCTCGGTTGGGCAAACCGGTTGTTAGGGCTCTGTTTCGGCGTTGCTTCGGGGGGAGTCGTTATCGCCTTTGCGCTTATTCTTCTCAACATGTATGGGGGTGACGGTTTCAAAAAGGAGATTGAAAATTCTCGTTTCGCGCCACAACTCATAGATGTTGGTCATCGCGTTTGGACGGTCAGCAAAGATCACGTACAAAGACAACTTGACACCGAATGAAAACCCATCTATCTATCTTAACGCGATACGCGTTTCTCAGTTGTCCCCTATATTTTATCTTTTTCAGCACGGTTTCGCCGTCTCCAGCAGTAGTGGAATCTGCTTTTGCAGACTCCCTCTTCCGAGAAGGCGACTATCTCAACGCCGCCCACGAGTATAAGCGACTCCTTTTCCTACATCCCGATGCCTCCCAAAGCGATTTCATAGCTTTTCGGATTGCCGCATCTTACCAGAATGCAGGTCAATTGAAAAACGCAATCCATGCTTATCAACTTCTGATTGACACCTATCCGAAAAGCCCGCTTGTCGCACGCGCTAAAAATAACATTGCGCAATGCCATATTCTATCGGGTGATAGTAAGCAAGGAATTACATCACTCAAACGATTTCTCACCGAACATAAGAAGAGTGGTTTGGCACCGCGCGTCCACTTCACAATCGGAATGCTACATATAGACAAGGGGGAATGGGCGGAAGCAAACAGCGTGTGGAACAGTGTCTCTGTAACCTATTCCGAAAGCCCTTTTGCTGAGGTGAGTGATAGATTAGCGCGGATGGTAAAAAATGCTGAGACTTTGCCGCACCGTTCCCCAACGGTCGCAGGCGCGCTCTCCGTATTGGTACCGGGCAGCGGACAAGTTTACACCGGACGAACAGTCGATGGGCTTTATGCCTTCGCCAGTATCGCAATCCTCGGCGGTGCAAGTTTCTATTATGTTGACCAAGAGCGTTATGAAGTTGCTGTGCCTGTTGGAATACTTGGGGTGTTTCTCTATGGAAACAGCATTTATCAGAGTATCCAAACAGCGCGGGCTTTTAACCTACAGCAGGAAAGACTGTTTCGTAGTAGACTCCAACAAGAGATTCGAGATTCTGGTTTATTCGGCGCAATACCACCACCGACAGATGAAGTGAAATTAGTGCTGTGGAAATCAAGATTTTAAAATGTCAATTGCGAGTCCATTAAAATTCAGGGTCATTTAGTTTTCGGTTTTTCTTCCAATTTTGGACACCCCAGGCCCGGTAGGTGCGTGTTTCTAACCGCACCGGGTCCGTAAAAAGGGACATAAAACCGGAGGATTTCTTAAAACTAAATAGTCCTGCATTAAAATTATGCACCCTTTTTAAACTAACTCGCGACATTATATAGTGAAATAATCAAACGTTTCTTCCTGCCTTTAAGCGTTCCTACCCAAAAACGTATTACCCAGTTATTATAGTAGATTCCGTAATTATCTATACACTCACAAAATGACGAGGATACAATCCTCGCCAGCGGCGGTGGGGTTTTTGTTCCCCTCTGGAGATGTCAGATGAAAACAGACGATGTTGTGTTGATTCAATCCATACTTGCGGGTGATGAAACTGCCTTTGTGAGTTTGGTGAGCAAATACCAGGAGCAGGTTCACGCGTATGTGTATCGGAAAAGTGGAGATTTCCACATTGCTGAAGACATTACACAGGAAACATTTTTTGAAGCATATCAAAATCTGAATAAGTTGAGAGACCCGACGAAGTTTCCACAATGGCTTTTTGCAATTGCTAAGTATCTCTGTATAGCGTGGTTTAGAAAAAATCAATCAACGTCCCAATTGCTACGTGAAAACTATACAATAAATGCAGAGACAGATACATATTCACGGTATGTGGCTTTGGAAAACGAGAGGGATGCTGCCGAAGCCCAACGCGAATTGGCGCGAAAGCTGCTTTCAATGCTAAAGGAAAGCGATCGCCAACTCATCACACTCCACTATTTTGAAGAGATGACATCTGCTGAGATCAGTAACTATTTAGGTGTCCCTCAAAATACGATTAAGAGCCAACTTCATCGCGCAAGACAAAGGTTGAGACAATACGATTTATCAACGCAAGAGACGATAGATATTCCTATTAGAAAGGGACACAGTTCCGCACTTCCGGTGCAAGGAGAAATTAGTATGACAGATAGAATGCGTTCAGAAATACTCAAAATGAGGTCTTTATCATACCGTTCCCAAATGCAACTTTCCTCAGATGGAGAGTGGCTTGCTTATGTTGTGATAGATCCTGAACGAAAATCATCGTTTGAACAACAATCTGCGGAATCTTCATATCATCAACCGACTGGCGCGTTGACTGAAAACCATTGCCATGCGGTATGGGTTACCAACATCAAAACGAAGGAGTCCCATAAACTCGGCGCAGATACTGGGGTTGATTGGGCACCGCGATGGTCTCCGGATGGACATTACTTAGCATTCTACTCTGACCGAATGGGAGCACCGAATCTTTGGATTTGGGATAAGGTTGAAAAGAAACTCCGCCAACTCAGCGAAAAACCGATGAGTGCAACCCACGGTCTTGAAGTACCGCAGTGGACTTCAGACGGAAAACATATCATCACAAAGTTACGTCCCGAAGATATGGACCTTACTACAATTATCTCAACTGAAACAAGTCCACAAGCGATAAACGTTTGGCACACGGATTCAGAGGAACAGTCTTATTTAGAGGAAGTATCGGAGCAATTCGCGTGGATCAAAGGAGATTTAGGGGTCTTTGATATTGACACAGGTGAGGTGTCAATTCCCACCCGAGGATTGTATACGAGAAATATTACACTCTCTCCGGATGGGACCACAGTTGCTGTGCTAAATCTAATTGTAGAAGAGAAGTTGACATCTCAAGAACACCTTTTTGAGTTATTATTAGTTCCGTTAGATGGAAAGCCAACCCGAAGTTTGGCTACAAATATCAGTGAAGAAGCGTTATTCGTGAGTTGGTCGCCAGACGGTCAGAAGTTAATATATGCTGACCGGAGTGGGCTGTATTTGGTTTCAATCCAAGATGGTGAACAGAAGAACATCACTGAAAACATTGAAGAGAAACTGCGATTCTTCGCACGCCCGTTATGGACTCCGGCGGGTGACTCGTTTTTCTGCGGCATCGACGGAAATATATGGGAATTCGCAGCAGATGGCAGCAATCCACGGAAACTGACAGAAGCATTGGATAGATCCATCATCGGTCTGGTGGCGAAAGGGAATACCCATGTCGTATGGCAGTCAAGCGATGCGGCGTCTATTTGCGTTCAGACGCATGAGCGAGAAACAAAGAAAGACGGCTTCTATTTGGTAAATACCGCGGCGGCACGTGCGACTTGTCTGTTTGAGGAACCGATTAGCGTAACCAGTCGTATTGCAGACGAGTTCGATTTAAAGGTTGTGGGTTATGATGCACAGATTGTCTACAGATCGCAAGATGCGACACATCCAGAGGAAATCTGGACGTTTAATATAGACGCGAAACAACAACAACAAGTGACCGAACTCAATCCACATCTGCGCGACTTACAATTCGGTGAGGTCCGCTTCGTCGAAGCAAAAACGGAAAAAGGTGAACGTTTACGGGGTGCTTTGATGCTGCCTGCTAACTATGAGGAAGGCAAACAGTATCCTTTGGTTACGTGGGTACATCCGGGCATGCCTCCATCAAGACTTATCTATAGTTTTGGGTTATTTGATTACGTCATAAACTTTCAACTTCTTGCCGCGCGTGGTTTTGCTGTGCTTGGTATTGATTTGCCGCCTAAATCCGACATGTGGTTAACGGAATTGCCCGAATATGTGTTACCGGCAATAGACAAGGTCGTTGAAATGGGTGTCGCCGATACAAATCGTTTGGGAATAATGGGATACGGCTCTGGTGGATACTGTTCAGCGGGACTGATTACACAAACTAACCGTTTCAAAGCTGCAGTTTGCGGTGGCGGTTTTTATAATTTGATCCAAGTTTATGGTAATCTTTCAAAGCGGGGAGCAAGCCTTGGTATTGATTGGGTGGAAGGACGGCTTCAAATAGGTGGATCGCTCTGGGAACAACGCAAACAATATATTGACAATTCACCACTATTCCACTTAGATAAGGTAGAAACTCCTGTTCTAATCTATTGTGGTGAGGGGTATAACGGTTATGATTACACGCAATCTGGGGAACTTTTTTCTGGCTTACGCAGGCTTAAGAAGGAAGCGACTTTTACTTGGTATCGTGGTGAAGGGCATATCGTGACGAGTTGGCATCCTGAACACCGTGCAGATTGCTGGGAACGTATTATAGACTGGTTTGAAAAACATCTGAATTAGGGTGAACTTCATGATAACAACACTCATCCGTCGAGAACTCCTTGACAACCTTATGACATTCCGCTTCGCTGCTGCAGTTTTTATTATGTTACTGCTTGTCGTTGCGAATACTGCTGTGCTCATCAAGGATTATGAGCGGCGGTTGGCCGCTTACAACACTGCTCTGAAAACGGAGCATCAGGAATTGCGGGAAAGAAAAACCTATTCGAGTGGAGGTTTGGATGTCGCCCGCCCGCCAAATCCGCTGAGTATTTTCAATGTTGGGTTGGATAAACGACTGGGCAACGAAATTTGGATATCTTACGGTTTTGTGCCGACATTGTGGGATGCACGGATGCAAGGGACGACGAATCCACTTCTCAACCTCTTTTCTTCGATTGACATTGTTTTTATCTTTGAGGTGGTTCTGAGTCTAATGGCACTTATTTTCGCCTATGATGCCATTGCAGGGGAACGCGAGCGCGGCACATTGCGTCTGGTGCTAACGCATCCAATCCGTCGCGGGCATATCCTGCTTGCGAAATACATCAGTGCGATGACGTGTTTGCTTGTTCCGCTGCTGATGAGCCTGCTCCTCGCGGCGATTTTGCTGACGACATCCACCGCTATTTCTCTGAGCATCAGTGATTTCCTCCGTATTGGTGGGATTATCTTGAGCTCAATTGTCTATCTATCAGTATTCTACCTCATCGGTATGCTAATTTCAGCAGTAACCCGCAGAACCGGTACCGCGCTGATGCTTGCTATGTTCGTCTGGGGGTTTTGGGTGTTGGTGTATCCAAACGTAATCCTTGCCGCGATTACCCCGCCTCAGCCCTCGCAAGAGCGTATGGTTTCCACTTACGAGGAAATTAAACAGATCTGGGAGGAATTCGACAGAGAGCGAAAACAGTTTCTTGCAAACGACGCTGTTCCAGGAGAAGATCCACATTTTGGCATGGTAGGAGAAGACCCACATTTTGGCATCATAGGCGGATCCGGTTTCAACTACGCATACTTTTACAGAAGTCCATCAATACTTAGGTATTTTTACCTCGCTGGTTCAAATATCGGGAAACTTACTGAGGCATCCAAACCTCAGGTGCCATACGCGCAGGACTACTACCGCTACCTCGTGCCGAAGACTATCAACACCGCAGAACACGCATGGCTCGTCCGAAGACAGGCACTCGAAACCATTTTTGTTCAGCCAGCGATCGTTGATCGCATCCTTTTGAGGTGCTCGCCAGTCGGGATGTATGATGCCGCGACGCAAGCGTGGGCAGGGACAGATCTGCACGGACTCAGAGATTTTTTTGAAGCGGCACGAAGGTACCGACGGACGTTGATTGATTATTACTACGATAAGAAGGTTTTTGAATCTCAACAATGGTTTTCTGCCGATAAGGGCGCGGTGGACTGGGATAGTCTGCCTCAGTTTTCCTTTCAGAGAAGCGATGTCAGAACAAATGCAGCGCGAGCATTGCCAGATTTACTCTTGCTGATAGTGATGAACCTTTTTCTTTTTATGGTGATATTTTTAGTTTTCCAAAGAGGTGAAGTGTAGTGATTTGGCATATCACAAAACGTGAACTCTACGATAATCTCAATAGCCTCCGATTTGCACTGGCAACAGTATTGCTTTTCGGCTTGATGCTGACTAACGCTGTTGTGCATCTCCGAGAACACCCGATGCGGATGCAGAAGTATCATGATGCCGTCACAGAATCGCAGAATCGCTTAGAATCTCGGACGCATTTGTATAACATTGCACAACGGGGTCCCGGATTGCTTTACAAAAAGCCGTCATCTCTCCATTTCTGTGCGGATGGGGGGGACATCTTTTTGCCAGATGCTGTCCATATACTCATTCGGCGGATCACCGATGGCTTAATGGGATTCTGGCAGTTGGATTATCGTCCTGCGACTCACAATTCAAGAAATATTCGTCCGGACACTATCAAAGTAGATTGGGGATTTGTGATCGGATACGTCTTGAGCCTCATCGCGATCCTATTCACCTTTGACTCAATTTCCGGCGAACGCGAGCACGGCACACTACGTTTAATGCTGGCGAACTCGATACCGCGCCATACCGTGTTGATTGGCAAATTCTTAGGCGCGTTGGTAAGTATTAGTGTCCCATTTACGCTCGCGGTGTTGATGAACCTGCTGGTAATTTCCACATCCGACGATGTCCAACTTGGCACGGATGCGTGGAACCGTTTAGGTATTATTTTTTTTATTGCGATTCTGTACTTGTGCCTGTTTCTGGCATTAGGATTGTTAGTGTCGTCGCGTGTGCAGCAAAGTGCAGCGAGTCTCGTGATACTCTTGTTGACATGGGTTATTTTTGTCGTCTTTATGCCGAGTACACTCGCCTCTATTGCCAGCGGATTTTCAACACCGATGACTTATGATGAATTCCGGGAGCGTCGAGAACAACTTTACATTGAACTCAGTGATGAATATGTTACTCGTTTGCAAGGCGCGCGTGAGCATCCAGCGAAAAGAATAGCGTTAGGGGGTGAATATGTCACTAAAGACGTAGCAGCGCGGGAACGTTTAAGCCAAGAATTTTTATACCAGCAGCACGCCCAAATTCAACTGGGACGTTCCGTCACCCGTATCTCACCGGTTGCGATTGTGCAGTACCTTCTTGAGGTTTTTGCTGGCACAGGCTTTGAACGGCATCAACAATTTGTGGAGAACGCGCAGCGTTACGCTCGTGAATACCGAGAATTTGTTACAGATATGGATAGAGCAGATCCCAACAGTCTCCATATCATTGGGGTTCGTGAGGGAATGTCCCAGAAGCCTATTAGCCCGGAGGCAATACCAAAGTTTGAAGATACACTCAATCTGAGTCGTGATTTCAATGCTGCGGCTATAGATTTACTCTTATTGGCTCTGTTTTTTGTTCTTCTATTGTCAGGTACGTATATGGTGTTTGTCCGCGTCGAAATATAATAACCTGAGTTACCACTTGTAAATCCATGGGATTTCCTATATAGTATTTTTAACCCAAATTGCTACCCAATGAATTCCAGAGGAATTGTGCAACTACAAAATATGCAGGGGCATTTAGTTTTACATATTCACTTTATATATGGATATGTTTCCTCTGTAGGAGCGAGCTGCGCTCGCGATCTGGCGAAAAAACGTTAACACTTATAAACGAAAATCAGAGTCAAAACCGAAAACTAAATAGTCCTGACAAAATATGATACCTATCTTGATTAAATTATTATATTGTCTATTAATCTCGATCATGGCTTTTGCAACGAGCGTCTTTGCTGAGACAGCAAATCTGCAGCAATACCGTTACGCAGAGCAACTTTTTGAATCGGGCGACTATCAAGCGGCGAGGCGTGAGTATAAACGCCTTCTGTTTTATCAACCTGACCCAGCATTCACGGATGTAGCTAATTATCGGATTGCGCAGAGTTATTACTACCAGAACGAACCCGATCGTGCTAAACGCCTGTTTCATGAATTCTCAGCCGTCCACCCGAATTCGCCTTTGCGGTTTCAGAGTCAGTTGATGTTGGGACAGCTCCATTTTGATGCGGGGGAGTATTCGCAGGCGCGAAGTAGCCTCTTTGAACTCTTACGCGCCAGCACGGAGCCGGAAGTCGTGGCTGCAGCACACTACTTACGCGGCTGGTGCTACATTCGGACGACCGATTGGAACAAGGCGATCTCGGAATTGCGGCAAATAGATGCCTCTCAGACCGGGGCCATCCCCGGAGCAAAAGCGGACAAATTGGCAGACCTGCTTCTTAAAGAAACGCCACTACCCTCCAAATCACCACAACTGGCGGGCTGGCTCTCTACAGTCGTTCCTGGGAGTGGGCAGCTTTACGTGGGCAAAGTGAAAGAGGGCATTTTTGCGGCAGCATTGAGTGGGACGTTCATCTATCTTGCCGTGGATGCTATTCGCGACCGTCGCTACATCGGCTGTGCTGGTATCTCTCTCGTCGGATGGCAATTTTATTGGGGTAACCGAACGGGCGCCCAACAACTTGCTTCTGAATATAACAAACGCCACGAGCAGGCGTTAATTGAAGCGTTGAAACGTCAGGCTGAGAGCGTCCGCCCCCAATAACCTCGAATTATAGTAGATTCCGTAATTACTTATACACTTGCCTCGTTATGTGAACTTGTAAATGTGTGTCTCACGGAGGCACAGGAAACCAACAGCCTATGCTACAAGTGTAAACATATTTTCAGATTTTACTATAATTATTCACGAGGATAGTTTACCACTCTGCCTGTTTAAGAAATTCCAATGCCATCAAGGTGTGCCCTTCCGCATTTGGATGAACGCCATCTTGGGTCGTCCAGAGTGCGCCGGGACGTGCAGCAACTGCGTCATCAAAAGCGGCATTCGTTGGTATCAGTCTTGCGTCAAACTCTGCAGCAAGTTTATGTATGCTTGCGTTGTAGGCGTCTACGTCCAATGGGCGCGGTGCGTCAACATCTTCCTCAATATAGAAAATTTCAAATAGAAAAAGGGACGCATCTAATTCGGTTTTCGCGCGCGTGAGAATCCGTTGATAGCACGCTTCCCAAACCGGTAGATACTCTTCCGACGAAACGCCTGCCCCATACTGTCGACTTGCATTGTTAATACCAATTTTCACCGAGAGCCATTTTGGTGCTTCGGCAATTACATCGGCGTCCCACCGCTCTTCCAAACCCTCAACGATATCGCCGCCAATGCCTTTATTAACATAGGTAATGTCGCGTTCGGGGTATTTTGCAGTGATGAGTTCAGTGATTTTACGAACGTACCCGTGTCCGAAAGGCGCGTGTTCATTTCGTCGTCCGCAATCCGTAATACTATCCCCAATAAAAAGCACCTTATCCTCAGACTGAAATAACAAATTATTCACAAAGCATCTCCTATGTGTGGTATACTAAATTAGGAGTTGTCAGTAAGAATGGTGGTCAGTTATCAGTTAAGAGGTGTTCTGATCAATCAAACCTTTCTTCAACTGAGTCCTGACAACTGACGACTGAGTACTGATAACTAATAACCGATGACTATAATTTAGCACACTTTGGACGGAATGCCAACATGAAAAATATAGGTGTTCTTCACGTTATCACGGACACGGCACTGCAATCCCGATTTACGCATGCAGCACTGGCGGAATTGGCAATTGAAGGCGGCGCGGACACAGTGCAATTTCGACAGAAACACGGAACGACGCGCGAATTGATAGCGATGGCACAAGATATGCAGACGATATGTGCGCAGCACAAGGTGCCGTT
This sequence comes from Candidatus Poribacteria bacterium, assembly GCA_022827185.1. Taxonomy (GTDB): domain Bacteria; phylum Poribacteria; class WGA-4E; order WGA-4E; family WGA-3G; genus WGA-3G. The sequence continues at coordinate 151,910 of JAJDTM010000002.1, forward strand.
GATTGTAAACGATAGGGCAGATATCGCACTCGCTGTCGGGGCAACAGGTACACACTTTGGACAGGACGACATGCCTGTTTCCATTGGAAGACAGATTCTCTCTACAAAAGCCATCATTGGTGCCTCCGCCCGAACTGAAGATAAAATACTTGAAGCTATTTCCGAAGGTGCTGACTACATCGGGTTCGGACCTATCTACGGCACCACTTCAAAATCGGATGCGGAAATGCCTAAAGGATTAGAACGACTCCGCCGGATGTGCGACATCGCAGCATGTCCGGTTATCGCGATTGGGGGGATTAGCGTTCAGACCGCAGGTGACGTGATTCGGGCAGGCGCGCACGGCATCGCCGTAATCTCTGCTGTTTGTGCCCATCCTGAACCAACCGTTGCAACGCAGGCACTGCTGAACGAAATTCACGGAGTGAAGTAAATTGGAAGCAATGAAAACACATAAGAACGATGTAACTAAAGTTGAGCATGCCACTAAACTGTTCAAAGAAATAGATGAAACCTATAAACCGGATTTGGATAAAATTGATGAGGCATTAGTCCAGAAATGGTGGAATGAGCAACGCTTTTTCGATACCAATATGGCGTCAATTGATAGACGGGCGATTCGTGTGATAAAACCTGGAATATTGAATCATAATGAAGGTCCCGATTTTATGCACGCCGAAATTGAGATTGATGGTAAACTTCATATTGGTGATGTTGAGATTCATGTTCGGTCTTCGGAGTGGTACGCACATAAACATCATCTCAATTCCAGATATAATCGGGTGATTGTGCACGCAGTGCTTTTTAACGACGACTTCAATCTACGGACACGGCTTCAGAACGGAAAACGGGTGCCAACCTTAGAGTTACTAAAATGGGTTGCTGTGGATACCGGAGACCTATACGACGACACCAATGACCCAACAACCGACGGCTTGTGTCGGGTAACGGGGAAGCAATTAAACATAGAGACCCTGAAAGGCGTTTTTGAATCACTTGGGCGCGAACGGTTTTTAGAAAAGACGGAGTCGATGCGTCTGTTAAGGACACGTCTTGATTTCGAGCAACTTCTCTATGAAGGCATCATGGAAGCACTTGGATATGAACGCAACAGCAAGGCATTGCGCGAGTTAGCACAGCATGTCCCTTTTGCTGACCTTGATCAGAAATCGGAGTTGGAAATTCAAGCGATGCTTTTCGGAGTTGCCGGACTGCTGCCATCACAACGTGAGAAACCACTATCACCTGAAGTGACAGATAATCCGAGCATCGTTGCATTAGAAGAATTGTGGCGTGCATCGGAATACGCGGAACTTCCGCTACGTATGACAGCGGCGCGCTGGCGTTTTACAGGCAGACCTCTGAATTATCCCACTCGACGTATCGCAGCGATGAGCCAGTTAATTCATCATTGCCAAGGCAGCTTGATGATGTACTTTCTACCGATATGTGAAAAAGCAGTAACCGCAGATACACCCAAGGCACTCAGAACTATTGAAAAAGAACTACGTACACTACTGATGCTTGAACCTACAGGTTATTGGGAAACGCATTCTAATTTCGGAACTGGCGGCACTCAAAAAGCAGGACTGATTGGTAATGCTCGGGCTGTGGACATCATTATTAATAAAATCTTACCTATCGCCTATATATGGGCAGTTGAGGCGGAGAGTCAGAAATTGCAGGAGGCGATTCTACGCCTTTACAGCACCGGTTCTAAGTCAACAGGAAATAAGATTATCCGTAGGGTTGATGAACAGATTTTCAATGAGACACAGCAGATGCGGGATTTGAAACCGACAGCTAAAATTGAGCAAGGGGTCATCCGCTTGTACAAAAACTATTGCGCTGATTGGCTCTGTGATCTTTGTCCGATTTTGGAACACGATGCGGTTCTCTCGGAGGAACGTTGATATGGATCCGCACGTTAAACCCTTGACGGACGAATCCTATTGGACAACGCTTTGGGATGGACAGCAGCACAAAGTTCGTCACTTACGATGGGTTTATGTGACAAACCGTCAACTTGCCAAGTTGTTCCACGGTGCACTCGCAGCCTTTAAACATCCGACGCTGGTTGAGTTGGGCTGCGCCGATTCATTGTGGCTTCCCTATCTTGCTCAAAATTATGAAAGTGACTGTTATGGCGTTGATTTTTCCGAGTTGGGATGCCAACTTGCCCAACGAAATCTCGCGCTTGCCGGTACCAAAGGAACGATCATTTGTGAAGATCTCTTTGCGTTTGCCAAAGAACATCTCGCAGCTTTCGATTTTGTTTATTCAATGGGACTGATTGAACATTTCAGTACACCGCACGCGATTTTAGAAGAGATGTACAATCTCCTCAAACCCGGTGGAACAATGCTTACAATAATCCCAAATCTGCGGGGTATGTATACACCGATAGCCCGCGTCGCGAGTCCGAAACTTCTCGCGACACACAAGGTAATTCTGCCCATAGGGCTTGCTACAGCGTTGCAGGAAGCCGGGTTTTGCGTTACAGAATATGGGTACACAGGTGGTCCTTTGAAACTGAGCGTCGTTGATTATTCGCCGTGGCGGGCAGTCATCGGTAAATGGGGACACGAAGTGCTCTGTAAGTGCGTCAATTTGACAGATATTATCGTTGGCAATCTATTAGCAGCACTTCAGGTGCCAAACCAGCAGTTGACCTCCCCCTATGTATATGCGTTGTGCACAAAACCGAAGTAAAAATCATCGAAAAACAGTAATAGTGTTATCAACATCCAAAATTGAGTCTATGCGATATCGTTTGGTTCGTAGTCTATGGAGTAGGCAAAGTGCTTGCCTCCACAATCTAACAGAAATAGGAGAATCTTTTATGAAAACCTTATGTATATTGACGATTATGTTGCTTTGCGTCTCGATTGCTACAGCAGAGGAGACCTTCTTTTCTGCGTTAGAGAGCAAAGCGGAAGTTGAAAAAGAGGGTGGCACCGTTGATGGTGGTAGTTTTGAGCCGGGTAAATTTGGGAACGGTTTTGTTAGCAAAGAGGTTGGCGATGTTATCCACTTCCCTGTGGAAGACCGTTTCGTTAATCTTGATGAAGGCACCGTTGAATTATGGGTAACCATGGGATTTGATGCCAATGAGGTTAAAGGTGAACTTTTTATGTTCATGACTTACAAGCGCGGCACGGATGCTATATTTCTGCAGTTCAACAACGGTGGGATCGCGCAGATGCGGATTAAAAGCGCGGGGTCATGGCACAACGCCAACAGTGCTGCACTCAACTGGACAAAGGGTGAGCATCATCACATGGCAGGGACATGGGGACCGGACGGCTTGAAACTCTACTTAGATGGCAAACTTGAAGGTGAGGCTAATTTCAAAAAAGGACCTACCGTATTCGCGCAAACCTTTGAAGTTAATAATGCTTCTCCGCCCGATCCAAAATTTCCAACGAATTGCGTCGTTGACGGACTCCGGCTCTCTGATCATCAGAAGGAACCCGATGAATTTGTAATGGATGACCCGGCACCTGTCCAACCGATAGGAAAATTGACAACAACGTGGGCACGGATCAAGAGAACGAAATAATAATCACTATCGGGACGGTTGTTGATTAACATCCGTCCGTATTCACGGGAGGCTATAAGCATGCACAAAACAGAGCGTCCACTTTTTACGGCCGGGACCGAAGGATACCACACGTTCCGAATCCCTGCGCTTGTTCGATCAAATAAAGGAACGTTATTAGCCTTCTGTGAAGGTAGGCGGCACGGTGGCGGTGACTCAGGCGATATTGATATTGTCTTGAAACGGAGTTTTGACAACGGTGAGAGTTGGCAGCCGATGCAAATCGCGGTCTCTACAGGCACCGATACGGATGGCAATCCTGCGCCAGTCGTTGATCGTGATTCAGGCACAATTTGGCTCCTTTTCTGCAAGAATCTCGCGGATGGTGCGGAAGGGAAGATTGTCGCAGGTGAAGCACCGCGCACTGTCTGGGTAACCTCCAGCACCGATGACGGCGAAACTTGGGCGGAACCGAGAGAAATCACAGCCACAACGAAAGACGAGACGTGGACGTGGTACGCAACCGGTCCCTGCCACGGGATCCAACTCGCAAACGGTAGGTTGGTGATCCCGTGCGACCATGTGCTCGGAAACGAACGGGACTATGCGCAATACGGCTACTCACACCTGATTGTCAGCGATGACGGTGGTGAGACATGGCAGATGGCAGGGAAAGCACAACCCGGAACCAACGAATCGGTTGTCGTCGAAACAGTGGATGGTGGACTCTATTTCAATTGTCGGAACTATGTCGCGCCGAAGCGACGCGCCTATGCGCGAAGCAGCGACAGTGGCGATACATTCACGGAATTCGGTTACGAAGCGGATCTCGTCGAACCGATCTGTCAGGCGAGTATGGTACGGTATACGGATGCAAGTCAACATGACAAGAACCGTATCCTATTCTCCAACCCCGCCAGCGAAAGCCGTGAACGGATGACGATTCGCATCAGTTATGATGAGTGTCAAACTTGGGGTAGTGGCAAAGTCTTGCACGCAGGCCCTGCGGCGTATTCTGATCTCTGCATTGATTCGGATATGAATATCTGTTGTCTCTACGAACGCGGTGAGAATGGTGCTTACGAGACACTATCGTTCGCAAAATTCGACTTGGCATGGCTGACGAATGGAGAGGATTCGATTTGAAAGAAGCAGTATTTCGTGTTAAAATATGCAACAATAAAACCGAGACTCTATATTGAGCCAACGGTTGTTAGCTACTTGGTAGCGAGACCCAGTAACAACCCAATCTTAGCAGCTCGGCAGCGAGCAAGCCAGCAGTTATGAGAGGATTATGCGGATAGATTTGAGTTCGTTATTTCACCGGTAGTTCGCGCCGAAATCCAGCAAGGGAATGTCGTAGCAGCACAACAAAGACTTGAAGTGGTATCACAGTTAACGGTATTAGAGGTATTACCAGAGGCAAATGTCCTTGCACAGAAACTGATAGACGCTGGGACAGTGCCACGCAATTCTGAGTTAGACGCACAGCATATTGCTATTGCGACCGCACACGGCGTTGATTACTTGGTGTCATGGAACCATAAGCATATCGTAAATAAAAATAAGCGTGAACATATCAACAGTATATGTCAAGAGGTAGGCTTCCAACCGACAATCCTCTGCACACCTATGGAACTAATGGAGGATATTCAGATGAAAGAAACGCCTGAAAAGCAGCCTGAATTCGATCCTGAAACTTACACAAATCCTATTCTTGAAGAATGCTATCGAATTAAAGCAGAAATTAGCGCGAAATTCAAGAAACCGGGCGAACTTTACGCGTATCTGAAAGCAATGCAGGAAGAGGACAAACGGAACGGCATAAAATATGTCTCGTACTATGATCCCTCCAAGCGTCTACCGGTAGAAGAATCCGATGACGATGACTAACACCGGTTCTTATTACCTTAACCGAAAAAGGTCGCGAGTATATTGATTCTTTAGAAATAGACTAGGGAAATTAATACGACGACCGAACACGATGAGATTCCCAAAAGTTTCTACCGCAGGTATTCCTCTCCGCGATGCTCCGCAATCCATGTTTTCAGAGGCACATCTGCATCTGTCGGTTGCCACCAACCTTTGATGTCCACGCCGTCACCGAGCAGCTGCCGGCGAATCGGGTCGCATTTCTCAAGGATTTCGGGTGGCATGAGGTTGTAATCCAAACCCCGCAACCAACGATAACTATACCCCATAAACAAGACTTTCCGAGTGACATCAGAGAAATTCCAGCCGCGTGAATGCCACATCCGGCGATCAAATAGCACCGCCGTGCCGCGTTTGACGAGCAGATCTATCGCACCTTCGGGATCGCCGTCAGGATCGTTATCGCTGTTTGGCGGACGGGTGTCGAGTTTGTGACTACACGGGACAATCCGCATAGCACCGTTGTCACGGTCGGTAACGTCGGTCAGCCAGTAACTGACTTTCAATGAGAGTCGGGGGTGTGGACGTTCCATCTCTGGCACAGGTCTGCCGCCGTCTTGATGCCAATGCGCGCCTTTTCGGATCCGCGGTTTATCGGGCGGTTCTGGGGGATACATGATGAGGTGTGAGATGTAGAGTTGGATGTTCCAGCCTAAAATGTCCCAGAGCAGCGGGAAAACTTTCTTGTTATCAAGGAGTTCCAGCAATATGTCGTCCTCAATGACGGTCCGGAATTTTGACATCAATGCGTGGGGTGCCAACCCCGTTTTAGTCCGTTCTTCGGTGTCAAGCCGATCTGCGACTACCTCCAATGTGTCCACCATCTCAGGACTTATAGCGTCCTCAACAATAAGATAGCCCTCGTCGTTGAACGCTTTGAGTTGTTCTTCCGTAGCGCAGTATTCAAGCCAACTTGTATCCATTATTATCATCTCCTCCAACCGCTAACGGCGGGTTTCAGATTTAATCCGTCCCCATGTTGTTGTGAGCTTTCCTGTGACTTCTACAGCAAACGCGATGCCTTCGTCCATATCCTCCTGAATTTGTTCTTGCGTGAGTGCGATATTGAGAATACGGAGTTCATCCATCGTTCCATCAAGCCAGATGTTCTCATTCGCTTTCTTACCGATCCAGACGGAGGCTTCGTTTTCATTGATGTCTCCTTCTCGTGCGACTTCTCCATCCAATTCCGCGTCCAGATAGATGCGAATTTCTTTACCATCGTAAACCATAGCGAGATGATGCCATGTGTCCAATTTCATCTGGGTCGTGCCGTTTGCGACAGCAGCGGCGCCGGGAGCAGTATAGACGAACCCACGGATTTTTCCGCCCGGTGTATCAAAACCCCAACCGCTTTCAGGGACGGAACCTTTTCTCGCAATCGGTGGATGCCCGCCTGGAAACGTATTCGGTTTGAACCATGCTTCGATTGTTAGTTCATCGCCGCCGGGGAGGAGACTGTCGTGATGCGGTACTTCAATAAGACTGCTCGCGCCATCAAACACCAATGCCCCACCAATCTTTCCATCCTCTGTCCATTCGGCATCGGTAATCTCCCCATGATTTTCAAACTCGGACAGGTCTGTTGCTTCGTCGTCTGTCTCTTCATCAAAGAAGTACAATAACACTGTCTCCTCTTCAAACGCAGCAAAACAACACATTCCAAAACAAAGTAAAAGCACAAAAACGGTCAGCATTTGCGTCATTTGAAAATCCTCCTCTTTATGTAGGCTTTACTTGATTTTTCCATGAGACTGGATGTATTAGGTATCGTTGGCGAGGTGTTTCTTCGGATTTCCGCGAGGATATCTCACCAGCAAAGGTGTTTGCGCAAGTTCTGTTAATCTTCGGCTCTCTCAATCTGCTAACGGCGGATTTCAGATTTAATCCGTCCCCACGTTGTTGTGAGTTTTCCCGTAACTTCTACAGCAAGCCCGACACCTTCCACCATATCCGTTTGAATCTGTTTTTGCGTGAGTGCGATATTGAGAATACGGAGTTCATCAAGCGTTCCATGAAGCCAGTGGCTATCCTGGCGTGCGCCGATCCAGACTGGAGCCTCATTTCGGTGCATGTCCCCGCCTCGACCGACTTTCCCATCCAGTTCGCCGTCCAGATAGACGCGAACTTCTTTGCCGTTGTAGACCATAGCGAGATGATGCCATGTGTCCAACTTCATAATTGTTTCACCTTGTGCGACAGCGAAGTCGCCGGGTGCGTTATAGATGAAGCCGCGGACTCTTCCACCGGGTGTGTCAAGCCCCCATCCGCTGTCCCCGACGAGACCCTTTCTTGCAATCGGTGGATATCCATGCGGAAATTTCGCCGGTTTAAACCACGCCTCAATTGTCACCTCGTCACCGCCAGCGTGGAGACTGTCGTGGTGTGGTACTTCAATGAGGCTGCTCGCGCCATCAAAAATTAACGCGCCGCCGCGTTTTCCATCTTTTGTCCATTTAGCATCGGTGATTTCCCCGTGATTCTCAAACTTGGAATGGTCTGTGGCTTCATCGTCTGGCTCTTCATCAAAGAGATATAACAACACCGTATTTTTTTCAAACGCAGCGGAACTACTTACGCCTAAACAGAGGACAAGTGTAATAGTTGTTAGAATTCGAGTCATTTGAACTACCCCGGTATTCAATATAGAGAGAACGTGAAGGCATCCGTACTATTAACTTAACGGCAGATCTCAATCCTCTACCCGTTCAATAATCTCTCCAGTTTCCCGATCTCTGAAGATGCGTTTCATTCTGCCATCCGGCATCCGTTCATCCTTGAGATGTGCATAGCGTTCATCAGCGTCTGACTCACTTGCTTGTGCATCGGTCGCTTCGGTTGTGCCTCGCCAATCCTGAATCTCAACGGCTTCCCACTGCTTAGATTTGGCTGATTTGTAGCACGCATCAATGACAGCGTTCACGACGTAACCGTCATAGAAGGTTTCCATCGGTTCGCGTCCTTCGTCGATTGCGTTAAACATATCGAGGAACATATCGCGGTAGCCGAGTTCCGCGACCTCATCACCTACAGGGAAGAGCCAACCGGTATCACTTTCTGCCTTTTCAGCAACATAACCGCCCTGTCCGACAGCCGTGAACATCTCATACCCTGTGCGGAGCCAATGGTTGAGCCAGATGGTTCCTTCACTGCCAGAAACCTCATCGCGTAAGTCCATACCGCCTCGGAATGCCCAACCGACTTCAAACTGTCCCATCGCGCCGCTTTCAAATCGGATGAGGGCGATGCCGTGGTCTTCCGCATCAATCGGATGCACAAGCGTATCCGCCCAACACATCACCTCAAGCGGTCTATTATTTTTTCCGACGAAGTTTCGGATAATCTCAATGCAGTGGCATCCCATATCGACGATGGCACCACCGCCTGCTTGCTCCAGATCCCAGAACCAATCGCTGTGCGGACCCGGATGGGTCTCACGGGAACGCACCCACAGAATTTTGCCGAGCGCGCCATTTTGGACGGACTCTAACGCTTTGAGAGTTTTGGGGGGATACACCAAATCTTCGAGATAACCACCGAACACGCCTGTATTTTCGACGATATCTAACATCGCTTTCGCCTCTTCAGCGGTACGTCCCAAGGGTTTGGTACAAAGGATGGCTTTACCTGCTGCTGCTGCGAGTTCTACCGCTTTCAGGTGCAAATTGTTGGGTAACCCAATGACAACAGTATCTGTTTCAGGGTGGTTAATGGCTTCTGCCAAATCAGTTGTAGCGTGAGGGATGTTCCACTCCTCGGCGAATGCTGTCGCCCGCTCTTCGCGCCGAGAGTAGACAGAGTGGACGCGATCTACGCCACGCTGGTTATGGAGCGTCATCGTGTAGAACATACCGATGAGCCCGGTACCGAGCATCGTGACCTTATGACTTTTCAGTTCTGACATTCTTTCTCCTTAGTTTAGGTGTCAGAGGAATGGTTATAAGTTATAAGTTATAAGTTAAGAAGGTTCTTGGAACAGTTCCGTTCTCTGTGAAAGTTGCCACAGAAAACGTCTTTAACTGTTAACTAAAAGGTTTTTCGCAGAAAAACCGAACTGAAAACTGACAACTATTCCGCTTTATATCCTGCGATGACACCCCAATCGTTAACTGTCCAACAGTGGTTCTGATCCGTTGCATGAACGCCCTTGAGATTCGCGCTTCCGGGTATATTTGATGCTGCCCATGTCTTACCGCCGTCGGTGGTATGCAAAATAGTGTTGTAACCGCCGACTGCCCAACCGACCATAGCATCAACGAAAATAATATCGTGAAGATCGTCAATGGCTTCTGTTTTCTGCTGATTCCATGTAGCACCACCATCAGTCGTATGCAGGATTAAACTTTCTTGTCCACAAATCCAGCCGGTGTTTTCATCAATGAAATAGATACCAAACAGGTTATTATCAAATCCGGGATCGCGTTTCTCCCAATTTTCGCCGCCATCAGCGGTATGGAGAAGTGTCCCGAATGAACCGATGACCCAACCCGTTGTAGGTGAAACGAACCAGATATTCTCAAGATTGTTCCGAGTCTCGCCGACGCGTGCGCGTTCCGAGCTGCCGACCCAAGTTTCACCACCATCTGTTGTTTTGAGGATCGTGTTCTCGCTGCCAGCGATAAAACCGGTTGTTTCGCTAATCATCTGGATCCCCATCAAATTAGCGCGTATACCGCCTCGTCTTCCACCACGTCCAGGGGTATCACTCGTTGCCATTTTCCGTGCCCAGGTTTTACCGCCGTCTTCAGTCTTCAGGATAGTGCCTCTGCCGCCAGTGATATACCCAACGTTTTCATCGACAAAGTAGATATTATAGAGTGGGGCAGGACCGCCGCGACCGAAACCCGGAGGAGGTCCTCCCTGTCTTTGTCCGGCACCGGGAGGACGCATATCAACTTCCATTTTCTCCCATGTTTTACCGCCATCCGATGTCACTAACATTAGACCACCGTCTCCGACGACCAAACCGTTCTGGTTATCTGTGAAATAGACATCCTGTAACATTCCGTCAATGCCATCGCCGCGGAGGATATCGTCTTCCCGCAGGACGGTCCAATCCGCATCGGCAACCGTCGCGAAAGAAAAAAGCATCGCAACACCGATAAACGTTACGAAAAGGCTGATAATTGTTCTGATCATGGTAATTCTCCTTTTTCATTAGCCATCAGCCATCGGCTTTTAGCCATCAGCGAAGAGGTTTCCGGCGAAGTTACATCCTCTTACCAACTGTTGACTGCTACTCTTCTAACCGTTGACTGCTGATTGCTGATGACTATTTCTGCTGATTGTCGACTGCTAACGGTTATCTTTCTGACTGCTGATTGCTGACAGCCGACTGCTATTAATCCGACTGAAATGCATCATAAATCTGTCGTGCTCTGTCTTCAACATCCCTTAAGTAATTTTGACCTATTTGTTCCTCGTAAAGTTCGGTCAAGTCACCACTTGCCTCACCGAAAGTTTTGGCAAATTTTCGACACTCGTCCTTATCCGCACCTGAGGCATAGGCTTTGGTTTTCGCATCTGTCCCGGATTTTCGGACTTCAACAAACTTATCGCGGAACCTGAGATAACTGCCATCACCGACAAATTGGACATCCTCAAGTGCCGTGAAATCCAAACTCGGCAGCGCGTCTGAAAGAATTGCGCGTGCTTGCTCCAAGTCTATTTCGCCATCGCGAAGGGCAATAGCGATGCCGAGAAAAAACAGGTCGTTTTTGTCGCGTTTTGCCTCGCCTTCACGCTTCGCTGCACGGAGTTTCTCAGGATTCGGCTCAGATTCGTTGTAATAAGTAATGTCTTCTCTCACATCACACGTTGCGGTGATCTGACTCTCTGTAAAAACGGTAGCGAGATAATCAGACAACGGTATATTCGCCTGTTTGCAGTGCGCTGCGAGTGCAGTGACCAACACCATAGACTCGCCAGCCGACTTCTCACGCATCGCGATAGCAGTGCGACCGCCTTGACTTTGAATCAGTGCTTCAGGGCCGGTAATCATGCCACCGCTCTCTTCACCCGCAAAAATTAGCCGAGGTTGGACCCCAAGCGAAATCGTTTCACCGTAGACATCTTGGACAATAACCGCCGCGTTTGGTGCATCTGCAAGCTGCTGCTCAATCTTCTTCATAATTGCAGCGATTTCTTTAAAACCGACCGGCACGTTAATAACTTCAACATCGTTCGCAGCACCCCACTGATCCCAAGCGAGTGCGGAGGGGGTCGTCTTAATCATGAACCGTGGATGATTCTCCCAGAGTCCGGAAGTTTTGAGCTGCTTCGCATAGAAGTCCATCAACATAAGAAACGCTTGGTTCGGCGTATAAATTGTCAAGAGTCGGTTATCACCGAGATCAAGAAAATCGACACCGAGGTGTTCCAGTGTCTGTGCTCGCGATGCGTCCTCTATCTCACAAACGATAAGTCGATCGCCATCTGGGTCTGTCGCTTCAATGATTGTGCCGATGGGTTGTGCCTTGAGTTTCGTTGCATAATCTGTGGATTTGACGACATCAAGGATACTAAAATCACAGCCGAGGTCGTAGAATTCAGCTTCACCGGTCTTCGGGTTCCGATCCAGTTTTCCGATGTTGTGATAGAGCGGGTCAGCCTCGATGTGGAGCCAGCGGACAGAATTGGCGATGCCTAAACGTTCAAAGATAGCACGCATCGGACGATACATACATCCACCGACACAATCCACAACGATTGGCGGTTTCACTTTCCGAATGAGGTTAAGATTGGCATCTGTAGCAACACCGCTTTTGAGATAACCGACATAAAGCTGCACGCCGTCGTGGAGTTCATCCAGCCTTTCAAAATCTATATGTGCGTCGGTGACCGAGCTGAATTGAATCGGGTATCCGTCTGTTTCAGCAGTTTTGAGAATCTCTTCGATTTTGTTGACGAACCGCATGGATTCTTCGGGCAGGTATTGACTGCCTTGATTGTTAAGGTCTTTGGTCGCGTTTTTGGTGCTGACGGAGTGGCTTGAGGTGACATGCTCGCCACCATCGAGGTCAAGCATGAAGATCAGAAACGATGCCATCCAGATAGGCAGTGTGCCGAATCCTTTCGGGACATACGTGCGAATCCCTTGCGCAGCTTGGATTCGGGCGATATACTCAACGTATTTCTGCGAATTGTAGCGTACTTCGCATCCGGCAAGTTTCTCAACCAACTTTCCATCTGCGGTTTCGTTCGCGACGAGACTCTTTCCGAGCGTTGCTAAGATGATCCCGACCTGGTTAATCGGAAAACGGGTATCCCACGGGTATAAGATATTCTGCGGACCCCGGATGCCAGCGGTCGAGACTTGTGCTTCCTTCGCATAGTTGTCGAACCATTCCCAGAGATTCAAATGCCCGATCAATGCCTTATCAAGATGGAATGTGAATGCCTCTGATTCGTCTTGTGGAAAAAGGGGTGTTTTGATAGACTCCGGTGTATTTTGTTCAACAACAGCGAAGAGTTGTTGCTCGGTGCGGTCCCGCTTATGCTGATAGTTTTCGGCAACCCTGATAATCATTTTTCTAATTTACCTTGCGGAGAAGTAGCGGGCATTAAGGCTATTAGATTCATTCCTGAAATCCGCCTGCGCCGCTGTTGCAGGCTACCGTTTTTGAATTTTAAAGTATGAATATCTTATCACATTTGCACATTTCTTTCAAATCTGAATCGCAGATTTTCACAGAGCCATTCAGTTTCGGTTTTCTGTCGGTTGTATGGATAAATCGGGATACCGAAAAATGGTGTAAAATTTCATAGTTTTCATAGCAAATCGAGAATGCTATGAATTTTATGAAGTGCCGTCCACCTAATCTATGACTGGGTTTTTGGCGGTTTTAGTAGCAGGCTCGTTAAAAGTTGCTATGAAAGTTGCTATGAAATTTTATGTATTGTGATTTAATATTTGTGGATTTTTTTCAGATGCGCGTCGCTACCAAGGAGATCGCTCTTACTCTATTCCGCATCTCCAATTGAGGATTGAACAACTTCTTGTTCCTCTGCTTCCAATCCGTATAGGTTATAGACTAACCTATCAATTTTTCGTTCTTTTTCTGGATTGCCCGGCTTCGCTGCCATAATCTGCTCTGCTAATTCAATAACGGGTTGTTGTTCTTTTCGCGTTACAATAGGTATTGGTATCTTGCCAATATAATGGCAGTCAAGATTCATGCTTCTGACAGCGGAAGCAAAAATAAACTTGTGGGCATACCAGTTTATCAATTCCGAATTCAGGAGAGCCGAAATAAAAATCGGAGAGATGTTTCTATCAGTAAGGACGGTATTTGTTACTGTATCTACACTTAATACGTCGCCTTTCTGATCGGCTGTTGCCATAATTTTGATGTGTGGTTTTGGTTCCGTAATATGTGCTATGATCCGTTGTGAGATTACCTTCGGTTGCTGTAAAAATTCAACTCTTTCATTAGGGGAATCCGAATCTTCAGGGGGATCTAAATCTTCGGCGTTTACAAAACCCTTGATCCCATTCGTCCCGTAGCGAACGATTTGTTTCCCCCCAACTACTGGAACATCACCGGATTCACTCAGTTTGCTTTGCCACGGTAAACCCCGCTTTGTATCAGAAATGTTTCGCATCAATGTTCCAATTTGCTTTATCTTTAAACCGATTTGAATCTCTTTAGACGAAACATCGCATATCCACGTTTGAAATTGTCGCGAATCGGCATGGCATATCTCCGTTTTATTGCTCCAAGTTTCGTCGACAAATTGATATGCTTCATAAAAATTTTCTGTATAGCAGGTATCATAGATGAAAATGACCTGCTCCAGTTTGACCCCTTTAAAAGCCTCTCCGACGTTAACTAAAATCCGGGTTTTTCCCAACAATGCGAAAAACAGCGTCTGCCAACTTTCGACAAATAAGAGTGACTTTGGCACGATAAAAGCGAGCAGCCCATCTGATTTCATCAAACGGTTTTTAGCAAGGTCTATGAAAAACGCAGCACTATTGTTATTTTTTCCGGTATCTGTCACAATCGCCTTCAGGTGTTTTTTTTCGTGAGCGGTAAGTTTCGCCCCGTACGGTGGATTCCCCACGATTGCGTCAAAACCTGGGTTTTCCAGTTCATTTCCGAGTTCATCGCGAAAGACTTCTGGGAATTCAATCTCCCAGTGGAAATAGCGATAGTCTTCCGCTAATTGTTGTGCTTCCTGATAACCTTGCGTGTTGGAAAAGTCTGCCGTCTGTCCCGATTTCAGGGCATTGAGTATGTTATGGTAATTACTGCGTTTGATCTCATTACCAAAATAGACACTCAACCAGAGATTCGCAACTTTCCTGTGTTGATCGAGTGTCTGCTGTGCGCGTTCCAGTTCTTGCTCCATAACGTGAATATTGTTAACAGTTGTACTCTCCATACTATCAATCACGAGATAGTGTCCGACTGCTTCAGAAACAGTATCGGTGAACCCGAAATCCATATTGAAAATAGGTTGGTTTGTTTCTTGAGAACGGCGAGACGCCTTGCGTACGGGTAAATTCGCAAGGTTCGCAACATTTGCCCCGATCAATGAATTACCACATCGGATATGGTGATCCAAAAACGAAAGAGGCTTCCCTTTTGATACGGTGTGGAGCCAGAGAGATACTTTCGCTAACTCTACTGCCATCGGGTTTTTGTCTACACCATAGATACACATTTCGACGACGCGTCTGCGCCAATAGGCGATTTCTGTGTCAACGTCGCGAGTTTGCAAGGGTGGTGTGTCAGGATGTGTTACCAATTCCAATGCCAAGTAATCAATCACGCCAATAAGGAAATGTCCACTCCCCATAGCGGGGTCTAACACCTTAAGCCTTAAAATTTCTTCAAACTGCTTTCGCTTGCAGAGAGGACTTAGGGCATTTTCAACCATCGAACGCACAATCGCATCAGAAGTATAATAACTACCACTTGCCTTTTTAGCATTTTTACTCTTCTTTAATTTGATTTTTTCAGTCTGATTCTCCACAGTCGGCTTATATTCAAGCAGCCCTTCATAAACATTACCCAGATGCTGAATCGCCAAATCTTGATAAGCGATCCGTTCTTGCTCTTTCGTCCGAGTTAATGTGTCTATGACCTCAGCGAGAGATCGGTTCCCAATTTTCTTCTCTACGAGAAATCGATGACGTTTTGGGTTGAAAAGACCACCATTATATTGCGGGATACTTTCTTCCCACCCTTTGTCGATAAGTGTAAACAAGGTTTGGAGTCGATCCCAATAATCGCTTCGTAAATCAGGAATTACGGATTCAGTGTCTAATTTGCCGTGTATCTCGGTAGCAAGTCTCTCCAAACTGTATTCCTTCTGATATTCAGAATTCTCAAGTGGCAGGAGTCCACGACTTTCAGCGTATAGCACAAACAGCAAGCGATACAGCAGAATAAGGCAACTTTCATGTATTTTCTTTACATCGGCAGCGGAGGTCGTTAAATTGTTTCCTTGATAGTCTAAAAATCCGTTGATAAGTTCCTCCAACGCCAAATATATTTTCTCTCCAAGATCATCTGAAACTGAAACCGTATAGCGGATACTACCTGATAACATATCATCCAGAAAAGAGCGATTGGAAGTATCTGGAACGAATGCCTCACTCCGAAAAAGATAGTAGAAATAACGAAATGCGTCTACATCTTCATCGGTTAGTATCTTTTCAAGGTTAACTTCGTAAAAACTATCTAACTTATAACTTGTGTCGCGATGATAGAGCCTCCACAATTTTCCACTCGTCAGAATTCCCCATGTGAGTTCTGATGTGCGAGTATAGTAATCAATCTGATGGCTTGGATTGTTATTGGAAAAAGGATCTCCGCTTCCTACTAATTTTTTATCAAGGTTTCTGCTCCACGCCTTAGCATCGCCGACAGCGATTGCTGTGTTGAAAAAAGCATTTGTATTAATCTGCGGATGTGCTTTATCCAATGATTCTTGGTCCGAGAAAAAGGCGTAATCTGGTTGCTTTGGACCTAAGGATGTTCGTAATAGGGGTTGCACTTCAAAAACATGTCCGAGGCATCTCAGCACTGGCCGGATGAATTGTTCTTCTGTCTGTGCTTCGTTCAGGTTCTCTACAAATTCAGCTACAGCACTATAAAGTTGTTTAATCTGCGCGTAGACAGATTCCAAGGTAACTGATACCTGATCGTTTACGACCTTCTCAAGGTGATAACTGGAAAATAAAGCATTGTTAAAAGGTGATGTCATTTTTTATTGTTGTATGTTAAGTAGTATAAGTTGTCTACTAAGACACTTATCAATCTCGTAAAACGAACTTTACTACAAAAACGTGAGTTTGAAAGAAAGAGGGTGTGAAGCAAATAATGATGATAGAGTTGGCAAGATACCCTTTAAACCCCGCTGCATCATTTCTCAACTATACCAATGATAACAGATAAGAAGAAAAGTCTTCAATAAAAAATGCAGGGTCATTCAATTTTAAGAAATTATTGGGTTTCACGTCTTTTTTTCAAGAATCCGGTTCGGTTGGAATGCACATCGCAAATGTAAAGCTTTCTCACTGCGAAGCAAAATTTTGCCGCGTATGGGCAAAATTTGGGCGAGTACGCCGCAAAACCGAACCTACCGGGCCTGGGGGTGAAAATTTGATCAAAAAATGGAGAATTGAATGGCTCTGTTTACCCGGAAAAAGATAGTTGATTTTCTCCACAATTTTTGTATAATTAACCCAAGTTCCTACTTTTTTTGTGAATATAGCCGCTATTTTTCAGGAGACCTTCCGTGAAGCATAAGAATTACTTCCTACCTTTCGTAGCAAGCGCAGCCTTGTTGTGTGTGAGCATTTCTTCTGTTTTTGCCAAAGCCCCCATTACTCCGAAAATCGTGTTTAGGTCGTCACGTGATGGCAATCGCGAAATTTATATCATGAACCCGGATGGAAGTGGGCAGGTAAGACTCACCCACCACCGTGCTGATGATGTCAGGCCGACTTGGTCGCCGACGGGTGAACACATTCTTTTCGCCTCCGATCGCGATCGGTTCCTGCGAAGCTGGGACTTGTATCTCATGGATCCTGATGGCACAAATGTGCGGCGAGTGTTCGGCAAGTCGAAGGATAGATCTAACGCGGCTTGGTCTCCAGATGGGAAACAGATTGCTTACAGCAGACGAGAACTCGGAGGAACGTATATTTATATTGGAACAATAGATGGGAAAAAAGAAGAACGCGTGGCAATCGGCAGTAGCCCGACGTGGTCTCCCGATGGTACTGAGATAGCCTTCCTCTCTGGATTTGAGAACAAGCAGGTGCAAATCAATATACTTAACGTGCGCACCAAAAAACAGAAAGTGCTTTTTCCACGCGAGGCACAACCTTCATGGATAAACGGCGGTTTAGTGTGGTCTTTAACAACGGATAAACTGGCTTTTTCTTGGAATCAGGAAGCCGAACCGAAAAACGTTGACATGGAAACGATCTATACGCTAAGTAGCGACGGTACCGGGCTTAAACAAATTACAAGCGATGCTGCCCCAAGAGAGACTTTGCCGGTCTGGGCACCCCAAGGAGATGCCCTGCTGTATAACAAAGTTGATAAGCATAACCGTTTGCAAATCTTCAAAATAGCGTTGGGTAGTGATGTTTCGGAACAACTCACAGATACTTTTATCCCAAAGGTATTTGGAGATTTTTTTCAAGCAAACAGCCCAGGGGCCTGGTTTGATCCAGCGTTTGCATTGCCAGTTGCACCGCAACCAAATTTCCTAACGACGATGTGGGGACAAGTAAAACAGAAATAGTATCCTGTAAGTCTTATTGCTCTCGTCCTGAAACGAGCAGGTCAAACGAATTGCTCTGCCACCCGCCTTCCATAACGATGTTGTCTCTTGTTTCACGCAAACGATGGACCATGCGCGTTTTCATGCGGCGGAGCACGTGTTTGTACCCGAGGTGATTCGCTAAGTTATGAAGTTCATGCGGATCGCTTTTCATGTCGTAGAGTTCGTCTTCGCTGTATGGATTGTAGACGTATTTCCATGAATCCGTCCGCACCATCCTGACAGTGGCAAGTGTCGGTTCGTACCCGTGAAATTCGGCGAACACATCATCGGGCCAATCTTCTACGTTTTCCCCTTGCAACAGAGGCACAATTGATCTACCGTCAAGATTATCGGGCATTGCTGCACCGCTGAGTTCTAAAAATGTCGGCATGAGATCTACAAGGTTTACAAATTCATCACACGTTGTGCCAGGTGATGTTGCACCGGGCCAACGGATGACAAGCGGAATGTGGTGCGTCTCCTCGTACATGTGGAACCCTTTATTGAATAGTCGATGGCTGCCGAGCATATCCCCGTGGTCAGTTGAAAAGATAATGACGGTATTGTCCGCTAAACCGTTCGCTTCAAGACAATCGAAGATCCGCCGTACCTGATCGTCAATAAAGGTACAGAATCCCCAATAGGCGGCGATGACCTTCTGCCAATCGGGCCATGTTAGATGGCTGGCGTTCCATCGGAGCATCTCCTTCTGCTGGATGAGGGGTTTGTTGATGAACTGCTCATCAAAGTTTCCCCACCGTTCAACGGTGTCTGGGTCGTACATCGTGTCGTAAGGTGCTGGCACGGCATAAGGGAAATGGGGTCCGAAGAAATTCGCAGCAATCATAAAGGGTTGTTCGGAGTCTGAATAACCGTTAATTAATTCAATCGTTTTATCTGCTGTCCACGCTTCCATGGTGCGCTCGACAGGGAGGGGGAGTCTTCCGTAGAAGGGGGCTTCGCCTCCCCACTCAAAGGGTTGGACAGCATCCCTATCAATTCGGAAGTCAATTCCGTCTTTTCGGAGCCACTGGTGCCATTCGTTATACGGGTGCCATTTGTCATAGCCCCAGAACTCGGTGTCGCCTTGTTTGGCGAGATGCCATTTACCGATACAACTTACGCGATAGCCTGCTTCCGTCATAAGCTTTGGATATGCGGGTTTGTCAAGAATCTGGTTCGCAAATACGCCGTTAAAGTTGCCCATGTTTGAGAGCTGCCCGTGGTTGTGTGGATAGAGTCCAGTGAGCAGTGAACCGCGTGCCGGTGAGCAGAGCGCGATAGGCGTATAGGCATTGGTGAACCGCATACCTGTTGCGGCGATTTCGTCAACGGCGGGCGTTCTACAAATAGGGGCACCGTTGCAGCCGAGTGAATCGAAACGTTGCTGATCGGTAAGGAGAAAGAGAATGTTGGGTTGTTGTGCCATGTTATTCCTTTTCGGCTTTTTGATCCTGTAAAGGCGGAAACCTATGTGTAACTTAGATTTTGTATCAGACTCGCGTTAAGTATAGCCGATCATCAAGAAAACAGCAACGATGAAATGGACACAGGCATTCAGTTTTCAGTTGTCGGTTTCTCACTGTCGGTTGATGTGTGACGCTTGATTAACATCCCAATTATGGGGATAGCAAGCGAAACGATAAGAAGAATGATCAGGTAGCGCGTTGGGATCTGGAATTGGTCTCCGATGACGGCTATAAGATAATAGCGCGGGAAACGTCCGAGCAAAACTGCTAAGAGATACAAGAAGAGATTGTAGCGTATCAGAATCGCAGCGAATCGAAAAGGTTCAAAAGGGATCGGTGTGAACCCTGTAAAAACTAAGCACACGAATGCTGCGCGGTGAAAGTAGTAGGAAAACCGTTGGAAGATGCTATTGGTTTCGACACGCTGCTGGAGTTCAGTTTTTGAAAAAAGCCAAAGCAGCAAGTGGTATTCCACAAATGCAGCGATACAATTCCCAATCGCGCCAGCGAGAGCAACGATGCTCGGATCAAAGACCTTTCCGAGTGCTATGACATACGGCGGTGTCGGCAGTGGTATTAGCGTACAGGCGACACTCATATACCCAAAAAAGCCGATCAACTGACTGTAGCGGCTGCCTTTGAGAAAGACGTATCCCAATGCGAGTGAAAGGATGATTCCGATTGCCGTGAGAATCCATTTTCTCATAAGTTGCGTTGTAGTGACAAGAACATTGATGTCGGCATCTGCTTCAAGGTTCAAGTGGGTTCGGATACGATAGCGGTGTTCTTCGGTCCCTTGAAGTCGAGTTCAATTCGCTCAAACTGGACTAAATGTTGCCGGTAGAAATCCTCAATTGCTTCCAATAATTCATACTGTCCTCGGCGTTGCTCATCCCAAAAGTTACAGCACGGAATTATTACGGCGGGTCGTAGGAGTGCTGCTTCTCCCAATTGGCGCAGTGCACCGTCCGGATGGAGTCCAACTAACAGGTCATAATAATCCGCCATCTCAGGGTCAAACTGCTCAGGACGATGGTCGATACCGTTGAGCACTGTGCGTCGCGGGTCAATGAGTTCGCATGTGAAATTCTTCTTTTTCGCGAGAAGACGCGTCAATATACCCTTTCCACCAGCGACATCGGCGATATAGTGGATCGTGTTGCCATAGCGTGCGGCGATGAAATCTGCGACCACTTCAAACCGTTGTGGATCGCCGTGTACCAAATGCTGTCTTCTGCTCATTTCAAATTCTCCGGATTTAAAGCCTCCAATGCCGGATGGACAAACCTTCCGTCCTTGCGAATCATGTTTCCGTCAAAGAACATTTCACCACCGCCGTGTTCCGGCGTCTGAATCATCACCATATCCCAATGGACGGCGGAACGGACACCGTTATCCGCTTCTTCATAAGCCTGACCGGGTGTGAAATGAAAAGAACCTGCGATCTTTTCGTCGAATAGGATATCGAGCATCGGATTTGTGATGTAGGGATTAAAGGCAATAGCAAACTCGCCGATATAGCGCGCGCCTTCGTCTGTATCAAGGATATTATTGAGTTTTTCAGTATCATTCGCTGATGCTTCAACGATTTTGCCATTTTCAAAGCGGAGTCGGATGTCCGTAAAGGTTGTCCCCTGATAGATTGTAGGCGTATTGAAATGGATAGTGCCGTTGACTGAATCTCGCACCGGGGAAGTGAAGCATTCTCCGTCAGGTATATTGCATTCACCCGCACAAGGAATAACGGGGATGTCCTTGATACTGAACCGCAGATTAGTATTTTCACCGACGATGTGGACTTCATCCGTTTCTTCCATTAAGGATTTGAGGGGTACCGTCGCCTGTTCCATCCGGCTGTAGTCGAGTGTGCAAACATTGAAATAGTAATCCTCGAACGCCTCTGTGCTCATCTTTGCTTGCTGCGCCATCGCGGGGTGTGGCCATCGTAGGACGACCCATTTTGTGTGCGGCACTCGGATATCATTGAGAGGCCGTAGCCAATTCTTTTGATAACGTTGTATCGCTTCCGACGGGACATCAGACATCTCAGTGATATTATGATTACCACGGATACCGATATACGCCTGTACCTTTTTCATACGGTATATTTCGTATTCGCCAATTAATTTTATGCCAGCATCGTCTCCGCCGAGAATGATTTCACGTTGGATGCGGTTCTGTTTCAGTTCAACAAGCGGAATCCCGCCTGCTTTCCGCACGGCGCGAATGAGGGCAATAACCATCTCTTGTGGGATGTCAATGCCTTCGATGAGTACAAATTCGCCGGGTTGGACTTTCGTGGAATGGGTTGTGAGAACGTTTGCGAGTTCATCAAGTCGTGGGTCGTGCATATTCACCTCGAAATTGGAAATAATCAATATGTAAAAATTCAAAAGCGAGTTTCAGGTTTCAACTTTCAACGCTATTTGCTCGATTTACATAGTTTTTCTGCATATTATCAGCGAGTGATAGCCACCACGTTTCATCTGCGTTGAGATGCAGTATATGTGTATTGCGAGGCGTATCATTCGCGCCTAACCCTTTTTCAATTATCTGTGTGTTTGTGTCGTGTTCCAATAATTCTGCAATTGTATGTTCCAAGCGTTCAGGAGAACGAATTGCGATGACGCTGACAATCTCAGTTAATTGTAAGTCCAACAGAAAATCGATATTCCAGAACAATTTTTTGCCGTTTTTGGGTAACGGATCAGGTGGTCCCAAACCACAATCAAGGAATTGATCTATCATCTCTTCTCGGATAGCGTGCGGTGGTTTACCACTACTCCGCGTTGCGTGTCGAACAAGTCGTCGTGCCAGCGAGGTGGCACCTTTTTTTGAAAGCGCGGAACCGACATAAGTATAGTCGCCAGCAGGCAGTGAAATCGGTTTCCCTTTCTTGAATCTCCCGAATTGTAACGTGGTGTCTTCTTTGAGGCGAATCCGCAGGATATAGGTGCCAGCTTGCGAATCATCACCGGTGATAAGGATGCTCGGAATTTTCATGAACCGCCTATTTCCGTTGCAGGAGATTGGTTAAAGGCATATATTCGTTATCTTGTGGTAATTCCGAAATAACGGCACGTCCGCTACGCTTGAAGAGTTTGTACGCCTTTGCATTCGGGTTGGAAGTTAGGATACGGTAATGATCCCCAACGATCTCAATCGCTGCGTTGTTGTCACAGGCGATTCCGATGCCGCCGCGTTTCGCAATCATATCGGAAAAACCGGCTTCCCGCTTCTCAAAGTGATAATGCGGACAATATACAGCGTTGACGAATCCCAATCCAGTAACACGGATATAGTTCCACTCTGAGTTGCCAGAGAAGGAGCGAGAATCACTGTGACCGTATTTGAACCAGCAAATCGCTCCTGCACTGATACCCGACAAGACAATACCACGGGACGCAGCTTCCGCTAACACCGTATCTAACCCCAACCGCCGCCATATTTTCATCATCCTATAGGTGTTCCCACCACCAACATAAATCAGGTCTGAATCTAATACCAACGCCGACATCTCTTCAAACGTAGGTGGATTTTGAATGAGGGTAAGCGTGCGCGTTTGACATCCGTATTGCTCGCCGTAGCACGCCTCAAAGGTCTCCATGTATCCAGGGGCATCGCCACTGGCGGTTGGAATGAAAAGTGCCTTTGGTCGTGTTTTACCTGTCAATTCAACAATGCGCTTGTCGATTTCGGCGGTTTCCTGCATTCCTATTTCTCCGCCACCGATTGCAACGATCTTTCGTGTTGTTTTCATCAAATTACCTCTGAAACGATTTCCTATTACTAAACTAAGTTTCCATACAGCAGAATCCCAAGCGTCCTCGCGT
This sequence comes from Candidatus Poribacteria bacterium, assembly GCA_022827185.1. Taxonomy (GTDB): domain Bacteria; phylum Poribacteria; class WGA-4E; order WGA-4E; family WGA-3G; genus WGA-3G. The sequence goes on from JAJDTM010000002.1 coordinate 175,474, forward strand.
GCCTGAAGGGCTTCACGGAGTCGGATTGCAACGGAGGTTCGGAATTTCCACTCAACCCAACCGATAGGCTATATTTCTGTCAATTCTGGTACATGTTCGTCTTCATATTTTTCTATCAACACACCGATGACTTCCATTAGTGAAGCCAACGGATGATCTTCATCCTCACCTACGACATCGATTAAATTGTCTAACACCTCTACAAGTCGTTGGTACTCGCCCTGTGCATGCGGAACAAATACAACATCCGTTAGCATTGGCCATACATTTTGAGCAGTTTGTACTTCTGTTAACATAAGTCATTTCCTCCATTTGCTTTTATTATACTCGTCATGTGTTAGCACTTCGCGAATATAGACTTTTTGGCGATTGTAGTGTATTGCCGCAATAAGACGCACCTTGTTGCCACCAATATTGAAAATCGTTAGTTTTCCGACTTGATCAGCATGCGGAAACGTTGTCTGCAGCTCAACAAACGATCGGAAGCTGCCTCGTTTCATTAATCGATACCAACGTTCAAGCGAGACTTGGGTATTCCGATGTTTCTGGGCAAACTCGTTTAAGCGTTTTCGCGTAATAACATGCATGGGGTACAATAAGCAACACTAAAGTAAGAACAGTTAGTGGTAGTACAGTCTCTCTTCAATAGCATACACACCAATCTTGGGAGTAGTCTATCACAATTTGAGATAGATAGCAAGTTTGGTTTGCAGAAGGCACCAAAAGCGTGCAGAATTTTGTGCATTGAAATAAAAACAAAAATCTATTAGAATAAAACTCGGGTAAAATTGAAAAGCAAACGGATACTGATGAGGTCAAAAGGGTAATGAAAGCACGTCTATTATCTGTTGGATATATCACGGTCATTGTGATGCTGGTGCTACATCTTCTGCCGGTCTGGGGTTTCAAGTATTTTCCGACGCAGGACGGAGCGAGCCATATCTACAATTCTTATGTTGTGAAGGAGTACCACAATCACGAAAACTACCGGTTGCGTGAAGTCTACGACCTGAACGCCACTGTCTTCCCGAACTGGACATCCCACGCACTCCTACTATTATTGCTATACATCTTTCCGCCACTCGTTTGCGAAAAGATCGTGCTGACCCTCTGCATCGGTCTTTTACCGCTCTCCCTTTTGTATTTCCTCAATAGTATCCAGAAGAGAAATATAGTTTTCGGGCTGCTTGGGTTTCTCTTCGCCTACAACTATCTGCTCCACATGGGATTCTACAACTTTGTCCTCAGCATGTCCCTATTTTTCTTCACGCTTGGCTACTGGTGGCGAGTCAAGGATAAACTCGGATTGATTAACATCGTAGTCATATACGTCCTGCTGCTGGTGACCTATCTCACGCACTACCACTCTTATGCGTTGCTGATCATGTCGCTGACATTCTTTTCTCTCTACGGATCGGCGTACGATGCCCTGCGTGGGGTGTGGGGTTATAAGGAGACCTCACAGCCACTGACGCACCGCTTCAAGGAGGGTTTGACGCAGCTCAAACCGGCGTTGACTTTCGTAGGGAGCCTTATACCGGCGTACTTTATCCTATTCTCCTACTATTTCTATCTCACTAACGCTCACGGAGATAAGGGTAACCATAAGGGCTTTGAATGGCTAAATGACTACTTCTTTGGCATGAAATCTCTTGTCTCTTTCCGAGACGATCACATACTGATTGGACAGGTGCTGCTGGTCTTTTTCGCTATTGCCTTCGTGCTCACCGTCATCAACAGAATCTGGCAGTGCTATCAATTCCGTGAATCAGAGGAATGGAAAGAGACAGGCGAACGGCTTTGGATGCGTATTGTGACACAAATGGACGGATTTCTAATCATGGCGATTTTCATTACTGCGATGTATTTCATAGCACCGTGGTCCGGTTACAGCGGCGGTTGGATAAACGATCGGTTTCATCTGTATATATTTCTTGTATTGCTTCCGTTCTTCGCCTGTGTGAACAGCACGGCGGAGCGTGCCTACTACTATGTCAACTATGCGGTGGCAGGGATTATCATCGTCCTATCCTTATGGCATCTCGGTTATAATGTCCACACTTATGCCATGCTCAATCGGGACATCGCCAACGCGCTCTCATTGGAAGGCATGGATGAAAAGGATACGATCCTCATGAGCACGCCCGGGGAATGGGGCGGTTTTTCAGATTCGCTCGGTTTTACACCGAAATACGTTGAACCGTTCGGGCACATCGAGTGTCTGTTGGCAACGCATAAGGGAATCGGTTACCTCAATAACTATGAGGCGAATACGGATCACTTTCCGCTGCAATACAAGCAAAAGGAACTTCCTGCTGATTATGCTATTATATGGCGAACAGAATACGGTGATGTCGCTGGTTTGGAAGAAGAGTATGAGCTCCTTGATTCTAACGACTATAACCGACTCTATCGCCGCAAACGCGCAGCACCTGATAGTCAGATGTGGAATGGAAAAACCACTATCGCTTTTGATATGCAATCCGAAGATGAACAGATTGCACCGGAACATATCGCCGTATATACGGATACGGTTTATGCTGACGGGAAATACGGCTGGCTAACGGAATCAGAGCGGGAAGGCTTTGAAAACGGATCTGGAGTTCCGCAGCCCTACGAGGATAGCATTTGGGGGACGGAAGATGGGGTTTTCCGAGTGGCACTCCCGAACGGTGCATACGAAGTGACATGCTATTTCAGTGCGAGCGAGTCTGAGTCGTTAGAGATAAACCTCATTGCGGGCGGAGAGAAACAGATTCAACGACTGCGGATACCTATAGGAAATGAAACGGTTGAAAGGCGTTACAACATCACGGTTACGGATGAACACCTGACGCAGGTAATCTATACTCGTGGAAAAGGTGAATATAAAAGGTGGGGTTGGAGCGGTTTTACCATCCAATCGACCGATGGCGGACCGAACTTCCGTCTTCCTGAAGAAACTGCTGAACAGTGATTCAGTGTGATTTTTAGTCTCTGTGTTCTATGTTAGCGGTTTTCCCCACGTAATCCTCGCTTCCAATTGGAAACTGAGGTGTCCATCATCGTTAGCAAAGTCGGACAAGATATGCGATAGTTCGGTATCAAAGGTTCTGACGTTTTCCGCTCCCATGTGCTCTTTGGACATGCTTTGTCTCGAATGAAAGGATTGGACATAGTCTCTAAGTGGTTGTGAGAAACTCACCGGTGTTGTCAGTTTATCTCCAATCAGGTATAGATGTCCTCTATCTACGAGTTCTTGGATCAAGTCTATTTGCTCATAGTGTCTGCTCGTGGAATATTTACGAATCAATGAAAGTTCTGCGTCATACCAAGGGGCTCCGATGGGACGATCCCCATCAATAATTACGAGGCACCCATCTGTCGTCAGCATTTCCTTGAATCTCGGAAAAACCACGCTCCACTCCATCCAATGAATACTGGCACCAGCTGTCACCATACTGTAGGGTGGATACAGCTGCACTGTTTCGACAGGTCCATTGATCCATCGCAGGTTTGGATGATCGCCGTTAACGAGCGACTTCCCCACTCGGATCATTTCTTCTGAAAAGTCAACTGCATCTATTCCGTTTACATGATCGACAAGTGCCCGTGCTATCTTTCCTGGGCCGCATCCTACATCTAATATCCTCCCTGGCGATTCTCCAAGCAAACTGAGAAGTATCTTATACGTTTCATCTGGATAGGGAGGGCGGAGTTTGTATGTTTCTGCCAAACTCCGGTTCTTGAATCGAGATGCGTAATCATCCCAGTATTGTCTTGGTCTTGTGGTTTCCATATTCTAATCCTGTCTATTGGATAAACGTTTATATTTAAGGAATTTATCTTGCACCAAACCCTTAGCGAAGAGGCTTCTGCTCAGATCGAAGCCTTCCTTGATAGAGTTTGTCCGTCCGAAACAGTAGAAGGCTGCTCCAGCATTCAGACAGACCAGATCCAAGATTGATTCGGGTGTTTGGTTTCGTAAAAGAGATAGGAAGATTTCTGTATTCTCGTCGTTATCACCGCCTGGAATGGTGCTGTAGTCCCATTCAGTAATCCCGAAATCTGAAGGTTTGATGTCATATTCTTTAATCGCACCGTCAGTGAGTTGAAATATATGTGTGGGTCCAGCAACTGAAATCTCATCAATTCCAGGTTCACCGATAACAATTAAGAACCGTTCCCGACCAAGTTGGCGGAGGACTTCTGCCAACTGTCTACCCATCTCTACATCAATTGTCCCAAGGATTTGATACTGCGGATTCGCGGGGTTACATAACGGCGCACTGAGATTAAAAATGGTTCTCCTGTCAGCCATTTGTCTGGCAGTTACAACCTTTTTCATCACAGGGTGGTATGTGCGAGCAAAAAGAAAACAGACCTTCGTTTTGGCGAAAATATCTGCTAACCGATCATCTTCAAAATCGAATTCACAGCCAAGTTTTTCGAGCAGATCAAAACTTCCGTTCGGTCGCTTTGAACCCTTATTGCCATGTTTGATAACTGGGACCCCACCGGCAGCCAAAACAAATGCTGCAGTTGTGGATACATTGAACCGATTCAAACCGCTACCGCCCGTGCCACATGAGTCGATGGCGTTGGAAGGCAGAGGAACGGGTCTCGATTTCGTCAACAATGCCCTTGAAAACCCGAGAATCTCATCGGCAGTTTCGCCTTTTTCAGAGAGTGCTATAAGCAGTTCTGCGATCTGTCCGTCCGACACATCTTTTTCGAGTATCGTATTCAGACATTGCTCGGCTTCATCGGATCGGAGCGATTCACCGGTTTTGATTTTGTCAATGTACGCTGAAATCATGATTTCTCCTATTCTGAAGGCAGAAAATCGAGTTCCAACGCATCACCTATAGGCACATAACCGATTTTGGTGTAGATGCTATTGGAGGTCGGATTCGACAAATCGGTGTATAGGCTGCAAAATGAATAGCCGTCCGAGAGTAGTTTCTTCGTCAACAACAAAACACATGAAGTCGCATATCCTTTACCGCGGTGCTCAGGTGGCGTGTACACCAAACCGATTGTTGTGCCATTTCTCATCGGGCGAGAGACACCGGCAATAGACACTGGACCCTCGTTATCCCAAATGTACAATTCCTGATCCTTGATAAGTTTTTTGGTCCGACGCTTAGCACTGTCAATACTGACAGGTTCACCTATCGCTTCCGAGAGACCGACAATCCATCGCGCCATGAGTGAGTGGTCATCCATCCGGGCGAAACGCATCTTCCCCGGTGAAAGCGACAGATTCGCGACGGTTCTCACTTCAAATACACGCATGCGCTTGTTCAGTTTGGCTGATACACCCATCCTGCCTTCAATCCAACAATCAGAAAACGTTTGGGCTTCTGCTGCCGGTCCAACAATCCCCGGTATTGGGACATCAATTCCATGTAGATAATCCACGAGACAAACGACAGCAGCTTGGATGTCCGTGTCAATCCTACTCAAAATGATTTTCTTAGGTGGTGTCATCACTGCGACACCGACGACCCGCCCCTGTTCCAAAACGCTTAATAGAAGAGGCAATTCAGAGGTGTAATAGTATGGGTCTTCAGCGAGCCTATATGCCAAACCGATAGGTAGATTGTTTTCACTCTCATTCTGTTCTAAGTAGGTGCCTGAAAGTGAAATAAGCTCGCTTGCGTGGTTATGAGATATTATTTCGATCATTGTTTCTTCGTTTCCCTAAATCAACGTGAAAACACACCGTTGAAGCGATCGTTGTGCAGTGTTTGACGCATCATATCTCCAAAACATCGAGACAAGCTTTCAAGCGACGGTCATGATCGGCAAATTGTTTTAGCCATTCAACGACTGTTTTGCCATCCGCAAGTCTGGCTTGCAAATCCGCGCCCTGTTCTACGAGATACCGCGTCGTTTCTACATGTCCATGACCGGCCGCACAGTACAAGGGAAAATGCGCGTGATCTGATGTTACATTGACATCTGCACCGCTGCCGACCAACTGTTCTACAATTTCTTGGTCCCCGTTTCGAGCAGCATGGTGTAAGGCAGTATCGCCACGGGCGTAACGTTCGTGCACTAACTTTGCGTTGTCACGGAGCATTGCGTTGACTCGTTGCACATTGGCTAAGAAAACGGCGTATATAAACTGGCGCGCGGCTTCGCTTGATGGTTTGGCATGTGCGTCCAAACCACCATACGCAATGAGTAATGATACGACTTCCTTATTGTCTGGTACTTCTCCAGCATAGTGAATCGCATAACCGTCATGCGCTGCCAAATCAGCACCACTGTCTATGAGGTATTTAACAACATCATAATGGCGTCTTAATCCTGCATGAAATATAGGACGCCATTCGTATTTGTCGTCTTGGTTAACCAGACGAGGTTCCTGTTCAACGATTTTCTTTACGACATCAAGGTCTCCGTTGGCCGCCGCGTCATGAATTGAACCGAGTTCCATACTTATTCTCCAAGTGTTAGGTTAATTGTGCTTTCATTCTCGCGCAGCCATCCGGTCAAAGGCACTAGGAGGCTGGCGAACTCTCCAAGCATTCATCACTATATTTACATTGGCTTGGCACGGCTGCATTGAGTCAATTTCCAGATCATACTCGGTAAAACTGTGTATGACTTGATAGTCCGTTCGAGCTTCCCCGATTCGCCGATCTCCCCTTTCACGCTCCCTGCGCTCAAGCTCAGGAAGCGGGCAGTGTATGCCAACAAAGAATACATCCAAATCGGCGAGTAATTGCACCAGATCCGACATCCACATCTCATTTTCAATAATATGATCGACGATAAGATTGTTACCTACCTCAGCCAAAACTGGCAGACACCGATGAAATCCATCAAAGACGGCAGGTCTCATCGTTGACCAATCGATTTCACCGCTGAGAATACGTGCCATTGGTAGGGCATTGGAATCACGGAGGTGATCGAACGAAAAGTGCCAGAATGGGATTGGCAGTTTTTGCTGTAGTTGACGAGCAAGCGTTGATTTTCCGGCACTAGACGCGCCGTTGATGAGGATAATTTTTCCAAGTTCACGAGTGGTATTCATGAGATAGGTATTAATCTAACTGACAGCCTTTCAAACAGAGGAATGTCGCGCACACGTAGTTTTATAAGTTGATTCAATATCACCAAATTCCCATTTCATATTGGAACATGACAAGGCACATTAGCCAAGCGCATTCAGGACAGCGTCACCGACCTGTGAGGTTTTGGCTTGACCACCCAAGTCGGGTGGGAGCGTTTCGCCTTCTTCAACGACCTTTAGGACAGCTGCATCTATGGTTTCTGCCGCTTCCACCTCACCCATGAAGCGCAACATCATTGCACCAGAGATAATTGCTGCCAGCGGATTCGCGATGCCCTGCCCCATGATGTCTGGGGCACTCCCGTGAACCGGCTCGAACATTGACGGAAACCGACGTTGTGGATCGATATTGCCGCTCGGAGCCAGCCCCATGCTTCCTGTGATAATCGCGCCGATGTCCGTGAGGATATCCCCAAACAGGTTACTTGCGACGACCACATCAAAGTCCTCTGGTCTTCGCACGAAATCCATACATGCTGCGTCCACAAGCAACGATTCTATCTCTATATTGGGATACTGTGTAGCCACTCGCTCGAAGGCTGTATCCCATACAATCATGCCGTAGCCTTGTGCGTTCGACTTGGTGATTGAAGTGACTTTGCGTTTCTTGTCCCGTGCCCGAGCTTGCTCGAAGGCATAAGTGATAATGCGTTCACAGCCGTGCCGGGTAAATACGCCAACCTGTACGCCGACCTCTTCGGGGAATCCTTGGTACTGAAACCCACCGACGTTGGCATATTCGCCTTCTGTGTTCTCTCTTATCACGACCAGATCGATCTCCCAAGCCGCTTTGTCTTTGAGTGGTGTGTTAATGCCGGGATAGAGGACACTCGGTCGTTCACAGACGTACTGATCGAATCTCCGTCGGATAGGCAACAGCAGCCCATTGAGCGTAACGTGGTCTTGGATGTCGGGGTGTCCGACTGCGCCGAGATAAATCTGGTCGAACGCCGCCAAGGTATCAAGTGCATCTGCTGGCATCATGTGCCCATGCTTGAAATAGTAGTCTGAACCCCAAGGGAATTCCACAAAGTCCCATTTAATGTTATATCTGTCGGCAATGGCGTTGAGGACCTTGAGACCTTCCTCCATCACTTCAACCCCAATTCCATCTCCTCGAATTACGGCAATCTTGTATTTAGCCATATTTTCCTTTCTAAAATTCCTAATTGTGTCCGTCTGAAAGTACAAAATCAAATGAAAACGCATCCCCTACAGGCACATAACCGATTTTGGTGTAGATATTGTTGGAAGCGGGATTTGATAAATCGGTATAGAGGCTACAAAATGCGTAGCGTTCCGAGAGTAGTTTCTTCGTCAAGGACAACACACATGAAGTCGCATATCCTTTATTGCGATGCTCCGGTGGCGTGTACACCCAGTTGATTGTTGTGCCATTTCTCGTCGGACGCGTCGCGGCAGCGATGGAAACTGGCGCACCGCGATCCCAAATGTATAATCGTTGAGCCTTGATGTGCTGTTCGGCGCGTTTTTTGGCACTCTCGAGATCAGCGGGCTCACCTGTTTCTTCTGAAAAGGCGACAAACCACTGTGCCATGAGTGGATGGTCGTCCATACGTGCCAAGCGTAATTTTCCCTGTGAAAGTGGCAGATCCGCGACCAGTCTTGCTTCAAATACACGCAGTCGCATAACTATCTTGGGTGATACACTCTGTTGGTCTTCAATCCAACAATCAGAAAAGGCTTGGGCTTCAGCTGCCGGCCCAACGACTCCCGGTATTCGCGTATTAATTCCACGTAGGTAGCGAATAAGATAAACTACAGCAACCTGGATATTTGCGTCAATTCTGCTCAAGATGATTCGGTGAGGTGGGGTCCTTATTGCCACACCGACAACTCTCCCTTGTTCCAAAATACTTAACAAAAGAGGCGACTCGGGTCCATAGTAATGTGGATCCTCAGCAAGCCTATAAGCTAAACCGATAGGTAGGTTGTTTTCACTCTCGTTCTGTTCTAAGTAAGTACCAGAAAGTGAAATAAGTTCGCTTGCGTGGTTGTGAAATATTATTTTAATCATCTAATCTTCGGGCATTCCTCCTAAGTCTTTAGACTTCGGAGGAATGCCGCTCCTTTTACCGCAATTTTGTCTCCGCCGCACCGTAGTTTGGCCAAGGACTTCTTGGACCATAACTGAAGATACGGTGTTAGGTGCCGCTGTGTTCATCCGAAGATATAAAATTAAATTCTAATGCATCTCCGATTGGCACATAACCGATTTTGGTGTAGATGCTATTAGAGGTTGGATTTGATAGATCAGTATGGAGGCAGCAAAATGAATAGCGTTCCGCGAGCAATTTTTTCGTCAACAACAAAACAGATGTAGTCGCATATCCCTTATTGCGGTGCTCTGGCGGTGTGTACACTGTATGAATTGCTATGCCATTTTTCGTTGGACGATCAGTCCTAGCGATAGAAATTGGGCCATCGTGATCCCAAATATATAGGTCCTGATCTTTGATGCCTTGCTCGGCATAACTCTTGGCACGATCAAAATTGGGAGTTACACCCCATGTCTCTTCCAAATAGGCGGCATGCCATTGCGCCATGAGTGGGAGATCCTCCATGCAAGCGAGACGTAATTTTCCCTGTGAAAGTGGCAGATCCGCAACTGCTCTTGCTTCAAATGTCCGCATTCGCATGGCCACTTCGGCGGATACGCCGGGCATTGCTTCAACCCAACAATCAGCAAAGACTTGGGCTTCTGGTGTTGGTCCATGAATTTTCGGTATTTGGACATCAGCTTCACGTAAATGGCGGACAAGATGCGCCATAGCTGGCTGGATTTGTGTGCCGAATTTGCTCAAGATGCTTTGCCACCATGGCACCATTATTGCGACACCGACGGCTTTCCCGTGCTCCAGAATACTCAACAGAAGCCGTGGCTCAGAGTCCTGATAGTGTGGAGCTTCAGTAAGCTTATAAGCTAAACCGAGAACTCTATTGTTTTCGCTCTCATTCTGTTCTAAGTAGGCACCTGACAGTGAAATGAGCTCGCTTGCGTGGTTGTGAGATATTATTTCAATCATTGTTTTTCTATTTCCTTTAACGTTTTCAGACTGTCAATAGTATTTTAGCCGAATTCCGTTCATTATTCAAGCAATAGACCGTTGACTGTGATTTTAGGCGTTGCACAAGATGAGATTCTATGCTATGCTCTAAGGCAAAACTGGGGATTGAAAAACCAAATCGGCTTCTGATGACGAAGCAAAGGAAAAACCGATGCCGAACACTCAAGAAATTGGATGGAAAGCCGTTAGTAAAACTGGCGTTGTTGCTGCGGGTGGCGCGAAAGCAGTCGCAGCGGGGATCGAGATTCTGGAGGCAGGCGGAAATGCGGCGGATGCAGCGGCAGGAACGATCCTTGCCCTTAATGTCACAGACCACGGTGCCTGTTCTATTGGGGGTGAAGTGCCACTTCTCATCTTCAACGCGGAAAAGCAGGAAGTGAAATCGCTCTCTGGACAGGGACGTGCACCGCTTTCACAAGCTGCTATCGATTGGTATATGGAAAACGGTATCCCGAACGGCGACATCAAAATGGCACCTGTGCCATCGGTTGTGGATCTCTGCACAACCACACTCAAACTATATGGCACGAAGACATTTGCGGACATCGTCGCGCCTACACTGGCACTGCTTGATGCGGGTGGAGCGGACTGGCATTCTGATTTGGCGGTCACGCTGCGTCGGATGGTTGAATCGGAACAGAAGACATCTGGGAGCCGTGAGGAAAAAATCCAAGCGGCAAGCGATCGTTTCTACGGACGGGACGGTGCTGATACCGATATTGCCGATGCCTTGGAAGGTTTTTACATCGACAAGGGTGGGTTTCTTCGTAAGGCAGACCTCGCTGCGCACGTCACGCTTGTTGAAGACCCCGTAACCGTGGACTACCGCGGCTATACGGTATATAAGTGCGGTACTTGGACGCAAGGTCCTTACCTCTGTCAGGCGTTGCGTTTACTGGAAGGCTTTGATCTCAAAGCGATGGGGCAATTCTCAGCAGACTACGTGCATGTCGTCACGGAAGCACTCAAACTGGCGATGGCTGATCGAGACGCTTATTACGGCGATCCGGAGTTTGTAGATGTGCCGTTATCCGAGCTGCTTTCGGATGCCTATACTGAGATTCGCCGACCGCTGATTGATATGGAGAATGCATCACACGAAGCGCGACCCGGTGATGTGGATAACATGCAGCCGCTAAAAGCGGACGGTGTTTTCAGACCCGGTGTAGGTGGAACGACGACCTGTGCAGTTGCTGACCGATGGGGGAATGTCGTCGCTGCGACCCCGAGTGCGAACGTTTATCATGCAGGCGGTATGGTCGGTCCCACAGGTGTCAGTTATGGTAACCGCTTACGGAGTCTCAATACAACTCCCGGACATCCGAACTGTATTCAGCCCGGAAAGCGTCCAAGAATTACGCTTACGCCTACATTAGTGCTTAAGGAGGGTGCCCCGATTTTAGCAATCAGCGTTGCGGGTGGCGATTTACAAGATCAAGCGACGATGAATTTACTGCTCAATTTCGTTGAGTTCGGTATGCTACCGGAAGACGCTGTTACTGCTCCGCGCTTCGCCACCGCGCATCATCAAGATTCGTTTGATCCGAATCCGAACCGTATAGAGACATTCGGACAAGCAGGGTCATTGACTATCAACGATAGTGTGAGTGAAAACGTCAGGGAAGAGCTTGGGAGTCGCGGACATCAACTCAGGACGCACGGAGGTGCTATTGCTGCGCCTTCCATGATCCATATCGACAAAGATAGCGGAACCAACTATGCTGCCGGAGATCCGGCTGCTGGCAGGCATGCGGCAGGTTTAGCGTAAATGAAAGTGTAGGGTCAACCCTCTGTCTGCTGCCAAATTTCAAAACGTTGCTGCAATGCTCTGAAAAACCTTCGGAAGGATCTATCACGCTGCTCCATGTGCTGGAGATTCATAGCATTGACGAGATCTGCTATCCGTTCAACGCCACCCAAGAGTGGAACCACGCCTGCATCCCGGATCGCTTGTAGGAGCAGACGCTTGTAACGATAGCGGTCGTATTTCCGATTCGGAATCGAGCAGTCCGTGCCAAATACTTCCTTGAATGCCTCTGAATCGAGAAGTAACCATCGCTCAATATACGGTTTCGGAATCATGCTGATAACGCGATCTGCCAAACTGGAGACTGCCTGATGGATCTCTTTTTCTCGCTGTAAAAGTCTCTTACTATTGCTATCTGTTCCTACGATGATGAGATCTGGTAGATCCTCGGTATTGTGTTGTAAATCCTGTTGATATTGCCCCAATTCGGCGATAACGTTTTCATGTCCACCGCGGACACTGGAGACTTTGACATTGATTTCAATGTTGTACGCATTAGCAATCCGGTGAACCAGTGCCACAAGAAAATCCTCATGGACTGTGTCTTCAACGAACAGACTGATATTACGCATCAAAGTCCCCCCGTAAGATACGTTCAGAAGGAGATAACGCGCTTTCCTCGTCCAACACAGTCTCAATATCTGGTTTCTTCCATAGCGGTCCGATATGCATCATTGTAAAGGGTTCAATTTCTGTATTTCCGTTAACCTTACGGCAAACGTACAAAGATTCAGGAGGGATTAAGTCAGGCAAAAGTGCCGAATGGGTTGTCACAATGAACTGGATATCTTCAAGAATCATACGGGTTTCCAAAAACCGAGCGACGCGTCGAATCCTACGCGGATGAACGCCGTTTTCCGGTTCCTCAAACCCTATCAACGCCGGCGGTTCTTTGGCACTAACGAGTGCCAAAAGCCCTAAAATTCGGAGTGTGCCTTCCGATAAACTCCGTGCAGAAACCCGTTTTTCGCCTTCACGCAGTGCGAATTCCACCTCGCCTAAATTATTGACCCCGACTTCGATGCCCGTCACGGACGGAATCATAGCCTGAAGAGATTTCTCGACGGATTCAAACTGTCGCGGATTGAGACCTTGTAAAGTATTAAGAAAGGCTGCGAGGTCTTCCCCCATCAACCCGATATGATGCACTTCCTTAACAGGATTTGGGAATCGCATGCGTTCACGCGGCTCAAAGTAGAAGGTAAACCAACTCGCCAATTCTTGTCGCATCGCGACCAGATGCGGGTGGTGAGGTGGATAGTGCGCCATTGAAAGGATACTATAACTGAGACCGCGCTCGTAGTGGGCAGGATACGCTTGTCCCTCCATCCGCAAATGCAGCTGATTATCGACCTGTTCCAAAAACGGTTTCCGTTTCTGACTCAACTCGCCTTTGGTATTCAGCGCGGCAAGATACTCGTCCGCTACACGTAAAATGCCCAACTTTGGGAGCATCTCAATCTCAATCCGATACCGAAGGTCTTTCGCCCGCACGGTAGGTGGTGACCGTTTTGAAACAGATTCATCTCCATCAAGTGGCGTGCGTCTCGTCTCCTGAATCTGCCGATTGACACTCTCAACGATTTTCGGAGAAAGCTGAATATCTACCTCTATACTAAATGATACTGTTTCCTGTTCCAAGAGGCTCTTGATGCCTTCCTTTCCAAAAGTGAACGACTCCAGTGCGTGTCCTCGATAAGGTGGGTCAAACGCTTCTTTTAAGGTCCGACGGGTCGCCACGCGCGACAGGAGGTGTAAGGCATCAAGGAAATTGCTTTTTCCTGAAGCGTTAGGCCCCACAAGCACAGCAAGGTGCTCAAAGTTTACCTCAAGATCCATGAGTGATTTATACCCTTGAATTTTGATTCGCTTCAGCATAGTAGCGTACCTCCGTTTGATCAATATCCGAGACCTCGCAGATATTCTCGGTTTACGACCGCGGCTTCGGCTGCCGGACGCGGCGGATACGGACGATCCAGTTCGACAGACACCCATCCGTCATAACCGACTGATTCAAGTCCTTCAAGTGCGGCTTTGACATCAAGCCCCAAGTTTCCTGCGCCCAGTTCCGCGAAACGCGCCTTCTCACCGAAGCGTTGCGTTCTGTAATCCCAAGTTTCGGGATCATCGGCGTGGCAGTCTTTAAGATGGACATGTCCAATCCGATTTCGTAAATTTTCGCTTTCAAAGACCTGCATCGGATCGCTTCCCGCAGCGAGCATGTGTCCTGTGTCAAACAGCAGCCAGAGACTCGGTGCTGCTGCCATGAGACGTTCCGCATCATCAACCGTCTCAAGCATCGTGCCGAGATGGGCATGGTGGAAACCTTTGATGTTGTGAGCGTCACAATACGCGAGGATGTCGTCTAATGTTCGGGCGGCATTCTCAAAATCGGCATCGCTTGGATCGGCACCGCCCCATTCACCTCGACGTAATGATGGAACTTCAGCGGCGTTATTGCCCAAAGTAATGTTGAAACGGACCCTGTCGAGTCCTGCTCCACCCGCGTTGACGATATGGAGTCCGAGACTCCGCGCAAGCGTTGCCATCTCAACGAGTCCTTCTGCCCCTTCAAAAGGAACGCTTTCTACGCCTTCCCAACCGGCATCGGCAACTTCGCGCAACACTTTTTCTGGGTTCTCTTGCTGTTCTCCACCAAACTGAATGAGATGACATGCGAATTTTAATTTGCTCATGAATGTATTCCTTTCAGAATTTTCTATTATTGAGTGCTGTTAAGGACAACTTCTGGTCAGGGTTTTGATATAACCACATTTCCATGTTCTTCTTAATATCTGACCACTTGCAGTCCATCATTGCATACCAAGCCGTATCCCTGTTTCGACCTTTGATGATCATGTGCTGCCTGAAGATACCTTCAAACTTAAAACCGAGCCGTAGTGCCGCTGATCGAGAACGTTCATTCAGAGAGTCGCATTTCCATTCGACACGGCGGTATTTTAACCTATCAAAAGCCTCACAGAGCATCAGATATACAGCTTCTGTGTTTACATTTGATCGCTGAGAATCCGGTGAATACCAGATATGTCCGAGTTCCAGTCGTCGCATATCTGAAACGATGTTCAGGAAACTCACCATACCAACCCGCTGCTTTGATTCCAAATGGTGGACGGTAAAGAAGAGTGGATCCTCTGATTTCGCTTTTTCCTCAAGCCACTTCTGCATGTTGTGTGCGCTATCGAAGGGACCGTAACTCATGTAGGTCCAGATTTGCTCCTTTATATCCGATCCGTGCGAGCCTTCATAAAGTTCCACAACATCGGTTTGCGGATTGACAGGTGATAATGTAATGAACTTACCCTCGTAACTCCCCCTTTGAGGTAGCTCGATATGATCAATAGGTTCTATGATATTTCCAACTGGAAGAGGCAGTTGGGTCATGGCAAGTCCTTTCGTGTTAGTTATTGCGCGCTATCTGCTGACATTCAGGGTGCTGATCGTCTTAGTGCCTCATCGAATTTTTATGTGTGGTGAAGCTTTCTAAGTGCAGGATTTAAACGAAATCCTTTTTCTCGTCTTTGCGCCAATTCTTTCCACGTAGCATCGCATTCAATAAAGTGTCTCAAAACATCTTTGGCATCACGAACAACTGGTGATCCATGACCAAAGCACATGAGGTTGAACTCGAAATTTAACAGCATTCTGAGGGATACGCGCGCTTTGTCGAGATCCACCAGATATTCAGGCGCGTTAATTCCCACTTTTCCATCCGGAATGCCGCTGTCTTTTCTGCCACCGCTGAGGAGATCGCCAATTATCAGTGCACCTTTGTGACTTTTTAGGTAGAAACAGACTTCCTCACGATGGCGGACATTCGGTACACGCACAACTTCCACAAGATCCCAAAGCACATCTCTGTCAGCGAAAGTATCATCAAAAGTAAATTCGACCTCATCTACCTGATTTTCATGGACTAAAACTTGGCAGTCCCATTTTCGTTTGAATTCCCTCAAACTTCTCTCGTGATAGGCACAGGTTAGCATTAGATGTGTCGGACCGCCAAGTTTGTCAATCTGCTGAATCTCATCCGCCGACAGTGGGAGTGGATCTATCAATGCTCGGAGACTGTTGCTCTCGTCTTGCACTAAAAAACTATTCCAGTTGTATGCTTGATTCCGCGATGCACCGTGAACTTCCACCCAAGTAAACAGCTGCGGCATCAGTTTAGTCAACATCTATATCTCTTTTGAGCAGCCCCCAAGTCGTCGCGGCTTTATCTAACGGCGATACGCTCAAGACCTGCTCCATATCTTGCTGAATTTCATCTTCAGTCAGGACACGGTTATAGATGACAAATTCATCAAGTTTCCCGCCATAGGGCCACGGACCGTCCAAGCGATTGCCGAACCAGTGGTCTGATTGAGAGACCGGAATTTCGCCTTGCACTTTATAGGTATTATCAAGTTTGCCGTTGATATAAAGCCGAAGTTCCTTGTCAAACTCGTAGACTGCAGCGACGTGCGACCATTTATCAGTCGGAATCTCGTTCTTTGCGCTGTTCCATGTGCGTCCACCAGCACCGGGGCATCCCATCCACACTGACGGTTTACCTTGATGGATACTCAGATAATACGTGTGGGGTCCCGCCTGCCCGCGTACATTGCGATAATCGCCGACGCTGTCTGGGTATACCCATACCTCCATCGTCAAATTCTTGGTAATCGCCAGACTATCAGACGCTGGAGCCGCGACGACCCCTTTCTGAATCTGTTCATCAAAAAACACGCCCGAATTAATCTTCCCGTCTTTCTCCCATTTGGCATTGGCTTCAAGCGTGCCATGATTCTCTTTGCCGCTCAGGTCTTCGACCTCTTTTCCCTTTCCTGCATCAAACGAATAGTAAAGGACCATTGCGTCGTCCTCAATTGCTTCGTTTAGAAAAGGGAATATGAGAATGAATGCCGCGCTCAGAATGTAAGTAACTGTTCGCCTCATATCAAACCTCCATTTTACGGACAATAAAAGAATTAAATATCTTACCTTCACGAGGCTCTAATCGCCGGTAATACTCCAATCTAAATGCTCGTTGTAAAACTTCAAGAAGAGCCTCTACCTTCCAGAAAGAGAAAAACCGTTTCGGCTCATATTGGTCGTGTTCCCAGATACCCTCAAAATCTTGGTCTTCCCATAGACCGAGGTACATTAAGCCGTTTTCATTGAGCCGTTCTGAGATTAAACGCAAAACTTGATCAATATCCCGCTTCGGTATGTGCAGGAGACAATTCATGGTATACACGGCATCAAAACACTCGTTGATCCCGCCGAGATCGTAGCAATCTAAGACTTGTGCAGGAACCCCTTTTTCAGCAGTAAGTTTCACCATCGCTGGTGTATTGTCCACTGCCAATACTCGGAGTCCTTGGGATTGAAAAAATTGGGCATCCTGACCGGGACCACACCCGATTTCAAGGAGCGTCTCCCGTCCCTCAACTTTCAAGAATTTTAGGAACTCTGATCGCTCTTGGACCTTGAATTCGGCAGGAGCGTGCGATGCTCTTTCATGGGCGTACTTTTCGTACGTCTTAACAAGTGTATCAGTGAATTGCATCATGTTGACAAACTCCCATATCGTATTCCAACTGACACTTCGACGATCAAGCCGATGTCAACGATCAATAGGTAGCGGAGCGTCAATGTCGATTTTGTAGATTTTCCGTCGTGCGACGCACGGAATAGGCGGCACGATGGGGCGCACATTTGACAACTCCCAACAGATATAGTCAGGGATCCACGCTACGCCTTGCGATTCGGCTTCTTCACGCGTCCATTCGTGAACGCCGGTAATGTCAACAACAGCGCGTGCCAGCCCATTCGGGTCTTCCTGTCCTTCCTCGGTCAAGTAAATCTCGTTCTCCACAAGCACGAGGTCAAGAAATGGAACCTCCGGCGGCAGCCAACGTCGGATTTCGACAACCTTTTTCCCGGCAATAATGCGCTGCACGGATGGTGACACTATGGATAATGCATTAACTATCACAATTGACTTATTGCCAAGCGTCGTCTGGTGGGTAAATGTTGGAGCTCCCGCCGCCTGCGCCTTTAAAGTCGCTCTCAGCAAACCAGTCTTTGACGGTATCCCGCCACTTGATGAAGTGTGGGGCTTTCAGATGCTCTTGGAACGCCTCTTCGTCTGTATAAACTTCATAAAGCCAGATACGATTCGGATCGGCACCGTCCTGAATTATATCAAATCTCAGACAGCCGGGTTCATCCGCGACAGAGCCTTTTGCGTCGTCTATCATGGCTTCGATGAATGCTTCTCTATGACCTTCTTTAATCTGAATTGGGGCAATAATAACAAACATAATGTTCTCCTTTTTTAAACATTAGGGACTGATCCTTTTAATGCTGCAGCCTATCATAACGTGGGGTAATTGTCAAATTCAAAATTGGAATCGGGTGTAAATATTTGTCAAAAGATTCTATATAGATGCCGCCCCTACGGGGCTAATGATTGTTTATTCACATTTCTACACAGATGCTGAAGAAACACCCAAGCAAAAACCCCCTACGGGGCTAAGTTGTCAGCGGATAAATGCGTTTTTTGTTGTTAATAAACAACTCATAAACACGTCGGATTCGGACAGGTTGGGGTTACAAACCCTACCTACAAAAAAACAAATGCTTAATGACAAAACTCTAAACACCCATTGGAATCTCAGACAGAGGCGACTGTTAACGCCTTTAATTTATCTTCATCCAATTCGACACCGAGTCCGGGTGCTTCTGGCGGATAGAGATGGCTGGCTTCTGCTCGGATGCGCGCCTTCGCCGGTGATGCCGTGTAGAGCACGGGCCCCATCGGGTCGCACGGTAGGGTAAGGTTCGGCATTGAAACACCAACGTGGATTTGCGCCGCTGTCCCAAGCGTCGATTCCTGATCCGTGCCAATCAGACATTCGAGTCCGGCTGCCTCTGCCAATGCAAACAGACGACGGATATGGGTCGGCCCCCCTGCGACACACGCTACATTGAAGACAGTACAAGCACGGCGTTCGGCTGCTTCATATCCATACTCCAAATTACCGACGTGCAGACTCACAGGCAAATCCATACGTTTGGTGAACTCCGTACACACCTGTAGGTCTCGTGAGGGTTGCTCAAAATGATAGGGTGCGTGATGGCGCAGGACATCGGCGTAACGCAGTGCTGTCTCCCAGTCATTGAATCGACCGGAGCAGTCGAGTTGTTTGAGTTTAATCTGATCGCCAAATCTGGACTTCATCTCAGTTAGGAACCTGTTATCCAAGGTACTGTCGCCGGATATATAATAACGGAAGAGATGGTGTCCGAGGTCTATCAACCGTTGCAGATAACCGGCGGTTTTCTCAAAGTCCTCCCGGACCTGCCATCCAAAGATTGGATAGCAGCAATAGACGCTGTCGCGCATCTTACCGCCGAGCATCTGGTAAGCCGGTACACCTTGGACTTTGCCGTTCAGGTCGTAAAGTGCGAGGTCAATAGCAGAAGCGAGGTGTGGATTGCTAACCGTGCTATTGAAATTCTGTGCTCTCAGGAACTCGTTAATCTCTGTGATACGGGTCGCATCACGTCCGATGAGCAAATCGTTGTAGCGTTTGGTTATTGTGCCTAAATCGTCCGCCTTGCTGTCCGAGGCTTCGCCTAACCCGATGGGACCATTGTCTACATGGACTTTGACGATAACATGTCCCGATATGTGCCCATAATAACGCGGTGTCTCAATCTGGAATGCTTCAACTTTTGTGATCTTCATTTTGTCTCCCGAAGGTCAAGAACGGCTTCGTAGTGTTTGGTTACCTGACCGTCGTACTTCGTCTCAATGAGATTGACGATCCCTTCAAACAGCCGATCTCTATTCTCGTCCGACAATGCGATGTGCCCCGAATAGGTCCGGAGGAGTTTGATGTATTGCTCGGATGAATATGTTTCTGTCCATGGGTATACGCGTTTAATTGGATTTTCAAAGGCTTCCACGCCGGGTATATCCGTGGCGTGCGTAGGAGGACGATCAACGGTCAGTGGAAGGTAGTATTTATCGTAAAGACTCTGGCTTTCCGCAAAGAATCCTTCCTCTTTCCTGACATGCTGGTTGGAGAAAACGGCAAGAAAACCGTTTGATTTAAGCACCTCGGATGCCTTCAAGTATCTTACTTTTGGGTCTACCCAATGAAAAGCAGTGGCAGAGATAATCAGGTCAAACTCTCGGTCTGATTCCCATTTCTCAAATCCTTGCTCAAGAAAAGAAACATTTGGGAACGTCTTCAATTTCTCCTTCGCAACGGCGATCAGGTCGGCACCTATGTCCAGACAGATCAATTCGTATCCACGTTCTGCAAAGGATTGGGTTGCTTTGCCAGTGCCACAGCCGACTTCGAGGATTCTGCTGTGATCGTTAATCCCAGAGAGTTCCACGATATCCTGTATCAGTTCTTCAGGGTAGCCGGGTCGGACATCCTCATAAAGTGCTGCAGCGGTATTGAAAGTGGTCTTGAGTTTGGTCCTGGGCATAATAGATTTTAGAATTACTTGGACAACCCCCTAAAGAATCAGAATCAACGGTATGAATGCCTTATGGGCATTCCCCGCCCCTTATCAGGGGGACTTTAAGGCGTAAGCCGCAATATATAACCAACCCCCTAAATCCCCCTTATCAGGGGGACTTTGAGTAAGCCGCAATCGGGGTTGAAAACCCCTGCTACGTTGGACGGGGCCTAACACATATCGGCTGTAAGCCCTCGTCTACGCCAACTTGCCGCGTAGCAGCGGGTTGTCTTTCATCACTTCGCCATCGCGATTCCGCGTACCGGATGGCATGTAATGGATCGCCATCGCCCGACGGTCTCGGGGTGATCGATTCGGATTCGTTTGATGGAGTGTCATACAGTGATGTACCATCACGCATCCGGCTTTAACTGGCACGGGGACAGCACGATCCACATCAGCATCCACCTCCAACAACGCTGGCAACTTACCTTTCTCTGACTCGGCACGTCCGTGCGATGCCAATCCTTCCAGATAACTGCCGGGGATAACGTTCATACAACCGTTCTCCTCGTCGGCATCATCGAGTGCTAACCAGATACTCACAAGATTGGGCGGGACACACTGCCAGTACGCATTGTCCTGATGCCAATACACTTCACCACCGTGATAAGCGGGTTTATAGAGTGCCTGATCGTGAAACAGCTGGATATCGGATCCGATTAAACTCTCGACGATATCTAACAGCGGTTCGTGGTAGAGTAACTTCCGATATTCCTCATCAAGCCGCCACATCTCCATAATCTGTAACATTTCTTCTTCACGATCCGCGTCTTCATCGCTTTCCGATTCTCCGACGACTGCGAGGTTCCGCAACCCTTCACCGATGGTGCCGCGTCTCTGTGAAAATTGGGCATCGTAATGCTCGCGTAGCACGGTAAGGTGTTCGTCATCAATGACGCGTCCATCGATTTTGAGATAGCCTACGCGCTTGAATTGCTCGACCTCTCGAGGCATAAGTTTCATAACACAGCTCCTTATAGTAGATTTTTAATCAGATTCATGTCCGTCCGCCTTTTTCCCTTTTCGATTCATCCAACGAGGCATCCATAATAAGCTACACACAAAGCCTGGGAACAACCAAATTGGGAACGCAATAAACATCATTATCAAATCCCATTCTCCGCCATTCAAAACCTTCCATACCTGTGGAATAATCTCAAGGATCACCCACACAAGTCCACCGAAAAAGAAGATGCTTCTTAAAAACCAATTTATGTCGTCTCTTGCTTGCGTCAAGGGGCCTTCAAGAACACTCGCCAATCTCTTTTTTTCTATCTCAAGCCATCTTGGGCGGAAGAACCGTGCGGGGAAATACCACAACGGAAAAGTAATCGCCAATACGGCGAGACTAAAAATGTTCCATAGACAGGGAATGATTTCATGGCAACTTGGACAAACAAGACCGAACCAATGTCCAAAGGTATTTCGTTTTCCCCACAAACGGTGGTCATTCAGCGTTTCACAGTGTGGACAGGGGATGTAACAACGTTCAAAAAAGGGTTTATCACTCTTTTTATCAATCAATGTGATTTTGGGAAGTCGTTGTCCGAGAATCAGTTCGTTGAACATTATTGCTGGATTCAGTACACAGAATAAGATAAGGGAGTGAGGTAGTGCCCATATTTCAAATCTGTTTTTGTCGTATTGCATCGGGTTCATTTCCATGTCAAATGATTGCTTTTCTTAAGAAACCTCATACATTTCAGTCAGATTCAGGTCTTCCTGCTTTTCTTCCTTTTAGGTGTATCCAATAGATTCAATGAATTCACCAAAACATGCATGACTGCTCCCCATATACAGCCTAATAACAACCAAACTGGCAACATATCAAACATCAAATCCCATTCTCTTCCCTCCAAAACCCTCAGAACAGCGAAAGCCACCCACATGAATCCACCAAAATAAAAGGTGCCTCTAACAAACCACCTGAACTCAAACCAATTTCTGGACTTTGCCCGGATCAAAGGACGTTCAGGAACATTCGCCAATCTTTCTTTCTCTTTCTCTTTGTCTTTCTCTATCCAGCTCATGACTAAACCGATCGCAAAGCCAGCTACTATCCAAATTGGCAAACTTTCGAGCATCGTTTTCAAATCCCATTCTCTTCCGTTCCACAGAACCTCGAAGAAAATCACCCACATCACCCACGCATGTACACCGTAAGTGAAAGAAGTGCTTATGAAAAATATCAAAGACGAATTTATGGACCTTGCTTGGATCAAAGGACATTCAAGTACCTTCGCCAATCTTTCTTTCTCTTTCTCTATCCATCTATGGCGAAAAAAACGAACGGGAAAATACCATAGTGGGCAAGTAATCGCCAACACCGCGAGACTAAAAATATTCCATAGACACGGAATGATTTGATGGCAACTTGGACAAACAAGGCCGAACCAATGCCCAAAGGCATTTCCGTTTGCCCACAAACGGCGGTCATTCAGCGTTTCACAGTGTGGACAGGGAATATAAGAGCGTTCCAGCGGAGGTTTATCGCTCTCTTTATCAATCAATGTGACTTTCGGAAGTCGTTGTCCGAAAATTAGTTCGTTGAACATTATTACTGGGTTCAATACCCAAAATAAACCAAACGGGTGCGGTAGTGACGATACTTTGAATCTGTCTTTGTCATATTGCATCGGGTTCATCTCCATTTCAAATAGTTGCTCTTCTTAAGATACTTCTTCTTTAAGAATTTTCTGATATATTTGTAATGCTACGTCATAAGTTTTGCGAGCGGTATCGCGTTCCTTTTCTCGGATGCGATCAACTTTTTTGTTCCAGCAGACTTCTACAGCATCCAAACACCATTGGGCACTTCTGCGACTTGCTCGAATTCGCACGCACAATCTAAAAGATTATGCTACAAAGACTTCTTCAGTCAGATTCAGGTCTTTCTGCCCTTTAGATTCATACAAACATGCATGAATGATCCCCATATAAAGCCTGCTAACAAGCAAACTGGTAACATATCAAACATTCTTCCCAAATCCCATTCTCTCCCCTTCAAAACCCACAGAACCTCGAAAGCCACCCACATGAATCCACCAAAATAAAAGGTGCCTCTAACAAACCAATTTATGGACTTTGCTTGAATCAAAGGACGTTCAAGAACGTTCGCCAATCTTTCTTTTTCTCTCTCAAGCCATCTTTGGCGGAAGAACCGTGCGGGGAAATACCACAACGGGCAAGTAATCGCCAGTACGGCGAGACTAAAAATGTTCCATAGACACGGAATAATTTGATAGCAACTCGGACAAACAAGACCAAACCAATGCCCAAAAGCGTTGCCTTTTGCCCACAAACGCTGGTCATTCAGGGTTTCACAGTGCGGACATGGAACGTAAGTGCGTTCCATCTGAGGTTTATCACTCTTTTTGTCAATCAATGTGACTTTGGAAAGTCGCTGTCCCAAAATCAATTCGTTGAACATCAGTCCTGGATTCAATACCCAGTGTAAGACAAGGGGGTGAGGTAGTGCCCATATTTTGAATCTGTTTTTGTCGTATTGCATCGGGTTCATCTCCATGCCAAACGGTTACTTTACCTTAAGAAACTTCTCGGTGACTTTTCTGACTTCAGTTTCAGTCCACATCAGATTCTTCGAGAATCTTTTGATATGTGTGTGATGCTACATCGTATGCTTTGCGAGCGGCATCGCGTTCTTCTTCTCGAATGCGGTCAACTTTTTTGTTCCAGCAGACCTCCACGGCATCCAAACACCACTGCGCACTTCTGCGACTCGCTCGGATTGGCTTTCCGTCTACAATGACAAAAACCGGATTCGTATGAGACGACGGGAAGATGCGTAACGCAACCCAACTTGATCTGTCAATAGGTGTCTCAAATTGAATGGGGACGACTTTACCGTCAGCGACCACTTCTTGCGTCTCAACTGCCTGACCGTTGACGATGAGCTCAACAGGCACCTTCTGACTTTCTGCAATACGCGCACGTTCAATATCCCAATACGGCTGCTGATCCAGAGATCGGTTCTTTATCTCAAAGTTCGGCGTTTCGCCAAGTCGTGCAGCGACACGAGCTGTGATGGTCACTGTGCTGGGTGCTTCCAAATCCAACTGGCTAAGCTCTCCAGTCGCTGTCTTTTCCCCAACCGGTACACCGCCGACAGTGAAATCCAACAGATGACTTTTGCCATCTCCGACATAAGAACGACCGTCTTTCAACCCTGCTGCCCATGCGTCAAAGTCAAGGGCACCGGGGGGCATTTTTACATATATGCGACCTAATCCGACGCGCTCACCGTAAATACAAGGAAAATCCGTTTCACCGCTGATCCGAGTGCGGAAACCGCAATTCAGCGTGTGATACCAGATATTCAGCTCCCAAACAGCAGGCGTGTCCACCGTAGAGATGAAATCAACGGCATCGTGAACGACATCCACGATGTACTCGTTTGCACCGATACCGTCAAAAGGCGGCATGTTATAATTGGGGAGTTCGTCGCCATCCACTTTCAAGCCCCAACCGCTGTGGCTGAAGCCTGTTACTGCACCTTGCTCCTTTGCCCACTGAAGCACGGGTAGATCCCAGCTGGGCCACTCTTCAATCCGCTCAGTTCCTCTGTAGTCGTCCTCTGTAAGCCCTAATATTGAGAGATGTCCGGCATGCGAGGAAGGGAACCCCGAAACCTCTACATCATAGCGCATTACGTAGTCATCAGTCGAGAGTTCGTGAACTTTGCCATCAAAAAACTGTTTCTGGAAATACCAACAGGGTCCCCACGAGAGTACGCAACCGACGTTGAGATCCTCACCGAGAATATGGCGCATCATGTCCTCTGGGGTAACACCCTCGGTTGGACTTTCGTAGTGGGCACACCCGGCGGCGTGTACATGATGATCACCAGAACGCCAGCCTTCCGCGGCGATATGGATCCATCTTTCGAGATGAAAGGTCTCTTGATGTGTCTCGGCATTCGGCACGGTAACGGTTTGTGTTTTTATTTTGTATTCTGGTCCGCGTGTGTATTCAACGGTATAGTTGCCCGGCGGCAGGAGGACGGATTCGCCACTGTGCCGATAGATTTGATTGTGGAAGAAGAAATCCGGGGCAAGTCTACGTCCACGCGACGGGTACACTCGGTTCAATGCGTCGCGAATGATAAAAGACGCTGTTGTCGGCTTCTCATCGAAATCTAACACTTCCAGCGTCACCTTCACCGCTGGCACACAATCGAATAGAATCGGCACTTCACTGCGGAATCCGATGTCTTGCGTCCCCTGACCGACGTTGAAACCGAGCATCGCTTCCCGTTTTCCCGCATCGCGGCTGTAGAGTTGGATGATGCGATACTCCAATTCCAATCCTGACAAATCTGCTTTCAAGGGAGGATTCGCATAGACATCAATGTCCAGAAACCGATGTGGAATATCACTTTTGGGTACAGTCATTTCGGGGTCGGGACTTCCGCTGGAACGCTTATACAGTGGGGCAGCATTTTCACTCTCTGCTGCTAAGGGTGCCGTCACACCCGCCTCGTTGTGAACTTTTACTAAGAAAGTGCGCCAACCCTGTTGCATCAGTTCCTTCTTTACGGGACCTTCTTTGACCTTCACACGGCTCTCAGGATTGATATTGACACCAGCCACACAGTGTGCATCAAGAATTTTTTGAATATCAACAATTGCTTGTTTATGGTCTTCGGACACCAACGCGGTTTCGATTGCTGAAAGGTCGTCTTCGGATAGGGGTGACCCGAGATAATCCAACGCCTCAATGAGTCGTTCGGTTGCTGATGCCAAGGGCTGAAATTCCACCTCAGTGACGAGTCCGAGTTCATCGGTGAAACCTACGGAAATAAAAACTGAGAGCAGCATCCAGCCGATGAGCAGGAGACGCAATTGACTGTTGGTTTTTTTTCGTATGATAGTGCTATATCGGTTTGTCATTCGTTGCATGGGTATTTCTCCTAATTACTGAAGGGATTTATCTTCGGTGCAATCTCAGACTTACTAACACTAACGCTGTAACCTATCATAATGTGAGGCAGATGTCAAGTCCCAAGTAATCCAACTGTTCCGGAACCGAAAAGCCGAACAGCGATATGTAATGTGATGTAAGAAGGTTTCCTTGCACGTATCATGTTACATGGTAGTCCACCCCATATTGCACCAAGCCCAATCGTCGTGCCACACCTTGGGAAGCCACATTGTCCCATGATGTGCTGTAGAGAGGAATGCGGTTCAAGGCGCGGACAGCAAGTGCCCAAGCAGCAACAACCGACGTTGCATATCCATGCCGCCGATAACCGGTTAGCGTATCAACGCCTGCTTCATGGGCACGTGATGATGAGCGGACACTTCGGCAAATTGACACCACCTGTGCATCTTCTACGACCGCTAAGTAGGGCTGCGAACTATTTAGTTCTGACACCATTTCGGCAAAGTTACCCTTCAGAAGGTCTGCGTTTGCGCGTGAGAGTCGGACAACATTTGTCGGTGGGGCAATCTGTTCGGGAAAGCGATAAGCGGGACCGACCCAGACCCGTTTAATCGGTGCATGACTTTGAAGAATATTCTTGAATTGCCTATGGTTCCGTGGAATTTTCCGAGAATTCATAAGCATTGGTTCGGTGGCAGCGACTTCCTTCAGCTGCACAGCTACGTTGTCGGGGAGGTCATGTCGGAACTTACATATTGAACCTTCGTTGGTATTTCCGAAGAAAAAACGAGGTGCTGGTTTTGTATCGCCAGTAGGTTCGTTGATATATTGAAGGTGTCCATTCTCATCCTGTGTGAATAGCACCTCAGCCTGTATTTCCATCAGTTTCATATTGGACCGCATCCGACAGAATCTCCCATTGCTTATTGAAGTCCATCAAAGCATTTACGTAAGCTTTAGTCGATTTGTGTAAGCGTTCAACCCGCGCTTTGGGGATAGGTCCGCTATCCTCTTCAACACATAAATCAGATATGATGCGGACACCAACATATTTGACGTTATTAATGGCACAGACATCCACAATCGCCGAGGACTCCCAATTGACTGCGACGGCTCCACTCTCTTTGGCAATCCTGTCCCTCACCTCACGATTATATATGTCCATATCACCGCAAATCACAGAGGCTTTTGTAATTGTAACATTGGGATTGGTTGATAAAGTCGTTGCAAATTTGCTTATTGACGAGGCAGAAGCCTGAAACAAACGTTCTCGCCATGTCTCTTGTTCCCGCTGAATTTCGGTTCTATTCGGCACGTCGTGTTCAGAGACACCGGTAATCACTACAATGTCTCCGATATTCAAAGTATCGACCAAACCACCGGCAAATCCGAACTCAAAGAAGGTATCCACCTGATGCGTGTCTATTATCATTTGGCACATTGATGCTGCACGCACTTTGCCCATCCCAGACTGCATGACGACCCATTTTTTGTCACCATTAACCCCCTCAAACTGAAGTCTACTGTTCCAGTCAACTGAATCATTCACATCCTGCCCCAAGACGTTGAGTAGAGCAAGGGTTTCATCGGCGTAGGCCGTCATAATGCATAGTTTTGCATTCACAAATTTCACTCCGTAATTATAATTAATAGAAGGTGTTTATAGTAGTCGTTCAATGTTGAATTTATAGGTGATCCTGTTCGTAGTAGGGCAATTCATTGCCCGTCATTGACTTGTGGACGTGCGATAAATCGCACTACTACGAACCTGCCCTCACATTCAAAGTTGACAGACTAATAGTTGAAATTAAGTTAGGATATTAGAAGCACGCCAGCGTCAGAGTCTGCTAATAGCACGACGATTTCGGTTAACTAATTGTTCGATTTTTGAAATTCACAATAACTCCGATACCGAAACTCCGAAAGGTCGCCTTTTCTCAACGCCATCTCCACTGCGCAACCTTCCTCATAAGTATGCGTACAGGAACCCCTTGTACAATGCTCTCGGAGCGAATTCATCTCTGGAAAATAGCGGTCCATTAAGCGACGCTCGATGTCGTAAAAGTGCAACTCGCGAAGCCCCGGCGTATCGGCAATAAAACCGCCGAAATCCAGTTTGTAAAGTTGGGTTGCAGCAGTCGTGTGTCTTCCGCCTCGTTTCGGATTCACTGCGTTCGTCTTCAATTTCAAACCGGGCTGTATGGCATTCACGAGCGAGGATTTTCCAACGCCCGATAACCCAGAGAGTGCAGAAGTCCTCCCCTTCATCCACGCTTTCAAATCCTCAATTCCCTCACCGGTTGTTGCACTCGTGACGATTGCCGGATAACCGATTTTCTCGTAAAGTGTGACCATCGCGTCCACTTCTGAACGGTTTTCAAGCATATCAATTTTATTAAAACAGACAAGTGGTTCAATCCCTGATGCTTCGGCGATAACGAGGAATTTATCCAGCATTCGCTGCCAGATCGGTGGCTCTTTTACGGAAGAAACAATGACAAGTCCATCAAGATTCGGAATGAGAATAACCCCTTTAGATTGTGTTCCCTTGCGTTTATATTGACGCTTGCGACGCATAACGGCTGCAATGACGCCACGTCTTTCATCAATCACTTGAATTTTGACGCGGTCCCCGACATAGACTTGCTGATTTTTGCTAAACGCATCTCGTTTCCCGCGTAGCGAACACTGATATTGATTCACATCACACTGCACAAGGTAAACACCATTGCTTGCACGCATCACGACCCCTTCGGGAAGCCCAACCAATTTTTCGCTATCAAAGAGATACCCTGTCCGTTTGAGAAGTTCCTCGTCCGGTATAATTCGTGCGGATTTGATGGCACTGAGACGCCTAACACGGTTTTTGACAAGCATTTTCTCTGATTTGAGCAGCAAAGCAACAACGGCAGGTTTGTCTTCGTCGTTGTCAAGAGCATTCTCCGCATCCCGAATTGCTGGATTCATACCAAGATACACCTTGCGATAGGTAACACACTCTCGCCAATCAAAAGCTGCGTAATCACCTTCAACAATTTTTTGTGCTTCACTTAAAGTTGTGCCCGCATAAACAGACATTGCCATAGGTTTCAATTACCTTTGTTTTCCCTACCCCAAATCACTGCGAATTTTCGCGAAGGATTCAAGGGGACGTTCGTTAAGACGATGATAAAACGTGATAATCTTTCACCTACATATAATTTTGGATGCACTTTAGGCGGCATCACGTAAACGATTCAAGGTTCTTTCGCTGCAACCAACCTGACATTTGTAAAGAGTCAAAGGATACACAATTTATCTCTGTGCGTCAAGAAAAAACTGGATTGATTTTTCTTGACGTGTTTTACAAAATTGGTTATTCTTTTACTGAGTGACCAATTGATCACGTGTGGTAGAAGGACCCATCAAATCATTTTATTCAGGAGAAGGAGAATACCCATGAAAACGTATCGTGCCGCTGTTATCGGTTGTAGCCGAATGGGTGCATTTATTGATAACGAAGTCCCCGACTACGCAGCGATTAAGTTGCCTTATTCCCATGCTGCAGGCTTTTTTGCCGAAGAACGAACCGACCTTATCGCGTGTGCCGATCTGCGTCCAGATGTTATGGAACATTTTGGAAATCGGTACAATGTCCCAAAAGCGCAGCAATACACCGATTATCGTGAGATGCTTGAAAAAGAGCAGCCGGATATCGTCAGTGTTGCCACACAACCAGAGCATCGCGCAGAAATCGTTGTTTACGCAGCGACGCACGGTGTGAAAGCCATCTATGCGGAAAAGGCGATGGCAGCTTCTATGGACGAAGCCGCAGCCATGGTGTCTGCAGTAGAAGAAAACAGTGTCGCCTTTAATCTCGGTACAAATCGCCGCTGGCACACAGGTTTTGACAAGATGAAGGAGATCATTGACAGCGGTGAAATCGGTAAGTTACGCACCTTGATTATCTATTCAAACAGTACACTTTTCAACTCAGCCAGCCATCACTTCGACCTAATTTTACGTTTGAACAGCGATGTGCCTGCGAGTTGGATCACAGGTTATCTTCCACAAGGCGATTCGGTTTTTGATGGGGATGAGCTGCGAGCGGATCCGTCTGGTGGCGGAACAATCCAGTTTGAAAATGGTGTGACGGCACATGCGCTGCTAACGCCACGGGGTAGTGAATGGGAGGCAATTTGCGATGGCGGAACCGTTACATGCTGGAACAACGGTTGGCAGTGGCATCTCCGTAAACAGCAAGATGTACCGGGGTGGCGGGCGTGTCAGGTGCCTGAAACTTTCCCTGCATTTGAACATACCAGTAGTACAGCAAACCTGATTAAAGACCTTGTTCACGCGTTAGATACAGGAGAACCGACCCGAGGTGGTGTCCGGTGCGCGTATGCCAGCACTGAACTGATTTTTGGGATAATTGAATCACATTTACACAACGGCGCACGTATTGAACTTCCGTTGAAAGACTCAAAAGTCCGTTTACAAAGGAATCCATCTGCAAGACAACCACGGGTTGAGTAACCGTAGCAAGTTTGGAAGTATACGCTTATCTATTCTTCGCCAAGTGAGATATGAAAAATCCCTCGCTCATTAATGGCAGTATAGAGTCGATTGTTAATGACGGCGAGAGAAATAACTTCACCTAAAACTTCCGAAGAAATCTGCTTCCACTTGCCAAGGTTATCCAAACGGTAGATCCCGGCATCGCCGGCACCATAAATTGTTATGCCATCTATAGCAAATCTGTTGATGACGGAACGCTCTCCGACGTTATCAGTTATCACGTGCCAGTGTTCGCCGGTTTGTGAAGCCAAGACACCTGTGTCTGTTGCGATATAAACTGTTGAACCCACAAAGCGGATATCGTTGAAGTGTGTAAAGCGAAGGGGCAGACTTAGCGTAATGTCTTTCCAGTTTTTTCCGCCATCCAACGATTGGAACAGTCGACCATCTCGCTTACCGACGTAGACGGTTGCTTCTGAAACTGCTACCTTGAAACCATTTTTCATATCCGCATGAGGATGTTTATCAGTGTTTATCAATCCGGTATCCACCCATTTTGGATCCCCGAGTTTCCACTTGAAGAGTCTTTGTCCGTATTCCGCGTAGAGCACATTATTACTGACGACAATCGCTTTGATTTTCACCGCTTTTTCAGGCATCGAAGATAATGATTCATGATTATACGTAGAAAAGCCTTGAACTGGAATGAGCGTATCGCCATCTACAGATAAACGGTAAATTCGCAAGATGTGCTTTTCAGGTGAAACAAAGTAAAGTATGTTCCCGTCAACCATCAACTTTGAATCGAAAGAGGTATGGACGCGGAACCTGTTCTGTTTTAAGGGGGCAACCGTAGTTCCGTCTGTAGCAGATTCCCCGGCGATTGAGAGTTCTTTCCAAGTCCCACCTTCATCCGTTGATTGATAAACTTCATAGCCGGTATGCGCGTATAATCTGTTGTTGAAGACAACCAAGTTGTTTGCCCTTGTTCCTACGATTCCATCCATAAATAGATGCCACGATTCACCACTATCAGTTGTGCGATGAATGCCGGATGCCCCCGCTTTGTAAAATGTTGTCTCGTTCATCGCTACAGCTGGAAGGCTACTGATCATCTGCATATCCGGGTCAGTGCTCAACTCTATCCATGTCTGTCCGCCATCTGTTGAACGAGAGTGTGTGGTTCCCAAAGCTAAGATCGTTTCATCGGCAGCTAAAACCGTTATACCCGATGCACCCACCTTTGCGTCAGGTTTATCTATATGCATTATTTCGGTCCATGACGCTCCCAAGTCAGCCGAGTGGAAAATCCTGATTGAATGTGACTCGCTTTTCGGCACTGCTGGTTTCCCTACCTCTATTGGCGTGAATCCCAATAGATCGGGACCTGTTTCAGCATGAAGATTATTATTAAAGACTGCCAAAGAATAGACAGTTTGGGACCCACCTACCGGCAACTTTTTCCAAATATCTGAATCAAGATGGGGCAGATCGGGCCCCGTTGCAACATAAGCATTATTATTAAAGACTGTCAAGGAATAGACAGTTTGGGATCCACCCACCGGCAACTTTTTCCAAATATCTGAATCGAGACGGTAGAGGCCTCGGTTCGTACCAACAAACACTATTTCTCCAACAGTCGCTATGGCAGAAATCCTTTTGTTTCTCAGTCCGTCAGTGAGAGGATCCCATTTTATGCCACCATCTGTAGAACGGAAAATCCCTTTATCTTGAAGTGCAAGATACATCGTCATAGGTGCCTGTGGCACATCCAAAATGATGAGCCCAACAGCATATCCCTTGGGTCGAGAGCCTGTCGAATTCCATGTCTCTCCCTTATCCCCCGAAGTAAATATCGCATCAGCAGAGACAATATACAGGGTTTCTTTATATGCTGCCATCGGCATGAAAGATTTATCAATCGGAATATTTGCGTTGATGCGTGTCCATGCGGCCGCACCTACCGCAAACCTGTACAGCCCTGTTGGTGAAACAGCATACAGGGTGCCGGCAGGGTCAGCGAAGATATTGCGGACATGTCCCCCTGGCGGTGCATTCCCCTGTATCCATTGTGCGTTGGAGAGCTTAGCGGAATTGTCTTGCGCATTAGAGGTTGCAGCGTTCTCAAAGGTCTGCAAACTCGCCCCTGTATTTTTGTCTGAGGACACAGCGCGTCCGACCTGATTTCGCACATCGGGTTTCGAGTCAACATCAAAAACAACAGGTGCCTCAATGATTTCGATCGTAGGTTCAGATCGCGCCTCAAAGTTATAGGGTCTCTGAAAACGGTTAAGATATCGGCTGCTGACCCCGATCATCAATATAATCACGACCATAGCCGTGCCGAAGGCACTCCACGGTAGCAACGGTTTTCCAACTGGCGAAGGTGTAGGTTTCATATCGGCGATTTGCCGCTTGATGCTCTCACTTAAACGCGTTGGTATCTGCCTGCCGCCGAGGACCTCTTTGATGAGATGTTCTTGGTCGTCTTGTAAACGCTTTCGTGCACGCTGAAGCCGACTCGTAATCGTGTTTACAGACACCCCCAAGAATCTGCCAATCTCTTTGGTCGTCATCTCACCGAGGTAATAGAGGGTGGCGACAGTCTGCTCACTCTCTGGAAGCTTGGCGAGAAGTTTTTTGGCGAGTTCAAGGCGATGCTCGCTAGCTGCTGTTTTACGTTGTTCAGATTCATAATGTGTATACGAGGCATTCTCGATTTCTTCCATGGGTGTGTCCTCTAAGGATTGCATCGCAGATTTCTGTTTTTGAAGCCAATTGATACAAAGCCGGTTTGCGATGACATACAGCCATCCAGCGAATTGGTGCGGCTTCTTGAGCGTCGAGAGGTTTTGGTATGCGCGAAGGAACGTGTCTTGGGTTACCTCTTCAGCGTAGTGAAAATCACGAATTTTCCGCCACGCAAGGGCGTGAACACTCTTTTGGTACTTCCGCACTAAAACATCAAACGCCTCATCATCGCCTGCCAACGTATCCTGAATGAGTTGAGCATCATTTTCTCTTTCCACTGGAAACTCTCCTAAATGTAGCTTTGAGTGTCCACACTCGACGAAAGGTTTAAGGTTTATGAAGTGAACTACCAATTGAAGGCAATTTTTGTAAACAGTTGGTTGATTGTCGCTTCGGCGTGTTGATCTCCGTAGACAATGTATAACACAAGATTTTCGATAAAAGTATATTTAAAAACGGCGTTGAAATTTGGCTTATGTTTACGCGCTGAACGCAGCCGAACCGTTACCCACCTTTCCGTTCCGATTTCAAGATTCATACTTGCGCGGAGGGAAAAATTTCGAGTCTTGTACCCGTCTGGAAAAGTCTGCCAGAGGTTTTCACCTTCAATTCCAAGAGACAAAAAACGGAACGGGATTAAGTTCATCGCCGTCGTGACAAATGTCGCCGTGGCCCCCTCAAACTCGCCGTGTTGATAGACGACAAAAATGCGATCAGGTTTTTGGCGGTTATATGTTGTCTGTGCTGCAACCACCCAATTTGCGTATATATCATAAGACCAGTTTCTGTAGAAAAACCCCGTCTCTATCTTTTCTCCCAAATCGAAACCGATCAGTTGAAAATGGTTACCCCGTGTCTTTTCACCAGCTTGATCCCACGTCACAGATTGGACAGATTCAAATTTGATAGTTCGCAAAAAGCCTTTCTCAACGGGCCACTGGTACACGCCCCAGAAACTGGGTTGCCGGATGTCCGTGAGTCGAACGTAACCATTGACAGGATTAAAGCCTCCCGAAAAATCGCGATAGGCGAGACTCAGAATCGGATTACCTTTCCGCTTTACTTCCGCGATGAAAGCACGAGTGTTCTCCTTATGTGGTTCCCAATTTCCGGCATAGGATGTCACAAAGTTCAGTGCCTTCGGTAAGCGAATGGAACCATCAAAGGCGACGGATCTATTATACGTCCCCGGTATCTCTTTCGAGGCAAAAAAGAGTCCAAACGAAGATGCGTTGCCTACGTCCCAAAGTCCGCGCAGTAAAACGTTATGGCTCTCATCGTTTTTCTCCTTGACATTCATCAAGCCGTAAGTGGCTTTACCCGTTTTACCGATGAGTTTCGCCCCGTAAGCCATTTCACCAATGCGACGGCTATAAAAAAGCGAGATGGGTGCTCTAAAGATTCGTCCATCCTCTTGAAAGAAGGGACGTCGGTCAGTTAAGCGTTGCTCCAGATCAGATAAAACGATCCCCTGAACCTCTGACTCAATATGGCTGAAGTCGGGATTCACTGTGCCAATAAAAGAGGTGCTGGTTGTCAGTTTATAGGCGACATCACCACCTACTGCCGCTGTTAAACGTTCAGATAGGTCTTCAGATGTAGAAGCATCTTCAGATTTGGCAGACAGGTACCCGCCAAGCTGGAGTCTTTTTCCAGTATCCTTGGGATTGAATTCAAGGTTCGTCAACGTCCCGAATTGATTCGCGTCAGAAACGTTAACACCCGTGTCCGCCCAAATACTGGTCCGATCAAGACTTTGATGGCGGCGCACGAGGTTAAGCCCCCAGGTCTGTTTTGCCGACTGAGGCAAATCAAGCATCTCATAAGGGATTTTCATCTCAACTGTCCACACAGACGGTTCTACGATTGCAGCGGCAAACCATTCGCCATCCCAACCCAAATCACCCTGTTTCTCGTCCCGTTGTATACCAAGTGGACTCACAGCAAAGCAATAAGAACGACGGCGGTCATGATGTGTATCAAGATATACGGCAACATGGTCCTCATATTGGAAACTCCCATCCCTTCGCGTCTGATTTGCAATTATGGATGCTTCTTTCTGAACACAACGAAAACTGACATAGAGGGCTTCGTCATCAAATCCAAGAAATACCTCAGTCCTGTCAGGAACAGTTGTTTCCAACTCCGCGATTTTGAATGCGTCGACTCCTGTCACACGTTGCCAGCACTCATCATCAAGTTTACCATCAATCGTGGGAGAGGTGTGGAATTTAATAGCTTCTATCGTCTGAGACTCGGCAGCGAGATTCACCGCAAGGAAAAAAGTTATAGAACTCAGTAAAACTTTCCAAAATCGAACGATTAAACTTACATTAACGCTCATGAAGATATGTTCCTTTTTCGTATATTTTGCACAGAATACAACCAATTTGTTTTTTAATTTTTCTAAGTGTTTCTTACGATAGTTGATGTATCATGAGCTTTCTACTCGACTTCCGTTTCTGTTGAATCTAAGACGGATTTGAATTGCTCACGATGTAATTGGCTATAGAGTTTGCCGGACGCTAACAAGTCAGAATGATTTCCAACTTCAACGATTTGTCCCTGATCCATAACGACAATCTGGTCTGCATTCCGAATTGTAGAGAGGCGGTGAGCAATGACAAAGGTCGTCCGCTGTTTCATGACATTTTGCAGTGCCTCTTGGATAAGTGCCTCGGATTGTGAGTCCAGTGCACTTGTCGCTTCATCTAAGATCAAAATTTTTGGATTTTTCAGGATTGCCATGGCAATAGCGACACGCTGTTTTTGACCACCGGACAACTTAAAACCGCGTTCACCGATCTGTGTCTCGTACCCGTCTGGCAGAGACACAATGAACTCATGTATATTCGCAGCTCGCGCTGCGGTGTAGACCTCCTCGTCTGTTGCGGAGGGGCACCCATATCGGATATTATCTTTGATACTCACATCAAATAGAACCGGTTCTTGCGGGACAATTCCGATCTGCTGTCTTAGGAATTTCAAGTCTAAAGTTTGCAAATCATGTCCATCAAGCAGAAGACGACCGGCATTCGGTTCATACAAGCGGGGAATTAGATTCGTCAGTGTGGTTTTGCCGGAACCCGAAGGACCAACAAGCGCGACAATGCTACCTGGGCGGATATCCAAATTGATGTCCTTAAGAACTTCAACCTCTTGATATGCAAAATTCACAGACTGAAACTGAATCTGCCCAACAACATCGTCAAGTTTTTTCTTCTCCATATCTTCGTTGCCAGTGTGTTCATCCGTTAAATCGAGAACTTGGAAAAGACGCTGGAGGACCGCT
The DNA here is from genome assembly GCA_022827185.1 of Candidatus Poribacteria bacterium. Lineage (GTDB taxonomy): Bacteria > Poribacteria > WGA-4E > WGA-4E > WGA-3G > WGA-3G. The sequence goes on from JAJDTM010000002.1 coordinate 212,427, forward strand.
TTGGTCGCGGCGAGTCCAAGGTGGAAATGAAGTATACGATATACGGGAGCAGACAGGTATTCAAGATATGCCGAGAAGGCAACCAACTCACCGATCGTCAATCGGTTCTCTAAGACTTCCAGACCCCCAAAGCAGATAATCACGATAGGTTGAGTTCTCACCACGAACTGACTGATGTTACCCGCAATCGATTCCAAAACTGAGACCTTCGCTTGGGCAAAAAGCAACAATTTGGATTCTCGAAAGAAGGAGCGGTTATGATGCTTCTCTGCCGAAAAAGATTTTACCAGTCGAATCGCTGACAAGGTCTGTTGTACATACGAAAGCGTTGATGCCATGGCTTCTTGTCTCTTTAGGGTTGCTTTATGAAAATGGGGTCGGAAGTAGACATAAGTGAGCCCATTTAGGGGAACAACGATCAAGGCAATCAGTGCCAGCCGCCAATTGAAGTAAAACATTATGGAGATTATGGCAACTGCTGACAAAGTATCTGTAAAGAAATGAAGGGCATTATACGTTGCACTCGTCAGAATTGCGTCTACATCGTTAATGACCATGGAACCATACTCCCCTGTTTGTCTTTTGGTGAGACTCGGCATCGGAAGACGTAAGAGGTGCTGGAAAAAACGATTCCGAAAATCAAGTAGGATCCGCCTTGTTGTATAGATGTAGAATCGGTCCCGTATTAGAGAAAGTAGAACATATACACAGATGGAACCAACACCTCCAAGGCAGACGATCCAGAGCAATCTTTGGTCTTGTTGCGTAATGGCTCTGTCTATTACCAATTTTGTAAAAAGAGGTATCAGCAGTGAGAAACCAACCATTGCGGTCATACACAATACGGTCTTAACAATCTGGGGCCAGTATCGGAAAACACCTTTTAAAAATCGCTTTCCGACAGCCTTCGGATTCTCTGTTGACATTTTTTTAATACTCCCTATTTCTCTCAACTTCCACAGACAGATAGAGTCGTGCCGCCATACATTAGATGTCAATTTTCTGAAATTCAAAAGTCTAACACGTTTATACCATCGAGTACTTAATTATTAAGACAAAATTTTGGGATGGAAAACGTGCATTATGCAAAAAAAGAGAAAATCCAAACTTTTGGAAATGTTTCGTGAGATAAATTCACAGCACACGTTTCGGTAAAAAAAACGGCACGTTGGGGTTGTGTTTTGTAATACAGTCGTAAATTTTAGAAATCTGCGAACTGTGCAAAAAAAAACTTATGCTACCGGGATCGGTGTGCATAAGGTTTCAACAGGACTTAAAAATAAAAAATGACGATTTTTAATTTATATTTCAGTTATCCGTTCGCACGCACACTCCTTGTAAGCCCCTGAACCAACCACAAGGACACGGTTTAAACATGCTATGCAAACTGAAGCGTGAATATAAAAGAATCATTTTTTTACTTTTCAACAACGGTTGATTACCGCTAAATATTTGGATTTATCAGCGTTAGGTCCTAAACTTTGATATTAATGATACCACATCTACCTTGCCCTGTCAAATTTTCATCAATTGACGTGGACAGACAATTGACGAGGTAAGGAGACACCTTCCACGATCAGAAATCGATTTTCATACCTGCAGTCCACTGAACTATCTACGTATTTTGATAATCCAGTATAGAAAATCAGTATAATTCTGTAATCAGTGACAATCTATAGTCAGTGACAATCTATAGTTTTGACAATTTTCTGGCATCAACTGAGAACGGTAAGCGAAGCGTACCGAATATCATTTAGCTCCTCGGCACTGAAGACACCCGCTTGGTAGAGATTCCGATACTCCTCAGAAACACTCTGACCGAATATCATCAGGTCGTCTGTGTTAATCGTCACCGGTACACCGTAATCAAACAAAACGCGAATGGGATGTGAGGCGAGATTCGACACACCACCCAGCATTACATTGCTCGTCGGGCACACGTTCAATTGAATCTGGTTCTCCGAGAGCCATCGCATCACTTCAACCGATTCCGCAGCAGCGATACCGTGTTGGACCTCATCCAAATCCAAGACTTCAACGGTTCGTTGGACTTCTTCCGCATCGCCAAATTCCCCAACGTGTGCTTTGAGTTTCATTCCTGCGGCACGTGCCTCAGCATATAAGGACTTCACGGCTTCTGGAGGACATGCTTCTTCATAGCTATACAGATCGATTGATTGAAATAACCTCAATTCGATTGCTTCATGTGCCAATGCCATCAACTTTGGATCATCAGCATGCGTCCGCGGAAAACCGAGTTCTGGACGCAGATTAACCTGTGTCCGATATTGCTCAACCAATGCCTCAAGAAATGACTGCACCCCAATTAACTCATCTGGATAGTATTCAGCCAACCGGATGTCAAAACTCATCTCAAGCACAACAACGCCATCTTGTATTGCGTCCCTTATCCCTGACGATGCAACAAACTTAAAACTGTCCGGGGTTATTATGTGATCGCTTAAAACTGCGTTTACGTATTCCATCATCCCTTCAAGTCCTCTCATTTTGGAAGGGGGACGTTCTAAGGAATGCCCTAACCAATGTTCCAGATTTTCCAATCGTGTACTTAAGAAAGCATGAGAGTGAATGTCGGTTTTAGGGGCCGTTTTTATAGCGGTTAAGTTATCTGTGGAGAGTGCTTTAACGAAATCCATATACTATGGTACCTAACTATACTCGACTTTGAATCTACGGATTTTACGGTTTGTCAGATTCTGTCAAATCGATGCAGAATATGGGAAGTTCACGGTTGGGAATACTTGCAGACTTTCTTGTGCCGACCAGCAAGCCGCCCGCTGAGCGATAGAATTGTTCGGCGTTCGGGTCTCCTTGAATAATCATTTTATTGTATCCGAGGTGCCGTGCTTTTTCTTGCGCGTGCATCATTAACTTTCGACCGTAGCCTTTTCCAATGAGATCAGGATCAACGAATAGAAAACTCAGTTCTACTTCAGAAGCAGAAATGTGCTCTAACGAATAAAACCCTATGATGTTTCTCGCATCTTCAATCACAAAAGTTGGGTTGTTCTCAATGTAGCATTTGTCAATGGTCAGTTCCTCAAGGCAGGCCTGCATAAATCGGTCAGAATAACCCCAATGTGCTTTGGAACGAAATGCGAGTTTGCTTAATTGCTCGACTTCGCTCGGTAGAGCCTGTCGAATTTTCCATTTCTGTGTATTGGATACCATTTGTTTTTCCTTTACACAATTGGCAAAGGCGAGAGAGACGCGCGCCGTATATCGTCTAATTCTTCAGCCCTGAAGACTCCTGCGTGGTAGAGGTTTCGATATTCTTCAGCAACGCTCTGACCGAATATCATTAGATCATCCGTGTTAATTGTCACCGGTACGCCGTTGTCAAATAAGATACGAATGGGATGTGAGGCAAGATCGGACACGCCACCCAACATCACGTTACTTGTTGGACATACATTCAACTGAATGTGATTCTCGGAAAGCCATCGCATGATTTCAACCGATTCCGCTGCAGCGATACCGTGTTGAACCTCGTCTAAGTCGAGAACTTCAACGGTTCGCCGGATTTCCTCCGCGTCTTCAAATTCCCCAACGTGTGCTTTCAACTTCATCCCTGCATCGCGTGCCTTTGCAAACAGCGGTTTCATAACCTCTGGTGGACATACCTCTTGACGGCTATAGAGATCAATTGATTGGAACACACCCATTTCTACTGCTTCGTGTGCTAACGCTATCAGTTTTGGATCGTCAGCATTTCCACGCGAAAAGCCGAGTTCTGGACGCAGATCCGCTTGTGCTCTATACCGCTCAACCAACGCTTCAACAAACGCGCACAACTCCGTTACGCCATTTGGATAGAACTCTGCCAGACGGATGTCAAAGCTCATCTCAAGCATAACTACACCATCTTGGATTGCATCGTCCATTGCCGACACTGCAACGAACTCGAAACCTTCTCGATGTTTGATGTGAGGTGCTAAAACTGCGTCGGCGTATTCCATCATCCCCTCAACGCCTTTCATTTTAAGAGGCGGTTTGGTTAGGGGGTGTCCCAGCCAACGTTCTACGCTTTCCCGTCGTGCACTGAAAAACGCATGACAGTGAACGTCCGTTTTAGGAGAGGCTTTTATGGCGGTTAGATAGTTCGTGGAGAGTGCTTCAACGAAATCAATAGACATTATGAATTTACATGCTCCGGCTACGGCACACGGCGTGTGCCTGCTACTTTAAAGATGAGCGATGTCTCCTCTTTTTGAATATTCGATGATACGCAAGTATTCACCGTACACGCGACCTCTTGATACTTCGTGCTGATACCAATCTGCTTTAGATACCTTTACTCCGTCATATTCAGCAAGATATGTAACAGGTGAAAGTATTTGAGAAGGGAAGAATTTCCGCAAGGTTCGCAAGCAGCGACCGCTGTGGTGCGCCTTGCACAGAAACGCGATACTCTTAGGAGAGATGTCGTGCTTTTCTAAGACATCAAGACTGAAGGCAACATCCTCAAGCGTGTTTGTTGATCTGTCCTGAACGAGGATTACCTCTGATGGAACACCGCGTGCCATGAGTTCATCGCGCATTATATGTGCTACAGGTTTGCCTGTTTCAGAATAGAGCCGTCCACTCAAACCGGTGACCGTGACTTTTGGAAAGCGACCTTTTTGATAATCACGCGCCACAGATTCTAAAATTTCATTATCAATAGTGGAAGTCCCAAAAATAAAAAGGAGATCGGCTGGCTGGTTGGATTCGGACGTAACAAATACGGTTTGTGTGATACTCTTGATCTTCTCTGGCGACAAATCTTCAACCGCAACTTCCCTTGGAATTGCTGAATGTTTGAGGTTATCAGTGTCATCGTCTTTTGGCATCTATATCAATTACCTCGAATTTTCATTTTCCGGTCTTATTCAAGTTCCCTTTCCATCCAAAGGGATCACAAAATCTATGTTTCTTTCTCAGTAACAACGGCGAAACTTACATTGTAAGCCATTTCGTGTGCCCAACTTCCCGGTGTCGCCTCAATATCTGGCTGGGTCCAAGCACGTTCCTCAACACGCTCAATTCGGAAACCGTTGTCCACAAGTCCGTTGAATATGTCGCTTAAGTAGTGCCGAAAGTCAAATGCACCGTCTGAATGTCTGAAAACACGTTCAGAATAAGGTTCGGTGACGCGATAGTATTCACCATCCCATTCCCAAAAATGGTTAGCAGGGTTGCCAAAATCTACGCGATACCGACCCCCCGGGCGGATGATCTTTGACACACCTTTATAGATTTCATGAACGGAAGGCACCCAACTCGTGGAAGGTCCCTGATAGATGAGATCAAAGGAGGCATCTTCAATCGCAGACATATCTCGAATGTTGGCGCAAATTGTCTCGACTGGGTAGCCGTAATGCTTCGCGGCAGTAATATCGCCGTTAAGTTGACCTTGTGTGAAATCAATCACAGTCACCCGGGCACCGAGCAGACCGAACACTGCTGACTGCTGTCCGCCACCTGCTGCGAGACACAACACATTTTTATCTGCAACATCTCTGAGTAGATATGCGGGGTAAATTTGGTAGAGGTGATACGGGACGGGGTCAAGTCCACCTTCAGCATATTCTAAAATATCATCTCTATTGAGGTCGAGCCACGGCACGGTAAAGCCGTTCTTTTTCACAACTTCGGCTTCCCAATGTGTTCGATTAGCAATCGTAATTTCGTCATTCATTTCGATTTATACCATTACACTCTCTATCCACGCCTCGTCAATTTCGAGACCGAAACCGGGGGCATCTGATGGCGCAACATAGCCGTCTTTGATGACGGAAGTGCCGGGCAGCTTGACCATCTCTTCGAGCGGTACGCCGGGTGCGGAAACACCTTCAGAACGTTCACCCCACGTGATGGCTGGCATGGCAAATGCAAGATGCTGACCGTAGGGATAGTTCATGCCGCCGTGCGTAATCACGTTAATCCCATTCGCCTCTGCAATGTGACAAATCTTCGCTGCTGATGTAATACCGCCACACCACAAAACATCTGGTTGGAAGATGTCAACCAATCGTCGTCCTGCTGCCGCCGCAAAGACAGTTGGCAGATACCAGTGTTCCCCTGTTGCAAGCGTTTGCCAAGGGAGGCGTTGACGCACCGTCTCGTAGCCAACAAAATCATCAGCACGGATGTAGTCCTCCATCCACTTCAACCCGTAAGGCTTCATTGTTTCACAGACGCGCACCGTATGCTCTATGTCAAAACCGGTCCAAGCGTCCAACATCAAGTCAACCTTATCGCCAATTGCTTCCCGTGTCGTTGCTACTAATTCTTCGAGTTTACCTAAGCCTTCCTTCCCTTGCTCTGGACCCCACGGTGTGAAGAGTTTTGTGGCTTTGAATCCAAGCTCCATATACCATTCCTGATCGAAACCAGAAGCGTAGCAGAAAATCTTTTCCTTTTGCGGTCCACCGAGGAGTTCATAGACAGGTCGCTTCAGAATTTTGCCTTTGAGATCCCAGAGTGCACAATCAACGGCACTGATGGCGTAGCTTGTCAAGCCGGTCGCGCCAAATGCGGCGGACAATCGCACCATCATGTCCCACAATTTCTCAGTTGCCATGCAATTTTCGCCAACGAGAAACGGGGCAAAATGATCTGAAATGATACGGGTCACAGGACCCCCGTAAAGCGAGAGACCGAAACCCCATGTCCCGTCTTCTGCCGTTATAATGCATGCCGGACGCTTCCATTCTGAATAGGAAACATGTCCCTCTTTTCTATTGAATGATGGATAACGCGTAATGGGTCGGTTCAAGTGATATGTTCTGGATCGACTCGGTGTGCGCGGCGTTGTTGTCGGTTTTGGGTTGAGTTCGATTTCTACGACGCGAATTTCTTTAATATTCATAGAGTTCCTTTCTATATCAGATGAAATTATAAACTTACCAACTCTAATAATTATGGCAATTTAGGAATTCAAAGGGCAACAAGCTTGAAACATTCAAGTTTAATATACTCTATCCTCAGAGAAATCGCAACGGAGAAATTTGCGAGCAGGAAGTTTTACTTGTATCATGATCCATAAATAGATGGGGACGGTCATACCTATAGTGTTTAGGCTAATCAGGTCAATTAGGGCTGGCTTACCGAGCTCTTTACCCATCGGTAGGTGCACTCAATTTGAAAAATGAGAAGTCCAAACTCGATCTTCTCTGTAATCGCAGCATCATCTGTTTGATAGTACTTCAGAACCGCATCAATAACCCTTTTGGCAACAATACCATCAGGCGGTAAATCTGAGTACATCTCTATAGCGAACTCGGATAGATCTATCGCTGGATCGTGGAGCAAGGCATCAGCGAAATCAATAATGGCGAGTTGTTCAAGATTCCTTTGTACAAAAAACAGATGGTTTATCTGAAGATCAGTGTGAACGACAGCCCATCTCTGGTCTAAGGATTCCTGCAGATTTTCGAGCTTTTCACGCCATTGATTTGTATCGATTTCTGCGGTATTTTCTGCGATAAATGCGAGTTTTTGCCTTGTGTCACGGATTGCCGTTGCGAAAGGATCAGCAGCGTGTGGGATATAGTCTAAGACCTCATCTGGAAATTTGTGCCTGTGCAGAAAGGTGAGAGAAGTACCGAGAGATTTGCCAAAGGATTCTAATTCTCCAGCGGTAAATTCTTCAAGTGCTTCTATGGGTAGTGAAGCCCCATTGATTCTTGAAAACATCGCATAGAATCCCTTTTCGTGTAGCATCATCGGCTTTGCTACAGTGAAAGGCATCGATAATGTGTGTAGGTATTCTGTGAGTTTAGCCTCTTTGAGAAGCCTGGCTCGGTAGGCGTTGCGTGCAATTTTGAGGATAGCATCGTCGCCGTAGTAGAAGGTAAGACTATCGCCACCGCGGTGGCGGTTGGATATGGGTTTTAGATTTTCAATAGATATATCTGCAGCGAATTTTTTAAGAAAATCGCGTACGTTCTCTGCTTTAATCTCAGTTGTTTGATTCATTGGAATATATTTAGATCAGGTAGGTTGAGCACGATTGTTAAAATCGCGCTTGAATACAGTTAACCGTTTGTATCTATTAATTAGAGTTTAGCAGATTTGATATTCCCAAAGATGTGCTCCAACACCGTTCGCACCTCCTGATGTTGCTCGTCCCCGTGCGAAACAGCAGGGATTCGGAGGCGATGGTTGGGATAGAGACCGTGAAGATGGAGTGCTGATTTGATACTCGGTAACCATTCCAATCTTGTTGCCACCTTGAGCCAAGGTTCCTCATAGCGAAACACAATCTCACGTGCTTCATCGTTGTGCTCTTTGGTCAGAGCATTGTAAAATTTTAGTGCAATGTCGGGTCGAAAAGGAGCGATGGTGCAGAGATACGCCGTTGAGCCGATCGGGTAACCGAACATAAAATTACGCATCTGTCCGCCGCTGACCACCGCAAAGTTTTCGTCGGCAGTTGCGCGAATCATGTCATAGTAGGCGTAGAACGGATGCCCGTCGTTTTTTATGCCGACCACTTCGGGACGTTTTGCTAACTCAGCAACGATGTCCACAGGATAAGGGTCTTGCCACGCTCCCCAAACCAGTAAAGGCATCGGAGCGGCATCCTGAACACTATCAAAATAGCCGACAATAATCTCGCGCTTCACCCCTAAACCTGGATGAATCTGGACCTTGACAGCGTCCACTCCGGTACTATCACAGCGTTTCAAAAATTGTCGGCACTGCCCTGGATGCCACCATCCCGTTGAAGCGATAAACAGTGAACGACCTGATATTTCTTCTGCCAGTTCTGCGGTCAATCGCCAGATCTCTTCATCCGTTAAGCTGCAGAATTCACTACTACCATACGTGAGAAGAATTACTGGAACGTTCTGTTCACACAACCAGTTGACATACTTCCGCATCACGCGCATATCCAGTGAGTCGTCATCGCCAAAACAGATATTCACCGGCACGACGGGACCTTTCAGACGTTCCACAACACGAATCGCTCGCTCCATAAGGCTCCCTCACTCAAATCGGTAAGTGTCAAATTTCCTCAGAAAATTCAGGAATTGTCAACAAGCCAGCAGTCCACAGAAACGCTCTATCGCGTTCAGTGAGTTCATTCAGACCCATCCACGCAATGTCAACAAGGATTTGATTCTCTTCTAATTCAGGGTCAATTCCCAAGGATACTGCCTGTGCACCTATCTCTATCAAGTAGGTGTAGTATAGATCATCAGGTGTAAAGGTAACGACAGATGTTGGGCGGACCACTCTGCCCTGCACACGGCACTCCTCCCAAAGTTCCCGCAGTGCGGCTTGTTCCGGCGTTTCATCCGCTTCAATACGACCACCGGGAAGGCACCACCATTCTTCTCCTGCGTGGCGGTGCTTGACCATTAGAATTCTTTTCCCCCTATAAACGATGCATTGTGCACGCGACATTCACCACTCCTCGATCCGGTGCCCTATCGAAAACGAAAGAGACCTTTTGCAAATCTCCAAAATTTTACTGTTTTTTAGAACTCCGCTGTGTTCTATGTAGAGATGGCATTGTAGCCGTTCATTGGTGTTCAAACTCGCGATAGGCTTTTAGCAATGCCTCTTGAACGTTTAGAAATTCAAGGTATCCGGGGGGTAGTGGATATTTTGTAACGTCAAACGGCTCAAGCGGGTTGTCAATCTTCCGCCTTGTAAAGGCGTAGAGAGCTTTCTGTTCCGATGTCGCTTTAACTACCTGTTCAAACGGGATGTCACAATTGTTTCGCCACAACTGAGGTTCAACTGCATCAACCATTGCCTGAATTGGTGAAACCTGCTTTCCGAACTTTGAATTCAGAAAGCAAGCCAACCTCTCGGCTTGGACACGTGGATGACGCACAATATCTTCGTAGTCAAGAAAGAGTCGGTGTTGTGCGTCTTCTGTGTGCTGTAGAATTAGCATCATTATATGCTGCCAACGTAGTAAATTCATCGCGACAAAAGAGATACGGACTTCCACATTGGATGGCATAATAAATTTCTGCCATGAGACTGCTGCGTCAAGTGGGTTACGAACCGTGATTATATAAACCGCATTGCCCCATATCTGTTTCCAAAACGGTAAAAAATGACTAAGTGCAGGATCTTTCCAAAACCAGGGACCTCCTTGGCACATTTCAGCCATTAGTTCGGTGGCTTTCTTTCGATACACAGGATCAGCAGCCTTTTTCTCTATTCGCTGTTGGAAGTTAGGATCCCACCAAGTTGCTCCAGCATCAAAATTCCCTAATTCAGCAAGTAAATCCCATAACGGCAAGAATTCCCAATAACCTCTGGGGGCATGCGCATCAGCCTTGTGCAACTTCTCGAAAGGACCCGCATACGCACCCCATCTGTGCACCATCTCAGCAACAACGGATGTCCCGCTACGTTCAACACCAAGCACGATAATCGGATGGCTTTCGGGGTCAATCATTCAAATGTCCTCAAGTGTTTCGTCAATGGTGCCTCATACCAACGCGAGTTACACAATTTTTCTTGCACGAAACCGTCTCTTACTGTATGATAAAGGCTTATGAAAGTGCTGTTATCTTTTTGGATTGTACTTGTTTAAAGTATAGCATCTTTCGTTGTTTTTCTCTATCAAAAACTACATCTCTCGTCTCCGTTACTACTGACGGGGTGTACCTAAGGAGGTAAAAAGTGATATATAGAGTAAGCATTATTATAGTTTTAGCGATTGCTGTGAGTCTTTGGTCTACGGTAGCGTTTGCAGCGGAACTGACTGAAGGACTCGTCGGTTACTGGCCCCTGGATGGCAATGGAAAAGATGAATCCGGTAACGGAAAAGATGCCGAATTGGAAAAGGGCGCGAAATGGTCTGACGACGGTTGGGTGAACGGTGCCGTTAATTTTGATGGTGGTGGTGGACACGTTGTTGTTGATGATACGTTTGAATTGACAACGACCGCAATTACGGTGATCGCCCGGATCAACGGCTGGAAAACGATAGATTGGTCGGGAATTGTCGTTGGTCGAAGTGATCCAGCATCGTGGGGGATGGGGGTCGCAGCGAACAACACGCTAACATACGTATGGAACAATAATTCTGCACTGACGTGGAACTGGCAAGGCGCGCCAGAAATCCCGGAAAATAAATGGGCGTTGGTCGCGATAGCAATTGAACCTACCAAAGCAACGAGTTACATTTATCACAGAGACAGCGACAAACTTGATGCTGAGGTAAACGAAATACCCCATATCGAGCAGACGGTTAAGAATTTAAAATTCGGATGGGATGAATGCTGCGGTGCCAGATACTTCAAGGGATTAATCGATGAAGTGATGATCTATGATCGGACGTTGAACGCTGACGACCTCAAAAGACTGGCGACCGTCGGACTACCTGTCGAGAGTCAAGGGAAACTTGCGATCACTTGGGCAGCACTCAAGAGCGATTAAGCGAATGGCAAAGTTCGGGAAGTTACGCCAATCCTAAAGGATAACCTGCAATTTGGAAAAAGTACCTTTCAGGCAGTATGCTGCACTCCTTTCACAGTACCTGAAACCACAATGGACGCGGGTGACCCTACTCGTCATCTTCATGTTCGTCTGGACAGGTATTGATGTACTGAATCCACAAATCATCCGTTACTTCATTGATACTGCAGAAGCCGGCGGCACGACGCGAAGCCTCGTCATCGCTGGCTGTGCGTTCTTCGCAATCGGATTCCTCGGACAGGTGCTGATGTTAGTCAACACCTATTTAGGGCAGGACATTGGTTGGCGAGCCACAAACTGGATGCGCGGTGACCTTGCGCACCACTGTCTACAACTCGACATGTCCTTCCACCATGAACACACACCCGGCGAGATGGTCGAGCGCGTTGATGGCGATACGGCAGCACTGTCAAACTTTTTTTCTCAGTTCATAGTTCAGGTAGCAGGTAGCCTGTTGCGGCTCGGCGGCATCCTGATTGTGCTCACCTTTGAAGACTGGCGTATCGGTATTGCGTTGGCGGGTTTCGTGGCGATTTCCATCCTCGTTTACAATCTTACTCGGAATATCGCCGTTCCGGTCTACACGGCGGAGCGAGAAGGTTATTCCAGACTGTTCGGGTTTCTTGAAGAACGGTTAACAGGTATTGAAGACCTCCGTACAAACGGCGGTATCGGTTATACCTTGGATCGGTTCTACGATGTGAATCGGGATGTCTACGGTCGCGCCGTAAAAGCACACGTGATGGGAGAAGTCCTCCAAACAATCAGCGGTGTGCTTTTTGCATTGGGGGTTGCCCTGGCGATGGGGATGGGAATCTACCTGTATCAGATAAACGTGTTCACGATCGGGACCGTCTACCTCGTTATTCATTATACGGCGATGCTCCGACATCCGTTGATCACGATTAGTCGGCAGATTAACGAACTGCAGCGGGCGACAGCAGGGTTCAAACGGATTGAAGAACTCTATCGCATCACGCCAAGTATTGCGGATGGTACAGAGAGACTTCCTGAATCAGGCGCGCTCGGTATCGAGTTCGACCGTGTCACATTTGGTTACACTGAAGACGAGTCCGTACTCAAAGATGTTTCATTCCAATTGCAGCCGGGGAAGTCATTGGGGTTGCTCGGCCGGACAGGTAGCGGTAAGACAACGATCACGCGTCTCCTGTTTCGGTTTTATGAGATTAACAACGGACGGATTCGCGTTGAGGGGCAGCCGATTGAGCGGATTCTGTTAGACGATTTACGGAACCGGATTGGTGTGGTTACGCAGGATGTGCAACTCTTCAACGCAACAGTGCGCGAGAATTTAACGCTCTTTGATGCCGAAATTACCGATGAACGGATTCTGTCGGTCGTTGAAGAACTGGGGTTATCCGAATGGTATCAATCGCTACCGAACGGACTTGACACGTTTCTTGAAGGTGCTGGTTTTTCCGCTGGAGAAGCGCAGTTGCTGGCGTTTGCAAGGGTTTTCCTCAAAGACCCACAGATTGTTATCCTTGATGAACCGTCATCCAGACTTGATCCAGCGACGGAGCAACGTATTGATAGCGCAGTCCGGCGGTTATTGGAGGGGCGTACCAGTATCATCATTGCCCACCGACTCGGGACGGTTCAGCAGGTAGACGAAATTATGGTACTTGCCGACGGTGAGATCCGAGAACACGGCGAGCGAAATCGGCTCGTTCAGGACCCCGATTCCGTCTTCTCGCAATTGCTGAAAACAGGATTGGAGGAGATGACGCAATGACAACAGGACAAGCCTCTATTCGTCTCATCCGCTACCGTCCACTCCTTTTTCTCAGTACGATCTTTTTCCGAGGATTAGACGATCTAATGCCGTTTTTCGACGGGATTATTCGGAAGGCGTTTTTTGATACCCTCACCGGCGAATCAGGGGCAGGAGCTAACCCTTGGACATTTGTTGCACTCTTCGTTGTCGCACATCTTGCCGATCGCGGTGTCCTCATATCGTCAGCATTCGTATGGGCGCGCTGGCGTTATGCTGTTTCAACGCTTCTCCGAAAAAACCTGACCACAGCCATCATGAACATGTCGGCACCACATAAAGTCTCAACCGCTTCTGGCGAAGTGACAAATCGGTTCCGGGACGACGTTCAGGCGGTTTTGAGTTATCTGGAACAGTATATTCACCTGTGGGGTAACCTTATCTTCGTGATCTTGGCGATTACCTGGATGGCTCGGATTGATGTAGGCGTGACAGTCATCACGGCTATCCCGTGTATCCTGATTATCACAATTGTCAACGTGTTAAGGCGATTCATTCAGCGGTATCGGACGGCACAGCGTATCACCACAGAACAGTCAACGAACTTCGTTAATGAACTGTTCCAGTCTATCTTAGCAGTGAAGGTTGCGCGAACGGAGTCAAATGTGATTGCCCATTTTCAGAGACTCAACGATGCACGCCGTAAGGCGACTGTGGTGGATAACGTGTTCAATCAAGTCTTGCAATCAATTAGTGCTAATATCGCTAATCTTGCCACCGGTGTGATCTTGATTCTGGTTGCTGAACAGATGAAGGCGGGTGTATTCACAATCGGAGACTTCGCGCTTTTTACGACGTATATTGGTGAAGTGGCGAGAAGCGGATCGCTCGTCGGCAGTATCATGGCACAACACCAACGCGCAAAGGTCTCGTTCTCCCGTATGGAAGAGACTGTTAATGAGATGCCAGTGGAAAAATTAGTCGAACACACACCGGTATATCTACGGGAAAATCAACCGCCGCTCATTACGCCTCAAAAGCAGGAAGCGGATCGGCTGAATGAACTTACCGTTTCTGGACTCACCTACCACTACGATGCGGATGTCTCTGGCATCGCTGATGTTGATTTGAGAATCTCTGCTGGATCATTCACTGTTGTTACAGGGCAGATCGGTTCGGGCAAAACAACGCTGGTGCAAACACTCTTGGGTGTCCTACCGAAACAGGCAGGCGAAATTCGCTGGAATGACGAAATTGTTGAGGATCCGAAGTCGTTTTTCGTTCCGCCGCGTTGCGCGTATACACCGCAAACACCGAAACTTTTCAGCGAAAAACTGAGTGCTAACATTCTCATGGGTACGCCGTGGAATTGGGACGACCTGAATCGGGCAATCCGATTGGGTGTTATGGAGGAAGATCTACCAACACTTGAAGACGGTCTTGAAACGGTTGTTGGTCCGCGCGGTGTCAAGTTGTCGGGTGGGCAGATGCAGCGCACCGCAGCGGCACGTATGTTTGTCCGGGATTCGGAATTACTCGTTTTCGACGATCTCTCGTCTGGACTCGATGTGGAGACGGAGCAGACCTTGTGGGAACGTCTCTTTGAAACAAGACGGGCAACCTGCCTCGTTGTTTCGCATCGACGACCGGCACTGCGTCGGGCAGACCAAATTGTTGTTTTGAAAGAAGGGCGCATTGAGGCAGTTGGAACGTTGGACGAACTGCTCGCTTCTTCCGAGGAGATGCGCAAGTTGTGGGCAAGCGACTGAAGTTGAGTCGAGCATAAAACTTTGGAAGGTTTTGCTTTAAGTAGTGTCCAAGTAATTCCAAAATCTACTATAAAGTAAAAAGAGGCTCTTATGAAAATCAAGGTGTTTTTGGGGCTGATATTTTTGATTTTTTCAATGTTTCTGTATGTGTCCGACATGACTGCTGAATATGAACCCTATACGCAACTCAGTTTACCCGAAGGTGCTAAAACGCGCCTCAATAAGGGATGGGTACGTGAAATTGCGTATTCCCCGGACAGCACGCTTCTTGCGGTAGCGAGCAGCATCGGTATTTGGATCTATGATGCACAAACCGGCGAAGAACACAATTTGCTCACCGGACATCTGGAGCCGATCAGCAGTGTGGAGTTTAGTCCAGATGGACAGACACTCGCAAGTGGAAGTAGAGACAAGACTGTCCGTCTCTGGGATGTCAGCACTGGCAATCCTATACACACACTCAAAGGGCATCTGGGGCCGGTCAGGAGTGTGTCGTTTAGTCCAGATGGACAGACACTCGCAAGTGGAAGTAGCGACAAGACTGTCCGTCTCTGGGATGTGAATACTGGCAATCCTATACACACACTCCGCATAGGGCATACGACGAGTCCTGTCTATATCTATAGCGTATCGTTTAGCCCAGATGGACGGACACTCGCAAGTGGGAGTGATGACAAGACTATCCGTCTATGGGATGTGAATACTGGAAATCTCATACGCACACTCATAGGGCATTCGGATGTGGTTTGGAGCATGTCGTTTAGTCCAGATGGACAGACACTCGCAAGCGGGAGTAGGGACAAGACTATCAGCCTTTGGGATGTCAGCACTGGCAATCCTATACGCACACTCCTCATAGGGCAGAGTCATGTCCATATCTATAGCATGTCGTTTAGTCCAGATGGACGGACACTCGCAAGCGGGAGTGATGACAAGACTATCCGTTTATGGGATGTAAATACTAACCATCCCATACGCACACTCACAGGGCATACGGATGCAGTCTATAACGTATCGTTTAGTCCAGATGGACGGACACTCGCAAGCGGGAGCGGGGACAAGACTATCCGTTTATGGGATGTGAATACTGGCAATTCTATACGCACACTCACAGGACATACGCAAGCTGTCACAAGTGTATCGTTTAGTCCAGATGGACAAACACTCGCAAGCGGGATTTATCAGCAAATTTTTTTACGGGATGTAAACACTGGCACTGCCCTACGCACGCTCACAGGGCATACGTTGGGTGTCAAAAGCGTATCGTTTAGTCCAGATGGACAGACGCTCGCAAGCGGAGGCTTTGGCAATCATGGTATCCGTTTATGGGATGTCAGCACTGGCAATCTTCTGCACAGCCTCTTGGCCGCAGGGATCCAGAGTGTATCGTTTAGTTCGGATGGGCAGACACTCGCAAGTGGGACTTATCAGAAAATCCGTTTATGGGATGTCAGCACTGGCACCTCTATAGGCACACTCACAGGGCATGGGGATGTGGTCTGGAGCGTATCGTTTAGCCCAGATAGACAGACGCTCGCAAGCGGGAGTGGGGATAATACCATCCGTTTATGGAATATGAATACTGGCACCGTCCTACGTACACTCACAGGGCATACGTGGGATGTCAGAAGCGTATCGTTTAGCCCAGATGGACAGACGCTCGCAAGCGGGAGTTACAAGGAAATCCGTTTATGGGATGTCAGCACTGGCACCTCTATAGGCACACTCACAGGGCATACAAATGCAGTCTATAGCGTATCGTTTAGCTCAGATGGACAGACGCTCGCAAGTGGGAGTGGGGACAATACCATCCGTTTATGGGATGTGAACACAGGTAATCCCCTACGCACACTCACAGGGCATACAGATGCGGTCTGGAGTGTGTCGTTTAGTCCGGATAGTGATACCCTCTCGAGTGGGAGTAGCGACGGCACAATACTCTTGTGGACACTCGCCCGGGCAGACTAACCCCTACACCTTACGCTGACTGCAGGCGAATTCACCGCCACGCGGAAGATGCTGATACGAAAGTAAAGGATTCGGAAGGATGGTATGGAAATTCAGAATCCTTGAAAGCACAATTGGAAAAAGACAAACGGCAAGGCTGAAAATGTGTTTCACTTTTGATCCGTCTAAACACATTTCTCCGGAAAAATCTACCGATTAATTGAGGAAAACAACGTGAATTCAAATACTATCCATACACTTAACCCCGGCACAGAACTGTTCATTGACGACCTGCTAATTGCTTCCAAGCACGGCGTGAGGCGAACGTTACATCAATGCATAAAGCATGATGTTTCTGTCCTTAAACCCGACCCTGGTAATCCGTGGGAACACGGTGGACCCGATCAGTCCAGACGTGTCCATCTCTACGGGACCGCGTTATACGACGCAGCGTACGGAAAATATCGCATGTGGTACATGTGTCGCATGGGACCGCATTGGCGGTTTGAAGCGAATGAAATTCCGGGACTCTATGTCCCACGTCCAGATCGAAATCCGTCAACATATAGAGGAAAGACACACGATGCTTACGGACGAAAATTCGTTGAGAATGACCGTGGCGACCTCACCTGCTATGCAGAGAGCGACGATGGATTGACCTGGACGAAACCGAACCTCGGTCTCTTTGAATTCAACGGAAACCCAAATAACAACATCGTGTGGGACCTACATGGTGCGTGTGTCTTCCGTGATGACGAGGAACCGGATCCGCAGAGACGGTATAAGATGATCGGTTTTTGTAGGCGGTATCGAAACATCTTTCTGCTCACATCACCTGATGGGATTCGGTGGGATGACTCAGATTATCTTGAACCGGTTGCAGATCGGGACAACGAAGGCGCGTTTAATGTTATCTATGACAAAAAAACAGACCTGTTCCGAGCTTATGCCCTCATACGTGGAGACGATAAAGACGCACGCCGTATGATCGCGTATACCGAAAGCCCAAGCCTTGAAGGACCGTGGAAACCGCTTGAGCCGATGTTCGGTGCAACGGATGCGGACGACGCAGTTGGCGTGCAAAGATATGGTGCGGATCGTGCTGAAATCCACAACATGTCGGGCTTCCTCTATCATAACATCTATATCGGTATTCCTGGCGTGTTGTATGTGACAGGACCGGGCGCAGCGGAACATGAGATTCCGATTGATGGTCCGATTGATGCCCAATTCGTTAGTAGCCGAGATGGATTCAATTGGGAGTATCCCGACTCTGACCGAACGCCGATCATTCCACGCGGTGAAAGTGGCACATTCGACACCGGTATGATTATGGGAACCGCCATAGAACCGATTATCACTGACGATGAGATTCGTTGGTACTATACGGGAACCGTCCACACCCACGGTGCCCAGATGAAGGATAGACACAAGGAGATTGGGCTTGCGAAGTGGCGATTGGACGGCTTCGTCTCGCTTGATGCCGAAGCGGAAAAGGGGATCGTTGAAACCGTCCCGTTGCAGCTTCCGAACGGCGGGTTTGAAATTAACGCAGATGCGAGCGGAGGGCAGGTTGGTGTTGAAGTGCTAACGGTTGATGGACAGGTTCAACAAGGATTTTCGATTGATGATTGTGTGCCGTTGACAGGAGATAATGTCCGACACTCAGTGCGATGGAAATCGGCGACATTGGCGGATGCCACACAACCGCTGCGGCTCCGTTTTGTCCTGAATCGAGCAAAACTATACGCGTTCCGAGTAGGGATAAACTCCTAATAATGACACTTGCGTTATAATTAAACAGCTTGAATTTCCTCGCCAAAGGAGAAGTAAATGGATACGTTATCAACACACAACGAGTCCCCGGAAAATCGCGTGGACAACCTGTTGAAGCTGGAAGTCCTTGAAGCGTTTGACCGGACTGCGTTTGAGCATGATGGATATTGGGTGTGGGAAGGAATACTAACGGATGCTGCCCGTAAGCAGTGGACAGCCAGCTTACAGAAGTTACAACAGATGAACGATGCGATCCTCATGGATACGGAGTGGAGTGCTATCGACTTTGAGGCGCGGGGGTTTCCGCAGCCCTTGCCAGAACAAATTGCGCCGGCGTTTTTGGCGGCGTGCTGTGGTGGTTCAGAGCAAATGCCCGGTTTCCTCAGAACCGCTGAGTTGCGTCAATATATGCATACTCAGGGGCTGTTCGGACCGAGCAACGCGTTGGTCACACATGGGTTCAAGTCACAAGGTGTTATGCCGGAATACTTTCCTGCAGGATACGACGACTTTATAATGGATGTGACGTCTGCTCATCCGCAGATGATGGCACTCTTCAGGAAACTTTTCGGAGACCGATTTATACTCGATCACTGCTTCATGCTCAACCGGGCACCGGGTTCAAAAGGGCGCCGGTGGCATGCACACCAGTATCGAGAGGGACAGTACGAAGTTGAGGACCCGATTGGGACTGGACACGCCTTTACTACTGATTTTCTACAACGGCAGTGTATTCGGACGCTGTGCTATCCAGAAGGGGCAACTATCGAGGATGGCGGCGAACTTGCGATTATCCCCGGTGCACATCTTTATCGGATTCCGTACAAATGGAGCACGGAACGACCCGATGATGACGCTGCCATGAAAGCGGGCTGGCTGAAAGGCAAAATTCACGCTTTCACAGGGAAGCCGTTGGAAATCGTACACCTCTCACTACCGCCCGGAAGCATGGTTTCGTTTGTCCATCACATGCCGCATTATGTTGGCTATCGGAAGCCAGGGATGCCGACCCGATGGGGACTGCTTATGGCGTATCGAACGCCCGACTCAGAAGCAGATCCAGCCAAATGGACAAATGGCATTCCGACCCATTGGGTGGAACAGACCGCGGCCCAAGGAAAACTACCCGCTGCGGCACAGCGTGTATTTGAGGCAGATAATCCTCTTGATATGCACTCACAGAGTCGTAACGATTGACATCCTCTCCAAGCTAAAGCTTGGAGATTCCTTTGTTTCTTATAGAAACATTAACTGTTACCTTAATTTTATTGTCCAGAGTTACTGTCCGACATCTGGATCCAGTTCCTTAGCCTTTTGAAAATCCATCTGTGCGGCTTCCTTCTGCCCAAGTGCCTCTTTCGCACGCCCGCGATTGTAGTAGGATTTAGCACTTTTAGGGTTAATCTGAATAACTTTATCAAAATCAACTATTGCTTCTTCATAGTCACCGAGCATAAGTCTTGCAACACCGCGATCATTATAAACATCGGTATACTCCGGCACTAACTTAATGGCTTGTGTCCAGTCTTCAACAGCTGCCTGATATAACTTTCGTGCTTCCTCTGCCTTCCCGCGGGAAGATTTGGATTTACCAAGTTGGAAATGAGCATATCCTCGATTGTAATAGGCTTCAGCATCATCTGGGTTAAGTCGAACGACTGTATTATAATCGGCTACAGCCTCTTCATGATTACCAAGGTTGGCGTTAATACTTCCGCGCCCCTTGTAGGCACTAATGAATGCAGGATTTAGTTGTATGGATATATCAAAGTGAGATAATGCTTCAGGATAGCGATCGGATTTGTATTTCTGTTGCCCCTGAATGCAGTAAGCGTGGGCACGAATATGGTCTCGTTTACGCCACTTTCCCAATGGTTCGGTTGATCTCGGTTGAGCAATCAATGCTTTGAGCGCATTTGAAGGCATAGCATAGGCATAATGTTCACCTACAGCAGTATTAATACCTATGACTTGTCCCTTACTGTTTAACGCAGGACCCCCACTATTTCCACCCGAAATTACAACTTTCATCCAGACCGATTTACCACCGTTCCGGATGCTATCTATAACTCCTGTCGTGACTTTATATCCCCCACCGGGGTACCCCACAGCAACAACAAGTTCACCGCTTTGGAGTACGTTACTGTCACCAAGGGGTAGCGGGATACCTTCACCTGCAATTTTTAGGATGACAAGATCATTTTCTACATCAAACGCAGTGACTTCCTCAACCTTCCAGATTGCTTCTTCATTCCTGAGTGTTACATAAACGGGACCAGTTTTGGCAACGCTGTGGATGTTCGTTGCAATCTTGTCTTTCTCTACAAAAAAACCGCTACTAACGGAAAATTTATCATCCCAACTCAATACACGGACTACGGAATTTATAACCTTTTCGGATGCCATGTCTGCTACAGGCTCATTAACATTCTCAGGATACTTCAGACGAGTGTATCTATCAAAATCAGTGATCCCCTCGTGATACAACTGCTGTATTATTTCCGCGTCCCCCATCTCAGATTTAATATCTCCAAGTTTACACTTCACAATTCCCCGTTTGTGGTAGGTATCGGCATTCTCTGGATTAATATCAATGGCTCGCGTACAATCTTCAATTGCCCCCTTATATAGCTCCTGTGCTTTCCCTACATCTCCACGGTCAGAGGCGAATTTCCCAAGACGAAACTGCGCAGATCCCCGATTGTTGTAAGCATCAGTATTCTCCGGATCAATCTCAATGGCTTTACCACAATCGGCTATCGCCGATTTATACAAATTCTGCGCTTCCTTAGCATTGGCGCGTGTGACTTCGGATTCACCAAGTTTGAGCTTTACATGCCCCCTGTTACTATAGGCATCAGCATCTTTTGGATTAATATCAATGGCTCGCGTATGATCTTTAATTGCTGCCTTATATAGCCCCTGTGCCTTCCCTACATTCCCACGGTCACCCTCGGATTCGCCAAGTTTGGACCTTACAAGTCCTCGATTATTATAGGCATGAGTATGCTCTGAATCAATCTCGATGGTCCGTGTATAGTCTTCAATCGCTGCTTCATACAAACGCTGCGCTTCTTTAGCATTCCCGCGTATATTCTCGGATTCGCCAAACTTGAATTTTGCCCATCCCCGATTGTTATAAACATCCGCATTCTCTGGATCAATCTCAATGGCTCTACCGAAATCAAGTATTGCCCCTTCAAGATCGTCAAAAGCTAACTTCATACCGCCGCGAAAATTGTAAGCATCAGCATGTTCTGGATCAATCTCAATGGCTTTATCACAATCGGCTATTGCCCCTTTATACAAATGCTGTGCTTCTTTAGCATTTCCGCGGTCACCCTCGGATTCACCAAGTTTGAATTTCACACCCCCGCGATTCGTATAAGCATCGGCGTACTGATCGTCAAGTTCAATCGCTTTATTAAGGTCAACTATTGCCTCAGTATATTTACCAAGGAGTGCTTTCACAGTGCCACGACCGTAGTAAGCATCAGCCTCACTTGGATCTATTTTGATAGCTTGTGTACACGAGGCAATTGCGCTGGTATTGTCCCCAAGGCGAGCCTGTGCCCTTCCACGCTCGTAATAGGCGCGAGCGTATTCAGGGTTGAGTTCAATGGCTTTATCAAAGTCAATTATCGCTCCAGCATAATCTTTGACCTTGAATTTTTCTGCACCTAAGCTGTAGGCAGCCTCAGCACGGATCTGTTTCCGCTTTTGCCACTCTGTCAAAGGTTCTACCGGCATAGACTTGTCAAGTAATGCCTCAAGCGCGCTTGAAAGAACCGCGTAGTTACCATACGGTACGATAACCCCGATGACTTGTCTGCTATTGTTAAGTACTGGACTGCCGTTGGTGTTCCTGGAAGTCGTTGTATTTACCCTCAGCCATTTATGACTATCTCGGATGCTTTGTATACTGGTGTCCGTGACCTCGTATTCTCCATCGGGGTAGTCCAGAATAGAGATAGACGCACCAATTTCAAGCGTATTGCTATTTCCTAAAGGCAGTGGTGTGCCTTCACTAGTGAGTTTTAGGATGACGAGTTTGTTTTCTGTATCAAACGCAACGACACCTTCTACCGTTCGATTTTTCTTCCTGTCAAGGGTTTTTAAAAAAACGGGACCCGCATGGGCAACGACGTGAATATTTGTCGCTATTTTGTCTGGTGCAACGAAGAAACCTGTACCAGATGTGTTTTCACTCTCAATCAATACGATAGAGTTTCTAATTTTTTTCCACGTTAAGTTCGCTGTTGGAGCGATGGGTTTCTCGGAAACCATCTGCTGGGGTGCCCGCGCACAGGAAAAGAAAAGAGTCAATCCCAATAAAAGAAATAAAAGTTTGCTGGTATATTTCATGAATGGATACCTCCAATTTTACTATTCAGCGTTACTGTCCAACATTCGGATCTAACGCCTTAGCCCTTTCAAAATCTGCTTTTGCTGCCTTCTTCTGTCCAAGTGCCTCCTTATACCTCTAACCTTATTATCTGTAATCACTGTCCGACATTCCGGTTTAGTTTCTTAACCTTCTCAAAATCTGCTCGTGCTGCTTCTGCTTGTCCAAGTATCTCCTTTGCGCGTCCGCGATCGTAGTAGATTTCGGTATATTGGGGGTTAATTTGGATTGCTGCATCAAAATCCTTTATTGCGCCTTCAGCGTCACCAAGTGCAGCTTTAGCAACCCCGCGATTCCCATAGGCATAAGCACTCTCTGGAGCCAATCCTATCGCTTCGGTGAAGTCTCGAATGGCGGCTGCATATAATTCCTGCGCGCCTGCGGGGTCTTGATGATCGGCTTTCGTTTTACCGAGTCGGAATTGTGCATATCCACGATTGATGTATGGTTCAGCAGACTTCGGGTATAATTTTATGGCTTGCGTGCAGTCCTCAATCGCCGACGTATACAACGCCTGCGCGCCTACTATATCTCCCTGAGCTGCTTTAGATTCGCCGAGGGTCACCCTTGCTATGCCGCGATTGTTATACGGATCCGTAAGTTCTGGATTGAGTTTGATAACTTGCGTCCAATCTTGGATGGCACCTTGATAATACCGTTGTCCTTTCGCTATATCTCCTTGATTGGCTTTGGATTGACCGAGTCGGAACTTTCCACCCGCGCGATTGTGGTATGCATAAGCGTCTTCAGGGTTAAGTTTGATGGCTTGCGTGCTATCTTCAATACCGGCTTCATATAACCGCCAAGCTGCCTCCAGATTGCCTTGCGCGAATTCAAGGTCTCCAATTGTGAATTTCGCAAGTCCCCGATTGTAGTAGGCATCCGCCTTCTGAGGGTACAGTTTGATGGCTTTATCAAAATCTGCTATGGCATCGTCATAGTGATTGGCATTGTATTTACGTTGTCCGCGAACAGAGTATATATAGGCACGAATAGGCTCTCGTTTACGCCATTGTGTCAAAGGTTCCACAGGTCCCGATTGGGCAATCAATGTCCGTAGCGCGTTGGACGGGATGACATAACTGTAAGGGTCTTCTACAGCAGAAACAATCCCTATAATCTCACCTTTACTGTCTTGTACAGGACTGCCGCTGCTGCCACCCGAAAGCACGATTTCCATCTGGAGCCATTTATCGTTATTGCGTACACGATGGACAACCCCCTTCGTAACTTTATACGCTCCACCCGGGTAGCCTGTGGTACTAACCGTGTCCCCTACCACAACAGCGTCGCTGTCGCCAAGTGGAGGGGATGTGCCTTCACCCGCAATTTTTAAGATAACGAGATCATTTTTGACATCAAACGCCGTGACACCTTCTACAGTCCAGATTTTCTTTTTGTCAGCGGATTTTATGAAAACGGGTCCGGGTTGTGCGACGACGTGAATATTCGTTGCGATTTTATCAGGTTCCACAAAAAAGCCGCTCGCAGCTCCATGTCTACCTTCTACACGGACAACAGTAAAACGGCTCCTTTCTTCAGGTGTTGAGCCGACCACGGGGCCTTCAGCAATCTCTTGGGGTGCTCGTGCACATGAGAACAGAACCGCTATAGTTAGCAAACTGAGTAAAGATATTCTGTAGGTCTTCATGCAATGGATACCTTAAAGAATAAAGGAAAGGACGCTGCTATAGATATAGTGTTAGAAGCACATTAGAAGGCGGACGGTTTGGAGAGCTACTCATTTTATCACAAGATCAAGTTGTGTAGTTTGTAAAAGGGAGCAATATATCTTTTGAGGCGGCTCCTGCGAAGTATTTGACGGGTTCCGTCTTCAGAGACGCATTCAATCTGGTAATAGTAGACGACATTCGGTTTTGCGGTCTTGTCGGTGTAGGTATAGATCTGCCTTTTGTCGGTTGTGCCTGTGCCAGGGATCATGGCGATGATCTTGAACTCACCGTCTCTGGACTCACTTCGTTTGATGTAGAAGCCTGCGTTGTTCACCTCAGATTCGGTTACCCATCTAATAACGACTTCATCCATGGATTTTTTTCGCTCGGGACGAAATTTCGAGAGTTTCACAGACAAAGGTGAGAGTTCCACAGACAAAGACACACGTGCGCGATAGCCCGGTGTGCCGTGATCGCTGCGGTGTCCATAGTAGGTAGGATGTAGTGTTGGGGCCTGGGTGCCTTTTTGGGCGGTAGGTTCCCACCCATCTGCTGCCGTGCCATCATACGGATGTCCCGTTGTGCTGTTACCTTCATACGCTCGGATAATAGAACTCCGTTTCCCCTCAATCAGTGGAAGTTTCCATTCAGGCATTTCCCCGAGGTTGCCCACGATGTCGCTTAGGACCTTGCGTCTGCGAGTCGTTTTCGTGATAGTTGGTGCCTTGAGGGTAACTTTGAAGGCGGTTTGGCTCAAGAGGCGGTAGCCCGGTGTACCACCAATAAGGTCTTTTAGAATGACAACTCGGTCTGCTGGGATGTCCCCTTTTGCAGTGCCAACGCCTGAGTTGGGTCCCCGCTCAGTCACGAGTAGCAGTACTTCGTTTCTATCAAGTATTTTCGCACCTAAAGTGAAGATGAGCGTAGTGGCGAATACAGAGCTATCTTCTGGGTGGTTCATAATTGTGACTTCCCACCCTTCAAGGCTAACTTTCCGTCGACTTCTATTGTGGAGTTCGATCCACTGCGGCAGTTTGCCGGTGTTGGTGGCGTACATAATCTCACTGATGGCGATATCGAACCGTGTCGCTATTGAAACGGTATCATCTTCGTGGGACGATTCCGACGTTTGTGGTTCTATCTTTTGTGGAACAATAATCTCGGGAACCTGTGCATCGGTAATGCTTTGGATGCTAAATGCTAAAATGAATGTCATAAACGCACTAAGGGTGAGTCTTCGCGCTATCAAATCTTTCATGAAAAGGTACCTCTTTTATATCTTGGTTTTAGCGGATGTTGTTGTTATTATACCCTACGTCTGTTGTCCCGTCAAGTTTTCCGCCGTTGTTTCATTCTCATCTTTAGTTGTGAACTGATTTGCTTTTCTTGAAGAAAGATTTGACATCTATCCTAAGATATATTATAATACTTAACATACATGAATTCCAAACAGGACTCTCGGATGTTTTATTTCTCGCCTATCACACTGATGCATGCAAATTGCCTCCGCACGTTCATCGGTCTTGGTGTCGTGCTGATCGGTATTGCTATGTACCGTGCAGTGGTGGGTGAATAAGTGAAGAATAAAACGTTTTCCGAGTTATAGAATACAACGCCCATTGCTGAACGTCACAAATAAGATCTCGGCGAGGGTGTTTCTTTTTTAACCGACACTAAAGTATCACGTTTATAGGCAAAAACTTTGAATGAGGAAAAAAGATGCGTTACGGAGTCGTTCTTTTGGTATTCACGGCGATTGCTGCAGCGGACCTGAATGCCGAAGTCAGCAAAGAAATCAGACCCTTGTTCACCCAAGAAGCAATCGAAGTTGACGGACATCTCAACGAGGCAGATTGGGCACAGGCAGAAGTTATTGACGATTTTACCCAACAATCCCCTGATGAGGGGCAACCGAGTACCGAACGTACAGAAGTTCGCGTGTTGTACGACACGGAAAGGCTGTATATTGGGTTTGAGTGTTACGACTCCGAACCTGATAAGATTGTTGCGAACGAAATGCGGCGCGACGGGATGCTCTGGCAAAACGATAACGTTTACATCATGCTCGACACTTATGGCGATAAACGGCAGTGCTTTTTCTTTCGGACGAATGCACTCGGCGCGCTGTCAGACACCGCTGTCACTGATGGCGGCGAAAACCTCAACGGGAGTTGGGACTGTATCTGGGAAGCTGCGGGACGACAACACGAGAAAGGGTGGACGGTTGAAATTGCGATTCCGTTTAATCAACTGCGGTTTAAGAAAAAAGATTCGATGGTATGGGGTGTGAATTTTGGACGCAATATTCAACGGACAAACGAAACAACGCAGTGGATTCAGGTGCCGCGGAGTCAGAGTTGGCCCGGGACATATCATCCGATATATCAAGGTAAACTCACAGGGTTACAAGGGATTGTGTCGCCATCCTATTTTGATGTTAAACCGTATCTCCTCGGCGGTTTGGCGAGGAATCTCGAAGATGGAGATTGGCAGCGGACCACTGAACGCGACCTCGGATTGGACATGAAATACGGTCTAACCTCTAACCTAACTTTAGACCTAACGCTGAATACCGATTTCGCACAGGTAGAAGCGGACCAGGAAGAGGTTAACCTCACACGATTTAGTCTCTATTTTCCAGAGCGGCGTGATTTTTTTCTTGAGGGTAGCGGACTATTTGCTTTTGGCGCAGGTATCGGAGGTTTCGGTCCACCGCCGTTGTCGATTTTCTATAGTCGCAGCATTGGGATCGAAGATGAAAGGGAGGTCCGGCTGCTCGGTGGCGGTAAACTGACCGGAAAAGTTGGTGCTTATAGTGTAGGTGCGCTCAACATGACGACCGCTGCTTCCGGGGAAATTCCTATGACGAACTTCTCTGTGCTAAGAATGCAACGTGATATTCTTAGCGATTCAACCGTCGGCTTCATTCTCACCAATCGGGAAAGCGACTTCGGTAGCGATTACCATCGCAACGGCGGGATAGACCTGTTTCTCAGACCGCACGATCAGTGGCGGATGCGTGCTATGACGGTTGGCAGTTGGTCGCCAGATCCAGAAGAACGCGATATGGCATGGTACCTCTCAAATAATTGGCGAAACAAGTATTTTCGCGTTAACGCTTCGTACCTCGACATCGGTCCCCAATTTACAAGTAAAATGGGATTCATGCATCGCAGGGACATACGATCGCTCATGTTGAATACCAACTACGAAGTCCAAATCAGCCGGTACGGTATACGGGATGTCGGTGCAGGTTTCTCCGGTGGGTACCTACTTGACCACGATAACACACGTATCGGTTGGGATATCGGGATTGACGCGGATATGATTCGGGACTCAGACGACGGGATCAATCTTGATTTTCGACGGTTTTTTGACCGCGTTGCTGAATCCTTTAGTATCGGGGACGCTGAGATTCCCGCTGGTGATTATGAGATGAACCAAGTTTCGCTAAGAGGGTTCACCGAGAGCAGCCGTCCGTTTGCTGTATTCGTCCGCGCAAATTATGGGGACTATTTTCACGGCAATCGCGTGAGTTTCAGTATTGATAGTCAGTGGCGGATGACGTATCAACTTGCGATTGAAACACGATACCAACGCAACTGGATTAGCTTGCCCGAAACCAACCTATTTGCAACAAACGTTGTCGGGACACGTATTAGTTATGCCTTGAACACCCGGTTCTTTACCAAGTTGTATGCTCAGTGGAACGATAGCGCGGAACGGGTCAGCGCGAATTTCTTGCTCAACTACATCTACCGTCCGGGAAGCGATTTTTACCTCGTATACGATCAGGCGTGGGATACATCGGACGGTTTCCAAGCGCACGATTGGACGGTCTTGAGCAAATTTACGTATCTATTCAGTCTATAATGTTGGGGACATCAAGCATAGGATCCATATAGATACAGGTTGGATTGAACCGGTGCCAGTGCAAATCCCAAAATTACTGAAGAATATCCTTTCATTCATATACTACCTATTAAAGAGACCGCAAGTGAAACCTAACACCCTACTTATGTCGTATTATCTGAAGTTGGGTTTTTACACCTTTCTTAGATTTGTATAGCGGCACATTGGATTTGAGGTGCGGTAAGGACGCCTTTATAAGGAATTGATAAATATGCTACAAATAGGGAATTTTGCATGCCACAATATTCACTTGGAGACTGAACGTCTGAAACTTCGACCCTTCAAAGATGCCGACTTTGATATTGCTATTCCTTTCTACAGAGACCCCGAATTTCTAAAGGCGGTTGAGGAATCGCCACCTGACAAACCTATAACAAGGGAATATCTCAAAGGGGTTGGTAAAGTCATGAGGGACAACGGATTTCTGTTCGCAATCGTAGAAAAGGTGAGTGGACGCACAATTGGCGAGGTCTGTTTACAGTGGATGAACTTGGAACGTGCGAAAATTGAGGGCGAAAAAGTAATGCGTTTACCCATCGGGATTTGGGACAAGACATTGTGGGGTAAAGGCTATGGCAAAGAGATTGTGCGATGTTTGATGGCATACGCGTTTGGAAAATTGGACATTGATCGGTTTTGTCCAGTAGATGTTCCGGCGGATAACATCCGTTCAAAAGCATTGTGGCAATCGCTCGGATTGACTGTCGCACGAGAAGTAGACGACGGAAAGATGTTGGACTTTGAAATCGCACGATCAGAATATGAGAGAATCTACGGTATTTTGAATGTAGAGGCGAGCACCCGCTTGTGATACGCTGAATTCTCTCTTGATATTTCTTATGTGGATCGGTTATAATAGTAGAGATCAAAATAGAGTTATTTAGTTTCCCGGCTTTTCCTCTTAAACCATTTCTAATTGAATCCCTTTCACTGGGAACCTGTAGCATGATGCACGTCGCATCTGGGCGTGTACGCCGCAAAACTTTTAGTTTGTGCTGCCGTAGCCCCTTTCAGACAAGTTGTGCATGTGGTATGGACTTTCAGAAACAGTATCACAAGGAGTTTGACCGATGCGAAAACAGCAAATTGCAGCGAGTTACCAAAACTTCCACATCATTGCCCACGATTTGGACGAGACAGGTGACCTTAAAGCTGCGTGTAAGGAAAAATTGGGTGTAGGCGTTCGGCTCGCGGATTGGAACGACCTAATTGCTTACCACAAAGCGGGCGGTTCATTGACGGACCTCCTCGCAAACCTTAAAATACCTATTGAGGTTGCTGATAGTCAGCAATATCGCATTTCAATGAACGGTGAACTGACATGGAATGGGGATCGTCACTATCTCGTTGCGCGGCACGACCACACCGTGCGGGCAGGTTTTTTAGCGCATGACGATATTGACAATTACCACTTAACACTGGGTTCATGGTTCGGCAAGGGTGGTTTCGCGCTCTGCTACGGAGATCCGGATAGCACGGTACCGCCCCCAGAACCAGAGGTCATTGCGCTATCAAGAGATATGTTGTTGGGAGTAGACGAGGTATCTGCTGAGCCAGATACCACTGAACCGGTACTGACCCCGGTAGTGAGTTATCAAAATTTCCACGTTGTTGCCCACAATTTAGACGAGACAGGCGACCTCAAAACAGCGTGTAAGGAAAAATTGGGTATAGGCGTTCGGCTCGCGGATTGGAACGACATCCTCGCCTACTACCGAGAAGATGGTTCACTAAAAGATTTCATCGCGGCACTTGAAATACCGCTTGAGTATGTCAATGTCGAAGATACGGAACCTATTCCGAATACCCACTATCGCGTTTCAATGAACGGCGAACTGCACTGGAATGGAGATCGGCACTATTTCGTTGCGCGACACGACCAAACCAAGCGAGCAGGTTTCTTGTCCCACAACGACATTGATAATTACCGCCTGACATTGGGTTCATGGTTCGGTAAGGGCGGTTTTGCGCTCTGCTATGGAGACCTGAATGGCACGGTAGCACCGCCTGAACCAGATACCACCGAACCGGTAGAAACATCGGGCGGCTGAGGCTGCGGATGCTAATGCAATGGCGGTGCCATTGCTTGTTTTTTCTGCCCGGTGTGCACGTTTACAAAGCGTGCCTACCGGGCGGGATTATAATCATCAGCTGAACCGATGCTGACACCGAGCAGCTGCGGCGGTTGATACTAAGGAAAGTTTCAGAGATGACACAACCAGATAATTTTGCCGGACATAATATTCACTTGGAAACCGAACGTCTGAAACTTCGTCCCTTTAAGGATGCAGATTTTGATATTGCGGTGCCCTTTTACAGAGATCCCGAGTTTTTAAAGGCGATGGAAGGGGAGCCACCTAACAAACCTATCACAAGCGACTATCTCAAGCTCGCAGCTAAGGTGATGATAAAAGATGGATTCCTTTTTGCTATCGTAGAAAAGGTGAGTGGACGAACTATTGGCGAAGTGTGTTTACAGTGGATGAACTTGGAGCGGGCAAAGATTGAGGGTGAAAAAGTGATGCGTTTACCCATCGGGATTTGGGACAAGACACTGTGGGGTAAAGGTTACGGAAAAGAGGTCGTGCGATGCTTGATGGCGCACGCGTTTGAGAAACTCGGGATTGACAGATTCTGTCCGGTGGATGTTCGTGCCGATAATGCACGCTCAAAAGGGTTATGGCAGTCGCTCGGGTTTACCGTCTCAAGGGAAGTGGATGACGGCGAAACGTTGGATTTTGAGATCACACGAGCGGAATACGAGAAGGCGGCGCAAAGTAGCACTTGAACAGAAACTCCGCCGCCTTCAAGACGCGATCGTCTGAGAACTGACTACTCCCACGGATGCAATATGACTTTACCGCATTCCCCTGTCGCCTGTAATTCCCAAGCCTTCTGTACGGCACGCATCGGGAAGGTGTGTGTGATAAATGTGTCTAAAACTTCAGGTGATTTTTGGATGACCTGCATTAATTTCGGATAGCCCCCGAGATTGTAGTGCCAATTCCCGCGGAGGACTAAACCTTTCCGAATCATGTCTCGGCTCGCCGCGAGCGGAAATTCTCCACCTTCACCGACGAAGGTAACCTGCCCTTTTCTTCGGGCTGCATCGACCATCAACCGATGTGCCGCTGACGCGCCAGAACAGTCCAAGGCTTTGTCGATCCCAACCCCATCCGTCAAGTCGCGAATTTGATCAAGAATATCTTCATCATTTGGGTTCAGGACGGCCTCTGCACCTAACTTCTTCGCGAGTTCAGCACGATACGGATGACTCTCTACACCGATGACCCGCGCACCACGATAATGGGCATTGATGATACCACCTAACCCGACGGGACCTAATCCAGTAACCATGACGGTATCCAATGAATTGACTTGCATCTGCTCCATCGCGCCAAACGTCGGTCCCAGGCCACAGCATGCCATTCCAGCGTGTTCGTAACTCACACCGTCAGGAATAGGAAATAACATATCTTCCATTTTGTGCATATACTGTGCATAGGTTGCCGAAGCCACCTCTTCTCCGACGAGATCCCGGATACTTGGACGACTACCTCCCATACAGTGGATGTGCTCACCAATGACACACATCTGACATTTACCACAAGTGTTCTGTGGTTGAACAACCACGCGGTCCCCCACTTTAACGCGGCCGGGTTGTGCGACTTCCACAACTTCGCCAGCGGCTTCGTGTCCAAAACTTTCACCGGTGCCTCCATGCACAAACCCTTTATATTCCGTACACATCGGGACGGCATGGATTTTGACGACGGCGATATCTCCTCCGGCGCGTGGATCCGGTTTCTCAACCACGCCCCCTTTTTGATCACCAAACATTGCTGCGACTTCCATATATATTTTGTCCAAACTTCGGATACCTGGCAAAGCAGGATTTCGCCGCGAAGAGAATGGACTTACCTCCTTGAAAAATGTGTTAATACCATAGCATATACAAGCAAAATCATCAACGCAAAATTAAGGCAATCCACGCTGCATTTTTTGACAAATTCCACGCAATATGGTATTATTCTAACAAAACCCAAGTTGCTACCTAAAGGATTATAGGTAGTCTCAGCAAAGACATTCAATTGTCCAATAATTGTCCAATAATGTCCAATAGTTTCAATCTTCTCTTGATGCCTCCTGGCTGTAAGAGCGAGTGTTTTTGCTTGGATGTTTTCGCATGCTCGCGATGCCGCTGCGAAAATGCTCAAAAAAACCGAAAATTGAACGGCTCTGGTAGTCTGAGTTATCAAGTACGCCCCATTTCGTACAGTCGAGTCTAAAGAATGCCCCATTTTGTACAGTGCTTTTTCTGTGTTTTGTAGAAAACTCCGCCGATATAGTATTGTTCAGATTGGCACAGAACTTGCTATGCTACTTAACATAATAACGTGAGTTCAATGCCAATTGCTTCCACCATAAAAGTTATGGGTGGCAAGTTGGATGATGTTAGCACTATTTCAAAAGGAGCAATCACAATGAAAAGCGGAATCTACCTTACGGCATTTACGATAATCATCGGTGTTTTCTCGCTAAATACGGCACCTGCATCTATTGTAACAGATGGACTTGTCAGTTATTGGACCTTTGATAAAGGTTCCATTGTTAATAAAAATGTAAGAGATGTTTGGGGTGACAACAACGGTAAGGTCATTGGAAATCCTAAAGTTGTTCCCGGTCAGGTGGGGGCGGCACTTGAATTTGACGGGGCTGGCGATTTTGTAAACCTAACCACGCTTGGAGATTTTGGCAGCCAGCTCGGTACAGCTTCGTTTGAAGCATGGATCAAAACCACTAACAAGACTGATTGGATGACGCTCATCAATACGCATGGCGCGGAATGCCCTAATTGGGGGATAGAACTCAATGGGGTTAATAGAAAACATAATGGACTTGAGATTATTAAAGGTACTCTTCATCATTACATTGGCATTAGCGGTCCAAGAGGTTGTGGGGGTGCTGGTTCAGGCAATAGTATGGCTATCTTTGATGGCAAATGGCATCACATTGTTTATACAACTGACTATGTGATAAATGAAGTCGGAGGAAACGGTAAAAGAATTATCTATATAGACGGTGTAGCCCGTTCTCCGAGCAACCATGGATTCGGGGGTAACAGAGCATTTTCGCCATTTACAGCACCTGTAATCCTTGGCGCGAGAAAATTTCCTGGAAAATCAACAGGTCACTTCATGGGTATGATTGATGAAGTCCGTTTTTACGATCGTCCGCTCACAGCAGGTGAAGTGATCCAGAATTTTGAATCGACCGAACCTTATCACATTGAGCCCAAAGGGAAATTGCCAACAGTATGGGGTGCATTAAAAACGAAATTTTAGCGTTACAGACGTTCAAAATGTTGAAAAAGGAAGTTTAGAAAGGAAAAGATGACATCTGAACAGATAGGTTTGACCCCAGCACAAAAAAGATTCTATAGAGAGAACGGGTATCTCATCCTTGAAAGCGTCTTCGCGGTAGATGAATGCCAAAGCTTCGTTGCACACCTTGAAGACCTCCACGCAGGACGTAAGCAGCTTGATGGATTCTTTCAGCAGGACAAATACGGATCTCGTACGTTCAATCAGCATCTCTACGATCCGTACGTATTCGATTTACTTATCGATTCCCGCTTACATAAACCCCTCGCCGACTGTTTTGGAGACGAACCGGAGGGGGTCCAGACGATGCATTTTTATGAAGGGTCGGAGCATCCGTTTCACCAAGATCAATATTATTTGCCAGACTGTATGTCAGCGTGGATTGCGATGGTCAAGGTGGATGAGAACAACGGACCGCTCATCGTGCAGCCCGGTTCAAACAGGGGACGGTTAATCACGAAAAACGATGTGCCTATGACCCTGCTACCGGGAGAAACATACGAGTTACAACAGCACAACCGATATTTTCCAGCTGTTCAACAACTCGTTCGCGAAAATGGCACGGATATAATTCAAGTCATGGTGAACCCAGGAGATGTCATCCTGTTTGACGGGAAACTAATTCACGGTGGCGCGAGAATTTTGAAACCCGGCACCCGTAGGCATGCGTTGGCGTGCCACTATATCCCGTATCATTCTGAGAACTGGGAACGCGATTGGCCGCGGATCTCATTCGATGGCAGTCGTCGGATTCATTATCACTAAATCAAGAAACTCGTGTAGCACAGAAAACAGAAAAATGATATACTTGTTCGGGTTAGCGTAATACATATAACCCAAAACACAGCGATTCGCGGCGAGAGATACCAAGTTGATCGCCTACTTTATAACAGCAAGTTTTGGAAACTACACCGAAAGGGAGAAAAAACGATGCGACACTTATTGATTTTTGGGATCTGTTTAATCGCAGTAAGCGGTTATTGCCTGTCGGTGTCTGCGCAGGAGGCAGCACAACCCGCGAAATCTGAAGCACAGGCAGCACCTGCGAAAAAGAAAAAAGAGTTTGAAGATTTTTCTAAAGTCACTGAAGACAGTAAAAGTTATCAAGGTTTTTTCAGGCTATACGAGAAAAAAGAGAATCTCTATTGCGAAATTCAACCCTCACAATTAGACCAACCTTTTCTATGTATGATGAGTCTTTCACGCGGGTTGGGTAGAGGATACCTTATCTCTGGGATGACGTTGGACGAGTGGTTGCTTGTCTGGCGGCGTGTCGGTGACCGTGTGCATCTCGTACGGAAAAATGTCCGTTTCCGTGCTGATAAAGGGACACCGACCGCGCAGGCTGTTGACTACAGTTACAGCGATTCTGTGCTATTTTCTCTGAAGATTGAGAGTATACATCCGCAACGGCGGAGTCTCTTGGTGAATGTCTCACCAGTCTTTATGTCCGATCTACCACCGATGGCAGGTAGGATCGGTGGCGGTGCTCGATTCGACAAAACGCGTAGCACTTGGGGGACGATCAAGGCGTTCCCGAAGAACGTTGAGCTGCGGGTTCAAGCGGTGTATACAGCGAGTGGCAGTAGAGAAACAGTTCCTGACAGCCGTGGCATCCAGTTGACCCTGCACTATAGTCTTGCGAAACTTCCATCTAACAACTATCGTCCTCGGTTGGCTGACGACCGTATGGGGCATTTCATGACAACGGTCAAAGATTATTCACTCCAAACCAGCGATGCGCCGTATATCCGCTACGTCAACCGGTGGCATTTGGAAAAAGCGGACAAGAAGGCGAAGCTCTCGCCGCCGATGGATCCGATTATCTTCTATATCGAAAAAACAGTGCCACATCGTTTCCGGCCTTACATCCGCCAAGGGATTCTTGAATGGAATAAGGCGTTTGAAAAGGCAGGTTTTGTCGATGCAATTGAAGCACGGATTCAACAAGATTATGAGGACTGGGACCCGGAAGATGCCCGCTATAACACGATCCGCTGGGTTGTTGACGCAGGCTTCGCAATCGGCCCCTCTCGCGTGAATCCGTTGACGGGGCAGATATTGGATGCGGATATCCTTATCAGCGATGTTTTCATCAGATCGTGGCAGCGAGAATATACGACGTACTTTGATGAGCTTGACTATGAACGCGAGCACCCGATAGATCACGATTCACGGTTCAATTGTCAGATGGCATCCGGCTTGGCACGTCAGATGGGGTTCATGGCGAGCGTCCTACAGGCGCGTGGTGTGGTCGGCGAAGACGGTGAGTTGCCGGAAGAGTTTATCGGTCAGGCACTTAAATCGTTGACTATGCACGAAGTCGGACATACGTTGGGACTGCGGCATAACTTTAAAGCGAGTACAATACATTCGTTGGATGACCTGAACAAGAAAAGCGATGAAGCACTTCTCGGTTCTGTGATGGAATATGACGCTGTAAACATCGCACCTGAAGGCAAAAAACAGGGGGATTACTATACAACGACCATTGGCCCCTGGGACTATTGGGTGGTTGAGTATGCCTATAAATCGATTGATGCAGGCAACCCCGAAGGTGAATTAAAGGCGTTAGGTGAAATCGCGTCCCGTGTCGCAACGCCAGGACTGACGTACGGCACAGATGGCGATGCGTCCTCATATCAATATAGGGATTTAGATCCGCTGGTCAATCGGTGGGATCTTGGTGCGGATCCGCTCGATTTTGCCAAACAACGTCGCGAGATTGTCGTCGAACTCTGGGACAAGATCGCTGACAAGGTTACAAAAAAGGGGATGGGTTATCAGCGTGTCAGACGCGCCTTTGGGTCGTTGCTCGGTGAATACGGTTATTCGATGTATCTCGCAAGCCGTTATATCGGTGGTCAGTACCACCACCGCGATCACCGTGGCGATGAGAATGGTCGTTTACCGTTCGTGCCTGTGCCTGCAGCGAAACAGCGTGAAGCCCTTGAGTTTCTCAAAGAACACGCCCTCTCGGATAGAGCCTTCGATTTCCCAGCCGACCTTCTCAACAGTCTCGCCGTCACGCGTTGGAGTGATTGGGGATCCAGCAGTGGGGGTTCTACACGTCTGGATTACCCCGTGCATAATGTGATTTTAAACAACCAGACGCGCATCTTGGGACGCTTGCTCTATCCGAACGTCCTTGCACGGATTCAGGACACAGAGTTGAAGTTTCCGAAGGGTGAGGATGCGTTCACACTGCCGGAACTTTTCTCAGGCATTACGGATGCGATTTGGACAGAACTGGATGGGAACATCGGAGAAAAACAGTGGTCGAACTCGGATGCCTTCATCTCCAGTTTCCGTCGTGCGCTGCAACGTGAACACTTGAAGCAGCTTATCAAACTGGTGTTAGAGGCGGACAGTGGAACGCCTGAAGATGCGCGGTCGCTTGCACGCTACCATCTCGGACAGATCAACAGTGAAATACAAGGCGTGCTTCAAAATGCGCAAGGCAGACTCGACGATTATAGTTTGGCACACCTCGAAGAATCGCAAGTCCGAGTTGCGAAGGCGTTAGATGCGAGTTTCCAAGTCCAGAAGCGTTAAAGGCTTGTACGTTTCGGTCAAGATTTTCATAAACCCCAACTGTCTTCTGGCGGGGTTAATGAAGATTAATTTTTTAATTCGGTAATTTCTTGGCGAAGCCCGGTGTCCCTTCCCAGTAACGGGTGGGAACCCTGGTTGCAAACCGCACCTGCGGGGCTTGGGAAGAACATGGAATTACCGAAATATTTTCTTAAACTTCATCAAACCCTGCCAACCTCAGCAAGTTTTCGCTTGTAAGCTGCACCACAAAATAAGGAAAAGAAACAATGCGACACCTATTGACTTTTGGGATCTGTTTAACCCTAATCAGCGGTTATTGCCTTCCGATATCTGCACAGGAAACAGTAAAAGCCACAACACAGGAAGCCCCCACAAAATCGAAAAAAGAGTTTCCAGACTTCGCAAAAGTCGTCGAAAACAGCACAAACTACGAAGGCTTTTTCAAATTATACCAGAAGAAAGAGGACCTCTATTGCGAGATACAACCTTCACAACTGGATCAGCCTTTTTTATGTCTGATCACGGTTTCACGCGGTTTGGGGAACTACAATCTGATCTCAGGGGAGATTTGGGATGATTGGCTCCTTGCCTGGCGACGGGTCGGCAACAATGTGCATCTCGTACGGAAAAATGTCCGTTTCCGTGCCAAGGAAGGGACACCGACCGCACAAGCCGTTGACTATAGTTACAGTGATTCTGTACTCTTTTCTCTCAAGATTGAAAGTGTCCACCCGCAACGGAAAAGCCTTCTGGTAAATATTTCACCCGTTTTCATATCCGATTTACCGCCGATGGCACGCTATATTGGTGGTGATACGCGCTTCGACAGAACGCGCAGCGTTTGGGGAAAAATCAAGGCGTTCCCAAAGAATGTCGAGTTGAGAGTCAAAGCCGTCTACACATCAACACGTTCCATAGAAAGTGTTCCCGACAGTCGTGGGATTCCGTTGACGCTGCATTACAGCCTCGCGAAACTTCCAGAAAACAACTATCGTCCGCGATTGGCTGACGACCGGCTTGGGCACTTTATGACAACGGTCAAGGACTACTCGCTTCAAACCAGTGATGCTCCCTTTACCCGCTATGTCCAGCGATGGCATCTGGAGAAGGCCGACAAAGATGCGAAACTCTCACCACCGAAAGAACCGATTATCTTTTACATCGAGAAAACAGTGCCACACCGCTACCGTCCCTACATCCGACAAGGCATTCTCGAATGGAACAAGGCGTTTGAAAAGGCAGGATTTGTCGATGCAATTGAAGCCCGCATTCAACAGGATTATGAGGATTGGGACCCCGAAGACGCACGCTATAACACCATCCGCTGGGTTGTCGGTGTAACGCTTGGGTATGGTCCCTCCCGCATGAATCCACTAACAGGCGAGATCTTGGATGCCGATATTCTTTTGGGTGACGGCTGGCTCAGAGTCTGGCAGCAAGATTACAGGACCTTCTTCGATAAACTGGCGTATGAACGCGATCATCCGATGGATCACACCTCACGCTTTCGGTGTCAGATGTCATCTGGCTTGGCACATCAGATGAACTTCATGGCGAGTGTGTTGCAGGCGCGTGGTCTGACGGATGAAGGCGGTGAACTCTCAGAAGTTTATATCGGGGAAGCAATGAAATTATTGGTGATGCACGAAGTCGGACATACTTTAGGGTTACGTCACAACTTTAAGGCGAGTACAATACTCTCCCTTGAAGAACTGAATAATAAGAAAGACGAACCCCTCTATGGTTCCGTCATGGAATACGAAGGCGTGAATATCGCTCCCGAAGGCGAAAAGCAAGGACATTTCTTTTCACCGACAATCGGTCCTTGGGATGACTGGGTGATTGAGTATGCCTATAAGCCGATCAATGCAAGCAAACCTGAAGATGAATT
This sequence comes from Candidatus Poribacteria bacterium, assembly GCA_022827185.1. Classification (GTDB taxonomy): domain Bacteria; phylum Poribacteria; class WGA-4E; order WGA-4E; family WGA-3G; genus WGA-3G. The sequence continues at coordinate 251,928 of JAJDTM010000002.1, forward strand.
GGAAGCGTTGGGTAAAATCGCGTCCCGTGTCGCAACACCCGAGCTTACTTACGGAACAGATGAAGATGTTTACGCGTATAATTACAACAACTTAGACCCACTGGTAAATCTTTGGGATCTGGGTGCTGACCCATTTGAATTTGCTAAACAACGGCGGGAGATTGTTGTCAAACTCTGGGACAAGATTGCGGAGAGGGTGGTAAAAGAGGGGATGGGCTATCAACGGGTCCGGCGAGCGTTCGGTACCCTGCTCTATGAACACGGGAGCGCGATGTACCTCGCAAGCCGTTATATCGGCGGGCAGTATCACCATCGCGATCATCGCGGTGATGAAAATGGACGTTTACCCTTCGTACCGGTTCCGGCGGCGAAACAACGCGAAGCACTCCAATTCCTGAAAGAGTACGCACTTTCGGACAACGCCTTCGATTTCCCGCCCGACTTGCTTAACAGTCTCGCAATCACCCGCTGGAGCGACTGGGGAGCAAGCAGCGGTGGTGCCACACGTTTGGATTATCCGGTGCATCAGGACATCCTGTGGAATCAAACCTTTATCTTGGAACGACTGCTGTACCCATCTGTGCTTGCGCGGATTCAGGACACAGAGTTGAAGTTTCCGAAGGGTGAGGATGCGTTCACACTGCCAGAACTTTTCTCAGGCATTACGGATGCGATTTGGACAGAACTGGATGGGAACATCGGAGAAAAGCAGTGGTCGAACTCGGATGCCTTCATCTCCAGTTTCCGTCGTGCGCTGCAACGTGAACACCTGAAGCAGCTTATCAAACTGGTGTTAGAGGCAGACAGCGGAACGCCTGAAGACGCTCGATCCCTTGCACGCTACCATCTCAGACAGATCAACAGTGAAATACAGGGTGTGCTTCAAAATGCGCAAGGCAGACTTGACGATTATAGTTTGGCACACCTCGAAGAATCACAAGTCCGGGTCTCGAAGGCGTTAGATGCCAGTTTCCAAGTCCAAAGACGATGAAGATTCGTCCATTTTTTGAATTTGATTCACTGAGTAGACGCGCTTTGTAAGCGCGCCTACTGTCAAAAAATAAGGTAAATAAAGTAGACGAGGAGACAGGAAAATGAAAACAATATTCGTTATTACCTTATCCTTCCTTTTTGTATCGTTTCCGCCGGATGCCGCTGCTCAAGACTATACCCAACTGAGTTTACCTGAAGGTGCTAAAGCGCGTTTGGGTAAAGGATTCATGGAGGATATCGCTTATGCGCCGGACGGTAAGACACTTGCGGTGGCAACCGGTGCCGGGATTTGGCTCTATGACACGCATACGGGTACCGAAGTCGCGCTTCTCAGCGGAGATATAGGTCTAATCCGCACTGTTGCATTTTCACCCGATGGTACGACCCTGGCAAGTGGTGGAGGTTTCAGAGAAGACTACACCATTCGGTTGTGGGATAACAGCACAAAAAAACAGCGAGCAGTCCTTTCCGGGCATACCTCCAATGTGCGTTCCTTAGCGTTTTCTCCAGACGGAGGGACACTCGCGAGTGGGGATAGTGACGGGACGGTTCGATTGTGGGATACTATGAAGGAGCAACTGAAACGAACGCTTTCGGGTCAAACAGGGGCAATCTCCTCGGTTGCGTTTTCTCCAGATAGTAAAACAGTCGTGAGTGGGAGTTCGGACCAAACGATTCGGTTGTGGGATGTTGACACCGGAGAACATAAAGATACTTTTTTGGGGCATACGAATAAGATTAATTCGGTTGCATTCTCACCGGACGGTAAAACCCTGGCGAGTGGCGGTGCCGATCTGAGCATTCGGTTCTGGGATATTAAAACGGGACAATACAAACCGACGCTTGCTGGGCACGCTGGCGGTGTAGATGCTGTTGCATTCTCTCCGGATGGTCGCATACTCGCGAGCGGCGGTAATGACAAAACGGTCCGATTGTGGGACGCACATACGGGGCAGCAGAAACAGGCGTTTTCTGGGCATACAGATAAAGTCTATTCGATTGCGTTTTCTTCCGATGGAAAAACGCTTGTAAGCGCGAGTTGGGACGAGACGATTCGGTTGTGGGATGTTGATACCGGTCAACACAAAACTGCCATTTCTGGGTACACAGGCTCTGTTTCTGCTCTGGCTTTCTCACCAAATGGAAAGACGTTAGCGAGTGGATGTTCCGACGCTATTTGGTTATGGGACGTAGATACCAGACAGCACAAGTTGACGCTTGAAGCATCTAAAAGTGGTATAACTTCTGTGGCATATTCATCGGACAATCGGACCGTCGCGAGTGGAAGTTGGGACGGTATGATCCAGTTGTGGGATACGGAGACAGGAAAACACAAGTTGACGCTTGAAGGACATACGGGTGATATCCGATCCATAACATTTTCACCAGAGGGTTGGACACTGGCGAGCGGAAGTAATGATGGAACGATTCGTCTGTGGCATGTTAACACAGGCAAAAAGATTCAGACGCTTCTCGGACATGAGGAACCTGTTTACTCTGTAGCCTATTCACCAGATGGACAAACGCTCGCAAGTGGAAGCAGTGATGGAACAATCCGATTCTGGCATCCAGTGACTGGAGAATACAAATCGACCCTTTCAGAGCAGACAGATACCGTCGTCTCAATAGCGTACGCTCCGGATGGAAAGACGCTCGCAAGTGGAGGTACGGGTGTCCAATTATGGGATATAAAGACAAAACAACATAAAGAGATATTGGAACAGAATATAGATCTTATGGTGTTTCTCGTAGCATACTCCCCAAATGGTGAGAGCCTTGCCACTGGCAGTGGAGATGGAACGGTTGGGGTGTGGGATACAAAGACAGGATTGAATAAGCAGACATTTGAAGGGCACACTTTGCCTTTTAGGTCAGTTGTATTCTCACCGGATGGTCGTACACTCGCCAGCGGCAGTGATGACGGAACAATCCTGCTGTGGGAAGTTCAATAAAGGAGAATAAAAGAAATAGATGGAAATAGTTCAATATACTCCTGACCTGCAAACACCGGTGACCCAATTTTATAACCGTCTGACCGCTGACGTTCCGCACTGCTATCCGGTGAAAGCGGAAGAGTTTGCTACTGCGATACGCGGGGTTACCGCTGGTGAAGCCGATAAAAAGGAGGGTGGCGTTGATTCCGAAGCTGCCTTTGTTGCGATGGTGAACGGTGCTGTAGAGGCGTTTATTCACGTCGGGATCGAAAGAGAAGAAAGAGTAGGTGGCGTTATTCGGTTTTTGGGCTACGAACGTGGTGCACGGCGTGCTGGACAAGCCGTGCTTGAAAAGGCGGAAGCCTATCTGAAAACTTATGACATTTCCCGGATCTCCGCCTTTTGGCAAGATTATCGGTATCGTTTCTATCATTTTGAACACGCCTATCTGTCGGATGCACTGGACCAGGTGCAAGCACTTTTAGGGTTCAACGGATACAAACGTTCTGAAGGCGAGGTCTTTTTGGATTGGGAAAACTATTCCGTTACTCCAATCCCTTCAAGCCTACCCGTAACGCTTTCTACTGACTGGAAGGATGGACGTGGACAGCGTCCAAACTGCACCGTGCGTGCCCACCAAAACGGTGAAGAGGTCGGCATCTGTGAATCCATCTGCGGCGGTGAATTTTCAAGCTATCCTGACGCACAAGACTGGCTTCATACGGTTTGGCTCGGTGTTGAAGACGAGTTTCAAGGACAAGGGTTGGGACGTTACCTGCTCCAATACGCCCTTCAAGAGATGCAGAAAATCGGATACCGGCACGCAGCGATTAGTACTGCCTGGGATAACCACCGTGCCTTTCTCTTTTACAGCAACTGCGGTTATCGGACTGTAGATTGGACGTATGAGTTCGTCAGAGACCTCTCCGAAACACCAACCACAAATGGTAATCCGTGATTTAGAAACATCAATACACAATTACCATCAGCATCAGAACAGGGACATACCGGGGACATCTGTTTCGCCGCGTAGAACCTCAAGGGTGGTGTGTAACAGGTTGAGTCGCGCACTGATAACGCCAGGGATCGCTTCAATATCTCTCAGCATTGGGGCGGTATCAACACACGCTCCGATCTCTATAACTACGAAATCGGAGAATGAATTTAGGGTTTTCGGTGTATACCCCTTACGAATAAAATAATTATTCACGGCTTTCAGAGGCGTCGTACCTGTTGTGTGCATCCAATCATACTGTATCAGCACCACGCCGAACTCATACAACGATCCGTCTTCTATCCTGCCGACATCAACTATTGCCCGCCTGCCCGACGGTATATTGCTGTCCTCTTCAATATAATCGAAAGAAGATGCGTACAGCAATTCAGAGGTTTTATGGAAAACATGCAAATCTGTCTCTATAACACCTGGGATATTCCCTAATTTTTTCAACATCGGATACGGATCAACGTCCCTGTCGAAAGAAATAACCTCGTAATCTATAATCAAACCTTCAACTTTTGGTGTGTACCCGCTTTCAACAAAAAACGCATTCACGGCAGCCGAGGGAACATCATCTGTAAGATCAGTTTCTTGTTGCGTTGCTTCGTCATATCGCACTGCCACCACGCCAAATTCATACAGCATCCCGTTTTCCGCCCTACCGACTTTAATAGTGGCCGGTCCCCCCGAATTATCCGGGCAATCTATTAACTTAGGACCGCATCCAACGAGGACGATTATCGTTGCAAACATCATCGTAAATAATGCTACTACTTTAATTTTCATTGTTTGCCTTATAGTTGCACATCGTTATTAGGTATTCGTTGCTACTAACATCTCATTCCCTGTTTTTTGGAAATGATACGGAACGCGTTCAACCGAGCAAGTAATTCCATCCTTTTCAAGCACATCAATAACGGGTGATAAGAACGGGGAAGAGTTACTGTTGACATCAACGATGGGAAAAATTCTCACTTCAGTCCCGATACGGAGGAGTTCTTGCACGGCATCAAGGTGAAATGCGAGGTCTCTGTTGGCTGAGTAGAAAAAGAGGAGATGCGCGGAGAGCACGAGGTCAAAATGGTGGTCCGGGAAAGGTAAGTTAGGGAGTGATGCGTCTATGTAGCGTCCTTGTTGCTTACCGCTCTCAAAATCTCGGCAGAACTCGTCCATCGCCTTCATCCTGATTTCTGCTAACTCATCAACAGACGAGAATTTTGTCCAGACGAATTTATCCTCATTTTGACGGGCTTGTGCGATGACATCCTCGTAGGTATCCTGAATGCGTTGGCGTAACTCCGCCTCCGAATACCGATAAACCGGATCCACCGAAACTATCGGCGTGCCGCGCTGATGCATCCGGGTATTGAACGACGCGGGACCGTCGCCTACACCGACAATGTCCCGCGCCAAATCGTCCTCAGAGAGGTTGAACATATCAAGGTATTCGTCGAAGGATCGACCCCACGGAACGATATCTTTGTAATGGAAATCCATCAGATGTCCTTCTGGGATGCCTCATGCTTTTTGGTTAACCATGCTGGAGAGGATGCCGAGGATTTTGTCGCACCGCTCGATCGCGTACAGTGTCATATCAATGTAAAGTTTCTGCCCTTCCAGTTTGAGGAAGAGCCACTCTGTGCCGGTGGTGGTAGCCCCATAAATACAAGCGATATTATTGTCTTTTTGCTGATTAAAACACTGTGCCGCGAGCATTTCGGCGACACATTGCCCGATGCCAAGTGTTGGGTCCGCATTCTTTGCTTCAACAAGCACAATGACAGGTGCCACTAAATAAAATTGCTCTGGCGACAGGCTTATCAAAAAATCACACGTTCCCGTTAATCCTTTTTCGGCATCAACGCTGAAGTCGATTCCCGAAAAAAGACTGATCCGCCGATCGAATTGCTCTCGGAGCTCAACGAGGACGTTGGTCACAATAAGTTCCGAGCGTGCCTTTTCTGTCCTTATAGCAATTGCTAATTGTACCTTTTTCGCCAATTCTGCAACGAGTGCCTCGCTCGGTGGTATAGGTTCTATATCAGAAAAGATATTTGGGGATTCAATCGTCTCTAATTGGAACTTTTCCCGCACTGTTTCTAAGGTAAAATTGCAATAAGCCACGGGAGAAAACCCCTTTAATCGGAGGCAACTGCACCAACTTCCTGCAGAACCGCTGCTGTCCGTTGTACTAACTTGGTTGTTGTGTCACATAATAATACAGTTTACCAAAATAAATAACTCTGTCAAGTTAACATCTTTTCAGCCAAAAGCGACAAAGATGACAAACAATTTATGGCTATAGTTGGACCGGGATCTCTAAACTTTTGAGGGGGTTTGATAGATTCCCATGGATGAATAGTGTTACGCAAATTTTGAATTCGCTGTACTTCCAATATTTCAATATCAGGCTTGAGGTCAACAATAATTTGTTTGTAATGTTCAAATTTAAGTTTCTCGCTTATTTCGTTAGCGAGCTCTTCAGGTTGTGAAAATTGCCCTATTCCAAGTTCTTGGATATGCTGTGGAGCCCCTTGTGGATTCATCATCATAGGTTTAAGAACAGTATCTGTTCGGATCACTCCTAACATCAAACCCTCAGCTATAGCTCCAAACATGACTATACTGGCTTTGAATGCTCTTGTTTCATAGGCAGCTTTAGCCTGCTCAAGATCAAACAAGGCAACATCTTTAAACTTTTGCTCAATATTGCTGTCTTCAATAGCACATCTAAGGTCTTCAAAGCACATTTCTCTTTCAGATTCCAATTGAGACAGCTGTTCTGAGGATAATGGAGAATACGATCTATGTGTGCCATCTGTTGTCCAGTCCCATTGGTTTTCAATAGCTAAGTCCTCTAAAACCCGCGAAATATCATCTATGGAAATTGTCCGTCCTGATAACAGATCTTGAACATCAATAGCAGTCACACTACCATTTTTTTCTATTAATGATAAAGCTATCCGACGGATGTCCCGAAGAATATCGGTCGGAATCCCTGTTTCCCAATCTTTCCAATAATTTTGTATCTCCTTGCGCAGTTCACGAATTTCGGGAGCCAGTATTTCATTAAGTTTGTCACTCAATTCTTTGATTGGCCTCGCACCCTTTTTTATATTCCTAACTTTCCAGCATTCGTCAAGTTCTGGTTCAAAATTAATTTCGCATCCCCACCATCGATCTATGTCTTGTTGTCCAGGAACCGTGGGCCAAAGATTTCCGAATGTAACCTCACGGTGATGCCGAAGGACTGAAACTCCCTCATTGTCGGGAATTCTGCGTTCGCGAGCGTGTTTACTGCGACCAATACCTGGTTTCGTGCGCCATGCTTCCGGCAATAAGGTCAACTTTATAGAAATAGATGAGGTTTTTTCTGGTGAATTAGGTATGGACCAATTTATGGAATCGGAAAACCATTCTATAGCACACGGATCGTTTGGAAATTCAGTTTGCCCAGCGTTTAAGTACAACGGATCGTGAGTAATCACTTTCTCACTGTCAACGTATATCTCCACACCTTCCCATATACTATACCTGTATGCCCTAGATACCCAATCTGTCAATTCATCTAAGAGAACTTTCGCCTGAAATGGTTTTCCGTTTGCATCGGACTGCAGGCGATCACATTTTTCCCAAACCACAACAGTACTTGAGCTTGCAGAACAGAGTCCTTCCAAATCTTCCGGTAAATGTAATTCACTTGGTTTAGGAATATCAGTCTGGACCTCATTGGCAATCTCATCTAAATCAATGTAAGTTGCTAAAAAGTTGCCTGTTCCATTGGAACGTGAACAAAAAGTAGTCCGTTTGCATTGTGAAATAGACGCGTAAGTAGCACCAACTCCAAAACGACCAATTCCTTTCCTGTCATTATAGCGTGTTGAATAACCTAATTGAGGACAACCATTGAGAGTTTCTTCGTTCATACCATCGCCATCATCAACGACAGAAACTTGAGTGATAATTGAAATTGGTTTCCTCTTTCCTTCAAGTTTTTTCTCCACAATTTTTGGAATGATGTCAATCCTTTTTGCATTTGCTTGAACAGAATTATCAATTAATTCACCAATAGCCGTTGAAAAATCAAATCCTGATTCTCTGAGCGATTGGTAAGCGGTTTCGAGTTCAAGTAACGGTAAACCTTCTTGTTCTTTCATTTCTGTATTTCCTCTTTAATCTGTTTCATTGTCTCTACTATTGCTTTCACATCCTCTAGACTATTCAAGCGACTAAAACTAAATCGAATACTACCAGCAATGTAATCATAGGGAACTTCCATCGCCGAAAGCACATGGGAATAATTCAACGAACCTGTGGAGCATGCCGAACCGTTCGACGCATACACACCATACTGCGAGAGTTGATGAAGAAGTGTTTCACCGTCTATATCTTTGAATGCGATATTCAGTGTATTGGGTAAGCGGTTTGCTTTTGCTCCATTTACTAAAGCCGAGGGAAATAATTTAAGCAATTCTTTTTCCAATTGATTGCGTAAAACTTCTATACTCTGCATATTTTCGATGTTGCTACTAGCCAACTCACAGGCTTTGGCGAGACCGATTATACCATGGACATTTTCAGTTCCGCTCCGCCGCCCACTTTCTTGATTTCCACCATACAGAAGTGGAGTTAAGGATGTGCCTTTACGAATAAAAAGTCCGCCTACTCCTTTCGGTCCATGGATTTTATGACCGGAGAAAGACATCAAATCAATATGTTCAAAATCACGGTTGAGGTCAACTGGTAATTTACCGACATATTGTGTGGCATCGGTGTGAAATGTAATGTTTGAATCTCGCTCTTTGACAACCGCCGATAAACGGTCTACAGGAAATATAACCCCTGTTTCGTTATTTGCCGCCATCAATGTAACCAAAAGCGTGTTCGGACGGATGGAATCCATTAACTCATCTACGTTTAGGTTCCCATCACTATCTACGCTGAGAAATGTGACATCATAATCGATTTTACACAGCGATTTGCAAACTTCCAAAACAGCAGGATGTTCTATTGTAGATGTGATAATGTGTCGGCGTTCAGGATTCGCTCGGGCCGTTCCGAAAATCGCCCAATTATTACTTTCAGTTGCACAGGAAGTGAAAGTAACCTCTTTAGTATCTGAGGCACCCAAGAATTCCACTATTGTTCGGCGAGCTCGCGCTATGGATGCATCAACTCCATCCGCACGACCACTGATTGCACTGGGATTGTAAAATGACTCGGTGAAGTATGGCATCATTGCCTCTATTACCTCAGACATGACAGAGGTTGTAGCGTTGTTGTCTACATAAACAGTTTTCATAATGCGTGTTTTGTTTACTTATTCTTCATCAAATCCTAACCATGGGGCAATATTTTTCCATACTAATTCAGCTAATCTTTTAGAACGTTTTAGCACCAGTTTTTCGTCCCAATTTTCAACGTTAGAAATTGTTGAAAGATGGGGGTAGTACTTTCCTGCATGCAAAAGATCTTCTGTGCTCTCAGGGAATTCGACTCCGCGGTTCTTTGCGTTTGCTAAGCGAGTTCTTCGTTCCTCTGCTGTAGGGCCGGATAGAACATAGTACATCTCCTTTTTCTTTTTCCATGGTTTGTTATTAAATGATGAATTTTCAGCACCCCGTAAAAGGGTTAGATTCCCTAAATAATTTAGCAGATCAGGCTTTCCATACAAAGGATTTGGCCAATCGTTTTCCTTAGGGTCAGGTTCTTGAGGAGCAACATGTTCAATAGTTAAATCATCGCTCCATTTATTCCATGTAAGCATGTCCAAGGTTCCTGGTACCCCTGCACCTGGAAGTTCCGAATCATCATCATCTGCAACTGTATCATGGGCTGACGCAAAAAGCAGAAATCGAGTCAATGGTTGTGAAATATCATAGACTGGTCTCTCAGCTGAGAGTTTTACCCAATCTTCTTTGGAAGTAATGGCTAAAGTTCTGCCTTTTCCTAGAACATGTCTTAAAGCTTTCCCTAATTCTTCAGCAGTCAAAACATCCGACCTTCTTCCTATCCTTGGATATCTGGAAAAGGGCTGAATTCCTACTTTACTGAATCCTTTCTCCATTAATTCACGATATTGGGTAGCAAGATCTCCGGTTCTTTTTCCAGAACCGCGCCATAGTGCATAAAAGACTGTAATAGCTTTTATAGCACCCGCCAATTCGTTTATAGCCGTGTCCCGATAATCAGAAGATGCCAATTGAACTTGTGAATAGTATCGAGCCAAAGGTCCAATTGTTATATGATGATCTGCCCTCTTAAGTACATCCATACACATTAGAACATCATCTTTCCCAGCTAATTCATTTATATCTGGAAACGGTCTACCCCCATGTTTCCACGCATTTGTCATAAATTCTGCCACGTGACTCAAATGTTGAACAAATTTACGCTTTTCTTTTTCGTCAGATAGATTTTCGTATCGGTTGCGCATATAGCGTCTCTGATCAATAGCACCAGATAAAAGTTTTTTACCTGACTCAGCGAGAGCAAACGGTCTTAGCAGGTTGTAAGTTTCTTTGTGTCTTGTCTTTGCTTCAGTGAACTGCTCCAAATACTCTTCAATAACTCCCATGTATTGTACTGCCCACGGTTTTTTAGGCCACTCCCTAAAACAAGATTGTGCTATAATACAATCTCACTGAAAGGAGTTATCTAAATGGCCAAACGAAGGAAATTCACCTCCGAATTTAAGACGGAACTCGTGCTGGAGGTTCT
>JAJDTM010000014.1 GCA_022827185.1 Candidatus Poribacteria bacterium
TCCGTTCAGCCTCTGCTTTACTGCCACCCTCATTGATGAAATCAAGCACGCATTTGCGCAAATCTGTTGAATAAGTCATAATCATAAAGACTGACATAAATCTCAAAAAATGTAAACTTATTTTCGGGATCCACTATTACAATTTTTATTGAAGACAGGTTTTTACGGATGGGGCGAGATCGGGACATGCTACATGACGCAGAATGTACCCAACTATACCGAAGTGTCATATATCTGTATCGCTCACACACGTCGCGTAGGATACGTCACAACAAGTGGAAATGAATTTACACACCTCAGCGTATTTACGCACGAAGCAGCACATAAAATTGACTCTATAATTAACAGATTATTTGACCCAGATTTTTCGGATAAACTCCGGCACGCTTTTAGAGTCGCAGTAGAAAAAGGGGCATGGAAAGGACTTTCAAGTGAGACCCCGGCTGAATATTGGGCATACGGTACAGAATTGTGGTTTTACGAGATTGGCAAAGGTCGAAAGTTTGAAACTTACGAGGACTTTAAAAAGTTTGACCCCTTACTTTATGATTTACTTTCAGAATGGTTTCCTAAAGTATCACTTATAGGCTATTAAAGCCGGAGCAACCGATGTCAGATATTATTGTAACCCAACTTGCTACCTATGTGATTTTAGACGTACGAACACCGTTTTTCAGTGAACAGCGGTCATTTTTGCGAAAAATTTGGCGTGTGTCCTGCCATTTTCGGAGAACCCGAAGAGGCACAGGCTAACAGCCTATGCTACAAAGTGGCAACTTGGGTTATCGTACAAAAGGAGAAAGCAATGAAATTTAAGAAATCCAGAGGTTGTCTCAGAGGTTTTCTATGCCTTTTCCATGTCGTTCTGTGTGCTACGGTCTTTAATCAACAAAGTTTTGCTGGGACATGGACAGACGCTTTTGAAGATGACAATACGCAAGAATGGGAACTCTTTAATACTCTTGACGAAGAAGAGGCGAAATGGTGGATCGATAGAGGTGAGGCAGTGGCTGAAACATTTGAACCTCACCATGACTTGCCCACCGTATGGTCAACAGGTGAACTTGATTGGAGAGCCTACTCGCTTTCATGTAGAGCCAAGTTAGTTAAAGCCAAGGATAAACCAGCCTCGTTGGGATTGATCCTGCATCAGAGATGGGAGAAATCTTCCTTCTACATATGTGAGATTTTTTACCTGTGGAAGACCGTCTATATTACAAAGTATACAGGCAGAGCATCAACGCTCGGCGAATTCGATTTCGCAGCGAAACTCAATAGATGGTATGCCCTTACTGCATCTATTGACAACAGAGGGAAACTTAAATTTCAAATTGATGACGAGGTGTTCACTGTTACTGACAAAAACCCGATAAAAAGCGGAAAAGCTGGGCTCATAGTCTCAGGTGCGCAGGCTCGGTTTGATGACGTTAAAATCACAGGGAGCAATATTCCAGACGGCGGTCCCGGAACCCTTCCGGTAGAACCGAGCGGCAAACTTGCTATTACATGGGGAAAACTCAAGCGTCAATAAAAGGTAAATCAATACCGCCGCTTCCAGTGCCAACTGTCACTTCCCGAAATGAGGGGACGGATGTCTTCCGGTAATGTCTCGATAAATTCCGGGCTGACTTCGTTGCCGGGCCACTCTCGCACCATTGGGGGTGTATAACCGGAGATAAGGATGACGCGCTCTTTGTCGCTACGGATGGCAGTGGTGCTGTGAATCAACGCTTCGGCAAAAAGCAGCACAGAACCCGCTGACGCTTCGACTTGGTAGATGAGTTTATCATCAGACAACGCGGCTTCAATCATCTCGTTATGGTTCCACGTTAAGCGGTGGCTTCCGGGTATGACGCACGTTCCGCCATCGTCGGGACCGACATCGGTGAGGTAAGCGAGTGTCTTTACAAAGATGCAGTGGTATTTGTTCTGTTCGATATAGGTGCCCCACCCGTGTTGCGTCCCTCGATGAAAGCCTGTCGGGTTATAACGGCGTTTATGGAGTTCGTCTAATTCTGTCTCTGGATTACGGCTATTAATGATCGCTTCGGTTTCCTCAAGGCGTACCGTACCGCCCACCACCTCTTCAACGAGGGGTACGAGTTGTGGATGTGCGGCATATTCCAATAGTGCCGGATCATACGCAACGAGATTCCCGAAAAGCACATGGTGTTCGCTGCGCCCGCGAGCATAGACGCGTTTGGCATCCAAATTCTCGTCGGTTTTCATTCTATAGAGCGCGCCTTTCATACGTTCAATTTCATCGTCGTTTAGGACATTCTCTAACAACACAAAACCGTAGATGTCGAAGTGTAGCCGTTGTGCTGGCGTTAGGCAAACCGTTTCATTGCTCATCATTCTCTCCTTGTTCCAGTGCGGTTAGAAACCGCACCTACCGGGTCTGGCGGCAAAACTCTTACAATCCACGCTTAACTTGTCCCCAGAAAGTGGTGAGTTTTTCGTTCGGGTCAACGGCAAGGTCAAGCGCATCCTCCCCTTCATAGACCAATAAATCATCTACATAACCGGGGGCAGTTATGCCCCACGTATAGAAAGCGACCCATTTGGCAACGGGACCGAGTGCAGCGTTCCGAAAGGGGAGTCCTTTTTCTGGCTTGGCACCCAATGCATCTACCCTGTCGTCTCCAACGTAGAAATCAAATTCGCTTTTACCGACATCCGCAACAATATAGACGTACTTCCATGTATCGGTTTCAAAATCTCCAATGAGTTGCCACGCCCCACCGTCGTAAAGTCGGACAATTCCCGCATCCCAATTGATGTAGGTGCATCCGTTATTTTCGCCAATGCCGTCAGCAGAAGCGACTTTGAGATTGAAGGATCTGCCGCCGCCCTCAATATACACCCAGAATTCGACCGAAATAATAGGATCTTCGGTTTCTATGGGAATACCAAGTCCATCTCCATCGCCACCGCCCAAGATAGCGAGTGCTTTTTTGTCGGTTTTGACGGTGTCGCCAGAAACTTCAAAGTCGCCGCCAATTACCTCCCAATCTTTGGGTAGGTTACCAACCGCGAATTCCTCAAACCCGGTCTGTGCGAAAACCTTTTGGGAAATTGCGGTCTTTACGACAAAAAAGTTCAAAAGGATAATAACAATCAATAGAAAATATTGACTGAAGCCAACATATTTATCTTGATTTATCATTTTTTACTCCCTTACGGCATCCATATATTCCACTCGCCTTTTTTCTCCCACTTGCGACATGCGCAGCATAAACACATATACCGAATGGCGAAACGCGGCGAAGGACTGACATTCATTGTGCCAGAATGCGGTAGGAGGTGATGAAAAAACAGGACATCCCCCTGTTTCGCAACGACTTCCATGGGTTCCCCTAAATCCATCTCTGGAAATAGGGCGCGGACATCGCGGACATGGTTGGAGAATTCGGGGTTCTTTTTGCGGAATTTACGAATCCGTCGTGGACCTTCGGGCCATATTACTGTGGTTCCGCCGTGCGAATTCACATCGGTGAGGTAGGTCAAGCTGGTCGCTCGAAATGTGCCAGGGTCCAACCGGAAATCTCGGAAGTCGCCATCTAAATGCGGCGATGGCTGCTTCCATTCTGCTGAAACGGGGAATTGATTGAGTGCCCAGACACCATCAGGACGGTGATCTTTACAATGCGGAATTTCCGGGTATCGAGATGCGAGTTGGTTGAGGACGGTAAGATAATCAGGGGTGCAACACGCTAAGACATCAAGATGGGTAACACCGAAAAGTTCAATACGGTTTCCATTTGACAGCTGTTCCATGTAAAAACCGGCGAGCGGTTGACGTTTGAAATGTCCCCATGAATTCGGATCATCCGCTTCCATTCCCATCATTTGCCACATCGCTTCTTCAGCTTTTGTGACAGTCTCTTGTGGAATTAAACCGGAAAGGAGTAGATAACCTTCTTCTTCAAATTGTGCTAATTGCTGCTTTGAAAGCATATTTTTCTTCATAGACGTATGGCTCGTTTAACTAATCAAACGCAACGGGGAATAGATACCTATTGATACAAGATCGGTGCATTTCAGTCATCAATTGTGAATTTGGCAACATCCGCCGTGGGTTCTGGATACCGCATACCGATTTTTCTAAGTGTATCAACGATACACTCTGTAATGACGAGATTCCGATACCACTTCTTATCTGCGGGTACTATATGCCAAGGTGCCCAGTCAGTACTACATTCTTGGAGAACCGTCTCGTACGCCTGCATGTAATCGTCCCAATAAGTGCGTTCCCGAAGATCGGCTTCCGTGATTTTCCAATGCTTCGTCGGGTCGCTAATCCGGGATTCAAGACGTGCTTTCTGTTCCTCCTTTGAGATGTGAAGGAAAAATTTTAGGACAACCGTTCCATTTTCAACCAACATTTTCTCAAAATCGTTAATCTGCTGGTAGCGTTGCCCCCAAACCGGTTCTGGCACCAAGTTATGCACGCGGACGACAAGAACATCTTCATAGTGTGAACGGTTAAAGATACCGATTTTCCCTTTTGGCGGTGCGACCCTGTGTGCACGCCATAAAAAATCACGGGAAAGCTCATCCGTAGAAGGGACTTTGAAATTAACGACATCACATCCCTGCACATTTATACCTGCCATAACCTTCCGGATCGTGCCATCCTTGCCACACGTATCCATGCCTTGCAATATAATGAGAAGCGCACGCTGATTTTCCGCGTAAAGCAGTTCCTGAAGTTTCAGCAGCTGCTTATGCAGCTTTTTCAATCTGCGCTTCGTCTGACCTTTTTTCGTGTAACTTCCAGTATACCCGGGCACGTAATCGTTCAGACTGACGCGTTCGCCGGGTTTGACGATATTTTTAGTCTCAAGTTCCATTTTTTAAACCATTTAAACCATTAAATTTGGTCACCGCTCCTCCACGTTCCACGGTGGTTTCCGATGAAGTCAATTGGGTTTGGGTCATGCATAGCCATCAAGAAAGCATTGTGGCAGGAAATAACGATAGTAACTGCCATACAAACTACTGACAACTGACTGTCAATAATTATTGCGATAAAGACTCGTAGTAATTATCAACGAGCTGTCTGTATTCAGGCGGGACCTCCTCCTTAGCAACCTGCGTAAGCCGTTTTTTCTCTTGAAGCGTGTTGAGTCGTTCTTCAAGTGCGGTTTCCAATTTCGCCAGGTCCCGAATAACGAATTCGTAGTTGGGGAACGGATTTGAGCGATTCGGAGGACGATAATCCATGGTATCCAGCAGACCGAGCCAGAGTTCTTCAATCTCACGTCCGGATTCCCGACCGCCAGTGCGCGCCTCTTGGTTTTCACCTTCAGCTTGTTGCCCCGGCTGTTGACCGTCCTGTCCGGGTTGTTGGCCTTCCTGTCGGTTTTGCATGGCTTGTTGTGCCTGTTGCATCCGTTCCTGAATCTGCTGTTGCTGTTCAGCGAGCTGCTGTTGACGCTGTTGTTGTTCTTCCGTCTGCTCTTGCCCCTCCACCGCTTCAAGCTCACGTTGGATATCTTCCATCTGTTCTCGCGCCTGTTGAAGTTGTTGGAGTGCGGCTTCGAGCTGCTCCTCTTCCGTGTTTGCCATATTGGCTCGCGCTTGTTGCAGATCACCCTGTACCTGCCTTAGCGTCTCTATTACCTCTTGTTGATTCTGGTCAGCGGCGCGGAAACTGCGCCATTGCAAGGCGCGTTGTGCGGTAGACATATCACCAGCAGTCTGTTCTTCAGTGAGCCGCCGCATAGCATCCGTCACATTTCGGGCTGCTTCTGGATTCTCTTCACCGAGTTGCTCCGGGAGGTTTTCCAGCGTACGCTCAAGTGATTGCAGATCGCGCTGAAGGTCGCGTTGTTCGTTGGCAAGTTCAGATGCCTTTCGGAAATCTTCGGGACGCATTTCTGACTGCTGCGAACGGTTCCTGAGTTCTTGCGTCTCCTGCTGGACATCAGATTGTGCTTCCATCAACTGCTCTGCCTGTTGTGCGGCTCTTTCAAGCGCCGCATCCGTGAATTCCGACGCGACCTTTTCTAACTGTTCAACGGCTTCCTCAAGCCTTTCCTCGGCTTTTTGACCTTTAGCGGCACTGAGTTGCGGTTCCTGCTGTTGCATGCCTTCTGAGGCTTGCTGCATCTGTTCACCCGCCTGTTGCACGGCTTGACCGGCTTGATCCAAGCGTTGCCCTTGCGTCCCCTGCGCATTCTGTTGCATGTTACCGAGTTGCTGTGCCATCTGCTGTGCCTGTTGCGACAACTGTCCTTGTTGCTGACTATTCTGCTGCATTTCGCTTGGAGATGGTTGACTTTCACGCCCCAATTGCTGGCTCTGTTGATTTAGCTGCTGCTGCTCCGACAACATCTGACGTGCTTGATCCAACATCTCCTGCGTCTGTTCTTGCATCTCCGCATCAAGTTCGTTCTGCTGATCCTCAAGTTCGTTTTCGAGCTCCTCCATTTCAAGTTCAAGATTCTCAGCAAGTTGCGGATTACTATTTCGCATCTGCATCAGTACATTCGGAAGCTCAAGGCTAACTTTTATCAGCAGTTGAAGTGCTTCTTGTTCCGAAGGTATCGCTTCAGTAGGCTGGACAGCATTTAGGCTATCGGCTGCCTCACCCATTTCAGCTATTGCATCTTCCAAGTTCATCAAAATTTCGGGCGTGATGGCGGATTCACCTTGCATTGCCGTGCTAAACTCATCCGCAAGTTTTTGGGTCTCATCCCTCAATTTGGTCTGCTTATCCGCTGTTTGTTTAACGGTACTTCGATATTCCTCGGTAACCGACGACGGTTTGGCATTAATATGATTCGATGTTTCCCGAATAATCTGCTTCTGGGAGCCGATTATCTTTCGAAGTGGATTCGGCATTGGTGATGCCGGTTCTCCTTCGGCTTCTTGGAAATTTTCATTAAAGGGCCGGATTTCAATGAAATAGATGTCACTACTGGCTTCACCGGGCCCAGTGAGCGTGTTATTATCTACGGCGTGTGCGTAGTAGGAGATAATATCTCCCGGTTCAACGTCAAATTCCTCAAGATAGAATGTATAACGCCCTTCTGCAACGCGGCGTTGGACTGCATCAACCGCTCCTGACGCTACGAGAGGATCGGAAGATTCCATAACGAGTTCTTGTAGTTCGTTAGACCCGACGCGATATATGAGCTTCAACGCTCCAATGCCGTAATCGTCTGTCGCCTCAGCGACGATTTCCACTTCACCCAACTTCGTTGTTTTGATGTCGCGACCGGGTTCTTTGACCACGACCTCCGGCACAGCGTCCGGAATAGCCCTTATGATGTATTCAATCGGTATCTCGTTGTTGAAACCGTCGATGCATAGCAGCTCAACGGTATACGTCCCATCTTCAACCACATCTATAGTTGTCGTCAGCGTGCTGCCATTAGAGATAACCATTGGGGTTGAGACAACTTCCGGATCCCCCTGTTTAACATCGCCCCTTTGGGAGAATGTTGCGGTTTGGATGGCTTTATTCGTCGTGAGCCTGATTTCTGCCTGCGTCCCGACGACGGCTTGAATATCACCGGTCCCGGTTTGCACGACCGGTTTGAGACGTGTATAGTCTGGATACGTATAAGCGACGGAAATTTCTGACACCTTCGGCATCTCAAAAACTTCAACAGTGTAGCGTTCCGAAGTCGTCTCGTTTGCTACGACATAGTATTCAATATCCGCGTCAATGTTAAAAATTTCATAAGCAAATCCGCGTTTATCGTCTGGATTTTGTAACATGTTAATCTGTTGGTGGGTTGCTTTGGTTTCGGCGGTAGCGGTCTCTTGCTGTTGAACATCTTCATAGGTTAAGACAACCTTTTCAGCAGATTTTCCGGTAACAGTGACGTGAATCGGTAGACTTTTGCCGCGGAGAATACGCGCGTTTCCGGGTTCAACGGTTAACTTCGTCGTTAAAACAGGTGCCGTCTTTTCCCAAGGTACCAGGACCCGGAGAAGGCTGGTATGGAGTTCTGTCGGAAATAGGAGCGCGAGTACACAGCAGCCAACAACAACCAAAGCGGCAATGCCGACATGCTTGCGGGTCCGGCTATGATCGACGGTTGCTTTGAAATCAATACTTTTTACGCGCTCCGTGGTATCTTCAAGCAGGCGTTGGAGCATGTGCGCTTCAATTGGGTCTGTTGACTCGCGATTGCCGAATTCAATTGCACTCACCAATCTATCTTCAAGGTCAGGGTGGTTTTGCTCAACATTGAGTGCGATATCCCGGAGCGTGAGTGCTGCTCGGAGTGGCTGAACGAGATACTTATAAAGCAGGTACCCAGTCACACCGACACCGGCTGTTAGCAAAGCGATTCGCACAAAACTTGGCAGGGGCATTAGCCAATCAACGATCGCCTCACCGACGAATACAGCAATTATGCCCGTCAGGACGATAGCGAATCCTGCCCAGAAGATACTCCGTTTCCAAACGCGTCTGGCATCTAAAATTTTCGTTTGTAGCTCTGCGTAACCTTCTCTTGTATTCACCGTTCCCCTCCAATATATTTTCTATAGGGGCGGATTTTGCGGCAACTTCTATAGTTTCCGCCCGCATTTGTTGTTTGTTGTCCATACATAAAGTTTTGTCATCTCTCTCATAATCCAAAGACTTAGGATGCCAACATAACCTCAGGCAGAATGCCGATTATCCATAGAACCCCGGCGGCGATACGTGCCCTCGTTTTTTCCACATCTGCAAGGATAGAGACCGCTATTGCCATCACTGCAATTAGCCACAAACTCAACGGGTTAATGTGACTGAACAATATCGCTAATTTAGGGTTCGCACTACCGCCTAACAGTAAATGTAACCCCGGAATCATTTTTAGGTCTGCCGCGCTGTTGACATCCGCTACGTTTTTAAAAACGAGAAGGAGTGCAGTGTTCACTAATTGAATCAGGCAACCGATCAACGAGATGTGGATGATAGCAGCGTAGATATGTCTGAATTTTAATGTATCACTTTTTGCGAGAAATCGAGCTGCCAATCTCAGCAAAGCACTGATAATGATAAACCCCAGAATCGCAAAAATGGGTCCGATAAAGATACCAACGCTCTGGAAAATCTGACTCATATTTCCTGCAGCCTCAATTTGCTCCGGTTGCAAATCGCCTTCCGTGAGTTTTGCAGCTGTCAGTGCTGCGGTGTACGGAAGAACAGCCCACATAATGAGAACGGAGAACAGATAGAAAACAACAAATGCTATTCCTGACCTCGGTTGCGATTTGAGCTGCGAAAACGCTGCACTCGGCTCAGCAATGATGTTTCCGATCAGCTGCAGACTCTCTTTCATCGTTTATCCCCGATAGATTAGACAAGGTTTTGCTTAAAAAGTGCGGAAAATGCCTAAATAACCTTGCGCAAATGCCCAGAATTTGTTAGGTAGCAACCTTGGTGCGTATAGCAACTTCACACAAAACAATAAGCATCGCGATTCGGAAATCGCCCTTATTGTTTAGTTTTTTCTGTCTCCAATTGTGCTTTTTGCCAGCCGTAATCAACGCCATTTTCATAGAATTTGTCCGGATGCTCCACCGCCCAAATTTGCTTATGGATAATCCAATTTTTCGGATCTAATGCCAACGCCTTCCGCCATTCCGTCATGGCTTCCGCTTTCCTACCGTCTTCCAATAAGACGAGACCGAGTTGAAAACGGGCAGCGGCTTCAGCGTTCGTCTTTGTAAGTGGCTCGTTTGACGGTTTCATATCGTGAAGCAGCTCCGCATTGTAGTCGGGATCCGACAACCACTGCTCAAGCATCGCAAGGGTTTTTTGATCGTTGACATTAACATTGAAAGGTGCTTTTACCAGTCGTCCGGCTTCATCAATCATGACTCCGTAAGGGATGGCTTTGAGGTTATAGCGAGTGCCGAATATATTCTGTGAATCAACGAGCGTAACGAAATCGGCATCCGCAGCAGTATGCCACGGACGCACTACAGACGCGCCTTGTGCATCAATAGCAATGGAAACCAAGTTTAGTTTCTCACGGTGTTTCGCGTAAAATTCCTGCCAGCCCGGCAGTTGTCCGCGGCACCCTCACCAAGACCCCCAAACATAGAGAAAGGTCTTTTTCCCACGGAAATCCCGTAAGTTTCTTGGCGTATCTTGTAAGTCAGGGAGTGTGAATTTAGGGGCAAGGTGTACGGGATGGATAACCTCCAATCGGTTCGCTGATGCCTTGTATATTTCAAAGCCAAACGTTTTTGAGATATACGTAGGCTCCACATAAGTCACATCATCAATTTTCACAGCACCTTCTTTGCTATCTTGGAATTGGAGTGGGACACACAATTCTGATTCTACACCGCCGCATAAAACAGCCATCTCCGATCCTTCTGGATATTCCACCTTTAATCCGAGTTGCTCAGCAAAGGGTTCCAAAGGCACTAACCACGCGCCATTTTTGGAAATAGGTGGCACAGTAAATGTGACGGGCTGTCCATCCACTGAAACCTGAAAATTTTCTTTTTTCATACCATCCTCTTGAGTGAATCCGACTTGCGTGTTTATTACGGAAAATAATATCACCAACATCGAAAATCCCACAATAGCGTAAAATTTGCGAGTTGATACTACTGCAATACTCATTTTGTTTTTTTCTCCCTATGCTGCGCGTCATAAATCAAGAATTCAATTATCTCTTCAGCGGTTTTTGGATTAAGTCCGGATCCGGGTTTCCGCATCATTTTATACACATACTTCCGCCACTCCTCCGGCGTGAAGGTGGAATTAATCGGACGTGCGACGGTATGGCACCGGCTACATTTATTCGTAAAACGTTTGTAAGCCTCCTGCATTTTCGCGGGATAGGCAGTAACATCAATAAAGTTAGGTCCCTTATCCGCCGGATAGGTTTTGGGTGCTGTGCGCGGGGCGCGTAAGGCGTAGATCATCCCAATCCCTACTAAGAGAATAACGCCCAAAACAGTCCCCCAGACAATCGCCTTTTGCATGTTTATATTCGTTTGCTAATTGACCTTTTAAGTAGATTTCCCGACCAACGAAACACCGTCAATCGGCGCGCTTGCGAAGCACGCCTACCAAGAATTTTAGAGATCCTTGTTATCAAGCGATAACGTCCTTTACCTTCTGTACAATAGCATTTGCGCTGACACCGTGGTGTTCTAAGAGTTCTTCGGGTTTCCCAGAGCGCGGTATCCCTGTAACGGCGAGTTTGTGAACATGAATGTCTTCAGTCGCAACAGCATTGAGGACTGCATCCCCCAAACCGCCTTCAGAGTAATGGTCTTCAACGGTGATCAAAGTGTTGTTTGTCTCAGCTGCCGCCACTATTAATGCTTCCGTATCAACGGGTTTGATAGAATATAAGTCAATGACGCGGATAGCAACGCCTTCCGCGGCAAGCGTCTCGTGTGCTTTCAACGCTTCATGAAGCGTAATACCCGCGGCAACAACGGTCGCTTTATCCTCACTGCTTCGCCGGATCACCTTACAACCACCGATAGGAAAACGCTCGTCGGCATCATAGAGAATAGCAGTTTTAGGACGTGAGGTACGGAGGTAAACGATCCCTTCGTGTGCGGCGGCTTCAGCGACAAGCCGTTCAGCGCTGACTGCATCGCTCGGATACAGCACGACTGCCTCCGGGATCGCTCGAAACATCGCTATATCCTCTAAGCCCATCTGTGAAGGTCCGTCCTCGCCAATTGAAACGCCACAGTGTGAACCGGCATATTTAATATTCGCTTGCGAAATCGCGGACATCCGAATCTGATCGTAGGCGCGCGATAAAAATGCTGCGAACGTAGAAACAAACGGAATCTTCCCACGTTTCGCTAAACCGATGCCCGCGCCTATCAAATTCTGCTCCGCGATAAACATCTCAAAATAGCGGTTCGGATGAAGTTCCATAAACTGTTCAGCATAGGTGGAGTTCTTGGTATCTCCATCCAAAGCAACAACATTAGGGTTTGCACTGCCGAGTTTAGCAAGCCCTACGCCGTAACCACCACGCGTTGCGACCTCCTCATCAGGTGGATAGTCCGGCGGTTCACATTCAGTGTCGGTACCGAGACTGACATTCGTATTCACAGCTGGCGGTGATTCAATCTCAACAGGGACATCTAAATTTAAGGAACCGAGCTCGGCTAACGCTTTGTCAAGTTCCTCACCTTTCGCGAGTGCCTTTCCGTGCCAGTTGTCAGCATCTTCAAGGAACGAAACCCCTTTTCCTTTGAAAGTCTTGGCGACTATCATGGTAGGTTTATCATCTGAGGCTTTGGCTTGCGTGAGTGCTGGTAATATTTCCTCAAAATCGTGTCCATCAATGCCGACGGTTTGCCATCCAAACGCTTCAAAACGTTGGCAATAGGTATCAACATCAAAGGCGTACATAGTGCGCTGACTCTGTCCAAGGGCATTGACATCCACAATTCCGATCAAGTTATTAAGTTTGTAATGCGATGCCAAAGCCGCTGCTTCCCAGACCCCACCTTCGGCAGTCTCACCATCGCCGAGAAGCACATAGACGCGATAATCGGATTCATCTAAGTACTTTCCGTTGAGTGCCATGCCGAGTCCAAGCGATAAACCTTGTCCAAGTGATCCAGTGGCTACCTCTGTCCATGCAAACCGAGGTGTCGGATGCCCTTCCAAGATGCTATCAATCTGCCGGAGTGTACAGAGTTTATCGGTTGGGATGATACCAGCTTCCGCATAAGCAGCGTAAAGTAGCGGTGCTGCATGCCCCTTCGACAAGATGAATCTATCGTTGTTAGGGTGCTGTGGATCGCTGCAGTCATAACGCATAGCGTGAAAAAAGAGTGCTGAGACGATATCCGCAGCAGAGAGACATGTAGTTGGATGTCCAGAACCCGCCTCCGATGTGGCGAGAATAGAATGAATTCGTAAGTTAGTCGCTTTTTGTTTAAGAAAGTTTTTCACAGTTTCCACAAATTCGATAATCCTTTTTGTTTAAGTATAGGTTGCCGTTAGCAATATAGCGTCGCGATCGTCACAAAGCAGCAATGGTTTAAGACCCCTTCGCGCTTAACTCATCTGCCCTGCGTTGTGCAGCTAATACGAGGTAGTGTCCCTTGCAAGTTTCAACCAAGTCTTCAAGCGTCCCAACGGCTTGAGGAAGGTCATGCAATTTGATGTATGCTTCTGCCTGCCAGTACTTCGATTTCGCGACAATTTCATTGGCATCGTTCATTTCGTCTTCGGTGTGTCGGACTTCATACTCAATAGCCTCGCCAAATTTCTCAATGGCTCTTTGATAATTTTTCTGTTCATAGAATGCCGTCACTGCCTCCGCATAAGCGAAGTTGCTCTGTTCCTGCGGTCGGAAAGGTTCAACTTCTGGCGTGGGTAGTTTTAGTGGTGGCGGTTCTACGTCTAAATCCTCTAAATCTTCTAAATCCTCTTCGTCAGGCGGCGGGTCTACCGGTTCCACAAGTCGCTGTGCGTCAGTATTCTCTTCCGCCTTATCATCTTCCTCACCCGTTTCATCCGCTTCATCCGCTTCATCTTCCTCATCGTCGTAGTCGTCTATTGTTACCGATGTAGCTTCACGGAAAGCCTGAGAGAGTGCAGTATTAGGATCATCTTCTTCTTCCAGAAATTCTTCCTGCGATTCCTCATCAAAATCGTCTGCCTCATCAAAGTCGTCTGCTTCATCAAAGTCATCTGTTTCGTCGTAGTTAAGAGTCATTTGTGCCTCCATTTTTTTTCACGATGTCCTCGAACAGCGAGTCTACAATCTACGCCGCGGTGCCTGAATTTACAAGGCGCTGTGTCTAAGTTGCTATTTATTAGGCGGGCACGAGGGCCCGCCCTAATGGAAATTCGAAGGGAAGTTTAATTTAGTACTTGACCTTCACCTCTGCCCAAGTGGTTGTCATCTTGTCAGCAGGATCAACCCCTAAGGCCGAATGCATACCGTCTAACATCGTTTCAATGTCCGCTTGCTCTAAAGCGACATCGAAGATGACAACCTCGTCAATAATCGCTGCACCAAAGCGCGCGCCACCGCAGCAGTCATCAAATCCGATATTGACGGGACCGCTATCGGCATCAATGGGGTTCTTGGCGATATCCATTGTGCTTGCTTCTTCTGCGTCAATATAGATAGCCCACTTACCAGTTTTGCTATCAAAAGTGGTTGTGTACATGTGCCATTTGGTAATATCGTCGGTACCAACATTACCGTCATTCCAACCGCCGGGTTTATTCCAGCAGCCGCCGTTACAAATGGGCCACGCAACATTTTTTGTCCCCGCGTTGGGATGGATGATATAGGCGTTCCGCTTTTCAACCATCCAGCCGTGTTGGTTCCAAGTGTCGTTTGTGCTCTTCGCCCACGCTGAGACCGTGATCGCTTTGGTTGGATTATCATGCGCGGCGATCTGAACGTAAGCACCTTTCCCATCAAATTCAAGGGCTTGCCCGAACTGGCCCTTAACCCATTTCGGTTTACCTTTGAACTCACCATCCAGTCCATTTCCAGTTTCATCGGTTGCGACATTCCCTTTGCCTTCATCAAAAAGCCACATCCCGACAATAGTATCAGGGTCAATCTCGGCTGAGACGCTAGTGATGAAGAGAATACTGAAAAAACACGTAAAAACTATGCTTAAAAGCTGAAGCTTTCGAGAAAAAACATATCTAAAATTCATTTTGACCTCCGATTATGTGAATACGGCGACTCATCTAACATACCACTTTTTACACTACTTTACCAATAGAGGTTTGCGAGTCGCGCGAATATTTAAAACCTCTAATACTTGACCTTCATATCCGCCCAAGTGGTTGTCATCTTGTCAGCAGGATCAACCCCTAAGGCCGAATGCATACCGTCTAACATCGTTTCAATGTCCGCTTGCTCTAAAGCGACATCGAAGATGACAACCTCGTCAATAATCGCTGCACCAAAGCGGGCACCACCGCAGCAGTCATCAAATCCGATATTAACGGGACCGCTATCGGCATCAATAGGGGTCTTGGCGATATCCATTGTGCTTGCTTCTTCTGCGTCAATATAGATAGCCCACTTACCCGTTTTACTATCAAAAGTGGTTGTGTACATGTGCCATTTGGTAATATCATCTGTGCCGACATTACCGTCATTCCAATGGCCGGGTTTATTCCAGCAGCCGCCGTTGCAAATGGGCCACGCAACATTTTTTGTCCCCGCGTTGGGATGGATGATATAGGCGTTCCGCTTTTCAACCATAAAGCCGGGTTGGTTCCAAGTGTCGTTTGCGCTCTTCGCCCACGCTGAGACCGTGATCGCTTTGGTTGGGTTATCATGACCGGGGATCTGAACGTAAGCGGATTTCCCATCAAATTCAAGGGCTTGCCCGAACTGGCCCTTAACCCATTTCGGTTTACCTTTGAACTCACCATCCAGTCCATTTCCAGTTTCATCGGTTGCGACATTCCCTTTCCCCTCATCAAAAAGCCACATCCCGACAATAGTATCAGGGTCAATCTCGGCTGAGACGCTGGTGATGAAGAGAATACTGAAAAAACACGTAAAAACTATGCTCAAAAGCCAAAGTTTTCGAGAAAAAACAGAACTAAAATTCATTTTGTCCTCCTATTCGATACTACAATTCAAGCACCATCATCTATATCCAAATCCAAGTAAACACTCATATATCTATCATATCAGATTCAGAGGTACATGTCAAGTGGAAAAATCAATTGTCGGTTTTTTGAGCATTTTCGCGGCGGCATCGCGAGCGACAAGAAATCCACAGGCGCAATATTAAAAAAGCGTTGACATCAAAGAAACCTTAGCCTATAATGTTCGCATAATATTTATCTCAATAAAGTGTGGGCAAACATGAAGGAAATAGGACGCATTCTTTTATTATTCGGGTTTGGTGTGTTGCCTTTGTTTGGATTGGCTTCAGATAACTTACAACCACTGTCTAACTATGAACATAGAAAATTCGCAAACGATGCGCTTCTTGCGCAAGGTCCAACAGAACAAGAGACAAATCCCGTTGTGGCACCACAGCCAAAAACCGAACTTGAGAACCCAACGCAAGATAGTAATTCTATAGAGCGCGATGAACGCGTAGAACAAACACCACCAAATGCCTCTAATGCGCCAACGCAGCAAGTTCAAAAAGGTGAAACTATTAAAGAAGCGGGGGCGGCGTGGGAAAAGACGCGGCGAATATTCAAGGTTGTTAACGATTATGAATTGGCATCAGATGAAGTCCTAACAACCCTTGTCATGATTGCAGGTAATGCGAGGTTACAGGGAAGCGTCACTGGAAATGTGTTGGTACTTGGTGGAAATGTCGAACTTGTACCAGGTGCACAGGTGAACGGAACACTTCACCTTATTGGTGGACAGGTCACAGGAAATATGGAGGGTATAGCAGACCTTCAAGTGAGCAATCGCTGGCAGATGGTGCCCGCTGCAGTGAAACTCGTAATGCATCCACATGCTTTTTGGTACACGAGTAAAGAGACAAGTTGGCAATCAACACTCATCAAGTTTGGGCTTTTCCTGATTATGTATTTACTGGTGGCAACCATATTTCCGAGACCGGTAAATGCAGTAAGCACACTATTGACGCATCAACCGATGCGGAGTATATTATTTAGCATCCTGATGTTAGTTATAATCCCGTTGATTTGCGCACTGTTGACCTTTTCAATTGTCGGCGTTCCATTCATGTTGTTAGGGCTATCCGCCTTACTGCCGTTAGCAATCTGTGGTAAAGCTGCGATTTTTCTTACGCTCGGCAATACCCTCTTTTCAGGTCGATTGAAACCGCTTGCAGTAATTTTCGGTTATCTTCTGTACTTCATGGCGACAGCCTTGCCATATATTGATTGGATAACGTTTCTGATTATCAATACTATCGGCATTGGGGTCTGTTTCCTAAGTGGTCTCAATATGATGAGATCACAAGATACGCGTCGAAACATCTCCACCTTCTCCAGTAACCAGTGGGGACCCCGGTCAGAAAGGGTGTAGTGCGCATGCAACTGGCATCTCCATTTTTTTTGATGCTGCTGATCGCAGTACCGCTGCTGATAATTGCTTCTCGCTGGCTGCACAAAAGGACAATTACGCCGGTTGTGCGTTTTTCCGATTTTAACCACGGTTTTGCAGCAAGTGTTCAGCAGATGCGACAAACCCTCTCGATTCGAGCGTTGCCTATACTGAAATTCCTGAGATTCGTTGTCCTTGCACTTCTCGTTGTCACCCTCGCCCGTCCACAACTCTCTCAAAGCCGTGAGCATCAGTCAGCGAAAGGGATTGATATCCTCTTAGTTCTCGACATCTCGGAGAGTATGCGAGCAGAAGATTTTGAAGGGGCAAATCGCATCCAAACCGCTAAATCGGTTGTCAACAATTTCTTGATGGATCGCGAAAATGATCGCATCGGTTTAGTTGTTTTTGCTGGTGAAAGTTTCACGCTCTGTCCTTTGACTTTGGATTATTCGGTGTTGGCAGAATTACTCAGCGACATAGAGATCGGGCAGCTTGAAGACGGCACGGCTATCGGTGATGCACTTACGACTGCTATGCAACGCTTACGCGCCTCAGAATCAAAAACGAAGATCGTTATCCTGTTGACCGATGGCGAAAACAACGCTGGCAGCATCAATCCAGG
This sequence comes from Candidatus Poribacteria bacterium, assembly GCA_022827185.1. Classification (GTDB taxonomy): domain Bacteria; phylum Poribacteria; class WGA-4E; order WGA-4E; family WGA-3G; genus WGA-3G. The sequence goes on from JAJDTM010000014.1 coordinate 17,608, forward strand.
GGCAGCAGCATCTCTGGCACACGCCGACGGGATTAAGGTTTACACCATTGGAATGGGGAAAGAGGGTGGCGCGCGTATCCCTTATGCAGACACGACATTCGGCAAACGATACCGCGAAGTGCTCACTTATCTTGACGAGGACACCCTAAAGCAGATTGCCCAGACGACAGGAGGACGCTATTTTCGCGCAACAGATGGACAATCACTCAAACAGATCTACGCAGAAATTGATCGTTTTGAAAAAACGCAGTTCGAGGTAATTAACGCTATCGTTCGGAAAGAGTTGATGGGATATTTCTTAATACCTGCAGTGCTACTGTTGGGGATTGAGATTCTATTGAGCAACACAGTACTACGAAAAATTCCGTAGAATGGGAGAAGAAATGGAAAATATTATTGCATGTAACTTAGGCAGTTATCGACAGTTTGGTGCCAATGCGTATGCACACTTGGCAGAAATCGGTTTGACGAATGTGGAGATCGGTGTGCCTTCGGCTGAATCTGTCAACGAAGTTCAATCAAATTTGAACGCACACGGGCTCACCGCCACGAGCCTTTTAGGCCGTTGTGACATTCAGTCCGAAACGGTTGTCTCAGACTTTCAACCGACGCTGGAGATCGCCGATCAAATGGGTGTGAAGATCATCTTTGCAAGTGTTCATGCTGGTGACACAGACAGGAACGCCGTCTACGACAGGCTCCGTGCTATCGGGGAGAATGCCGAGCCATCTGGTATCAAGGTGTGCTTGGAAACACATCCAGATTTAATACACAACGGCGACATCGCACTTGAGACAATGCAAGCCGTGAATCACCCAAACATCTGTGTCAATTTCGATACGGGTAACGTCTATTATTATAACCATAATGTGACCGCCGTTTCCGAGGTTCAGAAAGTTATCCCACACGTCGGTGCGGTTCACCTCAAGGATACAAATGGTGGCTATCGGACGTGGCACTTTCCGGCACTCGGTGAAGGCGTGGTCGATTTCAAAGCGGTCTTCCAGACGTTGAATGATGCCGGTTTCTACGGTCCGTTCACTATGGAATTAGAGGGTATCGAAGGTGAAACCGTTGACGAGGCAGGCATCCAAGCACGCGTAGCAGATTCGCTGCAACACCTGAAAAACATAGGGGTCATCTAATGGATACAAATCTTTGCGTTATTCGACTGAGTGAAGGGGAGCGCATCGGCGATGTGCTTGGAAAAGCTTTGGACACCCCAGATATGACGACGATTGGGGCTTTCGCTGTTTCCAAAGAAAATCCGACCGAACTTCACTACCACGATTTCGATGAGTATTGGTATTTTACCGAAGGAACAACAACCGTGACGCTCCGAACAGCGGACGGGCAGTCTGAATCTTATCGTATCGGTCCCGGGGACCTGGTCGTCACACCGAAAGGTGTTGAGCATGGACATATCCCGGACGATGTGGTCAAAGGGGTGCAGTGGGTAAGCGTAATCCATCCCGATGCCCGTCGTGGGCATCTACATCGAGAATTCACATCGGCATAAAGTTATAGATATATCCCGCTGTGCCGTAACGAACACGGAATACAGAAAATGAATGCAGCAATCCTCACCAAACGCGAGATTAAACAGACCCTTCTCAGCCATCAGAACACGCTGAGAACCTACGGTGTGAAACGCCTTGGACTTTTCGGATCCTATGTTAGAGACACCGCTCATAGCGAGAGCGACATCGATCTGCTTGTAGAGCTCGAGGAAGTGTCATTTGACCGGTATATGGAGCTCCGTATTTTTCTCGAGGATCTATTTCAGAAGAAGATCGACCTCGTCATCGCTGATTCGCTCAAATCACGCTTGCGACCGCGCATTGAAGAGGAAGTTGAGTATGTCGCAGGACTTTGATATCTATCTTGAGGATATATTAGAGGCAATAGATAGGATTCAAGCGTACGTACAGGATGTCACACGCGAGTCCTTTGAAGCGGATCGGATGCGGATTGACGCGGTCATCCGAAATCTTGAAGTCATTGGTGAAGCCGTTAAACAGGTGCCTGATTCCGTTCGAGAAAAGTATCCAAGTGTTGAATGGCGGAAGATTGCTGGGTTGAGAGACATCCTCATTCACAAATATTTTGATGTCAATCTTGAGATTGTCTGGGGTGTGGTGCAATCAAATATTCCGATTTTGAAGACAGAGATTCAACAGATTCTCAAGCAGAAAAGCGAGTAATTCTATAGTGCACGCTTATTAAGAAAGGCGAAACTGATGACAACACAAACAAATCCGTTGCCTCGGCGGCGGTTGGGACGCACAGAATTAGAGGTTACGTGTCTCGGTATGGGAGGCGCGGGTCTCGGTAGAGGTGATGTTACTGATGATGAAGCCATTGAGGCGGTACACCGAGCAATTGATTTGGGAATCAACTATCTGGACACCGCACCACTTTATGGTGAGAGCGAAAGACGGGTAGGACTCGCACTCGCTGATGGTTGGCGGGAGAAGATTTATCTCGCCACGAAAACAGGCACACACCCTGAATGGCGCGGCGATTTTAGTGCAGCAGGCACGCGCCGCAGCGTCGAAAACAGTCTACGCCTGTTGGGAACAGACTACCTCGATGTCTGCTTAGTGCATGATCCAGATAGCATGGACCCTGTCGTTGCGAAAGATGGTGCGTTGGATGAACTGCAGCGGATGCGCGAGGAAGGACTGATTAAGTTTATCGGACTTGGGGTCCGACAGCACGAATTCCATAAAATTGCCATTGAAACCGGTGTTGTGGATGTTATCCTAACGTACTTGGATTATACGCTCCTGAGCCAAACCGCAAACGAGTGGTTGATACCGCTTGCTGTTGAAAATGACATCGGGATTATTAATGGGAGTCCTATTGCGATGGGATTGCTTTCAGGTGTTGAGCCGGATGTGTCAGCGAAAAGTGATCACATAAGCAATTCTGAAGGCGCAAAGGCGTATCAACTTTGGCAGTGGGCAAATGATAACGATTTGAATTTACTGAACCTTGCGATTCAATTCTGTTTCCGTCAACCGCGGATTGCGATGAGCCTGACCGGTTCTAAGAACGCATCAGAAGTAGAGCAGAATTTCGCTGCAGCCACAACACCAGTTCCCGATGATGTGTGGGAGCAGTTGCAAGCACTTTTGTAGAAGGAGATTTAATGAAATTTCAGGGAAGGGTTGCATTGGTAACCGGCGGGAGCCGTGGTATCGGAAAGGCAACAGCACTTAAACTTGCAGGTGAAGGTGCGACTGTCGCTGTACATTATTCTCGCACGATTGATAAGGCGGAAGCCGTTTGTGAACAGATTCATAATATGGGACAAAAAGCGATACCTGTCCAAGCCGATATTGCCGATAGAGATGCCGTGAACAGAATGGTTGAGACGGTGACAGAAGCACTCGGTCCAATAGAATTGTTGGTGAACAACGCAGGGGATGTCGGAGACATGACGTTTGAAGAACTAACCCCCGAACATTGGGATCGGATCGTCGCGGTTAACCTGACGGGTCCCTTCAACGTGCTATGGGCAGTTAAGCAAGGGATGATTGAAAGGCAATTTGGACGTATTGTTAATGTGTCGTCGATTGCTGCGTTGGCAGTCCGTCCGAACCAGTTGCCTTATGCGGCGGCGAAAGCCGGGGTGATCTCGCTGACGAAATCGTGCTGCGGGCCGCTTGCGGCACACAACATTCGTATCAATTCGGTCGCGCCGGGTGCGATTGCCACGGATATGTTGGGTGAAGTCTCAACAGAGATGGCAGCGCAGCTGCGTTCAACGACACCACTCGGTAGGTTCGGTGAACCCAAAGAGATGGCAGATGTGATAGTGTTCCTCCTGAGCGAAGAATCAAGTTATATGACGGGGTCAACTGTTATCGCGAGCGGTGGACGCATCCTCATACCATAGGCGCGTAAAGCGCGGAACAAGCGGTGGAAAGTAGGGAAGGCTGGAAGGTCCGAAGACTTACAGTCATCCTTCTTTATACAACTAATTCAAGAAGTGTGTCCCCAACTTCTAAATCGAACGCAATGAAAGTCTGTTTCCCTTCAACGAGAAATGTATCGCTCTGAAAATCGCGTCGGGAATGCACTTCGCGGAGGTCCCATCCATTGACCTGAACATGGCGGACCGGTGCATCAATAGCGAGTGTAAAGTTTGCTGTTGGGAATTGGGTCGAGAGGTTAATCTTTGGTGTCCCCCCCCTACCGCCCTTCTCAGGGGGGCAAGAAGCATCTCGTTCCGAAACTGAGATATTTGTGAGTTCACGTGCCATCCAGTAATGTCCTATTTCTGAAGTTTTCATCCAGCGCGTCTTTGTGCGATCTGGATCATAATCGTCAAGGCGTGACTTGACGGTTTTTAACACATCAAATCCCAATTTTTCGCCATTGAAATAGAACCCGGGCCAATGTCCGACGAGGATGCACGGGAGCTCCTCCTCAAGAATCGGTGGCAAGCGACCGCCCTGTAAGTCTTCCGTGATAAACCTGTCGGCATCTCCTAAATCGTAGCCTGTCCATCCCCCGAACCAGTCACCAGCACATGCGACAATACTGGCAATTGCGATGCCGTTCTCTTTTTCAGCATACCAGATAGGTACATCGGGGAGTTCATCGTGTTTGAGCCAGAGGAAGTAGAAGGGACGCGGGTTGTTATTGACATGCTGAGAGGCGGTTAGCACGGCTTTCGCATACACCGCTTCTTGGCGTTTTCCGAAGGCACCCGGACTGGTCACACCTTCACACGGAATACCGACGTTATCGAGTATTTCCATCGCTGTGATGATATAGTCTGTAAGCCTATCATCAACGGGTGGATCCACCCACTCAACCTGCTCCCATGCCTCGGTAAGCGTGAATGTGTTGAGATCAACGACAGCCGTATGCGTGAGCATCTCCGGTGTCAAATCGAAACTGGGCCAGATAAGTTCGCGGTAAACTCGCATCCATGCCTGATATTCTATTATTGGAAAATCGGGAAACCCCTCATCAACACGTCCGATTCCTGCGGGGTAGGGAATAAGACTGAATTTCCCCTTCACGCCGTTCTCCCAACACCATTCCGCCCATTCTGCTGCGAAATCTGCGGGGATTGTTGGTGGTATCTTTTTGAGTTGCGTGGCGTTACCCTCCCAACGGTCAGGTGGTACACCGGGCTGATGCCGTGCTTTCCATGCGTGTCGTTGGTGTATCCAGTAGTAGGTAAGATTAATGACCGGACACGAATCGTCAACGATAAGGGAGAGCGGGGTTCTTAGCAACGGGTTGCAGATAGTAGTGTTCATGATTTGTGTTTTCTGTCGGGATGGAAGCAGACTTTCAAAGGTAGCTGCTACAGTTAAACCTCCTGAAGGCAACTTCTGATGTAAGGCACATCATCTACCCACAAACCGTCAACACCACCGAATTTCTGCGGCGAGACCGCCCAAGCGACCTCCTTTGCTGTCCGAATGAATCCGGCTTCCACAATAATCCCGTTTGCGCGTAGTTTCCCGACTTTACGCGTAACAGCACGTGTAAAAGCGTTATAAAGTCCGAAGTGGTTAATCCGACTCCAACCCAAGATCATACGGTTTGCATCAATTGCGGTGGCTGCTTTGAGGAAATTCGCGAATGGGTTAATAAGAATCGCGCTCGTTTGCAATTTTGGTTCTAAACGTTTGGCCTCAATAAGCAGTTGCTTGTGCAGGTAAAAAGTGAGAATACTGGTGAGGTGGACAACCTCAAAATGCCGAATCCGTTCTATGATGATAGGGAGTATCTCTGGCGTGTCCGATTTCGGTTCAATGAAGCACGGTATCTGGTTTTCGCGCGTGAACTGGAGGGCATCATCAAGGTGTGCAACAGGTTCATCAGAGGTTAGCATCGTCAACTGTTGCACCTCTTGCCAAGTGAGTTCATTGAGCGGTATTGAACATCCGGTGGCCTTCCGAATATCGTCTCGGTTGAAGTCGACATGGATCAACACGGGTTGTTTGTCTTGGGTGAGACAAACATCAAACTCATATCCATCGGCACCGTCTGTCAATGCCTGCTTAAAGGAAGCGAGTGTGTTTTCCGGCGCGCGTCCCATACCGCCACGATGTGCAAGAAGTTGAATATTCATAACGCATTGCTCAATACTCGACTTAATCCTTTTTATGCCACATCCGCTCAAAGTTATCTTGCGGTGCAAAACCTAAGATACGTTTCGTTTTGACATTCGAGAACTGCTGATGCGGTAGATCTGCGAAGATATTGAAAATCTCACAGCGCGAAGGGAGTTCTGCCAGATCAATCTCCAAACCCAATCGGAACGCTTCACCTGCATCCCGCCAACTAACGGAAAACGGGTTGAGATCGGTGCCTTCTGCGGTGTCCTCGTGCTCTCGGAAACTAAGGAACAGATAGCAGAGAACATAGATGTCGTAATGCTCGGTGAAGACCTTACAGATTTCTTGCCCTAACCCTTTCGTCAATGGATAGAGTCCGGTGCTCGTGTGGGGTGGAACATCCGGATTAATTTCATAATCGTAGGTCGTATAATCATCACCTTGAATCGTGAAATGCGGTCCGGTGTTGATGACACGGGGGATACCGTGTTCGACAGCGGCGCGCATCATGTTATAACACCCACGCGTACTGACATCAAAAGCCAGTTGTCCGTCGTGTCGTAGCACAGAACAGTTGAGAATGGCATCCATTCCTTCGGCGGCGCGCATGACCTGATCCAATGAACCGACATCAATGTGCATCGATTCGTGTTTTGTCTCAATATCGTTGATGTCTGTAACGCGTAGTGTATAATAAGGCTCCAACGCCTTGACGACATGCGGTCCAAGATAACCGTTACCGCCTAAAATGAGAACTTTCACGTTACGCCTCCTTTGCCTGTGATGGCACGAATTGCGGTTCAAATTTCAGATGTCCCTTGGCTTTCCCAATCGAGAAACGGGCACCCGGAAACTCTGACTGGATATGAAAGATTTGCCACGGCGAAGCGGATTCCAGCGCGCCTTGGAAAGCAGCAACTGCATCGTTCATCTCAAGCCACATGGCATCGGACTCGGCGGTTGCTGCGGCATCAGCAGTGATGAGATTACCGAGACGGAGGCATGTCACGTTGATTTTACCTTCGCGACCGAATTCTCTGCACGTGAACTCACCGAGGTGCTTTGAAAGCACAAAACTATCGACGGACGGACGGGGTCGCCAACTCTCTGTGACCGTCCAGTCTTCACCGTGTTGCTCGAAGAGACGAAGTGTGCTTGCGTAAATAGCATGTTTCACACCCTCTGCCGATGCTGCCATCAGTAGGTTATAGGTGCAGCGCGTCTGGTAGTCAATCGCATAATTATCTGGCTGATCGGCTTCAGCAAGGCGTTGCGACGGTACTTCGGCGATGTGGATAATAGCATCCATGCCGCGGACGAGTTCGTTGGTTGACTCGTCGTGTCCAAGTTCGCTTTGCACGAACGTTCCTTCAACATTTTCAACAGGATACAACTCTGTTAAGTGGAGCGTATGTGTTTCCGCCAACGCCCCTGCTACATTGCGCGCCAGTTCTGAACCAGCGGAGGTAATCAAAATATTCATATTTTTAAATATTAGGTTTTTGCTCCGATTTTTCCGTAAATCGGGTTTCCGACGTGCGTAAACAACATCGGAGGCGTTAAAGGTTTAAGGACTTATGAGTGCTTGAAAAAATCATCTGTGAACTGCGTCTACAAAGCCTCTCGAATCTTTGCTGCAATGTTGCCGATTTCTTCCATATCACCCTCACTCGGCCGCCACGGTAACCGAAGTGGGTCGCTTTCCCATCGCGGGATTAGGTGCAAATGGAAATGGAAAACGGTTTGAAACCCTGCGGCTTCATTCGACTGAAAGAGGTTCATCCCATCAGGGTTCAATGCCGTTCGGATCGCGTTTGCGATTGGAATCGCGGCTTGCATAATTTTGCTGCCAACCTCTGTGGGCATATCAAAGATATTTCGATAGTGCTGTTTCGGTATCACGAGGGTATGCCCCGGGTTTGCTGGGGCAATATCCATAAACGCGAAGACGTGCTCATCTTCATATACTTTGGCTGCCGGAATCTCACCAGCGACAATTGCACAAAAGAGACAATCCATTACGTTGCTTCCTTACACTAAATCTTGACAGCCATTTTAGCAAATTTGGTGCAGAAAATCAACTGGAAAAGGTTGAAATTTTCTCGGCAAATCCGTTAGAATGAATAGGACACTTTCAGGAAACAATCCCAACCGATACCCAAAAGAGGAAATATCAATGAAAAACCTCCGTACCCTTCTATTCATAATACTATTTGGTACTTTTGCGAGCACTCTTCTCTTTTCAGGCTGCGCTAAAAAATCTACCACGGTTAGAAAACCCGAAGTGCGCTCTGAAGATGGCAAAACTGCTCATCTGTCCACAAGTAAAAGCGCGAAGGCAAAGAAACCGAAAGAAGATTTTATTATCGGGTTCAATCCGTTCAAGGACGATCCAGATAACCCCAGTCCACACAACCCACTTGTAAAGAAGTTTGGGGACATCCCGCAAGTTCGGACCTATATACGGCTACAACGCAAGTATTTAAGTGGGAAACCGCTGACAATTGATGAAGCGATTGACCTGTTTGCTGCAGAGCATCACTTGTATCAATGGCAACCAACGAAAAGGTGGCTAAATTATTTCAAAAAGCGTAAAAAGGAGTTAGCAAAGCGCGGGAAGTTAGACGAATTTGAATGGAAATATACTGGATCAACATCCACCGATTATACTCGGAAGGGCTATACGCTCAAAACACATACCCATCCGGATGGCAGCAAAACCATATACGATTCGCGTGTGGAAGGTGTGATAGAGGTCCCACCACAAGCGAAATCGCCGTACGTGGACGAGGCGGATAATAATGAAAAACCTTAGCAGGCGTATTAGAGTTGCCTATAGGCAGCTTTCATCCTGATCGACTTAAGTTAAGCTTAAAGTCGCACTGCGTCAGGAAGTAATTTTGGGTGTGTTTTTTAGTAGACTACAGGATCTGCTGCAGCATGCCTTGTCTGTTATTTTCGTTTTGGAAGGGCATTAATAGCATACCATAGCAGCGTTGCAAACGTGCGGTGTTCGTGATTTTCTGACCGCGAGCGTCTATAGTGATTACTACCGTGCCTGCATCCCATGGCGTTATAGAGTGTAGTTTTTTTGACTCTCATCAATTTTAAGGCTTTCAAAGCCGCTAATTTTGGCATTGCTCAATCCTCCAAATGTTCCAATTTGTAGAATTTAACGGAAAAAAAGCAGATCGGGTACAAATATAGGCGTGGAAATCCACACCTGTTGACCTATCACCATAAAACTACGAACAGTCTCTAAATATTGTGTTCAGACGCATAACAACAGAAAAGGTTTAGGCAATATCACATTATCAATCTTAGGGGCAGCCACTTTTCCTGTCGTCATATAGTTCTTTCTTTTTAGTACCACATCGCTTTATTAACGACGTTTTTCAACGGCGCGCCTTCAGCGAACCGACGTGCGTTTTCCAAGAAAAGCTCGAACCGCCGTCCCTCAATGTTCTCTGCATCTTTGACAGCGATATGCGGTGTTATCAACACATTCGGTAACTGCCACAACAGGCTTTCGGCAGGCAAGGGTTCAATTTCAAACACATCCAAGCCGCACCCCGCAATGACACCCTGTTCAAGTGCCGAAACGAGGTCAGCAAGTTTTGTCGTCTTGCCGCGTCCGATATTGATAAAGTAAGCGGTGTTTTTCATCAGGGAAAATCGCCCTTCGTGCCACATTCCTTCGGTTTCGGGTGTATGCGGTGTCGTGGTTATCACAAAATCGGCGAGCGGAAGGAGTGTGTCGAGTTCGGTGGGATCGTGTTTCTCTACAAAATCGGCCTCATATTCCCAGCGCGCGTCAACACCGATCACTTTCATCCCGAACGCGTTACAGAGACGTGCGGTTTCATGTCCGATCCCACCAACACCGACAATCAGTGCAGTCGCCTGAGCGAGGTCGATGTATCCACTTTTGCGGGCATCTTTGCTCCAGACCCCTTCACGTTGTGCGTCCATATAATAGGGCAATCCACGCGAAAGTGCAAGCACGAACATCATGATATGCTGTGCGATATGGTCGTTATAGATACCGCGCGGGTTACAGACGACAACAGGATGTTCAATCAGTGCGGGATAATAATAGCCGGGGAAGGGCCCCGCGGCAGGGTTCTGTAGCCATTGGAGGTTTTTCGCTAACGGTAGTTGTTCAGGGGACACCCAACCGTAGACAGCATCTGCATCGGGAAGGTGTTCCGCGACTGCGTCGTCCGTCTCTGGCAAGACAACGGTGTATGCGGGTAATTCGTTGTGAAGGCGTTCAGCCCATTCGTGTGATTCCGCATTCTGCGGCGGCATGATTATGAGTTTTGGCACAGTATCAGTCCTTGGGGGTTATATGATTTTTCATTATTTTCGCTTGCAATTTACACGGAAAATATGTTATGATTCGGTATGTTAGCCCCGATTACCATGTTGGAAACCGTTCTCGACAGGAGACTAATCTATTTTTTACTTAACCCAACTAATGATGAGTCCGATGAGGCTTCCAATACCAACGACAATACTAATACCGATGGCAAGGTTCGCGCGGTGCGTTGACGCTAACTCAGAACGCCCTTCCATTTTTCCCTTTATCCAACCTACGTCCTGCTCAAGTGAACCAAGGCGATCATTCACGCGCTCAAGACGAGCATCCACGCGCTCCATCCAACTCAAGACAAGTTTTTGGAATTCTTGATTATCCATGTGTAACTCCTTTATATGACCGAAAACCTAAAACGAACGCTATCAGAATTTTAGCACAATTTCATGAAAATGCCAAATTTTTTCCTATATCTCGGCAGATCCATTCAATTTCAAGAAATTATTGGGTTTCACGTCCTTTTTTTTAAGGATCCGGTTCGGTTAGGAAACCGAACCTACCGGGCCTGGGGGTGGAAATTCGATCGAAAAATGGATAATTGAATGCCTCTGATATCTCGGTGAAAACGGAAAGACGTGATTTATGGAAACCCCCTTAAAAATTAACTTTGACAAAGGCACCCTCATCTTACAGAACGTTCCAGAGGCACTCGAATCGCAGCTGCCGGACCTCCTTTGGGACGAGCGCACCCTCACCTTTCGCGCCCCCGCCTACCGCTATCGGAAGATTGTCTCGCAATTGCGCGCACACGACATTCCATATCAAGATACAGCACGGCAATTCACAATAGAACCCTTCACGCATCAAAAAGTGATTTCACCTTATCCCTATCAAACCGAAGCGATTGACGCATGGCACGCCAACGGCAAACGCGGGGTCGTAAGTCTCCCTACGGGTGCCGGTAAGACCTTCATCGCAATCCTACTCATCGCTGAGACGCAACGTCCGACACTCGTGCATGTCCCGACGATTGATCTCATGCACCAGTGGTATACGGTGTTAACAGAACACTTCGGACAAGAGATCGGACTTTATGGCGGCGGTCAGCACGAATTGCGAGATATTACGGTAACGACCTATCAATCTGCTGTTATGCACGCGCCGCATTACGGCAACCGGTTCGGTTTCGCTATTTTTGACGAATGTCATCATCTGCCTGGGGAACAGTATCAATATGCCGCAATCAGTAGTATCGCGCCTTTTCGGTTGGGGTTAACAGCGACACCTGAACGCGTTGATGGAAAAGAGAGCCGTCTCTATGCGCTCGTCGGTGAATGTTGTTATGAAGCGAAGGTACAGGAACTCTCTGGGAAAACGCTCTCTGAGTACCGTGTCGTGACGATTGCAGTCGAGATGGGAGACACAGAACGGGTACAGTATGAGGCGGCGCGTCAAACTTACTTAGGCTTTCTCAAGCAGGCGAAAATTAATATGGGTACCCCGCGCGGATGGCATACATTTCTCTGGAAAGCATCACAAAGCGAAGCGGGACGTGCCGCTTTCAAAGCGTATCTCACGCAGAAACAGCTCAGTTTTGCCTCTACCACAAAACAGGAATGGGTGTGGAAACTGATCCAGCGGCACCGCGGCGATCGGATTCTCATTTTTACACAAGATAACGACACGGCATATCAGCTCGGCACGCGTTTTTTTCTTCCCGTGCTCACACATCAGACGAAACTCAAGGAGCGGAACGCCTTTTTGAACGGGTTCCGAGACGGCACCTATTCTATCTTGGTCACCTCGAAAGTACTCAATGAAGGGGTGGACGTGCCGGAAGCGAATGTCGCTATTATCGTCTCAGGGAGCGGGAGCGTACGGGAGCATGTGCAGCGACTCGGACGTATCCTCCGCAAACGCGAGGGCAAACAGGCGGTGCTTTACGAACTCATCTCCAAACAGACCGGCGAACACTTTGTCAATAGACGACGCAGACAACACCACGCCTATCAGACCGCTTAAAAATTCGTATAGTCTAAAATAGCGTAGCTCGCAATGAAGCAGATCGCTTATGGGCGAGTACGCCGCAAAATAGAGAGCGGATTCGAGAAAACAGTGCTAAAGTCCAAAACTACGTTATTTAACCGCAAGGTATAATTAAAAAATGCTCACCAAAGACCTACTCCAATATAAAACTAAAAAAGGGCAAATATTGCCACAGTTTGTGAATCCAGCCGATAACCAGTTATTGGCGATTGCTGAGCAATTGATCGCCGTTTTTGAAGCGTCGCCAGACACGCCACGTGCAACGCTTTTAGAGTCGAGTAAGCAGATCATCGATAGCACACCGGAAGCACCCATCGTCAAACGCGGACTCGAAAAACTCCTGTTAGACCGGACAGAATTTGATACTGCCCCTAACGAAGAACTGATTGCGTTCCGGCACAAACTCTTTACAGAGACGAGCCGCCTGCTTTCAGAGAACCAGTTTCAGGACTACGCAGATTATGAATGTGAAGTGTCTCGGATAATGGCAGACGAATCATCTACAGAAGAGACGGCGTTGCGTGCTAAACTCTATGCGGATTTACCGAGTTGCCAACCGGTCTTGACATTCAACACCCTTTCCGCCGAACGCTTACTTCACCGCTACAATGCGGCGCAAGTACAAGGGCTGCTGCTGCATTGCAACACGCTCACGCTAAAACTCGCCGATTCCATGACAGCTGAACTCCGTCAGTTGTTCAAGTACCTCAGATTCAACCAACTCCTCTCCACAATCCGGAAAGAAGGAGAACTGTATCATATCACGGTCGACGGACCGCTTAACCTCTTTTATAAAACGAAGCGGTACGGGATGAATCTGGCGAATTTTTTCGTCGCTGTGCTACATCAACCGAAATGGGAACTCACTGCGGAGATACAATTTCGGAATAAACAGCACTATCTGCTATCCCTTGATGAATCTTGTGGGATCAAGCCGATTTCTCAACAGTTTCTTGCCTATATTCCCGAAGACATCCAGCTTTTTCAGGCAATGCTTCAAAACAAAACCGACGACTGGCAGATCCGTCCGGGAAGCCAATTCCTTCCGTTAGCAGGCGATTTCTATTGCTTCCCCGATTATCAACTCGTCCACAGCAGCGGTGTAGAGACCGCTATTGAGTTATTCCATCCGTGGCATCAAGGACATCTCATTGCGAGGCTCAATACACTCGCTGAACAGAAAGATGTGTCCCTCATCCTCGGTGTCTCAAAGGAATTGGAGAAAAAACCTTTGATTGCGGAGGCATTGGAAACATCAACATATTTCGCAGCGTTCGGTTTCACGTTCCGAGATGTCCCGACAATGCGTTCTTTGCTTCCAATCCTGAATTCGCTCGTGTAGGGCAGCGTGAAAGATAGACTATTCAGAAGATGGATCTGGGTCTGCAGCACCGGACGTATCCTCAGCGTCCTGTCTCTCTACTTCCGTTAGTGGCTTGTCGTCTGGGGCTTCGTCAAGATTGAGATCCCCCTCTACACCGACATCAGAGACCGGATTTCGATTTAATCCGTTTGCATACGCTTGAATGGTTTGTCCTATTTTTGCAGTGTCAAGTCCACTAAAGCTGACCAATTCCTTGAGGAGTGGCATTGCTGCCCCGGCATTAACAATAGAACTCAAGATACGGTTCATTCCACCCGGGTTCCCGTTGCTTGCCCCATTTCCGCCTAAGTCAAGGACTCGAATGCTTTCGATACGTTCCGCCGGTTTCATTAACTCACCCGTAACCTGCGGGAGGGAATCCACGAGTGCAAGCACTGCATCACTGACCAGTACTTGCGGCTCCGCCTGATTTTTGGCGGTAATGAGTGCTTCCTCACCATCGGCTTTAGCTTGGGCTTCAACAAGGAGTGCTTCAGCGAGAATTCGGGTTGCTTCAGATTTGACCTTAGCGGCTTCAAGCTCGGCTTTCGCAGCTTCGACGACAGAATACGCTTCCGCATCAGCGTTGCGTTCCTTTGCGATTCTCTCTTCGTCGGCCTCCTGTTCGGCACGAATAAGGGCAACTTTGCTTTCACGCTCGGCTTGTTCGACAGCCTCAGCCGTTTCAACGCGCGCTTCCGCGCTTGCTTTTTCAGCTGATATTTCCAAGAGTTCTATGAGAGCCTGCTCACGTTCTTTTTCTTTCAGAGAAACACGAATGGCGTTTTCTGCCTCAGCCTCTTTCTCTTCGCGTTCTTTGTCTAACAACACAATCCGGCGTTCAATGTCCGTTTCTTTGACTGTCGCCTCTTGATCAATCTTCGCTTTCTCGATGCCGAGGGTTCGCTGAATTTCGGCTTCTTCAACCGTCTGTTGTTGTTGAACGCGTGCGATCTCAACAGCCTGCTTTTGTGAAATCTCGCTCTCTTGGACCTGCCGTTCTTGTTCAATGCGCTCCATCTCAATTTTTTGCACTTGAACGATTTCAGCAGATTTCACAGCCTGTTCCTGTTTAATGCGTGCTTCTTCAACCGCTTGTTGCTGTTCAAACTTATGCGCTTCAACCTCGCGTTCGAGTTCCGCTTTATTGGTAGCGATGGCTTTGCGCTGTTCTTCTTGCGCAAACTCAAGTCGTTGATCGACCTCTAAACCTTGGGTTTCGGTCTCCTCTTCCTTCTGTTTAATTTCGAGTTCCGCTTTGAGGCGGTCCTCTTCACGTCTGACCTTGTTTTCATGCTCAATCTTAGCGGTTTCCGTCTGTTTTTCTTCGACTTCTTTCTTGATCGTCTGGATCGCCACGACATCAAATCTATTGTTTTCATCAAGTGCCTCAAGCGGCGTTTGGTCGAGGTTTGTAACGGCTACAGTTTCGAGTTTAAAGCCGTTCTGCTCCAGATCTTCAAGGCACGCTTCCTGAACCTGATCGGAAAATTCTTGCCGTTTCTCGTGAAGTTCCTGCAGGTCCATGGTCGCCGCAACACTGCGTAGTACACCCACGAGTTTACCTTCCAACAGTGTGTTCACAGCATCCGGTGTTAAAGTTTTTTCACCGAGACTGGCGATGGCTTTAAGCACATCTTGTTCATTGGGTTCAATTTTGACGTAGAACTCCGCCTGTATGTCAACGCGCAAACTGTCCTTGGTAATCAGCGCAGCCTGTCCCTCCCGTTCAACAGGGAGTTGGAGTGTGTTTAAAGAAATGAGCTGCGTCGTATTGGTAATTGGGTTTACAAGGGTTCCACCGAACACAACCCGTTTTTTGTTTCCACCTGATATCACTAACGCCGAATCCGCCGGCGCTTTCTTGTAGAAAGATTTGTATATTAACACAAAGATCACAAACAACGCAATAAGACCTGCTACAATCAACACAAACAAGTTAGGCATCTTATATCTCCTTATCCGAAATTGTCACAGGACTTACGCATTTTGCTGTGATAACCTATGTATTACGCACTGCTGGCGGGGTTTCAAACCCCGCCAGCAAGAGGGGTTGGGTAAGTCCTATGTCATTTACTCTAATTGCGATTCTGACGGTTTAACATCAAATATCCGTTTTTCAGGATCATAATTGACCAGAATAACGATATCTCCCTTTACAGGATTTGGCTCATCTGGTTTGACACGACATTTGACGGTTAATGTATGTCCATCCGGTACCTGGACTCTGGCGGTCCCGAAAGTAGTGGTGACTTGTCCGCTGATGACTCTTCCGTGTAAACCGAGAAGGTGAAGATCCTTAGTGGCAGGATCGCTTTCAGGGAAAATCTTTGCGAGTGTAATCGAAAGGTATCGTGTCCCCAATACACCACAGATAAGTGCAACTGAACAAGATACCCAAAAGAATAGGCTGGGGGCTGCACTGACGCCGAGGATTTCATTGACGATTAAGCCGGTGAATCCCCATGTGGTAAAAAGTGCCATGACCACAATCATAAAAGGCACTCTACCCACGTTCAGGAATCCGAATACGTCGGCAAAAAGATTGCCGCTGATCCCGGTATCCGCTTCCATATCGGCATCCGCGTCAATGTCGGCATCTACATCCATATCGGCATCTACATCAAGGTCAACGTCCGCATCAACGTCAAAATCGACATCCGCGTCTACATCGAGGTCAACGTCCGCATCAACATCCGCATCAACATCTGCATCCCCGAAGTCCAAACCGCCGAGCACAAGCCGAAAAATTGCAAACAGAAATACGACAGCAAGCGGTGCGGTAAACCACACATTATATGTAACTGTAAGGTATTGCCAAAAAGAAGCCATAGTCTTAACCTCTGAATCTATGGAGCAAGGTCACACGCAAGCGTGTGAGTAAATTACTAATCAATATTCTAACATCCTTAACATTTTTTTTCAAGGAAAAAGAGCAGTGAGGTAGGGCATTTAGTTTTAGAAATTCACTTTATATGTATGAACATTTTTTACCACTGGTAATAGTTGTCTTCTCGGTGCTTTGTGAATCAATGTTTAGGACGTTCTCTGATGAAGTTCACAGACATTGTTCGCGCATAAGCAAAACTCTATAAAAACAAAACTGATATTTCTCAAAAGTTATCCTAAAGCAGTAATTATCAAGGTTCTTTAGAGGTTAGTTCATGAAAATGCGTCATGAAATCAGTGAGTATCTGTCTTTCTCCAGTGAGTTGAAGTTGTATTTGATGAAATGTCTGGCGTTCTGTGATGCTAACTTGCAGCAATATCAGGTAGCTAATGACTTTTATACCGAGA
>JAJDTM010000051.1 GCA_022827185.1 Candidatus Poribacteria bacterium
GGTTTCGCGCTTCCTTTCACGAATCCGGTTCGGTTCGGAAACCGAACCTACCAGGCCGGGGGCGGAGGCGGCTGGGTTTCGCGCTTCCTTTCACGAATCCGGTTCGGTTCGGAAACCGAACCTACCAGGCCGGGGGGAGCAAAATCGATCAGAAAAATGGAAAACTAAATAGCCCTGTGTCCTATGACACTTAACGTTGACTAAAATTGTTACTTTTGATATAATACGGGTTATATTGATTTATATTGATTAATGTTATGTTATATTGATCTATGTTGTAAGGAAAACCCTTTAAGTATCCAATATGAAGAACAGACACATTGACGCTAACATTACTGAATGGCTCCTTTCTGTATCCGAACGTAACGGGCGTTGCATGCTGATGCCCCGAAACGTTGTACTGTTCGTACAGTATTTACAACCCTTCACCCCCCCCCCCCCCACTTTTCATACGATAAGTATAATTACATACGACTTCATAAAACTGTGTCAGGGTCTGTTGCTGGCCCAGCCTTTTTCGCACCTATCGGCTTTTGTTTCGGGGTGTCGCTGTTTTTGTTCGCACCTCAAGCTTTTCATATTCCAAGTCCCCCTGATAAGGGGGATTTAGGGGGTTTCTTCCACTCAAAGTCCCCCTGATAAGGGGGATTTAGGGGGTTTCTTCCACTCAAAGTCCCCCTGATAAGGGGGATTTAGGGGGTTAATTCTTGCGTTTCAAAGTCCCCCTGATAAGGGGGATTTAGGGGGTTTCTTCCACTCAAAGTCCCCCTGATAAGGGGGATTTAGGGGGTTTCTTCCCTTCCAAGTCCCCCTGATAAGGGGGATTTAGGGGGTTTAAACCGCTATTTTTTACAAACCATGAACCCTTTAGCCGATATACTTCAACGCTGCCATCAACGCCACAAAGAGCCGCTTCGCCAGCGAAAGACGGTCGCAGCACCTGCTCGCTATAAAAGTTTTCCATACTGTTTCCAGGTCTATTGCGCGCATCGGTATCCTGTAATACTTGATAACCTCGAACAAGCAGACATCTCTTTTATGCCGATCGGACGGGCACCTGAAAACGACCAGGGACCAAGCACTTTTGGTGGGAGCCGGTTCGCAAAACGCCAACGCGCAGCAAGTTGGAAACCGCAATACTGGCGTGCCTCATGCGGTATTCAGGTCTATACCGGTGTCCCGTCTCAGCGAGATGGCGCGCCATGGCACGACCTCGAATTTAAATACGAGGCACTCTGTGCTGCACCCGATGCTGTCCTCGCCTGTGTTGAGGCACTTCTTAACGCCGTGGAAAATCCGCTCTTGACACTGTCGAAAGACGGTGGGCTACGGTTTTCCTGCAGAATCCTGGACTATCTCCATCCAAGTGATCAGCCATCGAAACAGTATATCTACAAACACAACCCGTCAATAGCAGACCCACACCACCGCGAGGTGTATCTCGAAATCTTTGGCGAGGCAGGCTACACCTGCTGGGATGCACGCTATGAGATTCTAATCGGGAACCTCTTGAATCCACCCGTTATCTCCGCAGACGTTCTCTTCGCACCGATGGATGTCCTGCGTAGGGCATTACACGAACCGACACCCTCTGAAGAAAGCGATCCGGAACCCACACCCCTTACAGAGATGACAGAGATAGCAGACGATACCCGTCCATTGCCATTGATCCCGCCGACTCACTTGCCTGTGTCTGATACGATCCTCCCCATCCGCGAAGGCACACTCAGTCCGTTAGCGATAAAACGTCCGCACCCGATACTGCACAAACCGGAAACCCGAAAAGCGGTTGATGACGAGATACCTGAAAAGCGTCGTGTTCAAACGCAAAGTATTTTCGACCGCGATGCACGCATTCTTGGTGTTGTTACCGAGACAGGGGTCGCGACGGACGCTCACATAGAAGCACATCTTCGCGATGGAGGGACAGTCTGCTTAAATATGGCAAATGATAGGGCTGCGACGGAAGCGGTGGAATACTTCCAGGCGCGAAACGTGGCTTCGGTTGTCCATTGGAAATCTCGGATGTACCGTTGGGAACAGGTGAAAGCCATCCCTGTTGACGAGCGGATGGCAACTCCGTTCCAACGTGGCAATGTCTGTGAAGATGCGGAACGGTGTGATACGCTTCAGCAAAAGGGTGGGAATCCAGATGAAGTTATTTGTCCGAAATGTCCTGTCTATACGGAATGTCAACAACGCGGCTATTTGGCGCAAGTCTCCGCGCTTCAGGACGCAAATGCACTGATAGTGGCAGCACTCGGAACCTTTTTCAACCCCGAATCACCATACGCGGAGATGTGGGCAGAGGGCCTCCAATGTCCCGATGAAACGGAGCGGCTTTGTGTCGTTGATAGGGCGAATGTGTCCGAACTGTTTCCTATATACAGACTCTCAAAAGATGTATTGCAGACGTGGATGGTCAACTATCAAGGGAGTGTTTTAGCGGACTTCGCCAGATGCTTACTGAACGCGATGGAAATCAAAGCAACCCCTGACAGCAGCCCTGTCCGACGGGTCCGCGCAGCGTTCCGGGCGTTTGCAAGCGAAAAGCACACACTCGTCGAGCAGATGTGTCAGGTCAATGTACAGGGCAAGGTGATTGCGCGTGAGGTTATTGATGCGGAAACCGGAGAGGCACTCGCACACTTTAGCATCGTATTTGAAGGCGGGGCTTCTGCTGACATACCGCTGAGTCAGACGGCTGCAGATAGACTCACGGCGAAGGGACTGCCCCATCTTCACCTTGATGACTTTGCGCGCGACGCGGACATGAGAATCCCGATGCCGATGTCGCAAGCCGTTGCGTTCGGTATTTTGGACACAACAACCGTAGAGAGCATTCAGGCGTTCCCGACGGTCTGTCGAAATCCAAACTGGACGTTTTGGCATCAGTTGGAATGTTTCTTTGACTATTACACACGCGATGCCGATGCCCCGATGCTGTGGGATGAGAAGGGCCTGTGCTTCTGGACACCACCCGTCCTGCATCCAAGCGTCAAACGTCTGCTGTTAATGGCACCTAATTTCTCTGAACAACACCTCCGCCGGGCGTTCTCAGATAACGCTATTGAGGTCATTCCGCCCAAATCAGCAACGTGGGGCGCGGGCAACCGGCTCTTTCAGATTCGCACGGGAAACTATACCTTAGAAACCATTATAGACTATGACAACACGTGGAATGCTCTCTGTCTTTCTGAAACAGCACAGCGGTTCTTTCTCGGGATCCGAGCAGAAATTGAACGGGACCCGAACGTCAAGCATGCAATTATCACTTATCAAGGAATTATGCCATACCTAAAAGATTTTTCGGAAAAGGAGAACGTCTGTCTTGTCTCAGTCTTCAATGAAACAAGAGGGTTCGAGGCCACGCTTAAAGCGGCAGATGTGGTGTGGATTGTCGGCGCGCCGTATTGGGCGGAAGGCATCATTTGGCACCGCTCGCGGATTTTGTTCGGCAACGACGAGATGCCGCTTGCCTACGAAAAAAAGGACGAATCCGACGGGTACAGCGATGAACGCGTCCAGAGTGTTTATGAACAGAACGTTGTCAACGCCCTCGCCGAAATTATAGCGGATGCAGGGTTGGATATTGGAAACAATAGGAAGGTTGTGTTAATCACGAGCTTTCCACTGCCCGGTATTACCGATAAACCTGAAGTGCTGCTTTTTGATTGGGCGGATTTTGAAATTGCCGGCAGCTTGGACAAACTCCCTGAGGTCATCGCGACACGCGAGCAATTTGAAGCCGAACGCGCGAAACTAACTGCCGAGTCAAGCCGAGAAGAAGTAGAACGTATTTTGGGATGTTCCTCAAGGCAAGCGAACCGTGTATTGAAGAAATTTAGAGGCGGGAGACCCCTACGTGTACCCTTCCGAGAGCAGATCCTCTCTCAGCTCTCCAACGGCGAGAAAACGACAGCCGCACTCGTTACAGCGATTCAAGGAAATCCAAAAGCCGTAGGTAACGAACTCGCGCGTCTCGTAGAAACGGGTGAAATCATAAAAGTCCGACGCGGGGTATATACCCTTCCGTAATTAACACAGGACTTACGCATTTTTCCATGCTAACGGACGTCCGATGCACTCTGCAGGCGGGGTTTGAAACCCCGCCTGCAGTGGGGGCTGCGTAAGTCCTAAATTTATAGTAAAATCCGAAAATAAGTTTACAGTTCATCAGGGAACAAACACCCTCCCGCTGCAGGCGAGGATTGTATCCTCGCCTTCCCGCTGCAGGCGAGGATTGTATCCTCGCCATTTTGTGAGTGTATAAGTCAGGACTTACGCATTTTTCCATGCTAACGAACATCCGACCCACTGCAGGCGGGGTTTTAAACCCCGCCTGCAGTGAAGGCTGCGTAAGTCCTATAAGTAATTACAGAATCTACTATAAGAGAAATAACCGCCTCGGCCCCAGGCCCGGTAGGTTCGGTTTCCCAACCGAACCGGATACTACGCAGAACCTTTGAAGGCTTCACAAACCTCTTGAATCCCGTAGGGATGGTATCTGTGTAGAAAAGCTCACAGCCCTAAGCCCCGTAGGGGCGGCATCTGTAGAAGAGCTGTGACGAAATAAGGCGAAAAAGCCCCTAAATTGACTATAGTTCGGTTTCCGAACCGAACCTACCGGGCCTGCGAAAAACATAAAATTACCAATTTTAATCCCTTCGCGCCGTTTTCACAAAATCTGTAGTCGCATTCAGACGCTGAAGCACCGCGCGTGTATCGTAAACTTCGACACGCCTCAGCGGCCCTTCAGCAACCTTACTATCTCCCCCAAAAATATAAATCTGTCCATCTATAATCTCAGTCGTATGTCCCGATTTACCGACCAGCATATCCGGCTTTTCCGTCCAACGATCGGTTACCGGATCGTAGATTTCAATCGTTGAATGGTACTTATATTCCCTGTCCTCCCAAACGGAACCGCCGATGACATAGATTTTGCCATGGATAAGGTTTGCCGAGTGTCCCGCTTTCCGGGTAAACATCTCTGTCTTTTCACGCCACTGATTCGTTTTCGGATTAAACACTTCAACACTCGAAAGATACGGATCCGGCTTACTTCGACTCTCGGACGGTCCCGTTCCACCCGTCGCATAGATTTCGCCATCGACAACACTCAGTGCAGCCCAATAACGCGCATGGTGCATACGGCTCGCCGTTACCCAGATGTCCGTCGCTGGATCATACACCTCCACAGTCGCCAACTGCCCCTGTTTTTTCACCATCGGACCGACCGCTAACCCACCAATCGCATAGATTTTGCCATCCACAACGCAGGTCCGCGTCTTTCTCGGTGTCGGCATGTCCGCTTTCTGTGTCCAGCTGTCCGTAACCGGATCATACATTTCTACGGTTGCGAGTCCGTTAGACTCGTACATCCAACCCTTATACATCGGCACTTTCTTCTTTGTTTCGCCACCGATGGCGTAGATTTTGCCATCCACAACTGAAACCGCTACGCCAGCCCGCCTTGTCGGCATATCCGCCTTCCGTTGCCATGTATCGGTTTGCGGGTCATACATCTCCACCGTTGAAATAGCGATCTCCCCAAATTCGTCCGTTTCGAGTTGTAGCCTGCCCCCTATAGCGAATATCTTGCCGTCTACAATACCCGTAGAAAAACAGGATCGCGCTGTCGGCATATCTGCTTTCCGCTGCCATTGTAATGTAGAAAACCTGAGAGAATCCCCTTGCGTCTCGGAGACCAGAGCCGTCTCAGCAACCTGCAATCCTGCCCTACTGTTTTTATCAGTGGCAGCCACGCGCCCGATCTGGTCCCGGACATCCGGTTTTGAATTGACATCGAGCACAATAAAGGCATCAACAAGTTCAACTGTCGGTTCGGCGACTGCCTCGAAACTATACGGTTTCTGAAAGCGGACGAGGTATTGATGCGTCGCGCCCAATAGCATGACAACCAGAAACGCCGCCATACCAAAAGCACCCCACGGGAGCAGCGGCTTCGCAACCGGAGGCGGTATCGGTTTCAAGTCAGCGACTTGTCGCATGATGTTCTCTGTGAGGTTAGCAGGGAACTGCACACCCCCGAGCACCTCCTGAACCAGAAGCTCTTGGTCCTCCCGCAAACGCTTCCGCGCCCGCCAGAGGCGATTGGTAATTGTGTTAACCGAGACCCCTAAGAATTTGCTAATCTCCTTCGCCGTCATTTCACCGAGATAGTGGAGTGTCATCACCGTACGCTCGCTCTCCGGCAGTTTGGACAGCAGTTTTTCGACGATTGCATAACGATGCTCGGTGCCTTCTGTTTCGCGCTGTTCCGCAGTGTAATGGATATAAGAAGATTCCTCTATTTCTGTCATAGGCGTGTCCTCCAGTGACTGCATCGCGGGTTTATGTCTTTGAAGCCAATTAAGGCAAAGTCGATTTGCGATGACATAGAGCCACCCCGCAAATTGATTCGGATTTTTGAGTGTCGAGAGTTTCTTATAGGCTTGCAGAAACGTATCTTGCGTAATTTCTTCCGCATAATGAAAATCGCTAACCTTCCGCCATACAAGCGCGTGAACACCTCTTTGGTGCCTTCGGACTAACGTATCGAACGCATCATCATCACCAGACAAAATTCTGCGAATCAGTTGTGCATCATTTTCCACCATCAAAATCTCCTAATTTTCCTCCCAGGTCCGGTAGGTGCGGTAATCCCCAGGCCCGGTAGGTGCGGTTTGATGAAGTTTAAGAAAATAAATCGGTAATTCGGCGGGGATACAATCCCCGCCTGCGGGGGAGGGCACTCACCGCGGGCAGAATATGGAATTACCGAATTAATAAATTAATCTTCATGCAACCGCACCGGTTCTTAGGCACAACCGCTGTGGTACCCTCATTGGATATTTTATGAAATTACCGAATTAATTATAGGACTTACGCATGATGCTCTTTTGTGCCACAAACTTCATGAAGATTAAGAAAATCAATCGGTAATCCCCAGGCCCGGTAGGTGCGGTTTGTAACCGCACCATAGGTGTCAATTTAGGGATTGTTTCATGGTATTTTGTAACACCGATATAAACATGTCGCCCCTACGGGGCTTGGTTTTTTTGGGTCACATGCTGCTATAAACATACCATCCCTACGGGATTCAGGAGGTTTTTGCAGTCTTCAAGGTTTCCGCGGAGTATCCGGTTCGGTTAGGAAACCGCACCTACCGGGCCTGGGGTGGAGACGGTTATTTTTTCTTAAATTGACACCTATGGTGCGGTTTGATGAAGATTAATTTATTAATTCGGTAATTTTCTGAAGATACCCGGTGCGGTTGCAAACCGCACCTACCGTTCCTGGGGAAAATATAGAATTACCGAAATATTTTCTTAAACTTCATGTAACCGCACCGGTTCTTAGGCACAACCGCTGTGGTAACCTCATTGGATATTTTATGAAATTACCGAATTAATAAATTAATCTTCATGAAACCGCACCGGATTTTCCCAGGAACCGTGTCTACCCCAAAATGCCTCTTAAAATCCGTGTAATCCGCGTTCTCCGTGATTCAGCACCTGTTATACACCACTACTTCAAAAAGCACCCGCAACCAGCACAAGGTCCTGTATATTCACAACCCCATCACCGTTGACATCCGCAGCATTGTCACCCGATTCCCCAAGATTTGATGCAACCAGGACAAGGTCCTGGATGTTAACAATAGCATCCCCATTGACATCCTCTCTGCGTCCTGTAGGTTCAGGCGTGGAGGGATTGACTTCCCATAAGAGTATCGTGCCATCCTTACTCCCGCTTGCGACAGTATTCCCATCCGAACTGAACGCTACGCCGTCAACCTCATCCGTATGCCCACTGAACGTGCGGAGCTCGTTACCCGTGTCGACATCCCAGAGACGGACAGTGGTGTCCCAACTCCCAGTTGCAAGGGTGGCACCATCGGGACTCAACGCTATACCGACAATCGAATCCGTATGTCCAGTCAGCCTGTGGAGTTCGTTACCCGTGTCAACATCCCAGAGCCGCGCAGTGTCATCATAACTCCCAGTCGCGAGCGTGCTACCATCCGAAGTAAACGCCACGCTGGCGACCCCATAACTATGCCCCGTAAACGTGCGGAGCTCGTTACCCGTGTCGACATCCCAGAGACGGGCAGTGTTATCATAACTCCCAGTCGCGAGGGTATTGCCATCCGGACTAAACGCCACGCTTCTGAGCCAATCCGTATGCCCGGTGAATATGCGGAGTTCGTTACCTGTGTTGACATCCCAGAGCCGCGCAGTGCGGTCACCACTCGCCGTTGCGAGCGTGTTACCATCGGGACTAAACGCCACATCTCTGATCCAATCCGTATGCTCGGTGAGCCTATGTAGAAGGTTACCCGTGTTCGCATCCCAGAGCCGCGCAGTGTCATCATAACTCCCAGTCGCGATGATGTTACCATCCGGACTAAACGTTATGCTGTTGACCCAATTCGTATGCCCGGTGAGCGTGTGGAGAAGGTTACCCGTGTCGGCATCCCAGAGACGGACGGTGTAGTCTTCGTTCCCGCTTGCGACGGTGCTCCCATCCGGACTAAACGCTACGCCGATGACGCCAGACGTATATCCGGTGAACGTATGTAGCGGGTTATCCGTGTTCGCATCCCAGAGCCGCGCAGTGCCGTCATAACTCCCAGTCGCGACGGTGTTGCCATCCGGACTAAACGCTACGCCGATGACCCGATCCGTATGCTCAATAGGCGTGCGGAGATAGGAACCCGTGTCGGCATCCCAGAAACGGACAGTTTTGTTAGCACTCGCCGTTGCAAGGGTGTCGCCATCCGGACTAAACGCTACACTAAAAATCGCAGCCCAATGTCCGGTGAGCGTATGAAGTTCGCGACCCGTGTTCGCATCCCAGAGCCGCGCAGTGCTGTCCCAACTCCCACTTGCGACCGTGTTACCATCCGGACTAAACGCCACACTATTGATCCCAGACCTATGCCCGGTAAGCGTGTGGAGACGGCGACCCGTGTCGGCATCCCAGAGACGGATGGTGTTGTCCGCAGCCCCGCTTGCGATAGTCGTCTCATCCGAACTAAGTGCTACGCTGGTGACCCCATTCCTAACCCTATTAAACATCTGTGTATGCCCGGTAAGCATGCGGCGCTCGCGACCCGTGTTCACATCCCAAAGACGGACGGTAGCATCCTCACTCCCGCTTACGAGGGTCATGCCATCGCGACTAAACACTACGCTGTTGATCCCAGCCGTATGTCCGGTGAGCGTGCGGAGATGTGAACCCGTGTTCGCATCCCAGAGACGGATGGTCGTATCCTCACTCCCACTTGCCATGATGCTGCCATCGCGACTAAACGCCACGCTGTTGACCGCACCTGTATGCCCGCTGATGAGTTCAAGTTCTTCGCCGGTCCGTGCGTCGTAAATCCAAACACCTATAACACTCACGACTGCCAGACGTGTGCTATCTGGGGAATACTTTATTTCATTTATTTTCCCTTTACCGAGGCGTGCCTTAGCACCTTCAGGTAATCCCAACGTTGTGTAGTCTTGTGCAAAGGTATTTGTCAAAACAGCAAACACCGCCAAAAGTGTAACCAAAATCGAAAAGAGTATAGTTTTCACGCGTAATTTCTCCATTTTCTCTCAAAGTCCCCCTGATAAGGGGGATTTAGGGGGTTAAAAACTAAAAAATCTACCATCGCATGCCAAATTTTCCTATATCCTATTCCCTGCAGGCGGGGTTTCATGAAAATTAATTTATTAATTCGGTAATTTCATAAAATATCCAATGAGGTTACCACAGCGGTTGTGCCTAAGACCCGGTGCGGTTGCAAACCGCACCTACCGTTCCTGGGGATTACCGATTTATTTTCTTAAACTTCATCAAACCCCGCCTGCAAGGTGGGATGCTTCCAATCTTCCTGTTTTCCATCCTTCCTCTTTGTTATTTCACTGCTTAAGCCGTCCCCACGTAATAGCAAGTTTCCCTCCTGCTTCGACCCCAAGCGGAATACCAATCTTCGCGCCATTTTTACCTTCCAGATGATGCCCATTGCGCGAGGCATCTAAGAATTCCTGTGCCCCACCGGGTTGATCAAAATGCCACAACGCAACCGTCTTCGCGTCATCTTTGAACTTTCCACGTGGCATGAAACCCTTTTTCTTAACATCGTAACGAGCCTCCGATGAGATGCGAACCTCATCAATATAGCCAGTGAAGGAATCCAAAAACGCTTTGGCTGGCGGCCGACCCGGCATCACAATTATCTTTCCAAATCCGCCAAGCACGAAGTCCTTTGGACGCAAATTACGCGGATCACGATCATGTCCGAGCGGTAGACCGTTTTGATGGGTCCCCCCGAAATCATTGACGATCGCCGTTACCTGATTCCCCTTTACCTGATGAGCGATGTGGTACCACTCGTTCAGTTCAACCGAGATCGGGAAAGCCAGCGTCCGACCGAACCCTCCATCAAGATAGGAATTCATTTGCAAGACGAGGTCCCCCTTCGGCGGATCGGTATTTACCGCATTCGCCAGTTCATTGAATTGACCTTCATTATTCAGGATGACCATGTCCACCTGTTGATGGAGTATCACCAATACCGTCGTCTCCTTTTTGTCGGGCGGTGCAGTCAGATATATCCATGCTTCAAAGGTGAACTCGTCTGTGCCATCCGGTAAGAGATAACCAAAGGTTTCAAAATCTAAAACGGCGTAATCATCGACCCCATCGAGGGCTAAATAGTTGCCACCTGCCGGTGAAGCCGGTGGGAACGCTTTAGCACCCAGCGGCGTCAGTGCCAGCAAAAAGAGGCATATAAAGATATGTCGGTGTCCCATTTTTTCTCCTGTTACTGTTTCACAAGTTTCCCCATTGGATCGACAGTCTGAGGCTCTTGATAACCAACAGTATACAGGCAATCAAGGTACCTAACGTCTAACATCCGTTCACGGTTTACCTTTATTTAACGCTTGGCAATCCAATGTCTTAAATGTTGTTGTATTATCGCGGTTCTTATAATTAGGACTTACGCAGCCCCCTTGCAGGCAGGGTTTTAAACCCCGCCTGCAGTGCTTAAATGTTGTTGTGTATCGTCCTTTCTATAATTAAAGACACAATTTTTGAAAAAAAATTGTGCATCATTTGAAAAAAAATAAAAAATTGGTGGAGCAAAGAGATTTATTGGTAGGATAATGAGTTGCAGTACAACAAACAGGTAGGTTCGTAGTAGTGCGATTCTGCGGCGTACACGCCCAAATGCGAAGTGCATTATCGCACATTCAGACGATCTACATTCTAACCGCACCGAATTTTGCACAGAAAACTTGAATATAGAAACCGCCTCTTAAAATCCGCGCAATCCGCGATTCGGAATTCTCAAAGTCCCCCTGATAAGGGGGATTTAGGGGGTTTCTTCCATAGTGTCAAAGTCCCCTGATAAGGGGGATTTAGGGGGTTTCTTCCATAGTGTCAAAGTCCCCCTGATAAGGGGGATTTAGGGGGTTAAACGGATAAAGGGGATTTAGGGGGTTAAACGGATAACTTCACAACCGCGCGTCAAGCGGAATATGAAATATCCCGCGCCGTTGCGTAGCAATATAAAGCCTATCCTCACTGACAACCAAAGAAACAATTGTATCCGGAACACTTGGAAAAATCTGTTCCCACTTACCACGCGCCTCCAAGCGATAGACACTCCCAGCATCGGCACCATAAACGCGAGTATGATTGACAGCGAATCTATCTATCACGGTGGGCGTACCCATGCCATCGGTGAGCACCTGCCAATGCGCGCCCGTTTCTGAACGCAAAACACCTTCATCAGTTGCGACGTAAACTGTTGTGCCTGCAAAGACGATCTGCTTGAAACGCGTAAAGTGAAGCGGGAGCGTTGACGTAATATTTTTCCAACTTTTTCCGGCATCAAGCGATTGAAAGAGTTTACCATCTCGCTTACCGACATAGACAGTATCTCCTGAAACCGCTAACTTGAAACGGCTATCAAACCTGTTAAGAACTTCGCTATTATCTATTAAACCCGTATCTGTCCATTCTGAGTCCCCGTATTTCCATTTGAAAAGGTGTCGCTTCCATTGAACATAGAATGTCTGTCCACTCACTGCAAACGCCCCAATATTGTGGTATTTAGCAACAACGTAGGGTGGATTGGGTAAGTTATCGTGCTTTTCCGGGTCATTAACCAAATCATCCCCAGTCAACAAATGAACGGACGAAGACTCTCGCTCAAAAGAGGGTGCCCCCTGAACCGGAACGAGTACATTGTCTTCCACAGTTAACCGGAAAAGGTGCAGGGCATCTTTTTCAGGAGCGGTTTTGTATTCAGGCACGATGCCGTAGAGCGTCCCGTTAGCAACGGCTAACGGCGAAGCGAGGTTAAGGTGAGAAAATTGCTGTTCTATTGTCTCACGTTCTTGGGTGTTGGCGTCAATATTAAGGTTAGAAAATTTCTGTTCCATTGCTTCTATTGCTTCACGTATTAGGTGATTGGAATCAATCTGTACGGTTGCCCACGTCTCACCACCGTCAACGGATCGGATAAGATTCCCACCGGTATACCCATAGATGTTATTATTAACTGCGACCAGATACTCTATTGCTGTTTCCGTTATGCCGTTCGTAAATGAGTGCCATGATTGACCACCGTCGGTCGTGCGATGAATACCGGACGCACCGGCTCTATAAAAAGTCCTTTTATCCATCGCTACAATCCCTTGGGGTAAGTGGATTTCGCCAATACCAGTCAGAACACTAATACCAATTTCTGGATTCACAAGGGCCGATTCATTTTCGCGCATTATCTGAGTCCACGATGCCCCGAAGTCAGTCGAGTGAAAAATCCTGCCCAATCTGCCTTCATTGCTATCAAATGCTATATCTGTTGTCGACTTTTGGTTCGGTTCAATCCATCGCCAGTAAGAAAGGTCAGGCCCCGTTCCAACATAAAGGCTATTTTCAAAGCCAGTCATCCAGTAGACAGGGTCCGATGGAATTGTCGGCAAGTGTCGCCAAATATCTGAATCAAGACGGTAGACACCATCGCTTGTACCCGCAAACACCTTGTTTCTAATTGCAGCGACTGCTGTAATACTTTCACCTGCCAATCCAGCTGCCAAAAGCTCCCACTGTGTACCAGCATCCGTAGAGCGGAAAACACCTTTATTTTGAAGCGCGAGATACATGACGATACCTGAACGCGAGGTGTCTCCGTCCGTTGCGTCCATGATAACGAATTCGATGGGGTCTCCTTTAGGTCGGGCGCAGAAGACATGCCACGTTTCGCCATTATCGATTGAGGTAAATATATTATCGGCGGAGACAACGTAGAGGGTCTCACCATGCGCTGCCATCGGCATCTGAAGTCTATCAGATCGCACCTCCGTGTTGATGAGGGTCCAAGCAGTCGCGTCCACTTCGCGTCTATAGATACCTGATGATGTAGCAGCGTAAAGCGTTCTTTCAGGGGCAACAAAGATGTTGAATACAGTACCACCATACGGACCCTTTGTTTGCGTCCATTGCGACGCGGAGGACTCGCTGAAATTTTCCTGTCGGTTGGAGGTTCGCGTGCTCTCAGGACTTTGCGGGCTGCTCCTAACACTTCTACCGGGATCAGCAACCTGTCCCGCCTGATTCTGCACAGCCGGTTTCGCATCAATCTCAACGGTGAAGAACGCGTCAACGAGTTCAACCGTCGGCTCAGCTTGTGCCTCGAAGCTATACGGCTGCTGAAACCGAGCGAGATATTGATTGCTTGCTCCCAACAAGAGTATAATCAAAACCGTAGCTGTGCCAAAAGCCGCCCACGGCAGCAGCGGTTTCGCAACCGGCGGCGGTGTCGGTTTCAGGTCAGCGACTTCTCGCATGACGCTCTCAATTAAGTTAGGCGGTAATTGGACACCACCGAGGACTTCACTCACCAAGAGTTCATCTTTCTCTTGCAAACGTTTGCGTGCCCGATGGAGTCGGCTATGCACCGTCTTCACAGATACACCTAAGAACTTGCCAATTTCCTTCGATGTCATTTCACCGAGATAGTAAAGCGTCACAACCGTCCGTTCACTCTCCGGTAGTCTCGCAAGCAGCCTTTTGACGGTTTCCCCTCGCCGTTCAGAAGCTGCCGTCTCGCGCTGCTCCGATACATAACGCGTATACGAGGATTTTTCTACCTCGCCTACATGCGTGCTTTCCAACGATTGCGTCGCGATTTTTTTCTTCCGCATCCAATTAAGGCAAAGCCGATTCGCGATAACATAGAGCCATCCTGCAAACTGATTCGGATTCTTAAGTGTAGCCAGTTTTTTGTAGGCTTGGAGGAAGGTATCTTGTGTGATCTCTTCGGCATAATGAAAATCGCCAATCTTCCGCCACACAAGCGCGTGAACACTCTTCTGATATTTTTCCACCAAAGTGCTGAACGCCGCATCATTGCCAGACAAAATGCTGCGAATCAGTTGAACATCATTTTCTCGTTCCATCAGAATCCTCCATGGTTATAGGACTTACGCATTATGCGAATATTATACCATTTCTAATTGAAAATGTCTCTTTTTTGTACCACAAACTTCCAGTTTGTGTCCTGAAAATAACTACCATGATAACCGCCTAATGAGACAATAATTTATAGAAATGGTATTAGAAGCGGAAGGACTTAATTGGAAGGACGGAAGGGTGGACGGATGGAAGAAGTATTTCCATGCAACCTTCCAATCTTCCAATCTTCCAATCTTCCAATCTCCCAGTCTTCCAATCTTCCAATGGTATTATACCATTCTATCTGTTTCACCTCAAATATCCATCCGAAAAAACCTCAAAAACGCCACGGTCGTTAACACAATCGCAAAGAAACAGAGCAGCAGTAGATCCAGGGCAGCATGCTGGAGCGTCTCTCCTAACGTCGGTGCCACCAACGGCGGAGGTGGCATCGTAGACGGGATTGCCTCCAGGTCGTGGGGGCTAAAAGCACCCTCTGATATTTTGCTGAATATTTCCGCATCAAGTGTTTCATAGTAGCGAGTACCCGTTTGGAAATAACTGTTTTTTTTCGCCTGACCGGTTTGCGTCGCATCCGTCGCGAGAAAAATGAAGGAAGCCGTAGGCGTGATTCGGGAAAAATTCACACCGATTGTATCTTGGTATTTTCTTTCTCGTTCATAACGTCTATCAAGTTGCGTCGCGAGATCCCGGTATTTTACCCGAGCCTCTTCTTCAAGCGGTGCCATCTTCTCATTCATTTTCTCTATATGTTCTGGCCCCATTGTAAAGACGGCAGTCCCACCCTGCGGGGGGTTAGATTTCAGCATTTCAGATAACACTTCATTCATCATTTTGCCTCTTGCCGCATCAAGACCGGCCCGTAATTCTTCCCGCCGCGCTGTTTTTTCTCTGTAGACACTCTCCGCTGTTGAAGTCGGCGCGACAATTTGTGCCGCGAGAAACCCGACACGCGGTAAAATGAGGACAGCGAACACCCAGACGGTAAATGCAACGATAAGTGCTGTCTTGGAACTGTCAAAATAGATAGAGATCACCGCACCCACCGCAAAAAAGACCGCAATGTAGAGCAGCGAGACGAAGATAAGGCAGAGGATACGCAGAAAGATGTCCGATTCAGATAGTGGGAAGCCTTGCAAGACGAGCACAAGTAAACCGATAATGACCGACATTAAGAACGGAAGGATGAAGACGAAGTAGCCACCGATGAGTTTGCTCCACAAAAAGATATCGCGAGGCAGCGCATTGGCGAGCGTTATCCGAAGGGTGCCGGCTTCTCTTTCCCCAGCAACGGCATCAAACGTAAACAATAATGCCAGTAGACTAAAGACAGTGCTGACGACAAACACGAAGTCGAGATGCCCCAAAAGAAAGGCGATCGGCGCAGTAGACAGGGACGCTTCGCCCCGCGTTATGCCGTTGCGGGTCATACCGAGATAACTCGGTAGGGCAGACGCTAAGCCCGTTCCAAATACGCTTAAAGGGGTCGGTTTAAGAATCAGCTTAGAAACTTCAAAACTCGTATCTGTTGCCTTTGCCCTAAATTGAAAACGCATCCCTGTCCCTTCCTCACCGTTTTCTGCTTTGGAAGTGTTTTCATCTTTGAGAATTTCTTGTTCCTGATAGTCAATTTGGCGTTTAAGATAGTGATGGTAATTGATATGCAAATTAAGCGGTATAAGCAATACACACATCAGCAGAAGCGCGACAAACCGCGCACTCAAGATATGATGCATAATCTCTTTCTGAATTAACGTCATTAACATGACTGCAACCTCATTCCATGGAAGTATTGTAAAATTTGAAATAAATAATTGTGTAACGTCATCTGTAGGATCGAGCTGTGCTCGCGATCTTCGGCTAAATATGTATGTGTATATTTTCCGTTGTAGGATCGAGCTGTGCTCGCGATCTTCGGCTAAAACCGTTAACATCCGTAAATGAAAGCCAAAACCGAAAACTAAATAGTCCTGCAACCATCCTATTCAATAACGACATCAATGATAACAGTGTCGCCGAGACCTTCAAGATTAATGATGTCGCCTGAAAGCACGTTACCGTCTATCTCTATCCACTCGACTGTAGAATCCAACCCCTCAATCGACGATATCTTCCAAGAATTATCGAGCTGTTCCTGCAAAACATCAACAAACGTCTCATCTACAGCCACTGTTGTATCCGAGTTCTCAAAGCGTGCAGCAAATGCCTCGTCTCCAAGTTCATCAAGGAAGTCTGAAAACTCGTCAAGCGACGCTTCTTCTGTCTCCGCGTTGATTATCTGAGGTTCGGCTTCTTCTTGTTTCACAAATTCAAGTCCATCATCGGTCTCAAACGTAGGAGAAGCTTCTGTCGTACCAACAGTTTGTTTAACAGTGCTTGGAGGTTTTGGAAGATTCTCAATAAACTGTCTATTTTTATGTTCAAGGTGCAGCACCCAAGCCGTGCCCAAAACAAGTAAAAGGATAGCCGTAAATATTACTTTCTTCATCGGAGTGCTCCTCAAAGTCCCCCTGATAAGGGGGATTTAGGGGGTTTCTTCCTCTCAAAGTCCCCCTGATAAGGGGGATTTAGGGGGTTAATTTTCCCTTAATTTGCCCCTGTCCTAACTTCTAATACTTTTTTCAAATTCACGTCTTTAGTTATTAAGACACAATTTTTCGCGGGAAACTTGCATAATTTTGAAAAATATCAAAAAAGTTTAGATTTTATGTAGCATAGGCTGTTAGCCTGTGCCAGTCTGAATGTCTGTTATAGGCATTCAGACTGTTTGAGAGTGCCTATAATCTAAGAATTAGCAAAATTGCTTGAAATTGTGGAGAGTTTTTCAGGTAGGAGGTAAAATCCGAACGTTATATTGCTCAATTAAACCATTCTATTCACTCTGAAACAAGGTGGACGTTATGGCATTTGGAAAGTGGAACAGCATCCGAACAAGAGGCGAGGTTGCAAATTCCGTTGACAGAAAGTAGGAAAAGGCGTAGAGCAACTAAAATACGGAGACTTAAATCAAGAAACTGGTGTTAGGAAACAGGCCTTACAATCCCTCTTCAAGTGGGATGTGAAACATCCCGCGCCGCTCGGTAACAATATAAAGTCTATCGTCATTGACAGCAAGGGAGACAATTTTATCTGGGACGTTTGGAGACATCTGTTTCCACTTGCCGCGATCATCCAAGCGATAGATCCCCGTATCACCAGCACCATAAACGCTGGTATGATCGACAGCGAACCTATCTATCACGATACGCGCCTCCATCCCGTCGGTTAGCACGCGCCAGTGTTCGCCGGTTTGCGAGCTCAAGACCCCTTTGTCCGTTGCGACGTAAACCCTTGAACCCGCGAAAACTATCTCTTTGAAACGGGTAAAGCGAAATGGAAGATTCGGTGTAATGTCTTTCCAACTGTTTCCCTTATCAAGCGATTGAAACAGTTTACCATCCCGCTTTCCCACGTAGACATTTTCCGCCGAAGCGGCTAACGCAAATCCATTTCTCAAGTCCAAAGTCGACTGTTTACCGAGGTCTATTAACCCAGTGTTTGTCCATTTTGAATCGCCCAATTTCCATTTGAAAAGCCCTCGCAGGTGCTCCACATAGAATATTTCGTCGCTGGCAGCAAATCCACCCACTCTGGCAGAGGTTGTAATACCGCGTAATCTCTGCGTCAACTTAGGATCCTTCCCCATATCATCAGGTAAGTGGATGCCTTCCGCTTTCGCAACAGCAGGCACCAGTTCGATCGACAGCATCTCTCGACCAAAAGCGGGCATTTCTTGCACTGGAACGAGGGCATTACCGGCTGTAGATAGACGGAAAATACGTAGGTTATCTTTTTCGGATGAGATCCAATACAGCCTTCCATCTGCAACAACCAATCTTGAATCAGAAGAAAAATTAATGCGAAAACGCTTCTTTTCTATCCGTTCGCCGGTATCAATGCACAGGCTTTTCCACGACTCACCACCGTCAGTCGATTGCACAACATTACCGCCGGTATGCACATAGAGCCTATCGTTGAACGCTACCAAATTCTTTATCTTCGTTCCTACCATCCCATTCATAAATAGGTGCCACGAGTCACCCGCATCTGTTGTTTGGTAAACACCGAGTGTCCCGACTGTGTAAAAAGTCTTTTCGTTCACTGCTACGCTTCGCAAATTATCATGCGGCAGCAAATTTGTATCGATCCCAAGATTGGTCCAGGTTTCTCCCGCATCTGTTGAGCGAAATCGTTGGATACCTTGTGCTAAAAGCGTCTTACCGGCAACTAAAAACTTTATCCCAAACGGTGCTATAAAAGAGAGAGATTCATTTTTAGGCGTGATCTCAGCCCATGATTCACCCAAGTCGGTTGAGCGGAAGATCCTGCCTCGTGGTAGGCTTCCACCCATTCCGACTCTCGATAGTCCAGGTTCAGGCGATTTCCCCGCAAACAGGTCTGGACCTATTCCAACATAGAGACTGTTTTCAAAGGCTGCCAAGAAAAAAACAGCATTGGAGGTTGCCACTGGTTCCTGCTCCCAAACACCAGAATTGACACGATGGAACCCCCTGTTCGCGTCAGCAAGACGCTTGTTCTCAAAGGATTGGGTAGTTACTGGCACTTCCTCCCAAACACCAGCGTTAAGATGGTAAAGCCCCGCATTTGTACCAATAAACACTGTGTTTTCAATCGCAGCTACCGCGTAAATGCGTTTGCCTGTCAATCCTTCGTTAAGAGAGTCCCACTGTCCATCCACAGCCGTAGATCGGAAAACGCCTTTATCTTCAAACGCGAGATACATCGTAATATCCGCTTGTGAACTGACACCCCGTATTTCATCCGTGATAATGAGTCCAACAGTGGGTCCTTTTGGACGAGAAGAAAAAACATTCCAGGTCTCACCAGTATCGGTTGAAGCGAAGATTTCACCAGTCGAGACAATATAGAGGGTGTCCCTATGCTCTGCTATAGGCACATGAAAATTTCCTATTGGAATATTGGTATCAATGCGTGTCCACGCAGGCGCGCCCACTGACGATCTATAGATACCCGTCGGGGTAGCAGCATAAAGTATCCCTTCTGATGTCGCAAAAATGTTGAAGACATCACTACCCTGGGGACCAGTTGCCTGCGTCCACTGTGACGTGGAAAGTATGCGAGAATCCCTCTGCACATCAGATGTCAGAAGTGTCTCGGAAGCCTGCAAACCGATACTGTTTTTTTTACCAATGGTTCCAGCACGCCCGATTTGATTTCGCACATCCGGTTTTGAATCCATATCAAGAATGACAGCGGTATCAACGATTTCAATTGTGGGTTCAGATGTTGCCTCGAAACTATAAGGCTTCTGAAAACGAACGAGGTAACGATTGCTCATACCCAGTAGCAGCAGAATCAAAATCGTAGCCGCGCCCAAAGCTGCCCACGGGAGGAATGGCTTCGGAACCAAAGGTGATGTTGGATTTATATCGGTGATTTGTCGCATGATGTTCTGACTTAAATCCGCCGATATCTGCACACCGCTGAGAACTTCATGAACCAAGAGTTCCTGTTCCTTTTCTAAACGCTTTCGCGCGCGCTGAAGCCGACTTGTAATCGTGTTCGCCGACACACCTAAAAAATTGCCAATCTCCTTTGTTGTCATTTCACCGAGATAATAGAGGGTCATTACTGTCCGTTCACTCTCCGGTAGTTTTTTTAGAAGTTTTTTGACGAGTTCAGCGTTGTACGCATTCGCTTCCGTTTCGCGTTGTTCCGATACATAATGCGTATGAGATGACGCTTCTATTTCTTCCATAGGTGTGTCCTCCAGCGATTGCATCGTAGGTTTTCTCTTTCGGAGCCAAGCGATACAAACCCGATTCGCAATGACATACAGCCATCCAGCAAACTGACTCGGCTCCTTGAGCGTCGAGAGCTTTCTGTATACTTGGAGAAAGGTGTCTTGCGTAATTTCTTCAGCATGATGGAAATCTCCAATCTTCCGCCATGCAAGCGCGTGAACACTCTTTTGATATTTTTCAACTAAAGTATTGAAGGCAGCGTCGTCGCCAGCTAAAATTTCGTGAATCAGTTGAACATCGTCTCTCTCCATCAGAACCCTCCGTAATGAGAACATATCCTATCGCGCTACAAAACCTCTATGGATTAGGACTTACGCATGCCGCTCTTTTGTAGCACAAACTTCCCAGTTTGTGCCACCAGAACGCTATGTTTTCCGAGAAATCTCATCTAACAGAACGGGCTGCAGTCAAAATTGTGTAAGTCCTGTGGATAATGAACCACCTTTCATGAAAAAACGGGGTCTGCCTACCCAAAATCTTGTAAGTAATAACTTGAGTTACAAGGGTAAAATGCACAGGATGCGCCTTTAGGTTTCTGGGGTAAAGACCCTATTATAAAGGATATCCGGTGGATTTACAACAGATAACTTGAGTTACAGCAGGGCGATTTAGTTCTCGGTTTTTTCGTCCAATTTTGGACCCCCCCAGGCCCGGTAGGTGCGGTTTGATGAAGATTAATTTTTTAATTCGGTAA
Source organism: Candidatus Poribacteria bacterium (assembly GCA_022827185.1). GTDB lineage: Bacteria > Poribacteria > WGA-4E > WGA-4E > WGA-3G > WGA-3G. Next base: position 21,004 of record JAJDTM010000051.1, read on the forward strand.
TTTCATAAAATATCCAATGAGGTTACCACAGCGGTTGTGCCTAAGACCCGGTGCGGTTGCAAACCGCACCATAGGTGTCAATTTAGGGATTTTTGACGGTACTTTGTAGGAATGTCTCTATACATGCCGCCCCTACGGGGCTTTAGGTTTTTGGGTCATGCGCTGCTATAAACATTCCGTCGCTACGCGACTGAAGAGGTTTTTGGAGT
>JAJDTM010000008.1 GCA_022827185.1 Candidatus Poribacteria bacterium
CGCCCACAGGACCGGTGGCGAAAAAACAGTCCTGCTTTTTACTGAAGTCTCTTGAGCAATTCAAACTTATGGTCTAATTAACGAGGGCGGTTTTTCCTCCCAAGTCTAAAGACTTGGGTTTCCAAACCGTGAACTTGATGAACTGTCGTGGCAGAACCCTCACTTTAGGTGTACGGACACACGTGATGGGTATCTTGAACGTCACGCCAGACTCCTTTTCTGATGGTGGATGCTATTTTGATGTCCAGCAAGCGGTTGTGCATGCTAAATCGATGGTAGCAGAAGGTGCGACGCTGATTGATATAGGCGGTGAGTCGTCTCGTCCAGGGGCATCACCGGTATCAATTGATGAAGAATTGGCGCGTGTTATACCGGTTATTCATGCGATTGTTGATGTCGTTGACGTTTTAATCTCTGTCGATACCTATAAAGCAGAAGTAGCTCGGCAAGTACTTGCCGCGGGTGCACACCTTATCAATGATATTACAGCATTGCGTGGTGATGCTACGATGGCATCGGTTGTAGCAGAAATGGAAGCGGGACTCATCCTGATGCACATGCAGGGTACACCGCGCACGATGCAAAAGGCACCGAGGTACGATGATGTTGTCGGAGAGGTTTGTGCCTCGCTTCAGGAAAGCATCCAAACTGCGGAAGCAGAAGGTGTTGCCGCTGAACGTATGATTATTGACCCGGGTATCGGATTTGGTAAGACAACGGAACATAATATCGAGCTTTTAAAACGCCTCACAGAATTTCGATCACTGAACAAACCACTGCTCATCGGTACTTCACGGAAGTCATTTATAGGGAACGTTTTAGGACTCCCTGTAACAGAGCGCGTTGAAGGGACTGCTGCGACAGTGTGTTGGGCTATCGCACAGGGTGCGGATATTGTCCGCGTTCATGATGTCAAAGCGAATGTCCGTGCTGCACAGATGACGGATGCCCTTTATAGATAAGACTGACGCAAAAAGCAGTAATTTCGGTATTTTTAAACCCCCTAAAGAATCAGAATCAACGGTATGAATGCCTTATGGGCATTCACCGGGTATGAATGCCTTATGGGCATTCACCGCCCCTTATCAGGGGGACTTTAAGAAGAATTAATGCACCAACAAAAGATACACGGAATTGGCATTGATATTGTTGAAGTTGCGCGAATACAGGAAGCGTCCGGTCGATGGGGCGCACGGTTCGAGCAGCGAGTCTATACACATCAGGAACTCACATATTGCGGGGATGCCCCGTCTCGGTACTGGCGGCTTGCTGCCCGTTTTGCTGCGAAGGAGGCTACGCTGAAAGCACTCGGCACGGGTTTGACGACTGGTATGCGCTGGCAAGATGTAGAAATTCGGGCGAATACGGTTGGAAAGCCTGAAATCGTTTTACACGGTGAAGTTCAACGCTATGCGCATGAACACAATATCAGGACTATGTATGTCTCCATGTCCCATACAAATGCCTACGCTGTAGCGCAGGTGATGCTCTGCTCTGTATGACTCAATCTACGTTCTCCACCCGACTCTTATATTTAATAGGACTTACGCAAATTTAGCAGATTTAACCCCCTAAATCCCCCTTATCAGGGGGACTTTTGAAACTACAGTGTGAGGTAACAAGTGAAATACATCCGCAATTGTGCTGTGACCGCTCTACTCTGTCTTATCGTCTATTTTTTTCTCTCAAGTAGTATTGCTACAGCAGCAAACACACCAGCCTCAGCAGATAGGTTTTTGAAGCAATTGTTGGGTGCTGAGCATTATGGAATGGGTGGCAGTTTTGTCGGCACAACCCGCGGGGCAAATGCTTTGGGTAGTAATCCTGCGGGTATTAGTGCAGCAGCGGAAAGCCAGCTTGTTATTCATGCTACTCGTTTTCCACGGACCATCGCGCTACTCTCTAAACCGAACCTTAAGGCAAATTATGAAGATTATGGTCAGTATGAACAAGGTGCTTATGGCATTGAAACCCTAAACTATATATTCCCAGTGGGTAGACTCGGTACGTTTGGATTGGCACTCGCGTTTCTACAGGAGGGTCGCTTTCGGCGCGTTGATCATCACGGAAAAGCACTCAATAGTTTTCCGGAAAATAACCTTGCTATCGGTTTCAGTTATGGGTTAAATATATTGAAGGGGACCGTTATTGGGGTCGATACAAAATGGCTGCGTTCTAAAGTGACGGATGCGAATGAAGTAGAACACTTGGGACACGGTTACGCCTATAATGTCGGTTTGATTCAGCAGATTGGCGATGCGATTCAGATTGGCGTTGTTGCGAGAAACTTGAGCAATGGACTCTCCTTTTCAGAAGTTTCGGTCCCAGATAGGATGGCGCGCACAATAGTTGCTGGTATTGCGTATCAGCGTGAATTATCGGACATCGCTTTGCGAATCGGGTTAGATGCCCATCCGCCGTTTCGCGATGGTGTCCGGGCAAATGTTGGAGTTGAAGTGTGGTACCGCAATCGGGTTGGTGGTAGAATCGGATACCTCAGGCACACCGAAAAGCGTCACGCGTCAGTATTCCTTCTGGAAACTGGTGCCTTTGAAGCGGAAGATCGACTCTGGAAAGCTGAAGGCTTGTGCTTGGGGATCGGCATCAGGTTCGGAAATATAACACTGAACGCTGCATATACACCACAATTCATACCTACCGTGGCTACGGAAGAACGCATTCACATTGCTCAAGGGGCAGGGGCATACGCTTTTTCAATTGGACAAACCTATTAGCGAGAGAGGTTAGAATTGTGATGTCCGTTGACCAATACAGAACAGTAGAAGGAATCGCTGAATCGCATCACGTCGCAAAGAAATCTCGCTTTTTTGGAGAGGCGACAGCCGTCCATACACAAACTGCGGTAAAAGAATTTATGACCGAAATGCAAGCACGGAATCCACGTGCTTCACACTACTGTTATGCTTATAGCATTGATAGCGGGAGCGCGCTGCGGGAGTACGCTACAGATGGAGGAGAACCCACTCACTCCGCCGGTCCACCTATCCTCTCTGCTATTCGTGCTTCCGATTTGTCTAATATTATCTGTGTTGTCGCCCGATATTATGGCGGCATCAACCTGGGGATCGGCGGGTTAATTCGCGCTTATGGACAATGTGCGCGAGAATGTCTTCAAAACGCTACGGTTGAAACCCGTATCTTTTATGAAAATTTGTATCTAAAAATCAATTATCCAGATATCGGAACAGTTGTTAACCTGTGCAAACGCTTGGGCGGAAAGGTCGTAGATATAAAATATGACCCGGATCCTGTCGTTGAAATTCAGATACGACGAAGTACGCTCGAAACCTTCCATTCACACCTCCAAGGTCACGGAATTGGAGTGTGAGAGTTAATCGGAGAAAATTCGTGATGGAAAATATTGAAATAAAATATACAACGACACACGAGTGGATTGAAGTTCTTGATTCCGATTCAAGGGAGTGTAACATCGGAATCACGGAACGGATTCAAGATGTCTATGGCAGCATTGTCTTTGTAGAGCTGCCAGTTCTTGGTGAATACGAGCAAGGCGAAATTATCGGACGTATTGAGACATCCGATGGACGGAATTTCTACATCTACGCGCCTATCAGCGGTGAAGTTTATGAGATCAATGCTGCACTTGAAGATGACATTGAACTTCTCAACCGTTTTCCAGAAGGTGATGGCTGGATTTGTAAATTCTATATGGAGAATCCGAACGAGATAGATGCGCTCCTGACCCTGCGCGAGTACGAGGCGCATGAAGAAGAAGAGCTTAACGAAGAAGAATACTTACCCGAAACGGACTTCTACGAAAATGTTGAGGATTATTAGGAGAACGACTATTCTGTAGTAGAAGCAATGAAAATGCGTCGGACGATACTCAGTTTCGGTACATCAAGGATAGTTTCTATCTGATAACCGTGATCGTTTAGAGGCTGACTGAGATCTCGGAGGTCGATGAATGCTGCTTTTCGGGCGCGTGTGCGTAAATTCGCTAAGATTTCTGCGTCTTGAAAGTTATCTTTGGTGAGATTGATGCCGTAAGGTAGATCGGTGGCAATAGCGTCAAACTGCCCACGTACCTGACGTGCATCGTCTAATGCAACCTCTGCGGTGAGTCCAAAATGTCGGAGATTCTTCGTTGTTGCGCCGACCATCCGCGGATTGATGTCGTACCCAACTGCCCGGATGCCGCTGTGTGCTGCGGACAGGATTATTGTGCCGGTGCCGCAGCACGGATCGAGCAAGGTATCTCCGGGGTGTGCGACTAAATTAACGAGTACACGTGCAAGCCTTGAGGGTAGCGAACTCGATGTTACGTGCGGGCGTTGGTCGTGCGCGAGCCAAATATTATCAGATTCAGAGAGGAGGCGTCCGAACCAGATTTTCTCATCTGTGACAACGGTCAGGAAGGTAACCTTCGGTTGGGTTAGGTTCGCGTTCCCGTCGATGATACTGCCGATGTCCCGCGCGAGTTCCATAGAGTTTACCTTGAGGCTGCGTGGCTTTTTCACGACAGAGACTCGAAAGTCGTCGGCATATAAACTCGCGGATCGAATATTGGCGTAGAGTTCGGTAAGGCTTGTCGTTTCAAAAAAGACTTCGCTACAACTCTTCAGATACGCGCCTCGACGTACGTCAACGCACCGTTCTGAAATAGCGACGCCATGCGCGTTTGGTGCAGTGCCTGTTAAGGCAATACACTCGGCAGCGACTAATGCTGTAAGTCGATCCGGGATGGCTGTAAGGTAGAAGTATGTGGGTTTTGCTTGCAACCCCATCGTATTGTAATTACCCCGAAATAGGTGAAATTTAAATAGAAACCAATTTAAACAATTTTATTATATCATTCTGAAAAGAAAACCGCAATCAGATACTCAGAAGGGACACTATGTCACAGACAGAAAAAATTCGGATTGGACACAGTCCAGACTCCGATGATGCTTTTATGTTCTATGCGCTTGCGAAGGGACTCATTCCAACGAATCCGTTTGAAATTGTGCATGTCATTGAAGATATTGAGACTTTAAATCGGCGCGCTCTCAATGCTGAACTTGAGGTCACGGCGATCTCAGTTCATGCTTACGCTTATGTTGCAGGGGACTATGCACTCATGCCTTGCGGCGCGAGTATCGGTGATCGTTATGGTCCGCTTGTTGTCTCTAAAACACCGATGGATACCCTTGAAGGTAAACGCATCGCTATTCCCGGCAAAATGACAACGGCTTATCTGACACTGAGCCTCTTCCAACCTAATTTTGAGGCGGAAACCCGCCCATTCGATAAGATATTAGAGGCTGTCCAACAGGACGAAGTAGACGCTGGACTCATTATCCACGAGGGACAGTTGACTTATGCGCGGGAAGGGCTTCACAAAGTTATTGATTTGGGAGAGTGGTGGTATGAAGAGACCGGGCTTCCGTTGCCGCTTGGCGCGAACGTTATTCGCCGAAACCTCGGCACCGAAACAATACACAAGGTGACCTCTCTGCTCAAACAGAGCATTCAGTATTCACTCGACCATCGGGTCCGCGGATTAGAATACGCCATGACCTACGCGCGTGATATGGAGACCGAACTCGCTGATAAGTTCGTCGGAATGTATGTCAATGACTACACGCTTGATTACGGCGATAAAGGGAGAGCAGGGGTGCGTGAATTACTCCAGCGCGGTAACGCTGCGGGGGTAATTCCGCATCGTGTAGAGGCTGACTTCGTTACACTCGAATAATCTCTAAAGGTTGTTTATTGCAGGATGCAGTTAAAATTCGTCTTATATTTGCTGTGAAAAAAATCATGGATATCAAACGCCGCAGATATTTCCATTTAGAAGATGCCGATGGTAAGCAGCTTGCAAACGGCGTGTTATATGATGAGGGAAATGTGCAGGTATTGTGGCGAGTAGATCGCGGTTACACGGCAGAACAGTATGCGTCCCTTAACCTTATATTAGATTTGATGCCGGGAATTACAGTATTGCGCTTTGAAACCCCTGAATCGGAATCAGAAGACAGCGAATAGTCGTGGTAAGTTGGGGTAGGGGACTTTAAAAGGAGTGCGTAAGTCCTGTTTCTAACGGAGCCGTCGATCTCCTAATTTAATAATCTCTCCGCTTTCTTGAGCGATGTACATATAGCCGAGACCATCTAATGTTACACCCTCTTGCTCATCACCGGGCAAGAGGTATTTACTTGAAATTGTGCCTTCCCGTTTGATTTCAACTAAGAGATTCGTTGTATCACTGATTATCACCAGTACATCGTCTTGCGGATCGTAAGCGAGCCCGGAAATGTCAATGAAGTCCATTTTATAGGCGTTAATGATAGTGCCTTCTGACTTCTTTGCGTTTTCGCTGCGAAGTGGTAGGACAACTTCACACACAACTGAAGGCTCGTCTTTTGCCTTAAGGCTAAAGGATTGATTGCCGATCCAAAAAGTGCCTCCCTCTGGATGTGAAGCATCAGGCACAAAAGCAATAGCCTCGATGCCCATGCCGCCTTTTTTCAGGAGCTGCTCACCTTTAAAATTTCTGCCGATTCGGAATTCCCTTTTAATCGTGAGTGTTTCGGGTTCAAGTTCTAAGATTGCTTCATCGTCTTCAACAGCAGCATACAGCAAACCTGTCCCTGGATCCATTGTAATTCCTTCGAGGTCAAGTTCATTTAATCCTTTGGCTTGTATAAGTGTTCCGTGTAGATTGAGTTCATAGACGCTGCCGGAATCATCAGCAATAAAGAGACTTCGTCGAGTTGGATGATAGGTAATTCCAGAGGGTTCTGCTATTTGCTCTTTTGTAATACTTCCAATCCAGTTATAAGGGAGGGCTATTGGGCGCGATTCAGCTGTCCGTTGCGTTGCAGACTCCTCTATCTGTATTAGGGAGTAGAGGAGTAGCCCACTGATACTTATGAATAAAATGACGAGGAGCACTCTTTTGTAAGACATCAGGGTTCCTCCACGTACGATTTGAAAGGCAAACCTCAAATATTTTATGTGTACTGTATCATATTTTTCTGGAGAAATCAAGAAAAAATGGAAAATTTTACGTTTTCCTTGACAGAGCATCTCAGCTAATGGTATTATATTTTAACTTGCAATCACGTTGTAAGTCACGCCTGAAAATAAGGAGCGGGTTATGACCAACATGCCGAGGCTCGTCGTTGAAGTCTTTGAACATGTAAATTTTCGAGGACGCAAATTGACGCTAATTGAATCGGTACCGAACACCGGGATAATCGGGGCACAAGATATTATCTCTTCGATCAAGATTTACAAGGGACCGGGATTCAACGCGTCGCCAAACTACAAAGCCATTTTCCATGAGCATGAGAACTATAGGGGCCGCCGTTTGGTTCTTGCGCCTGGGTTTTATCCGAACATCCATGACATCCCGTACAATTTTGGAGATGCGATCACGGCTATCAGTTTCAGTCCATCCGCACACCCCACCCCACCTGAGTACGGTGCTGTTCCCGTTATCATTGAAGTGTTTCGCGAGGTAGACTATAGTGGTCAACGCAGTGTAATTATGCGTGATATTAGTTCTGTGTTCGATATTGGTATGAATGATATGATTTCATCGATTCGTATCCAGCGGGGTCCGAGTTTTCCGTTTAGTGGATGCCGTATTATTTTCTATGAGCATGTGAATTTTGAAGGTCGTCGATTGGACTTAAGTTTAAACTCGCGAGAGTTTCAATTGGGGCTTCGGAACCTCAGGTCGCTTCCGCATGCGCAATCATTTTCCGACATCATCTCTTCGATAAAAATTGTGCCGTTGGGTGTATTTCGCGTACTTATCGTCGTCAGTGACAGTCTGACTGGCGAGCCTGCGGTGTTAGAATCGCTGACGACTGTTGAAGGACTGGAATTCCATTTTACAACCGTAAATATTAACGACAACCCTGAAAATCGGGGGGATCCTAACAATGCGATCAAGCTTTCAAGCATCACGCTTTCAAATTACGATATCATCTGGTTTACATGGAACGGTCCGGGCCATGACGGTGAGTATTTTGTTGAAGATGCTGAACAAGCGATCCAAGAGTTTGTCCGCAAAGGCGGCATTGTTTGGGCTTCAGCAATGGACAACCATATTATCCCGCCTGATGGTGTGCATAACAGTGAACCGCAATGGCGCGGCGATTGGATGCCCGTGAACCGACACCCGATCCGCGTAATTAATTCCAACGATGTCAATGTCAATGTCACCGATGATGGCCAGAAAACCGGCATGTTCACTTGGCCTCACAAAGTTAATGTAGATACCTTGATAACTGACGATCACTGGGTGACAGATGATCGGAGTTACCGAAAACTGGCAGTCAGAGAGGATAACGGTGACGCTGTCAGCGTCCAGTTGCAATGGGGTGAAGGGTATTACGTCACTTTTGCTGTGGATACGCGTGATGCGCATCGCACCACCATAGCGAGACCTCTGATTGAAAATGCGCTATGCTACTTAGCAAACCTCGCGTGGCAGACCTCTCCACGTCAACCGCTGAAAGGGCGATACCGGACGAACCTCAGCGATAAGGAAATTTTTCGGTAAAATTTAGGCGCGCTTGTGCCTTCATGCTATCATCCTATAGGAGAATTGAATGCGTATCATAGCTGTTATCGTCTTTTTAATTGTCGTAGCAGTTGCTGTCGGTTGGTTTGCCTTCGACAACCTTGACCGTCTCGGTCAAAACGCTATAATGAGATGGGCAGTATTTGTTCTGATCGTATTGCTCGCTATTTTGGCTGCCTTTGCTACTATGGTCATACGCTACCGGATCCCGAAAGCCGATGTCGCCCTTGTGCGGACGGGTGGTTCAAGAGAAAAAATCAATATCACCAAGGGGCTCTGGGTTAACACCATCATCCATGAAATTAAAGAGATCTCTCTCAACACCATGCGGATTGAGGTAATTCGAGAGGGCGCGGAGGCTTTGATTACCTATGACTTCAACCGCGGTGATGTTGAAGTCGTTTTTTACCTTAAAGTTGAACCCGCAGAAGATGATGTTTTACGCGCCGCGCAAGCACTCGGTGATAAATCCATGACTCCGGAGACAGTGCGTGAACTCATTGAACCTAAACTTGAAGGTGCTTTGCGAAGTGTCGCAGCCGAAAGTGACATCCAAGACCTTCTTCAGAAACGCCAAGAGTTTGCTGATAAGGTCCAAGAGGCGTGCGGTGAGGATTTAGAGATCCAAAACGGGTTGACGCTTGAGACTGTCTCGATTATCCGCGTAGACCAAACACCTGTTGAAACGCTTGACGCTGAAAACCGGTTTGATGCTGTCGGTATTCGTGAGATTACTGAAATCACTGCTGATCAATATCGGGAAAAGGTAGACATCGAGCAGCGGAAAGAGGTCGCTGTCGTTCAAATCGAAGTTGCTGCCCGAATAGAGAAGCTGGAGGCAGAACAGGAGCAGGCATGGGCAGAGTCCGACCAGCAGAAGAATATCGCGATCTATGCCGCTGAGCGGGAAGCGGAAACGCTCAAGTTCCAATTTGAGATGGAACAGAGTGTTCAAGAACGTGAATACGAGATGAAGCAAGAGGTCGAACGCGCACGTATCACACAAGAACAGGTCGTCCAAGAACGCGAAATTGAGATGAATCGCGATGTTGAAGTCGCTCGGGTCCAACAGGAACAGATTGTCGCAGAACGTGAGATTGAGAAGAACCTCATTGTCGAAACCCAACAGATTGAGCAATCAAGAGTTGTCCAACTCGCTGAAATTGAGCAGTATCTCGCTGTCCAGTTACAGAAAATTGAGCAGGAGCAGGCGATTGAGGTGCGTGAGATAGAAAAAGTATTGACGGTCGAAAAGGCACGCATTGCGCAAGAAGAGGGTGTGATGCTCCGAGATATTGAGCGTGAGTTGGTAGTTCAGACCCAACGCTTCGCTCAAGAGCAACAGGTCCAACAGCGTGAGATTGAGAAGAACCTCGTTGTTGAAACCGCTCAGATTGATCAGATGCGGCAAGTTGAAACAGCTGAGATCGCTAAAAAATTGGCAGTAGAATTGGCACGAATTGCGGCGGATCAACAGGAAGAAATCCGAGGTATCGAAAAGGAATTAGCGGTCGAGAAGGCACGCATTGCGCAAGAAGAGGGTGTGATGCTCCGAGATATTGAGCGTGAGTTACTCGTACAGACCGAACGCTTCGCTCAAGAACAACAGGTTCAGCAGCGTGAAATTGAGAAGAACCTCGTCGTTGAAACCGCGCAGATTGACCAGATGCGACATGTAGAACTCTCTGAGATCGCTAAAATGTTGAATGTGGAGCAGTCGCGTATCGGACAGGAGTTGCGTGTCGCGTTAACTGATGAAGATAGGAAGATCGAAGTCGCCAATAAACAGCAGGTGACGGCACTCGCAGAAAAAGAGAAGTTGCTTGCGGAAGCCGAACGTATGGGTGCCGAAGTGAATGTGACGGCCACGGAAGAGGTGATGTCGGCGGAGTGGCAGCGTGAAGTTGCGATCATCGGTGCTGAAGCCCAGGCACAGCCGATTGAACGTCTCGCTGATGCGGTACTCGCCGAAGCCCGTGCGAAAGCACAAGGTGAGATGGCAGAATACGAAGCACGGAATGTCGCTGAACAACGCGTCCTTGTCCAAGAGGCGATCTTAGAACTCATTAATGATGCGGATGATATTATCGAGCAGCTGATGAAACCTGTTGAGAAAATCGATAGCATCAAGATTCTGGATATGGGTAACACTGATGGTCAAGGTGGCATCAACCGAAGCAGTATGGGTAGACTGGCGAACGCTTTGCTGGATACGGGTGCTATTTCTCCGATGCTCAAGGAACTGTTTAACTTTGCGGATGTAGACGCCGAACAGATTACAGACAAGATTGCTGAGTATCTGGCGGATCTTGTGAATCGTCCGAGTTGATTACCGCCGTGTACCGACAGTGTGAGTTTGTGATAGAATTCTTGGGCGCGCTTCGCAACCGCACCCGTTTTTCTGGGGGAGAATATGCGACATTACAGACGGCAAACATCAGCAAAACGGTACAAAAGCCAGCGTTGTCGTACTTGCCGTTCCAATAATGGGAAACGCATCTGCCCTGCGCTCGGCGGCATGTTAATCTGTCCAGAATGCTGTAGAGCGAAACGCGCGAAGATTCCGGGTTGTGACGAAAGATGTCGGTACTACGCGCCGCTCGTCGTTTCAAGCAGAGTCCGGCGAAAATCAGATTTTCCGCTCCATCGCTGCTTAATCAGTCGTTCCAAAGATACCGGTATGTTAATTGTAGTGGGTACGCGAAAACGTCCGGATGGGAACTTGAAAGCAATGTTTCTCTTGCTGGATCTATGGAAGAAAGGTATCCGAGACTGTTTTTTTGATGCGAACCTTTCGGAAAAACAGTTTGAGAAGGTTTCACAAAGAATAGCGAAGAGTTACAATCTCAGTGAACCGACAGACTTGCAGGACACAGATGAACCTGAGGAAGTAATTCGGGTGCCCAAGGATACGCTTATTATTGAAGCGGATAAGGCGATCCATCTTGATAACGGTGTGAAAATAGTTGATCATGAAGAAGCCTCTGGTGGCAAAGCGATTGATAGTGCGCCCGGTGCGCGTGCGATACACGAGATTTATATTCCTAAAACTGGGAAGTGGTATCTTTGGACGCGTGTCTTCTTTGAATATAGCAAAGACTCTTATTGGATCGGTATGGATGACGCACAGCCGAAGCCGTGGGATAAAGATGGCGGTCCCGGTGCGATAAAAATTTGGGCTAACCCTGATGATACTTCTAAATGGGGACGTTGGCTTTGGGATACTGCTTTAGACGATCCAATGGGTAACAAACCGAGCAAACACCCTGCTTTTTTTCATATCAAACGCACTGGTTACTACCGGTTCTGGTCTAAAGGTCGGGAAGATGGTTCACGTTTGGATCAGATTTTGCTCACCCGCGCCCGCGATTTTAATGCGCAAACTGAGACAGAAGGGAAACCGCTGCCGCTCAGGTATTTGCCACACCTCTACGAACCTGCTTCGATTAGAGAATGCCAAAAACTCATTCGACATGCCGTTGAGATCGCAAAGGTTGTTGAGACCGAAATACCTTGGGAATTCAAATATTGGATCCAAGATATATGGGGAGATCTTACACAATTTCCTGAAATAGAAGGTTCACTCTACAAATGTCCGAAATGTGCGGCAGATCTGCCACGACAGACAGTTGATCTCATCATACAACACGCGCAATCCGATGATATTCAGTTCTATATCTTATGCCGAAAATGTGGTGGCGAGTTTGATTAAGCCTCTTTCACTCCTTTCTTGTGGCTTCCTATCCATAGAAATAAAAACTTTACAGCGACTGATTGTTGGCATCGTTTGCCTGCTGCTGTTTTCCGAGTTAAGTATCGCTGCTCCCCCAAATCCGTACCTTTTTTTTAATGAAGATCCGATAAGTGGAGAATTAGTGCCGAAAGCACCACAGAGTGACGCAGCCTTTCTTGAAGCACTGGAGGGTTGTTGTTTCGCCAGAGAACAGGGTGTTTTACAATCCGATGGTATAGAATATGTGCTTGCCTTGAAGATAGATTTCTCTGATATGCCCGGACGTAGGGAGGGCGCGGCATTCGATAGATACCTTTTCGCAACAGAAGGTGTCTCCATGAAAACTTATTATCTCGAAAATTCCTATGGGCAAATGGATATCCAGCCAGGACCGATGGGAGGGGTTCTCCCAAAAGGCAATGCTTGGATTCGTGCTAAAAAACCGATGACGTATTATGGTGAAGGTGTCCGAATTTTGTCGCGTTATCGGGAATTGGTTCAGGAAGCGTGTGAGGCAGTAGATGCGATTGTTGATTTTTCGCAATACGATAGAGACAAAGACGGCATCGTCGACCATGTTTTCCTAATCCATTCAGGCAATGACCAAGCCTCCACAGGTGTTATCGATTATGATATTCAGTCTGTTCTCCTCCCCGGTGTTAATGCCGTTCATGATGGGGTGCGTGTCGATACTGCTGCGATTGTTGCTGAGGAACCTGATTTTGAACATCCACATTTAGGCATCTATTTTCACGAGTTTTTTCATGATTTCGGCGCGCCTGATGTTTATGGAGTGTTCACAGGTCCACACGACCATAAATGGGGACTTATGGGTGCATTCGGTCCGTATCAAGGCCCAGAGGCGTTTGGCATCGGAAACGGCTTGGAACCGAGTCATATCATGGGTTATCTGAAGTGGGATTTTGACGCGAGACCTCAAAATGGTCGCCTCGGTTGGATTGAACCCGTTCAGATAACCGAAAACCAGCAGATTGATGTGCCCAGTTTTGAACTCGGTCCGAAAACGAATAAACTTTTCAAAATTGATATTCCCTCGTCAGGTAATTCGGTTGCCGAAGGAGCGAAGGAATTTTTCCTTATAGAGAATCGGAACAGAACTTCAGGTGCAACTTTTGATACCTATTTACCAGAATCAGGCATCTTGATTTGGCATATCGATGAAACGCGGCCGTATCCACTCGGTTCTTACGATGCCTCCCAACAGATATGGCTTGAGGATCCGACGGACCCGGAACATCTCGGTATTTATCAACAAGATGGCGTTGAATCTATCAATGTGGTAACGATCACCGAGGGTGCTGCCTATTCCTTAGATGACGGACACACGGCTTTTACGCCTGGCACCGTCCCGAATAGCAATGCAAACGATGGCACGGTAACCGGGATTTCAATAACGAATATCGGTGCTGAGGGTTTTACGATCCCGATCCTGGTGTCGTTTGGCGATACCTACGAGCCGAATGATACGATTGTGACGGCATACCCGATTACATACGGCGAAACATACGATTCTTTTCTGTTCGACGTGAGTGATGTGCGCGATGTGTACGAGTTGGAGGCTGTCGGTGGCATAACGATTTTAGTAACTTTGGCAGATCTTCCACCGGAGACGAGTTACCGATTGTCTCTCCACGCGGCGACCGGTGAAATCCTTGCGACCGGCGAAAATGCTACAGAGATCGCCGGATTGAAACTTACTTATCAACCTGAGATGACAGAGACGTTCTACCTTGTTGTTGAATCGGATGCAGGGTTTAGTAGTGTCGATTCCTACCAGTTGCGGGTGGAACAACTTGAGCCGGGCGCATTTACTTTTGAGGAGACACGCGTATATCCGAACCCGCTGCGCTTAGGTGATGAGATGATGACGTTTGCCTATCGGCTCTCCGCCTCCCAAATTGCAGATACTGTCAACCTTGAGATTTTTATGCCGACGGGTGCGCTTGTTTATAGAGAAACGCATCAAAATGTATTCTCACAAGGGAAATTCGAGTGGCGCGGCACGAATCTTAGCGGCCGTGATGTAGTATCGGGCATCTATATTTACCGTATCTCTGCGGAGCAGGCGGGGGTACCTGTCCAAGAAATTGGAAAGTTGAGTGTTGTGAGGTAGTCGCAACAAATTCTTCTTACATATTTCTTGACTAAAAATTGGTGTTATGCTAACTTAATACAACAAAACTCGTTTTAGACGCGCCATTTGGATTTTAACCGGTGTTTCCAAATCAGCTATACGTGTTAGCATGCTGATCTGTTGAGTAGCCCGGAATAGAAAGTGAGAAATGAACTTATCATTCGTCGAATGGTAACCAAGGAGGCAACATTATCAATGAAATGGTTGAATAGATTCACAATACTCAATTTTGTTTTACTATTTGCACTCGCTTTTAGCGTTGCGGGGTGTGGTACTGCTCTCGGCAACTTGTCCCCGATTCAGCCTGTGCATAATATAGCAAAAGCGATGGCGGAACAGGCTGCAAAGCCGACCGAAGAGGTGGTTGTGCCTGCTGTCCCTTCTGAGGCACTTGCGAAGCCTGTGCTGGACAAATACGGCATGGAGACTGTCGGGTTCCGGATTGGAAAAGCACGCGATGCGAATATGGAAGCGTTAACTTACATCTTCGCGTTTGACGAATACGCACACGCTGTTGACAAATGGACGGACTTCCTTAACGAATGGACGGACACTAAGACCCAAATCGAATTGGGAACTGGTGAAGATCGGAAAATCGTTGATGTCATCATGATGTCCGACCACCCGCAATTGTTTGAGGTTCAGTCGAGACAGCCGATTCTGACGAAAACACGAGATGGGATTACAGTTTCTATCGCTTATTGGCGAGGGGCAGATTTAGATAGAAAGTACAATCGCGGGAACGCATTTTCACCTTTTTATGAAACTGAAGCACTTCACCAAGGCGACAAAACAGATGTATTCTATGTGAAGATTACTAACAATCGGAGCGAGAATATCATCTTTAATGTCAAAGAATGCAGTATCGTTGATCAGGGTGAGAATATCTATAACGGTATGGATTACGATGATTTAAAAGAGCGTTTCACATACATGGCACGTGCGACAGGCCTTTATGTCACAAATGGATTGGAAATTGCCCGGCGGATTTTGATCGAAAGACAGATGCCTATTGTCGAAAAACAGGTCGGTAAACGCCGAACAGGGGTCCCACCCGGTGGCAGCGCGGAGGGTTTCTTACCGTTTATAGAAACCAAGTCGAATGCCTTAGAATTAAAGGTCATCCTACCGATCGAAAAGGCGCCGCCACCTGGTGCAGCGCAACGGTATCAAACTGTAGAATTCGTGTTCCCTTTCACACATGATAAAGGGATTCGTGTTGCCCAACCCGCAACTAGACGGTATTAATACCGGTAGGGTTCTCTGAGCAATAGCACACCAGACGATTCACATATTACAATGCCCGTAGTAATATAGACTGCGGGCATTAATTTTTGCAAATAGTAGTTTTGAATTATTTTCCTACAATTTCGCAGTCTGGTAGTGAATCAAGAAACTGTTTGCCATAACTTCTTGTCTGAATCCGTGGATCGAGAATAACAACAATTCCGTTGTCGGTCTGGGTACGGATGAGCCGTCCAAACCCCTGCTTGAGACGTAAAATTGCCTCTGGTAAACTGAACTCGAAAAATTCATTCCCGCCGCGTTCCTTGATCTGTTTCACGCGCGCTTCCATGACTGGATGCGTCGGCACTTCAAACGGAAGTCGTGTTATGATAACATTGCTGAGTGCTTCACCACGCACATCAACGCCTTCCCAGAAACTTGATGTTCCAAATAAAACCGAATCGGTATCCTCACGAAATGCCTGTAGCATGTCTGTCCGAGAGAGTTCACCGCCCTGTTTGAAGGTGGCAATCCCTATATCTTCCAAGTCGGGTGCGATTGCCTCGTAAACTTCGTCCATCATTTTATAACTCGTAAACAGGACAAACGCTTTGCCGTGAGTTAGTTCGAGATAGTGTTTAATTTTACGAGTCACCGCTGGTATAAAATCGCTGCTTTTTGGATCCGGCATCCCCTTTGGAATGTGAATCTGTACCTGTTTTTTAAAATCAAACGGGGAATGGGCAAGCAGTTCACGACACTCATCTATTCCGACCCGCGCTTTAAAATAAGCAAAGTTGCGGTTGGTGGCAAGCGTAGCACTCGTCATGACAACGCTATTTTTCTCTGTGAAGAGGTAGTCTTGCAACATCTGGTTGATATTTGCGGGAGTGGCGTTTAGGAGGATACGCGGCGTGCGGCCGCGTGTCGATATTTCTGTCCAGTAGACATAATTCGGATCACGCTGCCGAATGATCATATCTAATTCGTCGCGGAGGCGTTGGCAATGATTGTGGTGGGCGGTAATTTCCTGCTCGTCATCGTCCGTCTTGGCTTTATCTCGGAGACGTTTCAATGTTCTTTCAATTGCCAAGAGGGGTGTGTCTAACACGTTTTCGACAAAATCGCTTCTATGAATGCGTTGAGTCAGAGAAATACCACGCCCTTCTCCCTCAATTTCTTCTTCCACCGCTTCAAGAACACTATTGAAAAGTATATTCGTCTGTTCGCGTGCCTTCACGACTTGATCTTTCAGTGGTGGCGACTGGAAATGTTCTGCTAAGCCGTCTTTGCTCCGCTCATTGTAGAGGGAATCGAGTAGCCATTTGAGGCGCGTATTACTGAAGTTGACGCTTGCGTGGTTGGTTGCTGTGGCTTCGAGATGATGTGCTTCGTCAATGATGAGATAGTCATAATCAGGCAAGATTCCGGCGGCTGATTCACTGTCCTTTCGGATTGTGAGATCGCTGAAGAGGAGGTGATGGTTCACAATGAGTAGATCTGCATTGTGCATCTCCCTTCGGACTTTAAAATAGAAACAGGTATCGTAGGTTTCACAGTTGCGTCCGAGACAGTTATCTCTATCGGACGCGACCTTATCCCACACCTGAGGATCTGGTTGCCACGGTAGATCTGCTCTACTACCATCCGCTGTTACATTTACCCACTCTGCGATCTCGCTGACCTGATCCACTTCTTCCAGTGTATCAAATAAACCGCGTTCATAATTGAATAAATTTTTCAACCTTCGCCGTGAGAGGTAATTACGCCGTCCCTTTGCAAGCACTACGTTGAAATCGCGCGGGAGCACACGTTGTAGAAATGGGATGTCCTTTGTGACAAGTTGTTCCTGTAGGCTGATGGTATTCGTCGAAATGACGACTGTCTGTTCTGATTTAAGGGCAAGGGAGATTGCGGGGATTAGATAAGCAAAACTTTTACCGACCCCTGTTCCGGCTTCAACAATCAGATGTTCAGCGGCTGCAAATGCCTTGGCGACTTCATGTGCCATCTGCAATTGCTCTTGGCGGAACTCATACCCTTCAAGATGCTGTGAGATGAGACCGCCCGGACTAAAGATTTCTCTGAGCGTTAGGGATGTTGATGTTGACATATATTTTCATCACCCGGATTTCGGTTTAGCAGCGGTCGGTGGCTAAGGTTTTAGCTGCATCGTTATCTTCTCTGAACCGTGACTGCTTTTGACATCAAGGATAAGTTCTTCAAGTTCTTGCTGCTGTTTTTGAAGGAGTGCTTCAAGTTCTTGGACAGTGTTAATCTTTTGCCCATTAACAGCAACAATGAGCGTGCCTTGCGGAATCAGACTGTTTTCTTGAACCCTTTCAACGATAACGCCTTGATCCTTCTCGGTCAGATAGGTGTACCTTTCAAAGTCCCCTTTTTCTAACTTCCGCACTGTTAGTCCAAGTCGTCTCCACGAAACAGAGTCATCGGTTTCAACGAGTCTCCCTGCTTGCTGTGGTGGCATTTCCGCGATTGTGACGTTAAACATCCGTTCATGCCCGTTTCGTAGCACTGTAATTTTTGAGTTCTGACCGACAGGAGAATCGGCAATCCACATTTTGAATTCGTCCGTACTCTTTACTTGCTGTCCGTTGTATTTAACGATGATATCGCCGCGCTGGAGCCCTGCGAGATGTGCTGGCATATTTTTTAGGACACTCCGAACGCGAATTCCGTCTGGTACTTCTCTCATACCAATCCCGAGGAATCCGCGGATGATGCGTCCGTTTGCGATCAGCTGCGTCCCAATCTTTTCAACAAGGTTGCTGGAAATAGCGAACCCTGCACCTGCTCTGACAGCGGCTGTTGCGGGTGTGTTGTCGGGTCGTCGGATTAACGAGTTAACGCCAATGACTTCACCGTGGATGTTTAGTAAGGGGCCCCCACTATTTCCGATATTTATCCAAGCATCCGTTTGGATAAAATCTTGATACCGAACAAGACCGATGTCTGGAAGAAATGAACGTCCTTTCCCACTTACAGTTCCGATTGTTACGGTGTAATCGAGTTGAAATGGGTTCCCGATCGCAATAGCGAACTGTCCGACTTGGACCTCATCCGAATTCGCCAACGGCAGTACAGGAAGATCCTCTTTCGCGTCAATTTTTAAGACAGCAATATCTGTATTGCGGTCAATTCTGTCATCTAACGCTGCATCGAATTCACTGCCATCGAACAGTTGAACCCTGATAGTTTTCGCATCCCGTATCACATGCTCGTTTGTCAGGATATAACCGTCCTTCCGAAAGATGAACCCCGACCCTTCTTGTCTGCGAATTTTGCCATCTTCTGCTTGGCGAAATGCCACTATGCTAACAATAGCCGGTTTGCTCCGTTTCGTGACGTTCACAAGTGCGTTTTCGATTGCGCTGAGGAGTTCAACATCTGTCGGTTCCATTTTCGCGCTGCCACACGCAGATATTATCACGCTTGCACAGACGAGGTAAATTAGTAAACTGAAGCGGACATAAATATTTTTTTTCATCAGCTCTCCCCTTTTGGCATGATCAGCCATTTTTCCAGGTTTTCTTTAGTCTACTTCTGTATTGTATAGTATATTCTAACATAATCTTTGCGAGGATGTCAAAGTATTTTTTCGGATCATAGTTGTTAGTATTCTCTCTTATTTATTCTACTATATTGCGGACTGGAAGTCTATATCTAATAATCTTCTGCTTAATCCTAAAAGACTTGTCTTTTGATTGCTTATGTGGTATTTTATAAAAAACACTGAGAAAAGAATCACCCCTTACGTTGTTCTTGACTTATAACCGAACAGACACCCCGCGAAAATGCAAGGAAGCAATCCATGCCTGCCAGAGACATCTATCACGACACCGTGAAAAACGCCTTAATCAAGGATGGTTGGACAATCACACATGATCCACTCCACTTGAGGTGGGGCAACGATTCTTTGTACGTAGATTTAGGAGCACAAAGACTTTTGATAGCTAAAAAAGAAGACCAGAAAATCGCCGTTGAAATCAAAAGTTTCGCGAGCACCTCTAACATGGCGGACCTAGAGAACGCGCTAGGTCAATATATTCTATATCAAAATATTATTGAAGAACTTGAACCTGATCGGACGTTATATCTCGCTGTTCACGAAGAGATTTTTTCTACCATTTTTGAGGAATCCTTGGGACAGATGCTTATCCGCAAAAATCACATCAAGCTGCTTGTTTTCAACAGAACCGAGGAGGTAATTGTAAAATGGAACACATAGAGAAATATCGAGACATTATAATACGAGTGTTGCGTGAATGGACAGAAGTACCACCCGCTTACGGTGAGATGGTAGATGAAATCATTGTTGACCGGGAAGCAGACCGTTACCTATGGATGACACGCGGTTACCAGCAGAAACACAAACGTATCCATGCCTGTATTGTCCGAATCGATATTATTGATGGGAAATTGTGGATCCAACAAGATAATACCGAGGGTATTACACCTGACTTAGAGCGATACGGCATTCCGAAAGAGCATATTGTGTTAGGATTCCATCCACCAGATATTAGACCTCACACAGGGTACGCAGTTGAGTGACATACGTGACAAGGAAATTTAACTCAGTCCAACACCTCACCGCAAAATCGCCAATTTCTCCAGATAGGTATACGTTTCACCCTTTGAAACGACCGAAATATGGCACACATAAATCCCCGGGGATACCGCCAATCCATAAGAGGTCTGCTGATTCCACCAGGTCCGCCAGATCGTTTGATTTAGCCGATCAGCGACCCCTTCAACCCGTTTTATTAGGTTACCGTGGGCATCATAGATCAGTACGTGCATTTCAGTTATTTCCGTATTTGCCTCGACACGGAATTCAGTTAGACTGTCTGAACGTGCGGGGTTCGGAAAAACCGCTACGTCTTTCCACGCGAAGGCTTGGGTCAAGATTACAGACTGCGCAACTGAGACGGCTCCGAGTGGGTATCGGGCTATCACGCGGAGCGTGTTCTCTCCGGTCTTCAACGGCACCCTTGCGGTATAGGTTTGTGTTTCTCGGTGCAGCACCGCTTCCGTCTGGCTCGGATGGACGATGATATCGATTGGGAAATCCGAATGAAATGTTCCGTTAATTGTTAACTCACTCTCTTGCGTCGTCAGGGGGAGTTCCAATGTTATTCGGGGTATCTGCCGGGTTGGATTAAACATGTCCGTGAGCAGGCTATCTATTGTGACAAGCACGAGCTGTGTCACTTTTCTCACCAAACCGAAATTGACTTTATCGGCAGTATCCGCAGCCGTGTGATAGAAAGGATTGGCATCGTAATTTTGGGAGTCGCGCCACGGGGTTGAACTCTCAGTTAAAGTGACTGCATCGTATCCATTGTCCCAAAAGGGTTTGTGGGAGGAGATATCGATGAATTCGTCTTGTGTGCGGCGAATTTTCAAGCCGACATTGTACCATCCGTTTGCGATAATGAGTGCGCGGCTGATCCAAGCGGAATCGTTATTGGCAACGATTTCAACGAGATCACTTTTCCAATTGAAACCGAACATGTCTAAGTTAAAAACAGAGACGATGTTATCGCGGGTAGTAGCAGTCGTCGTTTTACTGTCCAGCTCCACCTGACGCAATACACTTTGCACATAGTGCCGACTGCCGAGGAAACCGAGTTCCTCGCCACCTAAGGCGATAAACCTTAACTCATGGTCGTATTCATAACGGCTTAAAAGGTTTGCTATCTCCAGCATTGCCGCGACCCCCGTGCCGTTATCATTTGCGCCGGGTGCGGTAGATGCCAACGGATTCCAATTCGGTTCACGCACGGCTTGCGTGTCATAATGCGCACAGACGATAAAAATACGATTGCTGGTCGCACCCAACCGAGGCGGTAAAATAGCCGTGACGTTCCGAATACCTCCAAAAACTTGTTCACTTATCTGTAAACGCGGGGAACGCCGAAACTGACTTTTAATATACTGTACAGTGTTTTCCGTTGCTTCACGGTGGTGTGCGCTGCGGGTTCGATAGGCATGGCGGTTTCCTTGACGGATGTTTTCTTGTAGTGCTATCACCTGTGCTTCGAGGGCATCGGATTGTACCCGCGTGAGGAGCGCATCACCGCGAGGTAACGGATTATTGTTATCCGCTGCCACAACAGACAGCGAAATAGATAGAAAAAGGAGAAGGACTGTATAGTTTTTTATAGCGACTGGGGAAGGATGCCTTAATTGCCTTGACATGCGCACAGAAATTTTGTATCCTATTTAAGAGTTGTGTTCATTTTAACAGATTTCAGTCCGATTGTAAATAGCGTTAGTGTTCATTGCTTCAGACGAATGTGTGTAAACCTCAAAGCCCGACGATAGAAGTGGACGAGAAAATGCCAGCAAATCTGCCCCCGACCTACTATAAACTTAAACACGAACATGAAGCCGCCAAGACAGATGAAGAACGCCTCAGTCTGTTAGAAGAGATGTTACGGATCATCCCGAAACACAAAGGTTCAGAAAAGGTGGTTTCGGATATCCGTCGTCGTATTGCTGCGCACAAAAGGGCCCCCGCGGAGAAAGGGAAAGGCTCTGGAAAAAGAAGCTATAGCGAACACATTCCGAAACAAGGAGCAGGACAGATCGTGCTTTTGGGACCGCCAAATGCTGGGAAGTCCCAGATACTCGTCCAGTTCACGAACGCGAAGCCGGAAGTGTCATCAACACCTTACACGACGACTACGCCGTTGGTCGGGATGCTCCGCTATGAGAACATCCAATTTCAACTGATTGATACACCCTCTATCATGCAGGATTTTATTTCACCGACCTTGTTAACGCTCACCCGGAACGCCGATATCGCGCTACCGGTGGTAAGTCTTGCAAGTGACAACCTATTAGACGATCTGGACATGGTGCTGGCACTGCTTAACGAAACAGACAGGGATCCCCCGGAAAATGGGCATCTGATCATAGCGAACCAACTCGACGCAGTAGACGCAGATGAGCGGTTGGAGATTCTCAAAGAATTCTATGATGAGACGTTTCAAATCTATCCGATGTCCGCCGAAACCGGAGCCGGTAAAGATCCTTTATTTCAAGCACTTTATACAGCGTTAGACATCTTGCGTGTTTATCCGAAGGCGCCCGGTAAAGCAGTGGAACGCGATGACCCGATTGTGCTTCCGATCGGTTCGACTGTTCTTGATGCTGCTATCGGTCTACACAAAGATTTTGAGGAATTCAAGTTCGCACGGATATGGCGACCTCAATGGCACGATGGACAATCTGTCAGTCGCAATGATGTCGTTTACGATGGAGATGTAGTCGAGTTTCATTTGTAATTGCTTAAGGCAGGAGGAGAGGAAAGATGTTAAGACGAAAAACGGCATCCCCATATTTTGTATATTCACTTCTTATCCACTCTGTGTTATTGTTAGTCGTGTGGTGGTTGGTGCCGAAACCGATTTCCGAAGACCTGTTCGACGGCAGCATAACGAGCTGGATAACGCGTGTTAAGCCGCTTCCGACTGTTAAACCACCAGTCTTTGTTGAACCTGCCGTGTCTCCTGAACCCGTCACACCTGAGATAGTGAAAGCAGAAAAACCGCCTACGCCTCCCAAACCGAAAGCGGGTCTGAGTACAACTTGGCAACTGACGGAGCAAGACTCAACAAATCTGCCGAACTCCGAGACACGTGGACAGGAGCGTTCAACGCGCGCAAATCAGATCGGGAGTGGACTCTCACAATCCAACACTATAGCGGGGAAACCCGCGGATTATACTGCCGAAAATCGCCTCACACTGAATTCAGTTGATCAACCCGCGACAGTACTGCCGTCTGCATTGAAAGCAGATTACGTCGCACCACAAGGCGAAATGAAGTCTGTTGCTTTAGAGGCGGATAATACGCTAAACGATTCTGGTGCCTCGCCGGGGATTGATGCCCCAAAAATTCATTACGGCAGTGAACGCGGCGATGCGCTTAGAGCCACAAGCATGGGGAATAGTTGGGGTGGCGGCGGCACCTCCGGAGGTGGCAATGTGGGGGGGGCTTTTGTCTATATGATGCAAGACATTGCGCGGACACTCGTTGCGGCGAGTACGGCAAAGAAGATCGATATTGTTTTTGTCCTTGATGAAACTGCGAGTATGGTTGATAACATCCGCGGTATCCGCGCGTATGTCGATTTCCTATTTGATGCTATGGAACGAGAAGGACACGACCTTACCTTTGGATTGGTGACGTTCACGGATAAAACGAAAATATACGGACGCACCGATGATCTTGGCGATTTCAAGAATTGGCTTGTGAAGATCGGTGTTGATGGCGGTGGGGACATCGCAGAAGCCGGCTTAGATGGACTCATGGACGCGGTAAAGGCGACGAAGTTTCGTAAAGGTGCACAACGTTTCATTATCTTGGCGAGCGATGGTGCCTTTCATGATGCTGACTACAACGGGAGATCTGCTTATAGTCTGGACGAGGTTATTGAAACACTACAGCGCGAAAAGGTGCGTGTGGATGTAATCGGAATTGATTATCTGCCGATCCGACAGATCGCATTGGCAACGGGTGGTACGTGGCGTGCAATCCCGGGTAGAGGCTATTTTGAATACGTGCCGCCGTTGACGTTGACGGTAAAACTGTTCTCGAAGTTAGGCACATTGCGTTTTGAAGACGGACAATTGGACGATAACATCACTGTCTATATTAATAATCCGCCGCGTCCGAAGCAACTCACTTTGACATGGAAGGTACTCAACCCTTTGGGTGAAAGATGCTACGGTCCTTTTACAGAAGAAAAAACGGTTCCCGATGATGGTTCAGCGAAAGTAGAATTGACCCCCGTGATTAATAACGAGATATTTCAGGAGATGCCGGGGGTTTATACCATTATTTATCGTCTTGAAAATGAGCAGGGGCACCAGAGCATCCTACGACGGACACTAACGTTTTAGTTCGTAAGCGATATACCTAAGGAAGATCGGTTCAATGCAGAAGGATTTAATTTTTCAACAGTGTCGCCATCATTTTAATGAGATTGTCGCCATCCGCCGTGATATTCACCAACACCCTGAAATCGGATTTGATGTGCACCGGACGGCAGGTATTGCTGCTGATGCGCTGCATGCGCTCGGCATTCCAGTCAAAACAGGGATCGGTAAGACGGGTGTCGTAGGGGACTTAGAGGTGCCTGGCGCGACAAAACGTATCGCCTTACGTGCCGACATGGACGCGCTTCCGATTCAGGAACTGACGAATGTGCCTTTTAAATCGAAGATTGACGGCAAAGCACACCTGTGTGGACACGATGCACACACGGCTATGCTTATTGGAACGGCACGGATCCTTTCACATCTCCGTAGCAGCCTCAAAACGCACATTCGGTTTGTGTTCCAACCGAGTGAAGAGGTGTTTCCGGGTGGAGCAGAGGCAATGATGGCTGATGGCGTGCTGGAAGATGTAGACGAAATCTATGGTATCCATGTCTTTCCGCTCTACGGTGTTGGCGAATATGCGACGTGTGTCGGTCCGATGCTCGCACAGTCTGATACGTTTCGGATTACGCTCACCGGTAAGGGTGGACACGCTGCGTTTCCGCATCTTACTGTGGATCCAATTGTTATCGGCGCGCAGTTTGTGACAGCCGTGCAGTCGATTGTCGCGAGAAATGTTAACCCTTTAGATTCAGCGGTCGTCAGTATTACGCAATTGCACGGCGGAGACGCGAACTTGCAAGAAGGACTCACAGGTGCAGCACTCAACGTTATTCCTCCCGAAGTTCTCATAGGTGGCACGGTGCGTACGCTCCAAAAATCGGTACAGACAAGCGTCCGAGAACAGCTTGAACGTCTCCTTGCGGGATTTGCAGACGCTAACAACGCTGCGTACACTTTCAAGTATCAAGAAGGGTGTCCAGTGACATATAATCACGAACCTTGTGTTACTGCAGCGACATCTGCAGCGCGAGGCTTGGTCGGAGAAGACAACCTCATATTTCCGGTGCCGCCGATACTCGGTGGTGAGGATTTCGGTTGTTATTCCCAAGAGATTCCTGCCTGCTTCGTGATGGTGGGTGCGGGAAATGAGGAGAAAGGTATCGTGAATATGTGTCATCATCCACAATTTGATATTGACGAAAATTGCATGATTTACGGCATGGCATTCCTCACCAGTCTTGCCATGCTTTAATGCCAAACCCAAATCAAGAGGGACAATGCTGTGTCAGCACGTAATTCACCGCCACATTTGCCTGTCGGAACGCTTACCTTGATGTTTACTGACATCGAAGGCTCAACGCTGCTTTGGGAAAAACACGATAATGCGATCATGGCGGAGGTTATCAATGCCCATAACGCGATCTTGCGAGCAGCAAAAACGGCATGGGGTGGGACGGAAATCCACAACGAAGGCGATGCCTTCTTCTTTGTTTTTCCTACAGCAAACGATGCTGTTACATGCGCCCTTGAAGTACAGTTGGCACTCAAGGCGCATCAGTGGCATGAAGAAGTAGGGCATTTGCGCGTTCGCATTGGCATTCACACGGGAGATATGCTCCTGTTAGATAACCAATATCACGGAATGGCTGCGAACCTTGCTAAACGAATTACCGATGCCGGGCATGGCGGGCAGATCTTGCTCTCTACTGTAACTTATGAACTTGTCAAAACGCAATTCCCGCCTGGAAGTTTTATCGCCCTCGGTGAGCATCGTCTGAAGCACATTCAACGTCCAGAAGCGATTTTTCAGTTTCTCGCGCCGCAGCCCTCTATTTTTAAGATTATTGGCGAAAAGAGATGGGCTGAAATCTTTGGGAAACAGACACAAGACAATACAGAGCAACATGGAAAACCTATAGATGATTCTACTATTCCAGAACTAGAAAGTAAATTTCCGCCCCTGCAAACGCTCAATAATCTCCCCAATAACCTGCCAACGCCAATGAACAACTTTATCGGCAGAGAAACTGAAATCCGACGTATCGTGAAGTATCTTGCCGATGGACAGTCACGGCTCGTGACGCTCACGGGTCCCGGCGGCATCGGAAAAACGCGTCTCGCCCTACAGGTGGGAACAGAGCTCCTAAACGCTTACCCAGATGGGGTATGGTTCGTTCCGTTAGCGGATCTGGTGCATCCAGCGCACGTTATTACAGAAATTGCAACGGTTCTTGCCCTTCCATTGGATACCATTGAACAAGTTATTACATATCTTTCACAGAAAACCCTCTTATTAATATTGGATAACTTTGAACACTTGATAGAAGCGAGTTCAGATGTCAAGACACTGCTCCTTCGGTGTCCGAAGCTGCACTGTTTAGTCACTTCACGAGAATCGTTAAAAATCGCAGGCGAGCAGAGATATATGGTACCCCCCTTATCTATTCCATCCGTAGATGCTGACTATGAAGTCCTTCAACACTCGGAAAGCGTCCAACTGTTTCGCGAACGCGCAGAGGCAGTCGCACCGAATTTCCAATTAACACCGAACAATGCCGAAGTGATCGGTGAGATCTGTCGCATGGTTGATGGGCTCTCCCTTGCGATTGAACTCGCCGCGGCGCGCGTCCAAGGGATGACACCACAACACATCCGCGAACGCCTAAAGATGACCCTCGACGACTCAGCAAGCGACAAACGTTCCACACTCCTCTCAACGAGGAATCAAGATGTACCGATGAGACATCAAACTCTTAACGCTGTGATCGTCTGGTCTTATGAACTTCTGGAGCCGCATGAACAGTCGTTCCTCTGCCAGCTTGCCTTGTTTTCAGGCGGATTTTTCTTGGAAGCCGTCGAAATGATTTGGGGTTCAGTATGCCCCCTTACAACAGATAAGACACCGACTGCAGAAATAGAGACGATAGATATCATTTTTAGTTTACATGATAAATCTCTACTTATTACGGAAACACATTTGACACGAACCCGCTACCATCTCTCGGTCCCATTGCAATTGTATCTGCGGGAAAAGCATCCTCTTGCCGAATTCCGGGAGGCACATGCTCGCTATTATCTCAGGTTAGCACAACAACAAAATGAAAAACTACAGGGCCCCGAACAGGTCTATGTGCTTTCAGAAATGGCGCTTGAACTCGACAATTTCCGCGCCGCTTTCGGATTTACACGAGAGAATACCGAATGGCTCTTGTTCGGGCAGCTTGCCGTTGCACTTTCCCAGTTTTTCTACATCCGAGGATTGTGGAACGAAGGATTGACCTGGTTGAAACAGGCGAAGATCGAATTACAATACCTTCTGCAGAACCAGAAATCGGGAACTGCTTTAGAAACAGACGAAAAATTGCTACGACTTACAATAGCAAATATTCAGGTAGCCCTCGCGAGATTCTATAATACACGACAGGAGTGTCAAACCGCTCGGCAATTGTGCAAAGATGCCCTGCAAACTTTCAGAGCTGTGGGGCATCAACCCGGCGTAGTCGAAGCATTAAACCGGCTCGGTATTATCGCGAGGTATCAAGAAAAACCTGATGAAGCGGACACACATTTCTCGGAAGCCTTAGAGATTGCGAAGATATTAGACGATAAGTGGCAGATCGCTTTCGCCCTGAATAATTTAGGACTCACTGCCTACCACCGGGGCCGTTTTGAAGAAGCAAAAACCCAGTATATAGAAGGTTTACGTCTCGCACGCGAACTCGACGACAAACGCGGTATCGCCTATGCTCTCAATAACCTTGGGAAAACAGCAAGTCGTCAAAGGTTACGTGAGGATGCAAAACATTATCATATCGAAAGCTTAGAAATCCGACGAGAGCTTGCTGATAAACGCGGCATCGCTACCTCACTCAATCACCTTGGGCTGATCGCCTATCACCAAACCGCGTATGATGAAGCACATCGTTACCACACCGAAAGCCTCCAGATTCAACAAGAATTAGGCGATAAACAGGGATGTTCCTATTCGCTGAGCCATTTAGGGTTAATTGCGTTTCAGCAAAATAGCGATGAAGATGCAAAACGCTACTATACAGAGAGCCTGCATCTCGCCCGTGAACTCTCTGCCTCTGGCACAAACCTCCCCTATCTCCTTGATAGTCTTGGGAAAATAGCAATTCGTCAGGGCAGGTATAACGAAGCGAGGCAATATTACATAGAAAGCCTCCAGCATCGCAACAAAAGCGGAAAACTCAGCGAAATTGCAGATTCGCTCCACCAATTCGGAAGATTGGCTTGCGCCGAAGGCAAATTAGAACAGAGTTTGCACCTTTTCCTTCAAGTCGAGCGTATCTACACCGAAACCGGGGCAACAACGCCGCTCTATGCAAATGCTGTAAAAGATGCTATCACCGCAGTCGAGGTAAAACTCGGAAATCCTGAAAAAGTTGAAAAACTTAAATCAGAACTCGAAACCCAAACGCTACAGGAGCTAATTAGCACTTGTCTATCTGGATGAACCGGTTCAAAACACAGAGGCAGGGCTGTACTATAGATACTTCACCTGATAGAAATGGAGACCGTGATGCACCGACAAGCCACTTTTCTTACCGTTCTCATACCACTGCTTTTTATCACAATAACAATCGCAGATAATTCACACACTTTCGCACAAGTTCAACGGGCCCCTACTGTCCAAGAAGTTCATCCCTTGTTAGACTCAGTTGAAGCGGCACATGATCATTACCATGAGCGTCGGTATGCGGAAGCGATTAAGGCGTACGAAGCATTGCTTGAAAAGGGTATTGCCAATCCTGATGGTACCTATACGCCGCTCCGCCAGCATCCAAAAGACTCGATTCGCCTTATGTTAGGTCAAAGTTACGCCAAAACAGGTGAGGATGCTGCAGCACAGCGCGTTTTCAGAGAGATTGTTGATGAAAATCCGAACGGTTCTTATGCCACGCAGGCGGTGCATCGCTTGGCAAACCTCCATTGGGACCGCTATCAGTTTAGGGAAGCGATATTGCAGTGCAAACAGATCCTCAATCAACACCCTGGTACAACTGCTGCTGCAACGGCTGCCTATCTCGTTGGGCAATATCAACAAGCGGAGGGGAACTCTGAGGAAGCGATGAAAAGTTACAAGTATTTCCTTGATAACTTCCGGACTTCACCCTATCACACGACTGCAGTTAATAGGCTTATTCAGCTTTATATTACAAATCGACGCTATGCAGAAGCTGAAAAAATGATCCAAGAACGGATGCAGCAGTACCCTGATGACATCACCTTGCTGGAACAATTGGCAGAACTTTACCAACAACAGGATGACTACCCAAAGGCACTTGAACTTTACCAGAAAGCAATTAAACGGAACCCCGAAAATACAAACCTTCGTAAGAAGTTAGGTGCCCTTTATGCTGAGATCGGTAAAACTGAACAAGCGGTAGCCGAGTGGGAAAAACTTGTGACGGGTAACTTAAATCGATCTGACCGGCATCAGCAACTCGGCGCAATCTATCTCTCGCATAAAATGTATCCAGAGGCGATTGCGGCGTATCGGCAGGCGATTCAGCTGAATCCGAAAGATAGTTATCTCTATACACAATTGGCATCGGCGTATAAAATTCAGGGGAAAATCCGAGAAGCCGCAGATGTTTATATTGATGCCTTGCAACGTGTTGGTCTTGTACAGAATCAACGGGAAGCCATCTGGAGCGTGATGCGTGAGATCTATGAAGGCATAGAACGCAAAGCACTTCAGGAGAAACTCATCAGCCTGCTTCAGAAGCAGCAAGTACAATCCCAGTATAATCCGAATATCGTTATGACGCTCGGTGAGCTCTTATTCTACGCGGGCAAAGCCACGCAAGCCCTCGAAACGTTTACACGACTTCATCAATCTTATCCAATGCACGCTGACACAGCACTTGAGAAATACGCACGGATATTAGAACGGACCGAAAACCTTCAGGCTTCCGCCGACTTCCATAAGGCATTGATAGCAGGTTCTGCCGATAGGAACCGCGTCAGAAGCACCAGAGCCAAGCTTGCGAAACTCTACCAAAAGATGGAGCGGTGGGATGCAGCGGTAGCACTCTTGAAAGAACAACTCAACACAGGAAAGGCTTCGGTTAGAGATAAATTATTGCTCGGACAGTTGCAATTGCACGGACTTCGCGCACCGAAAGCCGCTCAGATGACCTTTGAACCGTTGCTCACCCAACGCTTAACTGCCACCCAATTGACGGAAGCACAATTAGGTTTAGCGGAATGCCATATTTTGTTGAAACGTTATACACTCGCGAGGGAAGTGCTTGAACCGATCGCCAACCGTACCAATCGTTCCCGCGCCACCGCCCGAAAATTGATGGGAGACTCCTATTTCTTCGACGGTGGCTTTGAACAGGCTATTGAGGCGTACAATCTTGTCATCAAGATCTCAAAATCTGACAAACTGACAAATGACGCGCTTGAACGCATCGTCCTCATCCAAAATCATCCCGACTATTTCAAAATCCCGCTTACGGACTATGCGACTGCTGTGCAACTTCAATTGAGGGGAGAGACGGAAGCGGCACTACAGCAGTGTCAGCGGACGCTTGATGTCTACCCC
Source organism: Candidatus Poribacteria bacterium (assembly GCA_022827185.1). GTDB lineage: Bacteria > Poribacteria > WGA-4E > WGA-4E > WGA-3G > WGA-3G. The sequence continues at coordinate 31,167 of JAJDTM010000008.1, forward strand.
GAATCCACTATCGCCGATGACATGTGGCTACTTATCGGTAATATCTATCGTGGTGCGAGTAAAGATGATGCGGCGATTGAGGCATACGAACAGGTTGTCGCACAAGAAAGCCCTATCGCCGCAAAAGCGTTGATGAACATCGCCGAAATTTATCGAGAAAATGCCGATTTTGCGAACGCCACTTCTATTTATACGACGCTTATCACTGATTACCCAGAAAACGTTATCGTCGCGCACGCACGCCAGCAACTTGATGAACTTATGAAGGCGCAGGGGAAACGATAGCGGAATAATTTTCGGTTATCAGTTATCAGTTTGCCTCGCAGTGAGAGTGAAGAGGTGAGTCGCGATCGGGAGTGCTTCGCAGTGAGAATCCTACAGCGAAGCGTTTATTAGCGGAGAATTGAAATACAACGCCAATTTGTGATAGAATAATAAGAAAATATTTACGAAAACTAAAGGAGTTAGTAGATGTCCGAAGCTGCTCACAATTTGTTCGATACACACCGATCCGTTGAACGTGAAGGAGTCGCGTGTGCCTATTATTCATTGCCTGCCTTAGCGGAGGCGGGTATTGGTTCAATATCCACTTTGCCCGTCAGTCTCCGTATCTTACTTGAATCGTTATTACGCAATTACGACGGACACCAAATCACAGAAGACGATATCGTGAATCTGGCAAACTGGGATGCGCGTTCTCCAAAAGCCGCAGAGATTCCGTTCAAACCCGCACGCGTGGTAGCACAGGATTTTACAGGTGTCCCGCTTATCGTCGATATTGCGGCGATGCGTTCTGCTGTTGCTGAACTCGGTGGTGACGCAAGCATGATAGAACCGCTCATCCCCGTCGATTTAGTCATTGACCACTCTATCCAAGTCGATGCGTATGGTTCAGAAAACGCGTTCCTGTTCAATACGCAACGCGAGTTTGAGCGTAACAAGGAACGTTATGAATTCATGAAATGGGGACAGCAGGCATTTGAAAAATTCAATATTATCCCACCCTCTATCGGTATCGTGCATCAGGTGAACCTGGAATACCTCGCGAAAGTCGTCATGACAGAGCGGTCACTCGCCTATCCCGATACCGTCGTCGGTACCGATTCACATACGACAATGATTAACGGCTTAGGTATCGTCGGATGGGGTGTCGGCGGTATTGAAGCGGAAGCAGCGATGTTAGGGCAGCCTGTCTATATCCTGACCCCGGAGGTGCTCGGTGTTCACCTCAAAGGCGAATTACAAGAAGGCGTTACCGCAACGGATCTCGTCTTGACTGTGACGCAACGCCTCAGAGCCGCTGCAGTTGTCGGCAAATTTGTCGAATTCTTCGGTGAAGGTGTAGAGGCACTCTCGCTCCCTGACCGTGCGACGATCTCGAACATGTGTCCTGAATACGGTGCGACTATCGGGTTCTTTCCACCTGACGCTGAGACGATGCAATACCTCCGTCTCACGGGACGCGACGAGACACACGTTGACACAGTAGAGGCTTATCTGAAAGCGCAGGAGCTGTTCGGTATCCCGCGACTCGGAGATGTGGAATACTCCGATGTGTTTGAAATAGACCTCGGAGATATTGAACCGAGTGTCGCGGGCCCGAAACGTCCGCAAGACCGGATCGCCTTGTCGGATGTCAAACAGACGTTTAATGAACTCCTTACGCGTCCTGTTGCAGAAGATGGATTCGGCGTGACGGAAGCCGCAGGCGATAGCGATAGCATAACCCACGGTTCCGTTGTTATCTCTGCGATTACAAGCTGCACAAACACGAGTAACCCGTCCGTAATGATTGGTGCCGGGCTGCTCGCCAAGAAAGCCGTTGAAAAAGGGCTGCGTGTTCCCGATCACGTTAAGACGAGTTTGGCACCCGGTTCCCGTGTCGTAACGGAGTATCTACAGAACACGGGTTTATTACCCTATCTTGAGGCGCTCGGATATAACGTTGTCGGCTACGGTTGCACAACTTGTATCGGTAATAGCGGACCGTTGAATGACGTGATTCAATCAGCAATAGATGCCGGAAATCTCGTCACTGCCAGCGTTTTGAGTGGGAACCGAAATTTTGAAGCGCGGGTGCATCCAGAGATAAAAGCGAACTTCCTGATGTCGCCGCCACTTGTTGTCGCTTTCGGGATCGCAGGACGGATTGATATTGATCTCGCTACGGAACCGGTTGGACACAACGATGCGGATGAAGCGGTTTACCTAAAAGACATCTGGCCCACGCGTCAAGAGATCGCTGAGATGATTGGTGCAGCGGTTGATCGGCGGACGTTCAAAGAGATGTACGATGCAATCGGTAACCAAGCACCAGAATGGGAAGACCTTGCAGGCGCGACGGGTGTTCTCTATCCGTGGAACGAGCGAAGCACTTATGTCCAGCATCCACCTTTCTTTGAAGGCTTTTCACGTGAACCGGCTCCGATTTCAGATGTTATAGATGCGCGAATTCTGGGGATCTTCGGAGATTCAGTCACAACTGACCACATATCGCCAGCAGGTGCAATCGCGGCAGAAAGTCCAGCAGGACATTACCTCCAAGAACGCGGTGTTGAGACGCGGGACTTCAATACCTACGGCTCCAGACGCGGCAATGACCGTGTGATGAGTCGTGGTACATTTGCCAACCGCCGTGTTCGCAATCTGATGACCCCGGACGTGGAAGGTGGATTCACTGTTCAGTACCCAGAGAAGACGCAGACGACTATTTATCAAGCAGCACTCCATTACCAAGAAAACGGTGTTCCGACTGTTATCTTCGCGGGACAGGACTACGGCATGGGGAGTTCCCGCGACTGGGCAGCGAAAGGTCCGAAACTCTTGGGTGTCAAAGCGGTTGTCGTGGAGAGTTATGAACGTATTCACCGCAGTAATCTCATCGGTATGGGGGTCTTGCCGTTGCAGTTCAAAGCTGGTGAGAATGTGCAGACGCTTAACCTTGACGGTAGTGAGATTATCAGTATCACAGGGTTCGCCGATGATCTCCAACCCGGACAGATGGCGACAATGAAGATCGTCCGGGCAAATGGTGAGATACAGACGACAGAATTGTTAATCAGAATTGATTCGCCTGTGGAGGTGGAATACTACAAACACGGTGGGATTCTGGATTATGTGATTCGGAATTTCTTGTCTGCATAGGAAGGTTACTCAATTCCTCTCAGTTGGCGCGCTTTGATGAAGATTAATTTTTTACCTCGGTAATTTTTAGGGAAGTCCGGTTCGGTTAGGAATGCAGGTCGCAAATGTAAAGCTAAGACAAATTTTGCCGCGTGTGGGCAAAATTTGGGCGTGTACGCCGCAAAACCGAACCTACCGGGCCTGGAGAGAATATAGAATTAGGGAAATTGACGACCCTATGGAGTGAGATTAAGATGAGAATCTAAGGAATGCCATATCCAACAAAACCCATACTTCCAATCACATTAATCTTTTTATTCGTCACCATTGGATGTAGTCGCGATGCACACGAAGAGATTCTGATAATCGGACCCTATAAAACAACTTGTGTGGGTGCTTTTGAGCAGGAGTGTTATCTCGAATTCAATGCGGAAAGCCAACGGTGGGAATTTTTCTATGAGGGGATAGAAGGTTTTGACTTTGAACCGGGGTTTATCTGGACGCTGAAGGTTAGCCTGCATGAACGCGAAGAAGGGATTCAAGATGTAGGACGGTACGCATATCGTCTCGTAGCGGTTATAGACAAGGAGGAGGCATCCGTTGATGAGATGCCTCCTCGTAAACCAAACGTTAAAAAATCATAAATAGACTCTTAAATCTCCGGCACTCTTACTGCCACTTCTTTCCCGGCTGCATGCGAACGGAAGATACCGTCCATAATCACGTTTGTGAGCAGAACACCCTCTGGCGGTATCGGGGACGGCGCGTCTGCTTTGACGGCTTCTCGGAATTCGATCATCTGTGTTGCCCAGTTATCAGATTGGGGAAATCCAGAGAACTGGATCGTTGTCATTCCTTCCGGCGGGTTCGGTTCGGCTGTTAATCCCTCCGCTTCGACAAACTTCTTGAGATCACCATCATACGCATCGGCATAAATAACCGGTCCACCCAATGAGAACCCCGCTTTCGTTCCAAGATGGAAGTTGCCACCGAGCGAGTCCTGATGCACTGCCCAAGAGATTTTGAACACCATTACGCCACCATTCTCAAACCGCACCCACGCCGCACCGAATTCTTCAACATCCATGATACCTTTAAATCTTGGATCTTGCTGAGAGATGTAATCCTCGGTAATCGCGGAGACCCGCACCGGTTTCGGATACCCCATCGCATACAGCGAAGCGTGCATGTTGTAGACCCCTATATCGACGGTTGCACCGGCACCTGCAGTTTTCTTGTAGATGAACGTATGTCCCGGATTCCCGCGCCGTCGGCACCCTGCAGATTCAGAATAGTAGATATCGCCGAACAATCCGGCGTCGAACGCCTTTCTTATGAATTGGAGCCTCGGATCAAATGTCGGATTGAGACCGATTTGTAAGATTTTGCCCGATGCCTTTGCTGCCCGCACCATTGCTGTTGCATCTGGCAATGTCGCTGCCATCGGTTTCTCACAGAGGACGTGTTTACCGGCGTTCAGTGCTGCGACGGTAGGTCTCCGATGCCCCTGATTGTAAGTGCAGACACTCACCGCATCAAGTCCGTCCATTTCGAGCATTTTGTTGTAACTTGAAAAAGCGTTCTTTCTGGGGACACCCCATTCGTCAGCGGCTTGGTTCGCCTTACTTTTGATGATGTCGCAGACCGCGACGATCTCGACACCACCGACTTTCTCATAAGTGCTTCGGTGTGCCCGTGAAATACCACCTGTGCCAATAATACCAACTCGGACTGTCATATTGTTCTCTCCTCATCAGGACTTATAGACCCTCGCAATACTTATTGCGTAGGGTTCACGCAAAATGCATAAGTCCTAATAGAAATAAGTTGACATTTATCAATACCCCTGTCCTTCTCAAAATCTTCAAAGTCCCCCTGTAAGGGGCGGGGAATGCCCATGGCATTCATACCCGGGGAATGCCCATAAGGCATTCATACCGTTGATTCTGATTCTTTAGGGGGTTGACTTTGCATTGAGGATGCAAGTAATTCTAATCTCTACCATAAATTTCATGTAGGCATTAACAAGACGACTGACTGCTGATGACCGATCGCTATTAAATCTCTGGCACGTTCACTGTCACCTCTTTACCGGCTGCATGTGAACGGAAGATACCATCCATAATTACGTTCGTGAGTAGGACACCCTCTGGGAGTATTGGCGATGGGGCATCCGTTTTGACGGCTTCACGGAATGCCGTTATCTGTGCTTGCCAGACATCGACCTCTGGGAATCCAGAGAACTGGATCGTCGTCATCCCTTCCGGTGGGTTCGCTTCCGCGGTGAGTCCTTCGGATTTGACGAGTTTCTTCAGGTCATTTGTATAGGCATCGGCATAGACAACCGGTCCGTTCAGAGAAATACCTGCTTCTTTACCGAGACAAAAACTCGGACCCAACGAATCCTGATGCACCACCCAAGAGATTTTGAACACCATCACACCGCCATTGTCAAATCGGACCCATGCGACACCGAACTCTTCAACGTCCATGATACCCTTAAATTGCGGATCTTGCTGGGAGATGTAATCTTCGGTAATCGCGGAGACCCGCACCGGTTTCGGATACCCCATCGCATACAACGAATCGTGCATATTGTAGACCCCGACGTCTACGATCGCACCGGCACCAGCGGTCTTTTTGTAGATGAATGTACGTCCCGGATTCCTGCGTCGACTCCCTCCTGTAGATTCAGCATAATAGATGTCGCCGAGCAGTCCTTCATCAATCACCTTCTTAGCGAATTGGAGTCTCGGATTAAAAGTGCTGTGGATACCGATTTGCAAGATTTTGCCTGACGTTTTCGCTGCTCGCACCATTGCGGTCGCATCTGGGAGCGTCGCTGCCATCGGTTTTTCACAAAAGACGTGTTTACCGGCATTCAACGCTGCCACTGTCGGACGGCGATGGCCTTGGTTGTAGGTGCAAACGCTGACTGTATCGATTTCGTCCATCTCAAGCATCTTGTTGTAGCTGGTGAAGACGTGCTTTCTGGGGACACCCCACTTATCGGCAGCCTCGTTGGCTTTGCTCTTGATGATGTCGCAGACCGCGACAATCTCGAAACCGCCGACTTGCGTATAAGCCCGCTGGTGTGCACGCGAAATACCACCCGTACCCACAATACCGACTCGAATCGTCATACTGTTCTCTCCCATAACAATAATGGAATTGGTATATGAGTTTAGACGAAATCAGTTTGCAATGCAAGCGAAAAACATGTGTTAATTGTCAGAACCATGATTTATGAGATTATAGGGTTTACAGGATTTTTGAAACCGGAGCGAATTTTACAAACGTTATATATTCCAATTCACATCCTTAGTCCGATACGGACGGCATGTTTATAGCAGCGTGTTTGTTAAAACGCTTCTGAAAACCCTAATTTGACATCTATAATGTGGTTTGAGACCACACCAAGTAAGAGTAAAAGCATAAGATCCAAGGCATCTTTTCCGTGCTGAACAAATATTTCATTGTCTTTTTTGGGTTATATATGATACTATATCATCACAAAAATGAAAAGTAAGCATTATTCCAAAAAACGACCACTTAAAGGAATAAACTCACATGCCAAAAGAATCTGTAACATTGCCACCCGGGCACTATATTATCGCTGATCCTAATTATTTTAAAGAGTACCTACCTTATCTTTTCTTTTGGACTTATAGCGATGGTGCCTTTTTTGATAATTTCAAAAATTGTTACTATGTCGATTCTGCCAGGATAGGTGTTTTCGCGGTCGGCAAAATACCTGAGTCACTACCCGAAGGAACACACCACTTCTTTTTCGATAGTAATTGGACAATTGACTTTAACACATTCGCGGTCCATGAGCAAATCAAGATTACAGCGACTCCACATAGTGAGATAGGGCAAGAGCGTTTTCGTAAGACTTAAAACAATAGATAAACCGACATCTAACAACTGAAATATCTATTCTTCACTGGCAAGAATTCACTCCACATACTTAAAATTTATTGATAAGTGTAGACATAAATCGGATTTGTGGTATACTGATGTACCAACATCTAAAATCCAGACGTTGTATCTTCCATACACATATCTTTGTTAGAAAGGGCAAGATTTATGGCAGAGGCTCCTTATAGCATCTTCAATTCGCGGACTCCTGACGATATTCATCGTGAAATTCAAGAAGTCTATCTTGAAAACGCTCGTCCTTGGGTCATCGGATACAGCGGTGGAAAAGATTCAACGACTGCACTCCAGCTCATCTGGTATGCGCTCGCCGAGCTGCCACCAGAACAACGGAAGTATCCGGTTTACTTGATCTCGTCCGATACACTGGTTGAAACGCCGGTAATCGTTAGTTACATCACCGGCACCTTAGATCGGATTGAGAAGATCGCGCACGAACAAGAGATGCCGTTTCAGACGGCTCTCGTCCGCCCGAAAACTGAGGACACCTTCTGGGTTAATCTTATTGGAAAAGGGTATCCCGCACCATATACACGCTTTAGATGGTGCACTGACCGGATGAAAATCCAGCCAGCAAATCGGTTCATTCTGGAAAAAGCCTCTGAGCACGGAGAGGTTATTTTGGTACTCGGAGTTCGTAAAGGTGAAAGCTCAACACGTGACCAAGTTTTGAGTTTACACCGTATGAAAAATTCACTCCTCTCACGACACACAACATTGCCCAATGCTTTTGTTTACACTCCTGTGGTCGATTTTACCACAGATGATGTCTGGATGTATCTATTATCCGCAGCGTCTCCATGGGGTGGTGATAATAAGCAGTTGCTAACACTCTACCGCAACACAAATGCCCAAGGCGAATGCCCGCTCGTAGTTGATGAAACCACTCCATCTTGTGGAAACAGTCGTTTTGGTTGCTGGACCTGTACCGTCGTAACAAAAGACAAAGCAATGGAAGGTCTTATTGATAACGGCGAGGATTGGATGCTACCGCTGCTTGAATTCCGTGATTTTCTTGCCGAGACCCAAGATCCTAAGAAAAAACCGGAGACACGCGAACATCGTCGCCGAAACGGACAGGTTACGATTCTGAATAATAAACTTGTCCATGGCCCCTACACTCTGAAATTCTGCAAGGAACTTTTGAAAAAGCTTCTCACAACTCAACAGCAGGTTCGCGAGGAAGGGACTGCCCCTGACATCAAACTTATCACAGAAGATGAGCTTGAAGAAATCAGAAAAATCTGGCGAACCGAACGTCAAGATTGGAAAGATACCGTCCCACAGATTTACGCAGAAATTGTTGGAGAACGAGATTGGATCATGGACGACACAGCCTACTTTAGCGAACAAGATAAAAAAATCTTGACAGCAATTTGTAATAAAAAGGGCGTTCCTACTACTCTTGTCGCAAAACTTCTTGATACAGAACGACAAATGGATGGAATGAATCGGCGTGCCAAGATACAATCCCGAATTGATGAGATATTTCATGAGGATTGGCGTTCAGAAGAAGAAGTACGTGCCGGTTTAGATAGCGATAATTCCCAACAATGATCCTTCACAAACTCACCCTTAACAACGTAGGTTTGTTCCGTGGCACACAAACTATTCACCTCACCCCGAACGGTAGGAGACCAATAATCCTGATCGGTGGGATGAACGGTGCTGGAAAAACGACACTGCTGGATGCAGTTCGACTCTGTCTATACGGCAGACGGGTACTCGGCAGCCGCGTCAACCTTTATGAATACCACGATTACCTCTCTGAATTAATTCATCGGAACCCGATTTTAAACTTATCTTCAAATCAAGCTTCTGTGATACTTGAATTTGAATATACGCGTGATGGAGAAAAAAAAGAATACCGAGTTGAGCGCTTTTGGAAACATCAAAGAAGTGGAAAAGTCGTTAAAGAAGAACTCACTATCTATGAAAACGATAAGTTAAATACTGAATTCAAAACAGAGCATCGGCAGAATTACATCAACGAATTAATTCCTATTGGTGTTTCCCAGTTTTTCTTTTTTGATGGTGAAAACGTTCGGAAGTTAGTGGATGATTCTGGTCATGATGTTTTTCTTAGAGAGTCGATTAAAGCGTTGTTCGGGCTAAATTTAGTAGAGCGATTGCAATCCGATCTGCATATCTACTCAAACCGTTTGGTGAAGCGTGACAGTCCAGAATCTGTCCAAGAGGAAATTGCTGAGGTGGAAGTGGAAATCGAAAACCTCCAAAATAAACTTGCAGATGTTGAAGTTGAATTCAAAAAGACCATAACGCGTATTGGCGAATTAGAAAATGAAATTGAACAACAAGAACACCGATTGGCAACCGAAGGTGGAAATTATGCCCAACAACGCGGAAATTTGAAACGGCAACAAGAACAACTTCAAACTGATATTGAACACTTGGAGAATAAAATTCGTTCTCAGTGTGAAAAACTGTTTCCATTTGCTTTAGTTCCAGAAGACCTGAAACGGTTGAAAGCACGATTTCTTAAGGAACTAGAATTAAATGAATGGGACTCAAAAAATCGCGCTTTAAAAGCACACTATGATCTATTATTTCAACACTTGCCATCCAAGGAATTCTGGGCAGACACGTCTTTGAAACCTTTACAGATTTCAGAAATTCAAAACAAGGTTGCCTCGTTGTTAACGAAACAACTTGAATACCCTGAGGAATTGAAAGGCTTTAAAAAGATTCGGGAACGCTCACCTGCTGAGTATGATTGTATATTAGAATGGATTGATGCTTGCCTAAATGAGGTGCCGCAAGAATTTAGAGAATTGAGCGATGCACTAAAGATTGCTCAATCGGAACAGCAAAAGGTAGAAAATGCTCTTCAGAAAGCACCTCCCGAAGATGTGTTAAAACCAATAATAGAGGAACTATCAGAGTTGAATAAAACATTGGGGCAATTACAACAACAGGAAGAAGAAAAATATGAAACCATTCACTTATTGACAGATCAGATAGAAAAAGCAGAGCAAAAACGGGATATATTATATCGCAGCCAGCAATTAAGACAAGCACATATCAAACGTCCAAAACAGGTAGAGAATGTGCAGTCAGTGCTTACCGAATATACAGCGCAGGTCACACAAGCAAAGATGGCTACACTGAGCGGTAACATCGTTGAAGGTTTCAATCAACTTTCACACAAGCCAGATCGAATCAAACGTATTGAAGTTGATCCGCAGACTTTTGCTGTAACATTGTATGATACATACAATCGTTCCATTTCAAAGGATGAATTGTCGGCGGGGGAACAACAAATTTACACAACTGCCCTTTTATGGGGATTAGCGAGAACCTCCGGTAAACCACTACCAATGATTCTTGACACACCGCTCGGACGTTTGGACAGCAGCCACCGTCAACTCCTTGTTGAACACCATTTTCCTTATGTTAGCCATCAAGTCGTTTTGCTTTCAACTGATACTGAAGTTGTAGGTCCCCTCCTATCCCTGTTGAAACCTCACATCTCACATACATTCCACTTGGCATATCAACAAACTACGGGGCACACGACAATAGAGGAAGGTTATTTTGGGTAGTGTGCCATGCGCTTAAATCGTATTCACACCTCCAAAGATTCCCGTAATAAACTGAGTGTCTTAAAGTCGCGTACAGGATTATTACCCAACATTCTTTGTAGAATTGGGTTGATGTTATCGCTTGCTGAACCTAATCTACCGGAAGTTGATATCGATGCGACTGATGGATCAGAACTCCATCGTGACACGCTGATGGGAGAATGGGACCCGCTGATTGTGGCATTATTGGAAGAATGGTGCATTGCCAACGAAATAGGTACGGATAACAATACACTTGTTAAATACTTTCGAGCGCATCTGAACCGAGGGGTTCGTCTGCTTTACGGTCGGGTGAAGAGTTTAGAGGATTTAGCTAATCTGGTCTTATGTTAAGATTAATGTTCGCTGTCAGGAGGGTTAGATTAAATCGTCGAGATCACTACAGGTTGTTACGTTGATCCCTGAATTTAACAATTTGTATCAAATCTTCTTCTAATTCCTGCTTAATATTAGGGTTTTCTACGATACTGTCAATCCATTGAATTCCATCATTTACAAGTTGAGTAACGGACTGAAAATATTGCTCCATCTTGAAAACATCAAGTTGTTCCGAAGAATCGGAAATACGTTTATAGACTGAAGTTGTATGCATGATTTGATACTGTTCATTGTCCTCCCGTCTGTCATCACGATGAAATAAGTATGTCTCGCCGTGATCAACTTCCCACCCGAAATCAAGTAAGGCACGCTTGATCATCAGTTTAGGAATAGCAAGACAAATAAATTCTGGGAAATTCTCGCTAACCAGTTTTTGAACTTGATTGTGGCTATACCGATTGACGAATGCCCCCTGAAAGTTTGGGTTTGTATTGATGTTGTCAATGACCAGATCTGTAAGTTGTTGAATTGCTTTTTGATTTGTTCGATCTGCTGAATTGATATGAGAGGTAAGAAATAGTGTGAATTGCTTACACTCAAGATTATTGATTGGAAATTTTGAATTCGTTTGCCAATCTAAAATTTGAATAATCGATTTGAGAAGTGGGTTCATTATATTTTTTCTCGGTGGAAACATAGCACCACAGACATCAAGATTAATAATATCGAACGGAAAAGCTTCGCGTAGGCGCTGATGGGCATCTTTGTATAGCAGTTTTTTATCCACCTCTTCTGGGTAAAAATTACCATCGTTCCGTGTTTTCCCTCTTGTATCGTCATCGTCCTCAAAAAGAACAATCTTTTCAAATTTACCAAGGAATCCTTGTGCTTTCAAACCTAATAAATTGGATATTCGTGTGTAATCTACAGGATCTCTCTCACAGAAGTAAACGCCTTCTAGATGTCCTGTTTGTTTTGATCTTTTAAGAATTCCTTCAAGTTCTAGCATAAAGACATCAATTGCCTCTACTGCACAAAAAGTAAAATAACGCAAGGGAATTCTTTTTGAACGCCGTCTAATAACTTGTTTTTGTTGCTTGGCCGCTTTCAACCACCCATTCTTTCTAACATAATGCTTGAGCGGATCTTCTTTAAAATTGATGTGACTCACTAGTATAACTCCAATAAATCTAAAACAGACCTAACTTTGTAAAATCTGATAGTAGTTGGTAAAATTTTTCTCGACGTTCTTCCTCTGGAACTAACATGGAGATTTCAAATGCATGCGCGATCAATTGTACAAGTTCGCGTTTGCTTTTAGATCCGTATAGCAATTTGCTCCGATTGTTCACGAGGACAAGGTTTTGATTGTCATCAATTGTCAGAGGGAATCGATTTTCATCATTTGAAATCAGCGTATAGTTGTCCCCCAATTCTTGGCGAATTATAGATTGAAGGGTGGCTAATTTTTTATTTTGCCTATCTTCATTTTTTCCTTCGGTCCGTTTTCTTTGGGTACGGGAGGCTTCAGGAAAAACTTCCATTTTAAGCAAATTGTGAATAAAGTTTGTAAGTTTTACGAAATGAGGACTCATCTCATTAAAACTGGCGCGGTCTATATTAAGCGCAGATTCTAATCCCGTGTCGACATAAATTTCACCGGATAACCAGTTGAAACGTGGTGTTGGAACACTTGGATAAGCGAAAAGAGTTGGGTCATAGTTCCCAATAGCAACGTTCCGTATTCTTACCAGTAAACCACGAAGTTCCATTGGTTCTACTGCGTGTCCATATTGCAAATATATATATCCAAATAATTCAAGTGGTTTTCCATACACGGTTAAATTTTCGTTAATCGAAAATAATTTTCCCTTTGTTTGTTCTTTTTTTTCTATTTGAGGGGAAGCAAGGGGATATTGGTTTGGTTTGCGTAAAGATAAACCATCAACAATCACCTCAAATTGGTGCTGATTTAATAATTGTTGTAAATCAATTATCTGTTTTTTAAATTCAGATATTCCCTCTATTTTTTTCCAATCAAACGCATCAGCGTCTGCGTAAGGAATGGGACATGCTACGCTTAACTCCCAGACCATTTGCCAATAGTCACTAAGGGATTTCACAGATCTCGCGCGGTGAATTACTTCTAAAAATTCTGAAAATTTTGATGGAAGTTGATCTTCACCTGAGGTCTCTCGAAATTTGTTAACAAAAGCTGCACGCATCTCCGAGGCAATCACATAAGTTCCCGCTTTATCTGGTTCATACTCAATTTGTTCAATCATAAATTGCCCAACGTCAATTGGTTGTTCCGCAGCTTCCTCAGGAGAAATATTGCTAACTTTTTCGTGGAGAAAATCTGCTAAACGTACGCTAGCACTGAAAGCCGTTCGCGTTGCTTTATGATAGGATATAAATTTGAATTCGTGACAAATTTGAGCAACACCCAACATTCCAATTCCTAACCATCCAATTATTGGTCTATTTAGATTTGTCACATCACTAACGCTCCCATTGGCAGTGATCCGTTTCTCGCTATCGCCGATTTCCTTAGTCATTATTTTTCTAAACTTCTCTTGGGTCATTCCACTACCGTTGTCATAGCAGGTGATCACATCAAAGCTTGGCCAATTCGTGGTAATTGAAACGCGAGTAGCATCGGCATCAAATGCGTTGCTGATTATTTCTTTAATCGCACTAGCGGGACTACGATATATACCAGAACTAATATGCCCCAATATTTTTGAATTGACTTTGATTTCCTGCCAATTTTCCATAAAGCACCTCAACTATTTTTATTTACTAAAAGTGTTGTAAGATTTTCAAATATAAATGAAAATCTATGGCAAGATTTGCAATCGAAAAGGTGTTCGCACTTTAGCAACTTTAGCAAGAGTTATCTAAGGAACCCGGATATTATCTGTTAGGTTATCTACCTCTAATAAGCCAATTGAACGTATTGAAAGCCAGATTATAGTGAAGTTTAGAATTAAAGAAACATTTCAAGTCCTAAAACAGACTGTAACACGAGCCCTGTCTGGTATTTTCTTTGTAGCATAGGCTGTTAGCCTGTGCACAGAATGTCTCATTAATTATGGAATCCACTATAAATTGGGAATTTAACATGTAAAACAGTAGATATTATAATGATTTAACTGTTTTTTCAGATGATGCCTCCTGAAGAAAAATAGAGGCTTCATATCATTAGATATAACGGTAAGTCACGACGATAGGTTGAATAAAATAGATATTTAGGTAAGTTGTGTGCCTCGTCACCAATTTTTCGTTACCCAACAAACACATTTTTTTAATAGAAATAATGGGGATAATACGCAAATGACATAACAAAGACAGTAACGTGAAATATATACACTAAAAGCTAACAGAATCTACGAAAACTCTTTGCTGATGAGGTCTTAAACCGGAGTTCCACTCGTAATTGGGAAGAGTACCAGCAGCACATCATACATCGTTATAATATCTAATGAATTCAAGTTGGCTTAAATAGATCACCCCTATGACAATACCTTCGCCAAATTATGAGGTATTGAAACTGAGTGGGTGTCTGATGAATAGCCCGATTGAGCCAAGACGCTCAGCAATTCCAGGATTAAGAATAACTTTAGGTTTTTGTGGAAGTCATTTTTAATCGTGTAAAGACCGAACCTCCGCCAGCCGACTTCATTGTAGCACAGGAACCAACGGTTTCCTATGCTACAATGAAGAATCGTCCATTTTTGGCGAAAATATTGCTATGAAACTGTGGATATTAATCGGTTGTACGGATACCAATTGAAAAGTAAATCCACTAAATTGGTTATTCTGTCACCGGGCATATCTTCAACCTGTTTCCGAATCTCTGCAATTCCACCGTTAGCATATTCTTCAGCAATCGTTAGTATTTGGTCTTGATCTGTTAATACTTCAACATCTTCTGTTTCTGCGAGTGCTAACGCCCGAAGTAATGGAACGTCTTCCTCAGGTGAAAAGCGAGCCCATGCGAAAATCATCTCCTTATCTTTTCCAAGCGGAATCCGCTTTTCCTCGTTGTAACCTATAAAAATGGCTAGCATGAAAATATTTTTCATAGACTCGAACGGTGATAACTCTTGATGGTTTTCGTTCTCCCTCGGTTTCGTTAATGCTATGTAGGTTGGATGATGAATTTTATCAATACGGATACGATCCCGTGGTCTTTTGGATTGTTGATTTCTATCCGCCTCAATGCTTGAAAGCATTATATTTTCTCCTACCAAATTTCTTTAATCTTGGAAGTTTTCGATTCCCGATCAAATTCTAATTCATATTCCGCACCAATTCGGGATGCAAGATTTGCTTTCGCTTGTCCTTGCAATTCTTCATCAGTTACAAATAGCACTAACTGGTTAGCGATGTTAGGCATTACCCTCGTTATATTTTCTCTGTGTTTTCTGGAAAGTCTACCGAAAGCCGTATCCATTACAATTGGAAAGGGTTCTTCCCTTAGTTGAGGAATTGTTTCTTGAACTGCTACTTTCGCCATTGCAGCAATAAAGGAAAGGCTCAGAATTTGACGCTGTCCAGCAGAAAGTTCAGGGAGTACATCTTCGCCAGACTCGTCAATCACACGAAGTTCATAATCTTTATTGAGCAATATCTCCCGAAAATGATCGCCATTCCACACTAAATCTTTGAAAATTTTCTCGGTTTCTGATTGCACATGTCCTCTCATATTCTCTGCATATAATTCATATATTTTACACATTGCTTTTGCAGAATCCTCGGCAAGTTTTGAATAACGTTTTAACTCTTCTGCTTTAGCGTTTGAATCCTTTTCAGTATTAATTTTCTGACTTAGTTTGGTTATTTCCATGTCAATTTCTTGAATTCGGCCCTTAATCTGATTTATCTCACCCTCTAATTTCGGGATACTCTGTTCATACTCTTTGCGTCGTTTTTCCAAGTTATTGGCTTCATCATGATCAAAATTTTCTAATGCGCGTTCAATCTTTTCCAATCGTCCTTTTTTCGTTTTAACGTTCTGGTCCAATTCCTCCTCATCACTGAGAATTGATTTTAGATCATTCGGAATTTTTTCAACATGAGTCCGCACTAAATGCTTCAAATCACCATGGGTTTCCTGTGCAATATGGCCCAAGTTTGTCGAAATTGATCGATTGAGCAGATTCTTGATAGTTTCCATCTCTGGACTTTGGGCACGAATAGGTCTACCACAAAGACATTGCATCTTATCAAGCAATTCATTCAAAAGCGTATCTGGAAGTCCAGTTGGGATTTCTCGAAGAATTTCCAATCCTCTATCAAGTACTGGTTTTGCTAAAGGAATAAAGCCTTGATTAGCCAAACGACGAGTGTGCTCTTGGTACTCGACTTTTTTGTCTTTAAACTGCTTCAGTTCCGATTCAATCGCTTTTCGCTCATCAATCAGCTTACGTAGACCCTGAATATCTTCCAACCGAGCGTCAATATCCCGTTTTTGTTTTTTCGCGAGCCTGACTTCTTCTTGTAGTAGTTCTATATCTTTAGATATAGTGAATCCCGTAATTAATTATACACTTTTATAATATCATCAATAGATGCCTCAGCGTTATATTGACGCCTCCGCTTGATGTTAGCGAAATCCTTTTCAATCGGATTCAACTCTGGAGAATACGGCGGTAAAAACA
>JAJDTM010000055.1 GCA_022827185.1 Candidatus Poribacteria bacterium
GAGAACCTCCAGCACGAGTTCCGTCTTAAATTCGGAGGTGAATTTCCTTCGTTTGGCCATTTAGATAACTCCTTTCAGTGAGATTGTATTATAGCACAATCTTGTTTTAGGGAGTGGCCTAAAAAACCGTGGGCAGTACAAAGTAAATACTATTTGGGCTCAGGTCAAACAAGACGAAGCAAAGGAAAAATATTATAGTTTGAATCCAGATACTGCTAAAAAGACTGGTAACTTTCCGGAGGGCGCACTCGTTCATAATTGTGTAACTTGGATTATTGAAACCGAGCGGGCATCGGTAAACAATCCACTTTTGCCCCGTGTAGATGATGGTAACATTTCTCAATTCGCGAATGAATTGCGTAAAATGGGAGACACCCATGAAACAGGCAAACCTGATTAAAATCAGCGAGTTTCAGATAAATGATTATGGGTTTTTGTTGATTTCCGAGACAGATGGCCTGCCATTCTTGGCAGTTGATGAAAAAGGGGTAGCCTTTGATGCCGGGCCCTTCACAGGGGCCTTTTGTTCTCTGGAAGATTTAGCCAAATTTTTTATCAGAAAAGATGAAAGCGGCGATACATTCTCCTTGCAACTCATGTTTGCAGAGGGAGATGTCTACCCAATGGGTAAAGCGAAATTCAATAAGCGATACAATGATGCATTATGTTGGGCAATCGCAGCGAACAAGCAAATTGCCGAGAAAAAGGGAGATAAACCAGAATATTCCACTTCTTTCGCTAAGGAAGTTGTAAGTAAAATTATAGAGTGTTTGGGAAACGAGGGAGAACTTCTTACCGTCAACCCTCTTATTGAGAAAATTATAGATTCTCCCGATTTCCCTATTGAGAAAATTGTACCTTCTAAGGATAGAGAAAATTTGATCAAGACGGCCAAAGAGCGTTTCTCAATCTTTGTTCCTGATGATTCTGCGCTACTGATCAAAACAATTGCGGGTGTGATTCGTTTGGTGAATGCACAAGTTAAAGATGAAAAAGATTTTCGGAACAGACCGCGTCACCAAGTTATAAGCGAACGCAACAAAAATCAGGTCTACACATCGTAAGGACTATTACAACAGAATCTGCTCAACTCTCTCTTTCGCCTCCTCCACAACAGCATCGGCTTCTTGTTGCAGCTGTTTAACCCGATGACGGGTTTTGATGATATAATCAGCGATTTCAGTCTGCTTTTCAATTGGCGGCTTTGGAATGATTAACTCCTTAAAGAATTCACTTGAGACCCTTTGCTGTCCAGCGGAACCCGTGAAATGCAACGCAGCATGTTTCCGTAAAGACTTCATGTGCAACAAAGCATGGATATAGTGAATATTTATCCCTTCTAACGCCCGGAAAACATGAAACTCCGTTGAACCGCATCCGATACCTTCTTTCAAGTTATCAACAACAGCAGATTTGCCGTTCTCCATACACGGTGTAATTTTTGCCCAAATCAGGTCGTTGTCTTTGAACCTTGTATATCTGAAGTGCATACGCTTATTTAGGCCACAATTTCGCAAAGTTAAGACAAGTTTTGTCGTTGAAATTCGATAGGTGTCAAATATCCTAACGCCGAATGGGGGCGTTTGAAATTATAGACGTTTGTGATAAAATCTCCGATGCGATCTCTCGCCTCGGTGATGCTTTCATAGTCATTGAGGTGAACTTCTTCTTCCTTGAGCGTGCGGATGAGTCTCTCAGCATATCCGTTCTCCCAAGGGCGTCCGCGACGGGCGACGGAAATCTCAACGCCATGTGCTTTGAGCGTCGCCACATAGACTTTTGAAAGATACTGCACGCCTTGATCGGAATGATGGATCTCACAGACGCTGTGGCATAATGCCTCTTTGAGAGGCGTGAGCGTCAGAGATTGGTTCAAGTGCTGACTCAGATGCCACCCTCTGATCATCCGGGTGAAAACATCCATGAGCAGGCAGAGATAGATGAAACGTCCTTTGAGACGAATATAGGTAATATCTGCCACCCAGACCTGATCTTGACGAGAGACTTCAAGGGTTTCGAGACGATTGCTCCACGGTTTATCCCCTTGAAGCGATCTTGTTGTTTGACACGCACGCTTGACAGAGACCAAGAGATTGTTAGCTTTCATCAAGCGGGCGACGCGTCGGGTGCCAACGGTGTATCCCTGACGCTGTAGCAACTGCGTGATACGCCTATACCCATATCTCGGATACCGTCGGGCAAGTTTCTCTATTTCCGAGCGTAGCAGGGCTTCGGACGGATCCTCTTGGGGGTGATAATAGAAACTGCCCCGGTTGACACCGAGAATGCCACAAATATCTCGCACGGAATGCTCCTTTTGCAATGCGGAAATAAAGCATCGCTTGTCAGCTAATGTTAGTCCAACCAAGTCAATAGTTTTTTTTGGATGTCTAACGCGACAGCCATTCTCCCAACGAGTTGCTCAAGGTGGTCAACACGCTTCTGCATTTCGCTCGACGGCTTATCAGTAGAATCAAACAGCGAAGGTGCTTTTTCAAGAAACTGCTGCTTCCATTTCGAGAGTTGGTCTTCGTTGAGATTGTGACGCCGGCACACTTCTGCTTGCGAACTCGCACCGCTGATAACCTCCAGCACGAGTTCCGTCTTAAACTCGGAGGTGAATTGCCTGCGTTTGGCCATTAGATAACTCCTTTCAGTGAGATTGCATTATAGCACAATCTTGTTTTAGGGAGTGGCCTAAAAAACCGTAGGCAGTACAACCCGTTATCTCTCTTTGTATCTGTAGCTTACCAAAGGAAGAGTTTAGGTAGTGAAGCAAGTAAATAGGGTTCACATCAGCTTTGGCCCTCAGTAAAAATAGATGCTCATTTATATTCTGTTCAATATGTTCTGTACTGTTGACAATCCCAATTTTTCCTGTAGTCGCGCCATCTTTTACTAAAAGTAGATCGTTGATTCGGGTTTCTGTTTTGTTGTGTAAACTATGGAACTCCTCGGAGATGTATCTCGGTGTACTAACTTCTATTTCACATTGATCATTTATATGTTCACCGCCGAGACTTAATACACCAGCCTGTATATTAGCAACCCCGCCTTCCGGCCGCTTTCCACTGTCTATTAACTGTAACAAATCAGCAAGCCTTTTTACGTTATTCGAGTTACTTAACCGATTTTGAAAAACCTTATAGTGATTTTGATAGTAGAAAGGATCAATACGTCTTTTCGCTGTTTCGCCCCAATAGGTGAGAAAAATTTGATTTTCCCTATCAGGGCTTACGCGAAAAAATCTGGATTCTCTATAAACTTTCGATATTCTTCACAGATCGTATTAAGATCGTTAATCTCGTCTTTACGTCCCGTTGCGTCATAGCCAATACGCTCAGCGATCGCCATGAAAATTGGGTGATTGGCGTTTTCGCGAACCCACTCGCGGATGTCCTCTGCGTTCTGATCTTCCCATTCTTCCTTAACAATGTCAATCTGTTCCTTGTATTTTGCTTTGATTTCGCTTTCCCACTCCGGATCAACTGCTGCTTTGAATACTGCTTTGTATTCCTTCTCCAGCGCGTTCAACTTGCTCATCTGTGCCTTAAGTTCCGCGAGCGCGGTTTGTGCGTTGAATAATTCAAATTCTGTGGTAGGTGTGGACTCAATTTCTGGGAAGAAAAAGGTACTGAGTCTTTGAACAGTTTTCGTTGGCGTTTTGTTAAGTTTCTGATTTAAGGCATCAATACTGTCCAAAATAGCGATGAATTGCTGCCTATAGGTTTCTGTTACATCAACTTGTGCTGGAGAGCCTTTTGCGATAATAGACCGTCGATCATCTTCAAGTGCTTCAATCTTAGGTACATAGATCGCCTCGTTCTTTACAGTAATTTGATTGATGGCCGCTTGATAGCGTTCATATTCCTGTTTTGATAACTTTCGGAGAAACAGGATGGACGTTTTAACACCGGCACCGTAATGTGAAAAAGCGATCTGTGGTAGCGAAACAACTGCAAGGATTTGGAAGTGCCGTTCAACATAATCGCGGACATCTTGCAGCGAAGAGTTGGTCAAAATACCGTCCGGTAGGATAATCGCGAGTTTTCCAGTTTCCCATTTGAGGAAGTCGAAACAGCGTTCAAGAAACAGAATTTCAGTCTTTCGAGAAGTTTTTCCTTTACCAAGTTCGTAATTTTCAAGATAAGGCAGTTCTGCCTGTTTAATGTCTGCTCCGAAAGGTGGATTTGTAAGGATTACATCAAATTTCTCTTTTTCAAAACTGCTGTGTTGGTTGCGGAGCGTATCAAAACCGACAAGTGCATCATTGCTGATAACGTTGCTATGCCCATCATCGTGAATAATCATATTCATCTTTGCAACGCGGGCAATAGAGTCGTTAACTTCAATGCCGAAGAGTCGCTTTTCAGCGAAATCGTGCCAATGGAGATAATGTTCTCGGCTTTCTTTATCATGGTAGTCGGATGCCTGTTTACGAATGTAATCCATGGCGTGTAGCAGGAACCCTCCTGAACCGCAGGCAGGATCGAGGACGAGTTCTTCGTGGTGTGGTGTAACCATATCCACCATAAACTCAACCACCTCGCGAGGCGTAAAGAATTGTCCGATTTCCCCTTTGAAAAAATTCCCTAAGAACCGCTCAAAAGCAATGCCTTTTACGTCTAAATCAGTTTGGTTGAGGCTAATTCCCTGCAAGTGATTGACGACAGAAAACAGCCTGTTTTCATCAACTTCAATATTCTCCGTAAACACCTCTGGGTCTTGTACCTTTGCTTCCTGATAGAGTGCATTAATTCGATTTGCAACAGATTCTGGTTTTTCATGCGTCTTAATCTGAAAATCGTAAGGTTCCCCGTCTCGTCTCGCCTTCTTTTCATCTCGGATTTTGATAAAAAGAATCTTGGCAAGTTCATCAAATGCTTGTGTAGGCGCAAATTTGCCACCTTGCCAGAGCGTTTGGTGACATTTTTCGAGGACGCGAATAAGGTCGCCCCTTTCAATGACGGAAGGTTCCGAACAAGGGATACCTTTTAGATATCGCCATTCTTGGACTTTGTTGTATCCTATCGGCGGATCGGCGATAATGTTTTCTGTGCGTTCACCCGGCTTATAATTTTTAACATCATGAGAAATACGCGTATGCCCAGCAACGACAACGGTGTAATACGCCCCCAGTGAGTTACAGTTCCCGAAAGCTTGTTCAACCGCTTGTTTGAATTCTGCATCGGAAATTCCTTCCTTTTTGCACTCAACCACAATGAAAGGATCTTTCTTATCATCGTCTTGGAAAACAACAATATCGGCACTGTCAGAAGGTGTCCTGCGTGGAACAGTTACCTCCAAATCTATTCGGTTTTGGGAGTATTGAAAATGCTCGATTAACTCGACGTAAAACTTTGCACGGACCTGCTCTTCTGGATCGGTAAATCTATATTTTTTGTTGGGAGCGATGTAGCGAATTGTTGTCCCTTCATTGAGGAATTCAATATAGCCTTTTTGCGCTCCGATCTGAAGGAAATCGGTTTGGTTGCTTCTCACTTGTGCCTACCTGCTACTTGAATAAAATTGATAGGACTTACGCATTTCCTCTTAAAGTCCCCCTGATAAGGCGGATTTAGGGGGTTTAAACTAAAAAATCTACCATCGCGTTCTAAATTCGCGTGAGTCCTGATTGATATGATTATAGGTGTTCTGGGACTGTTTGTCAAATCAAAAATTCGTTGATATGTTGCAGGACGGACGCAGCAAACCTCTGTTCCCCGAGGTCCCCGTGCCTCGGTACAGGATTCAAAGCGTCCAATTTTTCCCAAATAGCGTTTGCGTCCATCGTAAATAAAAAATAAATTTGCCTTTCTACATTATATATGTTATTATATAAATAATAATTGGATTATATTAAGCATTCTAAAACACGAAAATAACCCTCAGTCGGACAAAAGGAGTATAGAACGGAGGTCGAGTTAAAACCAAACGACTTTTTTCTTAACGACTCATAGTTGCCGCTAACGCAAATGTTACACTTTTCGCCAAATTATTTTTTTTTTGAAATAGGCACCCATAACACAATCGCCTCTGAACCCTTACAACAACTAAGTTTATCCCGATAGTCCATCCATGCCCAATGTTACACAAGTGTAACATTTTAAGGACTTACGCACTGCCTCTTAACGTCCGCTGATAAGACGGATTACGGATAACTGACAGCTCACGATCCAAATAGAGGAGAAAAGCCTTATTAAAAAAACGCAAAGTCACGTCACATTCCCCGTCACACGTGGGTTCTGCACGTCACATGTGACGTGCAAAACCTCACATTAACGTCACACAGAGTCGTCTATTGAAGTCTCGGTTGGATTCATCTACAACTTATTATCCTATTGTCACGTGGGTTCTGCACATCACAGTGACATGCAAAACCTCACATTATATAGTGAATTCTAAAAATATCTATACATGGACAATGTTCCAAGTTCCCCCCGGATAAGGGGGTTAGGGGGGTTAGTTCGCGACAAAGAATGTATAAGTAATTACAGGATCTGCTATAAAACATCACATACAATCGAAGCAGTCACAATTCGGAGAGTGCTTCTACCGGGGTGTGTCGGGATTCGGAAATCCCTCCTACAAGAGAATTGAATGGCTCTGATTTGGATACCAGGACTATTTAGTTTTCGGTTCCAATCTTAGTTTTGGTTGACAGATGTTAACGTTTGGACGCAAGCTCGCGAGCACAGCTCGCTCCTACAGGGAGATTATATTCACATATCTAAAGCAAATATGTAAAACTAAATGCCCTGATTTGGATACCTTTTCTACTTGATTACGCCAAGAAAACACTGTACAATAGAAGTAAGGATATTCATTGACAGAAACCGGTTGCTGATGGCTAACTGCCGACTGCTAATTATCCTGAAAATCCTAAAATCCTGTGAATCCTGATTCTGACACCTATACACAAAATTTCATAGCAAATTTCATAGCAACTTTTATAAAAACCGCCTAAAACCCAGTCAGTATCTATATTTACAACGTTTTTGAAATTTACCAATTTTTGAATTTTGCTATGAAAACTGTGAAATTAGCTTCATTTCTTTAAGGTATCTTAGATGAAAACGACACATCTATGCCGCATCACCCTATTTTTAACGCTTGCGTTATTATTGCCGAATGCACCCGCTCAAGATTACAACACATGGGGTTTACCTGACGGTGCGACATTGCGCCTTGGTAAAAGTAGAAGAACAGGAAATATCGCTTTCTCACCGGATGGCACCCGGCTCGCAGTCGGCAGTGCTATCGGGATTTGGATTTACGATGTGCGTCCCGGCAAAGAAAAAGAACTTGACTTGCTCAGAACCGATACTGGGTCAATCCAATCTATCGTATATTCTCCAGACGCCATCATCATCATCGCCAGTAGCGGCGACGATGAAACAGCGCAACTCTGGAACATCGTCACAGGGGAGCAGAAAATAACGCTTGAAGGACATACGGACGTTATCTATGCTTTCGCGCATTCTCCCGATGGCAAGATGCTTGCGACGGGCAGTGGAGACGAGACAGCACGCTTATGGGACGCACAGACAGGTGAACACAAAACAACACTTGAAGGGCATACAGAGCGTCTCTCTTCTGTGACGTTTTCTCCCGATGGAAATACTGTAGCAACCGGCAGTTTCGACAATACAGTGTCGTTATGGGATGTGCACACAGGCGCACACAAAACGACATTAAAAGGACACACGGCGCTTGTCAATTCTGTGGTGTATTCGCCGGATGGGAAAACCCTCGCGACTGGGAGTCGTGATAGCACAGTGCGGTTATGGGATGCCAGCACGGGACAGCACAAAAAGACAATGAGACGACCCACGGATGGTGTCCGTACCGTAGTGTATTCTCCCGATGGAAAAACGATCGCGACTGGGAATTCGGACAGCACAGTGCAGTTGTGGAGTGCTTATGGACGGCATAAAACCACACTGAGAGGACACACGGGACTTGTCTATTCCGTGGTATATTCTCCAGATGGGAAAGTGCTTGCGACCGCAAGCGGAGACGATACAGTACGATTATGGGACGCAACCACAGGAAAACATATTAAGACGCTCTCAGGACATACCAGGTCAATATCCGCCGTCACGTACGCTCCGGACGGAGGCACTATCGCCAGTGGCGGTTTCACTGAAGGCAGAGGGATATTACAACTCTGGGACGCACACACAGGCGCGCACAAAACCACGCTTTCAGAGCATGTGAGTGATGTCTTTGCTGTAGCGTATTCGCCAGATGGCAAAATGATCGCGACGGCTGGTAGGGATGCGACGGTGCGATTGTCGAACGCACAAACTTGGGAACACATTACTAAACTTACAAGACATAGGAGCTTTATCTATGCCATATCATTTTCTCCGATTGAGCGCACGCTTGCAACCGCCAGCCGGGACAAGACCGCGCGCCTGTGGAACGCACAATCTGGAAAACAGATCGCTACACTGGAGCATGCCAGTGCGGTCCTTTCTATAGCGCATGCGCCCGATGGCACAACACTCGCGACCGCGGCAGACGATACAGTACGCTTGTGGGACCCACAAACAGGAAAACACATGACGACGCTCCCCAAATATCAGGGTTTAGTCCTGTCAATCGCTTATGCCCCGGATGCAGAAACGATCGCTATTGGAGGAGGAGTTTTCAGCGACAACACCGCCGTAGTGGAGCTACAGGATGTGAGCACCGGGAAACAGATCGCTACACTCTCAGGACATACAGGTATTATCAAGTCCATCGCATACTCTCGGGATGGCACCCAAATAGCGACTGGCAGTGATGACAAGACAGTGCGGTTGTGGGACGCGAAAACAGGAACGCACCTTGCCACACTTACAGGACATACGGCAGGCGTTACGTCTGTAGCATTCTCTCCAGATCGAAGCACTCTCGCCAGTGGCAGCAACGACGGCACGATTCTGCTATGGAAGATACGTTAGTTGCCTCACGAAATTGCCCACTACTTTTCTTTCTTCTCCTTATTCTGCAAACCGCTTCTCGCCAACTTAACCACCAACCTTAACATATCGGGACAGACGCAACTTTTGCTGGCAAGTTATAGTAAAATCCGAAAATAATTTTTTCTGAATTATGCCACCATTTTGTCCTAACCCGCGTCACTATATATTGAGACGACAATGATCAACTAACTTGGTCCTCAAATCATGCACCTTTCTTCACATAACTCGCGTCTTTATATACAAGCGAACAAAAATACGCTTTCTGGAATCTTTTGGTGAAAGAGGAATCGTTACGATGTTTTTAGTGCTACTGAGGCGTGAGATTCTCGCGCATCTGATAACATTTCGTTTTGCAATTACGGTGATCGTCTGCCTGCTTCTCGTTGTCATAACCACGCTCATCAGAATCGACGATTACGAGCAACGATTGGCAAGTTACAATACCGCCAGAAATGTCCACCGTGAAGCACTTTTAGCCACCCGAACCTATTCTGATTTGAGACCAAAGATTGATCGTTCACCCAATCCATTAAGCATTTTTAACGCCGGTATGGATGACCGGCTTGGCAATACATTGCGGATTTATTATACGAACATCCCACTCCTTTGGGATGCTGAGTCCCACGGCTCTGGTAACCTTTTTATTGATTATTTTTATCGAATTGACTTAGTCTTTATTTTTCAATTTGTCCTTTCTCTACTCGCGCTGCTGTTCGCCTACGATGCGATTGCTGGGGAACGCGAAGCTGGCACATTGCGGCTCACAATGAGCCACCCAATAAGTCGAAGTGCTATCTTGGCAGCGAAATACTTTGGCGCGATGATCTGTTTGGTGCTTCCCCTCATCATCAGTTTCGCTATTGCCTTAATATGGATCGTCCTATCAGGATCAATCTTTTTCAGTGGAGACGATTTTTTGAGAATCGCAGGCATCTTGCTAACGTCGATCATCTACCTCTCTGCTATCTACTTGATCGGGCTGCTGATTTCCGCCGCGGTGCACCGGACTGCCACAGCACTCATGCTCTCTCTATTCATCTGGGTAGTACTGATATTGGTCTATCCCTCCGTTAGTGTGTTCGCGGTCAACCAGTTAACCCGTGAACGAGATAATAAAATAAACTCCAGTTTCGGCGCAATTTGGCAAATACAAGAGACAGTTAACAAGAAGGAGAGTGAATATCTTAAGAACGATGGAGTCAACGGAGAAAGTGACCGCTTCTTAAGGGACAATTATTTGGTACACATTGGTGTAAGTGCCCCAGAGATAGCAAATCATATAGAGTTCAAATCTTATGATTGGCGGGACATTGCCCCGGAATCCGAAAAATTTATGCCTCACGCCATCCGCTACCATCAATTCTTGACGCCGCTACGCATTCGTGCTGCAGAGAAAATGGGATTGGTGCGCATGCCGGTATTCAAGCAGACCCGGTTTTGGCGAGCAAAAATAGCTCGAAACCTGCTTCGGCTCTCCCCCGCCGCGATGTATGACCTCGCAACACAAGCGTGGGCAGGAACGGATCTTTATGGGGTTACCGATTTCTTTGAGGACGCGAGGCAGTATCGACGGACGCTGATTGATTACCTGTATGACAAAGATGCCTTCTCAAGCCGACAGTGGTTCGCCAGCGATAAAGGAACCATCAATTTGGACGATCTACCGAGATTTGTATATCAGCGTGCCAGTCTCCAGACAAACGCTTCACGTGCACTCCCCGATCTTCAGTTCCTGCTATTACTCAATATTCTACTGTTCCTTGCAACCTTTTCCATTTTCGTCACGCAAGAGATTTAAGCTTTAAACTTTAACTTCTAATCCAAAAATGGTAGGTATACTGCGTTGTGCCCCACACCTATTACATCAGAAAGCTCTGACGAGATTTCTATAGCAATTACAACGACAGAACACATCACATAAACTGCGCAGAAATAAAAAATGATTTTTCATATTGTCAAACGTGAACTCTACGATCACCTGAGTAGCCTCCGTTTCGCACTGACAACGCTATTGATTCTGATATTGATGATTATCAATGCTGTTGCGTATCTCGGAGAATACAATCAGCAAATGAAGATATATCAGAAAAACGTTGCAGCGACGCACAACCGGCTGAAACGGCATTCTGACACACTCTATCACTTGGTGTTAAAGGGGCCGGGCGACCTCCATAAAAAACCGAGCTCTTTAGCATTTTGTGCAGATGGTGGAAAAGCTCTTTTGTTTACGCATGTGCGCGGCGGCACCGCTAGTCGAACTCGCCGTTGGGAAGGGAAAGACACCTCATACCAATTCATAGAAATCTGGCGATTAGTCTATCCACAAGCCAGCCCCGATCTCATATTCATTTCGCCACCCAGATCAAACACATGGAGCATCATGCCAGATTTTATCAAAATCGATTGGGCATTCGTAACGGCTATTGTGTTGAGTTTCATGGGCATCCTATTTACGTTCGATGCGATCTCTGGTGAGCAAGAACACGGCACGCTGCGGTTGATGTTGGCAAACAGTGTTTCACGGAACGCCGTGATTTGTGGTAAGTTTCTCGGCGCATTTTTTAGCATCGCCATTCCCTTTTTGATTGGAACAATTGTGAGTCTCTCCATCATATATCTTTCCGAAGCTATCCAATTCAAGGGTAGCGATTGGATGAGGATGGCGGGCATCGTCTGTGTCGCACTCGTCTATACCTCAATTTTCATTCTGTTAGGACTCGTCGTTTCGACGCTCACCAAACAGTCTTCGACGAGTCTGGTCATCCTCCTATTAATCTGGACAGTCTGGGTGGTGCTGACACCAAACGTGCTTGGCTCCCTTAGTAGCCGCCTGCACTCCCGTCCATCCCCGAAAGAATTCGTGACGCAGTATCGGAATTCGCGTCAAGATTTACAGACACGCTACTTTGCCCGGATTAAAGAGCCGCCCCGAAGAGAAATCCCCGCGACAATCGCAACAGCGTTAGGGGCAGAATACGTCAATAAAGACGCAGAATTACGCGATCGTTTGCATGCAGATTACCTTTCCACCGAACTCCGTCAAATCCAAACTGCCCGGTACCTGACCCGTATTTCACCCGCAGCGGTTGTGCAGTACGCTTTTGAAGCACTTGCGGGTACCGGCTTGCCCCGCCATTTAGACTTCATCTCCCAAACACGCCAATACGCGAAACAGTTTCGGCAGTTCCTTATTGATACTGACCGCACAGACCCAGAAAGCCCACACGCGATCGGTATCCCAGAAGGCACATCACAGAAACCGGTGAACTTAGATGCCATCCCCAAATTTGAAGATCGACACCGCTTTAGTGAGGATTTTAATGCCGCAATCGTTGACCTACTGCTTTTGATGCTGTTTCTATTGGTGTTATTCATTGGTACTTTTCTCTCTTTCCTGCGTAGAGAAATTGAGTGATTTTTGGGCTTTATAACACTAATTGCTGACCTGTGAGCTGACAGACTAAAGCATGCGGATTGACGGAAAGGCGTTAAAAAATAATTTTTTCTCAATTATGCCACCATTTGTCCGAACCCGCGTCACTATATATTGAAGACGTTAATCCATCTATCCCTTTTTATAGGAATCCTATGAAAAATAACGATGTTGAACTCATACACAGAATCCTCGCCGGTGATGATACTGCCTTTGAAAATTTGGTGAAAAAATACCAAAAACAGGTGCACGCACTCGCTTGGCGGAAAATCGGCGATTTCCATATCGCTGAAGAGATTACGCAGGATACCTTCCTCAAAGTCTATCAAAATCTGTCAACTTTGAAGAATCCGAGTCAGTTTTCTGGATGGCTTTATGTCATCGCCACGCACCAATGCCGCGCATGGCTCCGTAAGAGACGCTTAGAAACTGAACCCTTGGAAGATACCGACATTGACAGGATAGAAGGAACTGCGTATTCCAAATATATCGCAGCGGAACAGGCAAAAGGGTCAATAGAGACACAACGCGAGGTCGTTAAAAAGTTACTCTCTACATTAAAAGAGAGTGACCGAACAGTAATAACACTCTACTACTTTGGTGAAATGACGTGTGAAGAAATTAGCCGATTTTTAGGGGTATCGACAAGTGCTATCAAGAGTCGTCTCAGTCGTGCCAGAAGACGGCTAAAAAAGGAGGAACCGATGATTCGAGAGGCACTCAACAATTTCCAAATTTCCGCGAACTTAATTGAAGGCGTTATGAAACAAGTCGCACACCTTAACCCCGCTGCACCTGCAGGGAACAACCCTTTTATGCCGTGGGTCTTGGCTGCATCTGGTGCCATTATAATCGTGTTGATGTTTGGGATGAGCAGTCAGTATTTATCGCGTTTCCAACAATCCTATAATTTGGAGGGACAATCTGAAATGACAGTGGAACTTATTGATACACCGATCGTCCAGAATATTGACGCAAAACCCGATGTACGGAATGTAGTCGGAGACAATTCCGATACACTCGGTAAAGGTGATGGTACTAAACAGGCATCAAATCAGGTTTTATCCGACCCAGGGGACTACACGCACTGGAAACTCCCTGAGGGCGCGAAAGCACGTCTCGGGAAAGGCAGTATCACCGGAAATATCGCTTTCTCGCCAGATGGTACACGACTCGCTGTCGGAAGCTCTATTGGGATTTGGATCTATGATGTACGTCCCGGTGAAGAAAAAGAAATTGACCTGTTCACAGGGGATACGGAAGTCGTCAACGCACTCGCGTTTTCACCCGATGGTACTATGCTCGCGAGCGGAGGTTCGGACAAAACTGTACGCCTATGGGATGTAAACACAGGTCAGCAGATAGGTACATTCATAGGACATACATGGACGATCACAGCAATAGCGTTTTCACCCGATGGAAACACCCTCGCGACCGGCAGTGGCTTCTGGGATCCAGATAGAATAGAAATGGAACCGGAAGTCCGGTTGTGGAACGTCCAGACAGGAGAACTCAAATTTACACTCACAGGACATACAGAGATTGTCACTTGCGTCACGTTTTCACCAGATGGCAACACACTCGCAAGCAGCAGTAATGATCAGACGGTACAGTTGTGGGATACACGAACAGGAGAACACAAGTCTACGTATGAAGAAAACTGGGGCGGGATCTCTTATGTATCGTATTCCCCGGATGGGAACATACTCGCTTTTGCACATCGTAATACAGTGCAGTTGTTGGACAAACGGACAGAGACACATAATATTACAGTCCAAGGCGATAGAAGAGATGTTAATACTATAGCGTTTTCTCCTGATAGCGCGACGCTCGCTACTGGACACCATGACGCCGTACACTTATGGGATGCGCGAACAGGTGAACATAAAACGACCTTCAAAGTGAATAAGCAAAGTGTTCGTTCTATTGCATATTCACCTACGCCTTCTATCGCATTTTCTCCAGATGGAAAGACGCTCGCTACCACCGGTACAGACCATATCGTACAGTTGTGGGACGTTCAAACGGAGAAACGTAGAAAAACATTTAGAGGACATACGGGGACCTTCGCTTCTCTCGCCTATGCTCCTGATGGAAAAACACTCGCTGCTGGAACTCGACGGGGTGTAGGTTTTTTATGGGACGCTCGGACAAGACAACCCATCGCCAAACTCATAGGGCATACGAGTCATATCTCCGCGCTTTCATATACCTCAGATGCGAATACGATCGCTACTATCGGTAGGGATGGAACAGTACGCTTGTGGAGTGCTGACAAAAATTCATCACAGGCGCGCACGCGAGTGCATAAAACTATGTTTATAAGCCATCCCGACGAATTTAGAGCAATGGCATACGCACCCGATGGAAATACAATCGCTACTGGCGGAACCCAAAAAACAATATGTCTGTGGAATGCACAAACAGGTGAAAAAGTAGCAATACTCGAAGGACATACAGATGTGCTTAACGCCCTTACATTCTCCCCAGACAGCACAACACTCGCAAGTACGAGTAATGACGAAACAATCCGATTGTGGGACATTCAAACAAGGCAAATTATAACAACGCTTGAAGGACATACACAAGGTCCCAATTCCATCGCCTTCTCCCCAGATGGCACAACTTTGGCAAGCGCGAGTGATGACAAATCAGTGCGATTGTGGGACGTTCGTACAGGCGCGCAGAAAACTGTAATTAAAACACCACCGCAATTACGGTACATCAGTGTCGTGTTCTCACCGAATGGGGATAAAGTACTTACTGGCAGCAGGGACAAACCGGTGCAGTTCTGGGACACACAGACAGGGGAACACATAGCCACACTCACAGGACATACGGGCGGTGTTAACAACGTAGTATTTTCTCCAGATGGAAATACCATCGCAAGCGGAAGTCACGACGGCACAATCCTGCTGTGGGAGTTGCGTTAGTTACTTCATAAGTGCCGAATCTGCACAAATTTTGTGCAAAAAAAATGGGTGGATTTTCACATCCACCCATACAAAGCAAAAAAGAAAAGACTACAAAACCCACACCGCCATCTTACCCGTGCCACGATTACACCACGCATAATACGGAATCGCGGTAACATCTATCGGCTTCGGGTTCGGTCCCGTGTGATAGAGATTGTCGCCCCACTCAGCGTCATCCAACACGCTACCCGTACCACGAATAAGCGTCACACCGCCCAATGAATCGCTATCAAACGTGGTTTCCAGTGTGCCATCGTTAGCAAGAGCCAGCGTCTGGAACGCTCCATCGGGGTTGTCAGCATCTTCAAAACAGTAGACGAGCGGACCGCGCTGTAAAGCAGACCGTCCAAGGTTTTCTCTCACGAGTGGATGCGCGTGGACGCGTGTAACAGGCATCGCGAGGTGAAGTTCCACACGATCACCCACACGCCATTCTCGCGTAATCGAGAGATAACCATCCGAATTCACGTGCGCATTGTAAACTTCACCGTTGACACGGGCTTCGAACTGCTCACACCATCCCGGAATCCGTAGATTCAAACTGAAGCGTGCCGGTGCTTGCGGCGCGATCGTCAAGGCTACATCGCCTGTCCACGGAAAATCAGTTTCTTGGGTGAGTCTCACGGGGACATTCCCCGCAACAATCGCATCGGCAGTGCCACCGACATACAGGTTCACCCAGAGGCCTTCCGCCGATTCGGCGTAGATATACTGTCCGACAGAGGCGAGAAGTCGAGCGATATTCGGTGGGCAACACGCGCACCCAAACCATTCATGCCGATGCCGATCGCCGTGGCTTGCCAACGGGTTCTGATAGAAGAAGCCGGTACCATCGAGCGAGATACCAGACAGCGCACCGTTATAAAGAGCCGTCTCCAAAACATCAATAAAGCGAGACTCGCCACGCAACAGAAACATCCGATGTGCCCAAAATATCAGTCCGATAGAGGCACACGTTTCAGCATAAGCAGAGAAATTCGGTAGCTCATAATCTCTTGTGAAACCTTCGTTGTGTCCAGAGGGACCCACACCACCGGTGATATATAAACGTTTGCCTACATTCTGCCAAAGGGCTTCCAGCGCGTTTGTAATAGCAGTATCACCCGTTTCATAAGCGATCTCGGCAGCACCACTGTAGAGATACATCGCTCGCACAGCGTGTCCGACACACTCTGTCTGTTCCTGTATCGGGAGGTGTGCTTGCGCGTAATGCCCCTCATATTTTCCGTCGCGCGTGAAATGATGCTGATACGCGCCGAGTCCACCCGGAAGGTCAGGATTCTCTAACTCTTTCTCAAAAACCGATGGAGAATGTCCGCGCCGTGTGACGAAGTATTCTGCAAGGGACATGTAGCGTACTTCGCCTGTCACACGCGCCAGTTTCACGAGCGCGAGTTCTATGCCTTGGTGTCCGGGCAGTCCATCCCGTTTGCCGGGGCCAAAGGTATTATCAATCAGATCCGCGAACCGGCATGCAACATCTAACAGGTTCTGTTTTCCAGTAGCTTGATAATGCGCGACACCCGCTTCAAAGAGGTGTCCGGCGCAATACAGTTCGTGCATCATACCGAGGTTCTGCCACCGCTTTGTCGGTTCAACCAACGTGAAATAGGAGTTCAGATAACCATCAGGCTGTTGGCTCGCTGCGATCTTTGAAATAACCTCGTCCAGCTCCGCTTCCCATGCTGGGTTCGGATGCGTCCAGAGTGTATACGATGCCGCCTCTACCCATTTATGGACATCGGAATCGTTGAAGAAAATACCTTCAAAGTCCCCAGACATCAAGCCAGCAGCTTTCGCGAAATTATCAATCCTACCGGTTGTTCGGCACTGCGTGAGTTCATGTGGGATCGTCGCTTCGGAATTCGTTTGCTGACGTGGTGCCCAAAACTCGTCGTTAATCGTGACAGCCGTAAACGGAAGTGCTCTCAAAATTTTTTCCTTCAGATATTCCTTGGGAATACGTTAGTCGTCAGTAAAGAGATGACCCGTTTGTCCAACTCGCTCTTAACTGATAACTGATAACTAATATCAACGACTCAACACGCTAATCTCTTGGAACGCTTCTCTGGGCAAGTATTTGCCTAACACATTCCGAATATCTGTTTCCGCGAGTTGTTGCGGTGTGATTAAAACACATTTGTTCCGAGAACTCTTGCTCCAAGATGCCTCAAAATCTTTGTAACGCATTCGGCGCTTGGTGGAACCGGCGGGATGTTGAAGATGAACCTCGCTTAATTGGTCGTTGTAATCCGATATCGGCAAGATTTCTGGAGAGCGTCCTTCAAATTGAATCATCACAATAGGCGCCCAACCTTTCGCAACAAATGCCTTTAAAACATCAAGCGAACAGTTGGAAATGATGGCACTGTGCTGCACTGCCCCACGCGTCCTTGCGTGAAAGTCAGCAAGTCCGGTTTTGCTGCGAGTGCGCTGTGGTTCTTTGAAGGCATTTCTGATATATGCCATCTTTTGCAAATGGATAGTAGCCGATTTCGGTAAACTCGCATCACTTTGCATCGATTGCGGGGTTGTTGTCTTTTCAGCAGCAGCGATCGCTGATTCAGGCACATGGTATTGGCCTTGAGGCGGCGGCCCACAACTTATTGCTATAAACACAAAAACAAACGATGCGACACAAGCACAAACCGTCGAATATGAAGCACCACTCAGTAACGATTGACGGACTTCTCTGAGAAAAAACGGATGTCGTTTCATAATTTCATTCCTCCTTGCATATAAAGAACGATTTGCGTGCGGAACAGTTTACATACTTTGATTTCAATGTTAATCGAGTTTAACCGCGACTTCCCGTTTTTCCTGCCACGATTCCACAATAGCTTCAGTAATGCGTAACGCCTGCAAACCGTCTCTACCTGTCGGGGCGGGGGACCGGTCGACGAGTAAATCATCGACGAGTGCCGCCATCCGTAGCGCGAATGTCCCGTTAAAAGCGAGTTGTTCGTCTCTGAAAATGGAGGGGCGGTACTCTTCAACGACCTGATTATCGCGTTTCATCAAGGTCGCACGTGTAAGGACGTTATCAACAACGATTTCGCCATCGGAGCCACAGATTTCGAGATGTTCAATCGGATGAATAAAATCGCTATCCCAACTCGCAAGCAGGGTCGCGACGACTTCCGTTTCATAACGGAACGAGATCGCCATACTCGTATAGCAGGTGTCCTCACCTTCGCGGGCTTCATGTTTCCGCGGTTTCGCCATCTGTGAACAGACAGCAACAATTTCGCCACCAAACCACCGGAGCAGATCAATCGCATGCGTCTCCAGTTCGTAGAGCAGATAATATTCGCCCTTCCATGTCGAAGCGGGACCCCCTTGAGATAATTTCATGTCTAAATAATAAGTCTGCCCGATCGCACCCGCATCGAACCATTTCCGGGCTTGGACATAGCCAGGCGCGAAACGACGATTATAGTCAATAGCGAGGTGAACACCCTTCTCTTCTGCTTTCGCTACCATCTGTTCTGCTTCGTTGATGTAAAGGGATAGCGGTTTCTCGGAGATGACATGTTTCCCGGCTTCCAAACATTCCATCACAGGCTCAAAGTGCAGATAGTCGGCGGTTACGACATCTACTAAATCGCATTCCTCGTGCGCGAGCATCTCTTTGATGGAAGGATACCACTTGGCGATACCGAGTTCTTCGGCACGCGCTTGCGCTTTCGCAGTATCTATATCACACACTGCTACCAATTCCGCCCCCGGATGCTGGAGATAGCCGAGTTGATGTCGAAGCCCTATGCCGCCGCACCCAACTGCTGCAACTTTCAGTTTCCCTGCCATAATCGTAGTCTCCTTTTTACGCGCTGGGCGCGTCACGAGCACAATATACCATTCCGTAAGTTCTAATCAGACCTTCAGCTATAAATCTGTCTTCGACTTACAAATTCCCATCTACAACATATAATACATTATGCATAAAAAAATTAGCAAGTGAAAATTTTTCGGAGCATTGCGTTCACTTATAGGCGAGAACTCCGAGTCCCGACCTTCCACCTAAAATAACCCTACACCCAAAGTAGGGGTATTTGATTTGCAATAAAAGCGAACGCCGAATCGTATCAGTCTTCTGTAAGAGCGAGCTGTGCTCGCGATCTTCTGACCAAAAAGGCTAAACCTAAATAGCCCTGACACCCAAAACGGAAGTTATTGCGTCCCCGATGCTTTTGTGTTATACTGCTCCCATCAAATCTTAAAAAAAGAGGTGTCGAAATGAACTGTCCACGCTGTAAACGCGAAGATGCTGTCAAAAATGGGAAAGCCAGAGGGAATCAACGGTACAAGTGTAACGCTTGTGGCTTTCAGTTCACACGTCAGACGACTCGCGGAAGACCACCGTGGCAGCGAGCCTTAGCCGTTTTCTTATACTGCCGTGGTGTCTCTATAAGTGATATAGCGCGGACGTTCTCAGTGGCACCGAGCACCATCTTCAAATGGATCCGAAAATTCGGTTCCGAGCGGATACCCTTGCCTGAATCCACAGCCGATGGCGCGATGCTCCTTGACGAAAATGAGATAACAGAATATCTAAAAAAACAGAGCGAAGGCTCCGAATCCGGAAAGATTTTTGTTGTGATACCAGCGGATATATCATCTGAAAATGTAGTCGTCGGGATTAAACGCGATTAATCACAAACCACATCACGGGCGTACGGTTCAAAACCATTCAATTCATTTTTTGGTGCAAATCTATTTCTGGTAGAAGCGAGTGTTTTTGCTTGGGTATTTCTTGTTGCTCGCGATCCGTCCGCGAAAATGTCTTAAAAACCGAAAACTGAATGGCTCTGCACACAATCTGATTTACCTTGACAATCCCAGAAATCTGTTTTAAAATTAGAAAAGGAGGTAATAAAACTAACTTATGAAAACACGACTTTTAGCAACAAATTTTGGCTTCCAAACGCTGCCAAAATTTGGAAGAATTATCACGTATAGCGCGAGTATATGCCTGATCATGCTCCTTTTCGGGAGCGTCGCAAACGCAGCAGATTCGTTTGGCGACCCGTTTGAAGGTGACGATTTGAAGAATCCCAATTGGAAATGGCAGAACGAACCCCCGAAATGGGATGTCGGCAAAACACGGGAAAATTACCTATATATTGACAGTGAACCCAACCGAAATCTCTGGGCAAATGATATGTCGCATTTCCTGTATCAGGAAACCGATACGGATATGTTTGATGTCGAAACCCGCTTCTTCGCCAAATGGGATACCAGCTCTGGCGTTAATGGACTGGTCGTGAAAAGTCCGAGCGACGATAATTGGGTAACCATCAAATTCTGGTCGCGGGATGCAGGAGCGAAAGGTCATATCCAGTATCAAACGAAGCAAGCCGGAATGGGACCGCCGGATATCCAATGGAGATTTGGGGATTGGGGGGACATCGAAATGGCACTCCGACTCAAAAAAGATGGCGATACATATACCGCTTGGTATAAAGCATCGGAAGATAAGGACTGGATGGATATTGGAGAAGCGGACTTTGAACTCACACCGCCTTTGTGGCTCGGAATTTATGCCGGTGTTGCCGCAGGCGCAGGCAATCTCGAAGTCGAATACGAATACTTCAGAGACAACCTAAACCCGTTCCCAGTTGAACCCGGTGGAAAAGCGACGACAACTTGGGCAGCGGTAAAATCCCAATACTAAGGATGGAGAAAACGTATGCGGTATTATCTGATTCTTTTTTTGATTTTCTTTGGGGTTTCCGCACTCGCGGCATCCACTTTCAAGGATATCAGCCTCGCCGCAAACGTCTATCAGCGTGAAACACCCGTCGATGCGGAATCCGGGGCCTGGTGGGGTCCCGGTACCGCCGCCGTAGATTATGATAACGACGGCTGCTGGATGGACATCTTCGTCGTCGGCGATGGCGGTTTACCGAACGCACTTTACCGCAATAACGGCGACGGAACGTTCACAGACGTAGCAGATGACGCAGGCATCGCAAATACGCCAAACGGACGCGGCTGCGTCTGGTTTGACTATAACAACGACGGATGGCGCGACCTCTATGTAACCTGTGCCGGCCCGAATTTTCTCTTTGAGAACAACGGAGATGGTACCTTCACAGACGTAAGCACGCACGCAGGTGTCGCCGACGAAAAACACGGCACCGGTCCCGTTATCGCTGATTACGATCACGATGGATGGCTCGACATCTACATCGCTAATTGGGGAAAAGCACCATCCCTCCTGAACCCGATTCCCCCGCCAAAAACCAACGTCCTCTACCGAAACCGTGGCGACAGCACCTTTGAAGAAGTCACAGGAATCGCCGGTGTCGACGATGACGGAATCGCTTGGGGCGCGATCTTCTTTGATTACGATGGCGATACGTGGGCAGACCTATTCGTTGCAAACGACCACGGACCTGACAAACTCTATCGCAACAGAGGCGACGGCACCTTTGCAGATGTCTCGGAGCAGTCCGGCATCGTAACCGAAATCAACGGAAAACCGACAGGCGCGATGGGACTCTGCGTCGGCGACTACGATAACGACACGGATCTCGACTTTTTTATTACTAACTATGATGCGGATCTCCTCTGGCGAAATAACGGCGATGGCACGTTCACGAATGTCGCTGAAGATGTTGGGGTCGCAAACGAAGGGGTCGGTTGGTACGCCAGTTTCGTTGATTATGACAACGACGGTTGGCGCGATCTCTACGTCGTCAACGGCGATGTCGATGGCTCACAGAAAACCAATCGTAACCGTCTCTATCACAACCAAAACGGACAATTTGTTGACCGAGCCGATGCACTCAACGTCACTGTTGATGCCGTCGCACGCGGCGCAACCGCGGGCGATTTTGATAACGATGATGATGTCGATTTCTATGTCGTCAATAATACCGGCAATACGCTCCTTCAAAACAATCTTGATTCTGGCTCTCCGCGACATCGCGTCAACCCTAAGCATCGACGCATCAAAATTAGGTTGATCGGTACGGAAAGCAACCGCGACGGCATCGGCACGCGAGTCACAGTGAAAGTCGGGAACCACGTTCAGACCCAAGAATTAATCTGCGGCACCGGTTTTCTGGGCAGTGACAGTTTAGAACTCGAATTTGGTTTTGGTGCTGGTTTTCAACCCGGTTCCATCACTTTGGCATGGCCCTCCGGAATTGTCGAAACCTATCAATTCGGTTATGGTGGGGATGTCTATATCTTTACGGAAGCGGATGATGTCGTGACATCGGTTGAAGCAACGGGAAAACTCAGCACAACATGGGGCAAGGTCAAAGCTACCGAGGTCTTCCAAAACTATCCCAATCCGTTCAATCCTGAGACTTGGATTCCGTACCGACTCTCTGAACCCAGCGATGTCCAAATCTCTATCTATTCCCAAACGGGTGAACTGATTCGCGACTTCAACCTCGGACATCAGGCGCACGGCGAAAAAACACTCCATTGGGATGGCAAAAACCGAGATGGAGAAACCGTCGCCAGTGGTATCTATTTCTATCAGTTCAAGGCAGGCGATACCGAGAGTATTCGGAAAATGTGGTTGATGAAGTAAACACGATTCTCCAACAGCCGATAACTGACAACCGATAGCCAAATGAAAAATATATTTCTTAGATGGTGGGGATGCGGCGCATTTGACGCTCGCTTCGGCGACATCAATATCGCCTTTGATCCCTATCTCTTCAATCAGAATTTAGCAGATGCCGAACCAATATACGACTATATCTTTATCTCCCACGAACATTTCGACCACTGCCATCCCGTAACCTTGCAGAAATTATGTCGCGGTGAGCGTTTTAAGAAGTTGTTCGTCAACCCCGGATGCATGACACCCGCACAACCGATCGCTGAAAAATATGGCGATGCCGCATTTGAGCGCGACCTCCCCATCACCAAGCATGTCCCTGCCGATAAAGTGCAGGTTCTCTATCCCAAATACCTTAACGAAAACCAAGGGACATCACGCACTTTTCAAGGTTCAGGCACACTTGACCTCGGCGATATTCAAGTTGAAACGATTGAAAGCGGCGAAAACCAGACCCCAGATTTACCCACAAACGGTTATCTCATAACACACACACAAAAGAATGTCTCCATTTTACACACCGGCGACCTGCACGAACCCTATCCAGCGTTGGCAAACCTCCGA
Organism: Candidatus Poribacteria bacterium; assembly: GCA_022827185.1. Taxonomy (GTDB): domain Bacteria; phylum Poribacteria; class WGA-4E; order WGA-4E; family WGA-3G; genus WGA-3G. The sequence goes on from JAJDTM010000055.1 coordinate 23,527, forward strand.
GGCAAAGTAGATTTCTTGATTCACATGAAACTTGGGCTTGGTGGTGGACTTGCACCTCGCCTCGTTGAGTTATTGGAACGCATCCAACCCCAATTCGTGATACCGACGCATTATCGAACCGACCGAAAATCCGATCCAATACCCGCAGGGCATTGGCCCCCCAACGTTACCGATGAAATGGCGTTCATTGAGTCAATGCGTGAAATCGTCGGAGAGAGAACACGTCTCCTCCCTTTTACTGCAGGTATAGAGTATGAAGTGGAAATGCCAGAGAAACAGGTCATCTGGAAATGGGAATGGTTTAACACGTGGGACGTTCCACCGTGGCGCGAATAAAATACCGTGGCGTGTTTTTTTAGCTGCCATCCCAGAAATATGCCTATAAGCGAGGAGGTACACTGATGACGTTGACACGTTTTCCGATTTTGACGATACTTTTCGTTTCAATGGTGTTTCACGCCAACGTCTCTGCCCAAGATTATACCCAGTGGCATTTACCCGAGGGTGCCAAAGCACGTCTCGGAAAAGGGACAATCACCGGAGATATCCAGTATTCTCCAGATGGCAGTCTACTGGCGGTTCCCAGTGCTGTCGGTGTCTGGGTTTACGATGCCGAAACGCATCAAGAAATTAACTTGCTCGTCGGGCATACGGATCTAATCTCAGCCGTTGCGTTTTCTCCAGATGGTGAAATACTTGCCAGTGGAAGTCAGGACGGAACAATCTGGTTGTGGAACCCACATACTGGAGAAAACACAGCAAGGCTCAGAGGACACAGAAACGGGCGGATTACTTCCATCGCGTTTTCGCCCTTATTCTCACAGTTCAACTTCCTTGCGAGTGGCAGTTCAGACAAAACGGTGCGGTTGTGGAGTGCGACTACGGGGAACTATATAACGACCTTACACGGGCATACAGGAGCAGTCACTTCTGTTGCCTTCAGTCCAAACGGGCTAATACTTGCCAGCGGTGGTGGGCACAAGGACAACACCGTCCGCTTATGGAAGGCAAAAGATAATTTCCGCATCACTACCACTACCCTCATAGGACACGAACAGGGTGTCGAGTCCGTTGCGTTCAGTCCGGATGGACAGACGCTTGCAAGTGGCAGTCAGGATGACACGGTTCAATTGTGGAATCCATATACCGGTGACCACAAAGCAACCCTCACAGAGCACACGAGTGGTGTAACTTCTGTCGCGTTTTCTCTCGACGGACAGGTGCTTGCGAGTGCTGGCAGCGACGAAACCGTCCGATTGTGGGATCCTGTCACTGAAACCCTCAAGATAACCTTTGCTGGACACACCGGTTTTAACGCGGTTGTTGCTTTTCGTTCAGATGGACGAACCCTTGCCAGTGCCGGTGATGACCAGATGATCCAATTTTGGGATTATACCACTTTCCAACACAAGTCTACTATCACTGGACATGCTTTTCCGATTAATGATATTGCGTTCGCTCCCGATGGACAGATTTTCGCGAGTGTAGACGATGGCAAGGCGATTCATTTGTGGACCGCCGACACAGGGCACCTCCAAGATACACTTAAGGGACATGGTGGACGTGTCTTTTCCGTTGCATTTAGTCCAGATGGCGCGACACTCGCCAGTGGAGGTGGGTGGGGGGATAACGCAATTCGGTTATGGGACGTACACGCTGGGCAGCCCAAGGAGTCTATCAAAAGCCATAAATATGGTGTGGAGTCCATCATGTTTAGTCCAGACGGTAAAACACTTGCCAGTGGAAGTTGGGACAGCACCGCTCGATTATGGGATGCTGGCACAGGTGAACACAAAGCAACTCTCAAAGCCGGTACCACTGTCTATACTGTCGCATTCAGCCCAGATAGCCGTACGCTTGCCAGTAGCGGTCAAGACAACACAATTCGATTATGGGATGTAGAAAGTGGTGAGTACCGAGAGCTGATAGCACATACACGTCATGTTGATTCTGTGGTGTTCAGTCCGGATGGGCGTACGCTTGCCAGTGGAAGTCGGGATAAAACAGTTCGATTGTGGAATATACAGACAGGACAATCTCATACGACCCTCATAGGGCATACATCTCATATCAGGTCCATTGTGTTCTTCCCCGATGGTAATACACTTGCCAGCGGAAGTTTGGACGACACAGTGCGATTATGGGATATACAGACAGGACAACTTCAATCTACCCTCACGGGACATACCGCCGGTGTTAACGCGCTTGCACTCTCTGCCAATGGTGGCACACTTGCCAGCGGGAGTGAAGATGGCACTATTCTCTTGTGGGAGTTCACACCCATTGAACCGAAGATAAAAGCGGATGTCAACGCCGATGGTATCGTAAATATCCAAGACTTGGTCCTGGTTGCTTCACATTTGGGAGAAACCGGACTGAGTCCTGGAGATGCCAACGGTGATGGTGTCGTGAATATCCAGGACTTAGTGCTAATTGCCTCCCAACTCGGGGACAATTAGCAGCACAATAAACGCCGAAAAAACGAAAATTTGGAGAACAGTGAACGTGTCAACAGACCAACGCCTCCGCGTCGCTATCTACGGCTGCGGTAACTTCGCGAAACAGACGCGCATTCCAAACCTATTACAGACAGATACAGTCGATATTGTCGCTGTGTGCGATAGCAATTTACAAGCAGCACAGGAAATCGCAGCCGACTTCAAGGTACCACACGTCTACCACACCGAAAATGGTGGCGCGTATAAGATGCTTGACGCCGAAGCCATCGATGTGTTATACTCTATCGTACCAGCGTACGTACGAACCGATGTTGAAGTGACCGCAGTGGAAAAAGGTATCCATCTCTTCAGTGAGAAGCCACAAGCGATCACGATGCAAGTTGCCCGCCAAATAGACAATGCTGTTGAGCAAGCAGGCGTTATCAGTACCGTCGGATTTCGTGAGCGGTATCGTCCGCTCTTTCAAGAGGCACGTCGATTCTTGGTGGACAAACAGGTTGTGCATGTCCGTTTCCAGAGTTTCGGTGGATTGCCGCCTTCGATAGAGGCGGGGGTTAAAACGTGGTGGGCTGACATGGACAAATCCGGGGGGCGTGCCCTCGATTGGGGGGTCCACGCAACCGATTATAGCCGGTTTATGACAGGTTTGAATGTCGCACGCGCACAAGCCTTCTACTGTGAACGTCCTGCTTATGCAACCGCTTTGTCATCGAGTTTCAATTACTGTTTTGACAACGGTGCTACGATGACACTCAGTTTCGTCTCATCGGGTCCCAGTCCAAGAAACGAGCCGTGGTTTACGGTCTTCTATGAAGGCGGATGCCTTGAAATTTACCAGTACGATAGGATCGAGGTCAATGGCGAAGTCTTTTATCAAGCCGACGAATTCGACCCGTGGTTAGAACAAGATAAAACCTTTATCCGTGCTGTACAGACAGCAGATGCGAGCATATTACGCAGTGATTACCACGACGGTCTCTTCTCTTTAGCACCCGTTTTGGCTGGCTGGGAGTCCGCCCGTCGCAACGGTGAATGCATTGATATCGCATCATTCATGAATGACGTATAGTTAAAAATCAACAGGACTTACGCAGTTCCGTCTTAAAGTCCCCCTGATAAGGGGGATTTAGGGGGTTAAAATACCGAAATTACTATTTTTTGCATAAGTCCTAATCAAGAAAGGAAAAATTATGGATGCAAGATTAAAAAAAATTCAGATTACACCTATGAAATTCGACAAAGAGGGCGCGATGCAGCGTGAAGAATTCGCTACGCTTACCATTGAAGTACCCATGGATAGCACAGCACAACGCGCCGCTATTATAGAATTGTGTGAACTCCTCGACCAAGAATGGGTTGTTGTTAACGTTGAAGGCAAAACAGTCGTGGCTGTTAACACCGCTTAATGGGAAAAGTTCATCAAAAAGGTAGTTCCAAGCAACGCGCCGGAACGGATATACGGAAAGAACCGTTTTTCCACATTGGGCCCTGAACGAACCGCAAGGAACTTTAAAAAAATGAAGAAGAAGTGGCTTTTTACACCGGGTCCCACGCCGATTCCGCCCGAAGCACTATTGGCGATGGCGCAGCCGATTGATTACCACCGCAGCGAAGATACTGTCGCATTAATTAAAGACGTTCTCGAAAAACTCAAGCACGTTTTCCAAACCGAGAACGATGTCCTTTTCTTAACATCATCCGGAACCGGTGGTATGGAAGGCGCAGTTGCGAATCTATTGTCTCGCGGAGACAAGGTGATTGTGATCCGGAGCGGGAAATTTGGCGAACGATGGGCTGACATCTGCACCGCCTTCGGTGTCGAAGTTATACCCATTGATGTAACGTGGGGCAATGCTGTCGAACTACAAGCGGTGGAAACACGCTTAACTGAACACCCTGACGTAAAAGCGGTTTACGCAACACTTTGTGAGACCTCAACCGGCGTTCTACACGACATTGAGGCACTCGCGCGCCTGACCCGAGCGCGTCCCACGCTTTTAGTCGTTGACGCTGTCAGCGGACTCGGTGCTGACGATTTACAGATGGACGAGTGGGGGGTAGATGTCGTTGTTTCCTGTACCCAAAAAGGATTGATGACACCTCCCGGTCTCGCAGTCGTGGCACTCAACCAACGCGCATGGGACGCGGTTGAACGTTCTGACCTCCCGAAATATTACTTTGATTTCCGCAAGGCGTATGAGAGCGGCTTAGACGGTTCCGTCCCTTACACACCGGCTGTGACACTACTGACAGCACTTCAATGTGCGCTGAATCGCATCTGTAAAGAGGGTATCCGCAATACGATAGCGCGGCACAGTTGCTTAGCTACTGCGACCCGGAGTGCTGTTAAAGCATTGGGACTTTCCCTTTTTGCGACATCGCCAGCGAATACCGTAACCGCAATTCGCTTACCGGAAGCGGTTGATGGCAAAGCGTTTGTCAATCTGATGCTTGATGAATACGGGATCACCTATGCCGGTGGTCAGAGTCAGTTAAGTGGAAAAATCGTCCGAATTGCGCACCTCGGCTGGATGAATGAAAACGACGTGATCGTCGCTATTTCTGCGTTTGAGCGAGGCTTAATGGAAATCGGATGCGATATCCCGATTGGCGCGGGCGTTACCGCTGCACAAGAAGTTTTCCGTACTTTGATATAAAAAAACCAAAAACGTAGTCCGTAATGTAATGGAGGTGTTTTTGCTTGGGTGTTTCTTCAGATCTACGGAATGAGAGTTCAAGTGTCAAACCTACCTAATCGAACCGCAAGGAAATATAAAGATCGGGTTTCTGATAAACAGCCAAAAACGTAGTCCGTAATGTAATGGAGGACGGATCTACGGAATGAGACTTCAAGTATCAAACTCGCCTAACCGAACCGCAAGGAAATATAAAAAACGAACCGCAAGGAAATATAAAAAAATGTCTGAGACGACACTTTTTGATGTCTCGTATGAACAACGGAAAAAACCGCTGCTAACCCAAACATTAGAACGGCTGCATCCCATTTATAGTAAATCGGAGCTGGACTTTCTACGTATCGACAGTATGAGCCGTGAAGGGTTAGCACAACGTTCTGGGCGCGGGTTTGTGAATCGGGATATCCTTGAAACTGTACTCGGCAATTTGTTGGAATGTGTCGCACCCGGATCACACAATGCACCGCATCTCGAGCACCAAAAACGCGAACTCTCGGAAGCAATCGAAGAGGTAGCAGACCAACTCTATGCAATGGTAGCACAATCCTTTTTGGCTGTTAAAGACGAAACACCACTGGATACCGCACTTGAAACCGCTTTCTCACTCCTCTGGGAACTGCCACGATTTAAAAGTCGCGCACTCTGGAATCGCTTCGCCTCTCTCAAAGACCCGGCTGTCTGGGATGCATACCTGCTCCACACCGGTATCTCACGAGAAAAACTCGCAGCCATTGATTTCCGATCCCAAATTGACACCGCAATTCAGGAACGCACCTTTGAACCGTATCAAGACTTTCTCGGTACTTTGAATCTTGCCGCCGTCATGGATTATCAGCTCCAGTTAGTCGGAAGCACATACCCGGGGTGGCGCGTCCTCTTTTACCACGATGTCGCGCACGCACTGACACGCAGCGAACCCCCTGAAGAGAGTCCTGATATTCATAGAGTTCCTGTCCCTTTGTTACCGCGTGCTATTTCCGAACTCGCTGGACGCTACTATCAAGCCGATTTGCATCCCGAAACGCAGATTGGAGATGCCAATTTCCTTGAACATCCACATCGCGGCGTAACCACTGGGCAAACAGGGATTATCGGTTCTGGATGCGTCATCTATCCGAGCACATTCGGCGGATTGAGCGTCAAAGTCAAGCAACGGCACCCCGTCATCGGCGACTTTGTTGAGATCGGCACCGACACCAGTCTCCTCGGTCCGGTTCAAATTGCTGACCATACGACTATCGGGACAAACACCGAAATTTACGGATTTGTAGAAATTGATCAAAGTTGTCGCATTGGTTCATCAGTTGTTATTGGAACTATTCGGGGGGCTGCAGAGCATCCAGGGAGAATTATGATTGGAGATGAGGTGCGCATTGGTGATGGTACTGTCATTGAAAATACATCTGAAATGGATCTGATTATACCGACCCGCGCACAGATTCCCGCTCGAAGCCACGTCGCAAACGACGGGTTCGGGTTCCCACGATACATTACATGAGAAATAGTTAAGAAGTTATCAGTGATCGGTTGAGAGGGCTATTTGATGCATGAAGTCTTTTTCTTAACTGAAAACTGAAAACTGAAAGATTTTTCGCAGAAAAATCGTACTGAAAACTGCTAAAAAATGAAAAAAATACAACGCGCGCTTATCAGCGTCTACGACAAAACTGACCTCTTAGATATAGCCAACGTCCTCGCACAACACGGCGTAGAGATCCTCTCCACCGGCGGGACAGCCCGACACCTCCGAGACGCTGGTATTGACATCATTGATGTCTCCGACTATACCGGCTTTCCTGAAATGCTGGAGGGTCGCGTCAAAACCCTCCATCCGAAGATCCATGGCGGTCTTCTCGCCGAATGGGATAATACGGAACACAGCGCACAAGCAGAAGCACACGGTATAAATGCCATTGATATGGTGATATGCAACCTATATCCGTTTGAAGCAACCGTCGCTAAGCCGGACGTAACGCTCCCTGAAGCGATTGAGAACATCGACATCGGCGGTCCGACGATGATTCGTGCTGCCGCGAAAAATTACCGACATGTCGCTGTCCTCACGGATGCAAGCCAATACCCACAAATTATCGCCGACTTGGAGGCTAACGATTGTTGTCTGTCAGAAGAACAGCGATTTGAATTGGCAAAAGCAGCGTTTGCGCATACCGCACACTACGACACCGCAATCGCTACCTATCTCACCGACGATGATTCCCCCCTGATAAGGGGGGTTAGGGGGGTTGATAAAGCAGAGGACTCCGAAGCAAACGAATTCGCCAACAACCTAACACTCCATTTCAAGAAAGAGCGGACGCTCCGCTACGGCGAAAACCCACACCAGCGCGCCGCTTTCTACAGAACTGAAACCACGCCAGGACCCTCCGCAGCGTGGGCAAACCAACGCAGCGGGCAACCGCTCTCCTTCAATAATCTCCTCGATTTAGAAGCCGCTTTAGAGATCGTCAAGGACTTTCAGACCCCCGCGTGTGCCATCATCAAACACAACAACCCGTGTGGACTCGCGACAGCTGACAACTTAAAAGATGCCTTCACAAATGCATTGGAATGTGATCGCACCTCTGCCTTCGGCTCGATTGTCGGGTTAAACCGTAAAGTGACGATCCAGACCGCAAACACGATCCGCGAGGCAGCACAGGCAGGCGTAAAGATTGACGCAATTATCGCACCGAGTTATACCGATAAGGCGTTGCGTGCGTTGTCCCGTGTCAAACGCCGTCCTATCCTTGAAGCAGGTTCGCTTTCAGATGCAGGACCTGTCTTACAAGTTCGCAACATCACTGGCGGTGTACTCGTCCAAGACCCAGATGTCCACGAGCTGAATGCCGATGCATTAGAGGTCGCTACGCAGCGGGCACCCACAGACCCAGAGATAGAATCTCTGTTGTTCGCGTGGAAAGCGTGCAAACACGTCAAATCCAACTGTATCCTGTTGGCGAACGGCACGCAGAGCGTCGGGATCGGTGCAGGGCAGATGAGCCGCGTGGATGCTGCTATTATCGCCATACGGAAGGCAGGCGAAAAAGCGAAAGGCGCGGTGTTAGCCTCGGATGCCTATTTCCCGTTCCCCGATGGTGTCGAAATTGCCGGTGAAGCAGGCATCAGTGCGATTATCCAGCCCGGCGGTTCCGTCAACGACGCACCTGTAATTGAAACAGCAGACGCTTACGGCATAGCAATGGTACTGACAGGCGTACGCCATTTCCGGCATTAAGATCAATTGTTAACAGTTGGAACATTAGGGGCAACGAGAGAACTGTATATGAATATGGATGCCTAACTTGAGGTAAGATATAGTGAATTTAGCAGCAGTTTGGGACCGGGTGTTAAAGGACACCTCTGTTGAGCATTCCTCTATACACGGTCCCGATCATTGGGCACGCGTTGAGAGGAATGGGCTTTACGTAGCACAGAAAACAGGGGCGAATCAAACGATCGTGCAGCTGTTCGCAGTATTCCATGACTGCATGCGTGAGAACGATCATATTGATCCCGGTCATGGACGTAGAGGTGCTGAATATGCCGTTCAAATTAAAGATGAACTCATCAATATTCCCTCGGACGACTTTGATAAATTCTACTATGCATGTGAATGGCACACGGATGAGATAACGACGGATGATGTTACGATCGCAGCATGCTGGGATGCCGATCGATTGGATTTGGGTCGAGTCGGATTTATATTGGACCCTCTATACATGAATTCCGAACCCGCCCAAGAAATAGCCAAACGCGATGATATTAGTGTGTTGGATCGCGTTACGGTAAGGAATTGGAAGAAATTAGTTTGCAGGTCAAATGTACGCTGATTCTCACAGACTATAAAAGAGGAGACAGATATTTTCTGTTTCTTTCAATTGACAAACTGGACATTCGACGATTTTTGTGATATTCTGTGCCAAGAAAAATACGACAATTTATCTCAACTTTTGGGAATAATATGACTGAAAGTGCAAAGTACATCAAAATCGTTGAATGGTCGGACGAAGACGAATGCTTCATCGGATATTGCCCCGGGATCATCGGTCCGTGTGCCCATGGTCCTGATGAAGTCAAGGTCTATCGGCAGTTATGTGAGATTGTTGAGGAGTGGATAGAAATTTTTCATCGCGACAATGAGGCACTTCCACCGCCGACCATCGGTAAAAACCTGACGGAATTTTTGAACGGTACGGGTAATTACTAAGGAGCAACACATGAAAACGTATACATTTCAGGTTGTCATAGAAGAGGACGAGTGGCTTGACGAGCGAATTAAGGACCCTGTTTGGCGGGCATATATTCCCGAACTGGTGCATAAAGGTGCTTCAAGTTGGGGGTATACGCAAAAAGAGGCTCTACAAAGTTTGCAAGACGCGGTGGACCTTCTCTTTGAATACCTCTCAGAGCAGGGAGAAGAAATCGATCTCGATTCGCTCTTGCGGCATCAGGAAGAAGGTTCTTCTGAATCTTGTTCTCAAATTCAGGTCAGTGATGTACCTTTAATTACTGTAACAATCTAATATGGCTATCAATTACAGTCGGTTACGTTCACTCAGAGCACGAAAATTGATACGCGCTTTAAAACAAGATGGATTTTACGAATTCAGAAGAAAAGGGGCCCTCCGCTTTTTTGCGCATCCAGATGGACGAACAATAACCATCCATCTCCACAACATGGGACAAACTTTTGCCGTTGGTACACTTAAAGCTATCATTGAAGAACAAGCAGAGTGGACAGAGACAGATCTTGAACGTCTTGGGATTCTTTAGCCAACTTCCGTTTTAGTTGAACAGTAAACTCTTATAAGTAATTGGAAATTGTCAATGATATTAACACTCCCACCCACAATAATCACAGGCGCAGGTGCCTCCGAGAACGTCGGTGAGCAGGCGAAACGACTCGGGGCAACAAACGCACTCATCGTGACCGATCCGGGTATCGCCAAAATCGGATATGCCGATAAGATTGCACAAAATTTACATGCCGCTGGCATCAGTAGCACCTGCTTCTCTGATGTCACACCCGATCCAACTTTACAAAACGTGCAAGACGGACGCAAGCAATACACTGACGAAGCCTGCGATGTCATTGTAAGTATCGGTGGTGGCAGCGCGATTGACTGCGGAAAAGGCATCGCCATGAAACTGACAAACAGTGGCGATTTTGCCGATTACATGGGCGTGGATAAAATCCCGAATCCAGGAGCACCCCTTATCGCAATACCGACGACAGGCGGCACGGGCAGCGAAGTCTCCAAAGTTACCGTTATTACAGATACCGAGCGGAACGTCAAGATGATGCTCAGTAGTGCCTGTCTACTGGCACACGTCGCACTGGTAGACCCGCTATTATCTCTAACAACACCGCCACACTTGACGGCAGCTGTCGGCGTTGACGCGTTGACGCACGCAATAGAGGCATACATCTCCAAACGCGCACAACCGATCACCGATGCTCTTGCACTGAAGGCGATTGAGATGATCTCAGGGTCGCTACGGCAAGCGTGGGCAGATGGCGAAAACATCACCGCACGCACGGATATGATGATCGGCGCATCTATCGCAGGGATGGCATTCAGCAATTCCTCTGTCGCTTTAGTTCACGGCATGTCCCGTCCGATCGGTGCGTATTTCCATGTCCATCACGGCCTCTCAAATTCCGTATTGTTGCGCGATGTGATGGCATTTAGCGTCGTCGGCGCGCCTGACCGCTTCGCAGATATTGCACGTGCGATGGGCGAACCGATTGATGGATTATCCCCGATGCACCAAGCGGACGCAGCCGTTTCTGCCGTAGAACGACTTGTCACCGATATTCAGATGCCGCGACTCGGCGAAATTGATAAAATTAACAAAGAAAAATTCGAGAACGTGATTGAACAGATGGCAGCCGATGCTATTGCGAGCGGAAGTCCGGCGAACAACCCGCGGCAAGCGACTGCTAAAGAGATCGTCGCGTTGTATCGTCAGTGTTTTTAAAAGTAGTAGGCACGCTCCGTCGTGCCGTCCACGCAAAGCATGATATGCCTCGCGTAATTCTGTTGTATCGTTTAAAAGTAGTAGGCACGCTCCGTCGTGCCGTCCACGCAAAGCATGATATGCCTCGCGCAATTCTAAGAAAAATAACTTTAGCGTTCCTGCTATATCTGCCGCTTGCAGGATGTGAGACCTTCGATGTTCTTCTCCCTGAGAGCAGCACACCTATCTATTATGGAACGATTGATAGCATTGATAACGTCTACGATGGCGACACGATCCAAGATGTGGCGATCCTCATCTATCCGTTTTATTCGCCAACACCCGGAATGAGCGAAGCGCAATTAACCCTCTGGCCCGGTATTGAGCGTCGCGCCGACGGAATTTATAGTGTCACTGATATCAGAATTGCGGGGATAGACACACCTGAAAAGCGTCCGATCCGCGGTGACCGGAGCGAAGCCTCAATACAACGCGAAAAAGAACGTGCTGAAGCCGCAACGGATTTTCTCAAACAACTCCTCCTTGACAACAGCAAGGACGACGGCACCCTCGGATTCGTGATTCAGAACCCTGAACCGGATAAATATGCGGGGCGCATCGTCGCGGATGTGATATGTTTCAAAGAAGGTGTATCTACTGATGTCGCTGAGGCGTTACTGGAAGCAGGACACGCCGTTGTCTATGACGGCGGCACAAAAACGCACGATTGGGGCGCAGAATAGACAGAAAGGAATGGCTTGTGAACAGACTCAAAATTGTTGTCCCGGGTGATTTACCACCACAAATTCAAGGCTCACCGCATCTCGAACGCCTGAAACCCTACGGCGATGTTGTACTCTACACCGACCGACCTGAAACTGCCGAAGAGAAAATCCGCCGTGCCGAAGATGCAGACATCCTCATCAATTCACGCGGGATCGTCAAGTGGCCCGCAGAAATCCTACGCCAGTTGCCTAAACTTAAATTAATCTCGCTCTGCTCCATCGGCACCGATATGATTGGACTTGAGGAGGCAAAAAAGCAAGGAATTACTGTTTGCAATCAATCCGGACGCACCGCACCGGTTGTCGCGGAACACGGGTTCGGACTGATGTTCGCACTCGCCAAACGTGCAGCATTCCTCACAACTGCTATGAAGGCAGGCGGATGGCCCCGGATGGATAACATCTACCTGCAAGGCAAAACGTTGGGAATTATTGGCACCGGGCATATCGGAGCAGAGATGGCGCGTCTCGGACGAGCCATCGGAATGAATGTTATCGCGTGGACGTATCACCCATCAGCGGCGCGTGCAGAGGCACTCGGCGTTCAGTTTGTTGATCTGGATGAACTCCTCCGTACTGCGGATGTCGTGAGTCTACATGTTAGGCTGACCGAGGAGAGTCAACACCTCATCGGTGAACGTGAACTCGGCTTAATGAAACCGGACGCACTCGTAATCAACGTTGCCCGCGGCGGTGTGATTGATACAGATGCGCTAATCCATGCATTAAACAGCGGACACCTCGGCGGTGCCGCGATTGATGTCTATGATCAGGAACCGCTCCCGGCGAACCATCCGCTCTTGGCATGTGAACAGGTGATTCTGACACCGCATTGTGCCGATATGACACCGGAAGGGGTCGAGCTGCTAAACGAGGGCGCGGTAGATAATATCATCGCTTTTCTGGAAGGGAATCCACAAAATGTTGTTGTTTGAGGTTTTTGCTGACAATGGGAGATAATCGAACAGAAACTGCCATAGTTAAGAGTATCGGCGTTGATACCGGGGGCACTTTCACGGACATCGTGATGCGTATTGATAGCGACCTGTTCACACACAAAGTCCTATCTACACCGCAAAATCCTGCACACGCCGTGATACAAGGCGTGAGCGAAATCTTGCGTCTGCACAACACCGATACTGTAGGGACTGGGTTACCCAGCCCCTACATCATCCACGGATCGACAGTCGCGACGAACGCGCTCCTTGAACGCAGAGGGGCACGCATTGCGCTTGTCACAACGAAAGGTTTTGAAGACGTTTTAGAGATAGGCAGACAGGCACGTCCGAGTCTCTATGATTTCTTTGTAGAACGTCCCGCACCACTCGTCCCTACCGAAAGACGTTTCGGTATATCAGAACGGACGCTGCACACAGGCGAAATCCAGACCGAGATTGAACCCGCCGATTTAAATACACTCGCCTCCAAACTCGCTGCGTTAGAACTTGATGCGATCGCAATCTGTTTCCTTTTCGCCTACGTCAATCCACAAAACGAACAAATTGTTGCAAAACGTCTCGCACGGATTGGGATACCGGTTTCATGTTCGCACGAGGTCCTGCCCGAATATCGTGAATACGCGCGTTTTAGTACCACCGTTGCGAATGCTTACATCCGACCTACCTTGGAACGACATCTCTCTACACTGGTAGAATCAAAACAATTCCCGAAATCGTTCCGTCTAATGCTTTCCAACGGTGGCAGCGTTTCTGTAAGGAATTTCGAGTCAGCGGGCATCCGTACTGTTCTCTCCGGTCCCGCGGGGGGTGTCCTCGGCGCGTATCAGATCGCCAAAATTGCTGGCTACGACCAGATCATCACATTTGATATGGGCGGCACCTCAACGGATGTGAGCCTTTGTGATAACGGTATCTCGCTCACGACGGAGAGCACGATTAGCGGGCTCCCGATCAAAGTGCCACTGATTGACATCCATACTGTCGGTGCAGGCGGCGGTTCTATCGCAACTGTGGACACGGGCGGGGCACTACGCGTTGGACCAGAAAGCGCAGGCGCAGATCCAGGCCCAATTTGCTATGGAAACAACGGGGAAGACATCACAGTAACCGACGCGAACCTCTTCTTAGGACGCATCGCTGCAACTCAGTTTTTAGGGGGTGCGATGTCCCTTGATGCCGATAAGACCAGCACCCACATTGAAAAATTTGCGGCACAACTCGGCATCCCACCGCTACAAGCCGCGGACGGTATCCTCAAAGTCGCCAACGCAGCCATGGAACGCGCCATCAAAGTCATCTCTGTGGAACGTGGATTTGATACCCGCGATTTCACGCTCGTCTCCTTCGGCGGTGCTGGCGGTTTACACGCCGCATTTATGGCGGAAAACCTCGGTATCGGGACAGTCCTAATTCCACCCAACGGCGGTTTACTCTCCGCTTACGGAATGCTTTTTGCAGATGTCGTTAAGGACTATTCGCAGACGGTACTATTGAAGTTTGAAACAGGCAGTGAAGCACTCGTTGACACGTTAAACGCTGGGTTTGATGAACTCTTAACCCGTGCGGAAAATGAAATGAAGGCGGAAGGATTCACGCCAGAACAACTCAAAATTGATCGTTCGCTTGATATGCGGTATGAGGGACAGTCTTATGAACTAAATATCCCCTATCTTACTGGAACGGGCACATCCTCACGGGAGACACAGGCACTTATTCAGAAATTTCACGCCACACACGATCAACGGTTCGGTTACGCTCGAACCGACGCACCGGTCGAAGTCGTAAACCTACGACTTACGGCAACAGGAGAAACCAACAAGCCTGCTATCCGACCCTTGCCGCTTGCGGATGCCGATCCATCTGAAGCGTTTACCGTCCAAAATCCTGTCATCTTTGAGGGTGAAGCACTCCCAACCGATTTCTATCGCCGCGAAACGTTGCGTCCGGGCAACCAAATCACTGGTCCCGCGATCCTAACCGAATTCAGCGCAACAACCGTAATACCCCCAAATTTCTCTGCCGTTGTTGATGCGTATCAGAATCTTATTTTGACCAGAAAATAGTGGTTCCGGAACTATTCAGTTTTAGGAATGGGGCTTAAACACAGGGGCAATAACTGATAGTGTGTCGGTTTGATATTCTCCTTTGCCACCTGATAATACTCGGGCGAAATTTCAATGCCAGCGGAATTCCGCCTTAACGTTTGAGCAACCTGACAAGTTGTACCAGCACCCGCAAAGGGGTCAAGCACCCAATCATTTTCTTCCGTAAACAACCTTATAAACCATTCAGGCAACGATTTAGGAAAAACGGCACTGTGTTTGCGATTTCCTGTTTCCGTTGCTAAATGCAAAACGTTCGTCGGATATGCCATCTTTCGGTCCACCCAATTGGAGACGTTTTTCCCAAACCCGCTCCCTACTTTCGAGGTGTCCCGACGCTGGTCTGTCGTGCTGAGGTTTTTCAATCTTTTCTCTGCCCAATCACCCATCGGCACCATGACAGCCTCTTGATACATATTGAACTTTCTGGTTTTATTAAACTGCAAACATCTCTCCCAAGCATCTCTGAATCGGTTCGGCCATTTGCCCGGATAGCAGTTCTTTTTGTGCCAGACAAACTCCTCTGTCCACAACCATCCTTGCCTTTTCATCGCAAGTATCAATTCAATAACATAAGTATGCCGTTCTCCGTCAATAGCTTGCTCTTTGATGTTTAGAATGAAGGTGCCAGACGGCTTGAGTACCCTTAAGAATTCTTCAGCGCGAGGCATAAACCAATTGACGTATGCATCGGGACTGATGCCGCCATACGTTTTGGATCGACGGTCCGCATACGGTGGAGAAGTCATAATCAGGTCGAATGAATCGTCCCCAAAATCGGCGAGTACATCTAAGCAGTCCCCAAGATAAAGGTCTGTTTTTATCTGTTTCATCCAATATCTGCCTTTGTTACGAAAGCATTTTACAGCATGATACCACGCTTGCTATAAGGGAGTCAATCAGAAAACTTTACACACCCATTCGCGAATTCCTTGACACGTCGGGCACGGTTTGGTATACTTTGAGCATTGCAAAATTTGATAGGATAGGAGAACAATCGCCTTGGAAATTACAGATGTAAAAACGATTCTGACAGCACCCGATGGGATTCGGCTCGTCGTTGTTAAAATTGAGACCAGCGAACCCGGCTTATACGGCATCGGTTGTGCTACGTTTACACAACGTCCGCTCGCTGTAGCAACAGCAGTCGATGAATATCTCAAGCCTTTTCTCGTCGGGAAAGACCCCGCAAACATAGAAGATATTTTCCAGACTAGTTTTGTCAGTTCCTATTGGCGAAACGGACCCGTGCTGAACAACGCGCTCAGCGGTGTAGACATCGCCTTGTGGGACATCATGGGCAAACGCGCCAATATGCCTGTCTACCAACTGCTCGGAGGTAAATGCCGTGAGGCTGCAACGCTTTATGCACACGCAGGCGGCGGCACCTTTGAAGAAGTAGAGGAAAGCATCCGCCGTTATATGGAGCAAGGCTATCGTTATGTCCGCGCACAGGTGGCAATACCCGGATATTCGACGTATGGTGCAGGCGATGGGAAGCGAAGTTCACCCGCCTTTGAACCGACCCCCTATGTCAATACCATCATCAAACTCTTCGATCATCTGCGCACACACTTAGGCGATGAAGTCGAACTCCTCCACGATGTACATGAACGTATCCCCCCGATACAGGCGATTAATCTCGCTAAAGGACTTGAACCCTATAACCTCTTCTTCCTTGAAGACCCCTTTGCCCCGGAAGACGTTGACTATTTCCAACTGATGCGCCAACAGACAAGCATCCCCATCGCAATGGGAGAACTGTTCAACAATCCGAACGAGTACGTCCATCTTATCAAGGACCGGCTCATTGACTTTATCCGTGTACATATCTCACAGATCGGTGGTATCAGTCCGGCGCGTAAACTCGCCGCATTCTGTGAATTCTTCGGCGTACGTACGGCATGGCACGGTCCGGGGGATGTCTCGCCTGTTGGGCATGCCGCCAACGTTGCGCTGGATCTGGCGTGCTATAACTTCGGAATCCAGGAGCAGCACGTCTTCGGTGAGAATACCAAAGAGGTCTTCCCCGGCTGCCCCGAAATTCGGGACGGCTGTTTTTGGGCAAATGATGAACCCGGACTCGGCATGGATCTAAACGAGGAACTCGCGGCACGCTTCCCATTCCCAGAACATCCGCTCAACGGTGGTTGGGCACCCGTGCGTCGGATGGATGGCACAGTCATCCGACCTTAGTTAAGGCTCCTCTCCATTGAGCACGAGGAAGTAGGTGGATTTAGTCGAACCCCAACCGTTTGACCTCTGTCTGGAGGGATATACCAGTCTTTTCGCGGACCTGCTGTTGGATATATGCAACCAATTTTAACACATCTTCTGCAGTCGCATTGTCAAGGTTAAGAATAAAGTTCCCGTGCACCGTGGATACCTCTGCACCGCCGATACGATAACCTTTCAATCCGCTGATGTCGATCAACCGTCCCGCAGAATCATCGGGCGGATTTTTGAACATACACCCCGCATTCTCTTCGGCGAAGGGCTGCGTTGCGACTTTCTGCTTGTAGAAAGTTTGCATCCGATCTGTGATTTCGTCAACATCTCCGGGGTCAAATGCCAGGGTCGCACCTGTAACACAGAAATAGGGCTCCAAACCGCTGTGTCGGTATTCAAACGCCGCTTCGGCATGTGTTAAATTGGCAAGTTCGCCGCTGTCAGTCATGACCGTGACATCTGTGACGACATCTCCGAAACTGCTCCCCCATGCACCGGCGTTCATGATGAGCGCACCGCCGACAGAACCCGGTATACCGAGTGCAAATTCCACACCGCTCAAACCGCTTCGCGACATCGTTTTTGACAGGGCTGGCAATGAAAGTCCCGCACCCACCGAAACGACATTCCCGTCAACCTCCAGTTTCGCTAACTCGCCAACTAACCTGACGCTAATACCTTTGAAACCGGTATCACTCACCAGCAGGTTAGACCCGCGACCGATAACTGCAATTGGAACATCCCACTCCGTGTGGAAACGCGCCAATGCCGCCAGCTCGGAGACCGTGCTGATTTCAATATAAGCCGTCGCTTCACCACCGATACCGAAGTGGGTATGTTTTGCGAGCGGTTCTCCAAACCGGAGCCGTGAGCCGGGCTGCGTTACAATTTCCGGAAGTGCCTCTTTCCAATCCATTCGTCCCCCCTTTCTCTCTATTATAGCATATACAGTGGCGAGTGTCAAAATCTGTGAGCATAACAAAAGGCATCAGGTACTATATTTCACGCTTGCGAAAAAATAAAAACGAACCTTTTCTGAACACATCTGACTAAAGAAGCGAAACCAAAATGTGAACGCCTTCGTAAAAACATAGAGCGTATTCACACAACCAACATCTTATAGGAGAAATGAAAATGAAACAGAAATTTTTCGCAATCAGCGCAATCGCAGTTCTCGCAATCGTCGGTGTATTTATTTTTCAACATGCAACGTCGGCACAACGTCCAGATAGGAACAATCAGAATCAACGTGGAAATCGTCAGGGCGGTGAACGCGGCAACAGAGGCGGCATGATGGGAATGATGAACTATGTGTCCCTTGTTGATAACTCTTGGATTGATTTAACGTTCAACGTAAAAGTTGACGATGAGACACTCACCAAGGCACGTCCTTTCTATCAGACCGGTCGCGACAGTGTTGCATCGAAAATGGAAACACTACGTCAACCGGGCATGCGTGAAACCGCGACACAGGAAATTCAAGGGATTCTCAAGCAACTTAACACGGATCTCAAAGAGGTTTTGACTGAAGAGCAGATGGCTAAGCTCAACGAATTGACGAAAAAGCGCGTCACAGAGATGTCGCAACGGATGAACCGCTGGCGCGGTGGTGGTGAACGCGGGCGTCGTGGCGGTGGCGGTGGTGGTGGTAATCAATAGTCATCGGACAGAAACAGACGTGAGTCTTATTCGCTGGGGTCGGGCATATTTGCCTGACCCCTTTTTCTTTTTAAGGTAGTGTGTAGCTTAGATTGAACGTTCGGGTGAGTTCAACTTATCATGAGAATCATCTGTTACTACGTTCTTCGACCCAACGAAGAATCATCTCGCGGTTTTCAATGTCACCGTATTGCTGGAACCAGTCAGCAAGGTGTTTACCCGTTTCAATGAGAAGTGAATCCATCTCTTTGGATTTCGATTTCAATGCGAATTGGTATTTTTCCACTGCCGCATCCGTCTGTTTACGTTTGATCAACGTAATTGCAAGCGCACATTGAACCTTAGTAAGCGTATCACTTCTCCACCGCCGGAGCAGTTGTGATTCTAACGACAATAGATTCCTGAACGCTGGCATGTTGATTGGATCCTTCTGGAGCACAACTTCAAAACCAGCAAGTGCTTTCTCATGTTCCCCCCGCACAAGGTAGAGATAACCGAGGGTATTGTAAATCTCAATATTTCGCTTGGATTCGGGGATAGACTCGAATTCAGCGATAGCAGCGGCATACTGCCGTTTTCCCATCAGCGCGTTGCCACGTCGGATTCGCAAGTTTATCTGTTCCTCCTTCGCTTGCGGGTTCTCCGGTTCTTGTGCTAAAACGCGGGACACCTCGATGGCGGCACGTTCGTAGTTCCCCGCACCTTGATAGGCGTTTGCCAAACTCAAGCGCAAATTCGGGTCGGTCGGCGCGAGTCGAAGTGCCTCTTGGAGCAACTGAATCGCTGTGGTGTACGCATCTTGATCGCTGAGGCTTCGGGCATAATGGTGATAGGCAGCAATGAGATTATGTAGCGCATGCTCGGCGTTCGGATCGGTATTATAAACGTGTTGGAATGCAGACAGTGCCTCCGCATAGTCGCCTCTTTTCAGATATAACTCCCCGAGTAAATTGCGGATCTGCATCTCCTTCGGATGGAGTTTCTGTAATTCGAGGTATGCCTTTATGGCTTCGTCTAATTCACCTGCTGCGTTATGTGCGTCCGCTTTTCGGGTAAAGGCATCACCGAGATTTGTACGAGCAACATCAAGTGTCGGCATTAACCGCAACGCGTTACGATACGCATCAATTGCCACGTCCCATTTTTCGCTATTTCGCAAGGTTACGCCGTAGTTGTTATAGCATTTCGCGAGTTGGTGTTTCGTGAGTGCATCAACGGGATTAATATCCATCGCTTTCTGATAATATCCAATCGCTGTTTCAAATTGTCCCGCTTGCGCGTATCCGTTACCCATGAGTTGATAGGTAGGCGCATCAAGCGGGTCCATCCGAAGCACCCTTTCAAAAATGGAGGTCGCAGTCTCAAAGTCTCTTATGGCTAACGCTTTGAATCCTTTTGCGCGGAGGAGTTGATGTAAATTGCGTCGCGCAGCCTTATGATACGGCGCGATATGAAGTGCCTTTTCAAACGCCTGTATCGCCTTTTCGACATCTTTTTTATCATGATAGAAGATGCCGAGCGTATTGTAATCCGCTGGCGACGGTTTCTGGATGATCCGTTTCTCAAGAAGTCCAATCGCCTCATGTGTTTTGCCTGTTTCGTAGTAGGCTTGGATCAGTTTCTCTATCGCTGGTTGAAATTTAGTATCTAACTGTCTACAGGTCAGAAAACTCGCAATTGCCGAGGCTGTATCGCCTTTATCAAAATAGACAGTACCAAGCAGATAGTGAAGCCGGAGATGTTTTTTCTTCTCTGCGTGAGGTTTCTCTTCAATCTCGGCTTTCAAAACCTTGATAGCGATGTCGTGTTGTGACGTGTTAAGGGGTGTATTATAAAGCCTACGCAACGTAACGATATCACGTGTAGATGGGTGTTGTGCTGTTGCTGTCGGATAACTGATATCGCCGGGGTGTGGGCTGTGTCCCCATAACCCGATGGCGTGTCCAAACTCATGGAGACACACCGTCCGCATCTCTTCTTGTGATAATTCACCGATAGTACCGTCGCCTTCCAACATGAGGATAACTTCAACAGTAAACGGCGGTGAACCATCAGGAATCGTCTGACCTTCCGCAACCGTCTGTTTGGTGTCCATAAGACGTGTAAGTTCCGCACTGCCAAGTCTCATGTCCTGAAAGTCACTATGGAGACCGCTGTGTCCCCAACTGACGCGGATGTCTGCGTTCTGAGGGGTCTCAGTCTCTTCAAAGCGGATGTCGTCGTTACTGGCGTTTTGCCACGCTTGCATGGCGTGTCGGATTTCAGGGAGATACGCACTCTCTTTCAGAACAGGCGAGATGTACACCTGAATCGGCATCTGCGTGAAACGCGTGATTCTTCCGTGAGAAAAGAGGGTGATATGGTCAAAGTAATCGGTAGGCGGCGATGGATACGCGACACTATCTAAGACATCCGCTGCCGGAGTGTGTGCCGGAGCATGTGTTATAAAGGCGAAAGCGATACAGGTAATACTGAAAAAAATCTGTAAAGTTCTCGTTGACATAGAAAATCCTTTCTCCTTGATGTCCGAACTAACTCCGACTCGCTAATTTGTTTGAAAAGATACTGATTAACCCACCTAACATCACATACCCGAAAATCACCTCCAGCGTGATGAAAAAACGCGCAGAGGCATTGTCGGCTACGACATCGCCAAAACCGAGTGTCGTGAAGGTGACGACACTAAAATAGAAACAACCCCAGAAAGTTAAGGGTTCTCCGCTATACATATCTGGGGTTTGAGCAAATTGGGGAGAAAAATCGCGTAACGATGTCGGCATCCAGGTCGGGAGCGGCATATACGCGAAGGCAAACAGAACTGCCAAGAAAAGGGACCAGAACGCCCAAAGCATTAAACTCCGTCCATAATCGGAACTCCAGCGCCATAAATGTGCCAACACTGGATTCGCTTGGTTGAAGGCGCGGATGAACTGCTGGTCAGCCACATAGCGTTTAAAGAACGGGTTCGCAACTTCATCCACATGCCGGCTATCCAGATAGAATTCGGTAGGACGATGCGGGTTTTTCTTAAGTTTCGCGCTGATTTCGCGAAAGAGGGTGTTCGGGATATACTGCACATCGCGGAAGGCTGCGACAGAAAAGAACTGCGCAGCAGTGAAGTTGGCGGTACCGAGAAATGTGGCGTTATTGAACGTTGTTGTTTCAGGAAACAAGGCACCTGTGCAATCAAGTATACCTTGGAACAATGCCCGCCGAAAATTAACTTCATTGTGGAAGTTCGTCTCGTGGAATACGACATTTTCACGGAATTGGACCCCATGAAAATCAGCGACGTTGTAAAATCTCGCTCGCCAAAAACTCGCACTCCTGTGGAAGATCGCACTGTGAAAATCAGCGCGCCTCTGGAAAATAGTCTCACGAAACGCACAAGAACTGTGTAAAATGGCTTCATCGAGATCAAGGTCCCCCTCAAAGAGCGTACGCCGAAAATCTACCTCTCTTTGAAAGACTACCGTTCGGAAATTGACGATGTTTTTAAACGTACACCCGATACAAGAGAGGCTTTTGTTGAGCAGAATCCGGTCATATTCGTCGCGTTCCAATGCGACAGAAAAGATGTCAACAACCCCTTCAATGATACAGTTCGTGAACGTAATGGAGGTCGCATCGCTTTGGAGGGCTTCAAGGAAATCTTTTGCTTTAATTGTTTCGCTATGCTTTTCGTACATTTCTACCTTAATAGTTTTTAGTTAATAGTTATAAGTTGTTAGTTAAGAGGGTTCCGATGATTCAAGTTTCTTTGATAACCGTTGGTACTTCAATTGGGTATCAACCTTTACAAAGAACCGTCAAACATCAGAAACAAAACTTATAACTTATAACTTATAACTATTCCTTGCTTGGTGCCAATTTAAAATTCTGCCAAAAGATCGGCAAGTGGATTTTCAAGAACGGGTTCCGCTTCCGGTTGCACAATAGCATAACTTCTACCGTCTCTAAGATGATAAACCTCGACCTCGTCTGGATTTAACCAACATAACTTAGGGGTGAGTGCTTCTATCTCTGTAGCAGCCTCCGGTTTTTTTTCCGACACTTGTCCAGCCGTTAATAGGTTCTTAAGAACCGCCAAAAGATACGGACTATGGGTTGTCATGACAATCTGACTGTCAATGTGATTCCGCATCAAGGCAATAATATGCATGAGGTGTTTTTGTGCTATTGGATGTAGGTGTGCTTCCGGTTCTTCGATGACTCGGAAAATGACTTCGTTGTACAGTATATTCATAAACATATCTTGTAAGATGCGTATGATGTTTTGCTGCCCCGTTGATGCCTTCTCCAAGAAAGCCGCGTTCTCGCCAGTCGGATGCAAAAAGAGTCGTGATTCGGAAATCTCGCCTATAACGCCATATTCAGTGTCTAAGATACGCGAGATTTCTTTAAGTAAGAATTCCATCATCGGTTTATCAATACTATCTGATTCTGCTTCAGCCTTTTCATCGAAAATGTTGTGAAAATTCTTTGTGCTAAAGGTATCAAGAAATTCCTCATTCTTTTCCAAGAAGCGAGCAATGAGATGTAGGTTCGCACGTGGACGCGTCGCGGCACGCGTTTGGAGATCGCTTTTTATACCGCCGTAGAAGATCCTTTTAAGCGCATCGGGATAGTTGACAGCGATGTTCCTATCCGCAGGAATGAAAAGACTGTCGCGGTAGGTACCAGCCAACTTCTCAGTGATGTCGCCTATCCCAATTGCCATCTTTAATATAAAAAAGAACCGTTCATTTGTTTTAGATATCTGCTCGTTGTCTTCTGAGGGTGCTTCTGTTTTTGGGGGTGGATCGACATCTGTTGTATCACTAAGGAGTTGTTTTTTATCAAGTCCTTTCAACTTTTCTTGTAAGGCAGAACAGAGAGTTTCGACTTCATCCATAACGGTGGGCAGCGCAATATTGAGCGTTTTTTCATCGTCTAATGTCAACGTAATCGCGCTTTCCGCGCTATAGTGGTACGTAATTTCAAACGGTTTTATAGCAGCGTCGTCTTCCGTAGTTGGTGCTAACTCGCTAACACTGCCAAAAAACTCCCGAAATTTATGCGCGATTTGTACACTAAATACTGTTGACAGATCCTGTGGTGCGGGTTTCAAATTGTCTGATGGGTAAGTATTAATTTGTTTGATATATTGACGAAAGTCGCGAATTAACTCGTGAAAAAAATAGAGCAGCTTCGCAAGAACGCTTTTGCCACTGGCGGTCGCGCCGATGAAGACAATCAAAGTCTTATCCATGTCAATTTCTGCTTCGCGAATATTTATAAAGTTTTTGACAACCAGTTTAGGCATAAGGTTTCCATGAGGTGAGAAGTAGGTAGCCGTTTCTTGTAGGAGCGATCTCAGGTCGCGATGCCTATAGCCGTTTCTTGTAAGAGCGATCTCAGGTCGCGATGCCTATTTACTTTAACCGAGAATCTGCGTCCATCCTGTGCTTGCCCGAATCGCATCAATCGCAATTTGGTAACGCCAACCGTCTTGAAATGTTAAGTAGGGTTCGTGAGGACGGTCCTCAATATCCGCAAGGAAATCTCGAACAAGCGCAACCCATTTGTTTTGGATGTCGTCCCCGATGCGCGGTAGATCATCTGTTAAAGTTTGGGGGACAGACAACTCTTCGCTCCCTTCACCAACATGTTTTGTAATAGGTGATAGGATATGTCCGCCGCTGCCAACAAGCGTTCCATGCGTCCCGTAGAAATACCAGCCACCTTTTGGGGAATGGGTCGGCACCCCCGGATGCGTGCGCATTGTTACGAGGATGCTATCTGGATCGAAAATATCGACAATAATGTTATTTGACAAAGGCACGATATTTTCGGTCCAAAGATCCGAAGGCTCTGAAGACCCCAATTTAAAGAACGCTGAGTAATCCCATTCCGCATCACATACCCGCCACTCAAGTTTGGCTGCCGCTTCGGTTGTAATCTCTCTGCTCCGCCATACCCGAAAGTCGCGGATCTCCGGCACAACAGGTGCTTTCCTGATAGCGGTTTTAGCTTCACCGACAGCCGAGACGATTTTCATACCCGTCATCCGTTCCAGCATACCGAGCCGATGTGTCAGCCCGTTGTTCAAGGCACCGCCGCCGTGTGCCAACGAACTCATCCAATTCCACGGCTTCACTGTATTTGAAGACGGAGTGTTCCGAATCCGACGGCTGTATCCGATATCGACTGCTGTTAACTCGCCGATAACGTGCTGCTGCGTCAACAACTCTCGGATATAAGCAACACTTGGATCGTATAGATGTGTTGCGGCGAAAGCATGTTTCAATCCAGTGTCTTTGATGAGACTGTAGATGTGGCCTGCTTCTGTTGCGGTAAGTGCTAAAGGTTTCTCGCTGATGATATGGCAACCGAGTTCTACCGCTAACTCGATGACCTCTGTTCGCAAGATTGCCGGCGTTGTAACAGCGACAATATCCGGTTTATGTTTCAGCAGACTCTTTCGCCAATCCGTTGAAGCCTCAGACACACCTAACCCTGACGCAACTTTCTGCACTATATCCGGTTTTCTGGCACAGATAGCCAACACTTCAACACCGTAATGTTGAAACGCCTTTGTGTGCCCTTCCGCCGACCAACCTGCGCCTACAACAACCGCTTTCAATTTTTTCATGAGCTTCTTGACAAGTCAGCGCGCTTTTTAAACGCACCGAATAGTAGATGTTTCAGATTATGCTAATATCTCATTGACGACCCGTGCTTTCTCTTCAACCCCGGTTAATCGGTGATCAAGTCCTTGGAACTTATAGGTCAACCGTTCGTGGTCAACGCCGAGTTGGTTGAGAATCGTAGCGTTTAAGTCACGAACAGAGACAGGATCCTTAGTGATATTGTAACTGAAATCATCGGTTTCACCGTGGACGATCCCGCTTTTTATACCCCCACCAGCCATCCACATCGTAAAGCATTTCGGGTGATGATCGCGTCCGTAGTTATCTTTCTTGAGCGCGCCTTGGCAATACACAGTGCGTCCAAATTCACCGCCCCAAATAACGAGCGTATCGTCAAGCATACCGCGTTGTTTCAGGTCTTGCACGAGGGCTGTTGAGGGTTGATCAATATCACGGGCTTGGTTACGGATGTCCTTCGGTAGGTTTCCGTGCTGGTCCCACCCACGATGGAAGATTTGGACGAGGCGGACATCACGTTCCATCATCCGACGCGCAAGGATACAACAGTGTGCAAATGTACCGGGGGTGTTAACATCAGGACCGTACATCTCCAAAATGTTGGCAGGTTCCTGCTTCAGGTCTGTCAGTTCGGGGACAGACGACTGCATCCGGAACGCCATCTCATATTGTGAGATACGCGCGTGCGTTTCGGGGTCGCCGACTTCTTCGTAGAGTTCCTCATTGAGTTTAACCAGCGAATCGAGCATCCGTTTTCGCGCTTTTTCACTCATACCTTGCGGATTCGAGAGGAATAGCACCGGATCGCCTTGGCTACGCAGTAGCACACCTTGGTGTTCGGACGGCAGGAATCCGGCACCCCAGAGCCGGTTATAAAGGGCTTGTGCCGACTTTCTGCCTGTCCACGTAGCATTCATCACAATAAAAGAGGGGAGGTTATTGTTTTCAGTGCCTAACCCATAACTCAGCCATGCGCCGAGGCTCGGTTTACCGGGTGTCTCATTACCCGTACAAACATAAGTGATCGCCGGATCGTGGTTAATCGCCTCGGTATGTAACGATTTGATAATCGCTATGTCTTTGACCATAGAAGCAGTATGCGGTAGCAACTCACTGAGCCACGCGCCATCGCTGCCGTTGTCGTGCTGCTTGAACGCAAAGATAGAAGGCGCGATCGGGAAACGGTTCTGACCGGAAGTCATCGTCGTGAGACGTTGCCCCATCCGCACGGTTTCAGGTAACTCTTTATCAAACCATTCCCCCATCTTCGGTTTATAGTCATACAAATCCATCTGCGATGGAGCACCGGACATGAAGAGATAAATCGCACGTTTCGCTTTCGGCGCGAAATGTGGGAGTTCAGGCAACCCACCCGTCCGTGGCATCGCTTGCTGCTCAAGCGCATCTACAAGCGTGTTCGGCAATAATGAGGCGAGGGCTGCACCACCGAGACCCATCGCACATTTACCGAAAAATTGGCGGCGCGTTTCAAGTTTCAGATATTCTTTAATTGGATCCACCATTGATCTCCTTTACGATGTTGCTCCTTAATCCAGGCATTGCAATGCTCACTAAAGTTTCAAATAGAACCTACGCATTTCCTCTTAAAGTCCCCCTGATAAGGGGGATTTAGGGGGTTTAAAATACCGAAATTACTGCTTTTTGCGTAAGTCCTATGAATTTTAACTCCTGCTAGCAAGTTTATTAGCAAAAATACTGATTAATCCGCCAAGCATTATATATCCGAACATGACTTCAAGGGTAACGAGGATACGCGCAAAGGTATTCGCGGCAACTACATCCCCGAATCCAAGTGTCGTAAAGGTTACGATGCTAAAGTAAAAAGATTTCCAAAATGTTAAATGTTCATCTGCTTCGGTATCAATAGCCTGGTGAAATTGAGGCGTTGTCTCTTGTAGCCATTCTGGATACCATGTTGGTGCCGGCATATACACAAATGAAAACGAGAGCGCGATGAGTAGTGACCATAATGCCCAAAGCGCGAGACTACGACCATAATCTGAACTCCATTTCCAAACGAATGCCCAAAACGGGGTTTTCTCTTTGAACGCACGGATGAACTGCTGATCTGCCACATAACGTTTGAAAAAAGGATTCAAGACTCCATTAATATCTTCGTTATTCAAATAGAATTCTGTCGGCTGCTCAGATTGATGGCGCAACTTGTTGAGCAACGATTGCCATATCGTGTCCGAGATAAAACTCACCTGACGATAAGATACCGCAACAGCGAACCGTGCAGCAGTGAAATCTGTTTTTCCGAGAAACGTTGCCTCATTAAAGATCACCGTTTCTGAGAATTGGGCTTGTACGAAGTCCAACTCGTTAGAAAAAAATGCGTTTTTGAAATGCACAGTATCTTGAAAAATCGCATTTCTGAAAATCCCATTTTCTGAGAATCGGGTCTCATTGAAATCTGCGACCTGCTGAAAATGCGTTTTTGAAAACCGCGCCATTCCGTGAAAAATTGTGCCACGGAAAAGTACTGAACCTTCAAACACTGACTCCCCGAAGTCACAAGCACTTTGAAACACATTCTTTCGGAGGTGAACGGCATCTTGGAAAACAGAATTTCCGAAAAACACCTCTTTTTTGAAAAACGTATTCTCGAATTTAATAAGGTTTTTAAACGTGCACCGGATACAAACAATCTCCTTATCAACCGCGAATTTGCCTTCAACATCCACTTCGGATTCAGGTGAAAAGACGATTGTCCCATCAATTATGCAATCTGTCAGAAACACGCTTTCGTAATCCGATTGCAAAAGCGAAAGGAATGTGTCCGCCTCAAGCGTCTGTTCAGTACCATGATAAATCTGCATATTAGCTCCATGCGGCTCGAAAACTGTAGACGTGAAAATTTCACGGATAGACAGAGATAAAGGCTACAATTGAGCGTTTTATGAAGATGTGCGCGTGTGAAGCACGCTAACGCTGTGTTATGCCATTTTTAATATTATCAGTTTCACCGAAGCATAGGAACCCATCCGTACGAGATCAGACGACAGTTGAATAATACGCGTTATGTCTGCTATCCAAATAGGAGCGGTATCATGCTAATATCTCGTTGATGATCCGCGCTTTCTCTTCAACCCCGGTTAACCGGTGATCGAGCCCTTGGAACTTATAGGTCAACCGCTCGTGATTGATGCCGAGTTGCTTGAGGATCGTGGCGTTTATATCCCGAACGTGTACAGGGTCTTTGACGATGTTATAACTAAAGTCATCGGTTTCGCCGTGGACCACACCGCCTTTGATACCACCGCCAGCCATCCAACGCGTAAAGCATTTCGGATGATGGTCACGCCCATAGTTATCCGGCGTGAGAGTGCCTTGACAGTAGACAGTTCGTCCAAATTCGCCGCCCCAGACAACTAAGGTTTCATCGAGCATGCCGCGTTGTTTCAAGTCTTTAATAAGCCCTGCTGAGGGTTGATCGATATCGCGTGCTTGATTGCGGATATTCGTCGGCAGTTGTCCGTGCTGGTCCCAACCCCGGTGGAAAATTTGCGCCAGACGCACATCGCGCTCCATCATCCGACGCGCAAGGATACAGCAGTTGGCGAACGTACCCGGGGTTTTGACCTCGGGACCATACAACTCTAAGACATGCTCAGGTTCCTGCGACAGATCCGCGAGTTCCGGGACACTCGTCTGCATACGGAATGCCATCTCATATTGAGAGATACGCGCATGCGTTTCGGGATCGCCTATTTCCTCGTAGAGCTCCTGGTTGAGTTCAACGAGGGTGTTTAACATCTGTTTCCGTGTTTTCTCGTTGACCCCTTCCGGGTTTGAGAGGAATAACACCGGATCGCCTTGGCTACGGAGTAGCACACCTTGATGCTCCGATGGGAGAAAACCGGCACCCCAGAGGCGATTGTAAAGTGCCTGGGCACCCTTTGGACCACTCCAAGTCGCGTTCATCACGATAAACGCAGGCAAGTTCTCGTTTTCACTACCGAGTCCATAACTTAACCACGCACCAAGGCTCGGTTTGCCTGGGTTTTCATCACCCGTACAGAAGAAGGTAATCGCCGGATCGTGGTTAATCGCTTCGGTGTGTACCGACTTGATAATCGCAAGATCTTCCGCCACCGATCCCGTGTGCGGGAGCAGTTCGCTAATCCATACACCATCACCGCCGTTATCGTACTTCTTGAATTCAAATATAGATGGAGCTATCGGGAACTTATCCTGGCCTGAGGTCATCGTTGTGAGACGTTGACCCATCCGGACGGATTCTGGGAGATCCGTATCGAACCATTCCCCCATATTCGGTTTGTAGTCGTACAGATCTAATTGCGATGGCGCACCGGACATGAACAAATAGATCGCACGTTTTGCTTTCGGTGCGAAGTGTGGGAGCTCTGGTAGACCGCCAAATCTCGGTGCTGCTTGCTCTTCGAGTGCGTTAACAATCGCGTTCGGCAGCAGCGTAGCGAGTGCTGCGCCACCAAGCCCCGACGCACACTTCCCAAAAAATTGCCGACGCGTCTCAAGTTTCAAATATTCCTTAATTGGGTCCATTATATGGTTAACTCCTCGCGCGGTTACAAACCGCACTTTTGAGTGTAGCGAGCGACCAGTGTGCCTACTACCCCTTGTTCAGGACTTCGTCCAGATTCAGGATTAAATTTGCAATCATCGTCCATGCAGCGACTTCGACTGCATCTAAAGTTTCGTCAGGTGTCGATTCGCCGACAGCGATCAATTCTTTGGCGGCTTCCGGGTTTGCTGCCAACTCCTGATGGTGTGCTTGGAAAGTCTCCAATAGCAGGGCTGCCTCTTTCGGTTTCGGGAGTCGAGCAGTCGCTGCCTCAAAGAGGTAAGCGATACGTTCTTCCTTTGTCTCACCACCCTCTTTAACCGTACGTTCTGCAAAAGCACGTGCCGCTTCAAAGAACTGCGGATCGTTCATCAGCATTAACGCCTGCATCGGTGTGTTCGTACGTTCACGACGGATGGTGCAGGCTTCACGAGATGGTGCGTCCAAAATGTTCATCTGTGGCGGTGGTGCTGTACGCTTCCAGAATGTGTAGAGACTCCGGCGATATATTTTATCGGCACCGGTATCTTTAACAAATGTGTCGGTATTAGATCCGGTGAATCCGACGGCTTTCCAGAGTCCATCGGGTTGCGGCGGTTTGACGCTCGGACCCCCAACTTTGGTATACAACAAGTCGCTGATAGCAAGCGCGTTATCACGCACGGTTTCGGCATCAAGTCGGTACCTTGGCGCACGAGAGAGCAGCGCGTTATCCGCATCACGTTCCAGTTTTTCGGGCGTAACCTTCGCACTCTGACGATAGGTCGCTGATGTAAGCATCAATTTCAGCATCGCTTGAATATCCCAACCGGAGGCAATAAATTCGGTTGCCAGCCAGTCGAGGAGTTCCGGATGCACGGGCGGTGTACCTTGTGTACCAAAATCCTCTGCTGTGACGACAATTCCAGTACCGAAGACATCTTGCCAGAACCTGTTGATCGCGACACGGGCAGTAAGCGGATGTTCCGGTGAAAGCAGCCACTTCGCAAAACCGAGACGATCCGGTGTCGTATCTTCTGGCAAGGCTGACAGCACTGCCGGCGTTTGCGGATAAACCTGTTCACCGGGGTGTTGGTATTCACCACGTGCCAAAACGTAAGCACCTCTCGGTTCAGCCCGTTCCTGCATTACAAGCGTCGTCGTTAGCGAACCGTCCAATGTGTTCCGCTTCTGTCGTGTTGCTCCCAAGTCCGCAAAGACCTCTTTCAAATTCGCAAATGCACGATGTGCGTTTTCATTGACGCTCTTGTCAAGCGTGATGTTGGCCCGGTAGTAATCTCTGATTTGATCCTTCTGTGCGGTCTCACGTTCGCCGCGAGCGGTGCCAGCAATATCTACAATGTTAGCAGGCAACATCGGTGGCGCACTTTCCATACGGAAGTAGAAACCAGACGGACCTGAGTAGTTGACGACTTTCAGGAGTAGCGTGTTGTTACCGGGTTTGAGTTGCACCTGCACCTGTTCTTGGTCGGCAGCGGCATCCCGCTGGACGTTTTTAGCAAGGAGTTCGGTGCCGTTCATCCAGACTTTCAGGGCATCGTTGCTCCCGATATGCAACACGGCTTTCTGCTGGGTAACGGAGGAGATGTTCCTAAAGAGGTAGGTAGCACTGTTTTCACCGACGATGTCGTTGTGCACCTGTTCGTCAACCCAATGGCTCTGCTGTTCCCATTTGATGGTTTTGTCGTTCACCTTAAACGTGTCGCCTGTATTCACCGCTTTCGTTTCGGGTTCATAAACCTGATAGAAGGCGAGGTTACCGTGTTCCGCTGTGAAGGGACCCGCAGCATGCCAGTTGCCTAATCCTATCTTGGAACCGATCGGATAAATGGTTGCTGCATCTGTGAGGGCGAGTCGGAATCGACCTAATTGCTTCTGACGCAGATCGAACTCGTGCTTAAGCCGGACTTTCAATCGGTTTCCGCCTTCCATCCCAAACGGTGCAGCGACAAGGAAGACCGCTTGTCGATTTTCGCGCCTTCTGTCAAGTGCCCATCCTGTTTCCGGTTTATCGTCAATCGCATTTGCAATAACACCACCGAGATTATCTTCACCCATGACCTGTTCATGGTCCGCCCACGCTTGCACAATTTGGACAGGCGTCCACGGATCTGCTGCATCGGTATTTTCATTTTCATTTTCCGCACTCGCATCAGCATCAGGAGTGTCTTCTGCTCGCGCCTCAGCATCGGCATCATCTGTTGGTGTACTTTCCGCTTGCGCATCGGCATCAACATCGGGAGTGTCTTCTACTTGCACTTCGGTATCGGCATCAGCAGCAGGTGTGCTTCCGGCTTCTGCATCAGTGGTTTCGCCTTCCGTTTGCGTCTCAGTGTCAGCATCGCCATCGCTACTTTCCGCTACCGGAGATTCTTCGCTTTCTGCTGCAGGGGGTCCAATGAAAAGCGCAAAATCGGTCAAAACAACGTTACCGTTACTGCTTCTGCCGAATCCACTCTTCGGCAAGGATTCGTGCGTGATACCTTCTAATCGCACTGCACTCCATTTGCCGGGTGGCAGATCTACAATGACCTCGTAGGTCTCCTGTTCGGGATTAGTGCCGCTGGCTAATACGGAGTTATCCTCTAAAACTTCGAGTGTCGCCCCACCTTTTGAATAAAGCGATGTCGGTTTCAGCGTTGTCCAGCGCGGCATCCTGTTTTCCCACGCGATTTGGGTCGCATCAAGCTCGGGAATAGGTGCTTTGGTTTGGGCATCTAACTCAGCGATCTGTTCATCAAACGCTGCGAGTTCCGCTTCCTGCTCTGGTGTCGGCAACTTCACAACAGGCGGAGAATCCTTACGGTTGCCGTCCATCGCGTTTTCAGTGATATTGTTGAAATAGGCGTAGAGTTGATAGAATTCCTTCTGTGTAATCGGGTCGTATTTGTGGTCGTGGCACTGCGCGCACCCGACAGTTAATCCCATCCAGACGGTCGAAGTGGTATTGGCTCTGTCGATAGCGTATCGGACATAGTATTCCGCATCAATCGAACCGCCCTCGCTCGTCGTAACGTGGCACCGATTGAAACCGGTAGCGACCTGCTGATCCAGTGTCGGTTCCGGCAGGAGATCACCTGCTAACTGCTCAATCGTAAACTGGTCGAACGGCATATTTTTATTGAACGCATTGATAACCCAATCACGGTAAGGCCACATTTCGCGGTAGTTATCTAAATGGAGTCCATGCGTATCGCCATACCGTGCGACATCTAACCAGAAGCGACCGAGATGCTCGCCATATTCCGGTTTTGCCATAAAGGTATCAATCAGTTTTTCGTAAGCGTCAGGTGAATCGTCTGCGACGAATTGATGAATCTCTTCGCGCGTCGGCGGTAGACCGGTAAGATCGAAACTTATACGTCGGATGAGCGTCCGTTTATCCGCTTCACTCGCAGGCGTGAGGCCCTCTTTTTCGAGCCGTGAGAGGATGAACGCGTCAATCGGGTTTCGCACCCAGTCTTTGTTCTTGACATCAGGTGTCGTTGGGCGGACAGGTGTGGTGAATGCCCAATGTTCTTCCCAATTCGCACCTTCGCGAATCCACTGCGTAACGGCTTCAATCTGTTCTTGTGTTAGCGTCTTATTGAAGTCTGCCGGTGGCATACGGTAGGTATCGTCATCGGATACAATGCGAAGATGGAGTTCGCTCTCTTCGGGATTACCGGGGACGATTACGGGGTATCCGCTCGGTTCAGAGAACGCACCTGCTTTCGTGTCGAGTCGGAGGTCAGCCTGTCGGGTCTTGGCATCCGGTCCATGGCAGGCGAAGCAGTTATCCGCAAGGATTGGGCGGATATCGAGATTATAATTCAAAGTGGCTTGTGGTGTCTCGTGATGTTCCGCAGATGCCGTGGGAAGTCCAAACACGACGAGGCAGAAACACACCAACGTAGCTAATAGTGGAATTGAACTTTTAGTGATTTTCACAGAAATTCTCTCCCTTTTTCAGCGTTGTAGTGGGCAATTTATCAACTCTCTATACCAAAAATCTAAATCGCAATTTCCTATACCGGATTTGGCAATTTGTGACGTTTAGCTAATCAAAAGGTTTAGCAATATTGCTATATTTTACGTTACAGTTGGATCCTTGTCAAATATTTTCTACTTGATTGGACATTCAGTTTTTGTTGATACACCATACGCGGTGTGATATAATTCTAACAATTACCAATCATCAAGGAGCGACAGAATGGCTTTTAGTGATTTTAAGAAGATCCCTGACGTTCAGAAAAGATTTGGCATCCGACACATCGAAAATGACTTCATAAAGATTAAGGAAGACGTGTTGCCTTCGGAACAATTTCTGCAAGAATTGGAATTTAGCAGACAGTACATTCCTATTTTCGCTTCTGAGGGTGCGCGTTGTGAAGCCGTTATCTACCCTGTTTTGCGGGAAGTGTATAAAGCGTACGCTGCTAACTACGCCCTATGGATAAAGGAACCTCTTGCCTACGATGAAACGCTGAGCGGCACGCCTGATTACTTCATCTCAACACGATCTGAATTGGGCATACTCATTGTAGGCACCCCGTTGATAATACTCGTTGAGGCAAAGAAGAACGACTTTGAGCAAGGTTGGGGTCAATGCCTCGCGGAATTGGTAGCGGCACAAAAAATAAATGCGAACGCAGATATGCCCGTGTACGGTATAGTCAGCGACGGCACGTTGTGGCAGATTGGGCACCTTATCAACGAAACCTTCATCCAAAACCGGACAAGTTTTAGTGTGGATCATTTGCCTGTCCTATTTGGTGCTATTGATTCTGTCTTCAAAGCAGCAAACGAGTTTTCTCAGCAGACATCCACCGAATAAAATACCGGTGTAATTTGTTTATTGCCCACCAACCTTTTCAAAAATAATAACGTGCTGCCACGGTAGATCGTCAAGTGTCTCTACCCAAGAAAGTGGGTGCGGTGTTGCCTCTTTAATCACCTGTAGTTCGCTCATTTTGTGCAGGCGTTTGATGGGTACATTGTCATCTTCCAAACGGTATTCTACAAAAGCCACCCGACCCCCTGTTTTGAGCCCACGACAGATATTCTGTATCATCTCGTATGGATGTGAAAACTCGTGGTAGACATCTACCATAATCGCCAAATCCACCGAATTCGGCGGCAATTTCGGATCGGTAATTGTGCCTAATATCCCTTTGATGTTGGTAATACCTTCTTCCGCCATTTTCTCAGCAAGGATATCAAGCATCTCCTGCTGAATTTCAACACCGTAGATGGTCCCTGTCTCGCCGATTTTCGGTGAGATCTTCCGAGCGATGTAGCCTGTGCCAATACCGATATCCGCCACAACGTCCCCCGCTTTGAGTTTCAGCAGCTCAACAAGGCGATGCGGCATCTCTTCTCGCTCACGTTCAGGACGTTCCAACCATTCTGCACCTTGATGTCCCATCACGTGAGAGATTTCGCGTCCCATATAAATTTTGCCGATCCCGTCTCGACTCGGTGTGCGCTGTTCGTAGCGTGTACTCGCTGGGCGCGTAGGCGCGGTTTCTGATTGTGACTCACCGCTTGGCACCATTGTAACATAAGTTAGCAGACAACCCACGCCGACAATGCATATGAAAACATAAAATTTTCTGAGCATCGGTTTTGTACTACCTTCCTTTTATCCTGGCAATCCTAAAATCCTGCAAATCCCGATTCAGATGATAGTTTTACCACCTTCCAAGGTAGAGCCCTCGGTTTTCCATCGGCATCGTCACGCGTTTGCCTTGCTGTCGTTGCGAATCAACGATAGCGAAAACCATCTCAGTGCTTCGGTGCGCGAGATGAATATTACCACAGGTCTCTGTATCGGTCTCAATCGCATCAACGATGTCTTCAATACAACCGACAGTGCCGCTTTTCCGTTCATAAGGCGGGAATTGCGCTTCCAAAATCTCGTTAAACTGTCCTTGCCGTTTGCGGAGATGAAAACCGAGTCCGTTATTGAGTGCACGGACTGTGCCTTCGCTACAATGCACCTCGAATTCATAAGCCGTGCCGGGGATGCTAATGCCGTTAATACCGTTCTCAAAACGGATAAACCCCATCACAATCCCAGGATCAGATTCTGTGCGATTATCCTCAAAATCCGCATCATCAACGGCAACGTTGCCTTGCACATATTCTATTGGGGAATCGCTTGCCAAGAAGAGAAGCATATCCGCTGCGTGCGTGTATCCCCAGAGGGCGGAACCACCACTATAGGCAATGACCGCGCGTCTATCGCCTAACTCGCCGCTTTCGAGGATTTCACGCATTTTGATGTACCCCGGCGTGTAACGCCGCTGCGTGCCGAGATTGAATTTGACATTGTGTTTTTCGCACACCTCTACCATGGCATCCGCTTCTTCCATAGAAGCACAAAGCGGTTTATCGCAATAGATACCCTTCACGCCGTTTTCCGCAGCGAATGCTGTAATCTCGGCATGGTTTCCTGGACGCGTGGCGATACTGACAATATCGGGTTTCTCTTCAACAATCATCTCACGATAATCTAAGTAGTACTTCGGGATATCCCATTTGTTGCAGACGTATTGTGCCTTATCTTCAACGACATCTGCGGCAGCAACAAGGTCTGTCCGCTCGAAAGCAGTATATCCTGCGGCGTGCGAATAGGGTAACGCACCGTGTGGTGACGCACGGACTTCCTCATCAATTGTACCACCCATTCTGCCACAGCCAACGATGCAAGCACGATATTGCGTTCCCATTGGATTCCTCCATTGTGTTTCGCTGTTGAGATCAGGAGATCGCTCCTGCGGTAAGAGGTTTCGCTAAACTGTCAACTCTACAACATCCTGTTTAATAATTTCTTTTGTATGTCCATAAGACGCGGTTTGCACCAATTCCTGAACTTCAGGCGTTAAACGGTTGACGATTTTCTCTGGTAAACTTTGCTTACCATCGTATTGCGGACGATAGCGCAAGATGAGGAAGCGTCTATCCCGATCTTTCGGTTTCCACCGCAAAACGCCGTGTGTCAATAGCTCAGAGATAACAAGAAAATCGCCCGCTTTTGGCGTGAGATTGGTAAAAACGTCGTCCGGTTCCGGATCAATACCGTCAGGTCCTGGTGTCAGAAGATCTTCGGGCCTCTCGAATTTGCTCTTATGTGAACCGGGGATAACGATAAGTCCACCATCGCCGGGCTGCACATCTGTCAAATAGAAGAACGCCACAAAATCGTTACAGTAGATCTGGCTATTCTGTACCTCATACCGAGTTGACCACTGTCGTCCCTCACGTGCGCAGTGCAAACCCGCTGGATTTGTCCCCATCGGTTGTCTGTCTGGGTTATGCTGTTGAAGCGTGAGCGTACCAGTGACAAATCTCGGCTTATCAAAAGTGAACTCTTTAACAAGAGGCCAGATAGCCGGATGAACCGTCATCGCCTCAAGTGACCGGTCAAAAGCAAATCCGTGTTCATACCTACCGCCTTTACCGGGTTCTAAGTCGCGAGGGCGCGTCGTGAATTCTTCAGGACGTTCATCAAGCGGCATGTGAATATACCGATCCACAGCCGCCTGTGCTTCTTTTAGGGCATCCCCTGTGACTGCACCTTCGATGTGCAAGTAGCCGGTAACGTCAAACAGGTAACGTTGTTCTGGGGTCATTTTTTGCTCCTTATTAAGTTAACTGGACATGTTCACTTTTGACGATGTCTTTGGTATGCGTATAGAATGCGGGTTGCGCAAGTTCACGGGTTTCAGGCGAGAGCCGCTCCATCACTTCAGGTGGAAACGGATCCCTGTGTCCCCTGGAATCTTCAAAAAACTGTGTCTTGTAACGCAAGATAAGAAACCGCCGATACCGATCCTTCGGTTTCCAGATGAGAACGCCATGCGTCAGTAGCTCGGACATAACAATCGCGTCGCCAGCGCGGGCTGTCACATTAACCAATGCAGGATGAAGCGCATCGGGTGGATCCTCTGGGTCTGGGAAAAAGAGTCCCTCCGGACGTTCAAAATTCGCTTTGTGCGAACCCGGCAGCACAACTAAACCGCCATCGCCGGGATAGACATCGGCGAAATAGAAGAAGACGATAAAGTCGTTGCAGTGAATCTGTCCATCCTTGACAGTGTAGCGGCGTGTCTGCCATCCACAGTCTTCACGGGCGCAGTGCAACTTACCGATGACCTGATCGTGCTCCGGTCGCTTCGCAACGAGGCTACCTCGATTAAAACGGGGCTTATCGTTGGTGAGTTCCTTGACAATCGGCCATGTTTTCGGATGAAGCGTGAGTGCCTCAAGCGATTTGTCGAATGAAAAACCGTTGGAATAACCACCACCACCGTAACTAATGCCGGGCGGGAGTTCATCCTCCGGTGTTTGGACACACCGTTCAACGGCATCCTGCGCGTTTTTCAATTCTTCTTCGCTAAGAACGTTTTTAAGATGGATATACCCCGTTAAATCAAAAAGGTATCGTTGTTTAGGAGTCATTGCGCCTCCTTTCGGGAAGAGGTATGCGCGTGTCTTCGGAACAATCAGATTAAAGCACCACAAATTGATGCCTTACAAAAGGATATGTGTGAAACGCACAACTTTAAAGCCGTGCGTTTCCGTAATGCAATCATCAATTATTGTCCTAAATGGCAAGCAGAGATAGAACCAAGAACGCCTGATGTAGACGGCGAGACTACTGCTTAAGCCGTGCCCACGTTGTGGTGAGTAGCCCTTCAGGATTAACATCTGTAACGCCAGCTTCAGCATTCTCGTAGTCTGCGTCTGTCGGTTCATAGTCCAAGTCGCTTGACCAGCAGAAAACGTCGTACTGGGTCTGGTTCGAGCTTTGTCGGGTCCATATCATCATAACGTTTTCGCCGTCTTGTAATGCGTTGACCGTGCCACCATCCTTTCCAAAATCGCCGGTCCGCAACCATGCCCATTCAGCGACGTTTTCTTCAAGGATAATGTGATCCGGACGGGCAAAGGCGGGTGCCTCCGTCGGAATTGTGTCGCCATCGTCGCCCAAAACCCACAACCAATCCGAATGGTTGCTCGGATTTATGACGCGCGAGATAAACCGCCAGTCCCCAGCTTTGCCACCAGCAGCACTGATGTCGAATCTATAGAGTAACCAGCCTTGTCCACCAGCATTCGTGACAATATCACCAAACGCACCGTCCGTCGGATCGAGTGCCCCTTCACCCTTGCCCAATTTATAGACATCCGCAGAATCCCTTTCATCAAAGGCTTCCGCCTCAAACCAAATCTGTTCGCCATCCCCATACTGAGAGACTTTAAATCCTTCTACAGCAAAGCCCGTAAGCGGTTGGATCAACAGGAAACAGAGAATTAATCCAAAAGTTAACTGACATTTTTGAAACATAATTGTTCTCCTTCATCGTATTTTTATGCTATTTTAAGGAAGTTACTGCTTAAGCCGACCCCACGTTGTGGTGAGTAACCCATCCGGTTCTACCGGCAACGTTTTCTCTTTCGCTTTTTCATAGTCGGCATCCGTTGGTTCATATTCCAAATCGCTGGACCAGCAGAAAACATCGTACTGGACCTGAAGCGAACTCTGCCGCGTCCAGATCATCATGACGTTTTCACCGTCTTGCAATTCATTAATCGTGCCAGCATCCTTCCCGAAATCACCGGTCCGCATCCAAGTCCATGCCGGGACATTTTCTTCAAAAATAATGTGATCCGGACGGACAAACGCAGGTGCTGCATCTGGAATCTTATCGCCATCGTCGCCTAAAACCCACAACCAATCTGAATGGTTGCTCGGATTTATGAGCCGACCAATGAAACGCCATTCCCCGGCTTTTCCGCCAGCACGACTGATGTCGAACCTATAGAGTATCCAGCCTTTTTTGCCAGCACCGGCGTTTGTGATAATATCCCCGAACGCACCGGCTGCGGGATCTACCGCCTTTTCACCTTTACCTAATTTATAGACATCCTCGGAATCCCTTTCGTCAAAGGCTTCCGCCTCGAACCAAATCTGTTCGCCCTTCCCGAATTCAGAGACTTTGAACTCTTCCACGGCAAAGCCTGTAAGCGGTTGTATCAGCAGCAGACAGAGGGCTAAGCTGAGCGTTAATTGACATTTCTGGAGCATTATGCCTCCTCCTATATTCTGATTATGAATCAGTTTTGTCTTTTTCTCATTTTTGCTGACGAGGTTTGTAACCCCGCCAAATGATGAAAATACGAAATCTTGATAATGTTTTAATCTGGATTTCCGAGACTGCGTAAAAGCAGTTTCACACCGCTGCTATCTTGTCTGATTAGCCACTAACGACCCAGGGCTATTTAGTTTTCCGCTTTTCTACAGCGTTTTGCCCCCCAGGACCGGTAGGTGCGTGTTTCTAACCGCACCGGGTCCCAAAAGAAGACATAAAACTCGAGGATTTCTTAAAACTAAATGACCCTGCTAACGACCTTAAAAGACTTGACATCTGTCTTGAAGTATCGTATATTTGGCTGCTGAGTCGAATTTGCGTGTAATTATCTGTATTTTGCTTAGATAGCAATTAAAGTATACGATAAAGGTGTTTTTTTGTCAACTTCGTCGGATACACTTCGATTCTATAATAAAATATCTAAAAACGAAACAGAGGTTGGATAATGAAACTCGGATTTGTGAGTGCAATTTTACCGGAGCAGACATTGGCGCAGGTCGTCGAATTCGCCGCTGACACAGGTTTCGATTGCGTCGAATTAATGTGTTGGCCCAAAGGAAAAGCGGAACGGCGTTATGCCGGTGTCACACACGTTGATGTAGCGACGCTTTCTGATGCGGAAGCAGATAAAATCCTACAATACGTATCGGACGCAGGGGTAACGATCAGCGGCTTAGGTTATTACCCAAACCCATTAACGCCTGATGAAACCGAAGCGGCTGTCTATAGCGAACACCTTAAGAAACTGATTCTGGCGGCAAAACGTCTGTCTGTAGATATCGTGAACACATTTATCGGCAGAGATCAGACACGCACGATAGATGAGAATTGGGACCGCTTTAAACAGGTATGGAACCCGCTTATTCAATTCGCTGCTGACCACGGCATCCGTGTTGGCATTGAGAATTGCCCGATGTTTTTCACCGAAGACGAATGGCCCGCTGGTCAAAACCTCGCCTATTGTCCCGCGGTTTGGGAACGGATGTTTGAAGAGATACCGTCCCCGAACTTCGGGCTTAACTTCGACCCGTCCCACTTTATATGGCTTCAGATGGACTACCTGAAACCGCTTGTCAATTTCGCTGATCGGATCTTTCATGTGCATGCAAAGGATGTACGGTTAGACAGAGCAAAACTTAACGAAGTCGGCATCCTCGCAACACCTTTATCGTATCATACGCCGAAACTGCCGGGACTTGGCGAGGTCAATTGGGGCAGCTTCTTCTCTGTCTTGAGCGATACCGGTTACGAAGGCGCAGTCTGTGTTGAAGTAGAGGATCGGGCTTATGAAGAGACCTTAGAGATGCGACAACGCGCTTTGCGACAGAGCCATATTTTCCTGAGGCAGTTCATCGGGTAGGCATGCCACTCGCTGGCGAGGTTTGCAACCTCGCCTGTTTCCAGAGTCTATTCTTTTTATGGCGCATAATTACGACTGGTTTAACACAGAACGTACAACGCTGGAACAAGCAGGCTTACGCCGCCACCTCCGCACCGTCATGAGCGCGCCAACAGGGACAATTAATCTTGATGGGCGCGACGTTGTGCTGCTCGGTTCAAACAACTATTTGGGCTTAAGTACACACCCACAGGTGATCACTGCTGCTATTGAGGCGACGCGAACTTTCGGCACAGGCGCAAGCGGCTCACGCCTCATCTCGGGGAACAGCGAACTCTATACAACGTTAGAAGCCAACCTCGCAAAAACGAAGAACACCGAAGCCGCGCTCGTTTTCAGTTCCGGATATGCTGCCAATACAAGTATCATCCCTGTCCTTGCAGGTGAAGGCGACCTCATCTTAAGCGATGCACTCAACCACGCAAGCATCATAGACGGCTGTCGCCTCAGTCGCGCCACCAAGAAGGTCTATCGGCACTGCGATATAGCACATCTCAAGGCTCTGTTATCGGAATCCGCTACGTTTCGACGGCGACTCATCGTGACGGATGGCGTTTTCAGTATGGACGGTGATATCGCACCGCTACCAGATATTTACGAAGTCGCTACACACTACGATGCAATGTTACTCATAGATGACGCACACGGGTTCGGTGTGTTAGGAAAAGACGGGAGCGGTACCGTTGCACATTTCGGACTGGAAGGGACAGATATTATTCGGATGGGCACACTGAGCAAGGCGGTTGGCGCGCTCGGCGGATATATTGCCGGAAGTCGTGTGCTGGTTGAATTGCTCATCAATACGGCACGTGGTTTCATCTTCACGACGGGGCTACCGCCTGCAACGTTAGCAGCAGCGAATGCTGCCCTTGATGTGATGCGTTCTTCACCCGAATTACGGCAACGGCTGTTCTCGCACGCGAAATACCTCAAAACTGCCTTGGCTAATTTAGGGTACACCCTACTGCCGAGTGAAACACAGATCCTTCCAGTCGTATTAGGAAATCCCCAACGGGCAACAAGTATCGCGAATGCCTTACTTGCCGAGGGAGTGTTCGCGCCAGCGATCCGTCCCCCGGCAGTGCCGCCGGACACAAGCCGTCTAAGGCTGACAGTCATGGCAACACACACCGAGGCAGAGATACAACAGGCGATTGCTGGATTTGCAAAGGTTTTCCCGCCTCTGATAACTGATAACTGATGACTGACAACTATTCCCTTTTATTTTTTGATTTTTTTCCCTTTTCGTGCTAAACTGAGGCAAATCTTAACGAAAGGCAACAGACCAGAAATGAGCACAAAAGCACACGTCATTGATTTTGGAAAACAAGACCCTATCGACCGAGGTACCGGTGTGAAAACTGTCCCGTTAGCCGGTAAATGGATCGACTCCACTTCGCTCACCAACGGTGTGACGATGTTTGAACCCGGTGCCGCGATCGCACGCCACTATCACAACTGTGATGAATCCGTTACAATTCTTGAAGGCGAAGCCGCTTGCGAAGTTGATGGTGAAGTCTTTACGATGAAAGCCTACGACACGACATTCGTCCCCGCTGGCATCCCACACCGATTCTGGAATGATAGCGATGCGCCTATGAAAATTTTGTGGACGTATGCCTCTGTCTCCGTAACCCGAACGTTTACGGAGACCGGTGAAACAGTCGGACATTTGTCCGCTGGAGATCAGGCAGTCGTCACGTAACAACGACTGAGGAGCCTAAAATGTCCGTTCAAGCTTATATTAAGGACAATCAAACCGCACTTTGTACATTGCTACAGGAACTCGTCAGGATTCCTACAGTCAATCCACCGGGTGAGAATTATGCCGAGATTGTTGGGCTGCTTGAGGCGAAGTGCCAGGCATTGGGGATGCAGACACGGATTGCCAAAGTCCCAAAACGCCGTGCGGAACAGATTATCTCAAATGCGGATAGCCATCCACGGCTAAACCTCATCACGCGCTGGGACGTTGGTGCAGAAAAGACGGTGCATTTTAACGCACACTACGATGTGGTACCCGTTGCAGGCGAATGGCGGTTCGGCGATCCATTCAGTGGTGAGATTGAGGGTGAATGGCTTTACGGGCGCGGTGCCGACGACATGAAGGACGCCATCGCTGCACTTCTGTTTGCAATCGAGGCTATCCAAGAGACTGACACCGAACCGAAGTTCAATGTTGAATGCTCGTTCACCTGCGACGAAGAGACCGGTGGGGAGTTGGGAGCCGGATATATTGTCGAGAAAGGCTTGGTTAATGCGGACTACGTCGTCAACTGTGAGGGTGGCGCGGAGATGAACATCGGCAACGGACATAACGGCGTACTTTGGTTGGAAATTGAGGTTAAAGGTAAAGCAGCACACGGGGCGCAGCCGGATAAGGGAATAAACGCATTTGAAAAAACCGCCGAACTCGTAACCGCACTCCAACGGGTTAAACGAAATTTAAAATCACCAGAACGCGCATTTAAACTCCCCGATGGCAGCGATCGCTATCCGACATTGAACATCGGCGGAACGTTTCGAGGCACCGACGGCGACAAAGTCAACACTGTTCCAGCAAGCGTTACGTTCTCAATTGACCGCCGGATTACACCAAACGAGGAACTTGAGTTCGCTGAATTGGAATTGCGGGAAGCAATTTCTGGGGCATGTCAGTATTATCCCGATCTGGAAGCAGAGGCACGTGCGATCTTGCGCATTGAACCGTGTTTAACGGATACTGCTTCACCGATAGCGCAGGCGTTCGCCGATGCAGTGCGTATCGTCCGCTTCAATCAACCCCGATTTAAAGGCACCACTGGATTTACAGATTTACACTATTTCGTCAATAC
Source organism: Candidatus Poribacteria bacterium (assembly GCA_022827185.1). Classification (GTDB taxonomy): domain Bacteria; phylum Poribacteria; class WGA-4E; order WGA-4E; family WGA-3G; genus WGA-3G. The sequence continues at coordinate 67,969 of JAJDTM010000055.1, forward strand.
AGGCTTACCCGGCATCGGGTATGGACCCCGTGGCGAGGGCGGACACGCCATCAATGAGCGCGTCCATATCCCCGATCTCGTCAGGACTTCCGCCATCTACGCAACCTTCATAACACGCGCAGAACTTTAAAATACATAGGACTTACGCATTTCCTCTTAAAGTCCCTCTGATAAGGGGGGTTTAGGGGGTTAAAATTACTGCTTTTTGCGTAAGTCCTGAATACACTAAAATACACTGTAGCACAAGGTCTCCGTGCCTCAGCGAATTTCATAAAACATAAAAAAGATTAAATACAATGCAAAACCGAAAACCAGCACCATTCAATGTAGTGGCAGGGGATACCATGGGAACAACATGGGCATTGCCAGAAGGCGCAATCGCTCGATTCGGAAAAGGGGACAGAAGTGATGTGAAATTGTCGCCTGATGGCACGTATTTCGCCGTTGCGTCAGGAGTGGGACTTTGGTGGTATGATGTCGCTTTGATGTTGCCGATTTCGTTATGGGAAACGGAACGCGGACTGATTAATTCTGTTGACTTTTCTCATGATGGCAAATGGGTTGTCATTAGCAATTGGGATCAAGTCATTAAAGTGTTGGACGTTCAAACCGGAGAGTGCGTTTATCAAATGGAAGGGCAGAGTGCTTTTGCCCATATCGCCTTTTCATCGAACGGTAAGTGGATTGCTACTGCTGATGGAAGAGGAGTTGTTAAGGTATTGGATGTTCAGCGCGGTGTATGCCTCGCACAGATGGATCGAGGAACACACGAATGGCCAGGAAATGATATTTCCCAACTCGAATTCTCACCGGATGGTAGACGCCTCACCGCTACAGCACAAAATCCTAAACTGTATTCACCTGATGACCAAGTCCTGAATCCAGACACAGAAGGGGATCAAACCTATGTATGGCATCCGGAGACAGGTGAGGCAATTGTCAAATTTGCGGGTAGGGATTTTGCCTTTTCGTCAGATAGTCGCCTGCTGGCGGGTGCAGCCGCTGATGAAACTTTGAATGATGCTAATCGTATTGACCGCTGCGTTTCAGTATGGGATGTGACTACAGGCAAACGCATTGCTCACTTTACAGGACATAGTGATTGGGTAAATGCTGTCGCTTTTTCACCGTGCGGACAGTTCCTTGCATCAAGTGATAGAACGCTACGAGAGTGGGACCTGGCAACGGGTGCCCAAAGAGCAGTTTATCCTAACTTTGATCGTCCGTTTTACTTGAAAGACGGAATTCTATATGCTGTGGTATTTCCTGATGACGCTGATACTATTGAAACGTGGAATGTAGAAAAGGGTGAAAAAATACTTGAGATATCCGATGGGATTGGCGGGACTGGACTGGCAAAATCCTTAGCCATTGCTTACACACAAGAACAACCTCAGCAATCCACCGAAAAAAGATCCAATGAACAGGTTAATGGTAATATTCCAGTGTACGCAATGCTGCGTGAGCCTCGTTTCCCGTTGCCCGATCCCCAGGCAATTTGGGTGGATGACCAGACGCTCGCAAGTAAAAGCATCGGTCGAGGCATTATCGTATGGGATGTCCCACAGAAATGTGTACGGGAAACGTTGATGGCGGACGAAAATATCCATTCTTTCACAGTTTTGCCTGAAGGTAAAATGTTGGCGAACTCGGGTGTTTTTCTCGACGATACGACAAAGGTGTGGGATGTTGACTACCCCGATACCTCCATTGTTGAGTTTGGGGCGGATATATGGTGGGAGCGTCACGAGGTATTTTCCCCAACAGGTGAGTATCTTGCAGTCGGGAGTAAAGATGGTCCAGTGTATGTGTGGAATCTTAATCAACCTGAACACCCGATAGTCCTCACGGGACATACAGATTACATTTGGGCATTGGCGTTTTCGCCAGATGGAAAACAATTGGTGACAGGTTCAGATGACGAGACAGCGAGATTGTGGGATATTGAAGCAGGTCGGGAGATTAGCACATTGCCGATGGACGAACCTCGTGTTCCTATAGGAGTAGTCTTTTCACCGTGTGGTAAGATAGTTGCTGGTGGTATGGACGACGAGATTCGGTTGTGGTGTGCTGAGCAATTGACGACGTTACGCATAATGTCACAACCTGAGAACAGCCGACGTACGTATGCCCTCGCGTTTTCCCCTTGTGGGAAATATCTGGCATCTGGGACTTGGTGGCAGAAGGGGATGGAGAAGATGGCGATCCGTTTATGGAACGTTGCCACCGGTGAAAATATCTATACCTTCTGGGGACATAACTCGGACGTGCAATCGCTCGCGTTTTCACCGAACGGTACACTGCTGGCGAGCAGTAGTTTTGAAGGCACAATCCTATTATGGGATGTGAAATCTTTCATAGACGCTTAAAGCCTTACTAAGAGTATCCTGCCTCTCTGCAAAGGGTGGATATAACTGCCCATTTTTGTTTGATTCCCTGCCTTGGATGTGTTATTATCTTCATATCACATTCGCAGGGCTATATTTTTTAAAAAGGGTTACGCATCATGATTATCAATCGGCTTATCGTTAAAAACTGGCGGAATTTTCAACAGATCAATGTTCCGCTCAGGGAACGCCAGTTTATCGTCGGTCCGAATGCTTCAGGGAAATCCAACCTATTGGACATTTTTCGTTTTCTCCGCGATATCGCCAAAGCCGAAGGTGGCGGACTCCAAAAAGCAATCAGTGACCGAGGCGGTGTCTTCAAAATTCGGTGCCTGTCCGCGAGGCAAGACCCAGAGGTTGCCATCGAAATTCACATCGCGGACACGCCAGATGCTCCCGCCACATGGCGATATGGTATTGGGTTTCACCATGAAGATCACGGACACCGCCAAACTTATCTTACGCATGAACGCGTTTGGAGAGACGGTGAATTACTTCTCGACAGACCCGATGCAGACGACAACAAGGACCCAGATCGTCTTACGCAGACCGCGCTTGAGCAGATCGCTACCAATGCAAAGTTCAGAGAGATTGCGGAATTTCTTCGCAAGGTCTCTTATCTCCATCTGGTGCCCCAACTTATTCGTTTCGCTGATTCAATACAAGGTAAAATTATCGAAGACGACCCTTTTGGTCAGGGATTTCTCGAACGCGTAGCGAGTGTGCATCCAAGTACCCGCCGTGCTCGTCTCAAAAGGATTGAGCGTGCCTTGAAGATTGCGGTGCCACAGTTTGAGGAATTAGTGTTTATTCGCGACAAACGCACAGGGTATCCGCATTTACAAGCGCGTTATTCCCACTGGCACTTGAACGAAGAATGGCAGCGTGAAGACCAATTTTCGGACGGGATGCTTCGGCTAATTGGGCTTTTATGGGCACTCCTTGAGAGTGACTCGCTTGTTTTGTTAGAGGAGCCTGAACTCTCCTTAAACATAGGCATTGTTTCTCAACTCGCGCCATTGTTTGCCCGTATACGGAGAATCCACCGGTGTCAAGTGTTTGTTAGCACGCATAGCAGCACTCTTCTTACAGAACCAGGCATTGATGGCACAGAAGTGCTTTTGCTCACGCCTGCAAAGGAGGGAACATCGGTCAAGGTTTCGTCTGATATTGAGGACATTCGCATCCTTCTGAAGAATAGGTTTACAGTCGGTGAGGTCGTCCTTTCACGAACCAGACCCAAAGATACTGCTGGGGTAAGTTTAATACAATGAGATTAAAGCAGGTAATTCTTGCAGTTGAGGATGAGCTTAGTGAGGCAGTTTCAAGGCAAATTCTTAAGAGGTTCAACATCGAAATTTGGGACACAATTTTGGGTGAAGGTTATACTTATCTTCAACAAAAAGCAATGGAGTTCAACCGTTCTGCGAGCGGCACAGCTATTTTTATGTTGACCGATTTAGATTCTGCCCAAAATTGCCCACCACGCCTCATCCAATCTTGGATTAAAGGGGCTTTAAATCCTCAGTTTTTCTTTCGTGTGGCAGTCATGGAAGTTGAATCTTGGGTAATGGCGGATCGGATCGGATTCGCAGCTTTTCTATCTGTTCCTTGGCATCGAATTCCATCGCCGACAGATAGTATCTTGAATCCCAAAGAGTTTCTGTTATCACTTGCCCGAAGAAGTAAAAAGAAAACTATCCGTGAAGCATTAGTGCCAGCACAAGGGACAACACTCAATGTAGGCAATGAATATAACACACTTTTGAGTGAGTTTGTTCGAGAACATTGGAATTTAGAACGCGCTGCTACCGCCTCTCCCAGTCTAAAGCGAACATTAGACCGACTTGTTCAAGAGAAAAACGCGGGGGCTAACCAGTGAACAAAAAATTCCAACGCCACATTGAAGATTTTACCTGCAAACATTGTGGTGCTGCTGTCAAGGGCGATGGCTACACTAATCACTGCCCGGAATGTCTCTGGAGCCGACACGTTGATGTCAACCCCGGCGACCGATCCGCGTTCTGTCAAGGCATGATGGAACCGGTGGGATTTACCGTAAAGCACGGCAATTATATCCTTACACACCGCTGCACAACGTGTGGCATCGAAAAAAAGAACAAAACAGCAAAAAATGATAGTTTTGCGGCTATCCTCAGTCTACAAGGAGACCTACTGTGAATAAAAAAGGCATACTTGCAATTGTATCCATCTGTGTTCTTGCTATTGCCGCCATCATTTTAGCGGTGTTGCTCCATTCAACCTCAACGGAACTCGAACAGACGCAGTCAGAATTAGCAACCACCCAAACCACATTGCAGACGACTGAAACCGCCAAAACTGATGCAGAAAAGAAGTTAGCTGAAACCCAAAGCACGCTCGAGAAGACGCGTTCTGAACTCAGTCAGACGCAGGAGATATTGCAAAACGAAAGCGAAGCTGCCCGAAAGATCGCCGCTGAACGGAATACACTTCAACAGGACAAAAGCGCGCTTGAACGCGAAAAAGCGGGGCTTCGCGCAAAACTCACAGAGATCGAATCCGAATTACAGCGGATTCGGGAGCAATCGCAACGTTCAATTACAGCCATCCAAGAACGGTTTAAAGATACAGTCGGTGCTGTATTAGATGACGCAGGACGGTTGAAGCTTGATGTTAAGGGGAAAATCCTGTTTGAAACAGGCAGCGCGATTCTAAGCACAGAAGGGAAAGGACTTTTGGATGCAATTTCGGAAGAGGTTTTACTCAACGCAGACTATTCGGCTTACGCAATTCGGGTTGAGGGACACACGGATAACACACCCATCGGCGGCGATGCACTCCGGAACTGGGACCTCTCAACCGAACGCGCAATCGCAGCGGTAAAATACTTACAAGAACATGCTAATGTGAGTACAGAACGTCTGGCAGCCACCGGATACGCCTTCTACCAACCGATAGATACTGCCGAAACACCAGAAGCAAAAGCCAAAAATCGGAGGATCGAAATTATACTCGTGCCACCCCAAGATTTTTTGGCTGAACTCCTAACATCGCTCCAAAATGTGATGACATCTATTGAGACGAAGGCGACTCAGTAGTTTCCTCCACCGCTTTTTTCTTTGAAACCGCGCGTTTCGCTTCTACCGCAAGTGCTGTCGCACGTGTGATCAACCGTTGCGTTTCACGGATCTGTTCGAGTATCTGCGCGTTTGTCCACGAAACCGAAACAAGATAGCGCAATTCATCTGGATCGTTCAAGGTTTCAGCACCGAGGGCAACCTGAAGTCCGCTTGAAGTGATATATCGCATACCAGCGTTCACACCGGTGCCATCAAATTCCAGCTGCATCGTGATGTCGCCCCTCGCGAAAGCCGGTTGAAACGCCTTGCTCAGACCAACAAATACGCCTATAGGACGTTCTTCAAACGCGAACCGCTGCGTACCAACCCCGATGTGTCCAGAAAATCGGTGGATCCGCGGCAGATTAAAGGTTTTACTGACAGCAAGAAAAACGGAGGGCGTTCCATCTACTTCTGCTGCCGAATCCGACACGAAAATCTCATTGCCGAGTTTCTCGACACCTATTGCCACACTCGGAATTACACCGACTTCTGGCTCTTTTAAGAGCTGTACCTTCAAGTTCGCAGTCCGATCAGAAAAGGGTTCTGAACCGTGTTCTTCCCATAACTGTGTAAGTCCGATTTCAACTCGGTCAAACAGCCCAAAGTTGAGACGAATCGCAACGGCATCACCAAGACTTGTCGTAGAACGGTCCATCATCCGTTGTTGGAAACCGAGGTAAGTGCCTGCCTCAAAGATGCCGTGTTTCAACACCCGACCCGTTGGCATATCCACCAATCCACTTCCAGTAAACACTTCGCCGCTGACAGAATTAGAAACCGTAATAGATACAAAAACAATCAGGAAGATCAAAATCGTGTGTCGAAGCATTGACATTACTCCATATACTTGATACCGGAAGACGTACCGATGATGATTTTGTCAGCCCGATTCACAAAAATCCCGTTCTCTACTACACCCGGAATGTTGTTTAGCTGCATCTCTACCGCTTCCGGCACAAGGATACCGTCAAAGTAGCAGTCGAGGATATAGTTACCGTTGTCGGTGATGAGTGGGGACGGATCACTGTCCGCTGAGGTGTTCTGTCGTAGTGTCGATTTCCCACAGATCCGATTGACTGCCGTCTGAGTGGCTTCCCATCCGAACCGAACGATTTCCACAGGGAGCGGAAAGTTAGTGCCGAGAACCCGTGAGACTTTGCTTTCATCGACAACAATCAATATCTCTTTCGATGCGTTAGCGATAATCTTCTCTCTCACGAGCGCGGCACCACCACCTTTAATCAGATTCAGGTGTGCGTCTACCTCATCAGCACCGTCAATAGTCAAGTCAATGGTCGGGTGTGTGGCGAGCGTTGTCAGCGGTATCTTTTCTTCTAAGGCAATTTTCTCGGTCCCCTCGGAGGTAGGAATCCCGATAATATCAAGTCCTTCACGTACCATCGCCCCGAGTTTCAAGAGCGCGTAATAGACGGTGGAACCTGTCCCTAATCCCACGATCATACCGGACTGGACATCTTCTGTCGCTTTTTCTGCAGCTATTTTCTTCTGGTTTTCAGTATTCATAATACATATAAGTTTACCAGAAGATCGCCTTGAAATCAAGTTTTTATATAGTTATCAGTCATCAGTTATTAGTACGGTTTTTCTGCGAAAAACCTTTCAGTTGTCAGTAGTTGTCAGTTTCCAGTTACGAGTTACCAGTTAAGAGAAGTGCCTAATGAATCAAATCACTCTCTTAACTGGTCACTGGTTACTGGTTACTATTCCTCAGACAACTGACAACTGACAACTGATAGCGAATAAAACATTTGATTCTTTTTACCGGTTGTGCTAAAATACCCGTTATGAGGAATAATATTCGCCATAGCAGCTTGGTGGTTGGACAATTGGTTGCTGAACCTGCAACTCGGATGGAAGGTCACCTCAAAGTTGGCACAATGCCTGACGGAACCGCTGTCCGACTGCCTGTCGTACTCATCAACGGGAGGTACCCGGGTAAAACACTCTACATCCAAGCGATTAGCGACGGAGATGAACTCAACGGAATCGCCGTTATTCATAAAATTCTCCAAACAGTCACGCCAGAGCAGTTACACGGTAAAATTATCGCCGTCCCGCTTGTCAACTTCCACGCGTTTCATGCAAAACAAGCGCTCAGTCCGGTAGACAATCGTAAAATGAACCGCTGTTTCCCGGGCAGACGTGACGGCACGTCAAGTGAACGGATCGCCTATCATCTTTTCCAACGCGCCGTACAGCAAGCCGACTACTGCCTTGATCTACACCAAGGCGGCGTACATCCAATGATAGACGAGGTGCGTGTTCGCGTCGGCGAAAAACATACACTACATGCTGCGTGTCTTGAACTCGCACGCGTCTTCGGTATCGGGCATATTCTCAATCAGAAGGGACCCAAGGGTCAACTCGCACAAGCAGCACCCGAAGTCGGCATCCCAACGATTGACCCAGAATTGGGTGGAACCCACGGATGGGACGCAGCAAGCATCGAAAAAGGCGTGCGCGGTGTGCTTAATGTGCTACAATACTACGGTTTTATTGCCGGAACGCCAAAGATTCCTGAACAGCAGGTCGTTGTCAAACAATTCGTGCCGCTCATCAGCAATGAAGGCGGTTTTGTCTATTATAGAGCTGAGTTATGTGAGCAGTTGACGACCTCTCAACCCGTTGCTGATATTTGCGATGCCTTTGGGAATGTGCGGGAATCCATATCCTCACCCGTTGACGGCGTTTTCTGGGCAAAACCTATTTATCCTATGGTTGCAAGTGGCGGTATTATCGGTAAAATCGGCACCCCGATTGAGTATCTCTAATATTTATTTACAAGGAGGACACGGCTTGCACAAACAGAATCGTAAAGCCTTTATTGAAAAAATGGGGCGTGGAGGGGTCGCTATCTTCGCCAGCGCACCGACCGCGAAATGGAACCATGACACCGAATATCTTTATCGTCCAGATCCGAATTTTTATTACCTGACCGGGTTTGAAGAACCGGAGTCGATCTGTGTCATCGCGCCTGAACATTCAAAGTACCAGTATATTCTTTTCGTGCGTCCGAAAGACAAGCAGGCGGAAATTTGGAACGGTAAGCGCGTCGGTGTTAAGGACGCACGTAAACGCTATGGTGCTGATAAAGTCTATCCGATAGAAAAATTCAGTGAAAAAATCGGGAAATACCTACAAGGTGCCAAAAGACTTTACTATACGCTCGGTTCTAATGAGGATGTTGATACCGAAATCCTTTCGCTTTTCACACAATCTGTGAGATCACGGATCCGCTCAGGCAAAGGGTTTGATACGCTTGTTGATCCAAGTCCTATTCTCAGTGAACTGCGCCTCATCAAAAATGAGACCGAGCTGCAGTGCATCCAGAGGGCAACAGAAATTACAGTAGCCGGGCACGTCGCTGCGATGAAAGCAGTCCGCCCGGGGATGTATGAATACGACTTAGAGGCTCTCGTTGAATCCACGTTCCGTATGAACGGGGCAGGCGGTGCAGCTTTCCCTACCATCGTAGCAAGTGGTGATAACGCGACGATACTCCACTACACAACAAATGACCGTCAAATTGAAGACGAAACACTCGTCCTCATTGACGCAGGTGCGGAATACAGTCGTTACTGCGGCGATGTAACCCGTACCTTCCCCGCAAACGGCACCTTCACTGAGGCGCAAAGGGAAATCTATCAACTTGTCCTTGATGCACACTGTGCTATTATTGACGGTATCCGTCCCGGTGTTTCCATTGACGAACCACACCAAAAGTCTATTGAGTTGTTGACGGAAAGCATGCTCAGTCTTGGTCTGCTAAAAGGGAAAGCGGAGAAATTGATAGAAAAAGAGAAATACAGGCAGTTTTACATGTACCGCATCGGACACATGCTCGGTTTGGATGTACACGATGTCAACTGCGTCCGCGAACCAGATGGCGAGTTTAAAACCTTCCAGCCGGGGATGGTAATGACGATTGAACCCGGACTCTACGTCGCTGACGATACAAAGAATGTTCCGCCTGCTTACTTAGGCATCGGTATCCGTATAGAGGACGACATTCTCGTTACAGAATCCGGTTGTGAAGTCCTAACAGGGGGTGTCCCGAAAGAGATTGATGAAATCGAAGCACTTGTAAACAGCACAAAGTGGTAGACACGCGCCGTCCGCCGTTCACCGCGTATCAGCCAAAGTAGTAGGCATACTCCGTATGCCGTCCACCCTAATTCTCAACTTGAAGGAGTCTGGTCATGATTGAAAATTTGAAAAGGCTAATCGTAGAAATGCAGGACGTAATCCGCCAGAGATACAAAGCCGAAATTAAGGGTATCTTCGGTTCATACACCCGCAGCGATTTCCACGCAGACAGCGATCTGGATCTCTTAGTAGATTTCGATGACAGTGCCGATCTGATGGATTATATCAAGCTCCAGCAGTTTTTAGAGGATAGACTGGAGTGCAAGATTGATATAATATCACAATGTTCACACCGAGAAGAGCAGAACTTCGTGCCTCTGTTTTCAACAACAGGATAATCCTGTGAAGCATCTTCTACATTTGCTGATTAACTGGAAAAAACCGAGAACCCTATGCTATAATTTTTTATTGGAGGAAACAAATGCCAAAACATGGAATTCCGAAGAAAAAAAAAATGAAAGGCATGAACAAGTATCAGAAGAATGCACACCGCCGACGTGAAGATCGGTTGCGCGGTAATGAGGTCGAATACTACCTTGAACTTGCCTACTCTTCCAACCCCGATGATCGCGTCGAGGCAATGGACAATCTCTGTCCTTGCCATGTCAGAAAACGGATTGACGCAGTCTGGGTAGCACTCTACAAAGGCATGGTCGATCCAGACCTACGCGTCCGAAAAGCCGCATGGCATACACTTGATGACGGCGGAAATCCGAACGATCCGAGACTCCAACCGCTTCTTGAAAAAATCGTTAAGGAGGAAACCGATCCCAAGCTACGCCAACGCGCACTTGACCTCATCGCTGTCACCCGAAAAGTTGAGGAGCAAAAAGAAGCACTGTTAGGACAAAAAACGCATACCTTCTCCGGACGCTGCGATTGGTGCGGTGCATCAAACGTTCCAGTCAGCCACGATTACGAAACCGAGTTTGAGACGAACGGCACGAAACGTTTCGCATTGGTCTGCGAGGCGTGTGAAACTGCGTAAAGTGCCTATATCAGAGACTTTATGGCAACCCAAAACCAATTATTTGATGGACACACCGATTTCGTCGCGACCCGCGGCGTTAAAGAATATCGGGAGACGATCCCCGTCTGGGTAAACGCGAACGATGTCGTGTTGGAAATCGGCTGCGAGTGGGGAACGACGACAACCTTGATCGCACCCCATTGTAAAAAAGTTGTTGGCACGGACATCAGTTCCAAATGTATTGAACGTGCAAGGGAAAGACACCCCGAACTGCATTTTGAGGTGCTTGACGGTTTTGATGTTAAAGCAGCACTCGATCTCGGTGAACCGTTCAGCAAAATTTACATCGATATGTCTGGTATGTCAGGCTATAACTCTCTGCTTGACACAATCGCACTGCTTACGTCCTACGCTACAGTCCTACGTCCAGAAGCAATCATCATTAAAAGTAGCGCGTTGAAACGTTTCGCTGGACACTGTAATCTGTGGCGTTCTCCGCCCAAAGAATCTGAGACGCGCCCAAATTCCTCTTTAACTGACAACTGATAACTAACAACCAACAACTATTAAAAAATTAAAGAAGAATTAGTTTGGATGCAACAAATAGGTAAGATCCCGTTTTGTAAACGCGTTTACCACTTTAAAAAAAGTGAAGGGGAGTCAATTTCAATGCAACAAACTAAACAGCATCCTGCTAAAGTGAGTTTTATATGATCCCTGACGATGTGTACGTGCACCAGACAGTAGAGGGCGATGCCGAGGCATTCAACGAGCTCGTGAATCGGCATCATTCAAAAATTTATGGACTTGCATACAGGATGCTCGGCAATTCCGAGGATGCCGCTGATGCGACACAAGAAACATTTTTGGAGGCATACAAGTCCGTTAAAACGTTCCAATTTCAGTCCCAATTCGGAACATGGCTATATCGTATCGGCATCAACACATGCCAGCAATATATTCGTAAGTCGCAATCGAATGAGCGCAAGCTTACCGCTTACACCAAAGAGGTGGAAATCCAAGGTCGGCCCGCTGAGAGTGACTCGCCCGAGCGTGTGGTGATTCAAATTGAGCAGAACGAGATGGTTCAAAATGCTATTGATCAGTTACCACCAAAGCAACGCGAGGTTGTCACGTTGTACTACATGCAACACCTTAAGTATCGGGAAATCGCGGAGATCTTGGCGTGTTCGGAAGGCACAGTCGCCTCACGCTTGAATCAGGCGCTGAAGAATCTCAAGCGGAAGCTGAGCAAATATTATCTCTAAGAAGGAGGTGTCTCAATGAATTGCGAACAAACGCTTAACAATCTGCCTCACTTGGTAATACAAGAAGATACAGCAGCGATAGATCGAGTTTCTGAAGGCGCGCCACGGCGTGCTGTTTTGGAGCATCTCCGAACCTGTCCAGAGTGTCAGCGCGAGTACGAAGCCTTATGGCACACCGCAAGTGTACTGGAGAGCACAGACGCACCCACCCCGCCTCCGGAATTGGTAGCGAACATTCAGCAACGCGTCCGAACATTCCATCAACGCCAACAGTTGGCATTCTTTGCGAATCCATTGGCGTGGTGCCTCGAACGATTGAAATTGGAGCTCTCTCCGAAGGTCGTCAACGCCACCGCGTTGCTCTTCTTCCTCATCGCTTCCGGTTTTGTCATGAAATTCGCGATCTTTACAAACCCACCGGAACCAGAATCCGGCTTGATGGCAATGAAAAAGACGATGCTTCATAACATCAAAATTTCTACGTCTCCGTGGGCAGTGATTAAAGACACTGAAACAGAAACCGAAGACAGGCGCGTGTCACAGCAGTCAGTAATTGCGATCCAAGGTGAGCGGAACCACTTCTTTAACCCAACGCATACTTCATCGAAAGTATGGTACACGGATACTATGGATGCCAACGGACAGACGGGTGAAACAAGTGTTGCGAATTACTTACAAAACAAGGTGAGCGAAAAGTTAACCGTGTTTTGGGATCACATTAAAACAGAATTGTAGTCTTTTGACTGAGTTTAAATACAATTTTATCGTTCATTCATTGGAGGCGCGGTTTCTAACCGCGCTCTTCTTTTTTAATAGGACTTTAATAGGACTTACACATTCCTTTTTAAAGTCCCCCTGATAAGGGGGATTTAGGGGGTTTAAAGGACGGAAATTATCGCTTTTTGCGTCTAAATGTCCGATATTTGTCTAATTTGCGTAAATCCTGTTTCATACACTTGACAGGTAAAATTTGGAGAAAACAGTTGACACACAACCGTTTTTTGTGTACAATAGGCTCAAATTTTTTAGGAGTGATCTCCAGAGCGCAACAATTAAAAATGGCTGCATCACAAGAAACATCTTACCAAGAACCGCTTCTGGAAATTTCTGGATTAAAGACAGTCTTCCCTACAGATGATGGCATCGTAAACGCCGTGAACGATGTCAGTTTCTCTATTGCACGTGGACAGACCGTAGGCGTTGTCGGTGAAAGCGGTTGTGGGAAAAGTATCACCGGACTCTCGCTCCTTCAACTCGTGCCATCACCGGGTAGGATTGAAGCCGGTGAGATTCTGTTCTATCGCAACGGCAGTGGTGAACCCTTGGACATCACACAGGTACCACCGAAAAGCGAGTTGATACGCCAGATCCGAGGCAACGAAATCGCCATCATTTTCCAAGAACCGATGACCTCCCTCAATCCCGTTTATACCGTTGGAGACCAGATTGCCGAAGCCGTTGCCCTGCATGAACAGGTTGATAAAAAAACTGCCCGCGAACGTGCGATTGAGATGCTCACGCGCGTCGGTATCCCCGCGCCAACGCAACGTGTTGATGAATATCCACACCAACTTTCTGGCGGTATGCGCCAACGCGTCATGATCGCAATGGCACTCTGCTGCTCACCCGCACTGCTCATCGCAGATGAACCCACAACCGCACTTGATGTAACCATCCAAGCACAGGTACTCGGTCTCATGCAGGAACTCCAAGCCGAAATGGGGATGGCGATTATGCTCATCACGCACGACCTCGGCGTTATCGCTGACCTCGCTGATGAAGTCGTTGTTATGTATGCAGGACGCGTTGTTGAAAGAGGGAGCGTTGATAACATCTTCTATAACCCGCTACATCCGTACACGCAGGGATTGCTCAGATCTATCCCCGTTCTCGGAAGAACACTCCAAAAGACATTACCCTCTATACCCGGGACAGTGCCGCATCCGTTGGCACTGCCGACAGGGTGTTCATTTCAACCGCGGTGTCCAGAACGAATGCCAGAATGTCAACAGATGCCTGAACTTGCGTTAACCGATGGAAATAGAGATAATGACACACACGCCGTACGATGCTGGCTCCACACAGATTTTTAATTTATTGCTCTTGGGCTGCGCTCCATTCCATTACGCGCAGGTTTTCGATGAGTTTGTACTGGATTTTGGAATTTTGGCGTTTTTCTCTTGGAATCATTAAACCAAAACGGTAGCCTGCATTCTCACTGCGAAGCAGGCGCAGGCGGATATACGTCGATTAACATTATTTACTAACTCGCCTAACCGAACCGCAAGGTATAATTAAAGAATGAAATTGCTTCAGGTGAACGACCTCCGAAAATACTTCCCTATCCAAAAAGGGATCCTCCAACGCACCGTCGGCTATGTGAAAGCAGTAGATGGAATCAGTTTCGACGTGCAACGCGGTGAAACACTCGGTCTCGTCGGCGAGAGCGGCTGTGGAAAAACAACTGCCGGACGCTGCCTCCTCCGATTAATACCACCGACAAGCGGGAGTTTCATTTTCGGTGAGGAACAGGTAGATCTGGCGAAATTGACGCACCGCGAGATGCAACCTTTTCGGAAACGCATGCAAATGATCTTTCAAGACCCCCACGCATCACTCAACCCACGAATGACCGTAGCCGATATCGTCGGCGAGCCGATGCGGGTCAATCGCACAGAAAAAGGGACAGCACTTCAAGATCGGATTGTAGAACTCCTTGAATCTGTCGGCTTGAAATCCCAGGATATGCGCCGCTACCCACACGCCTTTAGCGGCGGACAACGCCAACGCATCGGTATTGCACGCGCGTTAGCACTCCAACCTGAACTTATCGTCGCAGATGAGCCGGTTTCGGCATTGGATGTCTCCGTACAAGCACAGATCCTCAACCTGTTGGCAGAACTCCGAGAAGAATTCAACCTCTCTTATATCTTTATCGCACACGACCTCAGCGTTGTTGAACACATCAGCGACCGCGTCGCAGTCATGTACCTCGGCAAAATCGTGGAGATTAGCGATGCCGAAACACTCTATCAATCACCAAAGCATCCCTACACAGAAGCATTAATATCCGCCGTCCCACTCCCCGATCCGAATGCGCAGCGCAAACGTGAGCATATTCGCCTTGAGGGGGATGTACCTGATCCATCGCAACCGCCGACAGGATGCTATTTTCACCCAAGATGCCGTTACGCAACCGATATATGTAAACAGGAAACGCCTGAACTTCAAGAGGTTTCACAGGGCGTTCAGGTGGCATGTCATCACAGTGATACGTTGGAGTTACAGGGAGTTTAGCGATGTTCAAATTTAATCGAACTACTCCGAATTTCATTAAATTACCGCTTATCTTGCTGATTTTCATCGTCGGATGTTCAGGAAACCCGTTAGAAGATGTTTCCAATTTCTCCAGTGGGATTGAGGCGAAAGAAGCACCGATGTGGGCAAAACAGGTCGCCGAGGGCAAACTCCCGCCACTGTCAGAACGGCTCCCAGAAAATCCACTTGTCGCCAAAACGAATTTCGATGGCTATGAAGAGCCTGGTCCCTATGGTGGAACGTGGCACCGGTTTCACACGCATCCAGATTTAGGGACATGGAAGATGACCGCGGGTTATGCACCCCTCATCCGATGGAAATTTGATGCCTCCGGTTTGGAACCCGGTCTTGCGGAATCATGGGAATTTAACGAAGACGGCAGTATGCTAACGTTGCATCTCCGCAAGGGAGTCAAGTGGTCGGATGGACATCCTTATACGTCTGCCTCGTTCGCTTACTATTATCAACTCTGCCTTGATGAGCGACACAAGTACGGCGCGCCTGTCTGGTGTAAAGTCAACGGTATCCCCATGGAAGTCGAAACACCCGATGACTATACGATTGTGATGAAATTCGCCGGTCCCAACTGGCTCGTACCGCTTTGGTTGGCGACGGGCTTTTGGTGGTGCAATCAATACAACATCCCAGAACACTACATGCAGCAGTTCCATCCGAACAGCAACCCCGCGTATACCGATTTCATCCGATTCGAGAAGGAAAATATCCCACACCAAAATCCGGAACGTCCGACATTGTGGCCCTGGCGGGTAACGAAATATGAAAAGGGCGGTTTTCGTGTTGAACTCGAACGCAATCCGTATTACTATGTCGTTGATACACTCGGCAGGCAACTCCCCTATATCGATAGAGTCAAGACGAGCTTGGTCCCTGAACCCCAAGTTCGCGTGCTCAAAATCCTCGCAGGTGAGATTGATTGCCAATACCGCGGAATGGAACTCCGTGATCTCGCGCTCTATCTGAAAGGACAAAAAAAGGGGAACTATACGGTACGACGCTGGAAAAGCACCGCTGGCGCGCAACCCGCGATCCTGATTAACTGGACCGCGCCCGATCCAGTGTTAAGAAAAATTATCCGCGACCAACGGTTCCGAAAAGCACTCGCTTATGGTATTGACCGTGTAAAATGTAACGAAATCGCATGGCGCGGATTGTTGGAACCACAAGCAGCGACGGTTAGCCAAGAGGGGTGGCACTTCGCTGATGAAGACGGACAGACGCTTTTTGAGGAGTGGAAACGCGCCGATGCTGACTTTGACATCGATGCGGGAAACCGTCTCCTTGATGAGATGGGGCTTACAGAACGTGATAAGGACGGTTATAGACTACGGCCCGATGGCGAACAGATTGAGATGCTCATGGATGTGCCGAGTTCCAATCTCAACAGCCAAGAAAATGACATCGGGCTGATTATTCAAGATGGATGGGAACAACTCGGCTTGAAAACTCTGCTCTATACGCCACCCGGTGCTGAATTGAGTCTGCGCCGAACGCTCGGCAAATTCACAATCAGCATGCACGGTGAGGCAGAGATGGACCTCTTTACTTATCCCGACTGGGTATTTCCGACACTTCCGAAGTACTGGCATCCCAAAGTAGGGAAATGGTATGAAACTGGTGGTGAAAAAGGTGAACCTGCTACTGGACCGCTAAAGAAGCTGCTTGACTTATACGATGCGATTAAACGCGAACCCAATGAAAAAAAACGGCATCAATATGTTCGAGATGCAGTCAGGATTCACATTGACGAGGGACCGTTTCACCTCGGTTCCGCAGCGCGTTCACCGTCGCTCTTGGTCGTCGCAAACCATTTTCACAATGTCCCAAACGACGGTATTTTAGGGCCGTGGGCAATTGTAACACCCGCAACCCATTATCCTGAACAGTGTTGGATATCTAAAGAGTAGCCATTAGCCATCAGCGGTCAGCCATCAGCCATCAGCAAAGAGGTGTTTTTGATAGGGTGTTTCTTCTCTTGCTGACGGCTGACAGCCGATAGCTGATAGCCAAGAAAAAAGGAGACATACTCATAATTACCTATATCATTCGCCGATGTTTCATCGCTATTCCGACACTTCTGGCGATTTCTATTATCTCTTTTATCATCATCCAACTCCCGCAAGGCGATTACCTCGACCGAGAAATCCAACGGTTAGAGGAGGAGTTCGGCGATAGCAGCTCGCTCGCACAAGTCGAGGAATTGCGCGAACGCTACGGGTTGAATGATCCCTTATGGAAACGTTACTTCATCTGGATTAGCGGTTTTGTACGCGGCAACTTCGGCGAATCGTTTGAGTATAAGCGCGAAGTCGATGAACTGATATGGGATCGGATCGCCTTCACGCTTATTATCTCTGTCGGATCGCTCATCTTCACCTACGTTGTCGCTATCCCGCTCGGGATTTATTCCGCCACGCATCAATATAAATGGTCGGATCATTTCCTGACCTTCCTTAGTTTCGTCGGCATGTCCATACCGGCGTTTCTCTTAGCACTCTCGTTGATGGTATTTGCGTTTGACATCTTCGGCGTTCCCCTCTTTGGACTATTTTCATCTTACTATGAAGGCGCGCCGTGGACATGGGGCAAACTCGGTGATCTTTTCAAACATCTCTGGATTCCAGTAATTGTTGTCGGCATTAACGGCACCGCGAGTTTAATGCGTATCATGCGTGGCAACCTGCTCGATGTGTTAGGGCAACCCTTCGTTCAGACAGCACGTGCAAAGGGGCTGAAGGAAGTCGTCGTCGTTGGAAAGCATGCCGTGCGGATTGCGATTAATCCACTCATCAGTATTTTGGGGATGAGTCTACCCGGCATCCTCTCCGGTTCAGCGATCGTCTCAATTGTCTTGGGCTTGCCGACAGTCGGACCGATTCTTTTACGCAGCCTCCTAAACGAAGACATTTATCTCGCTGGTACACTGATTATGATGCTGAGCCTCCTTCTGGTCATCGGTAATTTGCTCGCTGATATAGCCTTGGCTTGGGTAGATCCGAGGATTCGCTATGAATAATTTTTATATTACCTTGCGGTTCGGTTAGGTGGATTTGACACTTGAAGTTCCACTCCGTTTATCCGTCTTCCACTTCGTTTCAGGCTACGGTTGCTCACTGTTTTTCATCAAAATCGGAGCAAAAATCCAATATTTTAAAAATATGAACCCTACAATTGAGATAACAGCAGAAGTTGAGGATGCAAACGACCCTTGGGCAGATGGAGGGCAGCTGAGTTACCGTCAACTCATCTGGCGACGGTTCCGTAAGAATCGGATGGGTGTCATCGCGGGTGCCCTTTTGCTGCTTTTTTATATCCTCGCCATCGGTGCTGATTTCTTCGCGCCTTATCACTACAACGAGATCAACATGCGACTACGGCATGTACCGCCCCAACGTCTCCATTTCTCAGTCGAAGATGGATTCTATGTTCATGGATTAAAATCCGTCCGCAACCCAGAGAGCCTTGAGTTGGAGTTCACCAAAAATTTAGCGCAGCGACATCCCGTTGAATTCTTTTTCAAGGATGCAGAGGGCAGGAGGCATCTCTTCAGTTCTACCGGTCCCATGTTCCTGTTAGGCACCGATCGAATGGGGCGCGATCTACTTTCACGGATCATGTACGGGGCGCGCGTCTCGATGACACTCGGCTTGGTCGGGGTCTTTTTGAGCATTGTTCTCGGCTCTATTCTTGGCACTATATCTGGATATTGGGGCGGATGGGTCGACAACCTGATCCAACGTATTATTGAAGTCCTTTCAGCATTCCCGGACATTCCATTGTGGATGGCACTCGGTGCCGCACTACCACCCGGCTGGTCGAGCATCCAAATCTACTTTGGGATTACCATTATTTTGTCAATTATCCGCTGGGGTGGACTGGCACGGCAGGTGCGCGGAAAGGTCTTAGCGTATCGGGAGAGCGATTTCGTTATGGCAGCGCGTGCAGCAGGCGCGGGACATTGGCACATCATCACAAAGCACCTGCTACCCGGATGTTATAGCCATATCATCGTTATCGCCACACTCGCGATTCCCGGTATGATTCTGGGCGAGACCGCACTCAGCTTCTTAGGATTGGGCATTCGTCCGCCGATGACGAGTTGGGGGGTGCTATTAGAGGAGGCACAGCGCGTCACCGTTCTGCTCCACTACCCGTGGCTCATCTTTCCAGCCGTGCCGGTGCTTGTCGTCGTCATCGCCTTTAACTTCTTAGGAGACGCACTCCGCGATGCCGCCGACCCATACTCAGATTAATTAATTGCTTAGGACTTACGCATTTGCTCTTAAAGTCCCCCTGATAAGGGGGATTTAGGGGGTTTAAAACTAAAAAATCTACCATCGCGTGCTAAATTTGCATAAGTCCTGCTGCTCTTAGGATCAGTTACGCTTACGCGTAGGTCTCTTCTGGTTAGGAAGGGAACTTAGACCAAAACCATAGCCTGCAACAACGGCGCAGGCGGATATACGAAAGGGGACTCTCAATGCAAAACCAACTTGATCGAACCGCAAGGAAAAATAAAAAAACAGACCTTGGATTTTTCGCAACAGACGTTTCGTTCACAGACAAATCCGCAATCGTAACCGGCTCCAGTCGCGGCATCGGACGCGCAATCGCCATCGAATTAGCGCGCCAAGGTGCCGACGTACTCATCAATTACAACCAGAACCGAGATGCCGCCGAATCCGTGCAGCAAGCGGTAGAAGCACTCGGCAGAAAAGCCGTCATCATTCAAGCCGACATCAGCGACCTCGAGGCACACGAAAGACTGCTCGACACCGCACATGATGCCTTCGGGAAGGTAGACATCCTCATCAACAATGCCGGCATCACCCGCATTGCTGATATTCTTGAAGAGACACCGGAACAGTTCGATCTGATTGTCAACACCAACCTCAAGGCGACCCATTTCCTCACGCAACGCGTCGCGAATTACATGGTCGCAAATGAGATCCGCGGGTGCATCATCTACACACTCTCGATTTCTGATATAATGGCATCCGACAATCGGACCGCCTACTGTATCTCAAAAGCAGGATTAGAGATGAGCATGCGCGCCTACGCCGGACGCTTGGCACAACACGGCATCAAAGTAAACGGCATCGCCGCAGGCGTGATTGATACAGACCTCTCGCGGGTCCGTATCCCCGATTATGAAGAAGCGGCGGAGAAAGGCTATATCTTTATGGTCCGCGCAGGCGCGCCCGAAGATGTCGCACACGCCACCATTTCTGCGATGAAACTTTACGATACCGGCGTAGTTATCCCCGCTGCCGGTGGCGTAATGACCCCACTATTGAATCTGAGGTCTATGGCGGAATTAGACATGAATAAAGAGAAGTAGGATAGGCTATCTTCCTGCGGACGGACTTTGATGTTAAGAGATTGACTGAACATCGTTTTCGCACTTGAATTTAATGGATTTCTGTCTTATAATATCAGAGCAGTCAATTTCGCGCCCAGCGACAATTTTTCTTAACATTTATAGAGGTGATATTAATAAAATCCGTTTTTTAAGGAGATAACCGTGTCAGAAAATATTAGAATATCCCTATTTGAAGTCGTGGGCAGCCCTTTTTGCGTCGCTTCCGATGATGGGGAGAAAGTTCATAAACACCTTGACGCTGCACTGAGAGCGAATCAAGAGGTCATCCTCTCATTTCACAATGTCACAGCACTAACAACACCTTTCCTCACCGCCGCGATCGGTGAATTGTACGGAACATTCAGTGAAGAAGAAATTCGGTCTCTATTGAAAGTGGAAGATATAGCACCAGACGACCTTGCCTTCTTGGAACGCGTTGTTCGCAATGTCAAATTGTATTTTAAAGACCCCCAAAGATACAATCAAATATTTCAAGAGGTATTAGGGGATGACGACGATGAGGTATAAAGCAGGCGAGATCCGTCACTATAACTTCACCGCCCAAGACAAACTGTTTCTGGATGCTAATATCTGGTTATATCTGTACGGTCCGCCGAAACCGAGATCTGATTGGAGGCCTATCTACACAAGCGTCTTTAACCGTATGGTGAGAGCAAAAAGCCAAATTTATATTGATGTGCTTGTTGTTTCAGAATTTATTAATGCTTACGCCAGGTTGAAATGGAGAGATGCTTCGTCCTATCCGAACACCTTCAAAACTTTTCGTAGCAGTTCAGATTTCAAGACAGTCGCTGAAGATATTGCCGCTGATGTTAAGCTTGTTCTGAACCATTGCACGCGCATTGAAAGCGGCTTTGCAACGCTCGGTATGGACAATCTGCTTAATGGTTACGCCACCGGAGATTTCGACTTCAATGATCAAGTCATAACAGAAATCTGCAAAAATAACGGATTCACCTTAATAACAAACGATGGCGATTTCAAAACGCAGGAAATACCTATTCTCACTGCGAACGCTAAGCTGCTTTAGTCAGATAAACATCACATCAAACACATTACATAATCCCAATATCACGTAATATCGACTTCTTGATTTTACAGACCATCGTATACGCTGGATCGAACACATTACCCATATCATACTCCACAGTTTGCCCCAACAAGATATGTGCTGCAGATTTCTCCAAACCGAGTTCACCCAACCACCGGAGCAGTTCCGTCGTCGCGTGTTGCACTGCTTGATCTAACGGACGCGCGTTGCCCGCTGTTAGGATATAATCACTGTTCTCGGCACGGGGCCAGTTGATGCCCTTGCCTTTAAGCACCTCAACAGTAAACTGCACATCAAAAGAGATTTCGATACCGGTACCAACGATTTCGCCATCACCTTGCACAGCGTGTCCATCGCCCAGATGAAAAAGCGCACCGGCGACAAAGACAGGAAAATAGACCGTAACACCCTCCTGAAAACCGCGATAGTCCATATTACCGCCGTGCGTAGAAGAGGTTGCAGTCGAGATCGCTTGTCCACGCGGTGGCGCAACACCGAAACACCCGACCATCGGTTCAAGCGGAAGCGTGAGTTTACCTAACTGCGTCTCTGGAGTCATTAATGTCGCTGTCCATTTCTCTACATCTACATGCCATTCTGCAAGACCACCTTCCGGCATTTCAGATGCGACATACTGCGGATCCAGCACATTCGGCGCAACGACCATAGCCGTCCGCCCGATAGAGCGATTCGGAAGGATCCGATCAAAATGAACGGATAGCGTATCCCCCGGTTCCGCTGATTCAATATAAAAAGGACCCGTCTGTGGGTTACCCCTTTCGGTTACCTGCGTATCCGTAGCATCGTAGCCTGCATTATCCACAGTGGTCGTAAAAACAGTATCGCCACTCTCAATATGCAGCACCGGTTCGTGCGCGCCAATTGCTGTATAGTAAACTGTCGGTTCAAAGTGATGTGTCGCCATTTTTAAAATTCCTCTTAAAGTCCCCCTGATAAGGGGGATTTAGGGGGTTAAAATACTGAGATTACTGCTTTTTACGTAAGTCCTATCAAGATGACTGGAGCAGTTTTGTGAACAATATACCACGTTTGAGAGGTCTCGTCAAGATATAGGCATTTGATTTTGGGTTTTCAAAAAACATTTGACATCCCGAAACCCCTATGTTAAACTCTTAAAAATCTAAAAAATCCAACCAAAAAGGATACATCATGAAACATATCTTTGAACGCACAAATGCTGTAGTTTTGGCAGTTCTTGCCCTTTTTATTTTCCTCGCGAACGCCAATGCCGAACACGACTGGACAGAACAGATTGCCGCCTACAAACCGATGGTGGTTAATGTCGAAACCTCCTCGGAGGTTGTCTTTGAAACGGAAGTGAAAGGCACGAATTTTGCTACCGGTTTTGTTGTTGACGCAGAACGTGGTATTATCGCTACGAACCGCCATGTCACCGGCAGCAGCCCTTCCTACGTCAAAATCAACTTCCACGACGGTAGTTTCACGGAAGCTCGGATTCTTTACTACGATCCAACGCACGACTTCGGGTTTTATCAGATTGATCCTGCCGAGGTTGAATTTGAACTCCAAGCCGTTGAACTCGGCGAATGGGATGCCCTCTCCCTCGGTGATGAACTCCTGCTCATCGGGAATAACGAGAAAGAGGAATATACCATCAAATTCGGAAGGATTACGAACCTGAATGTCAACAAGGGGGATCGGCATTCGAGTTACATCCACACTACGTTCGATCGGACAGGCGGCTCAAGCGGAAGCCCCGTCTGGAATACCGCAGGACAGGTGATCGCAATTCACGCACGCGGCACAGATACTTCCAGTTTTGAACTGCCAATTGATTACCTCTACGATGCGCTTGAATTGATTCGGAACAGTGTCCCGATCCAACGCGGAGAGATCGGCGTAGACTTAGAACTCGTCTCTATCGGTGAAGCCATCAAACACTTTAACTTCCCCGCTGAATTGCGAAAAGAGATTGGTCCCTCCAAAGCCGGGACACCCAAGGTTATCCAAATCGAATCCATTGTACCGAGAACAACCGGTGAAACTGACCTTCGCGCATCCGATATTATCTATCGCATCAATAGCGAAATCATCAAGGATGATCTCTACACCTTCGATGCAGTCCTAAATCAGAACGTTGGGAAAAGCGTCAATTTGGACATCTATCGGAACGGCGAAAATCTGAGTATTGATGTCCCTGTGGAGGACTTGGAGGCGAAAAAGGTGACTCGCTTCGTCCGGTTTGGTGGCGCAATTTTACACGATATTACACCACAACTCCGCCGTATCCTTTTCCTTGAAGCCGACGGTGTCTATCTACCCCACGCCGAGCGCGGGAGTAGTTTCTCGCGGGTCGGTGTCCAAGAACGGAATGGGAACTCTAAAATTGTCATCCTTGATATAAACGGAAAACAGATCCGTAATCTTGATGACTTCATTGAGGCGTGCAAATCGATTACAGATGGACAGCACACCTATGTTGTTGTCCGAGATTTCAATCTATTTGATAGCTCACCAACACCAAAGAGTTTAACGGTCAACCTCAAATTCGGTCCACTACAACAGTTTGAATGGAATCAAGCAGAACTGGACTGGAAAGAGGTCGGTGGTGAGTAGTTTTCAGTTGTCGGTTTGCTTTGCAGTGAGAGTTATCAGCCATTGATATGTGGTAGGCGAGTATGTATGAGTGCCATAAGATTCTCTTGTTCTCACTGCGAAGCAGGCTGACAGCCGATAGCCAACGGCTATTTGACTACTAAAAACTGATAGCTAATCCAATAAAATCAGACGCGGAAGGTTTCTGAAAAATATGAGCGTAACTGATATGGATACCTTTCCAAGCGACCCCGATTCCGGCTGTAAACGCGCCATTTGAAAAACCGACTCGCAGAGGGACAACAGGAAACCGATGCCACTCAATACCAATGTACAACTCTGGCGTTGTTCGGTCAGTAGGGAACGCAATATCTACTGAAAATTGGTATACGTCGTAACGGTAGGCGGTGCCGAACGTGAGCCATTGAAGACCATAACCCTCAAGATTCTGCGCAAGGCATCCGAATTTGAGGTTCGGACGCGGCTTGAAAAGCAAACCGAGGTCATAGTTTGTCTGATACCCGAAAAATTGATAGACATCTGAGGGGTGTCTTCGCTTAAATTTAAGACTCAATCCTGCAGCGAGATACGAACCGAATTGGCGGGCGATGCCGTAGTAGTTGAAATCGGGAACGCCGCTGTCAACACCGATGGCGATTTTGTTGCCCCAGAAAAGACTGTAACCGCGGTAACTATAGCCGACACCTTTCGGGTCGAACCGGTAATCGTCTCGGTTGTAGAACTTATTGACACCGAAAAGTTTCACACCTTGCCACTGAATGAGTCCAGCAGGGTTCCAAAAACCGGCAGTCGCATCGTCAGCGACAGCGGTGAAGGCATTGCCTATCCCTAACGCACGGGCACCGACATAGAGCGGACGCGCCGATTCAAATGGGAATGCTGTCTGCGCATATACAGGTGTTACCAACCACAGAAGCCATAGGACAATGTAGGTAGTTTTCATTGTCAGTAAAATTTAGCATAAAACACCCAATATAGCAAGCGGAATGGCTTTCAGCAGTCGGCAGTCAGCAGATTAGCCATCAGCCATCAGCAAAGAGGTTCTCTTACTGACGGCTGACAGCCGATAGCCGACAGCCACTAACAAACATGCAAAACACGCCATCTGGCACGCTTTACCTCGTTAGCACACCGATAGGGAATTTAGAGGACATCACCTTGCGCGCACTCCGTATCCTTAAAGAAGTAGACCTCATCGCCGCTGAAGATACGCGTCAGACGCGCCGTCTCCTAACGCACTACAACATTCAGACACCCCTGACAAGCTACTTTGAAGGAAACCAGCAAGTGAAGGCGGACAAACTCATTGATCGCATGAAAATAGGAGAAACAATTGCGCTCGTCTCGGATGCTGGCACGCCTATCATTTCGGATCCCGGGTATCCACTGCTGCGTGGATGCATCGACGCGGAAATCCCTATCGTTCCAATTCCCGGCGCATCAGCAGTTATCACTGCGGCATCTGTCTCAGGATTACCCCTGCATAACTTTACCTTTGAAGGCTTCCTCTCTCCAAAATCAGGAAAAAGGAAGCGTCAATTAAGCGGACTCACTGACGAAGAGAGAACGTTAATCTTTTTTGAATCCCCGCACCGGCTCTGCCGTTTCCTTGAAGATGTCTTTGAAGTGATGGGTGAACGCGACATCGTCGTTACACGTGAGTTAACCAAAAAATTTGAAGAAATATTCCGTGGAAATGTCACTAAAGCACTGGAGAGATTCCAGCAGACTGAACCACGCGGAGAGTTTACGATCCTTATTGCTCGAAGAAGGAGAAAAGATGACAGTTGATGGAATCTCACAGATCGCCGTTATCGGTGCAGGACTGATGGGACACGGCATCGCACAGGAGTTCGCATGCGCAGGCTACCGCGTCCTGATGCACGATATTACCGACGAACACCTCGAAACGGCACGTGTTCAGATTGAGAAAAACCTCGATGTACTTGCTGAAAATGCCGTTATTGAAAAAGAGAATATCGCGCCGACGCTACAGCGGATTCAAACCGCTACTGAACTGTCCACCGTCGCCAAAAACGCCGATTTTGTCGTCGAAGCCGTCACCGAGAATTTGGCACTAAAACAGCAGATATTTCAGGAATTGGATGCGATCTGTCCACCACACACAATTTTAGCGAGCAATACGACCGCATTGATGCCAAGCCAGATCGGTGTGAATGCCAAACGCAAGGATCAAATACTCAACACGCACTATTTTAATCCACCCTATTTGATCCCGTTGGTCGAACTCATTCGCAGTCCTGATACCTCCGATGAAACGGTCGCGGTGACTTTTGAACTCTTAACAGCAATCGGAAAAACACCTGCGATTATTGAGAAAGAGGCACTCGGTTTCGTCGGACCGAGGTTACAAGCCGCCCTAATTCGGGAAGCGTTCGCTATCGTAGAACAAGGCATCGCCAGTGCAGAGACCGTCGATCTCGTCGTGCGGAACAGTTTCGGACGCAGACTCAGCGTCGCGGGTCCCTTTGAAGTCTTTGAACTTGCAGGGTGGGACCTCGTGCTTGCCGCCTTTGAAGAACTCTATAAAGATCTTAACAGCTCGGCTGACATCAATCCGCTCCTCCGAAAAATGGTTGAATCCGGTAAACTCGGTGTAAAATCTCAGGAAGGCTTCTACAGTTGGACAGATGACAAGATACAAGCACTTCGAGATCGAATGAACCGCGCATTGATACAGCAAGCAAAAGATATATAAAGTAGTAGGCAGACGCCGTTCTGCCGTCCACACAAAGTAGTAGACAGACTCCGTTCTGCCGTCCACACATGCAGGCTAAGATATTAGACAGACTCCGTCCTATCGTCCAGACCAAGCGTCACATTATATTACTATTTGTGATACTAATGGGTTTAATCCTGCTGGGAGTCTACCACAAGCGGGTTTGGGAGTATCTCCTTGAACTCACCGCCGCTTTTCAGAGCATTGAAACGGCACGTGCGTACATCAAAAGTTATGGGGCACTCGCGCCTGTTATATCAGCGGTTCTCATGATCTTTCAGAGTGTGATCGCGCCGCTGCCAGCGTTCCTGATTACCTTCGCAAACGGCACACTTTTTGGCTTCTGGTGGGGATCGCTCCTGTCTTGGAGCAGTTCAATGATCGGTGCGGCATTCTGCTTCTATATTGCCCGCTATCTCGGTATAGAACGGATCACACGACTGATTAGCCAACCGGCAGTGGACAAAACAAACGATTTCGTTGAAAAGTATGGCACTTACGCCATCCTCATTGCTCGCTTGATTCCGGTTATCTCTTTTGATGTTGTCAGCTATTTTGCAGGGGCGACTCAGATGCGGTTTCTCGGTTTTTGGATTGCCACTGGCATCGGTCAAATGCCAGCCACCTTGGTTTATTCTTACCTTGGGGACAGAATTTCTGCACACACCAAACTGATATTGTGGAGTTTCTGTATTTTAATTTCATTATCAATTATAATATGGCTCGTCAAAACTCGAAAAAACCGTATTGAAAACTAACAACTAATTATGAAACTACACATTGTCCTTTCCTTCACCTTTACGATGATCTGCGCTTGTCAGCCAACGGACCCACAAAATTTCGCGGACAAACAGCGAAGATACCCTCGCGTCCAGGTAGCGTTGGAAGAAAAAGACGGTCCACTTCGCAGTCTGTTTGCAGACCAGGGTATCCCCTATCCACCACAGAAACTCTTTATCCGAGTCTTCAAACAAGAGAAAATCTTGGAAGTCTGGGCATTTTCAACATCCGATGCCATTTTCAAACGCGTGAAACACTATCCCATCTGCCGCACATCAGGAAATTTGGGACCCAAAAGACGTGAGGGCGACTTGCAAATTCCGGAGGGTTTTTATTTTATCGATAGATTTAACCCCGAAAGCAACTTTTACCTATCACTTGGGATTAATTATCCAAACCAGGCGGATAAAATTTTCGGCAAAAAAGGCGAACTTGGAGGGGATATATTTATACACGGTGGATGTGCTACGATCGGCTGTGTTCCAATCACTGATGAATATATTAAGGAGGTCTATTGGTTAGCAGTTCAAGCGAAATCAAACGGACACGCAAAAATCCCTGTGCACATTTTTCCAACAGAATTGGACGATCGGACAATCGGACGCTTACAAAACACTTTTCCAAATGACGATGCTCTGATAAACTTTTGGAAAAATTTGAAAATCGGATATAATTGGTTTGAAAAGTCTCGGAAACTGCCGAAGATCTCTGTAAATCGGCAGGGTGTGTATCAGTTTTCAGACCCCTCGTTGGAATAAAGGAGAATTCAAAATGGTTCGTATCGGTGTAGTTGGAGTCGGCGGCATGGGAAACGGCCATTGCAACGCCCTCCCGAATGTTGAAAATTGTGAATTTGTAGGTGTAGCAGATCTTCGCTTGGAAGCGGCGGAAGCCGTTGCAGAGCGACTTCAGATTCGCGCCTTCCAAGAATATCAAGAATTGTTTGCTGTTGTGGACGCTGTTGTCGTCGCAACGCCACCCGTGGCACATACACAGGTCGTCATCGATGCAGCGGAGGCAGGCGTGCATGCTTTCTGCGAGAAACCGCTCTCCTTGACGCTCGCTGACGCAGACGCGATGATTGAGGCATCGGATAAAGCGGGGACACATCTGATGGTCGGGCAGGTCCTACGGTTCTATCCCGTTCATGAACTCGGTAGGCAGATGGTGGACAACGGTGACATCGGAGACATCACCTACATCGAAACCGACTATTCGGGTCCATATAACGCCCCGCGCGGCCGACCCGAAAGTTGGTACGGCACTGTCGGTGGACTCTTGGAAAACGGTATCCACAAATCCGACCTAATTAACTGGTTCGGCGGCACTGCGCTGACCGTCGCCGCTGAGGTCGGAAGTTTCTCTGGACACGACGATTGGGAGGATTACACTATCTCACTCATTCGTTACGATTCGGGCGCGGTCGGTATTTTAAGGTGGGGCGGTTTTCTCGGTGCCCGTGGCACCAACGATACAATTATCGATGGGACCGAGGGGTCGCTCCGTTTAAATATGTCAGCCGATCTCGCCTATCTCAAAAAACGCGGTGGCGATTGGGAAGAGATCGTTCCAAATCGAGAAGGACCGCACGGGGTCGTCGG
Organism: Candidatus Poribacteria bacterium; assembly: GCA_022827185.1. Classification (GTDB taxonomy): domain Bacteria; phylum Poribacteria; class WGA-4E; order WGA-4E; family WGA-3G; genus WGA-3G. The sequence goes on from JAJDTM010000055.1 coordinate 97,354, forward strand.
TGAGCTAACCCATTTTGTTGATTGTGTCCGGGAAGATAGAACGCCCATGATTGACGGCAGAGGTGGAAAACACGCCGTAGAGGTTGTTTTGGCAACCTACCAATCGGCAAAAGAGAAAACCAAAGTCGCACTGCCGATGGAGGAATAGAAGCACTTGAGTGGAAGGTTGGAACGGAGGACGGATCGGAAAGAGACCCAACCTTCCAACCTTTCAATCTTCCAACTTTTAGCACCTATGCTCTTCCTTATTCTCAATATTGTCCTCCTCTCCGGCTTTGGGCTATTTCTCAAGCATGCCAAAAACAACCAACAACGCCTAAACCCGATCGGCTTCGTTAACTACCTCAGCGCGTTCTTTATCAGTGTTTGGGTCCTCTCACAAGAACCCGACTTTGAATTCTCAAAGTTGACCTTCGCGTTAGGTATATCAAACGGTGTGACGTACGCGCTCGGATTTGAGTTGTTCACTATCGGTATCCAGCTCAGTGGGATTGTCGTCACGGCTGCACTCGTCAGACTGTCAATCGTGTTACCGATTCTGGTAGCGATGATATTCTGGCAAGAGATTCCAAACCTATGGCAAACCATAGGGCTCCTCTTAACCTTCGTGGCGATTCCACTCCTCAGCCAGCGTGAAAAAGAGCCGAGGTATGCATTCACACCTGACAAGCCGGAAGTGCCGCAAGGTTTGGGATTCGCTGTTGCTATTACGATTCTGTTGGTTACCGGTATCTCACGCCTCACCATGAAAGCCTTCAACGAAATGTGTCCTATCGACGAGAAATCGCTCTATATGAGTCTACTTTTCGGTGTCGCCACAGTTATCTATTTCGGTATATGCCTCTATCAGAGAATATGGCCGAATTGGTGGGAAGTCTTCTACGGTGTGCTGATCGGTATCTGTAATGTCGGTGGAAGTTGGGCACTTCTCATCGCATTGGATCAAGTCAGTGCCTTAATCGCCTTTCCGATGTCAAGTTCGGGTGGTGTGCTATTCACGATGTTCGTTGGCATGGTATTCCTCCATGAGCGGCTGAGCCGTACCTCTCTCATCGGTGCGCTGCTTGCAACTGTTGCGTTAATTTTCGTCAATCTGAAGTCATGATTTGCAATACCTACAATTTGACAAAGTGTTTATACGCCTTAAGTTAATAGGACTTACGCATTTGCTCTTAAAGTCCCCCTGATAAGGGGGATTTAGGGGGTTTAAAACTAAAAAGTTTACCATAGCGTGCTGAATTTGCGTAAGTTCTGGTTAAGACAAATTTGACTTTAGGCGCGAAATATGGTATCATTTATCAAAAATCGGGATTCACAAAATAATGCGGGAGAGCGTAGAACTTGTCATCCGAAGCATCCACCTGATCGCAGCAATCATCTGGTTCGGCGGCGTACTTTTTTCTACCTTCATCGCTATGCCAATCCTGCGGCAAAATTTGCCACCGCAAGACCTGTTAGCAGTCCACAACCGTTTTCGCACTTGGATACGATTGATGATTCATGTGCTCCTGACAACAGGCGCGATGGTGTTCTTTATCGTTGCATGGAATAACGGATTTTTTGCACAGCAGAGCGGTAGCGATTTCAAAACCTATGTGTTAACTTTCGTCGCAAAACTTGCGGCGTTTGGACTCATGGCACTCTTTTGGGGGCTATACAGTTCGCTCTATCGGCGGCACCTTGAGGTTACGCCACCGGACAGCGAAGCACATCATAACCAGAGTCCCTATATCAATGTCTGGCGAGGCTTGACGCTGATTGCAGGCTTAATCGTTTTCGCCCTCGCGTTGCTGGTAAAAAGTTAATTTCAAAACATTATATCTTCTCGCTATTAAAAACATGACAGATACAAAAATTCAGGCAGTCTCATGGAATATCACCCGATTGTGTAACCTGAAATGTACACACTGCTATCTTCCAGCAGGATTCGTAGACACAAACGAGTTAGGAAACGGAAACTTTCAACTATCTGATATTCAAGGTTCCACGGAATACGCACGTGAATCGGAACTGAGCCAATCCCAATGTTTTCGTGTCATTGACGAGATCGCCGAAATCAATCCGCATATCCTCCTCATTCTCACGGGTGGCGAACCGTTATTACGCCCGGATATCTTGGAGATATCGAAGTATGCCTCCGACACCGGGTTTCTTGTTGTCATGGGCACAAACGGTGTCCTGCTCAACGACGCAGTGGTCGAGAAAATGCAACAGCACGGTGTCACCGGGGCAGGCGTGAGTTTAGATTCTATCCAACCGACGAACCACGACAAGTTTCGGGGTATGGAGGGCGCGTGGAAAGCGACGATGAACGGTGTTGAGGCACTCAAACGTGCTCAAATGGATTTTCTCGTCCAAACCTCCGTAACGCAGTGGAATTACGATGAAATTCCGAAAATTGTAGAGTTCGCATATCAACTCGATGCCAAGGTCTTAAACCTCTATTTTCTCGTCCGAACCGGTAGAGGTAAGACGGTGATGGATCTTACGCCTACGCAATATGAGAAAATGCTTGAGACGATGTTCGAGTTGCAAGCAGCCTATAAAGGGAAGATGCTCATCGCTGCAAAATGCGCACCCCACTACAAGCGCGTTATCTATGGACAACAGTCCGACTCCGCCTTCCTTCAAGGGTATCCAAGCGGTACATGTCCGTGTGGCATTTACTACTGTCGCATCACGCCTGAAGGCGAATTGACACCTTGCCCCTATCTACCCGTTAGCGTTGGAAACCTCAAGGACGAGAGCTTCATTAAACTCTGGAATGAATCAAAGACTTTTCAGGACTTACGGAACCGGAACCTACTTGAAGGGAAGTGCGGTGCCTGTGAATTCAAAGAGGTATGTGGCGGTTGTAGAGCGCGTGCTTATGCGACGACCGGCAACTACCTCGCTGAGGATGCGTCATGCGATTATCAACCGGGGTCGAAACCTGTTACTGAAACGGAAGGGCAACACAACACACCACCTGTTCAAATTGAAAAAAGGATTGCTTTTGCAACGGAAACCGATTACGATTTGCAGTGGACGGAAGCAGCAGAAAAGCGCTTGAAACGAGTCCCATCATTTGCACGCGGTATGGTCGTCAAAAGCGTTGAAAAATACGCACGTGAATACGGTTATCGGGAGGTCACCCCCGAACTCATGCAAGCCGTCAAAAAACGATTTGACAAAACCGGCATCCCATCTTTCCGACCCAAACGCTGATGCAAAGTAGTAGGCACGCTCCACCGTGCCGTAACAAAGTAGTAGGCACACTCTGCTGTGCCGTGACAAAGTAGTAGGCACGCTCCGCCGTGCCGTAGCAACAACCCTATGGGAAACTTGTATGTTAACAACGAAACAAATTACATTTTTCCAAGAACACGGATACCTTATTCTTAAAAACCTCATCGATGCGGAGGTAATTGACACATGGCGGACACAGGTCTGGGATCATTTTAATGCCAACTTTGAAACACCGGAGACCTGGCCCAACGACTATGAAATTCCGGGATTCCGTTTCTCGCCGGCATTTGGGCACGTACCTGTGATGCAAGAGATTAGCGACCAACTCGGTGGCGGGCAATTTTATACAGGCGGTGGCGGTTCACCGATCATCAAATGGCCCAACCCCGAAGAAGCGTGGGAGATGCCCAAAGATGGACACATCGACGCGTATGGTGCTGTTGCTGGCTGGAGTCCTTTTATGTTCGGTGCAACAACCTATCTCTACGATGCTGAACCCAAGGGCGGTGCTTTCATCTTTTGGCCCCAAAGCCACCATTCAACGCATAAGTACTTCCGCCAATATCCAGAGCAGATTGACGGCAGTTTCTACGATATTGAAGATTGGGGGTGGCATGTGCTTTCGGATTTATCGCCAGAAGGCCCCCGTGAATTTATTGGTGCTGCGGGCGATGTTGTTCTCTGGCACGCGTTCCTCTGCCACACCGGCTCAGCAAATGTGAGAGATGTTCCCCGTTTTGGTCTTTTTGCACGGTATGCCCATGAAAAACAGGACGAGATTAAATACGAAATTCCAGAAAACCTCTGGAAATATTGGGCAATTTGATAAGACTTACGCATTCCTTTTTTAAAGTCCCCCTGATAAGGGGCGGTGAATGCCCATAAGGCATTCATACCGTTGATTCTTTAGGGGGTTGACTTGGCAGTGAGAAGATCCAAGTAATGCTAAAATCTACCATAGTTATCAGTCATCAACCATTAGTCCTTTGCTAATAGAGGAAACCGAGATGCTTACAGCAGATCAGATTACATTTTTTCAGGAACACGGATACCTTATCCTTGAAAATTTTATTGATTTGGAGATAATTGAGGAATGGCGGAAACAGGTCTGGAAGCATTTCGATTCCAGCTTAGAGACGCGGGAGACATGGCCCAACGACTATGTGGTTCAAAACTTCAGTTTTTCGCCACTATTCGGGCAGCTACCTGCGATGCAAGAGATTACCAAGCAGCTGGGGGGTGGACAATTCACCGGCGGTGGCGGTTCACCGCTCGTCAAATGGCCCAATCCTGAAGAAAAGTGGGCAATGCCCGGTAGCGGACACATTGATGCCTACGGTCCCGGCGGTTGGAGTCCCTTTATGCTCGGCGCAACAACCTATCTCTACGATGTTGAACCCGGCGGCGGTGCCTTCGTCTTTTGGCCCCAAAGCCACCATTCGACACATAAATACTTCCTTCAATATCCTGAGCAGATTGATGGAAGTTTCTATGACATCGAAGATTGGGGGTGGCATGTGCTTTCAGATTTATCGCCAGAAGGCCCCCGTGAATTTATTGGTGCTGCGGGCGATGTTGTCCTCTGGCACGCATTTCTCTGCCATACCGGATCGGCGAATATAAGGGACATTCCCCGTTTTGGGATCTTTGCCCGCTACTCCCATCAAAAGCGAGAAGAGATTAAATACGAAATTCCAGATAACCTCTGGAAATATTGGGCAATTTAAGGAGATGAACATGAGTCAACAAACAAATGCAAACGAACGACTTACGGATGTAGAAGAACGCTTAACACGTGTCGAAAACCTACTCGTCAGCATCAATGAAAAGTTGGACCAACGTTCCAATAGTGGCAGCGAGGTGGACACACAGAAGACGGAAGAGTTTAAGGAGTGGGTGACCAATTACGTCTCAATGCGATTACAGCAACTCGTGCCGGAGACATGCGACCACCCCGATGAAGCCGTACTTCACGACGGGCCCTACCTTGACAACACCACAGTCCCTTGCACGGAGGAAGTTGAACATCGGGTTAAACGGATACCGATCCCATTTGTCCGAGAGATGGTTGTCCAACGTGTCGCTGAAAACGCACGAGAGGCCGGCGTTGAACGCGTAGATATTGACTTTTTTGAGAAAGCCGCTACATTTTGACAATGTAAAGCCACAGAGGAGTTCCCTCTGCCTAATTTCGATTGGAAGGACTTCTTAAAGGCACCCCTGTAAGGGGTATCAGTTCTCAGTGCGGTTTTTCTGCGAAAAATCTTTCAGTTATAGGTTAAAGCATCACACTGTGACAGGGGCAACAAAAGCAACCACCACAAGAGATTAACTTATAACTTATAACTTATAACTTATAACTATTCACTATGGACTGGGTTTTTAACACCTTCTCAGAATATCTTGAGAACGACTTCAAAAAACGGATCGGAAATCCGAACCCTACTGTTGCCGATCTTTGGGAAGCCTTTCAGGTACTCTTTCCCGCGACCTCAGCACAGCTCCTCGTGCAGGAGCCAGTTGGCAATACGGTGCGGTTTAAGGCACTCGCGTTCTATCATGCAGACGAAATGGGTCCATTGATTGAAACACCGTTAGAATATCTCAAGCAGAATTTCGGGGGCGGCAAATTCAAAATCAACTTCTATCACGGCATGCAATTCATCGCGACAATTAATTTCAAGCCAGAGGGACCTGAAATCTGGCGAGAGCTACCAGAACTGGAAGGGAATCCTACAATTGACGAAACTGTAACAACTGCCTGAAACAGGTGAACGACTTACACGCCAAACACGGCGCAAAAAGGAGCAGGCACACCGTATGTGCCGGAATCAAAGACAATGGATGTGAATCAACAACAGGAATTTGGGGAATGCCCCTCGTGTGCAAATGCGAACCTCCGACGGCTCGATGGAAATTCATGGTTCTGCTTGGATTGCGACTGGGATAACCTCACGATTATTCCGAAAGGCAACGACGAACTCCTCACCTCCCTCCGACATGGCGATGTCCATTCACGGCGGATCGCCGCCCAAGCGTTGATTAATATCGGTGATGCTGACCGACACCTCGCCACGATGATGGATACAAACGCACTCCTTGAAGCGTTAGACGATGAGGATGCCGATGTGCGATACTTCATCGCAGTTGCCCTCGGTAAACTCGAAGCAAGCCTCAGCCTTGGCAAACTCAAGCAGCTTGCCCGAAACGATGCCTCCGCACTTGTACGCGAAGGGGCTAAAACAGCAGTTGAGCAAATAGAATCACGCCACTCAGCTTAACGCAGAAACTCAACAAATAGACGGATCGGATATAAGGAAATATGAAAGAATGTAGTCCCAAGCAACGCGCCGGGACGGGTATACGGAAAGGTGCGTTTTTAATCTAACCCACCTAATCGAACCGCAAGGAAATATAAAAAATCGAACCGCAAGGAAAGTTAAAAGAATGGAAAAAATTCGACTCGGTTATATCGGCTGTGGATTCATGGCACAGAAGGTCCACATCCCGAATTTTGCAAGCATTCCCGACTGCGAACTCATCGGACTCGCAGAGGTACGTTCCGAACTCGGAAAAACAGTCCAAACCCGTTTCGGGATCCCCCAACTGTACAGCGACCACAGTGAACTCGCACGAAACGCTGATATTGAAGCGGTCGCCGTATCCGCCGACTTCGCCTTACAAGGCGAAATAGCGAAAGACCTTCTTTTGGCAGGTAAACACGTCTTCATGGAGAAACCGATGGCTGTTTCCACTGAACAGGCTGAGGCGATTGTGGCGGCATCGCAGAAGTCCGGCAAGAAGTTGATGGTCGGCTACATGAAACGCTACGATGCGGGGAACGAGATCGTCAAGGCGAAGGTGGCACAATTCCGAGAGACCGGCGAACTCGGACGCTTGACGTATGCCAGAAATCACGGCTTCGGCGGCGATTGGGTCTGCAACCTTGATACCCACATGGACGGCACTAACGAACCAAAACCGAGCGCGCCCGTCAAAACCCCGGAATGGATACCTGAGCAGTACCGAGGTTCCTATTTGGGATACCTCCAGCAATACACGCACAATATCAATCTCATGCGCTGGTTCCTTGATGCGGGTGACAAAGTCACCGTCAAAGCCGTCGATTTAGATGCAAACGGATACTCCGGGGTTGTCATCTTCGATATGGACGGCATCCGTGTCACACTCGAAACTGGACACGTTTCGCACTATCGTTGGGACGAGCATAGCCAAGTCTATTTTGAAAATGGGTGGGTTCACACCTGGGCCCCGCCGTTGCTCTTGAAGAACACGCCTGCCGAAGTTGAAATCTATCGCGCTGGCGAAGAACAGGAAATCACGCGCCCAATTCCGAGACCGAGTTGGACATGGGCATATCACAGAGAAGCAGAATACTTCGTCGCGAACATCCGCAACGATGAACCTTTCCGCTCTTCAGCCGAAGATACGCTCACAGATGTCAGACTCTTTGAGGACATCTACCGAATTTTCATTGAACAGCAGAAATAGTTAACTGAAAACTAATAAAACTACTTCCGCATCAAAATTTCCGTCCCGTTGATGTCTACCGCGGGTTCATAGTTTTCTTGTAGGTATGCTGCAATCAAAGCGTGTCGTTCCTCAACACGGATACCATCAACAGCATCGAACCAACCCCCTGTTTTAAAGATCACTAAACGCGTTTTGTCGCGTTCAAGAGCCTCGATAACCTCTTGCTGCATTGAAGGGGTCGATGCGTATGAGACCTGATGGAATCGGGAGACGCCGGGTCGATTCGCAAAGAAATAATAAGCACCTTGACTCGTAAAGTCGAAGATCTTTTCCTTCGGTTCAGTGTTTTCCTGAATATAAGCGACGACCTTTTGAACCTGTTCAACCTGATCGTCCGGGATGTCCACCGCACCTGCACGTACCAATTCCTCCGGGACAATATTTTGGTTAAACGGATTCTGACGCAACCGTTGCCATTTCTGGTTGAAACCCGCCAACGGATGATGCCGCTCCCCAACGTACCAACAGAATATGACTATCGGAATCAGCACCCACGCTACTTTCAATACAGCATGCCAAGGTCTCTCACCCCTTAGAGACGATAAACCGACCCGGAACATTCTGACAATACCACCCTCTAACGGAAGTAGACAGAGCAGCCATAAGAAAGTCGCACCATAAATCAGATGTCCACCGTCTGAACGACCCAACGCTGTCCGGAAGAAGGCAATACCACCGAGGAGTAAGAGAAGCAGTTTCATCGTATTAACCGAGTTAGTGCCAGAGAGTCTTCGATATGTCAAATAAGCCGCAATAATCAAAAAGATACAGATTGGTAAATACCACCGAAATCCTTCACTAAAGATAAAAGCGCGCCATCCCTCAGTAGACAATAGCGTCAGTGTTTTTGATAGCGATGGAAAAGCGAGTCCCCACGTTGCGAGTTGGTAGCGACACTGAATATAAGAATTCCAGAGCGCATCGTCCAAAGCACTGTGGAACAGGAAGTAGAGACCTACTGGCAGAAAGCCTAACAACACCCCACAACTGTAATGGATTAGAGGTAAGGGACGTTTCCTTATTTCTATGCCGCTTCGCAACCCATAGATGAGTAAGAACAACCCAATACCCCCTAACGTATAGAGGCCGACTTCAGTGCTGTACCAAAATGCTAAACTCGTAAAGAGTCCAGCGAAAAGCAACTTCCACGAAAACGCATTTTCCTTTGATGTGCTTTGAGAATGTGTGAGGAAATTCGCTACAAACGCAAAACTAATTAAGCCGAGACTGTGCCTTGGGGATACCCAGAACGCCGTTCCAGAGGCAATAACCATACAGATGAAGGCAGTCAAGAATCTGCCGCGAAACACTTGTAAACCGAGCAGATAGAGCGCGACGTAACCGAGTGGGTCTAATACATCCTCCATTGACCGCACGCCGAACAAAGTCGGTTCAAAAAATAGACTGCCGAACCACGCCAAATAAGCATTTTGGAAAAGTCCGTGCTGGACATAGACATCTCGAAACGGCACCCCACCGTGCAACATCTCGTTCAGGGGCGCGAGTCGTTCACCTTCGTGAAATAAATCTATGTTACCGTGGATACTCGCTGAATAAGTAAACAGGTAGATAAAAATTGGAAGGATAACGTATTCGAGTCCAATACGTCCAAACTTTAGGAGTCTATGATCACCGAAAGGAATTTTGCCGTTCTCTTCGTCGGTGGGATTTGATTCATTTTCGCTGGCGAGGTTTGCAACCTCATTTTCGCTGGCGAGGTTTGCAACCTCGCTTATACTATCACTAGAATTCAACAGCCCCGGAAAATACCGCGCATACAGTAACACCAACTTCAGCAAAACCGACAAACCTATCGGCAAGACTAAACCTATCAGCACGTTCTGACCGATATAATAGACCTGGAACCAACACAGCCATAACGGTATGGATGCCAATGCATTCGCTTTAAGCACACGCGCGATCGGTTGTTCCGTTAACTTCGCACACCAGCGCGAATAGACCCACCATCCGAACCAATATAGACATATTGCGATCGGAATACCGAGCAGTGCCAGCACATAGAAAAAGTATTCCTGTTGTTTCGGATACGCATTAACACTCAGCCAGCCAACGACACCGGCGTTTGAGTGATATTCAAAAGTGATCTGTTTTTGGAGGGTTATCCCTAAAGCAACTGCAAGGGAGGCAGCGGAAAAAGTGAGGAGCCCAACGTAGGGCTTAAGTGCAGGGGCTTTGACAACGCGCATGTCCGGCATAAATTGCTGAAGGTAGACGTGCCAGCGTTGCATAGTTCTTGCCTCAATACAAGCACAAACTCACTGTGCTTTTTATAGTGGATTCCAAGTTCCAGTTCCCCCCTGATAAGGGGGATTAGGGGGGTTAGGGCGGTGTTGAAGGTAGATGTGCCAGCGTTGCATGGTTCTTGTCTCACTATTTAGATTTCCCCAAGCGGACCCTCAACCTCAAGAAAATCTCGCGCCGTATCGTTCCACGCGAAAGCCTTCACCGCACGTATCTCAGTGTCGTAAACGGAGATAACCAGATATGTAGTACCCGGATAAGCGGGTTCATCCCATACCATCGCATCTGCTTTGTCTTTTTCTGAGAAATACGCTTCGTGGTTCGGATGTGAATGGTAGAACGCCTTAATCTGCCATTGCTGTGTATCGGCTTCTTTGTGAACAGCGATTAAGTCATCAGGATGAATAACGTAAGCGGTACGCGCATCGCGCGGGTATGTATCTGGATCTTCCTGATGCAATGCGTTCTGTATATTCCGGCATTTCCGGACAAATTCTTGTGCGTCAGCACGTAAAATAACACCACAACATTCATCAGGAAATTCCGATTTCGCATGGTCACAAATCTGGCTGAGGGTTTCTGATTGCAAAGTTAACATTGAATAGCAGTCGTCGTAGGGGCGAGGTCACCTCGTCCCTACAAGGTTTTCAGAATAGCAGCCGTCATAGGGGCGAGGTCACCTCGTCCCTACAAGGTTTCCCATAGTCTATAACCGACAGCAATAACGATTAAGATTGATTACGTCCACCAGCAATCGCCGGAATAATAGAGATTTCAGCACCGTCTGCGACAGCAGTCGCTTTTCCGTCGAGGAAACGGATGTCTTCATCGTCAAGATAGATATTCACAAACCGACGGATATTTCCGCCTTCATCACAGAGACGCTCTTTCATCCCCGGATAGTTCGCTTCAAGATTCTCAATAACGCCTTCAATATCGGCACCTTCTGTCTCAACTTCCGCCATATTTTGCGTCAAACGTCTCAGCGGTGTTGGAATACGGACTATTACAGCCATAGAATATATTTCTCCTTTTTGGATAGCGGTCGGCTATCGGCTTTCAGCAATTGGCTATCAGTTTCCAGAGATTCCTTGTGGTCGTAACCTATAAAGCAACTCCCACAAGAGCGTAACTGATGGCTGACTGCCGATGGCTGATAGCCATTAAATCGAATAATGTAATCCACACTCTTTAGCATTTTCTTCTGCGTCAGCGTTTTCTGATGCAGCGGGCGCATTCTGCCAACGCCACCGTCCCGCACGGTTCGGTTCTCCAGGTTTTATAGGCGTTGTACAGATGACGCACCCGATTGATTCATAATAATGACCCTGTGCATCCGCTTCAAGCAACGGATTCACAGGAATTTCGTTTTTACGGACAAACTGCCACACTTCATCAGCAGTCCACCGCATCAGTGGACTCACCTTCAGCACAGGGTGTGTCGCCGATGAGATAATTTCTGCCTTTCGGAGCTGTTTTCTGGCTTCCGACTGATCACGACGTAGACCCGTTACCCAGACATCCAAGCTTTCCAAAAGCCGTTGCATCGGGCGGACTTTCCGGATGTTACAACAGTGTTCCTGTTTCGCTTTACTATCGAAAAATAGATATTCACCGTGCTGTGCAACCATCTCCTGAACTTCTTGCGGGTCAGGCTGAATCTGTTCGATTTCAATGCCATAACGCGATTCCACCTGATTAAGAAAGTCGTATGTCTCTGGGAAAAGTCGCAACGTATCAAGCGTGCAAACCCGGAACGGCAATCCGTTTTCAGCCGCCAAGTGGATCAGAACCATACCCGAAAGTTGCCCGCTTGTAACGATCGCAGCGCGCTCTTTGAACCGCTTAAAAAGAGAGAAGAGGATTTCTTGAGGTGCCTCCGTCAACAAAATTTCCTGACAGAGCGTTTGATCTACTACTGGATACTTCAATATTTCGTCAATTGGCTTCGCTACAGTTACCAATTCCTTTTAGGACGGCTCGTAGGTTTCCAAACAGTTGGAGCACCTTACGGGAGCGTGTCCATAATATCCGATTCGATTTCAAAATAACGACTCAAACTAAAATAGCGTTCTCCGGTGTCTGGCAGAATCGTAACAACAGTTTTATCCGGTCCCTGTGCCTTTGCAACCTGTAATGCCGCATAAACATTCGCACCAGACGACATCCCTACTAACAATCCCTCGGCGGTTGAAATGGACTTCATCATTTCATAAGCCTCTTTTTCAGAGACTGTGATTACCTCGTCAATAACATCTACATTGAGCACCTCGGGAATCATCCCCGCGCCAAGTCCATCAATCCGAGTAGGCCCCGGTTTACCGCCAGAAAGCACCGCTGAAACGCTCGGTTCCACAGCAACCACTTTCACATTCGGGCATTCTGCCTTTAAAACCTCTCCAACGCCTGTCAGCGTACCGCCTGTGCCGACCCCTGTAACGAAAAAATCTATATCCGTACCGATTGCCTTAAGAATTTCAACTGCTGTCGTACGGCGGTGAATTTCGGGATTTGCGGGGTTCGTGAACTGGTTCGGTATATAGTGCCGTGGGTTCTGCCTGACAATCGCTTCTGCCTCCCAGATCGCACTTGCCATACCACCGTGTTCCGGCGTTAGCACAATTTTCGCACCGAAAGCCGAGAGGAGTTCATATTTCTCGCTGCTCACGTTCTCTGGCATCGTCAAAACGACAGGGTACCCTCTTGCGATCCCGACGAGGGAGAGTCCCAAACCCGTATTACCAGCGGTAGGTTCAACGATCGTATCCCCTTTTCTAAGGATACCGCGTTCTTCAGCATCAACAACCATTGCATAGCTAATCCGGTCCTTAATGCTGCCGCCGGGATTATAGGCTTCCAGTTTCGCGAAGATAGTCGCATCATCCTTACCAGTCAGCGCATTCAGGCGAATCGTCGGTGTATTCCCGATGAGGTCTGTCAGGTTCTTAGCGATTTTCATTTTTCACCCAAATAACAACGCACCACACCGCTTCCACAACCCTATCTTAAGTTAAAAATTTCACTTTAAAGTATACCATACACACTGCAAAAAGTCAAATTATTCACATAAGCATATTTAAAACGATTTTGATCTAAAACCGACTGCCATCTGTGTACCTTGACCCAAAAAACGGACTGGCAGTGTCTACCAGCCCGCTGCTATTTCCAACTATTTAAGTGAGATCGACTATAGCAATTTCCGTTATTTTATTTCCCATGCGGCCTTAATTGTGAAAACAAGTGATTAACGCCACGGCGGAGTCGATGAAAAAAAACATTACGCTGTTGAGGTGGATCCCCTGGGGACTTAGTGGTATCTTCTGGCACGATTGATGCCTCAGCACGTAAAGCCTTCCACTGCTTTTTCGCGCGTGCCGAAACTTCCTCAGATATACCCTTTTCTTTAAGATAATCCTCGAAATTGCTACCGCGATACTTATTCATTTTTTTTCTCCAAGACCTTCCAACCAGTCTTGAACAGGATCATTTCCTCGGTCTGTACGGAAAAAGACAACGCGAAGTTCTACTTTTGTATTCATAAGAAAATAATGCGTTGTTGTCTACCCCAAAAATTGTACCACAAATTGGAGGACCACGCCAAGAGAAATTCTAAAACCCTCCAGAATAGGTCGTTTTCGTCATGATACAGTGATCGGTTCAAGTTAGCACTACTGGCGTTGCAACAAGCACCTTATTCCGACAATTTCTCGGCAATCTTCGCGTCAATTTTCTTCCATTTCCACAGGATCACTTCACCGGCACCGCGGATTTCACCCGCTGTCCTTCGCTTAGGTCGAATCTGAAACATCGGTTTTTTGAGTTGATTTGCGATTGTTACTTCCTTTTCAACCTCCGAGGCATTATGTGTGTTTTCTCCCACCACCACGATAACGATGTCCGAAAGAGTAATCTGTTCGCGCGCTTTCTCCAGCCAGCGCGAACCGGGATAATACGGCTCATTGAGAGAACAATCTATAATCTCGTACTGTGAGTGATCCTCCGCCTGCGCGTAGAAGCTGCGATGCAGTTCATTATCCCTACCAAACTCAATACTTAGAAAAACACGAACCTTGTGCTTATTTGTGTTAGTTATCATATTTTGCGTCCTGCGAATCGGCCTCTGCCGCGAGGTTTCGGTGGAAATACTTCTTTGTTGCTTCAAGCGAGAAAGGGCTTTTTCAAACTCACGTTAGTATTCACGCTGTTCTTTGAAGGCTCGGTGCAGGAAATACACCGTAGAGATGCCAAGACCGATGAGAATAAACAGGATAACAATCGCAGTACCGAGGCGACTCTTTGACTTAGCACCAGCTTGGGTTTCGGATTTGGGTGCTTCAGGTGTTATTTTTATGGGTGGCGTTTGTGGTGTCGGCGTTGTTATTTCTGGCGACGGCGTACGAGGTGTAGGGGTTATTATCCTGTTGGGTTGCGGTGTGGTTGCTATTTTTGAAGACGTTAGGGGGATGATATGGGTTACTTCTGTGCCAGAAGATGGTGGCAGATCACCAACAGTCCAACCGGTGCCAGTGGTCTCACAATAGTAATATGTCGTGCCGTTATGGGTAACCGAGGCCCCACTGAAATTGCCACTAACGCCGAGTGCGATATGTCCGGGTGTGAAAATGAGTGCTGTCTTTTCACCTAAGCCGCGTAGAATAGCACCAACCAAGATAGTCGTATCTTCGCAATCGCCACCACCCTCAATCAAGGTTTCGATGGCGTAACGTCGAAACTCATCGTAACCTGTGGTCACGTCGTCGTGCGTATACGGTAAGGATTGGACGAAACTCAGAACAAAGTCAATACGGTCCTGTCTTGACCACCCACGATGTCGTTTGAATACGTTCTGAAATTCACGTGTGAGGTTTCCTATTGTTGTTCTCCCCTCCTCGACTAATTGTGGAATATCATAACGTTCTTTACCGTCGTAGGAATTATACTTTTCTATGTCAATCGTCATAAGCACGGTGTAAGATCTACCCTTAAAATTCCAGACGTACCGTTTCCCAAGCGTCTGTCGGGTATTCGGCGGGCGCTGCTGGACAATTCCTTCCACGATCCGAACGGCACTGAGTGCATCTTCCGCAGTGCTATTTACAGTGATAAAAAGACTGCCCAGAAGCAGGGCAATAAGTAGTCTCATGTACATAGCAGACTATCCTTTTACTCTTCTGCTTGTTCAAGTCGATAAAATAGCAGAATTTCAATGCGGCGGTTTTTAGTTTTTAACGCACGAGTCCTATTATCCTGCATGAGTTTCTGTCGGTTATAAGTGCTATCATCAGTTGAACGTTGAACAGGTTTGTATTCACCGAAAGAGGTTGCGGACATAAGATGCCTCGCCAGATCTATTCCAATGCTGCGTTGTAGAAATTTATAGACCTCAATGGCGCGCGATGCTGCGAGATGTAAGTTAAAAAAATAGTCACCAGCCGGACGGTCAGGGTCTGCATGCCCTTGAATCTGTATCTCCGTGATGTCTTTTAAATTCTTTTCTATTTCCTGACCAACAACCCGCAATGTCCTCTTTCCTTCTTCGTTCAGATCATATTTATTTCGTCTAAACAGAATACGGTCACTAAAACTATAACGTTGAAGTGTAGCCTCGTTGCGAATCAAAATTTTCGTGTCATCACCATTTCCAAGATAGATTGAAATCACGAAAGAATCGGTATCGTTTCCTTCATCTTGCGGTTTCTCGATATCTCCCCATTTAACGTTGTACGCCTCGGCGATTTCTCGGATCATCGCTTCCTGTTTTTCTTCAACTTTCGCGAGGGCTTCGGCTTTCTCTTTCTGTTTTTTTTCAACTTTAGCCATTTCTTTTTTAGTTTCTTCTAATTCTGCTCTCAGATCGTCTGTTCCGATGGAAAATGCGGCAATCACAGCAAACACGACAATTACCAATATCAAGACAAGCGTCAGCATTAAGTCCGAAAAAGAGGGCCAAAAATTGAAATCTAATGTATTATCTTCCATCTGTTTTCCTTCGGGAAAATGGGATGAGTTTTCTGAAAAATCTGAAAAATGAACGTTTCGGAGGCGGTTTAGATCCTGATGAGTTAATCTGCTGTGTTAATCTGTCAACGGCATCTGCTAAGGTTTGAGAATGCTGCGAGATCTGTTCAATAGTTGCATTGAGCCTCCCGATATTTGTGTTCAGCGGCGTAACATCAGCTTTTTGCACTAATTCTTGGGACGCGTTGCCTAATACTTCAACGTGTCCTTTAATCGCTCCAACGGATTGCTTGAGATCCCCTGAATCCGATGTTAAAGCTGTGATGAAACCACGAAGATTTTTAACGTCACCCGCCAGACCGTTGACATTCGTACTGAGTACATCAACTGCCTTTTTTTGATCTCTACTGCTCTCATCTAATTGTGTCAACAAACCTTTAACACTTTCATTTAGACTTTTGACACCGGTGAGTTGTGCCTCGTATTTTTCGTTCTGTTCTCTTATCTCTCGCTGTAGATCGCCGACGATCTCCCGCATAAAATTAACTAAATTTGCAAACGTTCCTCTCATTTGGTCCGCAGACTTTTGAATCGGTTCAGGAAATTTCTCTAACTGCTCATTAAGCGTTGTTAACCGTTCATCAAAGACCCCCTTAATTTCTGCTACAGTCTCTTTAAGAGGTGTATCAAAATTCTCTAACCGCTCATTAAGCACCTCTAATCTGCTATCCAATACTTGCTGAAAACCTTCAAAATTTTTTGTGAATCCCTTGCTCAGGTTTTCTAATTCGTTTACCAAATTCTGTTTGAGTGTTTCAAGATTTCCTGTCAGATGATTTTGCATGGCTGATAGCTGCTGACGATTATCGGCATTCATCTTTTCAAACCACTCCCGATTCTCTGTATAGATACTTGTATTTGTCTCTGTCGCCTTCCTGATAAACGCTTGCAGTGTTTTGTCAATTTGCTTCTGAGAATCAATATAAGTATTCTCGTAATCTTTTAAGGCATTTAGTACCTGCTCCAGAGCATTTGAAGCTTGAATAAGGTTTTGATTCTGTTGATTTAATTTTTCAGTCTGCTGCTCTAATTTTTGGTCTGCTGCTTCTTGAAATTCTTGGTGAAGTTTGCGGATTTTATCTTGAAAGCCGGTTAACTGGGTAACGCTTGATGTAAATTTATCTGAAAATTCGCTAAGACTCTGCAAAAAACCTTTGTTAAGAACATCTGCAAAATCGTTAAGGCTTTCTGTGAACCCTTTGTTAAGCTCAGCCGCAGCAGTACTGATGGATGATGCTGCCGCATTGATTTTCGTCCCCGACTCAGCCAGCGGTCCGGTAATCGCTTTGGCTTGTGTGAGACTTTTATTGAATTCACCGACGTTTGTTTGTATATTTTCGACCATTCCATCAACCCGTACCGCAGTTTCATAGCCACTCCGCATCTGTGCCTCACTCTCTTGAAGGGTTTGGATGAGTTTTTGCGAAGTGGTCGGATAGAGTTGAGACACCCAGATGGTGAGTGTCGATTGTTCCAGCGTTGACTTAATTGGGTGACAAGCAAATCGTAGGAAGATGCCGTAAAGGATAACACCTAATACCGTAAAGAATACCCCCGCAATGCTCGGCGCAAAAGCACCCTTAATATCATCCATGAGGTCACTTAACGCTTTGGTCATCTGCCTGCTATCGGCATCAGCAGGAGCATTCGCTTCGTCATTTTCTGTCGGGGTTTGTCTTTCGGCACTTGCCGTCAGTGCAGAAGAAAGCTCCACCAAACTATCGGTAAGCCCGAAAAGCGTGCCGAGCAGCCCAATCACGATAAAAACTGCTAATACGGAACGAAGCAAACTGTTCCATCTAAACAAGTTGGAGGTGGTGTGATTAATCAACTCACTGACTTCAAGTCGACTCTCATTCCAACCTGCTAAGAAGATTGCTTTGAGATGTTTTGAGATAGACGAGTTTTCGCTAAGGGAACGTTCCGCGCAAAAGTTTTGGAAAACCGGATTAGCATCCGTTTCTGCTTCATTATCATCCCGTTCTTGTCTGGCAGTAACGAGGGGCTGGATATCTTGATTATTTTCGATCTGTACCTTTTTTCTCGACAGTCTAACCCAATACATTATCAAGCCGACAAGCCAAGCGATAAAGAAACAGAGTAGGCATATTACTATGACTAAAGCAATTGAGTTGGCTGGAGATAGGTATTCGCTAAAGAATGAAAGCATAAGTATTTTCTTATTCGCTGGTTCCCAAGTCTAATTTACCTTTTTCAATAAGGGTCCACTGCTGGTGAGCGGAGTCGGGCTTAAATATACTAGGTTTAATAACCCTCAAATTTTTATAATGAGAGAGAAAATCGAAATCTGGACATTCAAATACTTCACTGAAACCACCAGGTCCATAAACAGAACGTTCTAAAACTAAACTGTAAGTTGGAACAACCGCATACAATTTTTCATCTTCAATATAAAATGCCCAAAGTTTACCACGTTCGTTAGTTTCAAAAATCGGAGATTCATTCGGATCTTCACGGCGTTCTAAAGTATTTGCAACCTGGATTTGATAGGAGGGTTGATATTTCTGCAATTGGCTCTTTTGTCTACTATTGTAAACGTTACAGAATGCTTGTAAAACTTGAGACAACGGGGCATCATGTTCATTTTGGGAATCTTTAGGAGATACTGTAATTCCTTGGGAATCCGTTGAAGTTATCGAGTTTTCGACAGATTGATTTGTAGAATTTCCGTCTTGAGATGAAGTGTTATCTACGAGATTGGTTGCGATACCCTCCAGACTTCGTTGGATATTTCTGTTTTCATCTACTAATATTTCAAGCAAATGTTTGAGGTCGGACAGAAGATCCCTTGAGTAATCAGCCGTGCCTTCAAAAGTTTCGGAACGTTTATTAATCGGACTTTCCGACAAGGTGTTGACTTTTTCCTCAAGGAGACTTAACCTGTTATCTTTATTAGGATGTTCTAATCTATTCTCTACTTGTAGTTTTATGAAAGATCTGTGCGTATGGAAGATCGCAATAAGCAAAATTAGAATTCCAAGAAGTAGAACACCGAAAATAGACAGAAATACAGTATATAGAAATCTATCTTGTTCTCCATTCAAGATATCAGGCAAAGTATTAGTGTTCTGCTGTGTCGGCGGAGTTTGAACTTGGTTTTGCCCTATGACTGTTTTTTCGGGCTCAGGTATAGAATCATGTTGATCTGCCATTAAGCAAAGTGGGGAAACTAACAAGGTAAGCACTAAAATACTATACCAAAAATTTGGGACTACATAACAAACTTTGATGTGTTGCATAGAAGAGATACTCTGTTTTGTTAAAATTCTTTTATGATGCCCGATGGTTTACTTCAGCATTATTTTCAAAGTAAGTTCAATCTCACGTCAATTCAAGATTCTTTGTAGAATCAATCTTAATACATATTTTCACGAGCATGACAATCTATAGAACTCGTTTATGACCATTGATTAGTTTTCCATTCCAATAAAAGTTTCAATGCCAAGATAAACAAAGGTTCAATATGAAGATTTTCAGGCGTGTCGTTTCTGAATTTTTGAAATGTATTTTGTAACTGTGCTAAGATAAAATCATGCGTCCTCTGATCTAACGTAATTTTTTCACCAGACCACCCGCTCTTATTGAAGCTCTCTACGAAATCTCTAATTTGCTCTAGCTCTAGTTCCTCTGTAGTATCAAGGCCGGATGCTAGTCGTTCAGGAGTAAGAATTTCTGTCCATGCTTTCTTTTCACCGTTTTCTATAAACGTTTCACCTGCTAAAACATCAGTTTTACCTAACTGATCTTGAGTCCACTCAAGAAAAGTTTCCGATTGGACTAAGCCGTACGAGGCTTCTTCTTTAGGTGATTTGCTAATTTCGAGGTCAAAGCGATTAATATCTGTGTCAAATCCTGATGCATCAAGGAGGATCTGCTTAAGACGCTTTTTACTTATTTCATTGCTATCAAATTTACCATTTGCCAGCCAATGTAAGATACGCGCTCCATTTCCACCGATGTACACACTTGGCATTCTTCTTTCAAAATTTTCAGTTTGGCTAAGGCATTTAAGAATTAATCCTATGTAATATAAAAGTCCCGAAATACCCAGAGCGATAAGTTGAACAAACGTCTTGACTTGTGATTTGCCGGTATATATTTCAAGACGCTGCCACCAATTCTGTGTGTCAGAATTAATCGACGCGGCAATCCAGGCATCCGCCTGGGCATAGAAATCAGATGCTTTCTTTTTAGAGGCATCTTTTAACAATTTGATGTCTGATGAACCAACTTCAAAATTTTCCAGAAATTCAGGGTTTTCCTTGAGTATGTTTAAAAGGAAGCGTCTACCTGCTAATCTAAGAGATGCTTGCCAATACAGTTTGTTGTACTGCCATATAGAGATGTCTGAAGTTTCGCCGCCAATATCTATACAGACAGCACCGGTAGCAAATGCGCCAATGGCATCTTTACTTTGTCTCGTGCTTGCAAAAAATTTTGCGGCAGCAATACTTTCTGGTTCAGAACTTACTTCACCATGTTGTAGACCGGTTACTGTACTACACGCTTCTGTAATATGTTGCCAAATTTGTCTGAAACCTTCCCTATCATCTTCGGAAAATGCAATCGGATAAGAGAAGTGCCAATTGGTTTTCCTCACACGTTCAGTAGCAGCCTCGGCAGCACACTGGAGGCATAACTGTTCAAGAAAAACCCGAGCGCGAATTCGGTCGTCTGCGTGCGGAGACCATTTGAGATCGGTAAAGATTTGTTGTGCCGTAGGGAATGCGTGATAGTTAGAAACAAAATGTATATGACCATTGAGTAACGGTTCTAATATCGTCTTATTTTCTTTTGAAAAATGCTGAAAAAAACTAAGAAATGGTGTTTGTTCGGGTTCAGGTTTAGGAGAAAAGAAATCATCATATAAACGTTCACGGTAGTCTCCGGATTCTGTGACTTGTAACAAACGGTTCGCAAATTTCATTGCGTCGGGGGTACTTTGTTGATCGTCTATATCATTTCTGTAAACGGTAGTACCACTGGTGCCGAAATCAATGCCAATGTTCCAAGTTCTTTCACCATCGGGTAAGGAATCCGGTTCTGAAATAAGCAAGATACCTGCTTCTTCATAATCTGAAGTGTCTTTATACTTACAAACCATTACCTCTGGAAAATGAGACGTTTTTGTAATCTCCTTTTCGATATTAGAACTGTTACCAACTCTCTGCTGAGAAACATGTGTTCCATAGGGGACAGCATAAAACGTGTCTTGATCGGCACTTGTAAAGTAGGTATAGTAAACCTGCCAGTCTGATTTTTTGAAATTGGGCCAAATTTCCAGGACTGGCACATTGTCAATTTCAACAATTTCTCGACTTTCAGAAAAAGGTTCAACTCCTTCTTCTCTTTCAATATATTCTTGAGTTTTTTCAAGCCCCGAGGGGGTACGTAAAGTGACCTTGATGCCTTTTTCCGTTTTCTCAAAAGTAATCTGCTTGTTTAAGTCACTTACGTTCAGTTCTGATAGCATTTCGCTCTTAATTGGGAGAATCGGCGTAACACGTCTCCCATTAATATTAAATTCGCCACTGATCTTTGGTCGGAGAGATCCACAGAAAGCATCTGGGAGCGTGACCACAAAAAGTTTTTGGGTAAGGAATTCCTTTGCTGCTATAGGTTTATTCATGCCGACGAAGAATCCTTGCTCTATACCGAGACCTGTATCAGAAAGATCCGGCATAGTCTGAGGTACTCCGCCTAATTCCTTCATGAAATCGAGAATCTGTCCGTTAAGGCGGTCTTTTATAAACTTTATTCGATCATTGATCTCTTCGTTGAGATTAAGATTAGCATCAGGAAGAGGAGCAATCTGTGTTTCATGAAAGTGATTAAGCCAACCAGCAACCGCAGCACTCTCTTCTTGGTCTAAAAATGCAATCGGATCGCAAAGGAATTGTCCATCAAACCAAGGTACATCTGAAATGTAATCCGTATAGTCAATAGACGTACAGATAATGGTCGTTGGTGAAGTCATACCAATTGGTTCGCCGTTAAAGAGAATGAGATAGAGTTTATCCCATGTCGTATTTGCTTCTAATGTATGTTCTGGCAATAGCCTACGTAATGCTCGGAGAAACTCTGGAATATCTTCACTGTCCGTATCAGGGATCTCAATTATCTTGGTTGTCAACGAAAAATTTTGCTGCTCCTTGAGCGCTAACATCGCCAAAAGGCCGCGCCATTCGCCTAAAATGCATTTATGCATCGGATGGGCGGTATCATAGAGTGCCATCTCAAACAGCAGTGGACGTGCCCACATGCTCGGAATGCTGTCAATATCAGTAAATTTAGCAGCAGCGGTCGTAAATTTAAGACTTCTACTGATGTTATCAAGAGCAACAGCATTCACCGAATGCCAATGTCCTGTGTTAGGCAGTGGGCCTACCGCTTTGTCGTCTTTCAATGGAGGAAGAAGTGGGTAGTTCGGCATTCAAAAATCTCCTATCCGCTTTTGCATGTAATGCATGTAAATTGTGTTATGCATAATATGAGTTTAGGAACCTATTAAATCCTTCCACAGTTTCGGTATAAAGCACTCAAAAACCTGCCGATATCACCGGTGCCATCACTTTTCCCCTTGGCAAGGCACATATTTTTCCATAGTCTGTTCACTGAACGCAAAGACTCTGCTGTGTTTGATGAAATAAGATTACCGAATTTCCTTAGGTCGAAACTGTCCTTAAATGCAAGACGGTTCCGATCACTTTTTTGCGCGTAGGCATCGTATTTAACAAGCCCGACCTGCTGATCACCAGCAGAATTTTGAATGTTAGCGAGCCAGAGTAGAAAATCTTCACAATAACTTTGAACCTCCTCGAGCCGTGTTATCGTATCGTCGTTAAGCGAAATTCCGTTCCGTTCAAAGAAATCAATGTACCACGGGGCACGATAACTTGAACCATTCCCTCGAATATTATTGTTAAGCATCGGTTGATAAATGCTTAAGTATGCGAAAGCAAAACGTGCCAAATGTTCGATTTTTGAACGAATTTCACTACCGTTATTGTTATCGGGCAGATCTGTCCATTGAAGTTGTTTGCTGTCTCGATCTATTCTGAAATATTGGGATACTTGATTCGATCCAAAATTTTTCCCGAAGAAATCGATGGCTGCTAAGGCAGCGTAAAGTTCAATGAAGTGCGGTGCATTCTCTTGGTTCTCTCCACCCAAAGCATTGTCAACTTCAATTTGAAATCCATCACCAAAGAGATAAATCGCATCGTAAATAAGTTTTTTATTCCAAAGGTGATAATACTTGAGTGCCGCTTGGGTATTCATTAGGAAATGCTCAGCCTTCGCTTTGAGTTTCTTATCTCCTGTATCAGTAAATGTAAAGTAAGGGAGGATCAGTGCTCCACCTATCTGTACTTTTTTGTTTTTCAATTCATCCTTAACGAGTTCGGCGATCGTGGGAAAGCCGGATGCCCCGGTGCCCCCAAAGATTGATCCTGCTAAAAAGACCTTAGCATCTGTATCTTTAGCAACTAACGTCCGAAATGTAAGCCACGGATCATCTGCTCCCAATTTCACCGTTTGTGCCATGACCGATGCTCCAATTGAAGGGTGCCCACGAAAACCTTTATCTAGCTTAGTTTCTCTTTCTTTTTCACTATATAGAACTTCGAAGAGTTCAGCAGCCGGATCCTTTTTCGCCTTAAGGTCATTATAACGAACAAAATCCTCCAAAGATGGATTCGGGTTATCTTTATTAAACGGGGTCCAAACCGGACTTTTAGCAGAAATAATTTCTGTCTGCAGTAACTGCGGTTGGGCAAGTCGTGGATTCGTACTAAACGTCTTGTAGTGATTCAAAGTTGCCACGGCACGTGCCAGACTACCGTTTGCTTCATCAGGATCAACAAAAAGCACATAAAGATCTTCTTGTTTGTCCGGTATCATCCCCGCAGCTGCGAGATGTATCAAAGATTCAAGACATTTGGCCCCTGTTCCACCGATACCAATCGCATAATAGCCCATCAATTTACCTCCAAGAAAAGGATGCTTACCAAAACATTCGCGAACGGATTGTTTCCGCGCCTATTGGCGTATATTTAACGGACACAGGCGAACAGAAAAGCGTTGCTAAATAGTAAGGAATTAAGCCGTTCGCTATAAAGAATAGATATGCTAACCACAAACTGCTTTCAGCTTCTTCGACAAGCAAGATACTAAAAATGACAGCACACACAGGCAAAATAAATAGAAATCCCCATAGACCACGTTTTCCAGAGGGTTTCGCACCATTCGCGTTGAAAACGTTTTGTCCGAGTATATACCACAAAAAACTTGCCATTGCGGCACTTACCACACAGACAAGTGCCCACAATTCAAAACTCTCCAACCACTGTTCTTCTGTAAGATTACCAGACGGTTGAAGAGGATAAGCATCCAACAGAGGAGTTTCGCCAATAAGAACAAGAAAAACAAAGAGAACAGCAATAAATAGAATACCGCATATACAAATAGCGTGTTGTAGCATTTTCAGAAAATTTCCTTATCTTTTCTCGACGAAAAAGTAAAATTTAGCAATTTCGGGCTCATGTTCACGGGCGGTTACCTGCGAGAGGTCGCGAACGAAATTAACTAAATTAAGTGTCCTTGAACCATCGCTCTTATTTCCCATATCCCACTCCGAACACCACTTAGGTGCTTGGTATGAATTAATTTCAGGACGTAATGTCACTTCATAAAGATAGACTGTTCTACCGGGTAGAGATTCTGAGTCTAAATTAAAATTGACCGCGAGTTCGTTCCCATTCTCACTTTCTAAAAACGTTGATGTCACTTCCAGACACTGCTGAGCATCTATACTTATTTCATTCTTGCTACTTGGGTCAGGTTTATATTTGGCAGTAATAGAGACTTCAAATGTGTCAGAATCAAAAGACATCACATGCGGCAGTGGATCGTATTTCATGCTTTTCGCAGAGATTTTGGCGGGATTGATACTTGCCACGATCTCGTATTGTTTCAAGTGTTGATTTTCACTGTTCTCGAAAGTCCTATTACTTAAATTATCTTTCTCAATTAAAGCTCTGTTGAACGATAGTAAAGGATTGACCAAATACCGCGAAAAGATAATCGTTTCTGCTTCCGAAAATCCATTTGCTATCAAGCTATCAAAATAGTGCGCTATATCAGCGTGCTTGCCTAAAACAAGGAGATAGAAAGGACGAAACGTTTTAGGATCGCCGGGATTGCTCTGATAACGCAGTGATGATCCTTCACCGATACCGATGTCGTAGACCGTGCCATCAAATTGACTCCGCAATCCGAATAACCCGACCTCACGCCCTTTTTTAATATATTTCTCTTTCAGGTGGTCAATCAACAGAGTTATATCACTGTCATCTTGAAAAAGGTCGGTAACGATAACGACCAATTGGCCTTCTTTCTTACGCTCATTGACTGTTTCTGTAGGTGTGATGGCCTCTGTTGTCGCTTCAGGCGTGTCATTTACATCTGCCTCTGTTGCATCTTCAGGCGTACTGCTCGCTTTCATCTGAGCGTTGACCAACTTCTCCTCATGCCGAATAACTTCCTCAATGTACGTTCTTCTAAAGATATGTTCTTGTTCGTAAAAACTTTCATATCCGGCTTGCAAGTAGGTGCCTCTATCAATTGGCTCAACCTTCTCACCGAATCGGAAAAAATTCACCGTTTCATCTTTCCAACCGCTTACAATCACACTCTCTAAAGCGGGACAGATTCGGGTGTAATGTGTTGAACCCGGAACAACGAAGCCCTGCATTGAGAGTGTCGCATCAAAATAGATCCGTGCTACAAGTCTATCCGATATATCGCCAGGTGTTATGTCAAGAGCTGGCTTAAAATCTGGGATCTCCGGCTTGTCACAACTTATGAGAAAAATAAAAAGACATAGACAGATGGAGAGCAGCAAAAAACTCGTTTTCCACCTTATTTCTTTTTCTTGCATCCCTTGTACCAACACGAATATCTGATTGGGAACGGGCGAGGAGACCTCGGCCCTACGGTTAATTCAAAGTCGATAGAACAATAAACCTAATTCCAAAAATAATTATCGTGAATTATACCCCAAAAAAGAAGTTTGTCAAACAAAAACCCTAATTCAGGCATACCTCATTCTTGATCCTCGCGCCATTTTGCGAAATCTGCTTCATACAGGTTATGCGACACTGCCGACAAGCGCAGACATATTTTCTACTATCGGTTTTCGAGTTGTCGGCGGAGTTGTTCTAATTCACGTTCCAACGCCTGTCGCCGATGCGTCTCTTCTGCAGCCCGGGCTTCCGCTTCCGCACGAAGTACCTGTTCTGTTTCCACACGCTTTTTTGATTCAGCGTGAAGGTTCCGCTCCTCTATAGCCGTCGTGATCGGGGTGCCATCGGGTAGATACGGACGTAACAACCGGACATGGTTATGGTGTTGATCCGTCCACCGGAACGATAAGTTTAATGATTCGCTGAATAAGGCACCGCGCGTATCGGGACGTATCTCAACAATGGTGCCTGAAGACTCCCGCCGCCACCCGCGAAACTCTGCGGGTTTCTCCATCTCAGGTTGATGGAGAAAGTACTCTTGTACCCCCATATCCCGCAGATAGATATGGACCTTTTCTTCTCGGTCCTCATCGGCTGTTGAATCCGATAGGAACTCAAAAACAACCGTTGGTGTCGCACCTTCTGCCCAAGTGTAGAAACTCCTGCGGAGCGGAAATTTCGCTGCACCTAAAACGACATAAATATCGGGGGCGACGCTTTTCGTGACATCGCCTTCACGGTAGTAGATAAAGTTGTCAATACCAACATAGATGTATGGTTGCGTTGCGAAATAACTGGAGAGTTGTTCGTACAAAATGTTGATCTGTTCTCCGTGGAATCCGGTTGTAGGTATATGTTCCTCGTCTTCGTCCGGGTAGTTTGGTATATAAACGGTGGGTTTTCCAGTCGCTTTTGCGAAGGTCGGCATATATTTGTGCTGTTTGCGTCCGAAGTCGTTAACAGGTTTCATGCTTCTCTTCGTATCTGCGTGTTTTTCCTTTAATTTTAACAGAAATGTGCGTCGTTAGCAATTTGAATAGCGGCTTGTGCGGCGTTCATTCCTGATTCTTACGCCATTCAGCGAAATCTGCCTCGATCTCCTCCGACCATTTCCGATCTATTTCACCCGGCGTATATTTACCCTCGCGCAACCGTTGATGTCCAAACCGGTCTCGAAGAGCCACCTCTTCACCTTGTTCGACCACCTGTTGTGCAAAATGCGGCGGAATAAAGATAACCCCACCGCGCCTACCTAAAACCACATCACCCGGTAAAACCGTCGCCTCCGCAATACGGATCGGGATGTTGATACCGGTCAACGTGACGTTCGCAATACCTGTCGGATCCACACCGCGCACAAACGTAGAAAAATCAGGCAACTCGTAGATGCCGTCCAAATCTCGGATACCGCCGTCAATGACCATACCGGTACCTGTTTTTGCATAGATGGAGTTGCCGAGGTTATCGCCAGCAAAAGTGCCATCCTTCACCTTGCCAAAGAGATCCACGACGATAACATCATCGCGGACGAGCGTATCAATCACCCACGAGTTTTGACCGCCGACGCGTCCCTCTTTTTCACCTTGTGCAGCGATAGCATCGTTAAAATCAGGACGGATGGGCACAAATGCGCACGTCACCGCTCTACCGACCAGAACTCGATCCGGGTGAAGATTCATCCAATCACCAGCGAATTGGAACTTATAATTGTTGCCGTTGAGGACACCCCACGCCTGCTCAATACTGATAGCCTTCATTCGCTGAATGATATCGTCGGGAACACGCGGCCGTCCATCAGGAAACCGTTCGCCTTCCCACAGATGCGTCATCGCGAGGATGCTCTCTTTATCAATAAGTTGCATGTTCTGTTCCTTCCGTAAAACAACCTCGCGATATGGAGATTGTCGTAGGGGCGAGGTCACCTCGCCCTACAGTCCTGCGTTTTCCCAGACCTGATCGAGTGATTCCGCAGTGGCTTTTGCCGCATCGGCGGGTGCCATGCCGTTCACCTCTTGGCTAAAGGGTTCCGGTGTCACAGGTCCCTCGTAACCGATCTCCGTTAGAATCTGCATCAATTCAGTGAGCGGGATCACACCCGTCTCAGCAGGAAGGCATCTGATGTTATCAATCTGATCGTCTGGGTCAATGCCCGCAGGCGCATCGTTGATATGGACGTAAACAACATCCGATACAGAGAGTTTGCGAACATCGTCGGTCGTGGAACGACAGGTGTACCAGTGCCATGTATCAAAGAGCAATCCAACGTTCCCTGTCCCAACAGCAGCAGCCAGTCCTAACATCGCATCCATCGAATAGGCGAAGAGGTATGTGGAACCTTTGCGGCTCGTTGCGGGTCCGATGAACTCCAGTCCGATTGAATGCCCATGGTCTTTAAGAATCTCGGCAACACCCCGCAGTCGTTTGACAGAAAAATCCCAATTCTCCTGATACGTCATATCGTTTGAGGCGGGACCGACAACCGTGGTCGTCCGGTAGCAGCCGAGTTCCGCAGCGAGTGCCGCGCGTTCCGGTAACTGCGCCAAACCGGCATAATAGTCGGCATCAGGACCCCGCCAATTAACGCCGAAACCCCATCCACCCATCGCAATACCCGCATCTGACCAGAGATCCTTGACGTATTGCACAGAGTGTTCTTGTGCGATTTGGTTGGCTTCGTCGATATTCAGATCAAGACCTTCAAAACCGGCGTTCTTTGCGAGGTCTAACCCTTCTCTCATATTTGCTCGGATGCCGATTGCACCCGTACTCAAGTTCTTAAACATAACTTCTCCTTCTTTACTTATAGCGGAAGATTGGAAGATTGGAAGATTGGAAGATTGGGAGGCATCCTTCCATCCTTCCATCCTTCCATCCTTCCATCCCAACGCCTTCCATCCTTCCATCCTAACGCCTTCTATCCTTCCGTCAATTTTTCACCGCGTAAAACCTTCGCAGCAACAGCCCACGGATAATCCGCATCCTCCGCTTTTGCATCGCGATACGTCGGAATCCAGACCCAGCGTTCTTCGCCCGAACGGTTCGGATGGCTGGAATGGAGCGTCAAGTCGTGGAAAAAGACGGCACCCCCCGCTTCGATCTCCGCGGTGACAGCAAGGTTTTCATCTACTGCACCCGGACGGAGCCGATTCCCAAACCCGTGCCCATCGCTGGCATCACCGTCGTGGACAATGGCGGATTTGTGGGACCCCGGAAATAACTTGAGGCATCCGTTCTCAACGGTTGCATCGTCAAGTGCCACCCAGATCGAGACCTTGTGTGCCCCGTGCCAATAGTGCCAATCTTGGTGCCAAGGACTCGCGAACGTCGTTGATTCACTCTTGAAAACCACCTTGTCGCTCAGAAACTCGATATCCGGCGCAAGGATGCCTTCCAAAATGTCAAGTAACCGCGCGTCCCCGACTGCGGTTTGAAAAACAGGACTCCGCGCAGCCAAACCCACATACACGCCGTGTCCAGCGACTGCACCTGTTTCTGCTTTTACCGCCTCCAGAATGTCAATACACTCGGACTTAAGCCGTTGAACTTCGTCTCGCTTAAACAGGTTCGGCGCGATAGCAAAACCGGTTTCCACGAAATCGTTATGCAGCGTTGTTATATCAAGCGTCATTTTCTTAAGCCTCTACGGATGATTCAATGTGAACTTCGCGCCCTGTCTCACCACTTTTGAGCAGCCCTTCCATCATCTGCTGGACAATCAGCCCGTGACGGAGCGGTGCTTGGCAGGTTACGTCATCTAAAATGCATTCGATGAAGTGGTCTGCGATAGCATCCCACGTCTTTCCAAACTTGCTTTTTGGCGGCTTCCCTTCTATGTTCTCAAATTCACCGTTTTTGTCGGTTCGGTAGAGTCGCAAAGGACTCATCGTCGCCCCCGCTTCTGTACCAAACAACTCGATCTGAAATTCGTCGGGTTGGTGCGATGCCCAGAAACTTTCCACCTGCAAACCGACACCACCTTCAAACGTAATAAACCCACCGGCATAATCGTCGGAGTCATATTTCTCATAGATCTCTTTAGGTGCTTTCGTGCCTCTCCAGTAGCCGAGGCCTCGGGGACCGAACTTCGCACCAGCAGCACCCAGTACGGCAATCGGCTTCGGCAGTCCGAGGATCCACCACGCCGAGTCAAGCACATGGACACCCATATCTCGGAATGCGCCGCCACCTTTCTGGATGAAACCGAGATTCCATGCCGGGATACCACTCCTGCGAACACTCCGTGCCCGGGCATAGTAGAGTTCTCCAAAGTAGTCATCGCGGGCAAGGTTACCGAGGTATTGGCACTCATTCCCAAAACGCGTGGAGAGCGACATCATATTGACAACACCCGCCGCTTCCGCTGCTGTAACCAATTTTCGCGCCGCTTCCTCAGAATCAGCAAGCGGTTTCGTTACCATAACATGCTTACCGTTCTGAACGGCTTCTAACGCGATTGGAACATGCCACTGATTCGGCGTGCCGACGAATACTGCGTCGATATCATCGGCTTGGCACATCTCTTTGTAATCCGTGTAGAATTTAACTTTCCCCGGTAAATCTTTGGCGAAGGCTTTCATCCGATCTTCGAGTAGATCGCAGAGTGCGACAACATTGCCTCTCGGATTCATGGCGAGTGCTGTGCCGTTGGGTTTACCAATACCCATACCGACGACAGCGATACGGACAGGATTTTTTGCTGATGCCATAAATTTTTCTCCAAATTTCGTAATATGATATTATTGTGGGTTTCCTTGGTGATCCAGGGCGGGGTTAACCTCGTTTTTAACAGGCTTAATCGTCCGAAGGTACGCCCAAATCGCTTTCAAATCTTCATCGTTCATTTGCGCATAGTGTTTTACCGGCATAGGCGGCAAAATCTTCCGGTTGCTTTCCACACCTTGATGCCGTCCAGTGCGCATCGCTTTGATGAACATCTCTTCCGTCCATTCGCCTAACCCCGTCTCTTTGTCGGGGGTCAAGTTTGAGGCGAAACTGGTTCCAAACGCACCTGAGAAGGCACTGAGCTGTGGAGCAGTTACGATAAAAATGCCCTCTCGGATCATACGGAAATTATAACGCGGGGAAGGCTGACCAGCCGGATGTCCAGCGAGGTACATATTCATGTCATAGTCAGCACGAACGCGCGGCGTATGACAATACCCACACGCACCAACTGCGTCTACGAGATATTTGCCACGCTGCACCATATCGCTTTGACTCTCGACAGCGCGGATGTTCAGCGCAATAACGGCACCTACAAAGAGTGCCACCACACAAAAGATTAAGAGATTTCGATGCATTTCCAATAAGTTCTCCTTAGATTCAAAACTCCGACTCAATTTAGCACATCGCGCAAATAGATGCAATAGAAATTACGCGAAAAAGGCGCGGTTTCAAACCGCGCCTACAGTTCCAATCTTTTCAGCAACTATGTCACCTATCCTAAAAACGATAGGATAACTTCGCGTAGTAAAGTCCACCGTTGAAACCGAAGGGTGCCGACCTTCGCGAATACGTGAACACACCCGGGGAGTCAACAATGACATGACCCCTGCTGTCCGTTAAAGTACCACCGCGTGACTGACCAATCTCGTTCAGATCAGGCATCTGATCAAACAGATTGTTCGCACCGATGGTCAACGAAAGCCCTTCGTTCAGTTGATAATTGCTCTGGATGTCAGTGAGCCATTTTCCGCCGTAGGTCTGACGTGCAGGATCGTCACCGCTTCCCTCCTGAACAGTGTAGCTGCCGAAGTAGCGCAAGGCACCGCCGATAGTGAGATCACCCATCATGTAATCCGCGCTGATATTAACGCGGGTGTTCGGCTGCCACTCCTCAATCATAGAGCGTTCCTGTGACGGGAAGAGCGTATCCTCACGTCCAAGGAGGATTGCCGGGGCATCCACGTCACCAATAACTTCGGTATCCGCCCACGTCAACGCAGCTCTCAAATTAAGCAAAGATTCATTGTCAAAGGCATAGAGGTAGCCGGCAGCAACATCAACGCCTTGTGTGCGTGTCTGGGCAACGTTCGTGAACACCTGCGCGCTACTCGCACCTGCTGCAGCTAATTCGGTTATATCATCAGCACTGAAACTACCACTCAAGACGATCCGATCGTCGATTTGAATCAGGAATCCATCAACCGTGAACCACAGTTTTTCGAGCGGTTTCAACACGAAACCACCGGAAACGTTGAATGCGGTCTCCTCTTTCAACTCAGGAATACCGAGCGCACGTGCCGCATCACTGTCATTTCTGAATGTACCGACTTCAAGTGCTATCAGTTCCTCTGTATTTCCGTCCTTATCAAGATCGTCGGCATCTACTTTGAATTGTGTGCTGATATTGTTGAAGTAGAGTTGTTGCAGTGAAGGGGCACGGAAACCCGTACTCCCTGCAGCACGGACCGCAACCTGTTTCGTCAGATCATACCGAGCCGTCGCTTTTCCTGTAACAGTCGCACCGAAGTCGCTATACTGCTCACCACGCACCGCTGCACCGACGAGGAGTCCCGTTCCGGGTTGTCCACTCAGATAAGATTCAAAGTCTGCGTAACCTGCGATGTTGGTTCGACTTTCGTCCACTGCGTTGTCGGGTCGGAAGCCAGGAAAAACTTGGATACCGCCAGCAGCATCACCTACACCGAGTCCCGCATTAATCCATGAGAGCGGTTCACCCGCATGGATGCCATAACCTTCCCTACGGAATTCGACACCACCCGCAAGGTTGATAAGCGACGATTGATAGTCCAACGGATACGTGACATCTAAGTTGAACGCCGTTTGCGAAAGTTCAAAACCACCAGCATCTGCCGACGTTGGACTGCTCGGACCATAAGACGCATTCAGCGAATTTGAAATGAAAAAGTCAAATGTATTCAATCCGTGATTGACACTGACATCGACGTTCAAGTCAGTTGTTTCATGCGTCCATGCCATACCTAAAGCGAGGGAGGTATCCCCAATGTCCGTGTTAATTTCGGGTAAGAATCCGTCTGGATAAATTTCGGTAACCGTTCGTGACGCTTGGTTCGCTCTACGATAGAAACCCGCGCTGTTGTTTTGGCGCGTCGAGTGCCCACCAAAAGAGTAGAGTTCTAAACCCGCCGCTAACGGGAGTCCGAAGTTGTAAAATCCGACTTTTTGGGACGAATCGGCATCCCCAATTCGGAAATTTTGCCGTTCAAAAGTGTATTCGCGAGCGTCAAACCACACCGGTTTTTCTGACACAGTGCCATCGTCGTTTTCGATCTCAAGCACATGGTCCGCCGGTCTGCCTTGATCTACGTCCACCCAATCATATTGTTGTGTACCGGTGAGTCCCGCACGGTTCGTACGGTATCTGTCACGCCATTCGGCGGTGAGATTCAGGAAACCGGATTCACCGACTTTCATACCGTAGTTAGCGTTACCGTTCCATGTATCGCCATCGCCTTCGTAGGTTTGTCCCCAATAGAGGTCAGCATTGCCTGTATCCACATCATCTTTGAGCACAATGTTGATAACACCCGCAATAGCATCGGAACCATACTGTGCAGCCGCACCATCGCGTAGCACTTCAATCCGTTCTATCGCCGCTGACGGAATCGCATTGAAGTCTGTGCCAGCAGTTCCACGTCCCACCGATGTATTAACGTGCAGCAATGCACTCTTGTGGCGACGTTTGCCGTTGACAAGCACAAGCGTTTGGTCGGGGCCCAAGCCACGCAGCGTTGCGGGACGTAGGGCATCTGTACCATCACTAATCGTTGAACTTGAGAAATTGAAGGAAGGGACTAACATCTGAAGGACACGACCCGTCTCAGATTGACCCGTCAAGCTGAGATGTTCTCTGTTAACCACTTCTATCGGCACCGGTGCCTGCAGTGCTCTTCTGCCTATACTACGGGTCCCTACTACTACTACCGCTTCAACGGTTTGGATCGGCGCAAGGACCACCGTCACTTCGGTCTGTCCAGCAGTTGTATTAAGCCGTTTACTCGAAAATCCAATTGCTATTACGCTCAGTGGCTGCGCACCTGCCACGTCGCTAAACATAGCGTTTCCAGATGCATCTGTCGTCTCTTCTTGGGTTCCAATTTGCACTTTTGCTTCTGGAATGGCATTTCCGTTCTGATCTTGGACAACTACCTTAAGTGCCTCGGCACTGGCAGCCATCGGTATCGCTGATACAATTCCCAATAAAATTGCTATAACACACCAAAAATACCGTTTATTATCTGAAATTGCCATTTGATTAATCCATCCTCCTACGTCGAAATAGCATAGCAGATGATAACCATCTACAATACCTATGGTTATTCCTACCTATCAATACGCTTTAATTATGCATTATTTTTCTTCAAAAATGCAAATTAAAGCTGGAAAATAACATAGGGAATCACTTTTTTTAACAACAAACTCTGTTTTTATGCTAAAATGAGTATAAGATGCAATAACTTTTAACGCTGATAGAAAACCTCGCAAGAAATGCTGAACTACCCATTGACGCTCACGCAGATTATAGAACATGCACACCGGATACACGGGGATAAGCAGGTGATCACATCGCTTCCCGATGGCACGCTGCACCGTCATAACTATACTGCGTTATACAAACGTGTGAAGCGATTGGCGAACGCTATCACCCGGTTCGGTATTCAGCGCGGTGACAGAGTCGCAACTTATGCTGCCAACACCTATCAGCATTTAGAACTTTACTATGCGGTGCCGTGTATCGGTGCTGTACTTCATCCACTCAATGTTCGCCTCTCCCCTGTACAATTGGCACAAATTATCCATGAGGCAGAGGACAAACTGATCTTTGTTGATAGCACTTTTACAGCGCAATTTAAGGCGTTAGAAAGTAAAATTGAATGTAATCAAGTTATCAACTTTGATCCGATGTTCGCGGATGCTGATACGCTTTATGAGCAACTAATCTCTGAGGCTGCACCCGCATATACATGGGATATCCGAGATGAAAACTGGGCGATGGGACTCTGTTATACCAGCGGAACACAAGGTGAACCGCGGGGAGTCCTCTACACGCACCGCTCCATGTTTCTCCACACGCTGGCGGCGAATCAAGCCGATGTCTTCGGATTGACAGAAGCAGATGTCGTCCTGCCGCTCGTCCCGATGTTCCATGCCATGGCATGGGGACTGCCTTACGCAAGTATGTTTGCCGGGGCAGATATAGTGCTGTCCAGTGCCAAACCGGCGTGTATTGCTACTCTCATTGCTGAAACGGGGGTCACCGTCGCTGCAGGCGTACCGACAATCTGGGCAGATGCCTACACCGAATTACGCAACAGGAAACAGGATATTTCCACATTGAGGCGATTAATAGTCGGCGGAGAAGCGATGCCATTCTCCCTCATTGAAGCCTACGAAAACGAACTCGGCGTTGAGGTCTGCCACGCTTGGGGAATGACAGAGATGTCCCCGACGGGAACGTTATCAAAACTGAGTGGTTCGCACCGGAAGTTGTCGGATGCTGAAAAATGGCGAATTAAGGCAAAACAGGGGAGACCGGTACCGGGTGTTGAACTCCGACTTGCAGCTGAAACGCCTAACGGTTTCACAGAACTTCCGTGGGATGGCAAAACAAGCGGGGAACTACAAGTACGAAGTCCTTGGACAGCCAATAGCTACTATAAAGTTGAACCCACTGCGGAACACTTCACAACCGACAAATGGTTACGCACGGGCGATATCGCTACCATTGACGCGAACGGCTACATGCAAATTGTTGACCGAGCGAAGGCACTCATCCGAAGCGGTGGTGAGTCTATTTCAAGTGCCGCTTTAGAGACAGCACTCCTGAAACACCCCGATGTCTGTGAAGCAGCGGTTGTCGGCATGCCCGACGAGAAATGGGGGGAACGACCCGTCGCTGTTGTTGTACTCACAGAACAAGCGGACGAAAACATCTCGGATATCCTCAAACACCAGCTCACATCTGAATTCCCTAAGTTCTGGATTCCAGATAAATTTGTCTTTGTTGATGAAATCCCGAAAACGAGCGTTGGTAAATCCGATAAACGCGCTATTCTTCAGATGTTCGCACCAATCGTAAGAGAATAGCCTGAGGGCCCTACACCTCGCACCCCAAAGGAGAATCTCATGAAAATGAAAGCCGCTATCTATACTGGTATTGAACAAATTGCCATCCGTGAAGTTGAGCGGGACGAACCGCCCCCAGGCTTTGTACTCGTTGACACCAAGCAGACTGGCATCTGTGGCAGCGACCTCCACAGTTATTTCGGGCATTGGGGGCAATCGCATGAACACGCCGCGGGTCATGAAACATGTGGAGTGGTCGTAGCTCTCGGTGATGGCGTAACAAAATTTGATATCGGAGATAAAGTCGCCGTAGAATGTTTTTCCCACTGCGGTACGTGCAAATATTGTGAGACGGGGCAGTATAACCTCTGCTTCAATAGAGCCTGGATCTCCCCGAACATGCACGCCGGATTCGCTGAATACACGGCGACACATCATTCAGGACTCTTTAAATTACCGAAACAGATGACTTATGAACAGGGCGCACTCGTTGAACCGCTCGCTGTCTCACACCGCGCCATCGCGCGTTCGGGTGCCAACTCCCGAGACACAGTCGCTATTATCGGCGGTGGCACCATCGGACAGTTCTGTTTAGCAGACGCAGTTGCCGCCGGTGTTAAAGAGACCTTGATTACTGTTAAATACGAACAGCAGGTGGAGTTAGCAAAAGCACTCGGTGCAGATCACATTGTCAACGTTGGCGATACCGATGTTCAAGAATATGTCAAGGATGTCACTAACGGCATCGGTTTTGACGCAGTCATCGAAACGGTGGGCGGCGCAGAGAACTTCAACACCGCAACAACTGTCGTTCGGAAACAGGGCACTGTCGTTCTTGTTGCAGGATATTACAAACCCCTTGAAGTGAATCTTTCTACCATCGTCTGGTCAGAGGCATCCATTACAGGGTCTAATTGTTACGGCTATAGTGGAATGGAGACAGACTTTGAAGCAGCGATTGAACTCATAGATTCTGGCAAGGTCGACGCCACAAAACTGGTGACGCACTACTATCCGCTTGAAGAAATCAGCGAAGCCTTCCGTGTATCTGCTGATAAAACCTCCGGCGCGATTAAGGTACACGTCTGTCAGGACTAACCCCTCCGTCGGTGACGTTTGCTCTGAAAGTCCCCCTGATAAGGGGGATTTAGGGGGTTTCTTTGCTCTGAAAGTCCCCCTGATAAGGGGCGGGGAATGCCCATGAGGCATTCATACCCGGTGAATGCCCATAAGGCATTCATACCGTTGATTCTGATTCTTTAGGGGGTTGACTTTGCCTTGAGAATGTCCAAGTAATTCTAAAATCTACCATAGTTTGTGCCTCTTTGTAGCATAGGCTGTTAGCCTGTGCCTCTTTTGTAGCATAACCTTTTAGTTGGGTTTCCAGTCTGAATGTCTGTTATAGGCATTCAGACTGTTTGAGAGTGCCCAATTAATTTAATTTGACACCTGAGTGAAAATAAGATATAATCCGTCATATTAAGGTGTAATATTAACCGTTGGTAAATATATAGTTGGCTTGATAACGACCCAACATGATTAAATGGGTTATGTTGCTTAGGCATCAACTTAGGTTAGAATAAAAGGATTCATACCATGCAAAACGGAAACCATACACTGAACACTAAAGAGAGGGAACAGTTTTGGAGACACGGTTATCTCGGTCCTTACACACTCTGTAGTCCCGAAGATATGCTCAACATGCAACCGGAAATTGAAAAAGTGCTTGAGACCGATGCACCGGATCACAAAAATAGGGTGCACAACCGCCACCTTGATTCTTCCCTAATTCATGAACTTGCCACGCACCCTTCTATCGTCAAACGGATGGCATCTCTTTATGGACCAGACCTTATACTCTGGCGGACAAACTTTTTCGTCAAAGAACCCGGAGCAAAGGAAATTCCGTGGCACCAAGATTTCAACTATTGGCCCCTTGAACCCCCCATTATTATTTCAGCATGGATTGCTGTTGATTCGGCGACTTTAGAAAATAGCTGCCTCCAGATTGTCCCCGGTTCACACCGCAAAGTGATACCGCACGTGAAAGCGACATCCGATATGGCGTTCAACCAAATGGGCGACCTCGGATTCGTTGATACAACCAATGTCGTCAACTTGGAAATGCAACCCGGGGAATTCGTCCTCTTTAATGAGCGCACCTTACATCACTCGGAGGCGAATCGCTCTGACAAACGACGCATCGGATTGGCGGTCCGCGTCATCCTGCCTATCGTTAAAGTTTTCGATTGGGACGCACCGCAACACGAACTCATTGTCATCCATGGTGAAGATCCCGTTCAATTCAATAAGAGAGGTTAATTATTAACAAGGATAGAACTTACACAGCCCCCCTTGCAGACGGAGTTTCAAACCCCGCCTGCAGTGCGTGATAGGTAAGCTATCATGGAAAATGCGTAAGTCCTGCAAGGAGGACTATTAATGAATCGTCAAATTACCCTCGCCTCCCGGCCCGTAGGGTACCCAAAAGAATCAGATTTCAATGTGGTCGAAGTCCCGATTCCGAAGCCGGAAGACGGTCAAGTATTAGTGAAAACTATCTACCTCTCCGTTGATCCGTACATGCGAGGGCGGATTAATGCAGCAAAATCTTATGCCGCTAACGTCGAAATCGATGAAGTCATGGTCGGCGGCGGTATTGCGCAGGTCGTTGAATCGAGACATCCGAATTTTAGGATTGGTGATATCGTCAACGCGAGTATCGGTTGGCAGGAATATGGTGCCACTGCTGGCGATGGATTGCGGAAAATTGATCCAACAATCGCACCGATTTCAACAGGCGCAGGAATTCTCGGTATGCCAGGGTTGACAGCCTATTTTGGGCTACTTGAAATTGGACAACTTCAAGAATTGGAAACCGTATTTGTCTCCGGTGCCGCTGGTGCCGTCGGCTCCGTCGTCGGACAGATTGCGAAAATTAAAGGATGTCGGGTCGTCGGATCTGCCGGAACTGATGAAAAAGTTGATTACGTCGTTGATGAACTCGGATTTGATGCGGCTTTTAATTATAAAAAAGTCTCCGATTATCACACGGAACTCCAGAAACTTCTTCCTGATGGTATTGATGTCTATTTTGACAATGTCGGTGGACAGATCACGGATGCCGTTTTCCCCAACTTAAGAATCAAGGGACGGGTCGTTATATGTGGACAAATTTCTCAGTATAATTTAGAAAAACCGGAGACAGGCCCACGGTTCCTCTGGCACATGATTACCAAACGCGCGAGAATCGAAGGCTTCCTCGTCTCTGAGTACGCTGACCGGCACGCAAAGGCACTCGTTGAGATGGCAGAATGGTTACAACAAGGCAAGCTGAAATATCACGAAACGATTGAAGAAGGCGGAATTGAGAGCGCGCCCGCAGCCTTCATTAGTATGCTAAAAGGTGGTAATATCGGGAAACAACTCGTCAGGATTGCTGACATTGACTAACGGTGAAAACTGTAATTAATCAACGCACCTTAACCTCGGCTGTTAGTGCAGCTATTTTTGAAATGAGGGCTTTCTAATGAACACACATCGCTTGATTTTTCTGTTTTCGGTAATAATCCTTCTATTGGGTATTTGCCCGAATCTGCTCTGTTGGGCGGAAGGTATAATCGTCTACACCTATCGTGGGACGACCTACATGATACATCCGAATGATACCGTACCTACACCTACGCGCATTACGGAAGAAGGTATTTCGACACCTTCGCCGGACGGACGCTTTTTGGCAGCGGTAGACCGAGACCCGGATCGCCGGAATATTCTCCATATCCGAGACCTTCGCACCGGTAAGAAAATTCGTTCCATCATATTGCAAGTCCATTCTTACGTCGATATCTCTTGGTCTCCAGATGGACGTTGGATTGTCTATGCTGGCAGTCCACAAAGGATAAGAGGCGGACGCGATCTGGACACAGAAATTTTTCTAATTTCACCCGATGGACGACGGAAACGGAAGTTACCGCACCCCATTGGTGAAAGACCCATAGGTTTTGTCTGGGCACCAGATGCGCAATCCGTGTTCTACAGTCTCGCCTCAACGGACAGGCTTCTGGAGATCTGGGAGTCGAATGTCAATGGGGAGGAGAAACCCAAGAAACATTTGCCATTCCCTGAACGTGCGGGTTTCCTAAGTCGTTACCCGTTTTATAGTTTCTCCCCGGACGGTAAAAAGATTGCCTACACACCGCTTCATGAAGGCGTATTTGTTGCAGATATTGAAGGAAGAAACCACCGAAAAGTAGTCGAACACGTTCATGAAGGCATATTTGTTGTGAATGCTAATGGGATAAACCTCCTCGAAGAAATGGCAAATCGCCGCTTGCGCCAGTTCTTTCAAGTAGATTGGTCACCGAATGGCAGATATCTTGTATTCTCTGTTGATATAGGTTTTAGTAATTATGGGCTCTACATCTATTCGTTCGCGTCTCAGAAAACTCGGCGTTTAGCTTCTTTTCCAGAAGGGCTCCCTATTTTGCCGCGCTGGGTTGGTAATTCATTGCCAGTACAACCGTTAAAGAAAATGGCTGTGACGTGGGGTAGTATCAAACGTACAACAGAGACTGATTAATTTATTTTCCGTTTGCGTTGTAGTTAACACCCTTAGTCGTTTTCTTACTAACATCGCAACTATTTTGAAGCAAGGTTTCTAATGCACACGCGTCACTTAGTTCTACTGTTTTCGCTTATAATTTTATTCGGTTTTTGTAGCGGGATGTCCGGTTGGGCAGAAGGTATGATCGTCTACGCCTATCGTGGGACTACCTACATGATGCATCCGAACGATACCATACCCACGCGGATTACGGAAGAAGGTATTTCGACACCTTCGCCGGATGGTCGCCTTTTGGCAGCGGTAGACCGCGACCCCGATCGCCGGAATGTTCTCCATATCCGAGACCTCCACACCGGTAAGAAAATTCGTTCCATCATATTGCAAGTCCATTCTTACGTCGATATTTCTTGGTCTCCGGACGGACGCTGGATCGTCTATGCTGGCAACCCAGAAAGAATAAGAGCTGGACGCGGATTAGACACAGAAATCTTTCTAATTTCACCCGATGGACGACGGAAGCGAAAGTTACGCCATCCAATCGGCGAAAGACCCATTGGGTTTGTCTGGGCACCAGATGCGCAATCTGTGTTCTACAATCTTGCTGCAATAGACCGGCGTCAGGAAATCTGGGAGTCGAAAATCAACGGTCAGGAAAATCCAAAGAAACATTTGCCATTCCATGAAGGTGCGGGGTTCTTAAACCGTTACCCGTTCTATAGTTTCTCGCCAAACGGCAAAGAGATAGCCTACACACCAATTCATGAAGGCGTATTTGTTGCAGATGTTAAGGGCAAGAACCACCGAAAAGTAACCGATAAAGTAACCGATCGCGCTCAGAAAAACGTACTTGCAGATGTTGTGGGGATAGATATCCAAGTATTCGTCAAGCAAGGCTTGCGGCAGTTCTTTCAAGTGGATTGGTCACCGAATGGCAAACATCTTGTGTTTTCTGCTGAGACACTTATGGGGAATTACGGTCTCTACATTTACTCGTTTGCGTCCGAGGAAGCGCGGCGTTTAGTCCTTTTGCGGGATAGCCTCCCTATTTTGCCACGCTGGGTTGGTGATTCTTTGCCAGTACAACCGAATAATAAGATGGCTGTGACATGGGGCACACTCAAAAAGTCAAAGAACTAACCCGATTGTGTTATGCCCGCCGGCACAGCCAAATCCGTTTCTAATATCCTTTCTCTTTATCAATTATGCTGAGGAGCGGTTTACCCACAAGCAACCGTTCTAAGTTATCACAGAACAGTCCAACTGATCGATCCAAGCGAATGGGTGACCCCCCAGCGACGTGCGGTGTAATAATTACATTCGGCAGATCCCACAACGGGCTGTCCGCAGGCAACGGCTCTTCAGGCGTAACATCCAATCCCGCACCCCCGATACTGCCCGATGTAAGCGCGCGAAGCAGTGCCGGGCCATCTACAATTTTGCCGCGTGTGACATTAATGAGCAACGCGTGCGATTGCATCTGTTCAAATGCCGCATCGTCGAACATCCCGTGCGTCTCCGGTGTCAGCGGCGCGCAGATCGCAACAACATCTGATGCTGAAAGAAGTTCATGAAACCGATCCATCCGCCAGACTTCATGCACAAATGATGGGGCTTCGACCGCTTCTGGATCAACAGCGATAACGCGCATATCAAACCCTTGTGCCCGACGCGCAACATCAATCCCCGTACCACCAAGGCCCACAATCCCGAGCGTGCGTTCACTCAATTCCCATGTCGCGTGACGGATCGACATCCGATTGTCCCACGTCCGCTCACGTACCGAGCGTCCGATGCCTCGCAGGAGTCCGAGCAGTAAAGCCCACGTCTGGTCTGCCAGATGGGGACCGACGAAACCTTTCGCACTCGTCAGGATAACGTCGCTCTTGACAAATTCAGGAAACAGTAAGCCGTCAACGCCAGCTGAAAGCACTTGCACCCACTTCAACTGCTTCGCATTTTCAAAAAGTGAACGGTTAAACCCACCGAACACAATATCGGTGTCCGCAATTTCACGCAGTGCCTCTTCTGAATCCTGAGGGCTTACAAGCGAAAGTTCGTTAGAAACCGATTCGATCTGCTGTTGCTGTTCCGATGTAATATCGGTATTAATCAAAATTTTCAACTTGACATCTCCTCTATGTAGTGGTATTCTATATACAATAGACGCTTCTTAAAGTCCCCTGATAAGGGGCGATAAATGCCATAAGGCATTCATACCGTTGATTCTTTAGGGGGTTTAAAATATGGAGAATACCGCTTGCCTCCAAATGTCCAATATTTGTTCAGTTTGCGTAAGTCTTGTACAAAATAAGCGAAATTCCTGCTAAAAAACACATTTCTCAGAAAAGGAGAACTCTATTGTGATTGATTTATTTTCTGTGCGTTCGCGTAACCGGCACGCGAGTGCTGTTGCTATGCCTATCTTTGCCGTTAGTATCTTTCTCGCCGCTATCTTCATCGCAAGCTGCGGCGACGAGGGCGACATCACTGAAGACACCACCGGTATGACGGATGTCCTTCAGCCTACAACACCACCTCCTGAAACACCACCTCCCGCAGAAGAACCTGTTGTGATTGAAGAACCAAAAGTCTCTTTTAAAGACGATATTCAGCCTATCCTCGCTGAGCGGTGCGCTCTTGCAGGATGTCACGCCGCACCCGGTGCCGCCGGACTTGATCTTACCAAATACGATACCTTCAAAAAAGGCGGGAACACTGGTCCCGCGTTCGCCGCTGGCGATGGCAAGGGTAGCCTTGTCGTCAGGCGTATTGATGGCGGCGGCATGCCTCCCGGTGGTCCCCCATTGGACGGTGACCAAATCCAACTCTTCATTGATTGGATTGATGAAGGGGCCGAAAATAACTAAAGTTGAGCATAGCATACCATTCCTACATCGCTATGTCAAGATGAAAAGATTGTCAGAACCTGCACTATTTCTCTAAAAGAAAAGGCGCATCTATTGTGCGCCTTAACCTCTATTATCACATTAAAATCTCCTCAAAATCGTCTGTTTTCTCTAATGTTATCAAAATTGTCCAAACTTTAGATTGAATATTGCGTTCCCCAAAATTACCAGTATTTAATAACGCAATTTTTGCGGCAGACATTCAATTTTTGCTATTTATGCTACAATTTTCGCGATTTGGCCGTAGAAAGAGGTTGGCAAATTAATCTTCATCCCTTGGATACGGCAGTTTAAAAAAAAATGAGTTTCTGAGACGTTTTTTATAAACGCAGTCTATACCTACGTTTTAAGCCGTTTATAGTGCAAAGTATGATTAAATTTTCAGGGTTTTGGTCGGATATTGCACTTTTTTTGGAAAAATTGGCACGAAATTTGCCACAGTCCGATATAGATTAAGCATTTTTTTCAACATTTTATGCAACCTTTTCGTCTCATACACGCGTTTTTAATAATGATAGTGCTATTTTGTCCGGAGAAGATATATGAAAACCAGTGACGCCGCGTTAATTCGACGCACCTTAGATGGCGACCAAAGCGCGTTTACGATGCTTGTGAACAAATACCAGAAATGGGTACACACCCTTGTTTGGCGGAAGATAGGCGATTTTCATATCGCTGAAGAGATTACACAAGATGTCTTCCTGAAAGTTTACAAAAAGTTATCAACGCTGAAGCCCTCGGACCATTTTAGAGGATGGCTCTATGTGATCACGGCACGCCACTGTATCGCATGGTTCCGAAAAAAGAAACTCCCGACGACATCATTGGACGCGATGCCTATATCGGAGTTAGAGGAGTTCTGTTATGCGCAATATGAGACAGAGCGCAATCAAGAAACCGTTCTCGGATACCAGCGCGAAATTATTAAACGTCTCCTCCAAAAGCTGCCAGAGAGTGAACGCACCGTCATGACCCTCCATTATCTGGCAGAAATGTCTTGTGAAAAAATTAGTGAATTCTTAGGGGTGTCGCCGAACACTATTAAAAGTCGACTTCACCGCGCCCGAAAGCGATTGGAAAACCAAGAACATCTGCTCCACGAAGCCTCAAGTATTTTCCAAGTGTCCCCAACACTCACAGAGAATATCATGCGCGAAGTCGCACAGATCAAACCTGCCGCCCCTTTCGTCAGCAAACCTTGGATGCCGTGGGGGTTCTCCCTCGCAGCGACCTTGTTGATCATTCTGATGATAGGACAT
This sequence comes from Candidatus Poribacteria bacterium, assembly GCA_022827185.1. GTDB lineage: Bacteria > Poribacteria > WGA-4E > WGA-4E > WGA-3G > WGA-3G. Next base: position 142,241 of record JAJDTM010000055.1, read on the forward strand.
GGCACACGTCTGTTATCACGCTTTCAGCAGCCCTACAACTTGGAAGCCACATCAAAGATGACTGTGGAATTGATTGACACGACTGTTGTGCGAGAGCTAAATCGCAAATCCGACTTGTTGACCCGATTTGGGAGAGCCGATACCACCGGTAAGGACAGTAGATTGGGATTCCAAACGGAATCACCGCTCATCCCAACCGAACAAACAGACGGAAAAGACATCTCAACAGCGAAACCGCAATGGATTCAAACGAGGGGACCGGGAAACGTTTCTAAGCCAGGACTCTTTCTCACATCTGACAAATCTCTCTATGCGATTGCAAAAACAGGACTTTACCGACTCACAGAAGAGAGGGACGCATGGACGTTTGTCAGTACCAGCAGTCCGAGTCGAGAGTTCGATCCAGTGATGGCAGAACGTGGCGATACCCTCTATTTCCTGACATCCGATGAAATCTTGGTTTCAACCGATAGCGGTAAAACGTTAAATGCGCTCAGTGCGCGACCTGAAGGACGCCCGGTTGCGTTGGTTATGACAGATATGGCGATGTACCTCGTCCTTAAAACAGGGGTATTTCGTTCCGATGATTTCGGGAATCAATGGGAATCCATAGGGGAATTTCTGCAATCCGATAAGGCACCAGATATAGGCAGCCCTAATTTCCGTATATGGGACGCAATCACTATTGACAACATGTTGTTTGTCGGGACAAGTCGAGGACTCTTCCGATTTACCGACGCTTGGGAAAAATTGCCAGTATCAACCTTGCAAGGTATTAGTTCGTTGGCAGTCGCCGAGAACAGACTCTATGTCGGAACGAACACCGGGCCGCAAAATGTGCAAAATCAAAACCCTGCACCTGCAATTTTATATTCGCGCGACTTTGGCAATTCATGGACAGATATTACACCCGATCCCCATAAATTTCCAACTAAGGTAATAACTACCATCCAAGTTGTTCCAATTGGAAAAACGCTTATGGTGATAGGTCCCGGCGGAATGCTACTCTCTTATAACAGTGGCGAAACGTGGACAGATCCTGTAGATGATTCGCATGCGTTAACGTTCGGTGTTTCTCCTGTTGTGGCATTAGATGAAAACAATTTTTACAAATCTGATGTCTCCGGAATTGCTCGCTCAACGGATGGTGGTATCACGTGGCACCCCTTTACAACTGGACTGGTGAACTCGCATGTTCCAAATCTGTTTGCAGTCAAAAATGCCGTCTACGCACTAACACCTACAGAGATGCTCAAATCTACAGATGGCAGTGAGTCGTGGGAATTTGTTGGCTTGGGTGCTAACAGGAATGCTCCGCTGGAAGGAGCAAAATCGAAAGTTGCAACAGCCAACGGTGTTCTCTATGCCAGCAACATTGAGCGTAATGATGTTACCTTCTTTCAAATCTCTGATGCTGGTAACGTGTTCCTACCGGTTGAAGGTGTACCGGATTTTGAAGAGGACACTTCGCACATAGGAGGGTGGAAAAATCGTAGAAAAGCGTGGGATAACGGTGGCAATATTGTTATAGCACAGGAGCAGTCGAGAACTGACCAATACAACGTCTTTGGAGAATGGAGAAAGAATGGAACGTTTGCAATCACTGACGGTACCGTCTTCATGGAATGCAAACATAAACTTTTCAGATGGCGGCGCGGCGATACGAAATGGCACTACACGGGTTTGGAAGATTCGGGTTATTTCTCCTTTGCTAATGCCCGCGCCAAGGAGTTGATGCTCGCTGTTTCTGGGAACACAGTCTATGCCGGTAAACGAGATGGCGACCTCTTCCAGTCTCTTGACAATGGAGATACTTGGAACAATATCACCGCGAGCCTCGCATTTCCGTTTAGATACTTCAAGGATGTCCTATTCGGAGGTGGAACCGTCTACGTCTCGACAGACATGGGGGTCATGGGTTCACGCGATGGGGGGACATGGCATGTGCTCACCGATGTTGACGGGAATAGACCCGTCATGGACCGAATTACGGTCGATGGCATAGCCGTTTACGGTGTGTGTGATGGTGGTGTCTATCGGGTGAATAACCAGACAAACACATGGGAACAGATCGCGCCAGAACTGCCGCACACAGCGACCTCCTTTGCCGTTAATAGCAATACATTTTACATCGGCACGCAACAGAACGGTGTACTCCGCTTTCAACGTGACGATTGATAACCACCGTATTTCGTTGGCATGCTACTGTCCAACTTCTTATCTTGTCCTATTCTGGTAATTTGATCTGCCTACGGTATCCAAATAATTTACCCTTACGATAATCTTCGTATAGTTTAATCTCCTGCTCAAAATTTCTTCTTGTAGGATTCTCACTGCGAAGTACTTCCAGTCGTGATCCATCTTCTTGCTTGTAGGAGCGACCTTTGGTCGTGATCCACCTTCTTGCTTGTAGGAGCGACCTTTGGTCGCGATCCACCTCTAATAGACACAAGAAACCTGAAACTAACCGTTCTTGCGTTTTCTCTTTCCAATATCGCGTATTGCTCTTTATGCAAGATTTACATATTTAGGTAGGCATAATTTACCGAATGTTCAGGATTTGCACAGTTATGTTTTGGTGAAATTCGCTAATAGCGTGGATTTTACCGATTGGCACGATAATTGCTAAATATTGCTAAATTGAGTGTGCTGAGTTGCTAAAAAGGCAAGGACAGGTGTATGTCCAGATGTTGTTCGCTATGGAAATCTAACACTCCAAATGCCGGATGTATGATAATGTGTTGGGTTTTTGGAAAAGGATAGATTTCGTTGCTGATGCGAGCAGCTAACAACATGAAACTATAATTTATTTTTTCGAGAAGGGGTGAAAAAAGTGTACGAATACTCAGCGTACGTGACATTCGTAATTGATGGCGACACCTTTAAGACCTTCAACCAAACAATTCGATTGGCGAATATAAACGCACCCGAAAGCAACACTTTGGAGGGGCAGAGATCTGCGGAGTATTTAAAGTGCCTTATAGACGGAAAACAGGTTAGAATCAAGTCAGTGGCTACTGATGTTTACCGTCGCGTAATCGCTCATGTCTGGCGCGGGTCAGATGATTTGTACATCAACAAAGAGATGTTTAATCGGGGGCATGCGAATCCAATATAGTTCGTAATGCCTACGTTGGGTTGTTGTTGAGGTTTTTGAGGGGCGTATGCTAAATCTATGTGTTTTGGAGTTATGCAGAAAATGCAGAGGTATATGTGCAGGATTTACCATGTTATGCAAGATTTACACAGTCGTCCGTTACGGGTATCGCTGAAGATGTAGGTTCTTCTAATTGGCACGATAATTGCTGTTGTTATATACGCATACGCATGCTGAACATGCCATACTATATTCAGAGCGTCTTCGTAGTCGCACTGCGAGGGAATGACTTAGGACAATCAAAACTGATTTGTCTATAACCCAATTATCAGAAAAACATCAAACCTAAACCTTGTCTCCACTTAGGCGATGTCGATAAAACTCCGACACTACCAAGTGGGACAGAACAGAAGGAATAAAGTAACCATGAAGAAATTTTGGATCAACAGCCTTCCACTGCTGGCAGTACTCTTTGTGCTAACTATCGGTTTCACAATGTTCAACGACTTGGATGCCTCTCCATCTGACACCAACGACCCCTGCCCAGATTTGTGGGAAATTTGTTGGCAAGAAGTGAATTATGCCAGAGTCACATGCAAAAAGTATGGCAGCGACTCCAATTGGTGTAAAGACGCTAAAAAAGATGCAGAGAAAGCTTGTTATGCTGCTGTAAATTGCGATTAGTCTGTTTACATTTTAACTCATATTCAGTGTTGCTCTCTTTCGGAGCAACACTGAATATACAGGAGTTTACAACAATGAAGATAAGACTGTTTTATAGCATTAGCATTCTCGCCATCGTTCTCGGACTCTGTGCAATCGGATGGATAGTGTTCCAACCGAAACAGATGGAACCCATCGTCACGTACAGAACCACTACACCTGAAACGCGTACTGCGGCAGTACCGAAATCTGCTGAGGAAATATATGAAGAAACGCTCAGAGAAAGAGCAGCGCGTGATATAGAATACATACTTGAGAGCGGAACCGATGATTCCGATATGAAAGCACTGAAAAAAGCCATGCAATCCCCAGAATATCTGGAATACAAGCGAAAACAGGATGCGATCTTTCCGGGATTTAATCTTGTGCTGTGGTGGGACTTCCTGGAATCGCAAGGCATTAAATCTTCTGCGAGAGAACTACAAGAAAAAAACTTCCGTGAAAGTTTTCCCACCGGCGACTACGCCGATTATGAACCCATGATGCGAAAAGAACTCGCCGAACTTTTCCTTGAGTTGGATTTCCAGCCGGATGTGACGGATGCACAAACTGCACGCGAATATACGCTTGCCGTCCTAAGCCAGTTTAGAAGCGATTGGGGCAATAAGGTGTGGATGCGTGGATATTTCAACGGATACGACGGTGATGTCGCTTGGGCCGACAATATCCGACAGAACGCCGCAGACATTGTTGTTGAATTAACACCAGTGGATAACGACCCATCACCACCACCCACCGAATCAACCTTCACGCTAAACACAGCGGATGTCGAGGAAGAAATCGGTGATACCGCATCGCTACCTAACACAAACACTGAGGTATTATCCGCACCTATGGACTTGCCAGAAGTGCCGCAAACTATCCAAGAAGCTGAAGCAGAACTTGTGAAACAACACATCTCGGATATATCTGGATTGCCAACCGAGGCGCAGTTTCGGAACACACTGCATCAGCACTTTTCACCCGAACGCCTAAACCGTGCTATGGCGACCTTGAACCGATACGGTCCCAAAGAAGGACTTCGCCAGCTTAAGGAATCTGATCCTGAAGTCGCTACACGTTTTGAACGTCTCATTCAACCCGACAAGGAGCGTGATTGAAATGAAAGATACCCACGTCTTCTATGGCATCTGTATCATCGCTGTCCTCGCAATTGCTGCGGTCGGCATCGGATACGCTACCGATATGCTGCCACTGCATAAACAACCTGTCAACACAACAGTGTCCGCTACAATTAACGCTACACAGTCAGACCCGGAGACCGCGCAGGCACCCAAAAGTGTCAGGGCACTAAAAAAGAAAAACTGTGGCTGCTGCGCAGAACGCAAGGCAAAATACGAAGCGATGATAAAAAAGCGTCGTGAACGCCAAAAGACTGCCGCTACAGCACAGCAAATGGCATCAAAGTAAAGCGGAGCGGACCTGATGAAAACTATAATATCTTTTTATTTTCTCGTCTCATTCGTTTGGGGTCTATTTTCTATTGACACATCGCCAGAATATAGGCACGAGGATCGAGAACTCACAGAACTTGAGAGACAGACAGTCGCGCTGTTGAAAAAGAAATTCGACTGCCCGTTATTAGACAGGGAACTAAAGACACTCCGAGCACTTTCCGATAGCGACGAATATGTCAACTTCCTCTCAAAAAAGTACCCCGAACAGGCACCCTTTACGACGTTTCAGGATTGCTTTTACAAAATCCCACCCCCCAACAAAGAACTCTACTTTGATGTCTTCTTTAAGAAACAACTTGATGTTCAAAGGATAGAAGATGTTGGAGATGACGAGTGGTTCATCGCTTATGCCTACATGGCAGCTTATTGGACGCTGGGTGCTTATGAACGCGGTGGTGATCAGTCGCCTGTTCAACGCCTCAATAGTTGTTACCGCATCGGTCAATACATCCTCGCGAAAACCCCAGAAGGCAGAGAATTCCTCTATCGCCGACTCGGCATTGACCCAACCACCAAGCATGTACCCTGGTTGCTCATATTGGATACTTTTGAACCCCTTCTCTGGTTAGCAACGCCGGTTAGAGAAGAAGATGGACGCTGGATAAAAAGTCTGTTTGACAAGTATGGACAATATGATGGAATGTTACGCCTCGCTGTTCAAGATCCAATGCTATTGGACAGGATCCTCTACACCTTTTCAACCGACACAACCTTTCTCAGATGGCTCTACGATCCTATTGATGTAGACGGGACGTTGCGTAAACGGTAATTTCATGGAGATACGAACACTCGGCACGATTGCCCTTTTTATCGTCGTTTTGTTTGGCTCTTTTTTAATCCGTATTCAAAGTTCAGCTAAAATCCCGTCAGGGCAGCTGACCGACCCCGATGGCTATTTTTACTATTGGCAGGCGCAACTCATTTCCGAAAACGGACAACTCCCCGCACGCGATATGCGCCGCTGGTTACCCATCGGTAGAGATTTAGGGCAAACCCTAAATCTCTACCCCTATGTCCTCGCATACACACACAAAGTACTCTCGTCCGTATTTCCAAACATCTCACTTTATCACGTTGTTTTCTACATGCCCGTTATCTGTTTTTGTATCGGACTCGGCGCGCTCTATCTTTTTCTTGCGCATGCCTTTGACCTGCGTGTTGCTGGTATCGTGGGAATCTTTTTAGCAACCCTCCCAGCCAGCATTGAACGCAGCAGCACGGGACTTGGAGATAGGGACAGCTGGTGCCTCATGCTCGGTATACTTGCCATCATAACCTATCTCGCATCTTTGATAGTACAATCCCCAAAATCACGCATGAGGTGGATACTCGCAAGCGGGGTTATTGTATTTCTGGGGGGTATCAGTTGGGAAGGCTTCGGCATTTTTTTAAGCATTATTCTTTGTGTTGAGATATGGCGGTTTATCACCTCAGAAACAGAAACAGACCTAAAGTATTATCTAATATGGGTCTGTACCTTCGTTCCGACACTTTACATCGCATCACCCGCCTATCGAGATGGATACGGTTTCGCAGAACACCTCTTCGCATTTATGCTGGTGCCACCACTCGTGCTTTTAGGAATGCGTATACTCCGATACATCTTGATGACAAAGATGCCTTGGCCAGAGAAATTCAAACCGTCCTCCCGGACCCTCGCGCTCGGCTTGACACTCGCCAGCATCGCACTCGCAATAGGATATGTGTTAATACAACGCGGCACCTTTGCCAGTACCACTGTTCCGTTGAGTCAAAATGAATTGATGAAAACCGTAGCAGAACTTAAAAACCCTTTTCTCGAATATTGGATGTTCCGCTACGGCAGCGTTTTTGTTTTGGGGTACTTCGGCATTGTCATGGCAGCCATCCGCTTTTGGAAAGTGCAGGGTGTGCTGTTTGCCGCACCACTAACACTGTTTGCAATCACCACATTTTATCGGAGTCGGCTTGATAGTTTATGGGGCGCAGCAACAGGCAATCTGCTCTTTAGTGTCGCTATTGGCACCTGCGCCATCGGGTTTATTGTGCTTGCTTGGCGCAGGCAAAGTACACCTAAAAATGAACCGATCTATCTCGCTTTCGCTATATGGTTCCTTTTCTGGTGCGCGCTTGCACGTGACGCGAAACGCTATGACTTCTTTATTGGCTTGTCTGTCGCTTTTTTTGCCGCAGACCTTATCTGTTTCCTTGCCGATTTTTACGGCAATCAAGTCGAAAAACGCCTGCCACAACGCTTACTAAAGACCGCTATTACCACGATTATGCTCGGGATTATACTTTTCTGGACACCTACCGGCGGACACGCAACCCGCACCCTACTTGCCGCTACCCATTTCCGACGTGCGATACCCGGAAATACCGCGGAAGCACGCGCTTTTGGCTGGATGAAAAGTAATCTGCCAGATACTGCTGTCGTCGCCGCAAACTGGAGTTTCGGGAGTCTACTCAATGTCCTGTCCAATGTCAAAACTATCGTTGATCAGGATCATTTTATACAACACTGGATATACCTCTATGATCAGCATGTCTACTTTGCTAAATCCGAGCGCGAGGTTTTAGAGTTCCTAAAGACACACGATGCCACGCATATCATGCTAACGACAGAGAGAGAACCATCAAATACGTTCCTGCACGGGCGATTAAGCGATGCGTTTGCTCCTGTCTATCCCACGGAAAACTTTCCAGAAGCAGCGGTTAAGGTGTGGGAGATTCACTACGCGCCCGACATCCAGTCGAATCCCAAATATCTTTCAACAACTCCAGAGAAGTAAGCAGACAGATCTATTATCTTTAGAACTTACGCACTGCTTCTTAAAGTCCCCCTGATAAGGGGCGGTGAATGCCCATAAGGCATTCATACCGTTGATTCTGATTCTTTAGGGGGGTAAAGCACGGGAAATACCGCCTTTACGTCCAAATGTCCAATATTGGTTCGCGTAAGCCCTGATCTTTACAAAAGGGATCCGCGCTTCTGATGACTGGTTTTTTGACATACGCCCCACTAAAAAATCAAATATTTTACGCCGAACGCATATTTTTTTATTTTTATGCAACCTTCCGTCTCAATATACGCGTTATAGTAATATGAACCCTCTCTTTTTATTTTTTCGAGGCGTTGCATGAAAGAAGTCTATTAGTGATTAAGTGGAGTTAGTTTTCGTGGAGATTGTTAATGAACCCGCGTGTTCCACCACAAAAACTACGACAAAATAACGGCGGATCCCTAACGACTGAAGGAAAAGGTGAGATTAATGATTCACAGAACGAGAGATGGTAAACCCTATGATAAAGCAAGCGTTTTTATTCTCGGTAATGTGTCTAATGATACGTTAAGAAATTTGGAAAATCTTCTTGAAAAAAACGGTTATGATGCTGCTATCGTGGTAGAAGATAGGGCTGCACAACTCGCGAATGCTGATGCCGAGACAGTTTTACCGGTTTCTGAGAACGGAAATGGTCACCCGATGCCACAGCGGATGGAAGAAGCACGCCAAACTAAAGAAGTAGGAACCTTGAAACTTACAAATTCTCGTCCGATGTCAAGAAGCGAATTACACGGCAATTACGCCGGGATTATTGGAAGAAGCCAGCGGATTATTGAAATTCTCCGACAAATTGATAGGGTCGCGAACACAACGGCGAAGGTACTGATTTGTGGGGAAACCGGGACCGGAAAAGAATTGATCGCACAAGCTTTACACCAAAACAGTGAGCGTTCAGAGAATGAAATGGTTTCCCTTAATTGTGCAGCCATTCCTGGACCATTGCTCGAAAGCGAACTGTTTGGACATGAAAGAGGCGCCTTTACCGGGGCAAGGACACAACACATCGGCAAATTTGAAAGAGCGCACAACAATACGTTGTTCCTTGATGAAATCGGGGATATGCCCCTATCCTTGCAGGTAAAACTATTACGGGCTGTTGAAACCAGCAAGATTGAACGCCTCGGTGGCACAAAACCTATACCCGTGGACATCCGAATTATAGCGGCGACACACGCTAACCTCGCACAAGCTGTCGAAAATGGCACTTTTCGTAAGGACCTCTATTATCGATTAAATGCCGTCTCTATTTTTCTGCCACCATTACGTGAACGGCAGGAAGACATCCGTGTGTTGGCAGAACATTTTGTAGAGAAACATTGCGATACCTACGCCCAAACGGGACGGAAAATACTACCCGAAACGTTTATATGCCTTCAAAACTATCCCTGGCCCGGCAATGTACGAGAATTGGAAAATGTCCTGATCCATGCCCTCCTTTTTGCTGACGGCAACGGCATACTACCGACGGACTTGCCCGAAGAAGTTCTTGCGTTTCAAAAACCACGGGTCAGTGTGCCTGAAGAAATGCGTATGCCTGAAAACCGAAACACAATGACTGTTCCGCTCGGCGCGAGCCTTAAAGCCGTCGAAGAAGCCCTCATTCGTGATACTTTAGCATGGCAGGGCGGTAATCGAACAAAGACAGCCGAAATATTAGGTATAAGCCTCCGAACCTTACAAAATAGGTTGAAAGATTATAAAATATCAGAGGATATTCCCTCTGTTTCGTAGGGCAACTTCCCGCCACGCACCTTTTCTGTCCGCCGTGTCTTTTGCTGCTTAGGTTTTCAGCCGCTTTCTTACCTTATTATAGTAAAATCCGAAAATAAGTTTACACTTGTAGCATAGGGTGTTGGTTTCCTGTGCCAAGTCGTTATAAGTTAACTTGCTTGTGGCAGTCCAGTTCGTTGTAGCTGCCCACAAACCCTCTTAACTGAAAACTGAAAACTGAAAACTAAAATTGCATTTTATGCACCATTTTAACCTCCAAAGTGCGTTATTATATAATGAAGCCTTATTTATTATTTTTTCGGAGGGAGACAGATGAAAGAGAATGATGTTGCGTTAATTCAACGGACTTTGGATGGAGACGAGAGTGCATTTACGACACTCGTCAAGAAATACCAGAAATGGGTTCACACGCTTGTCTGGCGGAAGATAGGTGATTTCCATATCGCTGAAGAACTCACGCAGGATATCTTCCTGAAGGTTTACAAAAAGTTATCAACGCTGAAACCCTTCGATCGTTTTCCGGGGTGGCTCTATGTCATCACTACACGGCACTGTATCACATGGCTCCGAAAGAAGCGCGTCTCAACGACATCCCTGAATGCGATGTCCGCAACTGAGTTGGAGGCGTTATGTTACGCACGATATGAGGCAGCGCGTGGTGAAGAAGCATCTGTTGAACACCAACGCGAACTCGTTAAACGCCTGCTGCAAAAACTTCCAGAGAGTGAACGCACCGTTGTAACGCTGTTTTATCTGGCGGAAATGACGGGTGAAGAGATTAGCCTGTTTTTAGGCGTATCGCATAACACAGTGAGAAGTCGGCTTCGCCGTGCCCGTGAACGGTTGGAAAAGGAAGAACATATGATTCGAGAGGTTCTCGGCAGCTTCCAAATTCCCGGGAATCTCACTGAAAATGTCATGCGAGAAGTTACGCGTCTGAAACCCGCATCTCCGTCTGTAAGTAAACCGTGGCTACCGTGGGGTCTCTCTTTCGCATCAACCTTCTTGGTTATCCTGATGCTCGGGTTCGGCACACGTGCCTTATCGCGTTTCCAGCAACCCTACAGTTTGGACGCAACTTCGGAGATGACCGTTGAGTTAGTAGAAGCTCCTGTTACGCTTGCTTTGGAACTAAAGCGCGATTTACGAAACCAGCACGGGAACGCTAATAGTATCGGAAACGGCAAAGGTACTGGTCTGAGTCCCAAGACATACCTTCTCGCAGCCGCGCAAACAGATACAGTAGAGGTCCTAAAGACAAAACCACAATGGGTTCAAACAAAAGGACCAGTAGGTGGAAAGGTCAAAAATCTCTTTGCCACCTCTCAAAAGGAACTCTACGCTATTGGAGACATTGGACTCTACCGATTGACAGGTGATCATAAAACCGAGTGGACCCTTATTAACGATTCACTGCCGTTTATTTCTTCTGCTAAATCAATGACGGAGCGCGGTGATACCCTTTATGTTACTACTGAAACGAATGTGTTAAAGTCGACTGACCAGGGTGTAACATGGCAGTCGCTTGGGGAGCGTCCGCACGGGCGTACGGTTGCACTACTCATTACAGATCCGAGCCAAGCGCGCCGTCCACAAGATGCCCAATTTGAAATGTACCTCATCCTCACAAACAGTGTGTTTCGTTCAACAGATGCCGGCAACACATGGCACCTGTTTAATGCAGGCTTAACAATACCCAGGATACAAGATGCTGCCGCCATTGAAAACGTCCTCTTCTTAGCAACGACGCAAGGTCTTTACCGGCTTGCTTCAGGTGTATGGGAAAAATTGCCCATCGTGCAAGCACAATCTATTGATTCGTTAACGGTTGCTGGCAACAGAATCTATCTCAGTTCCATAAACGGAAGAGACCCACAGTCTGGTCTGTTATTTATCTCATTGTTCACCTCAAGCGATTTTGGGGACTCATGGACTGACATAACACCCCCAAATCGAGGTTTTAGGTTACCAGTTGAGCTGGTCGCGATAGACAAAACCGTTCTGGTACTACTCGGTATTGGCGTGTTACGTTCAACAGATGTTGGAGACACATGGGAAGACCTCGGTTATCACAAACATGCGTTTACGATCAGTAGAGCCCCAGCAGACAGCGCGATTGCCTTGGATAAAGACACTTTTTTTGTAGTGGGCGCAAGGAGCGTTGGACATTCTACTGATGGTGGCAACACTTGGCATCCGGTTTCGGCAGGTATAGCGGAAATACATGTTCTCGATCTGGCAGAGGTTAACAATGTCCTTTATGCCTTGACGGATAAGGGTATCGCGAAATCCACTGATGGTGGAGAAAAGTGGGCATATATCTTGACAGAGATGTTTTTTCCGAAAAATAAACCGCTCAGTGCGCTGAGGTTATCAAATATGACCGCCGTCAAAGATTCACTCTACCTCAGAGCAAAACAAGGCGGAAGCACAAACTGCCTACTCCAATTATCACCAAATACGGACACATTGCTGCATATTGAAGATATGCCGGTTTATGTAAATCCGCGCCACGGTGAGTGGTTGGAGCGCATAGCGGACACTACAGTTACGCTTGAACTCGATGAGACAGACCGGACAGATCTCGCTCGTTATCTGCTCGGTATTGAAGAAGCCACTACAAGGACAACGGGCGAGTTCGCTGTCAGTGACGACACGTTCTACATTGAATATGAACGGAAACTCTACCGATGGACCCGCGGCGACCTTAAATGGCACGACACCGACATGAAAGATGCTCCCGTGTTTGAGAGTTTTTACGCGACGAACGGCTTCCAAATTGCTGCCTCAGGAAAAGTTGTCTATCTTGGCAAAAGTAGTGGCAGCCTCTTTCAATCGCTTGATGGTGGAAACACTTGGACAGATGTGACTGAAAATTTCCCTTTGTCGCTTAATAAAGCCGTGTCACACACACAACTATTGGAAAATTTACCGCACTTCAAAGAGATAGTGTTTGTAGGTGATACGGTGTGTGTGTCAACAAACGATGGCGTTGCTATATCAGACGATGGTAAGAACTGGCATGTACTCACCGATTCAAAGGATACTCCGATTGCGATGCGTCACTTGGCGGTTGATGGCACAACACTATGCGGCGTTTCCGAAACGGGTGCCTATCGATTCAAGAAAAGCACACGGACTTGGATTCAAATTGCCTCGGAAATACCGAAACGCATAACTTCCCTCGTTGTTGGTGGAAACGTCCTCTATGTCGGCACAGAGCACCGTGGGGTCTTACGCTTGTCAATGCATGAACTGTAACCGATCAAATATGCTTCTCAAAGTCTCCCTGATAAGGGGGTGTTTTTGTTGGGGTGTTTCTTCTAAGGGGGTTAAATTCTCAAAGTCCCCCTGATAAGGGGGATTTAGGGGGTTAAATTCTTAAAGTCCCTGATAAGGGGTGTTTTTGCTGCGGTATTTCTCACAATTGTTCAGATCATGTAAAAACTGACAACTGATAACTGACAACTAAAAATTACATTTTATGCAACATTTCAAGTCTTATCTGCGTCACTATATTACGAAATTCCTATTTTTTTAGAGGAGACGGAATGATGAAGGCTAACGATGTTGATCTCATTCAGCGAACTTTAGATGGTGATCAGGACGCATTTACCACGCTCGTCAACAAATATCAGAAATCGGTACACGCCCTCGTCTGGCGGAAGATAGGCGACTTTCATATCGCCGAAGAAATCACGCAGGATGTCTTTCTGAAGGTTTACGAAAGGCTATCGACGCTAAAACATCCAGAGCATTTTCCCGGATGGCTCTACGTGATTGCGACGCGGCACTGTAACACGTGGCATCGAAAAAAGCAGGTGCCGACGAAATCTTTGGATACCATGCCCACAGCCGAACTCGAAGAAATCTGTTACGCGCAACATGAGATAGCGCATTATGAGGAAACAGCAATTGAACATCGGCGTGAACTCGTTAAACGGCTTCTACAAAGGCTTCCAGAGAGCGAACGCACGGTTGTAATACTATATTATCTCGCAGAAATGACCGGTGAAGAGATTAGCCTGTTTTTAGGTGTATCGCATAACACCGTTAGGAGTCGGCTCCACCGTGCCCGTGAGCGATTAGAAAAGGAAGAATCCATAATTCAAGAAGTCCTCGGCAATTTTCAAATGTCCGCGAATTTAACCGAGAACATCATGCAAGAAATTGCCCGTCTCAAACCAGCATCGCCGTCTACGAGCAAACCTTGGATGCCGTGGGGACTCTCTTTCGCATCGACCTTCTTGGTTATCCTGATACTGGGGTTCGGCACACGGGCATTGTCCCGTTTTCAGCAGCCTTACAACTTAGCCGCGACTTCGGAGATGACAATAGAACTGATTGAAGCACCTGTCGTCCGAGCGTTAGAACGCAAATCTGACCCCCTAACCCGATTCGGGAATGCCGATACACCCGGAAAAAACAGCGGGGCTGGATTCCAAGCAGAACCCCTCCTCATTGCAGCTGCGCAAGCAGACGAGACCGATCTTCCAGCAGCAAAACCTGAATGGATTCAGACAAAAGGACCCGGAGGTGTTTCAAGTGCCGGACTCTTTCTTGCATCCGATCAGACCCTCTACGCCATTACCAAAACAGGACTCTATCGACTCGCTGAAGCAGCAGACGCGTGGACGCTCGTCAGTGCCAGCGGTCCAAATCGTGAGTTTGATCCGATCATGGCAGAACGCGATGGCACCCTTTATCTCCTCACACCTAATGAACTTTTAGCCTCAATTGATGACGGCAAGACCTGGAATACCCTCGGCGCGCGCCCAGAAGGACGTGCGGTTGCGTTGGTTGCCACAGATACGGCAATGTACCTCATCCACAAAACAGAGGTCTTCCGTTTTCGTTCTGAGGATGTCGGTAAGCCGTGGGAACCTATAGGAGAGACCTTACGAGCCTTAGCCTCGCAAGCCTTAGCCGATAACAAACTCGAAGAAGTCCGTCCCCCTAATCCTACTGCTGGGGACTTCTTGGCCATTGAAAACATGGTTTTCCGCATTTGGGACGCACTCGCCATTGACAACACCCTGTTTATTGGGACAAGTCAGGGGTTTTTCCGATTTACCGATGCCTGGGAAAAATTGCCCGTGCCGACATTAGACGGTATCAAATCGTTGGCAACCATCGAAGATAGACTCTACGTCGGAACAATCCGTCCGCCTGGGATGCGGGGAGCTCCCGAGGTACCCGGGCTGTTACCGAAACCCGCAGTTTTCTCTTCGACCGACCTCGGCGATTCCTGGACCGATATTACGCCGATTAGCCGCGCACACGTTATGGGCACTATTGAGGTCGTTACAACCGGGGACACACTGATATTGGCGGGTTACGGTTTACGCTCTCAAGATGGCGGTGAAACATGGATGACCCTTGGAGGAGACCAAAGTTCGTTTAGCGTGTCCCCTGCTATCGCGTTAGATGAAAACAATCTTTACAGGGGTAGCATCGGAATCAGACGCTCCACCGATGGCGGTGTCACGTGGCACCTCTTTATGACCGGAATCGTGAATTCCCGGGTTCCAAATCTGGTTGTATTTGAAAATGTTCTCTACGCACTAACACCTACAAAAATGCTCACATCCGCGGATGGCGGCGAGTCGTGGGAATCCGTCGACCTCATAAGTGCGAAGGCAGAAGCGCCGCATCCTCGTCGTCCGCCTTTTTTTAATGAAGGTTTTAATGCCGTTACAACAAAAATTGCCACAGCCGATGGTGTGCTTTATCTGAGCAATAGTGAACATGATGGTGTCGCGCTCTTTCGCCTCTCTGATGCCGGTGATGTGTTTCAACCGATTGAAGATGCCCCAGATTTTGAAGAAGATACCTTACACATGGAGTGGGAGAAAAAGCGTATGGAGGCGGCAAGGAACCGGGCCGATATTGGCAAAGTCATGAATCAGTTGAATGCCGCACAAGAACGAATCAATGAAGAACACCAGACGAATGGAACGTTTACGGTCGCTGATGATACCCTCTTCATGGAATACAGGCATAAACTTTACAGATGGTGGTTCGGCGAAACGGCATGGGACGACCCAGGTGGCGAACCGGTGTGGCACGACACTGGTTTGGAAGACCACGCAGAGATCTCACCCATCGGCAGAAAAGGACTCGCCCTTGCCGTTTCTGGAAACACGGTGTATGCCGGTAAACGGGAAGGAGAACTTTTCCTCTCCCAAGACGGCGGAGACACGTGGCGCGACATCACCGCGAATCTTGCATTTCCGTTTGAATACTTCAAAGAAATATTGTTTGCCGACGCAACCGTCTATGTCTCAACCGATATGGGAGTCATGCATTCAAGCGACGGCGAAACATGGCGCGGACTTACCGATGTTGACGGGAGCAGACTCATCATGGACCGGATTGCAGTCGATGGCACAACGGCTTACGGCGTATGTGATAGTGGTATCTATCAGGTAGATAACCAGACAAACACATGGAAACAGATTATTCCAGAACTACCACATACAGCAATCTCCTTTGCTGTTGATGGCAATACCTTTTACATCGGCACAAAGCAAAACGGCGTACTCCGCTTCCAGCGCAAGTGAATCCTAAAAATAACGTGAGTTTCGTGAGTTTGATAAAAGTTTATCCGTTAGAAAGTTACGGGTAAGTCGCTGTTTCCCTGAAGTTCAGAGAGATTCACCGAGGACTTGGTCTCTAAAAGTTGATACGCAATCAACGCAGAAACAACATTGACTCGGAAGTTGACAAAACTTCTATGACGGCTGTGTTCAAGCACTGTCGGCGTTTTCAGTTCACGGACTTTATAGAAGAAGTTGATACCTCGCTCATTGAGTATCTCTCTGTTTGAAAATTGGGTATACTTTTCTCATTGATTGCGGCGTGACGTGTTTAAGAGGGTTTCCACCGATCCCTGCAATAACATGAGTTGGTTAGAACCCTCCTTACTATATTTGCTGGAGGTAAATCATTATGAAAACACTCGTGAATGTGCTGATGCTCCCTGTGGTTATCGTGGGGTTGTGTGGCGTTACAGACGCAGAGAATATCGTATGTACTGCCCACGGTTTTTTAGGCCACTCCCTAAAACAAGATTGTGCTATAATACAATCTCACTGAAAGGAGTTATCTAAATGGCCAAACGAAGGAAATTCACCTCCGAATTTAAGACGGAACTCGTGCTGGAGGTTCTCA
>JAJDTM010000048.1 GCA_022827185.1 Candidatus Poribacteria bacterium
TGTTTTTACCGCCGTATTCTCCAGAGTTGAATCCGATTGAAAAGGATTTCGCTAACATCAAGCGGAGGCGTCAATATAACGCTGAGGCATCTATTGATGATATTATAAAAGTGTATAATTAATTACGGGATTCACTATAAAGTTGAAAAAACACTTTCGCCTGTATCTACTAAACCGGTGTCATACCACGCGTCCGTACCGGATTTCCATCTGAAGAGTCTCTGTTTGTGTTCAACATAGTATGTCTCTCCACTGACAGAAAAATCTCCGAACATTGATGTCATAGTAGTTCCAATTGATTCTTGGAGCATCTGATTCGCTGCTTTACTTGCTTGCTCAATATCCTTAGCATTGGGAGCTTTACCGTTCTCGGCATCTTGCTTAGTTAGATCTCTGAGCACATCAAGCGCTGCCTTATCGTTTTTTGGGTTTAACCGATCCATGAGTTCATTATTCAGAGGATCAACTTTTTCAGGAATCTTGGGGACCCCAGGAATAGGAATAAATTTGTTATCCTCTGTAGATAAGCGAAGAATTTGAGGTTTTATGACTGCCATCCCCTTCATGTAGAGCGCATCGTCAAATTTCCGAAAAACCGATATATCTGCCATACGGGGAGCATCGAGGATAAAGGGGGTCCAAGACTCACCACCGTCAGTTGAGGTGGCAAGTCCGTCCATTCCAGAGGTGTAGAGTCTGTCGTTAATAGAGAATAGATCCATAACGGTAGTCCCGGCGAGCCCTGTATTAAGTTGATGCCACGATTCGCCTGCATCGGTGGTGCGATAGATTCCGGCTTGGGTGCCTCTGTAGAAGGTGTCTGCGTCCAACATCACAATAGGTGGTGCTGTATTGGTACGTCCATCAGACCTATCCTTTAAATCTAAGGAGGTCCACGTCTCACCAGCATTAACTGAATAGAAAAGCTCATGTGGATGTGCTAACATAACTTTAGCTCCTGACGTGATTATTTTGAAATTTGAATAGGTAAAATCAACGGGCGTTGAATTGGCACCCGGTGGGGGAAATAGAATTGAAAATCCACTTTTCGGCTTTCTCTCATTTTCCGTCTTTTTTCTCGGATCTATAGCATACCACGTATCACCCAAATTGGTCGAGCGGTACAGGGACCACCAAGCGTCACTCGTCACTAACGATCCTGACTGAGTTGTAACCTCCTTTCCAGCTGCAACATAGAGTCGGTGTTCTGATGCAGCCAGCGCGTGGATAACCGGTTTTTTTCCATGCACATCCGCTGCACCGATTGACAGGCGTTCCCATGTTTCAGCGTTGAGACGATAAAGCCCGCTATCAGTCCCAACAAACACAGTATTCTCAACAGCAACAAGCGCACGAATTTTCTTGGCGCCTACATTATCTTTCAACGGGACCCACGATGCCTTTCCATCTTTGGAGAAATAAACATCTTCAATGAACGCGAGGTAAAACCCCGCATCGGTTACCACCAAGCCTCTGGGTGCTCCTTCTGGATGGGGACCCAACGAATCCCATGTTTCACCTCTATCTGTAGAAGCTAATACCTCGGTATCCGTGGCAAGGTAGAGCATATCACTGTGCTCCGTCATCTGTATTCCACCTGCTATCCACTCTTGAATATTGAGTGAACTGGCACTTCTTGTGTTAACGAGTCTCCATCTGCGCGCATCGTCCGCAAGCTTATAGAGGCTGGTGGGGGTCCCTGCGTAAATATCACCGGAAGTTGTGGTGAAGAGGCTGTTAACGAGACCCCCTTCCGGTCCCTTTGTTTGTGTCCACTGCGGTGTCGGGGTCAATTCTTCTGCTTCGTCAACCAGTGCTGCAGCGAAGAGCTTCGCGTCGGGTTGCTGACCCGCGCCCGGACTCTTACCGGGTGTCGCAGAACTTCCTGCTTGATTCCGCACCGCAGGTTTCGCTGGTGAATCATAAACAAAAAGTGCCTCAATAATCTCAACTGTCGGTTCCGAGGTGGCGTTTAAACTGTAAGGCTTCTGGAAACGAGAAAGGTATTGGGTGCCAACACCTATGAGTAGAAAAATCAAGACAGCAGAGGCTGCCGAGAGTGTCCACGGCAACACAGGTTTATTCGCAGCAGGTCCAGCAGGAACGAGACGCGAGACTTCGCGCATGATGGTCTCTGTTAAGTTCGCAGGCAGTTGGAAACTGCCGAGATTTTGTCGGATCATGTCTTCTTCCTTCCTTAAACGGTTGCGAGCGCGACTGAGGCGGCTCTTCACAGTATTCGGGGATACACCGAGGAACTCACTGATGGTCTTGATCGTCATCTCACCGAGGTAATGGAGTGTCATCACTGTTCTTTCGCTCTCTGGCAGTTTTTGGAGCAGTTTCTTAACAACTTCACGCCGTGCCTCATCCGCTTCCGCCGCCTGTTGTCCTGTTATGTACCGAGAATATGACACTTGATTCACCTCGCTTGCATCTGTAACTTCCAAGGATTGTTCCGGCGGTGGATTCTTTCGGAGCCAGTCGAGACACAAGTTTGACGCGATGACATAGAGCCAGCCACCAAACAACTCATAACTTTTCAAAGTGCCGAGTTTCTGGTATGCCTTAAGAAACGCGTCCTGCGTAATTTCTTGAGCGATGTGAAAGTCACCGATTTTCCGCCATACAAGCGCGTGAACCCCTTTCTGATATTTGTTGACCAACGGCGTAAACGCGTCTTGGTCGCCCTGTAATATCCGTTGAATGAGTTCGGCATCCTTCTGTTTCATAACAAGTCCCCCGAAGCGTCCATCTCCATCTTTTAATTAAAGTGACGAATTCTCAATATTGAAAGGTTGCATTATTTTTTCAATCGCAATTATAGATACATTACAAGCAGAAGCGAGAGAAAAAATCACACATCAGTAACAGAAAAAGGCGAGGTGTTTTGCTGGGGTGTTTCCCAGAAAACCTCACCTACCAATCAAAAAAGGACGAAGCGTAAGAACCCCGCCCTACATTACATGCGATAATATCTACGTTGTAAACGCATGATATGGATATGGATACCCCACATATCGTCAAGCATGTTGCCAAGCTGGATCGTATTAGATTGATCCTGAAGTTTGTATTTGCGGGCTTTTCTCATGGTATATCACGCTTTTATCCGCTACTACGCGGGAGGAAACCAGCACGTAGCCGAGAGACTACGCATAGTCTGCCGGTTTCAAACCTGATGCTATCATTATACTACATTTTTTATGAGAGTATCAAGTTTATTTTTTAATCGGGTGCTTCGCCGTCTACATCCCACAAGCTAAAGCATGGGGATTTGACGGAAGAGTGTCAAATATCAGAACGGAAAAATTTCAGAAATGCTATCGCCGTAAACGCTATAGCGAAAAAACCGAGCAAGAACACATCTACTGCAGAGCGACGCAATGTGTCCGATAAAGAAGGTTCCGTCAACGTTGGCGGCAGTGGTATTTTGTCTGTTTCGGATTCAGAAGAATCATTCATCCGAGCCGTTAACTGCGTCATCTGTGTCAGTACATCGTCGGAAACTTCGCTGAAATACGTGTCATCAAGTTGACTATAGTATCGCTCACCCGTTTGAAAGTAACCGTCCCTTTTCAATTTACCCGTTTGCGTTAGGTTTATCGCAATATAGCTCAGAGAGGCCGTTGGCGCGATCCGAGAAAGAGTCTCTCCAACCCGTTCTTGCTGCGTCTTCTCACGCTGATAGTCCCTATCAATTTTGCCTGTTTGATTCTGGAACTCCTGTCGAAATTCCTCATTAATCGGCTTTTTGAGTTTATCTATTCTTTTGTCGTCTGAGCGAATAAAGACACCTTCGTTACCCGCGAAAGTTTCCGTCATTTTTTTTCGAATTTTTTCATCCTTATCTTTACTCAAGTTGTTGCGAAGTGCCGTTTTTTCCATATAAACCGCCTGCTCTGTTCGGGTCGGTGCGACAAGTTTAGCGACGACAAACGCACCCCGTGGCACGATCAACACCGCAAACACCCAAAACGTAAAAGCGACAATCAGCGCGGTCTTCGCGTTATCCAGATAGGTTGAAATGAACACACCTATCGCAAAAAACACCCCAATATACAGCAACGAGATAAGCGTCAACCCCAAAACGGGCAGCGCAATTTTGAACTCACCTAACGGAAATCCCTGCCAAGTGATTAGGAGTAACCCTAAGAGGAATGACACCAAAAACGGAACAACAAACACAATGTAGCCACCGATTAACTTGCTCCACAAAAACACATCTCGCGGAAGCGAGTTCGATAGGTTTATCCGCAGCGTTCCCGCCTCCCGCTCGCCAGCAACAGCATCAAATGTGAACAGCAGTGCCAACAGACTGAAAACAGTCCCCACAATAAACAGGAAATCAAGATTGCCTAAGACATACGCGACAGATGCCTGAGAAACGCCTGCTGAACCTTGCCGGACCCCATTACGCGTCATCCCAAGATAGGTCGGCAGGGCATCCTCCAAACCGTTCGCAAAGACGCTCAAAGGTGTAGGTTTGAGGAAGAACTTGGAAACCTCCGCGTTCGGATCCTGTGCATTCGGCGGATTTTCCTCCGCTTCTGTCTGTTCGCGTTTAATCGACTCTTGGTAGTCTACAAGGTTCTGGCTATACCTCCGATAATTGATCGAAAGCGTAAGTGGCACGAGCAAAAGGCACATTAACAGAAGCGCGACAAACCGAACACTCAAAATGTGGTGCATAATTTCTTTTTGAATCAATGTCATTAGCATCGTAATTTCTCCTCTATTTTTTTTATTTACTAACCGTTTGATCTTTTGTAATAGGTGATGTTGGATTTCTCTCTATCTTTTCCCGAAGCGATTTGTCTATTATTACTAAACTTTGGACTATTTTAAGATAGCTAAGGTTCCCGAATCAAACACTCTCTTCCGTAGCATAGTTTCCTGTGAATCTGTACCTCTTTTGTAGCATAGGCTGTTAGCCTGTGCATCTTCCGCAGCATAGACTGTGAGTCTGTAGATCTTTCGTAGCATAAACTTTTAGTTTGTGCATCTTTCAAACCCATGTCAGATATGGTTCCCTTTGAAAAATCAACGCACACGCAACACGAATTGTCCAAACTTTGGGATTACTAACCAATTGTATTAAATATCGGAACGGAAGAATTTCAGGAACGCCAGCGTTGTAAACGCTACCGCAAAAAAACCGAGTAGGCACACATCCACCATAGATTGACGCAACGTTTCTGATAACGAAGGTTCTGTCAGCGTTGGCGGCGGCGGGATTTGCTCCGTTTCGGATTCAGAGTCACCATTCATCTGATCGCCCATCCGAGCTCCCAATTGCATTATCTGTGACAGCACATCGTCTGAAATCCCGCTGAAATATTCGTCATCAAGTTGGTTATAGTATCTTTCGCCGGTTTGAAAGTAGACTTCTCTTTTCAACTTACCCGTTTGCGTCAAATTCATCGCAGAATAGGTCAGAGAAGACGTTGGGGCGATCCGAGAGAGCATCTCGCCAATCTGTTCTTGACGATCCTTCTCGCGCTGATAGTCCCTGTCAATCTTGCCCGTTTGATTCTGGAACGCCAGTCGAAACTCCTCTTCAATCGGGCCTTTAATGTCATCCATCCTTTTTTGCGTTGCTGGATTGCTTAGGTCTAGCGAAAACTGAATACCCTCCCCATTCTCCGTGGGTTTAGCTATGGTTTCAGACACTTTTTCCCAGACCTTCTCTTCTTTATCTTTATTTAGGTTATTGCGAAGTGCATTTTTTTCCATATAAACCGCCTGCTGTGTTCGGGTCGGCGCGACGAGTTTAGCGATCACAAACGCCCCTCGGGGTGCAACCAGCACTGCAAGCACCCAAAACGTAAAAGCGACAATCAGCGCGGTCTTAGCGTTGTCAAGATACGTTGAAATGAACACACCTATCGCAAAAAACACCCCAATATACAGCAACGAGATAAGCGTGAGACTCAGTACTGGCAGTGCCACCTCGAGCTCACCGAGTGGAAATCCCTGCCATACGATCAGAAGCAGCCCGAAGAGGAAAGATACCAGAAACGGAATAACGAATACAATGTATCCACCGATCAACTTACTCCACAAAAACACATCTCGAGGCAGCGAATTTGACAGATTTATCCGAAGCGTGCCTGCCTCCCGCTCCCCAGCAACAGCATCGAATGTGAACAGCAGCGCCAGTAGACTGAAAACAGTCCCCACAATAAACAGGAAATCAAGGTTGCCTAATGCATAAGCGACGGATGCCTGCACAAGTCCCGTTGAACTCTGTCGAACCCCATTACGCGTCATCCCAAGATAGGTCGGCAGTGCCTCCTCTAAACCGTTTACGAAGACGCTCAGCGGCGTAGGCTTGAGGAAAAGTTTAGAAACTTCCGTGTTTGGGTCCTGCCCAGTCGGCGGATTCTCCTTCGCTTCTGCTTGTGCGCGATTCACCGACTCCTGATAATCAACGAGGTTCTGGTTATACCTACGATAGTTAATAGCAAGGGTCAGCGGGATGAGCAAAACACACATCAGCAGGAGCGCGACAAACCGAACACTCAGAATATGGTGCATAATCTCTTTTTGAATCAATGTCATTAACATGGTAATTTCTCCTGTGTTTTTTATTTATTAACCGTCTAATCTTTTGTAATAGGCGAGATTGGGTGTCTCTATCTTTTTCCGAAGCGATTTGTCTATTACTAACCAATTGTATTAAATATCGGAGCGGAAGAATTTCAGAAACGCCACGGTAGTCAATACCACTGCAAAAAAACAGAGCAATAGGATGTCCACCATCGACTGACCAAGGGTCTCTCCCAAGGTTGTGATTTCTAAAGGTGGCGGTTGCGTCATTTGGACAGTGTCATTTTGTGTCACAATTCTCATAGAGACATGATCTACAACTTTGCTAAACCAATCCGTATCAAGCGCGCCATAATAACGATCGCCAGTTTGAAAGTAGTTGTCTCTTTTTCTTTTTCCGGTCTGTGTTAGGTTCGTCGTGAGATAAATCAGCGAAGATGTGGGTGTGATCCGTGAAAGGGTTTCACCTACCGCTTCTTGCCGCGCTTTTTCGCGCTTATACCGCCGATCTACCTCGTCAGCACCCTCCTTGAATTTCTGTCGAAATTCCTCCTCAAGCGGTTTCACCTGTTTATCCAGTTCTTTTGTTGCCCCAAAACCCGACGCGAACTGTGCTTCAAGGGTCTTTTCAATATCTGCTTGACTTGTAGGTTGAGGCTGGTTTTTAGAACGGCTTTTCCAGAATTCGTCATGCATTTTCTGTTTCTTTGCTTCAAGTTCCGCATTGAAATTCTCGCGGAGGGCAGTCTTTTCGAGATAGACACTCTGCGATGTTTGTGTCGGTGCGACGAATTTTGCCGCGAGGAACCCAACACGCGGTGTAATGAGCACAGCAAACACCCAAACGGTAAACGCGAGGATGAGTGCCGTCTTGGAATTATCTAAATACGTCGAAATTACCGTCCCTATCGCAAAAAATACCCCAATGTAGAGTAACGAGACAACGATTAAACTCAGCACCCGTGGGAAAATTTCGGGTTCACCAAGCGGAAAACCTTGCCAAACAAGCATCAGCAAACCAAAGAGCAGCGATACCAAGAACGGCACGACGAACACTAAGTATCCACCAATCAATTTACTCCAGAGGAAGAGGTCCCGCGGTAGGGAATTTGATAGCGTAATCCGAAGTGTTCCGGCTTCTCGTTCCCCAGCAACCGCATCAAAAGTAAACAGCAGTGCAAGCAAACTGAAAACAGTGCCGACGAGAAAAAGAAAATCGAGATGCCCCAAAAGGTAAGAAAGAGAATCTGAAACCAAAGCTGGCGCACCCTGTGTAATCCCATTGCGGGTCATTCCAAGATAACTCGGCAGGGCATCCCCTAATCCGTTCGCAAACACACTCAAGGGTGCCGGCTTGAGGAAAAGTTTAGAAACTTCCAACTCCGGCTTCAGCTCCATCTTCGGATTCATCTTTGCTGCCTCGATGTTTGCCAATTTAACGGATTCTTGGTAGTCCACAAGGTTCTGTTGGTAATTTCGATAACCGATAGAAAGCGTAAGTGGAATGAGCAAAACGCACATCAGCAAAAGCGCGACAAACCGAACACTCAAAATATGATGCATAATCTCTTTTTGAATCAATGTCATTAACATGGCGATTTCTCCTCTGTTATTTTAGGTAAAAGCTTCTGCTCAGACACCGTCTTTTGTAGCATAGGCTGTTGGTTTCCTGGGGCACCGTAGTATCTTTTGTAGCATAGGAGACTGTTGGTTTCCTGGGGCGCGGTAGTGTATGCTGTTGGCTTCCTGCGGTTTATTACGGAGGCGAGGATTATATCCTCACCTCCAGAACTCGGAAAAGCGAAATGGCACGTCAAGGAGACATCAACACCGATAGCTGCTGAAGGATGTCCTGCCCCTCTGCTGTCTTAAGAAACGCTTCCCCAAGTAGCGATTGTAGTTGCGACTGTAGCTTTTCGCTAATCTGATCTCTCACCTGCACGGTCACTTGTTGGAGGATACCCATACCCATTTGTGTCTCGAGAATATCCTTTCCAAATTGTGCTTCCAACTGCGGTTTAGCTTGTTCAAGGATACTAACCTCCATCCGATTGAGCACCTTCGGCAAGTGTTTGAGTACCAATGTCTCAGTCGCTGCCTTAATTTCCTTTCTGACCGCTTGGGTCTTGAGAAAATTCTCTCCGTGTTCTGACCGTAAGTCGCGTAAAAAATCAGATAAGGCGGAAAACTCTGTCTTGTTGCTATTATAGATAGTTCTTTCCGGTCCGTTTCGATAAATTTTCCCAGCAACACTTAAGTTGAGGCGATAATGTTCACACCGAACGATGGGCATCATATCACCTTCCTGCATCCACAGGATTTCCTGATCCGCTTTTTTAGAAGGACGCATCTCATAGACATAACTACACGGTAGCGTTGGATCCGATGCACCTTCAGTTAAAACACCAGGTACGCCTGCTGTTGTGTCCGCTGGGCAAAGCAGCACCTTCTTATCCAGATATTCTGGAGACAGTTCAGAAAGCCATTGCGGATTTGTATCGGCATTGGAAGCGCGATAGTTCTCAAGCGCCTGTTTTATCTGCCTCAAATTCTCTCTGGACGTCTCAATTCCTTTGTCCTCAACCATTTTTTCTCCTGAAAGCGAGACGAATTCGTATGGATACACATCCGCTAAGAGCGAACGATTTAGGCGAACCAACGCGTCTCCACTTTTCGGATTTTGGGCAATGAGTGCCTGCGTATCTTCACTGAGTTCAATATCAGCGAACACTTGCGCATCATAGAGAGGTCCCGCTTGAAGCAGCCGATTCAGATCTGCAAGCAGTGCCTCCTGCAGCTTCGGAGACGGATCGCTTATGCCATCGTATCCAATTAACAGCCCCTGTCCATCTTCGGACAATTGCGATGCAATCCATTGGGACACTGGTGCACGCGGGTCTTGGAATTTCACCGCCAAACTACCTGGGTCTCTAATTCCGTCCATATCAAAGAGAAACTGAGATGTCCCTGCATGGAGGGTCAGTTGTAGGCACATCGCCATCAATACAGTTGCGAACAAAAGCGTTATCGTTTTGCCTTGTAGGTGTAACCTGAGATAATGTGTTTTTAAGGGTCCAATCATTTTTAACATTTTTAAATCTCCTTTTTAGTGGTTATCGGTTTTTCAGTTACCAGTAACCAGTGAAGAAGTCTCTTTTACTGGAAACTGGAAACTGATAACTAATCAATCGTGAAACGTAGTACGCCATGACCAGGCGTCCCGACATAAAGTGTCCTATCATCAACAGTAAACGAGTTAATCTTGCTCGGAACTTCCGGTGTGACGGGTTCCCATCTGTTTGAATTCTCTTTCAATTGATATATCTGTTGCTCAGTTGCGCCGTATACCGTCGTGCCTTCAACTGCCATTTTTTCTATGACAAGCGGTGTGCCTTCTGGATCAGTCGCCGTGTGCCAGTGAATGCCATCGCTTGAATACGTAACACCTTTATCGGTTACCGCGTAAAGCGTGGGGCCGGCGAAGGCGATAGCCTTGAATTGCGTAACAGAAAACGGGAGATTCACAGTGACATCGCTCCAAGTATCGCCTTCATCAAACGATTGAAGCAGGTGTCCGTCCCGTTTGCCAACGTAAACAGTCTGACCTGAGACTGCGATTTTGAAATCTATGGTACCCTGCTCATTAAGACCAGCAATAGAATGAATAGACTCACCTGCATCTGCTAAGCCAGTATCAAACCATTCCGTCATACCGGGCTTCCACCTGAAGAGTTGCTGGTTATATTCCATATAGTAAGTGCTACCGCTGACAGCGAAACTCCCGAAATATGCCTGAATGAGTTCAACCATACCTTCCTCTAAGGCCTGACTACCAACCGTGCTGAGCTTATCGAGATCGAAATCTTCAAGTGTGAATTCCGTCCGTTCCTCAGCGTTTTTCTCAAGTTCATCTTGAACGCGTTCCCCAAAGATATTTTCAAATTTTTCACGGATGAGTGTTGCAACGTCTGATGTCACTAAATTTGGCATTTCGGGGACAGGCACTAACCCGTTATCCTCCGCAGATACGCGAAAAATTTGCGGCGATGTCTCTTTGACACCTTTGACATAGAGCATATCGTTAAATTTCATCAGACTCGTGAGCGTTTCAGGACGACGTCGCACAGGCACCCACGATTCACCGCCATCATACGAGACAACGAGTTCTTTCCATATTGTTGCGTAGAGCGCGTGATTGGCATAGACCAAATTGCTCACACTCGTCCGCACCAATCCTGCGTTAAACGGATGCCATGTTTTGCCTGCATCGGTCGTGCGCTGAATCCCGAATCGACCCGCTGTGTAGAAAGTATCCGCACCCGACATGACAACGGCGAAAGTGTCTGCCATATTTAGGGTGTCTATATCTAAAGATATCCATGTCTCCCCGGCATCACTGGAGTAATAACTCTTCCCGCCATCTAAGACTAAAAGTTTCTCTTGTGCTGCTACCATTTTAAGGCGGGAAGTCTTTTCGACTTCTGAGTCGACTACCGTTTCTGGTTTGTTAACTGCATAGGAAAAACTAAACCAACCGTTTTCCTCGGAATCTTCCTCGGAATCGGAATCCACTTCTACGAAATCCATTGCCTGCCACGAATCTCCGAGGTCTGTTGATCGGTAAAGCGACAAAGAGGTCTTAGATGCCGATAAAATTGAAATGGTCATTTGAAACGTCTTATGCTTAACATCATTTCCGACGGCAACGTAGAGTCGGTGCTCTGCACTCGCCAATGCGCGAATATTTTCGGTTTCACCTACCCGTAATTGCGTCCAGCCTTCCGAACTGTGGCGATAGAGACCTTTATCTGTACCTACAAAAATAGTGTTTTCAATAGCGGCGATTGCCCGAATTTCTCTATCCGCCAAGTTTCCATCGTCAAGAGATGTCCACGATTTACCGGCATCCACAGAGCGGAATACGCCGTCAGCAAATCCCAAGTAAAGTGCTTCATCTGTTATGACAGTGTCAATCAACGCTCCTTCTGGACGCGCGCCCTGCACGCTCCATGTCTCACCTCTATCTACCGAAACAAGCGTTTCCGCGTCAGAAACGATGTAGAGGGTATCCTCATGTTCTGTCATTTGCGAAGAACCGTTAATAGACACGTTAGTGTTGGTGGGGATCCACGTGCTTCTATCGTCTGTTAACCTATAGAGATTCGCACCTGATCCGGCATAAACGTCGCCGTTAGATGTCATGAAGAGGTTATTGACGACCCCGCCTTCGGGCCCCTTCGTTTGGTTCCACTGCGGCTTCGGCGTTGAGACCTCTGCAGTATCGACTGGCAGTGTATCAAAAAGCGATTCTTCGGATTTCTGACCCGCGCCGGGACGCTTACCAGGAGTATATGAACGCCCTGGCTGACTTCGGACCGCAGGCTTCGCCGGGGTATCCACAACAAAAACCGCGTCAATCAGTTCAACTGTCGGTTCTGAGGTGGCATCCAGATTGTACGATTTCTGAAAACGGGAGAGATACGGTGTGCCAACCCCGATCATTAAGAAAATCAAGACAGCGCAGGCAGCAGAGATTGCTAAGGGTGCTACCGGTTTACTCACCGCAGGCGGAACAGGTGCTATACGTGAAACCTCCTGCATAATGTTCTCCGCCAAGTTATCCGGGAGCTGGAAACTGCCGAGGTTCTGCTGAATTACAACATCTTCCTCTTTCCGTAAACGGTTGCGTGCGCGGCTGAGACGGCTTTTGACGGTATTCTGGGAGACACCGAGAAACTCACTGATGGCTTTGATTGTCATCTCACCGAGGTAATGCAGCGTCATCACTGTCCGCTCACTTTCCGGCAATTTTTTCAGCAGCTCCTTGACAACCTCGCGGCGCGTTTCGTCGGCTGCCTCTTCCTGTTTTTCTGATACATATTGAGAATATGACACTTTGTCCACCTCGCTTGAATCGGCAGTATCAAGGGATTCCATAGGTATGCGGTTTTTTCGGAGCCAATCAAGGCACTCGCGGGCTACGATAACGTAAAGCCATCCGCTAAACGCGTTAGGGTCTTTCAAGGTCCGTAGTTGCTGGTATGCCTTGAGAAACGCGTCTTGCGTAATTTCTTGGGCGATGTGAAAATCACCGATTTTCCGCCACGCCAGGGCGTGAACTCCCTTCTGATATTTCTTTATCAAGGGGTTGAACGCCTCTTGGTCGCCTTGTAATATCTGCTGAATGAGTTGCGCATCGCTCTGTTGCATTGTCTGTTGCATCGCACGCCGCCTCCCAAATTATTACGTCTGTTGGTTTAAGGGACGTAACTTAGGTACAAAAAGGTTGCATTATTTCTAAAAAAAATAAAAAATTCATCTCCGGTTGGGCTAAACATCCGTCAGTATCCTCTTATGCCGCTCGCTGTTCAAGTGGCTGCGTCCTTGATTTTTCAGGCGTTTAGCCGAAAGCAAGGTAACCAATCCCGAAGAACAACAAAAAGACAAGAATCAGATTAATCATGAAAAAGCGCACGGTTTTCTCCTTCCAAAGTGCCTTCCAAACTGTAAAGGGTCGTTCAGTGTGTGAATAACAACTCGCCCGAAATTTAACATCCATTGATTGTAGTGACGTAACTTAGATTTCAAAAGGTTGCATTATTTAAAAAAAGTAGACATTTACCAATAACTTATCCTTTAGCGAAGCCTTCAAAGTCCCCCTGATAAGGGGGATTTAGGGGGTTGGAACCAAGCATCGAAAGTTTCCAAGCAATTCTAACATCTACCATAAGTACTCCTGAAAAAAGAACAACAAGATTGCAATTTTCTTTTAAACATCGTAAAATATATGTTATACTTTGTATACAGATGTTTGATGCAACTTACAGATCTCTATAATCTGCGTACAAACAGTTGAAATCACGACATGCTCAACCGGGAGGCACAGCATGGAACACCATATAACAGACGAACAGTGGGAACATTTCTGGGAAAACGGCTATGTCCGCATCGGACAAGTCGCTACGGATGCCGAACTCGCACAAATCCAGCAACGGATGGATGACATCATGCTCGGCACAGCGCCCCTGGATTACGACCAGATCATGATGCAACTCGACCGAGAACCCGGCAAGAACGCACCGGGACCGCAGTCGAAAGGACATAAAGGCCCAACGCTCCTGTATCGGAAAATCCAGAACCTTGAACTCGATCCGATTTTCTTAGCGTATCTCCAGAAACCGGTTTTTGAAGAGGTGTGCGCAAAAATCTACGGAGATGATACCCCAGTTACCTGTTTTCGGGCGATGTTTATGAATAAACCCGCGCACGAAGGCACGCAACTCACATGGCATCAAGATAGATGGCGGGATCTCGATCGCGATCCGAAGATTACGATTTATACCGCTTTAGATCCAGCAATGATTGAGAACGGCTGTGTACATATCATTCCGAAGTCGCATAGCAGACTCATCAACCCAGAAAATGGATCCGGTTTTCTCACACCGGAACACATTGACGACATCGTCGCGAAGGCGACACCGCTACCGATGGAGTTGAAGGCAGGAGAAGTCGTCTTACTCCATAATTGGATGCTACACAGTTCCGGCACGAACAGTACCGATATTCCGCGACGCGCATTCAGTGTCTGCTACATGCATGGTGATACGAAATCGCATAACGGGCATGCCTTTACGCGGGTGTTCGGCGACGGTGCGATCAGTGTCGCCGATTTAGCGAAGTTTCAGCATCAAAGCCCAGTCGTTTATTAAGTTTCAGAGCAGCCAAAATAGAAGCAGAACTTATGCGGCCCCTTCAACCATCAGCCATCAGCAGTCAGGGAGATAGCAATCAGCCGTCGGCTGTCAGCAAAGAGGGTTTTCTATTCATCAAAAACCTCTTGTTACTGATGGCTAATAGCCGATAGCCGATAGCCTTAAAAAAACAAGGAGAAAAATATGGCGAAGATTCGACTTGCCATGATTGGGTGTGGCGGAAACTCCTCCGGCCACGCCAGACGCATGAATGAGAACCCCGACGTGCAAATCGTCGGCACTTGCGATGTGAACACAGACATCGCCGACGGTTATATTGATCGGAACCTCTCCGACCTCAGCCCGCGCCCGGGTGCCTATGACGACATCGGTAAAATGCTCAAAGAGACAACACCCGATGCAGTGGTGATCTCTACACCGCACACACTCCATTTTGAACAAGGCATGCAAGCACTTGAAGCCGGGTGCCACGTATTAATGGAAAAACCGATGGTCACGGCCTCTAAAGATGCGTATACCCTCGCCGAGAAAGTAGAAGAGACAGGGCTAACCCTTACGATCGGCTACAATACACCCTGCTCACCTAACTTTTACTATACCAGAGAGGTCGTCCGCAGTGGCGAACTCGGTAAATTGGAATTAGTCATCGGCTACATTACACAAGGCTGGAAAGGCGGCACGACGGGAACGTGGCGGCAGAATCCGAAACTCTCCGGCGGTGGACAGGCGTACGATAGTGGCGCGCACCTCCTGAACAGTCTCTGCTGGGCAGTCGAGTCTAAAGTCGCTGAAGTCTATGCTTACACAGATAATCAAGACCGTGATGTTGACATCAATTCGTCGATTAACGTCAAATTTGAAAGCGGTGTCCTCGCCGCGATGGCGGTCAGTGGCAATTGTCCGAGTCCGGGTGGCACGCACATGGCGTTAGTCTTTGAGAACGGTCGGATTGAAGTCGATGGCTGGGGTGGCGGTTGGATTCGCGTCTGGAAAGGCGGCGAAGCGTTAGATCCACCCCCAATTACAGACGACATGTCCGCAGGTTCACCTGATGACAACTTCATCGATACACTCATGGGCAGAGCAGAACCCCGTACCAGCCCGATGAACGGGATCATCCAATCCGAATTGATGGACCTCATCTACGAATCCGCAGAAACAGGCATCCCAGCGCGTCCCGAACGCTAAAACAACAAGCGCGGCTTCATTGCCGCGCTTACTACATCCAATTAAAAGGAGGATAGGACTCACGCATTCCTTTTTAAAGTCCCCCTGATAAGGGGCGGTGAATGCCCATAAGGCATTCATACCGTTGATTCTGATTCTTTAGGGGGTTTAAAATACCAAAATTGCTGCTTTTTGCGTAAGTTCTATCTCTAAGATAATGTTTCCAGCGTCGCGCCTTCAGGACGCGGTGCCACGGGTCGGATCGGCATCTTCTCATGAGAACGATACGCAATTTCAGCCAAATGCGGTGTCTCAATTCGGGTATACCCCTCCGCACGTGAATGCATCAGCGCATCAAGGACACCTGTCACAAGCAATGTCCGCTCCACCGGATACTGCGGTTCTCCCGTCACGAACATCTCCTCGATATTGAGGCTCAAATAACTGAAATGGCAATGTGGCGGTCCGTTTTGTAGGTAAACTTCCGTAGCGTCTATTGTACTTCCAACTTTCGCTGAGTATGCGAAATCCGAGACATAACCGTTCAACATTAAGACTGTCGAACAAAATCCGTCGCTATGCTCAAGCAGAAACGCTGTCGGGTTCGGACACCCTTCTCTGAACGTGCTATCCGGACGATTCTCAATCTGTGCGCACGCCGCTTCAGCCAATTCTAACGACCATTTTCCTGACTCACCCGCTTCCCAAACCGATTCGCCTTCCAAGCACTGTATCGCCACAACGCCTGACTCGCCACCTTCTCGGCGTTCAATCATACATTGTAACGTCTCAAGCGCGTGAAAACCGTAGGACTCCACACCCCCATAACCGATACCGACAGCAGCGTCCAACGCAGTATCCAGCGGATGTTCTAAAAACGGTTTCCGCCAACCGAGCGGTAGCGAAGAACCCGCCATGAACGGCACATCTAACGCGTTTGCGCGTTCATACATCCAGATAGCATCATCCCAATTGTAAGCGAGGTGTTTATCGTTAAAGACCGGTACGGAGCTACCACTCGACGCAAAAACCCCACAAATCTGTTCAAACATATACCGGCGCGGATACATGTGCTGTCCGATTTCGTTATGCGGATAGTCGCCGTGTTCACCGATAAGTATCACACCATCAACCGCCAGTTCGCTACCACCGAGCGTTAACGCCTGCCGAATGCTCGGATAGATAGGCACGTTATGTTCAGCAGCCAATCCGACACCAATATCCCGATCATCAACCTGATCCAGATAGATAGAGACCAATTCCACACGTGGCATCTGAAGTCCCGTATCCGTCGGAAAACCCTTCATGTATTTAGTAGCGATCACGTCTGCATGCGAGTGCTGAAAATAAGTCGTAATAATCGCAGCAATTTTCTTAGTATCAGCCATCTTCTTCTCCCCCATCTATGCAGTTGTAGGAGCGAGCTGTGCTCGCGATCCGTTATCTAACAATCTCCGTTCCGACTTCTTCTCCTACCCCCCTGATAAGGGGGGATAAAGGGGGGTTACCTAACAATCTCTGTTCCGATCCCACCCTCTGTAAAGACCTCAAGCAGCAAAGAATGCGGAATCCTACCATCAATAATATGTGTTTTATATACGCCACCAATGAGTGCTGTTGTACACGCCTCCACCTTCGGCAACATACCGCCAGCGATGCAACCTTCTTTGACGAATTGATCAACTTCCCTTATACCGATCGTCGGGATTAACGAGTCATCATCCGAGAGGTCTCGGAGTATGCCACGCGTATCTGTCAGCACGATGAGCTTCTCCGCTTGGAATGCAGATGCGATCTCGCCTGCCATCGTATCGGCATTAATGTTATAGGTCTGTCCATCAACACCCACACCAATCGGTGTAATGACGGGGATATAACCCGCTTTATCGAGTGCAGAAACCGACTCAGTGTTGACCCCGATAATCTTCCCTACAAACCCCAGATCGACATCGACTTCCTGCCCATTTTCATCGGTGACCTGCGTCTCCTGCTTCTCCGCAAGCACCAAATTAGCGTCTTTACCGGACAACCCAATCGCCTTTCCGCCGTGTCGGTTGATACGGGACACAATCTCTTTGTTAATAGATCCGAGTACCATCTCAGCAATTTCAACCGTTTCCGCGTCAGTTACACGCAGGCCTTGCACAAACTCTGGGACTTTTCCGATCTTGTCCATCCACGTGGTAATCCGGGGACCGCCGCCGTGAACGATAATTGGACGGATCCCGACATATTTCATCAAGACGATGTCCTGCATAACGGAATGGATAAGCGCGTCATCCTCCATCGCGGCACCGCCGTATTTGATAACAATCTGCCGGTCATAAAACCGTCGGATGTAAGGTAAGGCTTCAATAAGAACTTCAGCCGTTTTGTTCATTTTACTATATCTTGTCCCTTATCTCTCTTATATAAAATAATTATACTATATGATACGAAATCCTTAGGATATTGTCAAATTATTTCATTGACACAACACATTAAAAACCGCATACTTAAAGAAATACTAAAGTTTGGACAATTTAAAGATAGCTAAAGGTTCCTGAATCAAACACTCTCTTTTGTAGCATAGGCTGTTAGCCTGTAGCTCTTTCGTAGCATAGAAGGAACACCCATCAATGCAAATATCAGCACAAATTTCCCGATTTCACGGGGCAGGCACACCTTTCGAGGTCTGCAAAGTACCTGTAGCACCCAATCCAGATAACATCCTGGTCCGTGTCTCGCTGGCAACGATATGTGGCTCGGATCTCCACACAATATCAGGTCGCCGCGGTGCAGAGACACCGTGTGTCCTTGGACATGAAGCCGTCGGCACGATCGCTGCACCGACACACTTCCGCACCCCAACCGGCAAACCGCTACGTGAAGGCGAGCGTGTCACGTGGAGCCTCATGGCATCCTGTGGCACATGCGACTATTGTGTCAACAGAAGCCTTCCACAGAAATGCGACACACTTTTCAAATATGGACACGCACGGAGTGAGGGAAGCACCACCTTATCTGGTGGGTTCGCCGAATATATCCAACTCCATCCAGGAACGGCTATTTACCACATACCCGATACGATGACGGACGCGGAAGCAGTGCCGGTCAACTGTGCGTTCGCGACTGTCGTCAACGGTTTAGCGGCCATCGGCACGCAGCCTAACGAGGCAGCTGTCATTCACGGGGCAGGAATGTTAGGCATCTATGCAGCGTGTTATTTGCGGGAACAAGGTTACGATCCTGTTGCAATCGTAGACATCAACGAAGGACGTTTGCAAATTGCCAAACGCTTCGGTGCGACGCATACTTTTAATCCCGACAAGATGTCTATTGAGGAGATCGACGCGGCCTTAAAAGGACTGACGAATGGACGCGGGGTTGATCTCGGCGTAGAAGTCAGCGGTGTAACCAGTGGGTTACCGAACCTGATTACGTGGTTAGCAGTCGGTGGAAGATGTTTGACCCTCGGATACGTCTATCCAAACGCGCATGCCGCTGTTGATGCGCACCATCTCGTCACAAAATGCGTGACACTCCGAGGCGTTCATAACTACCACTACACCGCTCTGGGTACCGCGCTCCGCTTTGTAGCAGAATACCGTTCACGCTATCCGTTTGCAGAACTCATCGGACACACATATCCATTAGCGGATATTAACACCGCATTTGAACACGCTATGCGTCAGGAAGCACACCGCATCGCCATCACACCGGGGGAATAGTTACCAGTTTCCAGTCACCAGTTTCCAGTTAAGAGTTTTTTGTTTAACAGGTTTCCCTCTGGTAACTGACAACTGGTAACTGGCAACTTCTTTACTGACAGCTACTTCAACCGCTCTATCCAACACCGCTTTCCATCGGTACGGAGCGTAATTGCACCGAGTTCATCGGTTCGGAGCTGTGCACATCCACGCTCGCGATACCGCGCAACTACATCTGGATGTGGAAATTGATACTGACTGCTCTGACCGAGCGAGAAAATCGCATAACGCGGTTGAACCGCATCAATAAACGGCGCACTGCTTGAGGTACGACTCCCGTGATGCGGCACCTTCAGAATCTCTGAACGGAGATCCTGACCAGACGCGATGAGCCGCAACTCTGCTTTCTTACCGATGTCCCCTGTGAACAGGATATCTACCTCGCCGTACGTGAGCTTGATGACGAGCGAATCGTCGTTTTTGTCTGGGTCGAATAAGTCGGTCGATGCCGCATCAATCGGATGTAACAAGTTCAACGTGGCTGTCGGTGTGAGGTCTATTTCTCCAGCGTACGGAAACGAATAGGGGATGTCGTCCGCTTTGACGATGGCATGCAGTCGCCGATGCGTCTCTGAATCGAGCTGCATCTCCGAGATACCGATAACACGTCCAACTTCAAAATTCTGTAAGATATATCCGAGTCCACCCCCATGGTCGATGTCTGGGTGCGTCAGCACCACTATATCAAGCTTCCGAATCCCGTGAAAGTCGAAGTACGGTTCGAGCACGCGTTTCCCAACATCATAGTCAACCCATCTCCGTTTCTTCTCGTTGTAATATCTCCGCTGAATACCGCCGTCAACTAACATCGTCCGATTGTCAGGGAACCTGATGAAGGCTGCGTCCCCTTGTCCAACGTCGAGTGTGACCACTTCCAGCAACCGACCCTTTTCGTGGAGCGCCGCACTCCAGACCCAGATAACAATAACAGACAATCCAACCAGACTTGAGACTCGCCAGTGCTTATAGACATACCGCCAATGCGCCAGCCCTAAAAAGCAAGCAATATAACAGACAAAGATACCGAACGTCGGTGGCGTTAACTTCACGACACCCCACGTCTGTCCAAACATGCTGATCAGTGCCAAGAAGATAGAGATAACAGCATGGTTAAGGAGCGCGAGCAGCTTCGCAAACGGAAGCCAGATAAAACCGATACAGACCGATACCATTCCTACAGCAACAATCACCGACACGAGACCAACCGCGAAGGGACCCGCAAGAATACCGAGTGGGTATGTTCGGAAAAAGTAATAGGCGATCAACAGGGTCGTCCCTATTTGTGCCGCGAGTGTTACAAGATAAGACAACACAAGCCATTTCACGGCGATATTCCTGAATCTTGTCAGGATAGAAACGTCCCTATGTGCTGGTGAAGGTTCTTCATTTTCCCACAACCGACGCAGCACCGCCTCCATCTTCGGAACAAAATAGACAATCGAAGCCACAGCGACAAAAGATAACTGAAAACCGACATCCCATAACTGCTGCGGGTTCAAAAGGAGCAACACCAACGCCGCGAATGCCAACAAATTGAAGAGATCCGCATCCCGGTCGATGAGCGTCGCAAAAAGAAACAGGATCGCCATCAATGATGCCCGGAAAACAGATGGACGAAAACCGATCAAGCCGGCGTAAATTAACACAGCGACGATTGTCAGCAAGCAAAGCATCTTCTGCGGCAACCGAAAGCACGAAAACCCTAAGTAGCAGAACATCGCGATAAGTCCAACATGTAAGCCAGAAACAGCGAGTACGTGAAAAGTCCCACTGTTTCGGAAGAGGTCTAACGTCTCTGTCGGAAGATCGCTCCGTTTGCCGAGCAAGATACCTTTGAGCAACTGCGCATGCAGCGACGGTTCTACCGTTCCACTTTTTTGGGTATAAATGTCGTCAATGACGCGTTCCGTCCGGATACGGAGTGCCTCTATCCATCTTAAGGGTGAAAATCCACCTTGCGCACCGATCCGTAAAAACCCTTTTGCATCAATGATCCCGACAACATCTTGCCGGGCAAGGTAAGCACGGTAATCGAAGCCACCCGGATTCCGTTTGTCTTGTGGCTGCTGCAGCACGCCTGTAAGCGTTATCTGTTTGCCGTAGCGAAGCGGCACCAGACTTTGAAACCTGACGAGAAACTTTGCCGATACCGTTTGTGTCGGATCCGACAACAGTTGAAGTTCGCCGCGTGCGTAACACGCATCCCACGCCGCCCCGCGTTCGGGTTGATATGTAGTCGTGCCAGAGAAACTGATCGGTTG
Organism: Candidatus Poribacteria bacterium; assembly: GCA_022827185.1. Classification (GTDB taxonomy): domain Bacteria; phylum Poribacteria; class WGA-4E; order WGA-4E; family WGA-3G; genus WGA-3G. Next base: position 21,439 of record JAJDTM010000048.1, read on the forward strand.
GTTATAAAAGCGCGGAGGGACAGGCGAATGCAAAGCAGTTTCCAGACGTAGCATACCACCCGAAAAAACAGCAAGATGGAGCAATCCGTAGCAGACATATTGCTTCCACTGCCGTGTCGCAATGCTACCCATAAGACAGAGTAGCACAGAGAACCAGAGCCACAGCAACGGAATGGAGGTCCAGCTCCCAGCAATGATACCGAGTAGATAAGGGATAAGAAAGTAGAGTGCGGGACGCAGCTTGAAATTCATCTGAACCCAATACAGGATTTTGGTTACAACGTTCCCGCCATTATACCAAGATACCCTAAAATATCCAGTTTTTTAAACAGAACTTACGCATCTATGCTATAATCTTTAGCTGTCGGCTGTCAGCAGTCAGCGGTCAGTAAAGAGATTTCTTGACAGCCAATAGCCGATAGCCATCTTTGCTGAAAGCCGATAGCCGACGGCTGAAAGCCATTAACCATGACAACACAATCACACGCCATCCTCAACATAGCACTCCTCGCAAAACGAGACAAACCGTACCTCCATCGCTACGCCTTCATCGGTGCCGTGCTGCCCGACCTCCCCATCTTCATCTTCTTCATCATCGAAAGCATCATCCTTAAAACCCCACAGCGCGAACTCTGGGATTCCGTATATTTCACAGAAGCGTGGCAAAATTTCTTCGACATCTTCAATTCCGTTCCGCTCATTCTGATCTTGCTAGGGATCGGGTATTATCTCCTCAACTCCGAGAAGGTAACCGTCCTCGCGTGGAGCCTCCTAATCCATTGCGGTTTCGATCTCCTGACCCATCACGACGACGGACACCACCATTTCTATCCATTCTCCGATTTCGCCTTTGAAAGTCCCATCTCCTATTGGGACGATGCACACCACGCCAACATCTTCGCACCCATTGAACGGGCAGTAATACTCCTCACATCCATCTATCTATATCCAAGACTCAAAACCCGACTTGCGCGATGGTGTCTGGTCATCGTGAACGTCCTGTTCGTCGCTTCTTATCTGCTCTTCTTCATCTTCCGCTCCCGCTGATTTAAGGATGTGGGTGTGAAATTTCACAGTTTTCATAGCAAATCGGGAAACTATGAATTTTGTGAAATGCTATGAACCCATGCTACAAGTAGGTTTTTGGCGGTTCTATCGAAAGTTGCTATGAAATTTTATGATGGTGCGGTTTGATAGAAATTAATTTATTAATTCGGTAATTCCGTATTCTGCACGAGGCGAGTGTCCTCCCCCGCAGGCGGGGATTGTATCCCCGCCGAATTACCGATTTATTTTCTTAAACTTCATCAACCGAACCGGATTCTACGCGGAAACCTTGAAGCCTCCAAAAAACCTCTTCAGTCGCGTAGCGACGGAATGTTTATAGCAGCGCATGACCCAAAAACCTAAAGCCCCGTAGGGGCGGCATGTATAGAGACGTTCCTACAAAGTACCGTCAAAAATCACTAAATTGACACCTATGGTGCGTCAATTGACGCAATTGACACATTTATTCAGTTATAATAACCCAAGTTGGCCCCTGTAGCACAAACTTCCCAGTTTGTGCACTCACTGAAAAACAGTGTTCGTGTGTCTAAAGTCACATAAGTAGCAAGTTAGGTTATAATAAGTCAAATCTTATTTTTATTAAAATTAAAAAATACAGGAAATCCTATACTAACTATGAATTGTAGGATACTTTCAGGGAAAAAGCAAATTATAGCCATAAAAAAGGTGTGTAAAGTTTTTGGCAGCAGATTGATTTTTTCAAAGCGGACGGGTTTGCGGACATAGCACTCCGCTGGAGTGCGAGAGAATCGAGTTATCCCTTTCTATAGATATATTGCTCCGCTGGAGCAAAGAGATTTCTGAGAGGTCGGGTTCTCCTCACGCCAGAGGCGTGATATATCTATAGGGGTAGATGTCAGTGATAAAGGCACTCCAGCGGAGTGCTATGTCTTAGATCGCTCCGATATGGTAACGCTGCCAGAATATTTACACACCCCCATAAAAATCGCTAATTTTGCTTGAAAATACGTTTGGGGCTAAGGGGTTGGTTAGAGAAATATGGTAATTTTATTATACCAAAGGGGGCTATTTATACAAAAATTTTCAATTATTTATCAAACTCTCTGCGTAATCCGCGATTCAGACAAACAAAATTATATAATTTTAACTTGACTAATATTAATATATATTTTATAATATATCTAAGCATTGTGTTTTTACCTGAAAATGGGTCTCCGTTTTCAATCTTTCAACAACGCAGTGCACGCCAAAAATTGGAGTGGGCAGGGGAAAACACCCGACAAAAAAATTGAAAAGTCACGTCACATTCCCCGTTACACGTGGCTCCGGCACGTCACAGTGACGTTATAAACGTCACATTCAACGTCACATATTTCACAAACAGAGGATTTTCAACATGAACGATAAAGAACTTGAAGAAGAATTAGAAAAAGACTTATTGGAATTCGCCGAGAAAATCGGCGGCGAAAAACTCGTAGAGGAACTACAGATGCAAAACAAAACCACCAAACCAAACCCTAAACAGGACACCCACGATACAGATGCCTTGGACTTTGATCCTGACCGGTTCTACTTAGATAGCGAACTCATTCGCGTCCGTCTAAAAGAACGCAAACTCACGCTCAAACAACTCCATGAGCAGGTCGGCGTCTCCTACCGAACCGTTATCCGATGGCTCAATGACTCCGAATTCCCAAAACATCAGAACCTAATGCGGCTCGCAGAAGCACTACAACTCGAACCCCATCAGTTAGTCTTGGGAAGAATGTTCGGACGACGAAACATAATGGATGAGAGTCTCCGATTCACACAACGGAGCATCGAGACCGTCGTCACCGAAATCCTTGACGACGAGAAAATGCCCAAGGAAAAGAAAGTTGACGCACTCGCGAAGTATTACAATGTCCTCCTAAAGGCAAAAAAATAGTTAACGAAATAGAAATATTATAACGATACTTCTACGATTAACTGGGAACAAACCTCCCATCGCCGCTGGCGAGGGTGTTTTTGCTTGGGTGTTTCTTCATAGTATCCTCGCCTTTGTGTTAGTGTATAAATAATTACAGGTTTTACTATAAAATAACCTAAGTTGCCCCCTGTACTACAAACTTCCGAGTTTGTGCCACTGAACGCACAAACTAAAAGTTCACGCTACGATACCTTCGCGGCTCATGAACGCTTTTTACTCAAAAACAGGGGCTGCCCACGCGACATCTTATAAGTAGCAACTTGGGTTATAAAATAATGCAACAGATAATGCCTAAAATCCGTCACTTAAGTTAAAAGATGAGACGATTCCAGAGGATGCACGGAATGATATTGAAAGATGCTGAACTCGTTCAACAGGTACTACAAGGCAATCAAGAAGCGTTCGGATGCTTAGTCAAAAAGTATCGGAAAGGCGTTCACGCGCTGGCGTGGCGCAAAATCGGCGACTTTCATATCGCACAAGAAATTACACAAGACGCGTTTCTCAAGGCGTATCAGAAACTTAGCACCTTGAAAAACCACAATTTATTTGCGGGATGGCTCTATGTGATTGCGTCGCATTTGTGTTCAGACTGGCACCGAAAGAATCCACAGCCATTAGAATGTTTAGAAACGCTTGATGCCAGTGAGATGGAGCAGATGTCATACTCCCGATACATGGCAGAAAAACAGGCGACCCAAGCCGACGAAACGCGTCGTGAAATCGTCAAAAAACTCCTACAAAAATTGCCTGAAAGTGAACGGACAGTGATAACGCTCTATTACTTTGGAGAAATGACATCCGAAACCATCGGTGAGTTTCTCGGTGTCTCTGCCAATACTGTTAGGAGCCGCCTCAGTCGGGCGCGCAACCGTTTAAAGAAGGAGGAAGACATGATTCGACAATCCCTGGACAGTTTTCAACTGTCTGCTTATCTGACAGAGAATATTATGCGTGAAATTTCTCGTACGCCTCCAGTCAGACCTTCTGCCAATAAACCGGTGCTACCGTGGGTAATCTCTGCAGCCTCTGCTGTTTTAATTCTTTTACTCATCGGTGTCGGTACCCAGCACCTCTCCCGTTTCCAAAAACCGTACAATTTAAATGCCACCTCGGAACCGACTGTTGAGATAATTGAAGCACTTATTGTCTTAGACACACCGGCAAAACCTGCGGCTCGGAATCAGGCAGGCAATTCAGTTACCCCCGGTAAAAGCCCCGGCGTAGGTCAGAAACCGGATGCCCCGCTTTTCGCAGCAGTTGTTGCTGATGAAACCGAGATCGCAATTCCTGAACCACAGTGGATCCAAGCAAAGGGACCAGAAGGTGGGAGAGTGCTCAGCCTCTTCGAGACAACCTCTGGTGATATCTACGCAGGGACTGCTGTGGGGCTTTATAGGTTTGCAGATGGTAAGCGTGCATGGAAACTGATTACCAGCGATGCTCCCTCTGTCTATACGGCATATACTCAAATCGGGTGGTGGCCGATGACAGAACACCGAGATACCCTATACTATGCCACCGATACAGAGGTATTGGCTTCCACAGATTGGGGCGGAACTTGGAATACACTCGGTACGCATCCAAAAGGTCTCCCTATTGATATAGTGATAACAGATGACGTGCCTGCTGCGGAAACTGATATTGCAATTTATCTCGCCCTGACTGACGGAATTTATCTCTCCGAGGATAGTGGTGAATCATGGATACCTCTGAAAGACGGTTTAGCGGGAAAAAAAAATCATGCACTCGCTGCCGTTGAAAATTCTATATTTGCAGGAACAGATGATGGTCTTTATCGACGCAATAGTGGGGCATGGGAACAATTATCCCTGACGCAGGCAGATAGGCACGGACAAAAACTGCCTATTTACGCCTTGGCAGTTGCGGGACACCGACTCTATGCAGCTGTAGGAAAGCAGTTCACAAGTCAGGTTGGGATGCAGGTTAAAGCAACGATGATAGGTCATACTTGGTGGTCTCTTTATCGCTCAACCGATTTGGGCGATACATGGTATGCCGTAAATCCGAGAAAAAAAGTGGAGAATGAAAAGATGTTGAAGGACGGATCTCTTATTGAATTCTCGAAGGTTATCACAAATTTAGAAAATGGACGCTCCGGATCTGAAATCAACCTTAAATCACACATTGAGATATTCGCATCAGGAGCAAAGGTTATGGTATCAGACCAGCTGAACCTATTCTACTCAGTTGATACTGGTGAAACTTGGTTTTCATTGAATTTACAGGGTATGTTAAGGGGTCGATGGTATGCGCTTCCAGTTGTGATGTTAGACGCAAAGACTTTCTACATAGGTGGCGCGACGGGCGTTCATGGAACAACCGATGGCGGTGAATCGTGGCATCAATTCAATGCAGGGATCGTGAGTACGGATGTCACGAACTTGGTTGCTGCTAACGGTAAACTCTACGCGGAGACTGCAGATGGAATTATGAGTTCAACCGATGGTGGTGAATCGTGGACACTGCTTTCTATTGGTGGGATTGATAATATTACCGGTTTAGCAAAATTCGATGGAAGCGTATATGTGAGAGGCGAGAAGAAAATGGCTGCTCGATTTTTTCGCCTATCTGCTGAGGACGACAGATTCACTGCCATTCTTGGAGTCCCCACTTTTGAAAGGGTCAATCTAGACGAACAGGAGTGGTTACTGGAGTGGTTGGACAAAAGACAATACTCTTTTGGGAATGCACTTACGGAGGAAGCTAAGCAGAACTTCAAGGTGGATGAACCAATAGACTTTGAAGATTACGATCTGGAAAAGTTAAGGGGTGCACTCGATGAACGTTATCAAGAGCTGGATAAACTTATTGCGTTGGGTCGTTCGGGAAAATTTGCTGTCAGTGGAGAAACGTACTATGTTGAACACAACAGGAAACTATTTAGATGGAAACCTGGCACGACTGAATGGTCCGACACAAGATTAACAGATGGAGGAAAGCCCACTTCTGGTGAGGATTCTGATAGCTCTGGCTTTCGTGTGCCTGGCGGTCTAAAACTCGCTGCGTCGGGTCGTACCGTTTATGCCGGCAAAGAGGATGGAGAACTCTTTCAATCGTTTGATGAGGGAGACACCTGGAACAATGTTACCGCGAACCTCCCGTTTCCTATTTCACGCTTCAAAATCATTACCTTCGCGGGGTCAACCCTTTACGTAGCAACCGACAAGGGAGTAGTATATTCCAGAGATGGTACCGATTGGCACGAAACAGCCGACGTGGATGGTGCAATGCTGGTTATAGACAAATTTGCTGTGGATGGCACGACGGTATACGGTATTTCAGACATCCACGCGCATCCAGCGCGACACGTGTATCAATTGAAAGAGAATTCTAACACATGGAAACAGGTTACGCCAGAAATCCCGAATCGTGTCACCTCGCTTGTTGTTGAGGGTGAGACGCTTTACATCGGGACCATTGGTCGTGGCGTGCTTCGCTTCACGCTTAAGGAATAGTGTTTCGTCGAATTTCGCTGTGCTTTACCTAACCTCCGAAATCCCTCCATATAGCATTTAGGTGGTTTCCATTATGACCCAATATTTACACACCCGACAAAACCAGGGCTATTTAGTTCTCGGTTTTGTCGTCCAATTTTGGCCCCCCAGGACCGGTAGGTGCGTGTTTTGCGGTGTACTCACCCAAATGCGACGTGCATTCTAACCGCACCGGATCTGTAAGGGAAAGCATAAACCCGAGAATTTCTTAAAACTAAATCACCCTGCTGACAAAACCGATTTGAATTGCCTTTTTCCTCCGTATGTGATAGACTATATAACCATCAACTCCAGTTGGCACTGAAAGCGGGTTCTCAGCACGACATATCTGATTCCCATTCACCTGTACAGGAAGACGGATAAAATTAGACAAACCCATATTGAGAGGATTAGAATTAAATGGCAAAAACCGAATCCGAACCTGTCGAAACGTTGAGCGATTTCCTGGAATGGGCGAGTCAATTCGACGACGGAACCTATGTATTTCGGGGTGTTCCTAACAAAGAATATGGAATACAAGCATCCGCTTATCGTCGAGTGCCGGAAACCGAGCAAAATTCTGAGGACAAAGGCTTCCCAACATTTGTTGAAATTAATACGGCTTTGATTCGTGAAGCACGGCTTCGGGGATACGACCAGAAAGATGGACGACCTCTCGGTGATTTAGAAATACTTGCTGGTCTTCAACACTTCAAGGCAGCGACATGCCTGATAGACTTTACTTACAGTGCACAAATGGCACTCTGGTTTGCTTGTGCGCAAGATTCCAAAACCGATGATAGCACGAATGGTAAAGTGTTCGCTGTGCATAAGGACGCGGATAGATTTATAGAAATTGAACCTGATTTGTTAAGAGAGACCATTCCTTACTTTTTAGATGGAAAAGAACCACAACTGTACCACTGGCAGCCTCGGCAACAGAACAACCGTATTCTTGCCCAGCAGTCTATCTTCTTCTTTGGACATTATGAATTTGAGGAAGATGCAGCGTGTATTATAGAAAAATGTAAGAAGGAAGATATTCGGACCGAATTGGAGCGAGTATCAGGTATCACTGAAATAAGGCTGTTTCCCGACTTTGAGGGATTTGCTTCTCTACGTGATGACCAAACACCATATATGCCACTCAGTGCTGCTGAATATACAAAGCGCGCTGATCAAGCGGTCCGGAGAAATAAGTTTGACGTAGCTATTGCCGATTATGACATGGCAATCTACCGAAATCCTAATGAGGCATTCACCTACTACCTGCGCGGATTTGCGAAGGCAGAACAGGAACAATACGATGCTGCTATCGCCGATTACAACGAAGCAATCCGACTAAATTCTGACGATGCATCTGCTTACCACCAACGCGGACGCGCAAAGGCAGAACTGAGGCAATATGATGCTGCTATCGCCGATTATGACGAAGCAATCCGACTAAACCCCAATGATGAATTTATCTATAACCAGCGCGAACTTGTGAAAGCACAACAAGAGCAATATGAAACAGAGACTTAAGAAAAACCTTCTTTCAAAACAACACGGATGAGCGCATCCATTTAGCCACAATAAAACGGAGGCAACAAAAATAATGAATCAAACAACGCTGCATCTATTTTGGGCGAAATGTGAGAACAATGCGTGGTGTTCATTGCACAACGTGGATTTAAGTCATAGTTACTATGATCGCTGTGAAGGAATTTATATCATTTGGTATTGGGATAACTTCGGGAACCCTGTAACTGTCAGGGTTGGACAAGGAAATATCCGGGATAGGCTTACAGCACATGGCACAGATCCTCAAATTCAAGGCTACGCGCATCTGAATTTACTCGTTACATGGACGAGTCTACCACCATCCTATCTCAACGGCGTGGAAGCTTACCTCGGCAAGGTGTTGAAACCGAGAGTGGGTTCCCTGTTTCCAAACGCTAAACCTATTCCGGTGTCACTACCATTCCGTATGGATCTACTGCCGAGTCGAGTTGACCAGCAAGCGCGCCCATATTGATGCATTCATTTTATGTAAAAATTCTCGAAAAAAACTACAACGAAGGAGATTATCAATGGCTAAAATCAAGGTGCTGATTGCCAGTGGGATCAGTCAAGAAGTTGCGGATATGCTGCAGGGCGCGCCACCGGAGATGGAAATAAACTTTCTACCGGAAGGCGGGTCTCTCAGCGATCACCTTTCAGATGTCGAAATCCTTTACGGAACGGTGCCGGAGTCGGCACTTCCGCATGCGACCTCCCTGCAGTGGGTGATGCAACCTTTCGTCGGCGTGGAAGGTTCAATGTATCCTGCCTTTAAAGAGAGTCCGATCACGTTAGTAAATAGTAGGCGGTTGTACGGGCCACAGCTCGCTGAGCACGCGTTCGCGCTGCTCCTTTCACTAACCCGCGGGATCCACACGCAACTCGACTTGATGCGAGAGAAAGCGTGGAAATGGCTGCCGTGTGTTGAGGTGTCAGGAATGACGATGGGAATTTTGGGACTTGGCGGTATCGGTAGGGCAGTTGCCCAACGCGCCAAGGCGTTTGATTTCAACGTGATTGCCGTAGACCCCGAACCGATGGATAAGCCAGATACTGTAGATGCGTTGGGACAACTCGATTGGCTGCCGGAGTTTTTGTCGCGCTCTGAAGTCTTAACGGTATGCTGTCCGATCACACCGCAAACCCATAAATTGCTATCGCATGCAGAGTTCGATGCCTTGCCAGAGGGATGCTTCTTCATCAATGTGAGTCGCGGTAAGGTGGTTGACGAGGCTGCACTTATTGCTGCGTTGGAAAGTGGAAAAGTGGCGGGTGCAGGATTGGATGTTACCTATACTGAGCCGTGTCCACCGGATAATCCATTATGGACGCTACCAAACGTAATTTTAACGTCGCATACCGCTGGCGCGTCACAGAATATCGCCAAACGTGCAATGGAGTTGTTTATTGACAACATGCACAAATATGTGAACGGCGAACCCTTGACCAACGTAGTAGACAAGGAAAAAGGGTATTGAAATGGAGAACTTTTGATGGAATACAAAATACCACTTCTGCTAACACCGCAACCTGAAGGTGGATATACAGTAACTTCCCCTCTGCTGCCTGAGTTCGTCACCGAGGGCGATTCGTTAAACGAGGCATTAGAAAACGTCCAGGACGCTCTCACTGCTGTCATAGAACTATATCAGGACATGGGACGTTCATTGCCAGAGAACACCCATATTCCTGATGCAAAGAGTCCTGTGTGGTTAGAAACGGTAGTATCGGCACCGTGACATATCGAGAAGTTGCTCGAAAATTAAGAGCTCTTGGTTGTCAAGAACGAAAGAGAAGAGGCAGAGGGTCGCATCGAAAATGGTTCAATCCCAACACTCAACAAGGGACTGTTGTTCCAGATTGGGGTAGACGTGACCTGAAATTAGGAACAATTCGTACTGCTGTCCGCCAATTGGGAATCAATTGGCAAGATTTCCAAAATGCCTAAAATTACCGAATTAGCCGTTTCAAGCTTTTATCGCAAAGGCTTCCAATGCTGCAGTATCAATGGTAACACCCAGTCCGGGGGTATCATCAAGGATGAAGGCTCCATCTTTGACCGTTGGTTTTCGCGTGGTAATCTGTCCTTTCATCTCGTACGCCTCAGGTGAATGCTCCATGATGAGGAAGTTGGGAATTGTGGCGGAAAATTGGACTGTCGCGGCAATCGACAAGATACCGCCGCCACCGATATGCGGTGTCACCGGAATGTTATAGGTATCGGCGAGGCTGGCAATCCGTTTCCCTTCTGTGAGTCCGGTGCGCGCAATATCGGGCATCGTGATGTCGCAGGCGCGGCGTTCAAATACCTCCCGCAATTCAAAACGGGTGCGTGTCCACTCCCCAATCGCGACGGACATATCCAATGCCTGTGCCAATGCGGCTTGCCCAGGGATGTCCTCCGGTGCCGTTGGTGATTCTAACCACATCACGTCCAATGCCTCAAGCCCGCGTCCGAGCAGCGTCGCTTCTGGTACGCTGTACTGCGTATGAACATCGACCATCAACTTGATTTGTGGACCTACTCGCTCACGGACTGCTGCGACGATCTCCAAGATTGCCGCGCGGTCCTGTGTTGCGTGAATTTTTAACCCGCCATATCCGTGTGCAACATATTCAGCTGCCCTGGCTGCCGCTGCTTCTGGTGTGCTTCCGCCGACACCGGCGTACAAAGGAATTGTATCCCGATACCGACCGCCAAGCACTTTGTGAACCGGTTTGCCCGTCGCTTGTCCGATGATGTCCCATAAGGCAATATCACAGCCAGCGAGTGCATCAATAAAGAAACCCGTGTAGTGCCCGCGTTCCCGCATCGCTGTGAACATCCGTTGCCAGAGGTATTCTACATCAAACGGGTCTTTTTCCATGAGTATCGGACGACACAACTCCTCGACGATCGTTTTCGATGTACGCGGTGAGACCGGACTCTGTCCTTCGCCGTAGCCGACGATGCCGTCTGATGTGGTGATTCGGACGACCATTGTTTCGTGGTGGCGTGCGTAGATGCAACGCCAGCCTTCGTCCGGTAAGTAATAATTGTCCGTCTGTTGTTCGTCTGGTTTTTCCTTTTGGTATCGGAGTGCGAAGGCTTCAATTTGTGTGATTTTCATGGTTATATGTCCTGGTGGTTATCAATTTTCGGTTAAGAGGTTACTTGAACTTTTACGTGAATAAACGTAAAATATAAGCGGACGGTTCACTTTTCTGCGGTAACACTCCGAAACTTTATCAACTGTTTAACTACCCTCTAACCCTCACGATGTCTCCTTATGCCGACGCACGAAAAAATCACTTTGCGTACCATTCTCATATCGTTACTGCTCTTGCCGTTTATCTACAAATGGCATATTGAGTGTGAGGCACTTCGGTACACCTTTCCGACATTGATGGCACCCTTCTATAGCGTTGTGTTCACACTGTTGGTCATCGCTGTGTTGAACACCGTGCTCAAAAAATACGCCGCGAAGTATGCCCTGACAGGCGGTGAACTCATCAGTCTCTATATTCTGATGTCAATCACACTGCTTTTCATGTCTTACGATATGTTCCTTCCGCTTGTCTCAATTATCGTTCACGCCTTTTATTTCGGTACGCCTGAAAATGAGTGGCGCGAGTTGTTCTGGGGCTATCTACCGGACTGGTTAACGATCAACGATCCGAGCGTGCTTCGCGCGTTCTACTTGGGTGATGAACCGTTTTTTGAAGTCCATTATCTGACGAAATGGATGCTTCCGACGTTTTGGTGGTGTGCCTTCACTTTCGCGTTAATCTTCGTAATGCAGTGTATTAATGTTATCATCCGTAAACAGTGGACGGAACAGGAACGCCTCGTGTATCCGATTGTCGAGCTGCCGTATCAACTCGCCTACAACACGCGTCGATTTTTACGGAGTCGAGCCATGTGGTGGGGATTCGGTATTGCGGCGATCATTAGCCTTGTCAACGGGCTTAACATCTTTTTTCCATCAATACCGGCTTTCCCCAATAAACACATCCCGCTTGGTCCGTTATTCACTGAAAGACCGTGGACGGCTCTTCTCCGTGGTGGGGATTCGATCATCATCTATCCGTTCGCTGTCGGACTCGGTTTCCTGATGCCGCTTGAGTTGCTCACGTCGTGCCTACTTTTTTTCTTTCTTTATAAAGTGCAATACTTCATCGCTATCTTAAGCGGATTAGAAAACGTTCCGGGTTTCCCCTATCCGTATGAACAGAACATCGGTGCGTATATCGGTATCTGTGCAATTGCCGTGTGGGGTACACGCCGCCAGATTGGGCGTGCGTTTCGCGCAGCATTCGTACAACGGCAGGTCGTGGATGCGGAAGAACCGATGCGTTATCGCACGGCGTTCTTGGGGATCCTGTTCGGGGGGATATTCATCATCGGGTTTGCGATGCGTGGCGGGATGGCGATGTGGATCGCGGTGCTGTTCTTTGCTGCGCATTTTGCGACAATTGCGGTTCCGTTGACACGTATCCGCGCGCAAATCGGTTTCCCTATCCACTCAACGACCTTTATCGGACCACACCACAGTCTCGTTAGCATACTCGGTACACGTCGAATCGGTGCCCGAAACCTGACCTGGTTCGCACTTTTTTTCTGGTTCAATAGAGACAATCGGAGTCACCCGATGCCGCATCAACTTGAAGCGTTTAAGCTCGCTGAACGTGGTAACCTTGACGTGAAGGGTCTATCACGCTTGATGTTGGTGCTGATAATCATCGCGATGCCGTTGTGTATCTTCATGTTGGTGGATACGTTTTTTGGACTCGGCGTTAATTCCGGTAAGGTGGGGGGTCAGATTAATAGTTTCGGCGGACGAGCGTACCGGTTTCTTGAGGGTTGGCTCACTTCGCCGCGAGATGCGGATGGCGGTCATATCGCCGCGATAGGGATCGGTTTTGCTGTTACAATCCTGCTGTCCGCGGTTCGCAGCCGACTCTTCTGGTGGCCGATTCATCCGCTCGGTTATGGTGTGTCGTTTCATCTCCATCTCTTTTGGGCAGCATTTATTATCAGCGCGCTCGCTAAATGGAGTGTGCTGAAATACGGTGGACTCGGGCTCTACCGGAAAACTGTGCCGCTCTTTCTCGGATTGGCACTCGGAGATTTTGCTATGGGGAGTATCTGGAACATCTTAAGTATTATTCTGGATAGACCGACGTATACGTTTTATTATTAACAGTTGTCAGTTACCAGTTAAGAGTGCCTCGCAGTGAGAGTCTGAAATTTGGCTGAATCCGCAGAAAGCGTACCGACCGACCCGCATTTTAGCGCACCGTAGATCCCTGCCTCAGGTGTTCATAAGAAGGCGTGATGGCGAACTCAGACCGCTACCGCGTGAAGAATCGCACGACCTTACCACTTATACGCACCAGCTCGCACAATTTGAACCCGGCATCTGGTTCCCGAAAACTGTCACTGTGGAAAACTTGTCTGTTGTGGGTGATGAAGATAAACAACCCGCACCGGCGTATCGCAAGACAATCATGCAGATACATCGCGCCGTTTTTAACATCCCAATTTCAGAAGAAGCGTTGGGAATAACATCGGATAGGTAGTCCGCCCAACATGTTTGCAACTACGGCTATTTATGGTAGATTTTAGAATTACTTGGACATTCTCAATGCAAAGTCAACCCCCTAAAGAATCAGAATCAACGGTATGAATGCCTTATGGGCATTCACCGGGTATGAATGCCTTATGGGCATTCACCGCCCCTTATCAAGGGGACTTTCCGCATCTTTCACGGTAAAACTGAATGCCTCTAATTTGAAACACATTTGACTTTACTTAGCGTATATGTTAATCTATTCTTTGAAAGCTAACATCTTATCTCTCCGCGAAAGGTAAAGTTAATGGAACAATGGATTGAACATCTTCTTGTTGGATTACCCAGCTTAGCCCTTTTTCTGATAATTGTGGTGACGCTTGCGACACTCGGCAAAGGCGCAGATTGGTTCGTTGATGAGGCGGTAATCCTTTCAAACCGATGGGGCTTAGGAAAAGCGGTCATCGGTGCAACAATTGTAAGCATCGGCACGACGACACCAGAGGCAGCCGTCTCTGTACTCTCAGCGATACAAGGGAAGCCGGGACTTGCGCTCGGCAACGCCGTCGGCTCAATTATTTGTGATACGGGACTTATTATTGGATTGGCATCCCTGATAGCTCCACTCCCAATTAACCGCCAATTGGCTTCGAGGTTATCAAATGTACAGGTCGGTGCTGGCATTCTCTTAGTCCTTGGCTGTTTTCCTTGGACCTCCCCAGCAAAAGTTTTTACGCAAGGTGGTGTTTTACCACAACTCGTAGGCGTTATCTTCGTTATCCTTCTGGCGTTGTATATTTGGCAGTCGATCCGCTGGGCAGGTACAACACCGTCAGATGCTGAAAGCACAGAAGGCGCGGACGAAGAAGAAGCGGGCGCGTTCGGAACGCTTCTTAAACTCATCGGATCCATCGCTATTATTGTTGTCTCCGCACAGATCTTAATTCCAGCCGTGAGTATCATGGCAGAACGCATTGGTGTCCCGAAACACATCATCTCGGCGACACTCGTTGCGCTCGGTACATCGCTCCCGGAACTGGTGACGGCGATAACAGCAGTCAGACGCGGACACGGTGAGTTGGCGGTCGGGAATATTATCGGTGCGGATATCCTGAATGTGCTTTTTGTTGCGGGTGTCTCAGCCTCTGCAACACAAGGCGGTTTACAAGCGGACGGACAGTTCTTCCAGTTCCTGTTCCCCGCGATGCTGTTTATTCTCATCGTCTTCCGATGCGGTATCTTCGTGTCGGGTGATCAATTGAAACGTCCGTTTGGGGTTGTGCTGGTTGCCACATGGCTTTTGGTAACAATTTTGAGTTACGTTCTTTCAGTTGAGATGCATTAAATAGTTATCAGTATTGTGGTTCTTGAAAATTTGTGACAGTGTGTGATAATATAATTCCAAGTTTTGATGAGTGTTCAAGAAGTTTCAAAGGAGGAACGATAATGAGCAACGATCAATCACCTGAGAAAGAAATCTATCGCGCGCCAGCGTTTGCTGATTTCAAACCGGAACTCGCCGCACCCGGATCCACACCGGAAAGACTGGCGCATTTAAGGGAACACGGTTTCGTAATCATCAACGACTTTGTTGACAATCCGTGGATTCCGATTCTCCGAGAGGCAGGGCGCCGCGTCACGCAGGCATGTGCACCGGAGAACGGCTACGATGTTATCGACTGCTCAAAAGGCTATGTTCACCGCGCGGGTGAAAATGAGCCTTGGGCAATCCGAGGCATACTCCATCCTGCTTTTAAAGAACCGCATTTCGCTGAATTCTACGGGTCCCCAGATTTCACCGGCTTCGTCAAGTCATGGTGTGGCGCGGCACCTGAAGAGCTTGTGATGACAAACATACTCCTCTGGTGCAATCCTCGTAAAAAAGAGAATAGACTCGGATGGCACCGAGACGTGACATGGTGGGGTACTGGCGAAAGTTACTTCTCACAAGAAGATAACCGTGGAGACGGTACTGAAGCCTATTCCGAGGAAGTTGAGCGGATCCGTTGGAAAGAAATTCAGGAAGAAAATGAGAAACGAATTACCGAGCCGAAGGGGGTCGGTATGTTTTTGGCACTCGCAGACGATGAATGCCATGAACTCGTTGTCGGGAGCCACAGCCGATGGCGCACGCCACTTGAGCATGACGTGCTACTTCCACAGTCCATGAAGGATCAGGGTGTCCCCTATACACCGAGTTGGAATGGTGAGGATCCACTTCCCGGACAAGTCGCGATTCGGCTCAAGGCTGGGCAAGCCCTCATCCGTAACGGCACAACAATCCATACCGGACATACCGTGCCTGAGCGTGAACGTAATACACTGTCAATTGGTTGGTCGAAGTGGGGCGGTCCCTCCGAGGAGGAACCGAAGGTCGTTGATGCGCGGTTCGCATGGCAGCTCGATCCCGCCGTCCGTGAGGCGATGCCGCACGAATGGATGAAAACGGCATGGGATCGCTGGGCAGCAAACCACAAACTTGGTGATAGGCTTGAAGATCGCTATGCAGGCTTTGACATCGAACGTATCAAAGCAGGCGAAGTCGTCGGTTGGCGGACAGAGTTAGAGCGTCAAGCCGCCGCTGCAGGCGATAAATGGGAACGCTATCAAACTGTATCTGAATCATAGCGGCAGAAAATTCAGAGGCGGATCTTCGGATCCGCCTTTTTTGTTTTCCGAGAAGGGTTGCGATTATTGTCTGAATGCAGATCGCATTTGGGCGCGTACGCCGCAAATCACGGATTACGCAGATTGCGCAGATTTCACGGATTTTAAGAGGTTCTAACAATCGTAAGCACGATTAGAAACCGCACCTACAATTGAATTGTTGGAATGTTAGGCTGGAGGTGCGATAAGACGGACAAACGAGCTCGAAACCTCGTCCAGTTCATCCCGCACTGCTGCATCGAGTTCCCAACCGACACCGCCAAGTGTATCATCGAGCTGTTCAATTGTATCGCTACCGCTGATTGCGACTGTAACCTCTGGATGCGATAACACCCACGCTACCGCAAGTTGTGCTGGCGTTTTGCCTAATTCGGCTGCAAGTCGCTTGAGTGTTAAAACTACCTGTCCAGTTGCACCGCTCATCCGCTTTGAAAATTCCTCACGGAGGCGTGTGCCCCATAAAGTGCCTTCAGGCGGTGGTTCATCTGGGGAATAGACCCCGCTTAGTAGACCAACGGCTAATGGACTGTAACACATCACACCTAACCCTTCTTCACGCACCAACCCGAACAACTCAGTTTCCATATCCCGATTCAAGAGGTTATACATGTTCTGAATACACATATAGGGGGTTGCGTTAATGCTATCAGCGATCCAGAGTGCTTTACATGCCTGCCATGCTTGATGATTACAACAGCCGATATAGCGGACTTTGCCTGAACGCACCAGATCGTCCATTGCGCGAACCGTCTCTTCTTGTGGTGTTCCGTCATCATACGCATGGATGAGATAGATATCAATATGGTCGGTGTTGAGTCGTCTCAAGGAACGCTCAATCTCGCGCATAATGTGGTAGCGGGACAACCCAGCATCGTTCGGACCTGGACCAATATTACTGAAGACCTTTGATGTAATCACAACGTTGTCGCGTTTGCCCTGAATCGCTTTGCCGAGGATCTCCTCAGAGCGACCGATGTTGGCACGATCGTCCATAAGACCGTAGATGTTCGCGCAATCGATAAAATTAATGCCGGCATCGATGGCGTGTTCGACGAGTCTTTGGGCATCACTTGCGTCGCTTTGCCCTCTGAGTCCTAAACCTAAAGCGAGTGGACTTACTTTAACCCCTGCTTTTCCAAAATTGACATATTCCACGATGGATTTCCTTTTCTACAATTATTTTAACAAAGCAAACAAGGCAATGATGGTAGAGACAATTGCGGTCCCTACTGCTATACGACTTACCAAAGTCGCGCTAACTTCTGCCTTTCCTTCTATTTTTCCTCGAATCCAGCTGACACCTTGCTCTAAAAGTCCCATCCGGGCTTCCATAGATTCAAACTTCTGATCGAATTTTTGGTCGATAGATTCAAACTTCTGATCGAATTTTTGGTCGATCCTCTCAATTTTCTGATCCAGTCGTTCAGTTTTTTGCTCCAGCCGTTCCAGGGCAGCTAGGACACGTTCCCGAAAATCTTGATCTGACATGAGACACCTCCATTTTTCATTAGTATAGCATATATAGCAAGAACGAGGCAAGTCTCGCGTATCTCTCAACAAGGCTTTTTTTATTAGGTTCGGTGCTTTAAAACTTTAGTATAGCTACAACGTTGCCTTTGTTCTTAGAGCATTTACAACCCGTTGCATATCTTTCGGCATCGGTGCTGAAAATGTTAAGTTTTCACCCGTTGCCGGATGCACAAAACCGAGCAATCGGGCATGCAACGCCTGACGCTTGAGTTGCGCGAGTGCGTGTTTCAATGCTCCTGTATCGGCATCGTTTATGGCGCGTTGTTCGCCGCCATAAATCGCATCACCCGCAACAGGATGCCCGATATGTTGCAAATGGACACGGATCTGATGGAGCCGTCCGGTCTCCAATGTGAGTTGGACGCGCGCGAATTTTGGATATGTCTCTAAAACCTCATAGTGTGTAACGGCATGCCGTCCGTGATTTTCAACCGTTGTCATCCGCCGTCGATCACGGCGACTTCTTGCGATTTGGGCATCAATTGTTCCCGTGGTTTTCGTCGGGATACCACACACGATAGCGATATATTGACGCGTAATGCTGTGCTTCTCAAATTGCGCGGAGAGTTCGCGATGCACAACATCTGTTTTCGCAACAACGAGGATGCCGGACGTATCCTTGTCCAGTCTGTGAACAATCCCGGGCCTCTCGATGCCACCGATGCCCGATAGGTCTGTGCAGTGCGCCAGCAACGCATTAACGAGTGTCCTTGTGTAGACACCATTCGCAGGATGAACGAGCATCCTCGCGGGTTTGTTCAGAACGATTAAGTGGCTATCCTCGTGAAGGATATCAAGCGCAATATTCTCAGGTGCTATGGTATCCAAAGGGCGTGGTGGCGGAAGCGTTAGGCTGATCTCGTCGCCGTCGCGAAGGGCATAACTCGGTTGTTTTGCTACCTTGCCGTTGATGGTGACATTACCGTCGCGAATCAGTCGCTGCAGATGGGTTCGAGACATATCTTCAGTCGCACGCATCAGAAACCGATCCAAGCGGGTGCCGTGCTGCTCTTTTTGGATGTGATAGACCGTAGTTTTATTCTGCATCCAAGCCATTATATATCTTAGTTTTGTATTTGTCAATTCTACAATTGATTTGACACTGTTCACGGAATGTGATAATCTTTATGTATTAGGGTTTTAGATGCCCGATGACAGGGTGACACAATGCGAAATATCAAACTCGTGCTTGAGTATGACGGCACGAATTACCACGGTTGGCAGATCCAGCCGAACCTGCCAACAGTCCAAACCACAGTCGAAAACGCCTTGACGAAACTAACGAAAACTCCGATACAGATCATTGGGGCGGGGCGGACGGATAGCGGTGTCCACGCGGCGGGACAGGTTGCGAATTTCCACACGACCTCACAAATGCCACCCACCGCTTTTCAGAAAGGACTTAATGCTACGCTGCCCCGGGATATTGTTGTCTGCTCAGCAACAGAGGTGCCCGCCGAGTTTCATGCCCGTTTCAGTGCCACAAGTCGGCGGTATCGGTACACGATTTTGAATCGTGAGTATCCGAGTGCGCTTTCGAGACAGACGAGTTACTTTTTTCCGGCAGAAATCGATGTTACACGCATAAACGCGTTGTGCCAAACACTGGTTGGCAAACACGACTTTTCCTCCTTTCAAAAGGTCGGAAGTGACCGGAAAAATCCTATCTGTGAAATTTATGAGGTGCATTGGTGGAAAAAAGAGCCGTACGTCTATTTTGAAATCGAAGCGGATTCGTTTCTACGGGGTATGGTTCGTGCTATCACCGGCACTGTCTTAACTTTTAATCGCAAGTTTTTGCTTGCAAGTGGTGCAAAAAAAATGAAATATCAGGATGCTGACACACAACTTCACCGGATTTTAGAAGCCAAAGATCGAGCCGCAGCCGGGATGTCAGCACCCGCACACGGGTTATCGCTCATCTGCGTCAAATATAACGCTGACAACGCTTACAGGTACCCCCCTAAATCCCCCTTATCAGGGGGACTTTAAGAGGAAATGTGTAAGTCCTGTTGGTTACAAAAACCCTCTTAACTGATAACTGAAGATTGGAAACTATTCAAAAGGAGTTTGTATGAACTATAGCCAAGTCTTGAATGAATTGGAAACTTTAGTCAACGAAACCTTTGGGCTTTGGGAACATAATCGGGTCGGCTTCCAATGGCGGCACTATACATGGAACCACACCATGCGTGTGCGTGCGACGAGTATGGAACTCGGTAGACGGGAAGGCGGCGACGTAAAACTGCTTGAAGTTGCCGGCACCCTGCACGACATCACTAAACGATATGACGGTGATTTTAAGACCGACGCGGAAGGAAAACGGGTCTTCACTCCTGATGGTTTCTGGTTAAACGAGACGCTGACACCAGCGGGTCAGAACGTCGTTACGGAACTTTACAACAAGCACGAGCTTCACGGTAAGGTCCATCACGAATCCGGGGCAGTTATTACTGAGAATATCTTGGCGATGTACGACTTTGAACCGACTTTCGTAGAAGCTGCGACAGCGGTTGTCTTCGCACATCTAAAGCCTACGAACCTCACAGAGGAGAATTTTAAACTGCTCTACAACAGGATCGAAAACCAGATCCTCTATGACGCTGATACCATGGATCCGAACGTCGGCTATACCGGTTTTTTCCGAAACATTCACATCCACGCTTATTTCGCACTTCAACGCGGAAACTTCGACTTAGAGGATTATGTGCGGAACCTGCCGCGCTGGATTAACTCCAAGCAGGAATTCGTTGACAAACTTCTAACCGAATCCTCTCGTGAACTTGCCCAAACGCGACAAGATAGGAATCAGCAGCTTTTCAGACTCATGGTAGACGAATTAGAGGATATGGAGATCAATCGGAAATACGGGCTGCTCGGTGTCATTGACTATTTCGTGAGTGTAAATGAAGATCCGCATTTCCTGAATCAACTTGACCACTTGACAAATGAATGGTTGCCACAAAGGAGACAGTGGCTCGCAGAAGAGGAAAAAGACGCATCCGCACGCGACCGCGCCCAAGCCGCAATCGATCGCGTTGATGATTTCCTGACCCTGATGACCCGCGAAAGCAGAGGAGAAATTTAACAGGACCTACGCATTTTTCCATGATAACGGACGTCCTACACACTGCAGTCGGGGTTTCAAACCCCGCCTGCAAAAAGGGCTGCGTAAGTCCTAATTTCAGAAGGAGCTATTTTATGAACAGCCCAGCAACAGGCGAACGGACAGACATGATCCAAATTCCGTATCCTGAAGAACTCTACCGCTTTGACACGGCTGCCAAGGGGATTTCTGGCGGATTTCCAGCCGTAACTGAAGCGGATATCGAGTATTTTCATCAATACGGGTATCTCGTTATCAACGACGCTTTTAGTCCTACCGAAGTTGAGGATGCACTGGCAGGTATGGTTTATCTCATGGATGAAAACGATCCCGATTTCCGGGCGATCCAATTTGAACCGAAACTCGCTAAGGAGAAGGACGAGAGGGATGGTGAGGAACGCCGTGATGCCATCAGAAAAATCTTCCGGTTTGTAGATCACGAACCGCGTCTGAACGCGATGGCAGCCCATTCCGGACTCCTCGGTGTCCTTGAACAGATTATGGGAGATACGCCTGAGTTGTTCCAAGACATGGCACTCGTCAAACCGCCGCGTCACGGGTCAGAGAAGCCGTGGCATCAGGATTGTGCCTATTTTAACTTACAGGAAGGAACAACCGTTGTCGGTGTATGGATCGCTTTAGATGAAGCGACCGCTGAGAATGGATGCTTACACATCATCCCCGGTTCGCACATTGAGGGACCGATGATCCATTTCAAACGTCGGGATTGGCAGATTTGCGATACGGACGTGCCGGTCGCGCGCGACACGATGGTCCCGCTGAAGCCGGGGGGTTGTCTCTTTTGGCACGGGTTGACGCATCACGGCAGCCCCGTCAATCAGTCTGAACAACGGCGGCGCGCCCTCCAATTCCATTACAAACCGGCGAGTGCTGGAGAAGTCACGACACAAGAACGAATGGAAGTTTATGGCAGTGAAGGGAAGGATGTAGATTGCTGATGATTGGCTATCGGCTGTCAGCCGTCGGCTATCAGTGAAGAGGTTTTCTGGTAAATCAGGATCCTCTTTACTGACCGCCAACTGCTGACTGCTTCTATGCTACTTCTTCTGTTCCGGGAATGGTGCGCGGATGTCGTAACGTCCTTCGACAAATACCGGCAATTTTCCACCTTCAACCAATAGGTCAAGCGGGTTTGGACGTGTTGTTAAGGGGAAGGTTACGACGTCCTGAATGCGCAACGATTCGTAAATCGCCATCAGGATTTCTATCGTGCAAAGCCCGTGCCTGCCTGCGTTGCGGTGTTCATCAACATCGCCTTCGATCCAAGCTAACATCTCGTTAAATTGATTCGGTTCACTTTGACGCGGTTTGATCGTCTGCCATCCAGCGGCTTTGCTATTCAGAAGTTCAATCGTACCATCGCTACCACGGCGCAGCTGCCCGTCATCACCGTAAACAGCGTCCCCGCGAAGTCCTGGTTCTGGTAGATCGCTTTCATAAATACCACGGATACCGCCTTCAAAGCAGATTTCTGCCATGCAGAGGTCTTCGGTCCTCACACGGCGTTCCCAACGGTCGGTTTTCCGTGCTGCCTGACCAATAAGCCATAACGGATCTGGGTCTCCAAGGATAAAACGCATCTCGTCAACTTCGTGCGTTCCACGATTGAGTAACCCGTGTCCGTCGCGACGGAGCATCGCTTGGGGTTGACCAATCGCGCCTTCTTGGATAAGCCGCCGTGCCTCGCAGTTCTGCGGACTGAACCGCCGTTGATGCCCAACGACCAATTTCACGTTGTGCTTCTCGCAAGCATCCATCATGTCTTGTGCATCGCCGACAGAAGCCGCCATCGGTTTTTCGGTAATAACACCCAAGACCCCGTTTTCAGCAGCGGCAATTGTGGGTTCGGCACGCACGCTCTGCCACGTGGTAATGCTGACGATGTCTAAATCCTCTTTTTCGCACATTTCACCGAAATCGGTATAGTGGGTCGGGAGCGAAAACTCCTCTGCGAATTTTGCGGCGGAGGCTTCGCTGATGTCCGAAGCCGTGACCACTTCGGCACGACCCGTATTCGTCCAATTATTCGCGTGGGAACGTCCCATGCCACCGCATCCAATAATTCCGACACGATATGTTTTATCTGCCATTTTTTATACCTTTCCGTAATTAAGATTATGAAACTGAAATCAAATATTACCAAAAATTGTCCATCAACGCAAGCAAATTCTGAGAAAACAGATAACATGTGTCTATTTTGCCACAATTTACTTAACTGAAAAGCCTTGTAACGCCTAAGTTTGTAACAGGTACCCGATTGGCATCGTTTATGCTATAGGAGAAGTAAAACCCGTACATTCCGTGACGAGGATTTGTAAGGAGACGGAAAATGGAAAGATTAATAATTAAAGGCGGTACCAGACTTGAAGGGACGATCCCTGTGAGTGGATGCAAAAATGCAGTGCTCCCCATCGCGGTCGCTGCTGCGATCCTTGGAGACGGTGTGAGTGTGCTCCATAACGTCCCGAACCTAACAGATGTCAGAACCCTGCGTGCTGTGTTAGAAGGGCTTGGTGCTACAATAAAACTTAAAAATTCGACACTCTATATTGAACCCATAAACCACTTGGAATTTGAGGCACCTTACGATCTGGTTCGCAAAATGCGCGCCTCTATTTATGTGCTCGGTCCTCTCGTGGCGAAACTTGGAAAGGCGAAAGTCTCGTTTCCTGGGGGGTGCGCTATTGGTCCGCGACCGATCGACTTGCACATTCGCGGCTTGGAGCATTTGGGGGCGGAGGTGACGGTTCAAGAGGGATACATTTACGCGCAAGCGGCGCGTTTAGTCGGCACTGAGATGTATCTTACCGGGCAACATGGACCCAGCGTCGGTGCGACAGCGAACGTAATGATGGCGGCTACGCTTGCACAAGGCACGACGGTTATCCGCGGCGCGGCGTGTGAACCGCATATCTCTGACCTTGCGCGCTTCCTCAATGCGATGGGAGCAGACATTGACGGTATCGGTACATCCGTGCTAACGATTCGTGGGGTCAAGCAGCTGCGTGGCACCGAACATACCGTTATCTCTGACGATATTGAGGCGGGGACTTTTATTGTCGCGGGGGCTATTACACGAGGCGATATTTACGTCAAGGGGATTACGCCGCAACAAATCCCCGCTATTTCAGAGAAGATTGTTGAGGCAGGTGTCGAATTAGACTGGGATGACAACGGGGTCCGTGTCACAACGCCTAGAGAGATAAGCGGCATTGATGTCTCTACTGCACCTTTCCCAGGTTTCCCAACAGATATGCAGGCGCAAATCATGGGGATGCTCTGCCTCGCGTCAGGGACGAGCATTATCAGCGAAAACGTTCATACAGACCGATTTATCCATGCTGCCGAACTGAACCGAATGGGCGCAGATATCATGCTTGATGGCGGTAAGGCGATCATCAATGGTGTGCCGGGTTTGAGTGGCGCGCCTGTGATGGCTTCCGATCTACGCGCTGGAGCGGTACTCGTTGCGGCGGGGATGGCAGCGTCTGGTGAAACCGTCCTCTCGCGGGTCTATCATATTGACCGTGGATACGAGTCTATTGAGAAAAAACTTAACAATGTCGGTGCGAATATTACGAGAGTCGAAGATTAATCACTCTGGTAAATAGAAAGGATAAGTTATTCACGAATGCTACGAATTGTTGAAACCCATACGACAGAGGCTGATACTTTCCTCTCAAAGTTGAAAGCACGCGGTCAATTGGAAGATGAAAGTATCTTGAAAACAGTCCATCGCACTTTGAGCGATGTGCAGGCCGAAGGCGATAAGGCTGTTGTGCGATATACTCGTAAGTTAGATGCGCCGCGTATCTCCGCGAAAGAGTTGAAGGTATCAAGAGAAGAAATTGGGAACGCCTATTTAGAAGTCACCGACGAATATATTGAGGCAATTACACACGCCCGAACCAACATTGAACGATTTCACCAAAAGCAGCTGCGGACTTCCTGGATGTCCACTGAGGCGAATGGCGTAGTGCTCGGACAGTTGATTCGTCCTTTGAAGCGCATCGGGGTTTGTGTGCCATCTGTTAGCCAGCTTTTGGTCTCTTCTTTATTGATGGCTGTGCTCCCAGCTACAGTCGCTGGTGTGAAAGAGATAGCTGTCTGTACTGCCCCAATGCGCAACCGGAATATTAATCCGTATATGCTCGTTGCTGCGGCGGAATGCGGCATTCAAGAAATCTACAAATGCGGCGGGGCGCAAGCCGTAGCAGCGATGGCGTATGGGACTGACACTATCCCACCTGTCGATAAAATTGTTGGTCCCGGGAATCTCTATGTACAATTTGCGAAAAAAGAGGTTTATGGACACGTTGACATAGACAAATTGGCAGGTCCAAGCGAAATTCTTGTTATCGCTGATAGCACAGCTGACCCGGATTATGTCGCTGCCGATCTCATCTCACAAGCAGAGCATGGCCCCGAGTGTGCCGCGATCCTTGTTACTTCCTCATTGGGTTTCGCTGAACAGGTCAAAACAGCTATTGAGATACAAGGTAAACCTTTACCTCGCCACGATCTTTTGACACAAGCGTTTAAAAACTACGGTGTTGCTTTTGTCACTCCCAATATTGCTGAAGCTGTAGCTCTCGCAAATGAAATTGCTCCGGAACACCTTGAACTCCACGTAGAGAATCCTATGGATTGGCTTGGAGATATCGAAAATGCCGGTGCTATCTTCGTCGGACCCTATTCTCCAGAAGCGGTTGGAGATTACATTGCCGGGCCCAACGCAATTCTGCCAACTGGTACCGCGCCGCGCTATGCCTCACCCCTGAACATTGACGATTTTCTCAAGAAAACAAGCCTTGTCTCTTATACCAAGACTGCCTTGGCGAAAGTCACACCGTCAGTTGTCAAGCTCGCCGAGGTAGAAGGCCTTGAAGGGCATGCCGCTTCCTTGAAAATCCGATTTGAAGAAGATTAACCTGATCTATATTGATATCTGGGGAAACACAACAGATGTTTTTGATACCACTCGGTCTATTATTCCACCTCTCTGGTCCCAATATCCCAATAGAGAGACCTCATCTGTCTCCAGTCGCGACGTTTTCGGTCGTCGGATATGATCCGGAAACGGGTGCGCTCGGGATTGCTGTTCAGTCCAAATTTTTCGCTGTTGGATCGGTTGTGCCGTGGGCGGAGGCTGGGGTTGGTGCCATTGCGACGCAATCTTGGGCAAACACGACGTACGGACCCAAAGGTTTAAAACTCCTCAAAAGCGGGCTTTCGGCAGAACAGGCCTTGCAACGTCTCATCGCCGATGATCCAGGCCGCGCAACGCGGCAGGTCGGTATCGTGGATGCGAAAGGAAACGTCGCTAACTACACTGGCGATGAATGTAACGCCTGGGCGGGTGCCGTTTCGGGTGAACACTATACCGCTCAAGGCAATATCCTCGCGGGTGGAGACGTTGTTAAAGCGATGGGTAAAGCCTATGCGGAAACGGACGGTGAACTCGCTGACAAATTAATGGCGGCACTCTTCGCTGGGCAAGCGGCTGGAGGTGACACGCGTGGACAGCAATCTGCTGCACTCCTCGTCGTTCAAGAGAATGGGGGTTATGGCGGTTTCAATGACCGGTACATTGATCTGCGCGTCGATGACGCTGAGCAACCGATTGAAGAGCTTCAACGGTTATTGGAGATTCACAAGGAATTGGTGCCTCGGTAGATGCTATCGCCAGCGACCGAGTGCGTGGCATCAGCTTGTGCCGTTCGGCGGGTAGAACTATTCCGTTGTTGGTTCATCTAATACGAGCAGTGGACGATTAAAACGGGAACGGATATGATTCAGTGCCGATAGTACCATGGGTGAACGTATGATACGACGCTCCAATTTACGTTTGCCCGGAATATCGCTGATGACAATACCGATCAATACCGTCAAAACCCCTTGCCCGGGTAAAGGTATCAGGATAATCCCGACAATAATAAGAATAACAGCAACCAAGTTTTTCACGAGAATCAGCCCGCCCCACAAAAAGGGTTTTCTGATACGACTCACCCGTCTTTTGGCGCGAAAATAGTCACAGGGTAGGTAAGCGATGACCAGTGCACAGAGGAAGATACTGCCCACTAAGCTGGCACCGGAGATGATACCGACGACCAACCCATGTGCTTTAAGCCACCCAAAGACAGCCAGACAGAAAGCTTTGAAAGTATCAACAAACGACAAGGGGAACCTCCTCTAACAACTCATCGGCGTGAAACAGCACCACCGTCAACGGTCATAATATCGCCGCTAATATAGGCGGCTTCATCGGAAGCGAGGAACAATACCGCGCCGATGTAGTCCCATACTGTTGCCCCACGTTCAAGCGGTGGTGCGTCTGCGGGAGCGAGCGGCAAATCCGGGAGTGTGTCATCATCAGGGATGTTCTGCGATGCATTCATACCGGTCGGTGCCCCGCCACCCGGTGCGACTGCATTTACGGTTATACCGTGTGGACGCAGTTCAAGTGCCAGACTTCGCGTCAGCCGATTCAGTGCCGCTTTGCTGACACAATAACTGAGGACACCAACGTGTGATTCTTCGGCATAAATAGACGAATTGTTAATGATACGTCCTTGTATGCCCTGTTCTATCATTACCTTAGCGACCGCCTGCGCACATAGCAGACTGCCTTTCACGTTAACCGCTATCACCTTATCAAATAGGTCCGGCGTGAGTTCAAACAACGTTTGACGACCAAGGATACCTGCATTATTGAACAGAATATCGATCCGTTTAAATGTATCCACTGCCGTATCTACTGCCGTTTGAACCTGCTCAGGTATGGTAACATCTAAAGGCACAGCGATCGCTTTTCCACCTTCAGCACGGACTTCGTCAGCGACAGCATTCGCGCTTCTACCACCAGCGACTACGACAGCGGCACCCTCGCGAGCGAATGCTAAACACGCAGCTCTTCCGATACCTAACGGTCCACCCCCGCCTGTTACAAATGCGACCCGGTTTTCAAAGCGCATCCGGTCCTCCATACGACAAATATTTGATTAATTTCTGTTTTTTTCCTTATGTTACCATTTTATCATAACGTCTATTATTTTACAAGGTTTCACCTGATTTATGCCAGGATTATCAGTTTTCAGTTACCAGTTGTCAGTTCGCGTTAGGCTCCCACATTACACCTTCGTAGGCGTTGAATTACCCGTAGGGGCTGGGTTACCCTAAAAGAAACACCCAAGCAAAAACCCCCTACGACCCCGCCGCGTGTGCAAATAATTATGGGATTTACTATATTAGATACATTTAGACGTGAAAATCTTCATTGCAATCTCCGATAAGTTTGGATGTAATTCGGATATCACCGCTATAGGGTTCAAATTAGATTGATGGAAACCGCTTTTTAATTTGTCAAATTCCTGTAAAACCTTATCACTTTTCCCGTCAAAACCTATGCTTAACTTGCGAGATGTAGACGCGGCGACGCGTCCTTTTTCCTTGACAAAAAGTGTCAAAAGGAGTATACTATTTTTGTAGTGGACGGTAATTTATGTTTCATTTCGCGTTTCATAAAAAAAAGGGACTCTCATAGTGGCGCAGACGCAAAAACCGATTCGCTGGTGGCCTCTCTTTGTTATCCTCGGTTTTGCCATTTTAGGTATCATAGTCATCTGGATAATAGAAGCGGGGCATCGCCAAGACAAGGTCTTTTGGATAACCATGGTTGTTATCCTTACAACCCTCCTGGGAGTCTTGTGGCTATTAGGTTTTTCCCGTTTGCGCTGGCGGATTAAGTTAATTGCCGTTGCTATAGTTGCCTTATGTGTCTTCCTCAGCACAAATCTATTTCAGTTCAAAGGATTCAGCGGTGATCTTATACCGATATTTGAATGGCGGTGGCACCAGGAAACGACCAGCTTCCGACAGAACACAGATGAAACATCTATACCGCAAATATCCACCACCGACTACCCACAATACCTCGGACAGCACCGTAACGGGGTCGTAACGGATATCCAGTTAAACTTGGATTGGGACACACATCCACCGAAACTCGTCTGGCGACAATCTATTGGCGCGGGTTGGTCAGGCTTTGCAGTCGTTGGAAATTCAGCCATCACGCAAGAACAAGA
The DNA here is from genome assembly GCA_022827185.1 of Candidatus Poribacteria bacterium. Taxonomy (GTDB): domain Bacteria; phylum Poribacteria; class WGA-4E; order WGA-4E; family WGA-3G; genus WGA-3G. The sequence goes on from JAJDTM010000048.1 coordinate 50,436, forward strand.
AGACGATTGGGAAAAAGTGGTCTGTTACGAATTAGGCACTGGCGAAATAAAGTGGAGCCATCGAGATCAGGCACGTTATGACAGTCCACCTGCCGGTCTTGGACCGCGTGCCACGCCGACGATCTTAGGGAATCGGGTTTACACTGTGGGTTCAACAGGGATACTCAACTGTCTGGATTTTGAAACGGGTGAACAGCTCTGGACGACCCATATTTTTGAAGAAAACGGAGCGGAACCCCCGCCTTGGGGCGTTAGTATTTCACCGCTTGTTTTCGGTGAACTTGTTATCGTCAGTGCTGGTGGTGCTGTGGCATACCACCGAGAAACAGGCGAAATCGTATGGACAGGTTACCGGACACGAAGTGGTTATAGTTCACCATTCGTGGCAACTCTATTAGGCACCGAACAGATCATTATTTTCAACAAAGGGTTAATCACCGCCCATGAACCTTTAACAGGTAAACTGTTGTGGAAGCAGCCCTGGTCGGAAAGATACGCGGAATGTGTCGCACAACCGGTGCCACTTCCTGATGATAAACTGCTGGTCTCAACCGGCTACGGTGTCGGCGCTAAACTTTACCAGATATCACGTAACCCCACTGGTGAATTCAACGTTTCAGTGGTATGGGAAACTGTATACCTGAAAGCAAAATTCACTAATATTATCTATCACGAAAATTATCTGTATGGCCTGGATGATGGCATCTTTGTTTGCGTAAATCCAGTTGACGGTAAACGTCAATGGAAGCGCGGCAGATACGGACACGGGCAGACGTTATTAATTTCAGATGTCCTACTTGTGCTGACTGAATCCGGTGAAATCGTTCTTGTAGAACCTGATCCCCAAGGCCATATTGAACATGCACGTTTCGCAGCGTTAAACGGTCTTACATGGAACACACCAGCACTTGCTGGGCACTACCTACTCGTACGGAATGACCGAGAGGCAGCGTGCTACCAATTGCCGGTTATAAACACGAATAAGGACACTAACGCAAAATGATTCGCAACCCTGATCTACCCTGCACTCATAATATTATATCTTCCTTGCTCACACTAAGGGTAAGATGAGAAAGGAAAAGGACAGTAGAATGTTTAGACGTACAGCGAAGTTAGTCGCACTTTTTGTCTGTTGTAGCCTCTCATTATTGCTTCCGATCTTTATATCGCCAGCGGCACCGTACCGCAACATTCCGCGCAAATACCAAAGTACGATTGATTCGCATTTGGAGGCAGATTTTGAACGGTATATCAAAAGCCGGCGGAGCCGGCGCGTCTTGGCAACAACAGATCGGACAAGCTTCGTTGTCTACGATATTTCAAAAAATAAAAAATTGGTGTCAATCAACGAAGATCGGCAGATGATGGCAGCTTCGCTTATTAAGAACTTTGTGATGCTCGCCTATTTCCACGAGGTTAAATATGGACGGCAAAAACACACCGCTGCCAACAAAGGTAAACTCCGCGCAATGATTCAGTGGAGCTCAAATGCTGAAACCAACTATTTTATTCGCTTACTTGGTGGACATGCGCGTGTGAATCGGATACTGAAAAGCAATTATCCCTATTTTAAGCAGACTCGGATTGTGGAACGTATTCCCTACGGCGGACGCACCTATAAGAACATGACTTCGGCGCGCGATCTAACTACCTTTTTCCTCAAATTGTGGCAAGGAAAGCTTCCCTTTTCGGAAAAAATGAAGTGGTACTTCAATCTCAAAAATGGAGACTATATCTTTAAGCAAACTTACATCCCGGCTTCAGTCAGGGTTTATAACAAAACCGGAACGGTCTATGGGTTGGTAGGTGATGGGGGCGTATTAGTTTTCCGAGACCCGAAAGGTAAAGCGAGACCCTACATTTTCATCGGAATGATTGAGGATAGGACAAAGACGAACACGAGAAATCGGTGGCAATCCTTTTATAATTGGAAGAGCCGACGGTCCTATATCTTGCGAAGACTTTCTGAACAGGCTTATAAATACATCTATGAAAATCACTACGGCGGTAGACTCGCCCGCCGCTAACCGTTGGAAGGGGAATTCTATGCGACGCATTGTTGACATCGGCAGACGCATTGAACTCGTACCCATTGACCCACACTTCCACGACATCACTATAGGACTTTATCGCCAGCAAACTGTTGATGCAACTACAGGTCAACAGTCTCCTGTTTTTTCGGTACATACCTACAGCCACATTTCCGGGGCTGCCGAGAGAATCGAAAACGTCAGACAAGCGATGCAAACACTCGGGGGAATGCTAAAAACGGCTGACGGTTTGCTCTATTTCCCTTGTAAGAGTGCCCACGAGGCCGCGTGTCGTCGGGTCTTTTTGGAAGCGTGTAAACTTGATCTGAACACCGATCCTGAACCATATCCCCTCAGCATACTTGATAAGAAATCGCAGCTCACTATTAAGGTCGATTCTATGGGTGAAGGGGTCTACCGAGTCACAGCAGAAAGTGAAGGGAGAGCGGCAGCCCGACGGATATCAGCAATCGCGGGTGGCTTAATGAAATTGGGTGAAATGGAAAGCGTTGAAACCGATACTAAAGACACTGTCGCTTTTCCTTGTGCACAGTCGCACGATGCGCTTGTCGGACTTCTACTGACACGTGCGCCAAATGTTAGAGTGGTCTTGCGTGAAGAAGAAATGGACGCTACACGTGGCGTACTCACTGCACCGAGCCAACAAATGTAAAGGAAATTGAAGATGCAAAATGACATGACAGGTCGTGAACGTGTACTCGCTGCGCTCCGCAATGAATCTACTGACCGCACCCCGGTCTGCAATCCGACATCCGTTGCAACCGTCGAATTGATGGATCTTGTGGACGCGCCCTTTCCACAGGCGAATCGAGAGCCGGAACTGATGGCGCGTCTCGCTGCTACAAGCTATACCGAACTCGGCTTTGACACCATCATGCCCGTTTTCACGATTATTCAAGAATCCAGCGCACTTGGGTGCAAAATACAGTGGGAACAGAAGGATAATTGGCCCACTGTTAAAATGCGTGAACCGATCTGGGAAGATGTTGATGACATCACTATCCCCAACGATTTCCTCACACATCCGGATACCCAATGTGTACTCGAGGCGATTAAAATCCTGAAGAAAGAATACGGTGATGAGGTTGCTGTTATTGGTAAAACAATGGGACCTTGGTCGCTCGGCTATCACTGCTTCGGTGTTGAACCTTTCCTATTGCTGTCGCTTGATGATCCGGGTAAGACGAAACTCGCGCTGGATCGGATGAAGGAAGCCACCGTGCAATTCGGCGTTGCCCAGATTGAAGCAGGTGCCGATGCGCTTACGCTTCCTGACCACGCGACGGGGGATCTTGTCAGCGGCGAATACTATGAACGCTATCTCCGCGATCTCCACATCGAGTTCGTTGAGCGTATCCCTATCCCTTTAATACTGCACATCTGCGGACGTACCGTTGACAGGATGGAGTACATCGCGCAAACCGGTATGGCAGCCTTCCATTATGATTCTAAAAATGAACCGCAAGAATCCATGGACATTGTGAAAGAGCGCATTGCCCTCGTCGGAAACATCAATAACCCTGAAACGCTGTTTGCTAAAGAACCGGAAGACGTTAAAGCAGAGGTCGTAAAAAACTTGGAAGCAGGCGTCCCGCTGATTGGTCCGGAATGCGCAATTCCACTGCAGACCACTATTGAAAACCTTCAAGCGATCCCAGAAGCAGTACAGGAATGGCATCGTGCACGGGTATAATAGATAGGATTTACGCATCCGCCCTTGCTGGCGGGGTTTAAAACCCCGCCAGCAGGGCATCGTGCAGGAGAAAATCACATGAAAAAATTGATTTGTTCGTTGCTAACATTAAGCTTAGCACTGTTCGTTTTAACAACAAGTTACGCGCAAGAAGATGTGGATATTGACCTCTTGAGGGCAGCTGATGTTAATACTGACGGGATAATAGATATCCTTGATCTGGTGCTGGTCGCCGGGTTCTTCGACGAGACACCTACCGAAGATCAAACTGTAAACCCGGATGTCAACGGTGATGGTAAGGTCAATATCCTTGACTTGGTCCTTGTCGCGAACCATCTTGGCGAAACCGTCAGACTGCTTGCGGTGTTCGTGAGTGTGGACCCAGCGATTGACACCGAGATGACTGTGAATGATACCATCACCCTGATGTTTGACAATCCACCGGAGGATGTTACGGTCAGTGAAGGCGTTTTTACAATCACAGATAATACCGTGTCAATCACGGGACCTTTTACACCCGGCACGCTTACGTTGACGGTCACTTGGGTAGACGGTTCCGAAACGCTCAATTATACCGTCCGTCAACCTGCGGACTTCGTGAGTGCAGAACCAGCAGCCGACTCAGAAATTACCACGAATGACAGTATCATCCTGACGTTTGATCATCCACCAGAAGATATTACCGTCAGTGAAGGCGTTGCTACCCTCACGGATAGTACAGTGTCAATCACGGGACCCTTCACACCCGGCACGCTTACGTTGACAGTCACTTGGGTAGACGGTTCCGAAACGCTCAACTATACCGTCCGTCAACCTGCAGACTTCGTGAGTGCGGAGCCAGCAGCCGACTCGGAAATTACCACGAATGACAGTATCATCCTGACGTTTGATCATCCACCAGAAGATATTACCGTCAGTGAAGGCGTTGCTACCCTCACAGATAGTACAGTGTCAATCACGGGACCTTTCACACCTGGCACGCTTGCGCTGACGATCACTTGGGCAGACGGTTCTGAAACACTCAATTATACCGTCCGTCAGTCTTCGGCTTTGGAAAGTGTAAAGCCAACAACCGGTACGGAGATTACCCCGAACGATAGTATCACGCTGACATTTGATCATCCGCCGGAGGACGTTACCGTCAGTGGAGGCGTTGGTATCACCACAGATAATACTGTGGCAATTACGGGACCCTTCACGCCCGGCGCGCTTGAATTGACGGTCACTTGGGCAGACGGTTCCGAGACACTCAACTATACCGTCCGTCAGCCTGTGGCGTTCGTGAGTATAGATCCTACAGTTGCGTCGGAGCTTACTGTAGACGGTACTATCACCCTGATGTTTGACAATCCACCAAAGGATGTTAAAGTCAGTGAAGGTGAAGTTACCCTCACGGATAATACAGTGTCAATCACTGGTCCGTTCACACCCGGCACGCTTGCGTTGAAAGTCTCTTGGGCGGATGGAAGTTTAGAATTTACTTACACGGTCGCCGAACCTGATACGAAGCCACCCTCGATCACCGGTGGAACTCTCAATGATGGGGACGAAGATGTTGACGCTGCAGCGATTAACAGTGGTGCACTGATTGAAATTGCGTTCAGCGAAGATGTAAGTGGCACCATCGCACTGCAAACCGAAGCGGGTGCTGATGTCGGTTGGATCAGTAAAATCGAAGGCAACAAAGCGACGCTTGAACTCGTCAAAGGCAAAGAACTCGCACCTGAAACTACTTATGTTATTGCCGGAAAAGTTGAAGACGCTGCTGGCAACGAAACGGATATCAATATTACGTTTGCCACTGCCAGCGCATACGACGGCAGCCCGATTAAAGTCACCGATGCGGACTTTGATACCGTTGTGCTTGCGTCTGAGGTTCCTATTGTGCTTGAGTTTTATAAGGATGGCTGACCGTTCTGTAAAAGAATGGAGACAGTTGTCGCCGAAATTGCTTTAGAGAACAAGGACACATTTATCGTCGCGAAAATAGATGCGATTAAGAATACGATAACAAGTGGAAAATACCAAGTTAGAGGACACCCTACTTATCTTGTATTCCAAGATGGAGCGTTAGTTAAACGCTTCGGAGGCCAGACGCCGAAAGACGAGTTCGTCCGGAACGTTCTTAACGCTATAGACGTTGAGGGAAATTAAGGGTAGAAACAACAAGACTTATGCATTTTTCCATGATAACGGATGTCCGACGCACTGCAGGCGGGGTTTAAAACCCCGCCTGCAGTGGGGCTACGTAAGTCCTAAACAATTGGAAGTGCTGTTAGTGTAGGGCTGAAGCATATAAGGAACGAACCGCATGAACAGATTGATTTATTTCGTGCTAACACTCAGTTTGGCACTCGGATTTTTGATAACAAGTTACGCCGAAGATGAAAATTTTGATGCTCGGAGTGCATCCGATGTCAACGCTGATGGCTTCGTGACCATCCTTGATTTGACGTTCATCGCTTCACACTTTGGCGCAACTCCTGCCGAAGATCAGGTTCCCAACCCTGACATCAATAGGGACGGGGTCGTCAACATCCTCGATTTGGTGCTTGTGGCAAGTTACTTCGGTAAAACATCCGGTATCCCGATTGAAGTCACCGATGCTACTTTTGAGGGCATTGTTCTGGGTTCCGAACTCCCGATAGTTGTGGAATTCAAATCTGATTTCTGAATATACTGTATACTGATGAAGCCTGTGGTCACAGCGGTCGCATTAGAATATCGGGATACCTTCACTTTCGCCAGATTGGACGTGAACACCCAACCGGAAAAAACAGTTGAATACCGCATACGCGGAACCCCCACCTATATTGTGTTCAAAGATGGTGAGATGATAGACGGGTTTGTAGGTGCAATGCCAAGTACTAAGTTGGTAGAGAATATTCTCAGCATCTTAGGAATTGAAGAATCTGAATAGGGTTACTATAAACCTAAGCAGCACCTTTGGAAAGTACACCTCCCCGAACAGATACTCCTTCTCGGTGATAAAACCACCATTCCAATAGCAGAACGATAAAAGCGAGCAGTGCTGGTATCCGCCACACCTCCTGTGTCATCGGTTGGAACCCGTCCACTGTTGCTGCTGGTACTTCTGGTATTGGTGCCGTTGCGGAATGCGAGAGTGCCGATACTTTCGCATCGAGCAGGTTAACCGTGAATCGCTCAAGCTGCGTGTCATCGGCAAAGAGTGTATAGACCCCCACCTGATCCGTCTCAGTAAATATGGAATCAACCACGCTAACTGTCTTGTTATCAGGCTTCTGTACGGAGAGGATAGTACCATCGCCTATAGGGGCAATCTTCACCTGCTCTCCAGTCCGAAACGCGTGCCGAGTCTGCACTGTATCAAACGCAAGTGGTCGAAGCAGTGTGCTTCTCGCCTCAAACGACGCTAAGCATTGATAGACAAACAATGGTCCATCAATAGATGTCGCGAAGGTAGAGATCCGTGGATTGAACGCGTCAAACTCAAAAACAAGAAATTGGCTATCTGCTTCGGAACCGAGCCATATCAACGCGCCTTTCTCTGTTTCAACGAGTGATTGCCCTGAGAGTGGCAATCTGCGGTGTGTGGATCCACGCACCAGTAATCTCTGTAGAGACACGTCTGCCATGAGTGGATGGGTTTCGTTTGTCTTGATAACGCGTCCAATGCCTGTATCCGTTTCTACAGTCCGACTCTCAGCTGCTATAAACGGCAGATTATTGCCCGGATTGAAAAAGATTAAATGCGTGCCAAATGCGACTTCAGAAAAACCACCGAAAGCCTTTTGACCCGAAGGCGTACCCCCATCAAAAATTGCTATATCCGCATCGTTAGTGCCGTGGTAGTCCGACGGCATAACCGTATTCAGTTTCGTGTGAGTGCCGTATGAATTTAGAAACTGCGGCAGCAAGGAATTCTGATTGTCGCTGACAAGTAAGATGCGCAGTGGCGTTACAGCAGGCAAGATTGCTGAGACACCGTTATCAGGTGCGAAGTCGTCTTCTAACCGCAGATGCGCACTGATAACCCTCTGTTCCAAACGGCTTGGATCTCCTGAAAACAGGATGGATTTAGTTTTGCCGGGCGGAATGGATGTTGTTTTCTCATCGAGATGAACGTTTTCGACTGTCAGTTGAACATCAATTTCCCTGAGTGTATCCGTGAAATTCTGGACACCGACCAGTACTTCATATTGGTCTGCTACAATTTCAACGCTGAAATTAACGATACCGATATTCTCGGCAGCCGCGCCGACTCCGATTTTATGAATTGACAGCGGAATATCTGGCAGATTTTCAAAGGTATCGCTGATAAAGAAGACTTTGTCTTGCGGTGACTCCGAATAGCGTGCTGCCGCATCAAAGACAGGACGCAGATCGCGTGGTATGTGGGTCGGCGTGATATTTTCTATAGCACTTTGGAGTTTGGCGGTATCTGTCGTGAAGGCTTCTTGGATATAAACGCCGGAACCAGAAGGACTTGTCACCATGAGCATCATCCCGCCAGTTGCAGAGACCTGTTCTATGTGCTTCCGCGCCGCCTGCTTTGCCAAATCGAGGCGAGTGTCTCCTTCCTCTGTTGACAGCATGCTGACAGAATTATCAACGATAAGCATCGCCCTCCCTGATATAAATCCGGGTCTACGTAATGCCGGACGTGCTACGCTCAACGTGACAAGCAATAAAAACAGCACTTGTAACAGTGGAAGTAACAGGTTACGGAGTCGTTGGAACGGGACGTTTGCTCTCCGGTCTTCATCAGTGGTAAGCCAGAGCATGATGCTGGGAACGAGGTGCGTGTGGCGGCGCAATTTCAGAAAATGGAGTGCCACCACGATAGGAATGATTCCGAGCAGATAAAACGCGGCGGGGTTCAAGAACTGCATTTTTATAGTTTTCAGTTTGCCTCGCAGTGAGAGTTTTCAGTTGTCAGTTACAAGAGGTTATAGGTTAATTAAACCCACTCTTAACTGATGACTCTTCCAAAGTGCGTAGCCTGAAACGTAGTGGAAGGCGGGTCTACGTAAAGGAATTTGAAGTCCCCAGCCTACCTAACCGAACCGCAAGGAACATTAAGAATCTTCTTTTTCCTTGAGACTTTGCATGACCTCTTCGGCATCCTGTTTGCCGACTTCGCCGTAGTCTTGTAAACGTTCACATGATGCCCGAACCTTATCGTGTTCATCAAGTTCTAAATAGAGGCTTGCCAGATTCTTATGCATCTCCCGGAACACACCTGGCCAATTCCGATCGCCTTCTTTGTCAATGATGCGGGTCGCATTCTCGACGGCGGTATTAACAACTTGGTCTAATGCTGCTTTTTCTTCATTTGAGATATGAAAATCCGCCTGTTTGCGTCTTTCGTTGTAGGCTTTTAATTGACCGAGTGCCTTGTCGCATTCGTTGTATGTTTTTTCTATGCTTAACGCGCCTTCAAAAATTTTTGATAAAAATCCAAATTTCATAGTCCCTCCGAATTGGTGTAGGGTGGGACATAACTGTCCCACCCACAAATAATAGCATTAGAAATCGGTTTTCAGTTCCCCCCACGTTACCGCCAACTTGTCGCCTGCTTCAACCGCAAGCCAACCAAGCACACCTGGGAGACTCTGTTCCATCGATTCCTTAACCTCTTTTTCAGTTAACGCTTTCGCGTATATGACGACCTCATCAATAATCGCGTCCTCGACTTTGTGAAGCGTCGGGTTCTCGCCTGCGCCGATGTAAATCGCTGCCTCTTTATGCTCAGGCAAATCAAAGTTCTCTGGCTGTGAACCGATGAATTTGCCGTTGACATAGACTTTACCATCTTTTCCATCGGCGACCATAACGTAGTGGTACCACTCATCCAATTCAAATTTGTAGTTCCCGAGACTCTTGTCGGCGTGGTGACCGGCATCCCAGAACGGGTTGAAACCGGGGTTCACCATAATCCGGTATTCGCAACATCCGGCAGCCGCGGCTTCAATTGAGATGATCCCGTCATACTCGACGTGTTCATTGAGATAGAACCACGCTTCCATCGTGATTACGCCCTTTTCGCCGATCGGAACGATAAAATCATTTGCAGCCATCTGGACGACACCGCCGTTGAGACGTATCCCTTTTTGGAACGCGCCGTCAACAAGTGAACCTTTCCCAGCGAGTTCTGCGGTGTTCCCGTTACCGGAATCGTCAGGAACTTTGTTACCGTTCAGCTTGTCGAAAGAGTAATAGACAAGAACATCCTCCTCTTCGACAGCATAAGAGAGACTCACAGCGAATATGCATACTACTGAAAGCCCCAACAGAAATAGATTTCTACGCATCGTTCTGCCTCCTTTAGTATTTTAACTGAAATAATTCTAACACAAATGGATAACAGTGTCAAACCATTATTCAGAGCTATTCAGTTTTCGGTTTTTTCGTCCAATTTTGGACCCTCAGGCCCGGTAGGTGCGGTTTCCTAACCGCACCGGATCCCAAAAAAAGGACGAGAAACTCTATATTTTCTTAAAACTGGATGACTCTGAACATTATTTGATTAGGGCAGGACTATTTAGTTTAGGGTGCTGAAATGTGCTTGGGGTGCCTGTATTGTGTTTCTCAATTCCGCTCAACCTAACCTACGATACTTACAGATGTTGACATAGCACTCCTAATGAAGTTTAACAAATAAATTGAGTAATCTTGGACTACGCGACGTGCGATAATGCACGTCGCATTTGGGCGTGTACGCCGCAAAATCGCCTTACTACAAACAGATATACCTTGGAAAAATGTGTGGTTTGTAGTAGCGCAATTCATTGCGCCCTGCGTAAGTTGTACACTTGAAAAAACGCTGTTGAAACGTGCAAAAGTTGCTACTCACAGATTTTGGAGTTTTGGCAAACGCTAAAATCCAATGCGAAGAAAGTGTTTCTTCTACGGGGGGTTCCGATCTGCATTCTTAGGGGAAACACTCCAGCAAAAACACCACACCGGCTCTTTTAAAAAAAGATGTAAAATCCAATCTTAAAATTGAATGGGTCTGGAAGTAAATTATTTGCTTTTTTCCTAAAAATACTGTATTATATAAGTTACAGATAGTCTTTATCTTAAAAATTTTAAAAATAGTAAAAATTGACTTATTATAACTAAAGTTGCTACTCACAGATTTTGGGGTTTTTGCACCGAAAACCGAGAATTGAATGGCATTGGGTATTCGGTGAAGAAAAATGCAAAGTAGATGTATCCATACTAACATTGCCAAAACGACTTTCCCCGTGCCTCAATCTGACGATGTGCGATGCTTTTGTGGTTGTTCGTTGGTTTCGCGTATTATTAACGCAGAGTTAACTGTTCTAACTGTAATGTTAACCCCCCCCCCCACTTAACAAGAAATAAGTATTACATTTCACAAGATAGTATAGCCTTCGGGGTCGTTCTATCTTTGGCATGCCTGCGCGCGCTTCATCTTGCACGAAGCGTTTCGGCGCGGGCTATTTTTGTTGCATTAGGGCTCCCCTGGTGCCTATTATTTCTACCTTATGCTGAATTTAGAAGGTGAGACATTGAATGATATTTTATGTAGAACTAAAGTTCAAGTGGCATCTGATGATCTCGGTGGTCGTTTGGTTTTTATGCAGTTGGTTGCATCGCGGATGGCCCTCAGAACCCGTCGGGCTGCTCCTCACAATTATCCTCTTTCGGGCAATGGTCGCTGTTTTGACTGCGCTGTTCTCTTATAGCCTCACTTTTTACTTTCAAGACATGCTGCAGTGGGTGAAAAATAAATGGAAAGGGAAAATATGAGCGTAAAATTCACCATTACTTATACACGATTGCAGTGAGTTAAGTTCGGGAGGTTTTTAGATGTTTAGATGAAGGTTAAGTTTTTGTTTCTTATAGCAGTTATCTATATTTTTTACAATAACGGATGTCAACAGTCACGAGATAGGCTGATCCTGATGTATTAGAAGCAGAGGAACCGAGGCAAAAACGACACACTCAATCATTGGAGGCACGATGAAAACGACACGCTTTTTTTTATTCAAACTCCTATTCGTAACCATACTCGTGTGGCTACCACAGGGTCTGGCAGAAAACATTAATATTCCCGATGCGAACTTGCGCGCTGTGATTGCTGAAACACTTGAGAAGCAACCGGATGTGCCGCTGACGCGAGCAGATATGGCACGTTTACAGCGTCTGAACGCACATAACAAGGACATCAGCGATTTGACAGGTCTCGAATTGGCGACGAACCTTCAAGAGATACGCGCAAACAACAATTTGATAGCCGATTTATCACCCCTCGCCGGATTATCACGACTCGATCGTATTGAGTTTCGGGAGAATGTGATCCGTGATTTGTCCCCGCTTTCGGGGTTAATCAATTTGCGTCGATTATACGTCAACGATAATCTTATATCAGATTTATCCCCAGTCGCGGATTTACGGCTCTTAGAGGATTTACATATTGGAGATAATGCAATATCCGACTTCTCTGCGCTTGCGGGTTTACCCAAGCTCGAATGCATTCGGTTCAGCGGGAACCTCCTCGCAGATCTCTCGGATTTCGCGGCGTTACCGAGTCTGCGAGGATTACATACTTGGGGCACCCCCGTGATAAATCTCGAAGGGGTACGAACATTACCGAAACTGCAAGTGCTCGACATCTGTGGCGGTGAAATATCGGATCTCACACCGTTAGCGGGATTAACAAACTTGACAGAACTGTATCTCGTAGGCAACGAAATCACAGACATCAGCCCTTTAGCCAGCCTGACAGGGTTAAAACGCCTGAGTCTTCGACAGAATCAGATCAGCGATGTATCGCCACTTGCCGGTTTAGTGAATTTGCAATGGATAGAACTCAACAACAATGAGATATTCGACTTTGCGCCATTGGATGTTTTCGCTAAGAATGTCGTCATCGTTCGGAGTGAGAACCCGGGTAGCATACCGCTGCGTGCTGCCCCGAAAATCGAGGGCCCTTGGTTGTGGGTCATTTTGCCGACAGCGGGAGTGTTAGGTTCAGCGGCGGCAGCGTCCGGGCGTGACTATCTCTCGCAGGCGAGTGGGGGTCAGGTAACAGAACAGCAGATTGCGACCGAAGGTGCCAAGACAGCTGCCCGCGTCGGCGATACGGTCTGGACAGTGGGTGAACTTCCCCGAAGCGGACCGAATAATATCAATGATATGGTCAACGCGATCGGCTTAGGCACAGACAACATAGATTTTCATGTCGCTTACGGGTCGATTGCCTTGGAAGTCACGTCCGCGCAGGAGACCCGTTTGTTCGTCGGCTCTAGCGATGCTGTAAAAGTTTGGCTGAATGGCAAACAGGTTCATAATAACGCCGTTGATAGAGACGCTGAAGACTACGAAGAGGATTTTCCCGTCACGTTAAAAGCGGGCAGAAACATCCTGTTAATTGCTGTTTACGAAGGCGAAGGCTGGTGGAGCGGCTTTTTTGGACTTGATAGAAACACGGAATATACAACTACCTTGCCGAATTATTCTCATCCTGCGGGAACTCGCCGTCCTGCTGATATAGATGGTGATGGCACGGTAGGGATTCTTGATATGATTTTGGTTGCGCGCCGTTTTGGTCTACTTACCGCCTCGAAGTCGGGTGGCAGTGTAAACGAGGATATAAACGGCGATGGGATTGTCAATATAACAGACCTCGTTCTTGTCGCACAGGAGATAGCCGCGCCCGTCGATAACGATCCGACTGCACCCATCTCGCCCGAATTGATACAGCAATGGATAGACTTGGCATGGACAGAATACGATGGGTCCCTCGCATTCCAAAAAGGCATCACAACTCTTGAAAATATCTTGATGGCTTTGCAGTCAAAGTCAGAGAAAACAGAACCCAAAACAGCACTGTTCGCAAACTACCCGAATCCGTTTAATCCCGAAACGTGGATACCTTACCAGTTAGCGGTGCCCACCGAAGTTGTCTTAACGATACGGACGGCAACCGGCAGCATCGTGCGAACTTTGCCGTTAGGACACCAGCCCGCGGGTGTGTATAAAACGCCAAACCGCGCCGCACATTGGGACGGGAAAAACGCATTGGGTGAACCTGTGGTAAGCGGCACTTATTTCTATACGCTCACCGCAGGCGACTTCACTGCCACCCGTAAAATGCTCATTCGCAAGTAGGAGAGACACAATGAAAGACCTCAGAAGCCTTTACTTCATACGCTTGATCCTTTACTTTATACTCTTTAGCGTCATGATCTTCACGTTGACCCCCGCTGATGCTCAAGAGAACATCGCAGAACAGGCATATAACATCTTTCAACAGAACTGTTTCACCTGCCATGGTCCCTCTGGCTCCTTTCGCGAGGCACTGCTTATTGACCACGCCTCACTCATAGACTCAGGCATGGTAGTCCCAGGAAACCCACTTGCCTCTGAGTTCTATAAACGCTTGATTGAAGGCACACCTGAAAAACCGAAGATGCCCTTGGGACAACCTGCCCTCTCACCGCAGGCACTTCTAAAAATAGCATTTTGGATTTCTCAAGGTGCCCCAGATTGGCAGACGCAGCGGGATGTCACCTTTATTACGCCCACGGCGATGCTAACGACCATCGAGAGACATCTCGAAACCCTACCTGAGTTTGACCGACCTTTCGCGCGCTATTTCACAATCACACATCTCTATAACGCCGGTGAGAGCCAAGATACCTTGAAAGCCTATCAGATCGCACTCTCGAAACTCATCAACTCTCTGTCTTGGGGCTACCAAGTGATCAATCCCGAACCGATTGACCTCGCGGAGACGATCTTCTACATTGACCTGCGGGACTATGAATGGGATGTCCGAGGCGATGCGTGGACACAGATTGAAGACGAAAATGTGTATCCATATAACATCGAATTTGATGCTGAAACACAAGCCGTCCCACATCGTAAATTGGCGAATCTTCGCCAGCAAATGAGCTGCAAAGTGCCGTATGTGTATGCCGATTGGTTTATTGCGACGGCTTCATTGCCACCGCTATATCACGACATCTTGGATCTCCCGACAACCGATCGCGCGTTAGAATCTCAACTCGGCGTGGATGTCAGAAGAAATCTTCAAGCGGCTCCAGGGCGGCGCGTCTGGCGTGCGGGGTTCAACGATTCCGGGGTCTCTAATCATAACCGCGTTGTTGAACGCCACACGTCTCGGCATGGCGCGTATTGGAAAAGTTACGACTTTGCGGGATCGGTCGGGGCACAGAATGTTTTTACGCACCCACTGTCTTTCAGGCAGGATGGTGGTGAAATGATCTTCAACCTGCCCAACGGCTTACAGGCGTATATGATCGTCGATGCGTCGGGGAACCGTATTGATGTCGCACCCACGGACATCGTGGCGAACAACGCGGCAAGCGATCCAGCTGTCCGCAACGGTTTATCGTGTATTGGGTGTCATACCGAAGGCATGAAGGCTGTTGAGGACGAGGTGCGTTCAGCGATACAAAGTGCCAAGACCCCGGCTTTCGATAAAGAGCAGGCATTGCGATTGTACGTCGAGCACGCGGAAATGGAGGATTATGTTCTACAAGATATTGAGCGTTACAAGGTAGCACTTCAAGCCACAGGAGATACTTTTGGCGGACTCGTTGAACCCGTGCATCGTTTTCATGAAGTCTACCGAAGTCCCCTTGAAGCCCCCGAAGCCGCAGCCGCAGTCGGTTTAGAAACCAATGCCTTTCTTTCAGAGATCCGAGAGAAACCGAATCTACAAAACCTCGGACTCACAAGGCTGCTCTCCGGCGGTAATGTCCAACGTGATACATGGACCCAGATATTCCAACCTGTGATTACCGCGCTGAACGAGGAATATATTCCGCCGATACTGCCATCCGCCCCAACGATTACCAGTATCATTGCAGGTGATACGCAGCTGACGATCAACTATAACGCGCCCATAAACATCGGAAATGGCGGACCGATACAACGTTATGAGTATAGTCTGAACAATGGCATCTGGGTGCCACTCCCGAACAACCGAATCATTGTAGGGTTAACCAACAGCACGACTTATAGTGTGCGACTGCGTGCTGTGAGTGGATCGGGTTACGGCATACCCTCAGCACCTGTGAACGCTACACCGATACCGACAGACACCGATGCCGATACCGACGATAATAACTATACCTTTACTTTCCCTGTCCCTGATGTGAACCTCCGCGTCGCGATTGCTGAAGCACTCGGTAAAGCCACCGGCTCGACGATTACTGAAGCAGATATGCAGCGCTTGACACGTTTTGAAGCCGATGACGGGGGTATCCGTGATCTCACAGGGCTTGAGCACGCAACACGTCTTGAACGCATTGAATTGCGTCGCAATGAGATTTCTGACCTGACACCGATCGCCGGATTAACGCGACTGAATAATATCAAGTTGCGCGGCAACCGTATCCGCGATGTCTCGCCACTCGCCAACCTCACTAACGTTGATTGGCTCGGTCTTGAGGCAAACGCGATCACGGATCTCTCACCCCTGAAAGATCTCATCAAACTCAACGGGATCGGGATTTCTGGCAACCCCATCACGAATGTCGCACCGCTGGCGAGTCTCATCAGCCTCGAAAGGATAGATGCCTGGCGGTCACCGATCACAGACTTTTCCGCATTGGCAGAACTGCCGAGACTCTCATGGATCGAATTTGGCGGCGACGGATCCATTGAAGCGATTCCGACCCTCAAAGGATTAAAAGCACTCCGCCGATTGCAGATCGATGATACCAACATCTCAGACCTATCGGCACTCTCAGCATTAACAGGTCTCGAATGGCTACGGCTGGTGAATAATACGATTGCCGATGTCGCGCCATTGGCAGATCTGAAAAGGTTGAAACACCTGAATCTCGATGCCAACCTCATTTCCGGTGTTTCGCCACTTGCGGAGTTAAGTCGCCTCGAAGTCCTCTACCTCGAAAACAATGCCATCTCGGATCCCGCGCCACTTGCATCACTGAAAAACTTGGATCGCCTCGATCTTCGGAATAACGTCATCTCCGATTTTTCGGCGTTAGAAGCATTACCGGATACAACTTTCCTTCGGCTTGAAGGCAATCCGGGGGTGCCGTCTGGGGGGCCGAAAATAACGGGACCCTGGTTATGGGCGATTGTCCCAGGCACAGCGTTAAATTCCAACACCGACTTCCTCGCACGCGCCACTCGCAACGCAACGACAGAACTGAAAGTCGCCACGCATGGTGCGAAGGAAGGCAAAGCCGTCGGCGAGGGGAAATGGAGACTTCATAGACTCTCCGCGAGCGGTGGTGACAACATCAATCAAATGACAGAGGCACTCGGGTGGGGATCGGGTTCGGAGATCTATGACCATATCGTTTACGGCTCCGTTATCTTGGATGCCCCCAAAGAACAGCAGACGACCATGTTCGTCGGTTCTGATGATGCCTGTAAAGTCTGGCTCAATGGTGAGTTGATTCATTCAGCATTCGTTGCCCGGGGTGCCAACGATTACCAAGATTTCTTTCCTGCGACCTTGAAAGCCGGTCAAAATGTCTTGTTAGTTGCACTCGATAACCGCGGGCATGGCGGGTTCAGCGGGTTTTTCGGGTTCGCGCCCGATGCGAAATACACCGTCTTCCGTCCGAGCATGAACTTCGTCTTTCAGACAGATACACCCGCAGAAGACATCGCGGTGGGGGACACGTTGACCCTGCATCTAAATGTCGAAAATGTGACCGATTTCGGCGGATGGCAAGCCGACCTGACCTTTGATCCGAAGGTGCTAAAAGCCATAAGCGTCGCTGAGGGCGATTTTCTGAAGCAGGATGACGGGGACACCTACTTCGCGGAAGGCACTATCAAAAACCAACTCGGTAAAATCATAGGGATCAAATCACTACAGTTAGACGGACCGGATGTCACAGGACTCGGCAGACTCCTCTCGGTGACATTCACAACGATCGCAAATGGGGCATCTCAAATAACACTTGACAACTTTCTGGCGGGGACGCGTCGGGGCGAGAAAACCCGATCCATCCCACCCGAAATAACCATTACTGTTGGTACAACACCCGCAGCCCCGGCAACACAACAAATGCTACCGGAGCAGACAGCACTCCTGATGAACTATCCGAATCCGTTCAACCCAGAGACATGGATACCGTATCAGTTGACAAAAGCTGCAGATGTGACGGTGACGATTTATGATGTTCGCGGTGTCATCGTTCGGCGAGTGGCAGTCGGACATCAACTGGCGGGATTCTATACAGAGAGCAGCCGTGCTGCATACTGGGATGGCAAAAATGCGTTGGGTGAGTCTGTGGCGAGTGGTGTGTATTTCTATACACTCACCGCAGGGGATTTCACAGCGACACGGAAGATGTTGATTCGGAAGTAAGACGCTGCTTCTACGATAAAAAAACGGATGGCAAAATCGGCATCTTTTCATTCCGAGTTGAAATATGACGCCGCGCGATCCAGCGAATGCTTGCATCCATATTTAACCGATACCCTCAAAGGAGAAGAACAATGATTCGGAAATCCTGTATTTTGTTTGTTCTATTGGCACTTGGGTGCGTCCTTTGTCTCACAAGCGGGTGCGCTGATGAGTGGTCTGAGAATATCATCGGAACCGCCTCAACGACACCCCCTGCTCAGATGTACTGGACGATAGCACACCCCCCCGGGGCGAGTGCCATCCAGCGGGCGAACTTGGATGGTTCACAGGTCGAAGATCTCGTCACCACGGGATTAAGTTTGCCAGGGGGTATCGCCGTGAACCTGGCAGGCGGCAAAATGTACTGGACAGACTGGGGTTTGAACACAATCCACCGTGTGAACTTGGACGGCTCAAACGTTGAAACCCTCGTCACGGGATTGAACACCCCCCCATGGGGCATCGCCGTGGATACCGAAGGTGGCAAAATGTACTGGACGATAGGTGCTATTGGCGGGATTGATGGTGAAATCCAGCGGGCGGACGTGGATGGCACCAACGTCGAAACCCTCGTCACGGGATTATATTGGCCACGATACATCACCTTGGATGCTGCCGGTGGAAAGATGTACTGGACGATAGCAGAGCTCGGGGCGAGTGTCATCCAGCGGGCGAACTTGGATGGTTCACAGGTCGAAGATCTCGTCACCACGGGATTAAGTTTGCCAGGGGTATCGCCGTGGACCCGGCAGGCGGCAAAATGTACTGGATAGACTGGGGTTTGGGGACAATCCACTGTGCGGGCTTGGATGGCTCAAACGTCGAAACCCTCGTCACGGGATTGAGTTCGCCGCAGGGTATCGCTGTGGATGCCGAAGGTGGCAAAATGTACTGGACGATAGGCTCCTCTGGCGGGCGTAATGAAATCTACCGTGCGAACTTGGATGGCTCACAGGTCGAAGATCTCGTCAACGTGAGATTAAGTCTGGCAGGCTTCATCGCCTTAGGTATTGAAGACGATCTATAATGTCCGCGGTGTCATGGTTCGGCGAGTGGCGATGGGACATCAACCGGCGGGATTCTATACAGAGAGCAGCCGTGCTGCATACTAGGATGGCAAAAATGAGGTCGGTGAGTCCGTAGCAAGCGGTGTGTATTTCTATACACTCACCGCAGGCGACTTTACCGCAACCCGTAAAATGTTGATACGCAAGTAATACACTGTGGGTTGGGGCTGCATGGGAGACGCAGCCCTGTCCCGCTACCATTGTATACATAATTCTATAATTCACCATAAATGCAATTTATTTTTACCGAAAGGAGCTATTTTTTATGTTTAAGAAATGTTTTTGTGTTTATTTGTTAGTGTTGTCCTTTATACTGGCGGGGTGTGTTCCGTCGAAAAGTGGTTTAATGGAAGAAGTCGTTAAACAGGGTGGGCAAGTTGCGAAAGAAAAAGTGCGTGCGGACGCTCAAAAAGAGGCAGCAAAGACGCGTGCCGAGGCTGATATAGCCAAGGAGCGAGAGCGCACCGAAGCTGCAAAAGTGCGTGCCGATGCGGAAGTCGCAAAGGAACAGAAGCGGACGGAAGCCTCACAAGCCCGTGCGGATGCTCAAAAAGAGGCAGCAAAGACGCGTGCCGAGGCTGATATAGCCAAGGAGCGAGAGCGCACCGAAGCTGCAAAAGTGCGTGCGGATGCTGATGTTACCAAAACTCAAATACGCGCCGATGCTGACGTAACAAGGGAGCAAGTGCGTGCGGATACTCAGGTGAAAACCTCACAGATCCGTGCTGACGCTGAAATCCGTGAAGCTCAGATCCGTGCGTATGCGGAAATCGTCAAATCGAAAATAGGAGCCGATGTTTCAAAGACACAGGCTTATACAGATTTGGAAAAGACGAAAATCTTGATGAAAGCTGATACGGAGAAGGCTCGAATTCTTTCAGAGGCTTCTGTAGAAGCGGCAAAACTACAAGCACTGGTCGGTGCGGTTGAGGCGAAGTTGCAGGCGAAAACGGACTCAGAGCGTATTGAAGCTGCGAAACAGGTTAGGATCGCAGAAGCAGCGGCCCTCACGGAGATTACGAAGTCTCGCGTCCCAGTTGAAATAGCCGAAGCGGAAGCAGCAGCTGCGGTTGCCAAGGAGCGCGTCCCTGTTGAGATTGCTCAAGCGGAAGCAGCCGTTGAGGTTGTCAAAACAATAGCAGCAGCGGAAACCGAAAAGGAATTGATACAGTCCGCAGCTACAGTGGCAGCGATTCAAATTCTAACGGATGTCGATTAGAATCAAAACAAAATTCAGTGAAAGTGTTTCGTTGTTTTTCTATAAATCGACGGCTCCCCATGACAGATGCCAGCACCGTGCAGATGACGACCTATGATGTGCATCTGAATGGGTTCTCAACTGACAATGACTCACCCCCGGACGCTTCTGATCTGAAATGTGTCTTATGCTTGAGTCTCCTAACGCTTGGAAGGTCTCTATGAAAAAAGTCATTTGTTTGCTGTCTGCTGTGATCGTACTGACGGTTTCTACGGATTTGCGCTCGCAAGAGGGCATGCGTGTCACTGTCGAGACAGTAGATGGTGAAGAAATCGCGCTCTATAAAGATTCATACGCACTCGTTATCGGAAATGGGGCATATCGGGTGAAAAACGGTTGGCATCCGCTTCCAGGTGCGGTAGAGGATGTTAAAGAAGTCGCGGAAGTTCTTGAACGTCACGGGTTTAAGGTAACCCTGAAAATAGATGTAACAAAGGCTGAGTTTAATGAAGTGTTTTCGGCATTCATCTATGAATCGGGCAAAGATAAGGATAGCCGACTTCTGTTTTACTACGCGGGTCATGGATACACGACGCGAGTCGCAACAGGCGATGTGCACGCCGCCCTCGTGATGCTTGATACACCGAGTCCGGCGAATGCTGCGGCGTTTGATCTTTATAGTGTGGATATGGTCAAGTTCGTCTCGGATACCAAGAAGATTCATGCCAAACATGTGCTGTTTATGTTTGATAGTTGCTTTTCGGATGCCGTCCTGCCGCTGAATAACCGGGTCACACCCTCACATATCACTGACCGGATCCAAAATCCTGTGCGTCAGTTTATCACCGCAGGACGCGCCGATGACCCCGTGCCGGATACAAGTGCGTTTAAGAAGGCATTTTTAGACCTACTTGAAGGTCGCGTTGAAGACCCCACGCCAGACGGTTACCTGACGGGTGTTGAGTTAGGCGATTATCTCTATCGAACAGTCCCTAAGTACTCTAACGGACAACACCCACAACATGGAAAGATCCATGAGCAGCAGCTGAATACCGGTGATTTTCTGTTTCTGCTTCCCAAAAAAAATGGGGATGGCGGCATCGAGTTGAATACAATGGCTGCTTTGAATATAACCAGTACCCCCGAAGGTGCGAACGTCTATGTTGACGGTGTTCTCATCGGAGAAACACCGATGCGCGATTACCAGATTGATACGGGGGCGCGCCTTGAAAAAAGGGTGAATGTCGGCTTAGAACTTTCGGGTTACAAAACCCGTGTTAAGAATATCGTACTCAAAGGCGGTCAAGAGTTTCCATGGGATGTGAATTTTGAAAAAATAAGCCCCCCACCTGTGCCACCGAAATCGGAACCCGCTCCACGACGCTTTGAACTGACAGATGACCTCTCGACAGATGAGGATGCCGCATATTATCTTTCGCTGGTATCTGATCACCCAGAGACGCTTCTGCCTGTAAATGACATGAATGAGTGGGCGGGGTGGTCAGAAATGGCAGTTGTGCTCCATAACGCTGAAAGTGGTGTCTGGGAAAAAACAAAAGAGGGACGACACCCCTACAAACCCGATGGATTTGTTGAAAACGAATATATTGAACTTTTCGATCACTGGATGTATTCACATGCTGAAAGCAGAATCGTCTATGATATAAGCGGCGGTGACTATACGCAATTCGGTGGTTATTTTCTGATGCCGAATCCCTGCGAAGATGTTGCGTCTGTTGAACTTATCTTCCTCGCCGATGCGGTGGAGGTTTATAATTCAGGCTTTATCGTCGCGAGTCAACAGAATTCTCAACCTTACGTATCATTCAATATACCCGTGGGGACGAAAACGCTCACGATGCGAGTAACGGATGGAGGGGATGGTAATAGTTGCGATCATTGGATACTTGGCAATGCGCGATTACTGGCACCTCTGCCAGAAATCATTATTGAAAATGACATCCAAAATAAAGCGTCAGGCGCGCGATCCGCACCTCTGCCAGAAATCATTGTTGGCAATGACGGTGCTGAGATGGTGCTGATTCCGGCAGGCGAGTTTCAGATGGGGAGTGCCCCCGGAACGACCTCCAATTCTGCGACAACGCCTGCGCATAGCGTCTACGTGGATGCGTTTTACATTGATAAATACGAGGTGACTGTGGGGCAATATAATCAATTTGTGCTCGCCACTGGGCACCCCCGAATAGGGGATTCGTCATATCAGTATGCGCCAACGGATCAACATCCTGTTGTCGGTGTCAGCTGGAACGACGCAATAGCGTATGCAAAATGGGCAGGCAAGCGACTTCCGACAGAGGCAGAATGGGAGAAAGCCGCAAGAGGCGGCTTGGTCGGAAAAGAGCATCCATGGGGCAATACCCCACCAGACGGGACACAGTGTAATTTTGCTGATAAAAGTCTGAGCAGAATGTGGCATATCGACTGGGGCGAGAATAGCGCACATAAAAGTATTGATGATGGTTACGCCTACACTGCACCTGTCGGT
Source organism: Candidatus Poribacteria bacterium (assembly GCA_022827185.1). GTDB lineage: Bacteria > Poribacteria > WGA-4E > WGA-4E > WGA-3G > WGA-3G. The sequence continues at coordinate 73,328 of JAJDTM010000048.1, forward strand.
AGTTTTCCACCCAACGGATATGGGGTCTATGATATGGCGGGGAATGTCGCGGAATGGTGTTTTGATGCCTATGATGAAAATTTTTATGCCAATTCGCCGCGTCGGAATCCAATCGCAGACATCCTTATAAGAGATGGTGAAAATAATATCGTCGCTATGAATAAAAAGCACGTTGTGCGTGGGGGTTGCTGGTATTATTCACTAGGGGGAATCTGGATTGCCAGCCGCAACGCAGCTCTACCGACAAGCACTGTCATCAATTATGGGTTTCGGTGTGCTAAATCAGTCGCCCCCTAATCATTACGGTCTTAACGATAATGTTGGATATTTATGCGGCAAACGTTATAGTTGTACGGACGTTGGTATTCGGTCATCCGCCCGCGGGGATCTACGCATCGCGGTGCCGAGTCGCTGACTCGGGGGGCAGAACCCAAGAAGCCGGTAGATGAAGGAACGTACGATCATGACAGTGAGGTGATGGTTCTCAGAAAGGATGGTATATTATGAAAAAGTTGGTTTTTTGTCTCTTAGCATTGCTACCATTGCTATCGGCATGTGTTAACGTTGTAAAGATGTTAGATGAGAACAACGCAAGCTATCATTTCCGCGAAACACGCTGGGGCTTCAGTCGAGAGCGTGTGGAACTTTCTGAAGCGGGACATCGACCATTCCAAAGAACTGAAAATGAACTCGTCTACAGGTATAGGATTAATGGTATCTATTGTAAAGTCGTTTATACATTCAAGAATAACAAACTCCGCGCCGCAGGATATTTGACCGAGCAACCTGTCCAGAATGCAGATGTTCTGTTAGAAGAAGCTGTTAAAAGACACGGGATGCCCATAGGCGATGTGCCCGAAAAAAGAGAAGAGGGATTGGTCTGGGTGAATCCTAACACTGTAGTTTATGCCAACGTCTACACGACGATCAAGAAAAAAAATCTGACGCAATATCAGTATTCAAAAGGCGGATTGCTTGAAGACCTCCTTGCGAATCAATTGGAGGATCGGATCAAAGCTGGAGAAGTTGTCTACTTGGATGGTGTCTTTGCATACGTAGATAGGGCGTTCTATGAACAACTCCATGAAATCGAGTTTCCGCTCACAGAGTTATCTTTATATGAAAAACAACTCATGGGCGTTATCAAAAGACGCGGCAGAACCATCATTCCTGGAATCGGAACAATTCCAAACTAATTTTAGGAGGGAAATTTGAGAAACACGTTATTTTACGTCTTAGCGTTTCTGTTGATTTTATTGCCGATGACCGCAGAGAGCCAGATGAGTCTTTACCCATTACCCCAACGCAGAGCTGCCTTCGGTGTCGCATTCGATTATCAACGAAACGATAACCTGTTCAAGAATATCTGTGGCGATCTGGAGTTTAATATCAGAACTTTTCAGACGAATATTGATTACGGCTTCAATCAGGATATAAAGATTTCGATGATCCCTGGTATCCGTTTCACGGATGTCAATCTCGCCGATGTCCCGCTCTCACCTACTGCTGAGATACGGCTCACGAATATGGGGCCATTAGGCACAACGACTTTAGACTATTTTTTAATCGGTAGTATCGGTGCGGATTACGCACAACTTCATGGTGCGTGTGTGGATGTGCTCCATTTAATTGATATAGAACTCGTTGGTGGAATAGGACTCTCACATACGTTGCGGACACAAAGCGAGTTGGTCATCATCCCTTTTTTCGGAGCATTCTATTCAAATATCTGGAGGAACATATCGACACAGCGGCAAATTTTAATTGACAGCACCAGCGGCTTATTTACAGGACAAGCCGGTGCGGAAATCGAATTAACAAAGTCAATTAGCATCATCGGAACATGGAATTTCTCTTTTGAAAATCCTGAAAATTCCTACTTTCAAATCGGACTCAATTTCCATTAACGGAGGTACGCATTGAGAAATTTATACTCTATATTCTTATTGTTCGTTTGTGTTATCGGTTGTGTAAGTTATAGCGATGATGAGGATGAAATACGTGGGGTGTTCCCCAGCAACTCGGTTACTGAAACCGAAAGTCAGATTCAGTCTACTGTCGAGCTTGAACCTGCGATTAACAATGAAATGGTACAGCAAGATAATAAAGATTTGACTGCACCTAAACTTTTAGAAAGCACTGTAGATTCTGGAAGAGTTGACCCAAATACTGATGTGATAAGTTTACGCTTTAATCAAGAGATTGCAGAAATTGAGATAAAGTTAGTAGATAATTCAGATGTGAGTATGAGATGGATACCATCAATCGACACAATTACCGGTCGTAGAATATTTCTTACGAGGATTAATGGAAGAAGATTTACATCTGGAAATAGGTCATATTATATAAAAGGTTTTGTAGAAGATAAGAACGGAAATAAAACATCTATTGATATAGAATTTAGAGCAGTTGAGGAAAATATAGATAGAACGCCTCCGGTCATTTTAACGCATTCTATAAACCACGAAGCGAGAAACGTAAGTATAAACACCGATCAATTTGTTTTTACTTTCAACGAAAACATCACTGAAGCTGAAGTAAGTCTTATCAGAGGCGAAGATTGGCGAACAGGAACTGATATGAGGTGGACTCGGTTTATAGATAAAAAGACAGTCGTTTTACTAAAAACAACAGGCAAAGGTTTTCGCCTTAGAAATGGCGAAACTTACACGGTATTGTTAAGCGTAAGAGATGCATCTGGTAACTGGAGTCCTGGTAATAACGTGGTATGGATTTTTAGATTTACAACGCATAATTAGTGAGTGCGATAGCCAAATCTGATGCGCCGCTGCGGTCGCCGCTGAACGGAAATAAAGGAATGACTATGAAAATCTTATCCCTTTTTTTATGCTGTGTTTGTGTTATCGGCTGTGCGAGTTATAGCGATGATGACGAAGGAGTCCGCAACACATTTCTTAGCGATTCTGCTGATACTGAGAGTCAAACAGCTCCTGTAGATGATGTTAATATTCTGGTTGAGAATCCTGATGAACGCCTACCTGATCTTCATAAGGTGTCTTGGTGAAAAACCTAACACAAAACATATCCTTTTAGAAAACCTATCGAGTAAAAATTGCCGAGTATCAGAAGTGCAATGGACTATGACTATGGCAGAAGAATGTTCCCAATATTTCTAATAAGTCTTGTTTTACCGTTCGGAATATATTCCCTCATTGCGGTTGGATATTTGAGAGTTTTCGGCTAAATAATGTTTTCGCCAAATTTTTGAGACACGCGTAGGGGTTGGGTAACCCAACCCCTACGATTGGGCTAAGTTCTCAATTACAAGGTCGCATCATATCATTACTTAAACGAAAACCCTCATATTCTTTATCTTGCAAGTTAGCGCGTAAAGTGCTAAAATAAACGCATGACCTTTCTTGAAGCGATTTTTCTTGGGATTTTACAAGGCTTAACGGAATTCCTACCGATTAGCAGCTCAGGACACCTTGTCTTAGCACAGACGTTCCTCGGATTGAAGGAGCCACTCGTCTTTTTTGATGTAATGCTCCACGTTGGGACGTTAGCCGCTGTGCTTGTCGTATATCGTGAAGCCATCGGGAAGTTAGCGATCGGCGGCGTTTCTACACTTGTGGACACTCAATTTTGGCGAAAACCGAGTGCTACCTTCAACACATCCACCGAACTCAAGTTCATATCACTGATACTGCTCGGCTCTATTCCGACGGGTGTCATCGCAGTGCTGTTCAAGGATCAGTTAGAATCTTTTTTCCATGAAGTCCAGCTCGTGAGTATCATGTTAATTCTGACAGGTCTTATCCTACAATTGCCCCGACTTCGCAAACGGGATGTGGCAAGCAGCGAATTGAAGGCGTGGCATGCACCGCTTATCGGGATTGCACAAGGGTGCGCAATTACACCCGGTGTCTCTCGTTCCGGCACGACAATCTCGTTGGCTCTGTTTTTGGGGATTCCTGCGAAAACGGCTGCGGAATATTCTTTTCTCCTCTCAATTCCTGCGATACTCGGTGCGGTTGTGCTAAAAATCCGAGATGTCGGAGACACTGCTATACCCTTACACATCGTTGGTGCTGGAATGCTCGCTGCGTTTATTGTCGGTTATGTCGCGTTGCGGTTTCTGTTGGCTGTGCTAAACCGCGGCAAATTCTCTCTGTTTTCCTACTACTGTATCGCTTTAGGGTTCGTATCGCTCTTAATTGCCTTAATCCAGTAAGTCGCAACACATCCAAGGATTTTTTGATTGTAGTGACGCATCTCTGGCACGACCCCGATACTATTCAGGATATTACAAATTTTCCTATCGTTCTGGAGTGTGTTTCGGATCCATTTTCTTCCGGTACATCTATAAATCAGGCTGGCGAGATACATCTGCAACGGTTTTAGCCTAAAGCGTTTGAGATACCGAAGCGGAAACCCTAAGCCGTGTCCGGAGACAGCGAGCGTACCCCCCGGTTTTAAGACGCGTGCGAGTTCGGTCAAAGCAGCGCTGTCATCAGGCACATGTGGCATGACAAGGAAGCAGGTTACGAGATCAAAAGTTTCGTCTGCGAACGGCAAAGTTGGAAGTGAAGCACAGAACAAGGTCGGCACTGCAGATGGCGGGTCTATTGATTTTTCGATGTGAGAGCGTCCACACACCAAGAAGGTCTCGTCTACATCAACACCGATGAGAAGTTCTGGGGTGTCAGTAGAAAGTGCGACAAGGAGGTTTCCGGGTCCACAACCGACATCTAACACCCTTTTGCTGTTAGCATTGATGCCCAAATTATCAAGCTGCTTCCGTGTTATGCCACCTTCTAATTCGCGGTAAGCGTTCTGGATATAGGCACGGTGCCATTCTGTCACGCGACTTCTCTCCACAATGAAGGTAGGACTTACGCAAATCGGAAAAATATCGGACATTTAGACGCAAAAAGTGGTAATTTCCGTCCATTAAACCCCCTAAATCCCCCTTATCAGGGGGAGTATAAAAAGGAATGCGTAAGTCCTAAAAGAGTTTGTTTCCCGATCACAGTTATCATTACAAAAACCGCTGATAAATCTCGTCCAACTTCTGGATAGATGTCTCGCTGTCGAACTTTTTCTGAATAGTTGCGCGGGCATTTTTACCCAACACCGCTGCAAAGTCAGGTTCGGTTAACACCCGATGCAGTGCTGCTGTTAACGCTTCTGGATTTTGTGGTGGGACCCGGATACCGTTCTTCTCATTCTCGATCAGATCTACGATGCCACCGACATCCGAGGCAATACATGGCATTCCAATCCCCATCGCTTCAATTAAGGCGTTCGGTGAACTTTCATGTAGCGAGGGCAGCACGAACACATCTGCTGTCAAAAGTACGGAGAAAACATCCTCACAGAAACCGGGAAATGTTATCTGGTCAGAGAGTCCATATTCTTCCACGAGTGCCCGGAGTTCTGCCTCCAATTCGCCTTCACCGAGGAATGTGCATCGCCACGCGACATCTTGCTGTTTGCGTAAATTTAATGCCTCAATCAGATACCGATGCCCTTTTTCGGGTGCGAACCGTCCGACACTGACAATCAACTTATCTTTGGTATCAGATGTTTGCCGCTGCGTCCACACTTGGGTCGGTAATTCTAATAGATTTGGGATGCTAAAAATCTTTTTGTCTGGATACAACTGACAGAGATGGCGTTGAATCGGCTCCGAATTCGTCAGGAGTATATCGGCGGTATTGTAGATAAGTTTTTCCGTAAGCCAGAGCCGAAACTTACCGTATCTCGCATGGTAATCCCCGCGCTGGGAAGCGACAAACCGGATATGCCGCCAAAAGCCACATTTCCGAGAGAGTCCGCAGAGGAAATTGGAATACCACAACCAACTATGGACGATGTCGGGTTGGAGAGCCTTAACAACACCAGCAACCGCGAATGCTTTTTCGAGTAGATGTCTGCGTTTGTTTCCGGCTGCGAGTGTGGTAATTTCTCGTACGCAAGGCATCGCAGCGAGTTCGTCCGCGCGTTCACCTTCGGCACGACTCAGCACAACAGATGCCTCATACCGATCAGATGGTAACCGCGCTAATGTCTTGAGCAGCTGCGATTCGGCACCGTCTTTTGTCATAGAATCAATGACATAGAGAATCTGCATTATTAGTTTTCAGTTTGCCTCGCAGTGAGAGTGGTCAGTAAAAAAGTTATGAAGTGTGCTAAAGACGAGAAAGTTGGCAAGTTGTGAAGTGTCGCTAAAGTTAGAAAGTTGAAAGAGGTCTCTTACCAACTTTAGAACACTTTGAAACTTTAGAACACGTTACAGACTTTCTCCGCTTTAGAACACGTTA
>JAJDTM010000018.1 GCA_022827185.1 Candidatus Poribacteria bacterium
TAACGTGTTCTAAAGCGGAGAAAGTCTGTAACGTGTTCTAAAGTTTCAAAGTGTTCTAAAGTTGGTAAGAGACCTCTTTCAACTTTCTAACTTTAGCGACACTTCACAACTTGCCAACTTTCTCGTCTTTAGCACACTTCACAACTTTCTTACTGACAACTGAAAGGTTTTTCGCAGAAAAACCGAACTGACAACTGATAACCGAAAACCATTATATTATGTCCAACTTTGATCAAATTGTTAAATTAATTGCCGATGACCTTAGTGCCGTTGAGGCGAAACTCACCGAACAGACCGCCAGCGAGTATAGCTTCGTTGATATGGCTGTCCAACATGTCGTAGAGGGGGGTGGCAAACGGCTGCGTCCTATTCTCGTTGTACTCTCCGCTAAAGTCTGTGGCTACGACGAAGGGCGCGATGCACACACGCTTGCCGCTGTCGTGGAACTCATTCATGTCGCATCGCTCGTTCACGATGATGTGCTTGATGAAGCTGCGATCCGTCGTGGACGTGAAACGTTACAGACAAAATGGGGCAATAAGGTCGCAGTCCTCGTCGGTGATTACCTCCATGCCCGCGTTCTTTCCATGCTTGTCTCCCGCCGTTCCGATGACCCAGCGATGGCGGTCCTCGCTGATACCACACAAGCGATGTGTGAGGGTGAGGTTATACACGCATACAAAAGTGGCGATTTCGACATCTCCGAAGCCGAATACCTCAAAATTATCAGTTTCAAAACCGGTAAATTAATCGCGGCATCCTGTACCCTCGGTGCGCACCTCGGAAACCCAACAGATACAAAACAGATTGAAGCACTCACGGTCTATGGACAGCAAATCGGGACAGCCTTCCAAATTGTAGATGACGTGCTCGATTTCACAGAAGATCCAGATAAGTTGGGAAAAAATGCATTCGGTGACCTCCGTGAAGGGAAACTTACCTTTCCAATTATTTATGCTCGGACTGTCTGTAATGATGATGAAAAGCAGCTGCTTGAAAAAGTCCTGAATCCTAACACAGACGAAACAGAAGCGATCACTTTTGTTGAATCCTTATTCCAACGATATGGTGTTGAGGCGCACTGCTTGGAAGTTGCCCAAGACTACGCCGATCGTGCCAAAGCAGCGTTGACAGGCTTACCAGAGACACCTGCCCGCATCGCACTGGAACAACTCGCAGACTACGTCGTCTCACGCGAGTCATAAGGAATAGTTTTCGATACTCAGTACTCAGTTGTCAGTTTTCGGTTAAAGATAAGGTTTGATTAACCAGAGCCCTCTTAACTAATGGCTGATGGCTGACGACTGACAGCCATTAAAATGTTTTATCCTGCGCACATAAACCTTCAAAACCGAAAGTGCCTCGTTGTCGGTGGTGGCACTGTTGCAGAGCGGAAAGTCGTCGCCATGCTCGTCAGCGGTGGCGATGTGACTGTGATTAGTCCGGACGCAACGGAATTAGTAGCGTTTCTGGCGCGTATCGGCACAATCTGTTGGCATAAACGGCAGCTAAAGGCAGGCGATACGCTCGGCTATTTTCTCGTCTGCGCTGCTACGGATTTCACGGATATTAACACGGCTGTCTACACAGAAGCACACGAAAAGAACAAAATCCGTTTAGTTAATGTGGTCGATGTTATTCCGCAATGTACCTTCGCAGCTGCCTCTGTTGTAACGGATGGTGAACTGATGCTCAGCATCTCAACAAGCGGCAAAAGCCCCGCAACGAGCCGTCGCATCCGTGAACATTTTGAGAAGATACTGAACGCGACTTCGTTATATACGCTCGGATACGAAGATGGGAAACCGGTGCCGATTGCCAGCGAAAGAGAAGGGCGAGGGTTGCCTTATCCGGTCTATTTCCTATTGGAAAATCGTACGTGTGTCGTCTTGTCTGATCAGAAGACGCAGGAGATTGAACGCCGCATCTCCTTGCTAAACCGATGTGGTGCCGCTGTTGTCTGTATCGCGCCTGACGAAGTGAAGCCAAAACATTTTGAAAATGCATTCCTTGTTATTGCTGACAAGGTTTCTACGGTAGACATGCCTTCTGGAGATAACGACGCGCTTATTCGTGAATATCTCGATGAACCGAGCGCTGGCACTCATTTCACTCCCGATCTCATAATAGATGATAATCTGATAATTAGTGTGTCCGCTCGAAACAGCGCAGCGGTTGGCAAGGCGAAACGGCTGCATGAAAGACTCACAAACCATTTTAAAAACAACGGCTACGGGGCATTTATTGAATTCCTTGGGACGCGTCGTTCTGAGATTCTCAAGGCTTTTTCGACACCTAAAAAGCGCGCTGACTTCTTTGAAACGCTCATCAATACGGTTGAAATGGACAGTTCACAACCGCAGGTATGCTGTCTCGGTCTCATAAATCCTGAATGTTCTGCTGAATGTCTTTTCAACTGGATTCGGCACGGCAATTTGGCACGCGGCAACGCCTTTACCGCCAAACTACTTGACAAAGCGAACGAGGGTTGTTAAAATTTCACGAAAATGAAAAAGCAATTTTTTCAAACTTTTCTGACCACCTCACGCGAATGAAAAACATTCTTGCCCTCATAAGAGAAGGAAGAAAATTATGAATACGCGAAACGACTTTGAACTTAAGCAAAAAAAATACATGCCTGTCTTTCCAAAAGCGATCGGAAAACCCACCACTTATATTGAAGGCTACCCTTCCGAGGACGAAAACCCTATGCCAGCAGGCGAATTTCACGGGATGCAGATGCAGAGCTTATTTGAACAGCTCTTACGATATTTTCACGCGCACCCGCATATTCATGTCAGTATGGACAACTTTATCTACTACCGTGAAGGCGATATCAGAAAGGTCGTGGGGGCAGATGTTTATGTTGTCTTGGGGGCTGCGAAACTTCCCTTACGCAGGAGTTTTTATACCTGGGCAGAAGGCACCGTGCCGACAACCGTTTTTGAGTTCCTTTCAGATGCAACAGCGTCTCAGGATCGGCATGAAAAAGTTGAGGTGTATCTACGAGATATAGGGGTCGCGGAGTATTTCATTCATCAACCGGATATGAATCGCCCTATAGAATTTCGGGGGTGGCGGCGGGATGCATTGGGCAACATCGTTGAGATTGAAGAAGAGACTGATGATGGTTTGTTCAGTGCGTCGTTAAACCTCTATTTTCGGTGGGAACTTCATGAGGCGTGGGAGCTGCGGCTTTTGCGTCCGTATCTTCCCGATGGCACCCCTATTACAACTTCTATGGAGGAACATCACCTCCGAGTGGCAGCAGAAGAACTGATAGCAGAAGAAGTGGAACAGCGGCAAGCAGCAGAAAGACGCGCCAGAGAAGAAGCCGAACAGCGGCAAGCAGCAGAAAGACGCGCCAGAGAAGAAGCCGAAAGACGACAGGCAATAGAAGCCGAGTTAGAACGCCTCCAGGCACAACTCGCCAACAGCGAAAATGAAAGCGAATGAACACACATAACGGAGAGGCATATCCGACTGCTATGTGTCCTTAGTCTCTTGAAAAGTACGGCGTATGATAAATTTTCTGTTTCTCGTCACCCTTCTAATATACTTGGCAGCAAGCATTTTTCAGACCCTCTCGCTCGCTATCAGCAGCCGAACTGAGGCGGCGGTGATCCGACCAACGATTGAACGCATCGCTTTTTGGGGGACCGGCATCGGTTTTGCTTTCCTGACACTCTTTATTGCGCTGTGGTGGCTTCAGCAAGGGCATTTTCCGATGACGCACTGGACCGACTCCACGGCTTTCTTTGCGTGGGCAATCACACTGATCTATCTCATCATCGTACGTTTGACGCATCTCCGCGCACTCGGTAGTTTTGTGATGCCCGTCGCGTTCATTGCGATACTCATCTCCTATAGTTTCGCCACACACACTGCCGCACTTCCAGAACCACTGCGAAATTATTGGCTGCTTGCACATACGACACTCATTTTTCTCGCCTATGCGGCGTTTATCGCTGCGTTCGGGTTCGGGCTGATGTACCTGATGACAGAGCGGAAGATTCGTAAAAAGACAGACGCACTTCTTGACAATCTTCTGCCTTCCCTCGGTACTTCCGATGGTCTGGGGTATCGTTGCACAATCCTCGGCGTGATTCTGCTCACAATGGGAGTTATTGTTGGAAGCCTCTGGACGCAGTATATCCGAGATGTCCCGTGGCGGTGGCTTGATGCAAAGGTAATCTCCACATTCGTGACTTGGTTTATCTATGTTGCCCAGATCGGCCTCCGCCAATTTTGGGGTTGGCACGGACGCAGAGCAGCCTACACTGCAATCATCGGTTTCGTCGCTGTCCTCTGTACCTACGTCGGCGTGGACCTCTTTTTAGACAGCATGCATACATACCGATAATAGAAAAAAATGACGGAGGCCCATTCATGAAACATAACGGAGAATCGATTGTACAAATCCGATCGATTGAGGCGGAATCGGGAAAGCTCGTTGGTGTCGGTAGTGGATTCTTTGTGGAACGTGAAAAAGTTGTTACCAATATCCATGCTGTTTATGGGGAAGGGATGGTTTCTGTGAAGTCAGTTGATGGAGAAACGGTGTGGGAAGTAGAAGGTGTAACAGCATTTGATGTTAAAAATGACTTGGTCATCTTAAAGGTGGTCGGTGAAGGTAAACCTCTTCCACTTGGAGACAGCAATACTGCTCAGGTCGGCGAATCGGTTTCTACTTTAGGTTTCCCTGAAACTGAATATAAGGTCACAGAAGGAACCATCCAAGGTATCCGCGGTGCCAGCAAAAAATTTTGGGTGGACGCTGAGTACATTGGGGGCATGAGTGGTGGTCCCATGCTCAATAATAAAAGTGAAGTTATAGGTGTTGCTGCTGGCAGCACAGGTACTTACGGCGTTGCTATTCCGTCAAACCCTCTCAAAGTATTGCTTTCTCAATCGGAGTTAACGGAACCTTTAGCACAGTTTCGGAAAAAGGATCCTATACGTGCCTATACTTACTACGCTCAAGGACAATTCAAATTTCTTCATGGTACCTATACTGAAGCAATAGATGCTTTTGATAAAACCGTTAAGTTAAATCCGAAGTTTGCTGCTGCTTACGGAATTCGCGGTCTTGCAAAGTTACATCTCGGCCAATCTGAAGAGGTCAAGGAAAACGCAGAGGAAGCACAACATTATTATCACGAAGCCGTTGCAGACTTTAATAAAGCTAACAAATTCGATGGAGAAGAAGGTTTAGGACAGGATGACAGAATTCTCGGTTATGCGAAGACGAAATTAGGTGAGTCTGAGATGGCTAAGGGAAATGTGGAACAGGCACTGAACTACTACAACGAAGCGATTGCAGACTTTAATAAAGCCATCAGACTTAACTCGGAGTATGCAGGTGCCTATAGTAATCGCGGTTATACGAAAATTAAACTGGGACAATCCGCAGCCTCCCAAGGCGACCGAGAGCAAGCGCGAGCGTGCTACTGCGCAGCGATTGACGATTGTACTGAAGCCCTTAGATTGAATTCAGCGGAATATGCCGAGGATTCTCTAATGCGCCATTACGCGAAACTTTTGCTTGAACCGGAGGATACCGATACTTACAGAAATCGCGGTGATGCAAAATTTTACTTCGGTGAATTTGAAACGGACCAGGGTAATATGGAGCAGGCAGAAAACCACTATCGCGATGCTGTAGAGGATTATACTGAAGCTATCAACCTCAAATCCGATTGTGCATTTGCCTACCACAATCGCGGACTTGCCAAGCAAACACTTGGGCTGCAGAAGGAAGCACAAGCCGACCTTGACAAAGCAGCAGAACTGAATCGGCAAATTGAGGGTTCACGTGATAAGTGAACAGTTTTAGGCATTCGTTTCCAAATTTGACACAATCGCCGATATGTGATATAATTTACCAAACGTATAAAGTATAGGACTTATGCAGCCCCCTTGCAGGCGGGGTTTCAAACCCCGCCTGCAGTGCGTAATACATAGTTATCATAGAAAAATGCGTAAGTCCTGAAAGTACCGTTTCACCTTTTAGATTTTTTGGTCGGTCAAACGAATGAACCAAATCGTCTCTATCGGAACCAGTCATCATATTGCCCCTATTGAATTTAGGGAAAAGTTGGCGTTTTCCGAAGCACAAATTATAGAATCCCTCCAGCACTTTCGGGAATCTGATCAGGTGCAAGAGGCAGTGATTCTCTCTACCTGTAATCGGGTAGAGGTTTATGCCGTCGCGAATGCAGTACGAAACGCTGATGCCGCTGCCAAAATTCTGGTTGAATTCCTTTCCCGCTATCACCAGATCGGTGTAGAATCACTTAAGAAATGGACGTATCTCCATCATAACTTGGAGACAATTCGGCACCTCTTCAGAGTCACCGCCAGTCTGGATTCGATGGTCGTCGGTGAATCCCAAATATTGGGTCAAGTCAAAACCGCTTACGACGCGTCCCGGGAAGCGGGTGGCGCGGGAACAATCCTCAATCGTCTGTTCACGAAAGCCTTTAGCGTTGGCAAACGTATCCGCTCCGAAACGACTATCGCTGCCGGTGCTGTTTCTATTAGTTACGCCGCTGTTGAACTCGCCAAAAAGATTTTCAATACACTTGAAGGCAAAACTGTTGCGATTGTCGGCGCGGGTGAAATGAGTGAATTGACCGCAAAACATCTCGTTTCAAACGGTGTTTCCAACGTGATTGTCGCAAACCGCACTTATGAACGTGCCGTCAAAGTCGCTGAGAAGTTTAACGGCACGCCGCTTGCTTATGATAACGACCTCAGTTTCCTTATTGATGCCGACATTGTCATTAGCTCCACCAATGCCCCCGACTACCTCATCAAACGACGCCCGCTCGCTGATGTCATGCGGAAACGGAAACACCGATATATGTTCCTCATTGACATCGCTGTGCCACGTGACATTGAACCGGACGTGAGTAAAATTGATCACGCCTTCCTCTACAATATTGACGACCTTGAAGCCGTGGTCGCTTCCAATCTCAAGGATCGACAGCAGGAAGCGACGCGAGCAGAACAGATCGTCACGGAAGAGGCGAAGCGGTTCTACGACCAATTGCAAATCTTTCAGGTTAACCCTACTATTAAGGCACTCCACCAGCAGTTTCGAGAGGTCGCTGCCACCGAGTTGCAAGCGTGTTTCTACAAAACAACGCTCTCCGATCAGCAAGAGGCAGCCATAGCCTCTATGACGCAGGCGATCGTGAAAAAACTGCTCCACCACCCCATGCAGAACCTCCGCTGTGCTGTCAACGACGGTAATGCCGACCACGGGCAATACGTCCAAGCCTTACAGGAATTGTTCGCTTTAGATGTTAACGATGATAATTCAGAGTTATAAAGTGAAATTCCGTCAAGCGTAACAGAACTTTCGGAAAAAAAACGGAGCAGAAACCCAATATTTAAAAAATGATGCACAACTCGCTCACAATCGGCACCCGTGGTAGTCAACTGGCACTTTGGCAGGCGCAATTCGTTAAAGATCAATTGGAACGTCTTTTTCCGAATCTTGAAGTTCACGTCAAGATTATCAAAACGACTGGAGACACCATTCAGGACCGTTCATTGGTAGGATTAGGTAAAGGCGTTTTTACCAAAGAGATCGAAAACGCGCTCTTGGCAGGCGACATTGATCTTGCGGTTCATAGTTTGAAAGACCTCCCGACAGAATTGCCCCAAGGACTTTGTATTACCGCCATTCCGACGCGGGAAGATCCGCGCGATGTGCTTATCACCGCCTCGGAGCTGCCTTTGAACGAATTGCTGAATGGCGCGAAAATTGGCACCACAAGTCCGCGTCGAAAAGCACAACTTCTTCACATACGTCCAGATCTACAAGTCGTTGATGTTCGAGGCAACATAGATACACGGTTACGTAAACTTCACGAAACCGACCTTGACGGGATCATCCTTGCAGCGGCCGGCATCAAACGTCTCGGAAAACCGGAGGTTATTACACAGTTTTTTGATGTAGAACGGATGGTGCCAGCGGTCGGACAAGGCGCGCTCGCGATTGAAACACGGGAAGCGGATGACAGGATTGAGAAATTGCTCGCGCCCTTGAACGATCAAGAGGCAGCCGCAGAAATCACCGCTGAAAGAGCTGTCCTGGAAAACCTCGGCGGTGGATGCCAAGTGCCGATTGGTGCCTATGCCAAACATCTTGATGGCGAACTCTCCCTCATCAGCGTTGTTTGTCATCCAGAAGGTGCCCCGCGTATTATGGAAAGTGCAAAAGGTGAACTAAGTGCTGCGCGGCACTTAGGCGAAATTGTTGCCGAAAAACTCCGAGAGAGTGGGGCTACTGCGCTGTTGATGGCACAAAGGAACTTGCAATGAACCCGTCCCCGAACCAACCAGCCATAGGTATCGTTTACATCGTAGGTGCCGGCCCCGGCGATAAAAAACTTATTACGCTCAAAGGGGTGGAGTGCCTCCAGCGCGCCGATGTCGTCATCTACGACCTTCTGCTGAACAATGTATTGCTGGAACATTGCCCGCCGCACACCGAAAAGATCCAAGCCCCCGATCCGAGAATCCGAGCAACCCGACAGGATGAACTCAATCGGTTATTGGTTGAGCATGCGAAAGCCGGTAAAGTCGTTGTGCGCCTCAAGGGTGGAGATCCCTATATCTTTGGACGTGGCGGTGAAGAGGCGGTCGCGCTCACCGAAGCGGGTATTCCGTTTGAGGTTGTTCCGGGAATCACTTCTGCGATTGCTGCGTCGGCTTACGCCGGCATCCCAGTGACACATCGCGATTACGCTTCGTCGGTCGCTTTCGTTACGGGACATTCCGCTGCCTTGCGACCCGATTCAAACATTAATTGGGCACAACTTGCCACAGCAGTAGATACACTTGTTGTCTACATGGGGGTTGCACACCTCCCTCAGATTGTGGAACGCTTGATAGCATACGGGAGAGATTCACAAACACCTGTCAGTTTAGTCCGCGTCGGCACGACACCACAACAGCACGTCGTCCAAGGCACACTTGACACTATTGTTCAGCAGGTGGAGGCAGCGCAACTCAAAAGTCCCGCGGTTATCGTTGTCGGAGCGGTGAACCAGCTCCGTGAACAACTCCGATGGTTCGACACCAAACCGCTTTTCGGGAAACGCATCCTTGTTACACGCGCCCGCGCACAGGCGAGTGAATTCGCAGATCTCTTGGAAGCAAACGGTGCTGAAGTTATCCAATTCCCGACGATAGAGATCCACCCGCTTGAGATTGACAGCGCGTATATCCGCACTATAAGCGAATACGATTGGGTTATCTTTACGAGTGTTAATGCCGTTGAAATCTTCTATGAACGTTTACGAGAGAATGGGAGGGATGTCCGAGCATTCGGTAGAAGCAAAATCTGTGCAGTGGGTCCAAAAACAGTTGAGGCACTTAACCGCATCGGTATTCAGCCCGACTTTGTGCCAACACACGCCCGCGGCAGTGCTATTGCTGCTGATATAGAGAACGTAAGCGGGAAGAGGATCCTGCTGCCGCGCGCCAAAATCGCCACTGCCGATCTCCCAGACGGTTTACGCGAAAGAGGCGCAGTTGTCGATGACGTTCCCCTCTACGATACCGTCAAAGTGGCAAGCGGTAGCGATAAAGGGCAAGATGAAATTGAAGCGGATCTCTTAAACGGCAGGATGGATCTCGTCACATTCACCAGCTCTTCAACAGTTACCAACTTCTTGGAGATGTTCCCTGCACACACACCTGATGTCTTGCTGGCAGATGTGCAGGTCGCGGTCATCGGTCCCACAACACAGCAAACAGCGATAGACCACGGTGTCCGCGTTGATATAGTTGCAAAGAAAGCATCAATAGAGAATCTTGTAGAAACTATTCTCGCGTTCACTTTGTAGGAGGGGTTTATAACCCCGAAACCTTATCTATCCAAAAATCGGAAAAACATAAGGCACAAGCACTTTTTGCCAGACAGTAACTGTCCCGAAAATCGAATAGAACCCTGCACACAACACCAACCCAATCTGTTTCCACATAGGGGGCTGTATCTCCGGTGGTAAGAATTTCCGGTTGACGTAAAGCGTATGGAGCGCAGTAATCACCAATAGATAGCCACCAATCGTTGCCGATACCAAGATCATAAAGAACGGCTTGGCGAGATACATCGCGATCACACCCCACAGGATATAAATACCGAGAATCGGATAATAGATCCATTTCGCGTTGCTCTCACCGAGTTTTCTCGCACGCTTCAAGCCTGTCCATATAATATCCGTATAGGTGCGAGGCACCCCGTCCACACCGCCGAGTTGGGTCGAGAACAGCACCCAGAAACCGCAGAGCAGTGTGAGATACCACATCACTCTACCGCCCTTTGCTGCGAGTCCATCCGCTTGGAATCCTGCTGCCGACCACTGGTCCATCTCCTGTCCAGCAGGCACAAAGGCTATCGTGAGCATCGCAGGTAGCGCGATACCGACGAAACATCCGAGCATCCAGATACCGTACTGCTCAAATCGGACGTATTTCCACCACTCCTTGAACCGTTTGAGGTTTTCTGGTGAAATGCGAAACACCTTGCCCCAGTGTGAAAGCGTTACATTCTGTCCACCGATCATTGATGGAATCGCGCCGACGAGGCTGCTCATGCCCCATCCTTTATCGCGCACGTAATTGGTGATCGTGACATTACCTAAGCCACCACTCCCAGCGTAAGCCGCAAAGGCTCCAAGCAACAACCAATCGACCTGTTGTCCACCCTGTCCTTGAGACTGAAGTGCCTCGAAACCGAGGAACCCTTTGATAGTCGTCCACCACACGCTTGGCGGCACCATAAACAGATCAATGATAACAAGGTAACTGATAATCCAGATGACCATGAAGAGTTGCACTTTTTCAAGGGCGTTATAAATCTTCCCACCGAATAACACAATCCCCAAGCAAGCGAAAAAAATAAAATATGCAAAGATTCTCACCGTCCCGCCATCTGCCTCTTGCGGCATATAGCCGAGCCACGCCGCAGCAAGTGCCGTCGCAGCTGTCATCGCCCAGCCGGGCCAAATCCCGAAAAAGTTAATACCCGAATAGAAAGATGCCCAAAAAGGGGCACCCGGCTTGCAGCGCATGTAGCCACTCAACATCGGTTCGCCGGTATAAAGTGTATAGCGAATCGCCTCTGTATTGAGAATTACCTGAAGCAGGATAGCAACCGTTGCTACCCAGAGCAACGTCCCTCCGTATTGGGCAGTAATTGCGGGACCGAGGAGCCACTCGCCACTGCCGATTGAGCCACCTAACGCGATAATCCCTGGACCTAAGATGCTTCGGAACGCTTTTCCAAATTGATATTTCGGTGGTTCGGGGAGGTCGGTTACATCCCAATCGGGAAGCGCACCACCCGCTACAGTTTCATTAGTATCTGCCATATTTTACCCCTTATTGCTTGCTACTCTTGCCAGTCCCAACAGATCGAGACATCAAGTTTCTCGGCGATGCCAGCGAGACCTCGTAAATGATCTACATGGATCGGAATGCCGTTTGCAAGGTAATTGTCGTAGTGATTCCACTCGATTTCACCGGGAAGGTATGCCTGTTCCACGCCTTCTGCCGTTTTCGAGGCGTGTATCTTGCCAATACCTTGCTGAATCTCTTCAACATAGCCATCATAATCGGTGAAACTCGCAATGTTCAGCGCGAAGAAGAAATGCTCAGATGGATCGTCAGATTTGTTGCACGCCATCAAACCGCCGCTCAGCGGACCAGCGAGAATCCCCATGATGAATGCCAAGCCGTAACCACGGGGTCCCGCTGCGGGTGCTAAGAACCGCCCTTTATCCGGATCGCTGGTCGGTTGTCCTGTATCGTCTATGAGCCACCCTTCGGGAATCGGTTTACCGTACATCCGCAGCGTGCCGATCTTTCCCCATGCGGAAACACCACACGCCATATCCAGCACAATCGGATGTCCGCCACCAGTGGGTAGCGCGTAACTCATGGCATTGTTGGCGACCACAGCCTCCGCACCGCCGGGCGCAACAATAGAAGCACCACCTGTGTTCGTCGTCGAGAACCCGACCATCTGATTTGATGCCGCCATGATTGCGTAGCACGCAGCTGCACCGAAATGTCCCGCATTACGGACACCTGCCGCTGCAATACCGGTCGTCTTTGCTTTCTCTATCGCTGTCTCCATCGCGAATGCGCTTGCCAGATGCCCAATGCCGTTATCTCCGTCAACGACAACGAAACTCGGGCCTTCCGTCACAATGCGGAGTTCGGGTTTAGGGTTCATCTTGCCATTAAGCACAAGGTTGAGATAACCCGGTAAAGCGCGGGTACCGTGTGAATGCACACCCCGCAAATCAGTCTGTACCTGAAGTGTCGCCATCTGTTCAGCGTCTTCCGAGCGTAGTCCCGCCTTTTCGCAAAGCACCCGAGCGAAATCGTGTAACCTCGCTGAATCTACTACAATTTCCTGCATACCGTTCTCTCCAAACATGAATAGGACTTACGCAGCCCCCACTGCAGGCAAGGTTTCAAACCCTGAAGAAATACTTTCTTCGCATTGGATTTTAGCGTTTGCAAAAACCCTGCAGTGCGTCGGACATCCGTTATCATGGAAAAATGCGTAAGTCCTGATGAATTCACTGCGTATTTTAGCAGAGGTGGGTTTCCATATCAAGCATAATCAAGATTTTTCAATTGACCCCCAACGTTTACTTGGACAAACCTATCCGATTAACGTTAAAATTTACGGAAAAAAAGAAGATGGAGGGAATACACATGCGTCAACACAATACCTTCCAAACCGACACAAAAACACATTTCTTGCCTTTTATGCTGATGTTCACTTGTCTGATGCTTTCTTCGTGCGCGAACAATCCGTTACAACCCGTCAGTAGCGAAAAGGAACAACAGATAAAAGCGGAACTGAATGATCGCTCATTCCGCCAATTTGATCCTTCTAAGGATGCTAACAAGAGAAAAGGCGTTATCCTTGACTTCTTTAACGGTGTCAGTCTCTGGGCACAATATGCTGAAGGTCCGTATGCCCTTAACGAGTGGGAAATTTTAGCGGACGATTACCGTATTGAAAAGGCTGGCTCGGAATACAGGCTTTATTTTCAGGCACCACGTTCCCAACAAATACTCCCCACACAGTGCGACAATTGCATTGAAACTTCGGGCATCTCCATTTCGATCCAGAACCTTTTCGATAGCGAAAAGATAAGGTTCAAATTGAATATCGGCGACGGCGATTACCCACCGCCGTTCCCTATCTTTGAATCGTGGACGAAGTTTAATGAAGATGAGTATTTTGATTGAGTTGTTGAACTGTTGCGTTCCGTATAAGAAATTTCAGGATCAAAAAATGGACAATTGAATGTCTCTGGACGCATTGCAAAAGATGTGGTAGACATTCCAAAGAATGTGGTATAATAATGACTGAAAGTGGTACTTGGAAAGGAGATTGACCTATGAGTAAAACAATTTCATTGGACCAACTTCCACGTCAAATTGAAAACTTACTGCGGGCAAGTTGGGAAGGCCATGAAAGTCTTGTCCTTGAACATAATGGAAAGCCTGTAGCAGCGATTGTTCCGATGGATGAGTATCGCAGATGGTATCCAGATGAAAGTGAAAACGCTTTCGACTACGAACTTCCTACCAGTCTGCTTGAGGCATATCATAAATTGTTAGATAAGAAGTTCTCTACCGGCTTAACACCTCAAGAGGAAGTTGAGTTAACTCAGTTGGACCGGCAGCTTAACGACGCAGAAGCAGCACAACCGCTCATACAATCGATGCAGAAGCGTGCGGCTTTGCGAGATGAAAATTGGAAACAGAGATTTGAGGAAGTTCTTACCAAACTGCGTGAATTAAAGGAATTGATGTGAACCAAAGAACATCTCCTCTAAACTGAGGGATGGTTTGTAGTAGGGCAATTCATTGCCCGTTCCCACGTGCGATAAATCGCACTACTACGAACCGAGTTTACCCTTCATCTTAACGTTGAAAGACTACTAGTAGTCTGTCACATCTAAACTGAGAGATGGTTTGTAGTAGGGCAATTCATTGCCCGTTCCTACGTGCGATAAATCGCACTACTACGAACCGAGTTTACCCTTCATCTTAACGTTGAAAGACTACTAGACTTCAATCAAGACCTTTTCAAGTGCCATTTCAGGCTAAAATTGGCGGTGGAGGATAAAAACCATGTTCCGAAAGGGATTATCGTTCGCCGTTTTTTTCTTTGTCGTTTTGGTTAGCGTTGCATCGGAGGAAGGCAAAAATGAATAACGTAGAGAACACCGTTGAACGCCATTATTGGAGAGCCGTTACTTTTCTTGTGATCCTGATTTTAGCGGGGGCAGGCTTTTGGGGGGTCCGGCGGTTCGCGCCCGCGGTGTTCCTCGGAAAACCGGACCTGATCGCTGTACCGAATGACGAACATCCTCAAAATCGAACGTCAAAGCAGGCAGTCGCAAACAAACCAACACTTCTTAACATCAATACCGCTTCTGTAGCGGAACTCCAAACCCTCCCGTACATCGGTGAAGCGACAGCACAGCGGATTATCGACTACCGGACACAACACGGTGACTTCGCCAATGTGGATGCCCTCCAGAACGTCAAAGGTATCGGTTCAAAGACACTGGAGAAATTGAGACCCTTCGTTGATGCCAAGTAGTTAAATCGGGACTTACACATTTTTCCATGATAACTTACCTATTAAGTACTGCAGGCGGGGTTTCAAACCCCGCCTGCAAGGGAATCTATGGAAGTAACTAAACGTCGATCCTATCGGTCTCTGTAAAGATGTGCTGGACTGGTACATCCCACGCTTGTGGGAACGTGTCTTCCACAACCTGTATCTGATACGCCAGTCCAATAGGGATAGCGTGCGGACACTCCGTAAGAAATCTGTCGTAGAAACCCTTACCGTATCCGAGACGATACCCTTTGCAATCGAAGGCGATGCCGGGAACAATGATGAGTTGAAGCTTCACGATGGGAAAAATGGGGCAGGCATTGTTAGGTTCCAACATACCGTAGCGATGGCGGACCAACTCGGTTTTTGATCCCTGAATTCGCCGTGGTATAAGCCTGTTCTGATCTGTATCCACGACAGGCGCGCAGACCTGTTTTCCTGCATCGAGTAATTTTTCAAGGAGATCTTGGGTTTCAACTTCGCTCCGCATACTCAGGTAGAGCATCACAGCATCAAAACCTGCACTTTGTATCCAACGCACGACGGAATCGGCAATCTGTTGGCTGAATGGCGTACGGACCTCTGGTACGAGTCCGTCTCGCTGGCGAAGCGTTTCAGTGCGGACGCGTTCCCGTTTATATCGATGGATCATCCGGATGCTCCGTTTCTTCTCCAGCCTTAGATGAAGTGAGGAGAAATCAGTCCTGCTCCGAGGTTATGTCGGCTTGATGCCTTGCTAATGCGTCTCGGAAGGTGGCAGGCTGCATTGAAAGCAGGCGCGCTGCCTCGGTCTCGTCGCCCCGCGCTTTATGCAGCGCCCAAACAATCAGTTCCCGCTCAGTGGATGCCATAACGTTGTGAAAATCTACCTCGCTGGTTGTCTCATCAAGCCGGTATGCTAACGGCAATTTCAATTTCAATGGAATATCTTCTACTGTTATTTCGCGGCCACGACCCAGAGTAGCGAATTTTTCAACAACATTTTTCATTTCAGGGAAGTTTCCTGGCCACGGGTAGGCTACCAGATACTCCATCGCCTCCGGCTGGACGCGAATCGCATGATGTGGAGCGGCGAATTCAAGAAAATGGTTGATGAGGATCGGAATATCAGATTTCCGTTCTCGGAGGGGCGGCAGGAACAAGGAGATCACATTTATATGATAGTAGAGCTCCGGCAGGAACGTTCCATCCTTCATTTTCTGTGTCAGATCTTTCTCCGCTGTGCCGATAAGTCGCGTGGGCTTGTCAGTAGCCGTTGCCGTTTCACTTTGCTCCGACAGCCAATGCATCATCTCTGTTTGTATCACGAACGGTATCGCATCTATATTTTTTAAACAAAGCGTGCCGCCGGCAGCAAGTTTAAGCCGTCCTTGTAAGGTAGAATCCCCAAAAAGGTTCTGTGCAAGCTGTTCGGCAGAGGAAATCTGACAATTTAAACTGATAAAGGGGTGATACTTCCGGTTGCTCTGAAGATGAATGGTTTTTGCCAAGGCGACTGTGCCGGAACCCAGCTCACCATACAACATCACCTTGCTATCTGACTCGGCAACCGAAGGGAGGCGGTCCATAATCTCTCGAATTTGCGAGTTTGTGTCAATGAACTTGTAGAAGGACAGCTGACCGGCACCAAGCAAACCCCAATTGGGTTCTCGCTTTCTAAAACCCTCTGCCTCGACTTCAGCCCGTAATGCCTCTAACCTATCTAACATGAGGATCAGTTCTTCACTCAAAAACGGTTTTTTGATGTAGTCATACGCCCCGAATTTCATCGCTTCAATTGCGGTTTCAATGTTAGCGTAAGCCGTCATTACAATCACCGTCATGTGCGGATATCTCTGCTTAACCAGCTTGAGAAATTCAATCCCGGACATCCCCGGCATCCGTAAATCGGTTATCACAACATCGAATACCTCATTCTGCAAAAGTTGAAGCCCCTTTAAGGGTGAATCTACACTGGTAATATCGTAGTTCGCCTCTCGGAGATCGTCCGGTAACGTCAGACCCTTTAGTTTTTCGTCGTCAACAATTAGCACTTTCATATTTTCTCCTTTGTTTCGTTTCTTGTTTCTTGGTGTTCTTTCCACTGCTGCATCGCTATACTTTTGGTAAGTGGAAGTTTCATACAGAAAGTGGTAATGCGTTCATGATCTCGGTCTGACGTTGGCAAAGCAGACGGATCAACGCATGGGTTTCCTCACCGGAATGCAGTAAAATTTGGGAGAGTTTCTCTGGGACGAAGGGATTCTCATCGTGACGGAATTTGTCTTGTATCTCTCGTGCCGCTGTATTGGTGATTTCAGCAGCACCTCTGTTGTTCACAAGAACAATTCCCGCTTTCATGCAGTTAAGGAGGGCTGTCAGTTTGTAATGCCAGGGACCCCATCTATTTCTGATATCGAATTCTACCACAAACCTCAACAGTGTCAACGATTGCCATGATTACAGCATCGACGGGTTTGTTGCTCGTCATCTCGGTCTGCCGTGCGGAGCTCCCCGTCGCGACAAGCACAATCTCACCGATACCGGCACCCACCGCATCTACGGCAACTGTATATTTCCGATCAACTTCTCCGTTGAGATCCACATCCTGGACAACCATCAACTTGCTACCGACGAGTTTCTCATCTTTTTGCGTCGCAACGATTGTTCCTGTAACTTTTCCAAGCGTCATTGACAAACCTTTCTCTCAGTATCCCATCTTGCTGGCGATGTTTCCTAACCTCGCCACTAAGCAGTGTAAATTTAATTGTGGGCTTCACTATAACCTGTATATATTATAATACATCTTTCCCATAGATTCAAAACTTTTCTGGCCTCCGCCGTCCGTTTAGCACAAGATCAAGGGCAGCGCAGTAGTGTATATTATCAAAAATCTCAATTTTAGTCAAGCGATGCTTCATTGTAGGAGCGAGCTGTGCTCGCGATGCCATCGCGAAAATTATAAAAAAACGAAAACTGAATGGCACTACATTTTTGTGGACATAACTCGATTTCTTACTGAAGATAACATATTATCTTCAGTAATATATAGACTTCATTAATTTATAATTTGACAAATCACAAAAATTGGCTTATCATAACTATATAGGGCGCGCACGCGTGCCGCTTCAAGAAACATAAAATACGGGAGTTAATATGTCGATAGAAGACCTTAAACATGAAAATGAAAAACTAAAAACTGAGAATCTCGAACTACAAAGTCAACTCACACTGATGCAAACAATTTTTGACAGTCTCAGTGAGGGCGTAGTAGCAACCAATTTAGAAGGTGAGTTCCTAATTGCAAATCCAAGTGCCCAAAACATGGTAGGGACGGCACCAGTCGAGGGGGATCCTGGAGAATGGAGTGAAACTTACGGGACGTTTTATCCCGATAAAGTTACCCTGTATCCTTCAACTGAACTCCCACTCTACAAAGCCATGCAGGGTGAGACAACTAACGATGTTAAGTTGGTGCTTCGCAACCCGAACAAACCGGAGGGTGTTTTTGTCAGTGTCAGTGGGAGACCGCTCTACGACGAAACCGGGAAGTTGATGGGTGGCGTTATCGCCATGCGCGATGTTACCGAACTCGAGAAGGTCACGAAGCAACTGGAAATAACGGTCAACCAACTACAAAATCGCAACGCCTTGATGGATGCCATTTTCAATAGTATCGGCGACGGCATCATCGTTACAAATAAGGATGGAAAATATGTGATGTTCAATGAGACTGCCAAAGAAATGGGCGGGTATAGTCTCCACAATGTACACACCAGATACGCACCTGAAACACTCGGGGTCTTTCAAGCGGACGGGCAAGCACTTTTTCCCGCTGATGAACTCCCGCTCGCTCGCGCACTGCGGGGTGAGCATTCAGATAACGTTGAGATCGTCATACGGAATTCACACCTGCCCGACGGGATGAATGCAAGTATCAATGCGAGACCCATATATAATGAAAAAGGGGTTGTGAACGGCGCCGTCGCTGCTATCCGGGACATCTCGGAGCGCAAAGCGGCAGAGAATCAGTTGATCGCAATAAACGATCAATTGACAACGCAAAGCCAACTTCTGAAATCCATTTTTAATAGTATCAGTGATGGGGTGGTTGTCGTTGATGACACCGGGCGTATCATCATGGCAAATCCGAGTACCCGACAAATGATGCGGATGACAGGGACCACCATGGATTCCACGGAGTGGGTAGAAAAATATAACATCTTTTATCCCGATAAAACCACGCCGTTTCCGCTTGAAGAGCTGCCTGTCACGTCCGCGATCCAAGGTGAATCCGTAGACAACGTTGAAATATTTGTCACTATGGAGGAGGTACCGGAAGGGATTTATCTCAACGTGAGTGGTAGACCCTTGCCAGACAGTGACGGGAATCACACAGGCGCGGTCGTCGTCTTTCACGACGTGACCGATAGAATGAAAAGCCAAGAAGCCTTGGCACAAGCATTCGCGCAAGGCAGATTAGAGATCGTTGATACCGTCCTTCACAATATCGGCAACGCCATCAACAGCGTAACCGTCGGAATTGACACCGTCCACGACATGCTCGCTGACGATCTACTCTCCAATCGGCTCACCGCACTCGCTGATACCCTGAAGCAACACGAAGATAACTTGAGCGACTATATAGAAAATGACCCACAAGGACAGAAGGTGCTGCCTTTCCTCCTAACGCTTGCTCATGATTTTAAAACTGCCGACGCAGCGTTACGCGAGACAATAGAGCGTATCCGTGACAGAACACATCATATCGTCGATATTATCCGAACCCAAAATGCCTATCACGGAACGAGCAGGGCACTGAAAGATATAAACCTTGCAACTGCCATTTCAGACGCAATCCAGATCATGCAAGACTCAATAAACAGGAGGCAGGTACACATTGAGGTTGACTGTGAGAACGCACCCGAAGATATTCGGATTCAGGAGAGCCAATTCCATCAAGTGCTCGTCAACCTTATCAAAAATGCACTTGAAGCGATTGATGAACTAACGAAATTCGGAGAACCCGATGAAGCACCGCGTATCCAAATCCGCACCTATATCGATGGCGATTTTTTAGCCCTTGATGTTACAGATAACGGTATCGGGATCGCACCGGAAGACCTCAACAAAATTTTTTCGGCAGGATTTACCACCAAAGAAGGCGGGAGCGGGCTCGGCTTGCATTCAAGCGCGAATTTTGTGATTAGCTCCGGCGGGAAAATTCAGGCATTTAGCGACGGCAAAGGAAAAGGCACAACAATACGTATCCTGCTAAGGCATTCCGCAATTTCTCCAGATAATCATCAGGAATAACACACAAGAGGTAACGTCATGCACGAGTTCAACACACGCGTCTTAATTGTTGATGACCAAGACGAAATCCATGTTGACTTTCGGGAGATGTTAGGGACCCACAATAAGGGTGCCGCTTCCGACGATTTGGCAGACGCGTTTCTGCCAGCAGATGCCAACAAAAGTAGCACCGCCTATCTCCCTGCCTTTGAACTCGTACACGCCTCAAGTGGAAATGAAGCCCTTCAGACTATCAAAGCAGCAAATAAAGCGAACCGTCCCTTTGCTGTCGCATACGTTGACATCCGGATGCCACCCGGCATAGATGGCATTGAAACGATACGGCGGATTCGAGCCTTTGAGAAGAACCTCGAAATCGTTATCATGACAGCGTACACGGATAAACCGCTGCACGAGATCGTCACGAATATGGAACTCCTTCACAAATTGCTCTATATCCGAAAACCCGTCGCCCGCGAGGAGATCCAGCAGATTACCCTCTCCTTGGTCGAAAAATGGAACGTCGAACAGGAGGCATTCAAACAACAACAGCAACTCACCCTCAGCCATCAAAGACTTGAAACTGTCCTCAACGCTACCGGGGATGCCATCGGAATGTTCGATGATAACGACAAACTGCTGTTCGCAAATCAACCCTACTGCCAACTCTTCGGTATCTCACATCATGAACTCGGCAAAATAACGCCCGATGAACTCAACGCACGCGTGAATGCACACCTCCGAAAACTAAAACTCACGTTACCAGAAACCGCCACACATGAGCCTTTTGACAATGTTGATACCATCTTCGAAGAGATTGCGGACACCGACCAGGATAAGCCGCGCTTGTTTTATCGCTTAGAGATACCCGTTCATACCAGTGAAGACGGCGTCGGCGGGAACGTTGTCAGCTATCGCGACATGTCCCAAGAATTTGAAATTCAGCGCATCAACGCTGAAGTCATGTCCTTACGCGCACAACTCGAAACGACTTATTCCTTTGATGAAATCGTCGGAAAAAGTGAACAGATGCAGCAATTATACACGCGGATCCAACGCGCCACCGAAGGTAACATCACCGTCCTCATTCAGGGCGAAAGCGGCACCGGCAAAGAATTAGTCGCCAAAGCGATTCACTATAACAGCCCCCGGAAAGCCGGACCCTTCGTCGCCATCAATTGCGCAGCAATACCGGAGGCACTCATTGAAAGTGAATTGTTTGGGCATGAACGGGGCGCATTCACCGGCGCATTAACGCGGCAGATCGGGAAGTTTGAACAGGCAAACACCGGAACACTCTTCCTCGATGAAATCGGCGATATGCAACTCGCTTTGCAAGCGAAACTCCTCCGCGTACTCCAAGAACGACAGTTCCAGCGCGTCGGCGGCACGACCAACATCTCCACCGACATCCGTGTACTCGCAGCCACAAGCCAAGACTTAGCGGCCGCTATCAAAAATGACACCTTCCGTGAGGATTTGTACTATCGCGTTGCTGGGTTCCCTATCACAGTACCACCGCTGAGAGAACGGCGCGAAGATATTCCGCTTCTCGCAAACCACTTCCTGAAGAAATATGCCGAAGCCACTGAAAAAGCAATTCATGCCATTTCCGCGAACGCCTTACACGTGTTGATGCAATACGACTTCCCCGGCAACGTCCGAGAGTTGGAAAACACCATTGAAAGTGCCGTTTTGATGGAGACAACAGACCTCCTGCAGCCCAATAGCCTCCCCTGGCACCTCCTACAAGGGATCTTACAACCCGCCACAGACAACGCATCATCGGAGGCACCCTTAATTCTCCCACTTGACGAAGTGGAGCGAAGAACCCTCGTCCACGCCCTCGAAGTAACAGGCAATAATATCTCCCGTGCCGCACAAGCATTGGGCATCAATAGATCCACATTCCACCGCAAATTAAAAAAATACTCTTAAAAGTAGTAGGCACGCGCCGCGTGCCGTCCACCCCGGACCCGGTAGGTTCGGTTTTGCGGTGTACTCACCCAAATGCGACGTGCATTCCCAACCGAACCGGATTTGCCCGTTCCAAAAATGATGTTGCAATATGCCACACCGTTGCCGATTGCAACACAACGCCTCTTAACCCACACCAGCAACGCCTCCACCACCCAATGCCCACAAAAACTGTTGCTTTTTGAAACAACCCACAAAACAGACACCATTCACACCTCACATCTCACCGCGA
The DNA here is from genome assembly GCA_022827185.1 of Candidatus Poribacteria bacterium. Lineage (GTDB taxonomy): Bacteria > Poribacteria > WGA-4E > WGA-4E > WGA-3G > WGA-3G. The sequence continues at coordinate 22,161 of JAJDTM010000018.1, forward strand.
ACTTCGCGAAACCCCCCATGCTGCCTTGACAAACAAGCCATTCACAAGCAGTCAAGCACCCTTCACAAAACCAATTTTACCGATTGGCACGCTTTTTGCTTCATACGGACTAAACATATTGATTCGGTATTTTCTAAGGCAAAACCTATACAACTTCGCGTGAAATACGCTTGATTCTCAACAAGATTAATCTGTTCAAGGCACTATTAGATGATTAATTGAGGTGAAAAAAATGACTAAGACCGATCCGATACCAGACTGTAAACGTTTTAATTTGTTTTCTTGGTTGCCTGCACTGTTACTACTGACAGGCATAATCTTCCTCACAATACTACCGAACGCTTGGTCCGAAGCCCCAGCAAAAGTGAATTCAGTTGCTTTCACCAGCACGGGGCCCTATAAGGTCGGGGATACCATTACGGTCAAAGTGGGATTCGATTTGGAGAATATCCAGGTCTCTGGTACCCCGCAACTGACGCTCATCATTGGGACGACGGAGAAGACAGCGAATCGTGATCAGACTCTCGGGGCATCATCGGCGAGCGTGTCCTTCAGCTACACTGTCGCCGCCGGAGATACGGATACCGATGGTGTCTCCGTGAAAGCCAACTCTCTCGACCTCAATGGAGGCAGTATACGGGACCAAGAATTCGGGAATGCAGCTATCCTCACGCATAGTGCGAAAGATGGCGGTAATAGCCACATCGTGGATACAACCGCACCAACAGTGAGTTCACTCGCATTCAGCAGCACGGGCCCCTACAAGATCGGGAGCAACATTAACGTAAAGGTGACAATGAGTGAAAATGTGAATGTTGATACGACCAGCGGCACACCCAGTGTGACGATCCTCATTGGAACCACAGAGAAGACAGCAAAATACAACAGCGGTACAGGAACAAGCGCGCTCGTCTTCAAATACACTGTCGCTGCCGGAGATGGCGATGATGCTAACGGACCCGCCGTGAAAGTCAACTCCTTGGCACTCAATAGTGGCACAATCAAGGACCCCGCAGGCAACGCCGCCACCCTCACGCATAGTGCCGTGACGGATGCCGGCAGTAGTCATGCGATAGATGCTACCGCACCAACAGTGAGTTCACTCGCATTCAGCAGCACGGGCCCCTACAAACTCGGAAGCAACATTGACGTGACGCTGACAATGAGTGAAAATGTGACTGTTGATACCACCGACGGCACCCCCAGTCTGACGATCGTCGTTGGCACTACAGAGAAAACAGCAAGCTACAACAGTGGCACAGGAACGACATCGCTCGTCTTCAGATACACTGCCGCTGCAGGAGATACGGATACCGACGGGGTTGCCGTGAAAGTCAACTCCCTGGCACTCAACAGCGGCACAATGAAAGATGCCGCAGGCAACACCGCTACCCTCACGCATAGTGCGAAGGATGGGGGCAGTAGCCATACGGTGGATACCGCCGTACCAACCGTGAGTTCTGTTGCCTTCCTTACCACGGGACCCTATAACGCCGGGGACCACATTACGGTGATGCTGGATCTCAGTGAGCCTGTGAATATCACAGGCACACCACAGATTACATTCGTCCTTGGGACGACAGAAAAGACAGCAGAGGACACCAGGGGCAATATAAGGACTACTACCCTTGTCTTCAAATACACTATCGTTGCGGGAGATACGGATACCGATGGGTTTTCCGTGAAAGCCAACTCCCTATCCCTCAACGGCGGCACAATCAACGACCTCACAGGCAACGCTTTGACACTCACCCATAGCGCGCTGGCAGGTGTTAGTGCCCAGGCGGTAGATACAACCGCACCAACAGTGAGCTCACTCGCATTCAGCAGCACGGGCCCCTACGCAAACAGCGAAAACATTGACGTGACCTTGACAATGAGTGAAAATGTGAATGTCACCGGCACGCCACAACTAACGTTCATCGTCGGAACAACGGAGAAGACAGCGAGCTACACCAGTGGCACGGGGACGACCGCTCTCGTCTTCCGATACGCTGTCACTACCGGAGATACTGACACGGATGGTGTCGCCGTGAAAGTCAACTCCCTGGCACTCAACAGCGGTACGATGAAGGATGCCGCAGGCAACGATTTGACGCTCACGCATAGTGCACTCGCAAATGGCGGTAATAGTCACATCGTGGATACAACCGCACCAACGGTAAGTTCCCTCGCCTTCACCAGCACGGGCCCCTACAAAGCCGACAGCAACATTGACGTGACGGTGACAATGAGTGAAAATGTGACTGTTGATACGACCGGCGGCACACCCAGTCTGACGCTCAGAGTGGGAAGTGCAGACAAGACGGCAAGTTATAACAGTGGATCTGGGACGACTGCGCTCGTCTTCCGATACACTGTCGTCGCAAATGAGCTCGATACGGATGGTGCCTCTGTGAATGCCAACTCCTTAAGCCTCAACAGTGGCACACTGAAGGATGCCGCAGGCAACGCTTTGACGCTCACGCATAGCGCACTGACTGGAGACGCTAATCAGCGGGTGGATGCAGTCAAACCCTCCTTCGTACGAGATTCCGTATCCTTGACCAGCACGGGACCCTACGCGCTCGGGGAGCACATTGACATAGCAGTACAACTGAGTGAGAGTGTGACTGTCACCGGCAAACCAAGGATGGATGGGATCGTGCTTGGGACCAAAGCGATAAAGGCGTATTACCACAGTGGGTCTGGAACGGATACACTCACCTTCCGATACACAGTGGTTGCGGGAGATACGGATACCGATGGAATCACGATGACACGTATGGATGTATACCTGGTGAATAATAGTAGCATCCTTGACGGGGCTAACAACGCCTCTTCGCTGACGGCAACTCAGACGTTGACGGCGAACGCGAGTAACCGGGTGGATACTACCATCCCAACGGTGGGTGTAGTCGCCTTTACCGGCACGGGCCCCTACAAAGCCGGAAGCAACATTGACCTGACGCTGGGAATGAGTGAAAATATCGATGTCACCGGCACGCCGCAGCTCACGCTCCTCATTGGAACTACAGAGAAAAAAGCAAACTACAACAGCGGGACAGGGACGAACACACTCGTCTTCAGATACACTGTCGCCGCCGGAGATACAGATACCGACGGGGTCTCTGTGAAAGCCAACTCCCTCGCACTCAACAGCGGCACTATGAAGGACCTCGCAGGCAACGCTTTGACACTCACCCATAGTGCCCTCGATGGTGGTGATAACCAGCGAGTGGATACCGCCATCCCGACGGTGAGCTCGCTCGCATTCACTAGCACGGGCCCCTACAAAACCGGAAGCAACATTGAAGTGACAGTGACAACGAGTGAAAATATCACTGTCGATACAACCGACGGCACACCCAGTCTGACATTCGTCGTTGGCACCACAGAGAAGACAGCAAACTACAACAGTGGCACAGGAACGACATCGCTCGTTTTCCGATACACTGTCGCCGCAGGAGACACAGATACCGATGGGGTTGCCGTGAAAGTCAACTCCTTGGCACTCAACAGCGGCACACTGAAGGACATCGGCGGCAACGATTTGACACTCACCCATAGCGCGCTGGCAAATGGCGGTGATAGCCACCGAGTGGATACAAGCGTCCCAACGGTGAGTTCGCTTGCATTCACCAGCATCGGTACCTACAGTTCCGAAAGCGTAATTGAGGTGACAGTGACAATGAGCGAAAAGGTAACGGTCACCGGCACGCCACAACTGACGCTCATCATTGGCACGACAGAGAAAAAAGCAAACTACGCCAGTGGTTCAGGGACGACCGCACTCGTCTTCAAATATACTGTCGCTACAGGCGATGGCACCGATACCGATGGGGTTTCCGTGAAAGCCAACTCCCTGGCACTCAACAGCGGCACAATCAAGGACATCGTCAACGCAGCCACACTTACGCACGCTGTTAAAGAGGGCGGCGTTGGGCACACCGTTGATACAGGACTCCTAAAAGTCAACACCATTAGTTTTAGTAGCACGGGCCCCTACAAAGCCGCAGATAACATTGAGGTGACAGTGACAACAACGAAACCTGTAACTGTTACCGGAAACGCTACCCTGAAAGTTGTCATCGGAACCACAGAGAAATCAGCATCTTACAACAGACGTTCCGGGACGCACGCACTCGTCTTCCGATACATTGTCGCTGCCGCAGATGGCAACGACACCGATGGCGTCTCCGTGAAAGCCAACTCCTTAACCGGGGGCAGCATCGTTGACTCGGCCAACACGGCTTTAAACACCAACCATGACGGCGTAGATGGCGGCACGGACCACGCCGTGGATACAACCGCACCAACAGTAACTTCCGTCACCTTCAGCGGCACGGGGCCATACCGGATTAACAGCACCATTGATATAACAGTAACAATGAGTGAAAATGTAACTGTCGATACCACCAGCGGCACGCCAAGATTAACGCTCGTCGTCGGCACCGCAGATAAGTTAATCAATTACGCCAGCGGCTCAGGGACGACCGCACTCCTCTTCCAATACACTGTTACTTCAGCAGATAGCGATGATGACGATGGTGTCTCCCTGAAAGCCAACTCGCTCGACCTCAATAGCGGCACAATAAAGGACGCCGTAGGCAACGCCGCCACCCTCACGCATGATGCCGTAGCAGCGAGCAATAGTCATCGGGTGGATATAACCGATCCGCAGGTGAAGGCAGTTTCCTTCAGCAGCACGGGCCCCTACAAAGCCGGAAGCAACATTGACGTGAAGCTGACAATGACTGAAGCGATCACTGTCGCTGGCACGCCGCAGCTCACGATCGTTATTGGCAGCGCAGAGAAAACCGCAAACTACAACAGCGGGTCTGGCACCAGTGCACTCATCTTCCGATACACCGTCCTCGCCGGAGATACAGATACCGACGGCGCCTCCGTGAAAGTTAACTCCTTAGCACTCAACGGCGGCACTATGCAGGACAGCGTCGGCAACAATTTGACGCTCACGCATACGACGATGAATGGCGGCAATACCCATCGCGTCGATACCACCGCACCCACCGTGAGCGCACTCGCCTTTACAAGCACGGGCCCCTACAGTACCGGGAACAACATTGACGTGAAACTGACAACGAGTGAAGCTGTGGATGTTGATACCACCGATGGCACCCCCAGTCTGACGCTCGTCGTTGGAAGCGCAGAGAAAACCGCAAGCTATAACAGCGGTACGGGAACGACTGCTCTCGTCTTCCGCTACACTGTCGTCGCCGGAGATACCGATACAGACGGGGTCACCGTGAAAGCCAACTCCCTCGCACTCAACAGCGGCACGCTGAAGGACAGCGTCGGCAACGATTTGACACGCACGCATAGTGCCGTGGATGCAGACAATAGCCAGCGCGTAGATACAGCCTCCCCAACTGTGCGTTCAATCGCTTTCACAAGCACAGGCCCCTATAATGTCGGCGCAAACATTGACGTGACACTGACAACCAGTAAAAGTATCACTGTCACTGGCACGCCACAGCTGACGCTCGTCGTCGGCACCACAGAAAAAACCGCAAACTACAACAGTGGGTCTGGCACCAGTGCACTCGTCTTCCGATACACTGCCGCCGCAGGAGATAATGATACCGACGGGGTCTCCGTGAAACTCAACTCTTTGAAACTCAACAGCGGCACTATGAAGGACGGCGTTGGCAACGACTTGACACTCACGCATAGTGCAGCGGATGCCGGTAGTAGCCATCGCGTGGATAGCGCTGCACCAACCGTGAGCGCACTCGCCTTTACAAGCACGGGCCCCTACAATGTTGGGCACAATATTGACGTAACACTGACAATGAATGAAACCGTCAGTGTCACTGGCACACCACAGCTCACGATCGTCATTGGAACGACGGAGAGAAAAGCAAACTACAACAGCGGTACCGGAACGGAAGCACTCGTCTTCCGATATACACTTGTTGACGCGGATACTGAGGATACCGATGGCATCTCCGTGAAAGCCAACTCCCTATCCCTCAACGGTGGCAGCATCGTTGACGTTCTCCGCAATGCCGCAACGCTTACGCATGTCGCAGTGGCGGATGCAGGCGACAGCCACCGCGTGGATAAAACCTCACCAACGGTAACTTCAGTTGAAATCGCCAGCACGGGCCCCTACGGTATTGGGAGCAACATTGTCGTGAAAGCGACAATGAGCGAAGTTGTGAATGTCATCGGCACACCAAGAATAACAATCGTCCTTGGGACGACAGAGAGGATAGCAGAGTACATCAGTGGCACAGGGACGAAGGTCCTCCTTTTCCAATACACTGTCCAGACGGGAGATGCAGATACCGATGGTGTCTCCGTGAAACAAGACTCCCTCGCACTCACTGCCCCTAACAGGCAATCTTTATCGGATGGCATTCGCGACAATGCAGAAAACCCCGCCGATCTCACGCATAATGCCGTGGCAAATGCAGGCAATAATCACCGCGTCGATACCTCTATACCCACAGTGAGTACAATCGCCTTCACAAGCACAGGTCCCTACACTGTCGGTGCCAACATTGACGTAACCCTCACAGTGAGTAAAAGTGTAACAGTCACCGGCACACCGACACTCACACTTGAGATTGGCAGTGATGAGAAGACAGCCAGCTACCACAGCGGCACAGGAACGACTGCACTCGTTTTCCGATACACTGTCGTTAAGGGAGATACGGACGCCGATGGGGCATCCGTGATCGCCAGCTCATTGGCACTTAACAGCGGCAGCATCACCGACACGTCCGGTAGCAAATTAAACCTCGCACACAGTGCAGTAACCGGCGATGCGAATCAGGTGGTGGACACCCTCCCAGTCATCCGTTCCATCACATTCACAAGCGCAGGCCCCTACGAAACCAACAGCAACATTGACGTAACTGTCACAATCAGTAAAAATGTGACCGTCACCGGCACACCGACGCTCACACTCTTGGTTGGCAATACAGAGAAAACAGCGAACTATCACAGTGGCACGCGGACGAACGCACTCGTCTTCCGATACACCGTCACTGCCGGAGATATGGACCCCGATGGCGTTTCCGTGAAAGCTAACTCCCTGGCACTCAACGGCGGCAGCATCACCGACCAGTTCAGTAGCAGATTAACCCGCACGCATCAGGCGGTGGATGGCGGCGTTAGCCATTCGGTGGATACAATCCTACCAGAAGTCAGTTCCATCACATTCGTAAGCACGGGACCCTACAGTATCGGGAACAGTATTGAAGTGGCAGTGACGACAACGAAAGATGTGACTGTTACAGGAAACGCTACCCTGAAAATTGTCATCGGCAACGCAATAAAGACCGCGAATTATCACAGACGCTCAAAAACGAACGCTCTCATCTTCCGATATACTGTCACTAACGGAGATAGTGATGACACCGACGGCGTTTCCGTGAGAGCCAACTCCCTGTCTCCCAATGGCGGCAGCATTGTTGACGCTTCCAACAAGGCACTGAGTCTTAACCATGATGGCATCGATGGCGGCATTGGGCACCGGGTCGAGACAACTTTACCAACGGTCCTTTCACTCGCCTTCACAAGCACAGGCCCCTACCGGGTCGGAGATCACATTGAAGTGACGGCGACGTTGAGTAAAATTGTGACTGTCACCGGCACACCCACACTCACGCTTATCATCGGGAATACAGATCGGATCGTAAACTATCATAGCGGCTCCAGAACAAGCGCACTGATCTTCCAGTATACAGTTACGCAGAGCGATACCACTAATGGGAACGGTATTTCGGTCAGAGCGAACTCGCTGGCGCTCAAAGGGGGCACCATCCGCGATGCGGTTGGCAATACATTGAACCTCAATCATGAGACTCTCTTGGGTTCGGGCAGTATACATCAAGTGAATACAATGCTACTCGCCGTGAGCTCGATTGCCTTTACCAGCACAGGCCCCTATAAAAGTTGGGACGACATTGAGGTGACAGTAACGGCAGCGAAACCTGTGATTGTTACAGGAAACGCTACCGTGAAAATTGTCATCGGAAACAGGGAGAAGACAGCACAGTATCACAGTGGTTCTGGAACAACCGCACTCCTCTTCCGATACACTGTCGCCACTGGGGATGGCGATGATACAAACGGTATTTCGGTGAGAGCCAACTCCCTCTCTACGAATGGAGGCACAATAAAAGATACTTTTGGGAACGATATGAACCTGAATCATGATGCCGTTGCAGATGGTGGCGATAGCCAGCGCGTGGATACCACCCCGCCATCAGTCCGTTCGCTTGCCTTCACCAGCACAGGCCCCTATGGGGTCGGGAACATCATCGAGGTGATGGTGGTAACGAGTGAAACTGTCAAAGTCGTAGGCACGCCAACGCTAACGTTCACCATCGGAAATACAGAGAAAATAGCCCAGTATTACAGAGACTTTCAGGCAGATGCACTTTTTTTCCGATACACAGTTACCGCCGGAGATGGCGATGATACCAACGGCGTTTCGGTGAAAGCCAACTCCCTCTCTCTGAACGGTGGCATAATCATGGACCCCTTGGGGAACAACTTGGACCTGAAACACAACGCCCTGGCGAATGGAGGCGATAGTCAAATTGTTGGGACAACTGTCTCCGGGATCAGTTCACTTGCGCTTACCAGCACGGGCCCCTATAAACTTGACGATACCATTACGGTAACCGTGCAGACAACCGAAAAAGTTACCGTGACCGGGATACCCAGAATACCTATGATATTCGGAACTGGCACGAAGTACGCCAATTATGTCAGTGGATCCGGGACAACAGCACTTTTCTTCCAGTACACAGTCGTTGCGGGCGACGAAGATACGGATGGCATAGAAATCGCCGCAAACGCACTCGAAAATAACGAAGGAAGCACCATAAAAAATAATTACCACACCGAGGTTAATCTGAGTCATGCAGGTGTTTCTGCAAATCCGAACCATATAGTGGATACCACGATCCCGAGAATTCTAAGCGTTGATTTCGGGGATACCCCTACCACGTACGCTGTCGGCGATGAAATTGAAGTCGTCGTGACGTTTGAAGAAACAGGCGTACAAGTAAACCCTGCGGCAGATGGCACGCTGCCATCCGTGGAGTTGCTCTTGGGATCCAACTCGTCGCGTAGCTCACAAAAGACAGCCGTCGCAGCCACCTACAAGGAGGCACGACCAGGCTCAACGAAACTCGTCTTTACTTACACAATCACCGAAGATACGCCTATGGATGTTGATGGCGTCCAGATTAAACGCGACGGTCTCATGATACCTACCGGAGCATCCATCCACGACGCAAGCGGAAACCCCATTAAGAGCGTCGAGACAGACCATGGACAACTCACGCTGCTTCCCAGGGCATCCGCACTGGTTAGCAGTCGTCCGATCCTCCCATCTATCACCTCGACGAGTGTTATCTTCAACGAATTCCTAAATGCAAACAGCAGTAATCAGGACTGGGTTGAACTGCGGAATCTGAGTGACACTGACATCGCCCTTGCGGACTGGCAGATCACGATCTCTACAGGACAAGCCACGAGGAATAAGGTCGTTCAGTTCCCAGATATAACACTCCCAGCAGGGGAAGTCCTGTTACTCATCAATACGCCCCACAAGGATACGCGGTTAGCCCTTTCAAAGCACTTTTCCTACCGCTACCTCCTTATGCCGGAACTGCGGCTACCGCAGAACGCTTTTATGCTGACGTTACAGAATAGGGCAGGCGCCATTATGGATATTATGGGAACCTACCTCGCAGACCAAAGCGCACCGGATACACCAATCTTTGAACAAGATCAGGCATACTCCCGAGAGAAACCGAACATCTCAGGGTATGATGCCACGGCATGGACCCTGAGCCGATACCACGCCGGACTCGGCTATGACCGGAACGTCCCCGAGGCGAAAAGCCCCGGCACACCCGGCTACCTAAAAACAGTGTCCGCACCGCAAAATGAAATCCCGTCCGTTAGTATCAGTGAAATCATGTTCACAACCGGAGAGTCAGGAAGGCTACCGCAATGGATAGAGTTATACAACGCCTCAAAAACGCGTATCATCTCAATGCGAGGCTGGAAACTTCAACTTGAAGTCACTACCGGAGACGACACCCCACACCGCAACTTTGCTGCCTTCGTTATCCAAGACAGATTGCAGATTTTACCCAACCAGACAATTCTTATTGTTACAAAAAACGGACGTAATTCAAAGCACTTCCCAGAATCGCGCGCCTATAATCTCACCCAACAGCATCCCGACGACATCGAAAAACTCACGCCTGAAGACAGAATAACGGGAGTGACAGGCTTCGCTGCCGTACTCAGTGACGACCGCGGCAACCAAATAGACATCGTCGGAAATCTGGACGGACAAGGCGGGACGAACGACGAACCCACATGGAAACTGCTAAATGGTATAACCCCAGATGGAAACCGCAGCTCCATGATACGCCAATACGAAGATAACGTACCCCTGACGGGGACCAAGAGAAGCAGTTGGTTCCGGGCATCAACTATCAAACGAACAGTCGAGACGTACTACGGGCATTCCGAAGACGCTGGCAATCCAGGATGGAAAAAAGGCACCGCTTTACCCGTCCAACTTTCAAGCTTCAAGGCAGAACGCTCCGACGCAGGTGCCGTCATCACATGGCAGACCGAATCCGAACTCGAAAACGCTGGGTTTAACATCCTCCGTTCCGAAACCAAGAACGGGACCTTCACAATTATTAATCCCAAACTGATTCCCGGAGCAGGAACCACAGCAGAGCGGAGCACTTACCAATATATCGACACGGATACGAAACCCGGAAATCACTATTACTATCAACTGGAGGAAATTTCTTTCGCCGGCATCCGTCAAACCCTAACAACCCAGCGTTTGCGGCGCAATATATCCCCAGTTGGCCAACTGCTTACGACGTTCGGTGCCATCAAAAAACACACCTCATACGAATAGGCAGATAGCCTTTTGTACACAAGTACCAGTCAATTTAGAAGGGCAGGAAACAGAAAGTGCACTTCACATCCTGCCCTTCCCTCATCTTCTTCACTGGCGGGGTTCGCAACCCCGCCTTCTATACAGGAACGAGTGGCACCCGCTTCTATTCCTTCCAAGTCCGTATTTCGCACCATATCTCCCCAAGAAATCCCAGCACATATCAAGCAAATAGATTGGAACTTACGGGAAATCCTTCATTTGAGATTGACAATCTCCTCAGAATATGCTAAACTGTTCATAACCTAATTTTTTTCATATTTCTGAGAAAGCAGGAAGACCTTGAACCGAAATCACACAGATGTCATCATTATCGGTGGCGGCATTATCGGATGTGCAATTGCTTACAATCTTACCAAACGCGGCGTGAAACCGTTGCTGATTGACAAAGCACCCGCTGTCGGTACAGAAGCCTCTTGGGCAGGTGCAGGAATTTTGACCTCACATGCCTCAACGCATGAACCGTATCCGACACTCTGTCGAGCGAGCCTTGCGCTTTACCCGACGTTAGCAGAAGAACTTCGCGTAGAAACCCAGATAGATATTGAGTTCATCCAGTCTGGCACACTCTCCGTGTTTTTCAACGAAGCGGAAGCAGCAGGGTTAATTGGACTCGCAGACCGGCGCGTAAAACGCGGCTTCTCAGCAGAAGTCTTAACGGCTGAGCAGGCGTGGCAGTTAGAACCCGCACTCGCAAAATCTATCGCTGGGGCAGTGCTGTTCCCTGAAGATGCACAAGTACGTAATCCGAAGATGGTGACCGCGCTTGCAAAGGGTGCTGCGAAACTCGGTGCGAAGTTTCAATTAGGCAACCCTGTTACGAACTTCATCCGGGAAGATAAGCGTGTCATCGGCGTCGTCGTGAACGGTGAAACCTTGTACGCTGACACCTTCGTGATTGCCGCTGGGTGCTGGGCGGGAACACTGACGGCTCAACTTGATGTTCCGATACAGATTGGACCTGCGAAGGGACAGATCGTTCTCGTTGAAGCGATGCCGCCGCCTTTTCAGCACATCGTTGATGGATTGGGTATCTATATCGTACCGAGAGCAGATGGCAAAATTCTACTCGGTGCGACTGTGGAATACGTCGGCTATGACAAAACCGCTACCGTAGACGGCACGAAGCAGATGATTGACGCGGGTATTACTATTGCTCCCCAACTTGCACAGAGTACTTTCGTACAAACCTGGGCAGGTTTACGTCCTTATGCCAAAAAGGGACCCCTTCTCGGTTATCTGCCCGGGTATGACAACGTCGTCTTGGCATCTGGACATTTCAAAAATGGCATTCTTCTCGCACCGATCACAGGACAACTCGTCGCTGAGCTGCTTACAACTGGACAGCCTTCATTGTCATTGGAGCCGTTTCAGCCAGAAGTGGTGTAGGAAAAACATAGCCTACGCTTCAGAAAATCGTGATTAAGAAAAAAATATATTTTTTTTTCAATTTTAAATGAATTGTTTCAAAATGTATGGGTTTAACTATTAAGAGTTTTTTTACGATCAAAAAAGAGGTATCGAATTTGCTATCTGATGACCAACCTATTAGGAGGATTATAGTAATGTATCAAAGTGTTTTATGTTTAACAACGGCACCGTCTCACACATGGGCGGTCGGTAAGAGTGTATGGAATAGCGGTAGTAGAGGCAATAATAGGGATTGCGCTTTAGGAGAGCGCACTTCGCGAAAGGCACGGGCATCTAAAACTGCCGACGTGCACCGTTGTTGGACTACGACTCGATTATGGAGAAGGCATAGGCCAAGGAGCGAACAAGCAGGCATCTTCCTATACCTTGGAATGGAAGGAGGGTTACGCGCCTTCGCTTGAAACGCTCCTCGTTTGAGGAGACAAGCATGATACACACTGACGAGCAGTTGATGCTCTCTGTGAAGGATGGAAACAGAGACGCATTCCGAATTTTGACCGAACGACATTATACAAACACTTTAAATTTTATCTATCGGTTTGTCAAAAATCGAACACTTGCGGAAGACCTCTGCCAGGAAACATTCTTACGGTTATGGCGCTGCGTCCCATCGTATCGCCCCATTGCCAAATTTAGAACATTTCTTTATCACATCGCCAAGAATGTCTGTTTGAAACAGTTGGCGAAAGAGCAGAGGAACCCTCAGGTTGAATCATTGGATACACATTATGGAGACAACGATGAATACGCTCCGCCCATTGCTGTTGCTATAGCGGATACACGTTATTCCCCGGAGGGGCTAATCATTGCCAAAGAGACTTACGAGGCGATTCAGACTGCAATCGCTAAGTTATCAAAGGAACATCAAGTGGTGTTCCGCTTGACAGAAGTTCAAGGAATGTCGTATCAGGAGGTCGCGACGCTCCTCGAATGTCCGATTGGTACCGTTGCCTCGCGAAAAAACGCCGCGATTCAACAACTCCGGAAATTCTTAGCACCCTATAGAGCGAACTTATAATATTGAAGTCTTAGACTTTGAATGTCCAAGCCGTTTTGCACTCTGGCGCGTAACCTCGCGTCAGAGTGCTTTTTTTCGAGGCAAAGGCAAAAGATGAATAACTCCAAAGGTATATTATAGTAAAATCTGAAAATAAGTTTACAGTTCATCAGCGAACAAACACCCCCCCACCGCTGGCGAGGATTGTATCCTCGCCATTTTGTGAGTGTATAGATAATTACGGGTTTTACTATAACTTAAAAAGGTAGACGAAACAATTCAATGGACAATTGAAATCAGTTTGTGTATGATATACGGTAAGTTGGAAATGGAACTGGACCCACCCCTTAGACAGCAGAAAGGGATAAGGCAATGCAAAGCGCACCTTCCAAAATCAAAGCACTCACCTTTGATGTCTTCGGTACAGTTGTGGACTGGTACGGTTCAATCGTTGCCGAAGGCGAAGAATTTGGAAGCTCTCACGGTATTGATATCGATTGGGGGCAGTTCGCCTTGAAATGGCGTGCAGGATATGGCCCCGCAATGGACAAGGTTCGGCGTGGCAAATTGCCGTGGCAGAACATTGATGCACTGCATCGGCTTATCTTGGAGCGTCTGCTTGACGAATTCAAAATCGTCGGCTTGAGCGAAACAGATAAAGATCATCTAAACCGGGTCTGGCATCGACTCAAACCGTGGCCCGATGTTATCAGCGGGTTAGAACGGCTGCGCAAGCGGTATATCGTTGCAACCCTCTCTAACGGTAACGTCGCGTTATTGACGAACATGGCAAAATTTGCAGGGCTGCCGTGGGATTGCATCCTGTCTGCTGAGTTAACACAACATTACAAACCGGACCCTGAAGTCTACCAAACCGCTGCAGACCTGCTCGGTTTGTCTCCAAACGAAGTTATGATGGTCGCCGCGCACCCAGGCGATCTCCGCGCCGCGCAAGCCGTCGGTTTTCAGACAGCACTCGTGCCACGTCCTTTGGAATATGGTCCCGGTAGCGTCCAAGAAGTCACCGCGCAGCCGTCTGACCTTGTCGCCACTGATTTTAATGCGTTGGCAAACACATTGGAGAGGAATGAAGAATGAATGTACACGAAGGCTCCCAAGTCGCCCAAGAAATACCCTTACCAGAACACACCACGATGACCGTGGAGGAATTTCTTGCAAGCGATATAGATGGGTATGAATACGTTAAAGGAGCATTAGTCCCCATGGCAGCACCGTCACTCGGACACGCTAAAATTAGTACAAGAATCACACATTATTTGTTCACATATGTCAGTGAAAATGATTTGGGTGAGGTGTATGTGGAAGCGGGATTTCAGGTAGGAGAACGCGGAATGAAACCGGATGTCGCGTTTATTTCTACAGCACGTTTGCCTGAAGACGAAAGCAAAGGCTCCCCAATTCCACCTGATTTCGCTGTTGAAGTGCTCTCACCTACAGATATTCATTGGCGCGTTGCCGAAAAGGTCCAAGCCTATCTGGAAGCGGGGACCCAGATGGTATGGGTCGTTGAATCTGTCATGAAGACGGTGACAGTGTATCGTTCCGTAACAGACATTAAAGTATTCACTGCCAACGACACGCTCACGGGTGAGGATGTTGTGCCGGGGTTCTCTTGTCAAGTTACACAACTTTTTGAATAGGAACCTCATTCCTAAACGCGAAGGAGAGAAGACACTATGGACAAAATCCGAATCGCTTTTATCGGTTGTGGCGGTATGTCGTCGCAATTGCAACAGTGTATACCGATGATACCAGAATTTGAATTTGTTGCCACTTGCGATCTCGTTGAAGAGAAGGCAGCATCGAACGCCCGAAGGTTTGGGGCACTCCGTCATTACACCGATTACAACGAGATGTTCAAAAATGAAGACCTCTACGCAGTGGCTGTCGTGGGTAGACCGGAGGATAAACTGCATCGCGACATCGGTATTGAATGCCTCAAGCAAGGGTATCACATCTACACCGAAAAGCCACCCGCGACCACTGCTGAAGGTGCGAAAATGCTCGTCGATGCGTCAACTGAAACCGATAAGACAGGCATGGTCGGTACAATGTGGCGACATGCCCCCGCACATCAGATTGCCAAACAGTTGATGGACGAAGAGGCGTTCGGTGAAACCTGTCAATATCATACCCGATACCTCGCGCCGGGGCCGCGACTTCAAGACGCAGGATCGCCTTTTGCATGGCCCTTCATGCTCGATCAAGCGATTCATCCGACCGATTGTATGCGTTTCTTTATGGGGCAGGTCAGCGAAGTCTACGCAACAGGCACGGTTGACGCAGCATCCAGTACGGTCTCAATCTCTGTCAATCTACGTTACGAGAACGGCGGCATGGGCACGATGACGCTCGGCACGGGTCCAGTTTTAGAAGCGATGGTTTTCGTCAAAGGCACCGGCAATCAAGCGATCCAGGTGTTAGAAACCCGCAAATTGCGCCTTTATCGTCACCCGACATGGCTCGGCTCCGGTGGCGGCTATGCGGATACACCCACTGAAGAATGGGATCTTAACACTGCATACCACGGTATTGGCAGGCCCGGCTATCTCGAAGAGATGCAGCATTGGGCAAGGGCACTGCAAGCAGGGACACAACCACACGCCAGCCTTGAAGATGCCTACCAGAACATGCGTGTTCTGGAGGCGATTAGCCGTAGCATTGAGACCAGAGAGGTCGTTCAAATTTCTGCGTAACCTGTAGAAAGGAACCACAATGGACTGGTCCCCGCGTGTAAAACCCATCAAAATCCGTCGGCTTTACCGGTACGCTCAACTCGGCATCTATGATGATTTATTGTTACACGATGTCGGTTGGGAGCTTTATGCGCGTTGTATGGATATTGCCACAGTTGCCGATGTTTTCCGAGAAGGATGTGTGCCGTGTCCGCAGTGCAAGACAAAGGTGGCACGTCAAATTGACCCACTCTTTAGTACCGGTGAAGGTGGAACGCACGAGCATTGGTTTCGCTGCACACACTGCGGCGAACGGTTGCTCTGGCAAGATTGTCGTCAAGCCCTTCGTAACACGCCGCGATGCTTTGAATGTCGTGAGGTTTTGCAAAAAGCAGACGAATTAGCGTGTACCTGTGGTAAAACCTGGTCTCAGGAAGCCTATAATCAGTCGATGAGAACTCGCGTCCGTTTGCCATGTCCACACTGTCTTAACCTCGTCCGTAGACCTGCGGCCCCTAAAGTTCGGACTACCAGAGGTCGACAATCTAAGCCTGAATTGCAATGCCCCAAGTGCCAAGCGGTCGCGCGCCATCAGCACGGCAATATCGAGTGTACAGTCTGCGGTTACAAACGCCGGTGGCGAGATTACCGCAAGCATCTAAAAAAGAAGGATGAGAAACTCGAATGTCCGGATTGTGGATATACTTTCAGATGGCAGGCGTGGCGTAAAAGTGCCCGTTCATTGAGAACCGGCAATCCGAGACCGGCGCGGGACTTCATTAGAAGATGGCTCAGGTGCCATACGCCGCAACAGCGTATGATACAGATTGATACCTTACTTCAAACCCTACACGGTAGAGGTCCCTTAGCACCACTGTTTATTGATAGTGGTGAACACAATATTCGCCAGATGCTCGACGATTTGGCATCATGATTTGAACGAGTTCTAATTGCTAACCGAAAATTGATGACCCAGGAGGAAGACTATGAAAGTTCTGTTTTTTATAACCCTCGTTATCAGTTTGGTAATACCTGGCACACTTTGGGCGAAAAATATGGCACTCGAATTAGATGGCAAAACCGCTATCGAAGTCCCAAACAGTGACAGCTTGAATCCGAAAAACGCGATAACGATAGAAGCGTGGATGAATATGAGTAAGCCTGTCGGTGAATGCCTCGCAAAGGATTGGGGGGGCCAACGGGATTACATCTTTCCAGAGATTGTCCAAAATGGAACCGGATTACGGTTCGTCCTCTGGCCCGGCACAAAAATCCTTGATGTCCCTGGATTGAAGCCGAATGAATGGCAGCACGTCGCAGGGGTCTGGGACGGTAAAGAGATGCGAACATATATTGATGGCGAGGAAAAGGGTGCCCTTGCCTTTGAAGCAAAGGAATTAGCGGCAACTGAAGCTTCGCTGTATATCGGTGTCGGTGATAGCCAAAATTGGTTCTGTACAGGTTCCATCGATGAAGTCCGTATCTGGGAAGTCGCTCGGACCGAAGAAGAGATTAATGAATTCATGATGAAGGTGCTCAACGGCGATGAAAAAGGCTTGAACGCACACTACACTTTTGATGAAGGCAACGCCAATGATAATACCAAAAACGGAAACGATGGCAAAGGTGGGTTCGGAAAGGCGAACTATATTGATGTCACCAAAGACCTTGACCTCACGCCGCTTTCTGTTGAACCGGGAGATAAACTGACAACAACGTGGGCATGGGTGAAAAAGACCCGATGATGAGTTTCGGAAATGTTGCAAGTCCCCTTGATAAGGGGGATTTAGGGGGTTTCTGGGTTGCATAAATTTTCAGATGAGATTCTCTCGTTCTATAGACAAACGCAAGAATCCAAAAGACTTACAAAGGATGTCAGAGGACAGATAGAATTTGCGCGGACCCAAGAGATTATCACACGCTATTTACCCGAATCGCCAGCAGTCGTTTTGGACATCGGTGGTGGCTCGGGTCCGTATGCCTGTTGGTTAGCAAAGGCGGGTTATGAGGTTCATCTCGTGGATCCTGTGGATTTACATATTGAACAAGCGAAGGTAGCCTCAAGTCAGCAACCAGAACACCCGATTGCCAGTATATCGCTCGGCGACGCACGGGCACTCCGTTTTTCGTCGGGATCGGCAGATGCTGTTCTGTTATTGGGACCGCTTTATCATCTCATTGATAAAAGTGAACGGCTGCTGGCATTAAAAGAGGCATACCGTGTCCTGCGAAAAGGGGGCGTTATGGTTGCTGCTGGCATCTCGCGTTTTGCCTCCCTACTCGATTTTTTCTGTAAGGACCGATTAGGCAACTCGGTCTCCAGAGACATTGTTCACAGCGACCTGGAAACAGGCTACCACCATAATCCGACTGATAACTTAGAATTCTTTACAGACGCTTATCTTCACCGACCTGAAGCGTTCGGTTCCGAAGTGGTTGAAGCCGGTTTTCAACATCAGGCGACGCTTGCTGTGCAAGGACCCACATGGCTTTTTGAGTCGGTTGAAAATTATTGGTTGGATCCTGACCAGCGTGCCGCTGTTTTGGATCTGATTCGGAAGGTCGAAGCAGAACCTTCGATACTCGGCATGAGTGCACACATCCTCGCAATAGGCACCAAATAGAACAACAATAATTGAGGTGAATTAATAATGCCTGAAGGTCAGGTCGTTGGTAAAACGAAAACACTCGTTACAATTGAATCCTTGGAAACTGATTTTAAAGCTCTCGGTATCGAAAAAGGAATGGTCTTACTCGTTCATTCGTCCTTGAGCGCGATGGGGTGGGTCTGCGGTGGTGCCGTCGCTGTTATCATCGCACTGCAGGAAGTTTTGGGCGAAACTGGGACGCTTGTGATGCCCGCCCACTCAACCGACCTCAGCGATCCAAACCAGTGGGAAAATCCGCCTGTCCCTGAATCGTGGTGGCAAACCATACGCGAGACGATGCCTGCTTATGATCCCGATTTAACGCCTACCCGCTCAATGGGCAAAATTGCTGAAACCTTCCGAAAACAAAGTGGAGTTCTCCGCAGCGCGCATCCACAGAGTTCGTTTTGTGCCCGTGGTCCTCAAGCATCGTCCATCATAAATAATCACGCTTTAGCTTATGGCTTTGGTGAACACTCACCGCTTGCCAGAATCTATGATTTACACGGTTCTGTCCTGCTCCTCGGTGTCGATCATTCGAGTAATACATCCATACATCTCGCAGAATACCGATCGGACTTCCCAACCAAACGCATTGTACAGGAGGGTGCCCCGATCTCACAAGCGGGTTCAAGGTCATGGACCACCTTTGAAGATATTGACGTAGACGATTCAGATTTTGATCGCCTCGGCGAGGATTTTCTGCGCTCTGATGCTGGCAAGGTAGTTCGGCGTGGCAAGATTGGCATCGCAGATTGCCAACTCATGCCACAACGCGCTGTCGTTGACTTCGCCGTTGATTGGCTTGGGAGAAATAGAGGGCAATAAATTGGATGGCATAGGTTTAAGGGACCGCTGACCGCCGATAACCGATAAAAAAATTGAATTTGTCATTTCGTATGTGTTATATTATAAATATCCAAAGTTGCAACCTAAGCACGAAGAAAAACATAGAAGGCGATCTATGGAAAAAAAACGGGGATCCTTATTTACCGTTCGAGACGCAGAAAGTGCAATCATTATCTATACGGTGTTAGGACTTCTCTACATTATTGGAATATGTCTCTACGAACTTATCACAGGATGGAATGGTGTGCTGCAGATGTTAGGAAAGTTAGACACAATGTCCCCAACGTTTAATCGAACCGCAATTGCGTTCATCATCTTTAAAGAAGGAGCGGATATTATGTTAAGACGTTTTAACGAGTGGCGGGCTGAACATGCACAAAGCCTCGAAAAAGCCAAAGAGCAAGGTATTGAACAAGGTATTGAACAAGGTATTGAACAGGGTATTGAACAGGGGCGTGCAGAAGCGTACCAAGCCATTGACGCTTGGAATAAACGCCGCCTCGCAGCCGAGACGAAAGGCATTCCCTTTAACGAACCGCCTCCGTCACAGAACGGAGACCAGCACGGATAGATACAAGGAGAAAGTCAGATGCAGGTATTAAAAGAACTTCGCGTATCAAATGATGCGATGAATGATTCGGAAGAATTGCGTCACCGGATCTCAGAAGAGGGGTATCTTTTTTTTAAGAAGCTGCAAGATCCTGACAAACTCTGGGCATTGCGGCGAGAGATGCTAACGACTATGCAGGAAGGCGGTTGGCTCGTCGCGGGGACCGACCCCATGGACGGCATCGCCGATATTTCCACCCAGTGTACCGAAGGCGATCCCGAGTACACAGATGTATACCACGAAGTCTATAGGTTACAGGCGTTCCACCGTTCTGGACACTGGCACGAAGTCGTGGATATGGTGGAGAAGATTGTCGGTAGAGAAGTCCTACCGCATCCACAGAAGATTGCGCGCCTCTGGTTCCCTAAGTACACAGCACATACCACACCGATACACCAAGACTTCGTTCACTTCCAAGGAAATTTCCAAACCTATACCTGTTGGGCACCCGTCGGGGATTGCCCGATTGAGTTGGGCGGTTTGGCTGTCCTGCCCGGTTCACATAAAGTCAATAAGGTCATGGAACACCACTTTTCACTCGGTGCTGGCAGTCTCTGCGTTAATGAGGATGAGTTATCCGGTGAATGGCATTCCACGAACTATGAGGTTGGCGACACGCTCATTTTCCCGGCTTTGACGATTCATAAGGCACTGCCGAACTTGACCGAGGATCGGCTGCGCGTCTCGCTCGACAACCGCTACCAGGCTGTCGATGACCCGATCGCTGAGCACATGCTTGAACCGCACCTGAACATCTTCAACTCGCTCCAGTGGGAAGATGTCTACCGCAATTGGGAATCTGACGAGCTGAAGTATTATTGGAAAGACCATGATCTGACCGTCCTGCCGAGAGATTTCAGTTACGGCAATAAAGGTTTTGAGGAAGCATTGGAATTGGCAAGAGGTGGAGATGAACGCGCCATCATACACTTAAACCGAGCAATCAAGCGTGACGCGACCACCGAATTGGCACAACGAGCCGCAGCGGTTCTGCAAGAAATCAATGCCGGAGTTGGTTAGTTGAGGAAAATTGTTCTTGCGCGAATCGTTTCAGTATTGTAAGGTGCGCTTAGCATGGGCTCAATGGGTAATCGCATGCAATTTGGGAGAAACACAGGGCCATTCAATTGTACCTATTCACTTTATGTATGTGAGTATTTTTCACCTGTAGGAGCGAGCTGTGCTCGCGATTTTCCTTAAAGAATATTCACCTCTATAAAGCAAAACCAAGATCCAAATCGTACAATTGAATGGCCCTGGGGAGAAACACGAAAAAGTTTGACATTTAATGCCAATTTATGCTAAATTTTAAATAAGTTGCTTTTGATTTTTTTCAATTGCTTTCCAATCTTCTATTGGTAAGGTAAAATCTGTGAAATACATTTGAGTGGAGTTAAGACGATTAACATTATGATGAAGTATAGGTTTACTGGACACGAAACTTTCCCCTGCAGATATCCTTGGCTCCCTAAAGCAGTCAACATCTTAGAAAATCGCCCAGATTTATTTAAGGATATAGACGAAGCAATAGTTACCCTTGGGGTTGGTAAGCAGATGGCACGGGCGATTAAATTTTGGGTAGAAGCTGCAAAGTTGGTTAAAAAACAAAAAAACGGCGATTTAAAAGTCATTTCATTAGGTGAAGATCTGTTGGGCAAAGAAGGCTTTGATCCATATCTGGAAGATATCCAAACGCTTTGGCTCATCCATTGGAATTTTTCGACTCATCCCGAGAATCCTATTTTCGCTTGGGATTACTTGATGAACCGGTGGCAGGAACCTGAAATTTCCCCATCCCGCGCTGTTGATGCTTTTAAAAAAGAAGCGGATTCACTAGATAGACAACTGTCTATAGTCACACTCAAGCAGCATTTTAATATTTTTCTTCATACCTACGTACGGACACGCGGAAAAAAAGGAAATATACTTGAAGATAATCTCGATTCCCCTTTGACTGAATTGGACTTAATTCATCAGATTGGCGAAACATTTTCAGACAATAATGGAAAACTAGAACCTGTCTATGTCTTCAACCGTGATCCCAAACCCGAAATTAGCCAGCAGCTTTTTTTTTATTGCTTAAATGATTTTTGGGAAACTTACCATTCTGGAGAAAAATCATTACAGTTCCGTGAAGTCACTTCTGGATATGGCAGCCCAGGGCAAATTTTCAAGTTGCCAGAGCACGAAATTCGGGACCGTTTAGAAGATATCGAAGACTTTACAGATGGCGCAATGCGTTTTCGTGAATCCGTGAACTTAAGGCAAATTCAAAAACAGAGAGATATTGAGAAAAATTTGTTGAGTCCTATTTATGTGGAAGGAAATTAGCTTTTGGACAATACAATAACTCGTTTATTTCGTATAAATCCTCGTTTCTTACGTTCAACACATCTTGAGCGAGATTTTTCCGACCCAGACAGTTGTACGGGGTACATATTCACAGATTTTACAAAATCTTGTGTGGAACGTTTAACCGAAGGATTGGTAACAAATTCAAAAAAGCGAGTATGGCGGTTAACTGGTGATTACGGCACAGGCAAATCAAGTTTTGCTCTCGTCTTGGCTCACCTCTTCTCCGGGCATCAAAACGGACCGATTGGAGAATTACGTCAGTCCATCAGAATCAATGGACTTTGCTGGGACGACCTGAATTTGGCACCGATCTTAGTTACTGGAAGCCGTTCTCCATTGAGACTTGCCCTACACTCCGCTTTGCGAAATTGCATTGATACTACTTTTTCAAATATCTCAAAAATAACATTTCCTTCTCGACTTCAACGTATATTAGAGGTTTGGGATAAGGACATATCGCCACCTGCTAAACCCGGGACATTTCAAAAAGAACGGAAGAATATCCCGCATATTTCGGATGAAGAGATTGTTGAAGGTTTTCTTGAATTGAGTCAATTTGTTAAATCGAAATCTAAAGGTTCAGGTGTACTCCTTATTCTGGATGAATTAGGCAAATTTCTTGAATTCGCGGCAATATATCCAGAGCATCAGGACATTTACCTCCTTCAACAATTAGCGGAAGCAGCCTCGCGTAGTGGTGATACACCTTTATTTGTCTTAGGACTTTTACATCAAGGATTCAATGCCTACGCCGATCGTCTGGATGGAACATCTAAGCAGGAATGGGAAAAAATTGGGGGGCGTTTTGAAGAAATTCTCTTTAATCAACCATTTGAGCATGTTATTCATCTATTGTCATCCGCTTTGGGAATTCAGGTGACAGACATCCCTGAGACACGTCGTGAGGAGTCGGTATCCCGAATGGACTATGCCCTTAATCAGAACTGGTATGGCCCTGTACCCCTATATGATGATTTGATAGATAAATCTCCTAAATTATTTCCGTTAGACCCTCTGGCTGTTCCTGTTATCGTTCGAGCAATGCATCGCTTTGGACAGAACGAAAGATCCCTATTTAGTTTCCTCCAATCTTCGGAGCCATACGGTCTACAAGATTATGCGGCGCAGCATTCCCCGGAAAGCACTCGACTGTACCGAATTCACGATTTCTACGACTATGTTCGAGCAAATCTGAGCCACTCGCTTAACTTTACCAGTTTGCAGCAGACTCGTTGGAGTGTGATTGATTCTGTAATCTCAAATTATTCATCCGATGACAGTTTGGAGATGGCAGTTCTAAAAACAGTTGGAATGCTGAATCTATTGGATGTTAACGACTTACTTCCAACAAAAGCAATTGTTGAGCAAGCAGTAAAACAAAAATATTCACGCGCCCGCGTCAATGAAACCATAGATACCTTAAAAGATGAAAAGCGTGTCCTATATGACCGTGGTGTTGCCGGTGGTTTATGTCTGTGGCGGCATACAAGTGTGGATTTGGATGCTGCTTATAAAGAAGCAGAGCGTGCAATCGGAGATATACAAAAAGTAAGCGAACAAATTAAAACCTATCTGGATTCAAGACCAATTGTTGCTCGCAGACATTACATAGAAACAGGGAATTTACGGCATTTTGAAATTCAGTATTTATCTGGATCTGAATTTGTTCAAACTATCTCTCCATTGAACGAGGGAACGGACGGAAAAATAATCATCGTCCTATGCGATTCGCTTCAAGAACGGCAGCAAGCGTTACAAGTGGTTAAATCTGTTAATCACCCACAAATAATTGTTGCTATTCCAGATCCGCTGCATAATATTACTGATTACCTTCGGGATCTTCTGTGTTGGGAATGGGTTGGAAAAAACACACTGGAACTCAATACAGATTCATACGCGCGGCAGGAAGTATCACGCCAGCGGGATGCTGCTCATGCACGGCTTAAAAATCGAATAGCGGATTTAATTAATCTCCGAGATCACTCAGGACAAATGAAATTCAGTTGGTTTTCTGAAGGGAAGCCCTTGAGGGATATTTCCACAGGCAAACGACTCTTGAAACATCTTTCAGAGGTTTGTCGCCGGGTTTTTTCTCAGTCTCCAAATGTTCAAAATGAAATTATCAATCGACAAAACTTGAGTTCTGCTGCCTCCGGTGCAAGCAGGCGCTTGATTAAGGCAATG
Source organism: Candidatus Poribacteria bacterium (assembly GCA_022827185.1). Lineage (GTDB taxonomy): Bacteria > Poribacteria > WGA-4E > WGA-4E > WGA-3G > WGA-3G. Next base: position 46,891 of record JAJDTM010000018.1, read on the forward strand.
CTGGAAAGGGAATCTGAGCCAAACTTAGGAATGCCAAGTCACCAACGGCCTCCCGAGATGTCGATTTATTTCTCTATTTTGAAACAAGGCAAAATGCACGTCGAGAGGGGAAATAGGTGGTACATCCAAGAACCTCCAGATGACATTGACCGGGATCTATGTAATATTTTGCCAACTCTGAAACGAATTGGGATGACCTTAAAACTTGAAGTGGATAATAAGGTTCCAGTAACCGAACTGTTTGCGGATCTCAAGAAACCTCCGTTTGGAATTCGCGAAGGTTTGCTTCCTCTACTATTGGCAATTTACTATGTCGCGCATCGGCAAGACATTGCTATCTTTGAAGATGGCACCTTTTTGCATGAGGTCAAAGGTGATGATTTTCACCGCTTAATTAAAGCGCCAGAGTACTTTGAAATGCAGCATAGTGCACTCGAAGGTATCCGCTCTTCAGTTTTTGATCGGCTTATTAAAGTACTTGGTATCCAGCGAATATCTGATGAGCAAGATTCGCGAATCCTTGATGTTGTTCAACCTCTGTGTAACTTTGTTGTGCAACTTCCAGAGTATGTCCACAATACTAAGAATCTCTCTCAGGAAGCCATCGCTGTCCGGAACCTGCTTATGTCTGCCGGTGAGCCTGCCCCACTTCTTTTTCGAGACCTACCCGTTGCTTGTGGGTGCTCTTCATTTGACGTAACCGAATCTATTGACGATAATCGGGTACAAGATTTCGCAGAGAAACTCAAAATATATCTGGGTGAGTTGAAGGACACCTACACTGTTTTGCTTGAGAACCTAAAATTCTTCATTTTCAAGGCGTTTGATATAGACAGGGATTCTCAAGGGAGAAGCTTACTCAAAAAACGTGCTGATACTTTGCGGGTTAGTGTCACCGAAACACAACTAAAAGCCTTGTGTGGTCGTTTGAGTGATGACAAGCTCTCCGAGACAAAGTGGATTGAGTCGGTTGCAAGTTTCATTGCTTCAAAGCCCCCATCCTATTGGGTTGATTCGGATGAACGGGTGTTTCAACAGGAATTAGATGTCCTAGCATCGCGATTTAAACACGTCGAAAGCATCCATTTCGGGACAAATGGTGTTCCGGCAGGAAGCAAAGGAATTCGCGTTGCGATTACACATACCGATGGAAATGAACGAGCTGAGGTCATGTATCCACGTCCTGAGGATGGAAAAACATTGGCGGACATCCAAACGCAGATTCAAAGTTTACTGGCAAAGCATGGACGTTTAGGTTTAGCCGCTGTTGCTCACGCAGTTTGGGACGAACTCGACAGCGGTTCTGAAGAAACCGAATAGAACAACTAACTAACAAGGGGTAAAACGATGGCTCAAAAAGAGCGTCACATTCTCAGTCTCTCAGGCGGAAAGGATAGTACAGCGTTAGCTATCTACCTGCGCGACCTTGGTAGTGTGCCTGATATGGAATATATCTTCCACGATACTGACAAAGAATTGCCTGATACAATTGAATACCTCAAACGTTTAGAAGCATACCTCGGGGTCCCAATTGAACGGACAACTAAACACACCAGTTTTGACAAGATGCTAAGAGTCTATGGTGGTATGCTCCCTTCAAATCACCGTCGCTGGTGCACCAGAATGCTAAAACTTAGACCGTTCGAGGACTATGTCGGAGATGATCCGGTTGTTAACTACGTTGGACTTCGCGCAGACGAAAACCGGACAGGGTATATCAGTCATAAACCCAATATCACTGTAGTCTATCCATTCCAGGATGATGGAATCGTTTATGAGGATGTAATTCGGATTTTAGAAGAATCCGGGTTGGGAATGCCTCCCTACACCGAATGGGGCCGAACACACTCCGGCTGCTTTTTCTGTTTCTATCAACAAAAAATTGAGTGGGTCAGGCTAAAGCAGAAGTATCCTGAACTGTACGAAGAGGCAAAAACTTACGAAAAACCCAACAAAATCAATGGGAATATTTTCTACTGGAATCAAGATGAATCTCTTGAAGAACTTGAGCAACCGGAACGGATAGCAGAAATTATCGCTAACTGGGAAAAAAACCAAAAACGCCTGAAAACCAAACGAAAGAATAGACCGTTGGTGTCGGTGTTGACCGGATATGAATCTGAAGATGAAGAAGATCGAGGCTGTCTAATGTGCTTTTTGTAGTACTATATCGTATTTTGAACAATAACATGCTGGAGGTTATTTAATGGAACTACTAAAAGATGTTTTTAAAGCAGAATCTAAAAGCACCTGGGATGTGCTCAATCGTGGATTTGGTTTTTATATTCCACCTTATCAACGTCAATATGATTGGGATAGGGAACATATTGAGCGTCTTTTTGAAGATATTGGCCACGGGTTGATGCAGTTGTTAGTCAAAGAAAAAAAGAATTCCATTACTTTCATCGGGACGTTGATTGTAATTAACGATATGCTGCCTGAAACAATCGCCCCAAATATTTCTAGATCTGACCTACCGAACAATATTCTATCAGTCATTGATGGTCAACAACGACTCACCACTATTTTGTTAATAAATATTGGTCTCCATGATGAAATAACAAGACGTGAAAATAATCTCAAAAATAAAAATGAACCTGACTTTGAGTGGTTGTACGATGAAATCATTGATGTAGTGGCGAATCTTCAGGAAACTTTTGAAGAAGATAAGAGGCGTTCCCGCGGAGAGAAGATATACCAGTGGCAACCGCGCATGATTCGTGCATACGATGATTCATGGTCTTGTTCAGAACAAGAAGCAAGATATAAATCACCTATTGCGGCATTTATTCATGGTTATTCAAAACGCATTCATGATGGTAATGAAAGCATAATGAACAAACCTTATACTGCAGACGGTTATGTCAGCAAAGAGAATGTCTTATGGAAAAATTATGAGAACATACAGAATCTGCTTAAGAAAGTTTCTGGAGGAAACGAGGATTTAGAAATTCCGTTCTTAGAAGATATCGCTAGAAATGAACAATTTCAAAAGGCTATCTTGAAGGAAAAATTTCCGACAAACGTATCTGATATTTTGTCTGCAGAAGGCAATGATGATTTTAAAGAGTTAATCCGGTTAGTTTTATTTGCAAATTTTCTAATGCATAAAGTAGGGGTTACAGTAGTTTCTGCCCCAGGAGCATACGCTTTTGATATGTTTGAATCGTTAAATACAACAGGAGAACCACTTACAGTATTTGAAACTTTTAGACCTAAGGTGATAGAATCCGAGAAATTAGATAAATATGAGTCTTCAGATTCAAGAACATATGAAGTGCATACGCTTATTTAGGCCACAATTTCGCAAAGTTAAGACAAGTTTTGTTTCTGAAATTCCATAGGTGTCAAATACCCTAACGCCGAATGGGGGCGTTTGAGATGATAGACGTTTGTGATAAAATCACCGATG
>JAJDTM010000042.1 GCA_022827185.1 Candidatus Poribacteria bacterium
CAGGCACTTTCCAATCTTGATCGTGGAAATGGAATAGCCGGGTATCGGTGCCTTTCGCGGTTACCGCTGATAACGCATAGTTTTTCAGCGATGCCTCGGCATCCGAAACGTTATGGAGTTCGACCCAGTCGTTATCACCACTGGTATCATTACCGATCTCGTTGATGCGGAACGGTGAACCCGCAACAGAACTGGCGGCCAAGAGCCCTACACGGGTGTGATGTTTCGCTCCGGGTGTAGAGTAGATCCATCGGTTCGTCGAACGACGCTCAGAGTTTTTCCAGTTACCTTTAGCGTTACCGCTAGGGATCCCTTTGACCAACTCGTCACGATTGACGGTGTCTTTAGCTGCTTCCTTCTCAACGTGGTCGTAATTGATATTACGATACATGGAGATGATGTTGACCGGCGTAATCGTACTCTCAGGATTGTTAGCCAACGTTTCAGCGACACGTCCGCTCTTGCCAGTGTCCCCAGTATCAACTTCCCAACCGTCTCTGCCACGGTTGCTGACTTGATCAATATCGTTGGCAGGGACAATTTGCCCTTCCGTGAAGACGAGTTTCCAATCCTTGAGGCTTATATCAGTCGCAGTTGTGTTATACAACTCAATAAACTGGTGCTTTCGTTGATCTTTAAGCACTGTTTCACCGAAGTCAAGACCCCAAAGGATTTCACTGATAACAACAGTGCGTGAATTCTTGTCGTCATCAGTGTCGTCATCATGTAAGGTGATCGTGCCGCCGATATCGAAGAACAACTCAAGATCGGGAAGATCACTGTAGTCAATCACAGCAAAACCGTTTGCATCAATCACACCTTTAGAAATGGTAGTTGTTCCGGTGGTTGTCCCGGTACCTGCGGCATACGCGGCAGTGATATCACTAGCAGCAGTCGCATCAGCAGTCTGATCAGCTTTTGTCTTGACAGTTAACTTTTTATAAGTAGAAGCGGTAGAATATTCCGCTTTACCGTCGTCTGATAAATCTAAGGTTGTCGCCATACCTTTAACAGGCTGAATTTCGACTAACCATACAGCTCTATTCAGACCATCAGGTTCAGGACCGTCAACAATCCTAGCGGCTTTTTCTGTGGCTGTTGTTGCCGGATCGTCTTTCGGTGTAAGTTCAAGGTGGGACGCCTTAAGGTCTGTACCAACCGGAAGCTCTGCAGCAAACGTTATGGTTACATCAAATCTGGCTTCATCATTCGCGCCTTCTTCAGCAACGATTGAATTCAACACGAAACTGGACGTCGTAACCTTGTCCTTACCTTCAACGGCTTTGATAATAGCGGAACCCGATTTTATCGCTACAGACACCTGCGCAGTGGACGGCCTGGGCTGAACGTCAAATTGCCAAATTGATTTTTCCACCATTGGCGAAACAACCGGTTTAGGAGCAAGGGATGCATCTATCGCGTATGCCCCCTCTATACTAAAATGGTCTGATAACTTAGTGGTGCCCTCGACAAATTTTATCTCTTCACCCGTGACTTCACCGTCATCATTCATCTTCATAGAGGCAACAGTGACTGTAAACCGATCTTCAAGACTTATATTAGGGGCTGTTAACACAACCGCTACAGCCTTACTTGTATCTGTCCCAATAGTCTTAACGAGGTTGAAATTTGCAGGCGTTGGTTCATAACTCTCTGCACCCGCATAGTCATCCTGACCACCAGTAGGTACCTGGATACCACGAGCTGCGCCTGCATCAACCCCTATCCGGAAGGTATATTTCCCCCCAGCTTTTTTAGCGTCTCCCGATGGAGCAAGAGAACTATGGAGTTCGATAGTTACATCAAACGACGACTTGCTATCTTTCGACCGAGCAATCGCTTTTACATTCACGGTATTCGTTGCATCAAGAGCTGTGGTCGGATCTAGAGCACCCGTGGCGGCCCAGGTTTCTGAATTATCAAAAGGGTCTAAAATGCGTACCCAAAGATCTTCATGCGTAAGCAGACTACCTGCTATATAGGCTTCACTACCGTCAAGAGCAGATCCTGTTGTACCATCCCCGTCAGTGCCAGCATTCACATCCATCCCAAAATTAACAACTACCATAAATTCAAGACTGTCAGTAGCGATCATGATATCACTGTCCAGGACATTGTTTTGTCCCGACTTCAAACTAATAGTTGGAACTGGATGCTTACCATGCGCCGGAACTGCATGTTCACCAGGGTCGGTGTTATCACCATCAGGTGGAACTGAATTATCCATAGCAACCCTCATGAGTACTGGGCCGTGAGCAGGGTCATGCGTTTTTGAGGTATCACCACCATGATTTCCTACAGTAGTAGTAGGTGCCTTATGCGCCATCACAGAAGTCGGCACGAAGACCAACCCGAAAGCAATTAAGAAAATTAAACTCGTTAAGGAAAATGTCATTTTCAAACTTGACATGCGTTATTTTCCTCCATACATAAAATAGAAAATAGTGTTAAGTCTTTTTCAGTTTCCAGTTTCCAGTTTATAGTTTCCAGAGAAGAGACCTCTTTTACTGGTAACTCGTAACTGGTGACTGGTAACTCCTTAGACTTCCATTCAACAAATCGAATGGATTCAGGGAAATAAACCCATTCTCACAAAATAAACTAACCTTTTTGGTGCGGGTATCTGTTCCCCCCGCTTTTTTCTGAAATTCTCGAATTAAGCCTCAAATCCATATATTAAGACAATTACGTTCAATCTACAATAAAAGTTACGCGTTTATCTCAATATATTATATTATACATCAAAGTATAGTGTTAAGTCAAATTTATTTTTATTTTTTTTGGATATACTACGATTTTTATCAACTAAAACCTATAATATTGAACAAAATAGGTGTTTTTTTACGAATACACTAATATTATACATAAATTTTAGGATTAAGTCAAATTTATTTTTATTTTTTTTGTATATATTATATTTTAATTGGAAGATTGGAAGGGTGGAAGATTGGAAGATTGGAAGATTGGAAGGGTGGAAGATTGGAAGATTGGAAGATTGGAAGATTGGGAGGGTGGAAGATTGGAAGGGTGGAAGATTGGAAGGGTGGGAGATTGGAAGATTGGGAGGGTGGAAGGGTGGAAGATTGGAAGGGTGGAAGATTGGGAGGGTGGAAAGTTGGGGAGTTGGGAGGTTTTCGCAGATTATCAGGGACTGATGGCAGATACCTATACGGCACAGGCTAACAGCCTATGCTACAAGGGAATCTATACGGCACAGGCTAATAGCCTATGCTACAAGGAAATCTCTACGGCACAGGCTAACAGCCTATGCTACAAGGAAATCCAAACTTTCGGATTTTACTATCATGGAAGAAAACCCCCTAAATCCCCCTTATCAGGGGGCCTTTGAGAAATGAAAAAAGAGTTTGCCTCATATTCATCAATCTGCTACACTATTTAAACCAGTTTAGGGTGGCACTGCAAAGCTTGCCGCAAGGCATGTCTGCCACCCTCCTACCTTTGCGGGGGGATAAATCAAACTGGCACTGGAACACCCTATGAAAACAATTTTGTTTCTCTTGATACTCTTTTTTGCGATCGCTTTACCGGCTCTTGGTGCGTTGACGGAGGCGGACCTCAACGAGATACGCTTGATTTTCCGCGAGGAAATCAAGAAAGAAACGGATACAATCAACACCAAAATCGAGAAAAAAACGGATACAATCAACACCAAAATCGACGGCTTAGATACCCGACTGCGGACCGTTGAAACAGGTGTTGCGGAATTACGGGGACGTAACATTGGCTTTTCAGCCGTCCAAGATTGGATCGTTGCCATCTGTGCTGTGGCTGCAATTATCCTCTCTATTATCGCTTTACGCAAAGCACCACCGAAAGCCCCACAGACTGCACAGGACACCCCAAAGGCCGTGTCTCAATAAAGAAGATTATCATGTTTTTTATGTTTTTTATTTCCATCTTATTGATTATATTTATAGGTTTGATAGCCATCTACATCAGGGAATTTGTCCTTGACTGGCATAGGACTTACGCAGCCCTCTGCAGGCGGGGTTTGAAACCTCGTCTGTAGTAAAAAAGCGTGGAAATGGGAGTGAAAGGTGGGTCTTTAACCCGAAACACGTGCCGGTTGCATTCCGGTTTTCAAGGGTCCCTACGCCTTGAAGCGTAATGCAGGCACGTGTCCGCGGGTGTTTTTGTTTTCTATGGAGGAGAATAACATCTTCCTCACACTGAAATTATACGACGAATTTTATGATTAAGTCAAATTTTTTTGTGTTTTTTGAGGTAAACATAATTTTTGGCGATAATTGGAAATTCCATTACGTTATATATTAACGCAAGTTGCCACCTATGCATTTACATAGCACCCCTACGGGGTGCGGTGGCTTAAATATGCCGTTTCTATAGATATATTACCCCTACGGGGTAAAGAAACACCTGAAGCATCTGCTTCAAATGTTCAAAAACGCGTTAGTGGCAACTTGGGTTTATATATTAATGTATATAATACCATTTCTATAAATTATTGTCTCATTAGGCGGTTATTATGGTAGTTATTTTCAGGACACAAACTGGATGAAGATTAATTTATTAATTCGGTAATTCCATATTCTGCCCGCGGTGAGTGCCCTCCCCCGCAGGCGGGGATTGTATCCCCGCCGAATTACCGATTTATTTTCTTAAACTTCATGAAGTTTGTGGTACAAAAAAGAGACATTTTCAATTAGAAATGGTATAAGATCGCGAGCACAGCTTGCTTCTACAGTGAAGATCGAGAGATCGCGAGCACTGATCGCTCCTACAGAGGGAAATATACGCAGAAAAACTAAATAGCCCTGGCTTTTTTCCTGAAAAAATGTGTGGATTGTGATAGAATAGAGATAATCGCGAAGCAGCGTTTCGTCTAAATGCGTATTAAACCCCCTAAATCCCCCTTATCAGGGGGACTTGCAGAGAAAAGGCATGAAAATTACTGACGTTAAAACTTACAACTTACGCTATCGGCTTGTTGAGCCTTTTGCGAATTCACGCGGTTGGACGCACACACGGACTGCCGTTGTCGTTGAAATTTGCACGGATGCCGGGATTACGGGTTGGGGTGAAGGCATAAGTGTCCCGTCCGCCTCGGCGATTGAGACACATCTGATTGGACAGTCGCCTTTCGAGACGGAACGGATATGGGAGGCGATGCGTGGGAATATCGGTGCCTTGAGCGGTATCGACATTGCCCTATGGGACATCATGGGCAAGGCACTGGATATGCCGATCTATCAACTCCTCGGCGGCGCGTTTCGGTTGAAGATTCCTGCCTACGCGAGCGGACTTTTCAAAAAAGATAAATCCGACATAACGCAAGCGTTGATGGATGAGGCGAAAGGCTACGTGGATGCGGGATTCCCTGCAGTGAAGATGAAGATCGGTTTCGGTGCGGCGTACGATGTGAAAAATGTCGCTGCTGTCCGACGCGCGATTGGTGAGGATACGCTTTTCGCAGTGGATGCCAATTGTGGCTACGATGTCGGCACGGCAATCGACGTTGGACAAAAGATTTTAGACGCCGATCTTTTTTGGTATGAGGAACCGATTACCAGTGACGATGTAGCAGGCTATCGCGAAATCCGAAATGCGTTGAAGGTGAGAATCGCTGGCGGTGAGATGTTGATGGGACGGTGGGCATTCCGCGAGTTAATTCAGGCACGTGGGTTGGATATTGTGCAACCGGATATAAGTATCGCAGGCGGTTTCACGGAGTGCCGAAAAATTGCGGCTATGGCGAGTGCGAATTATGTTCGCGTGCTACCACACATGTGGGGTGGTAGTATTCGTCTCGCAGCGACGCTGCACTGGCAAGCCACGCTCCCGGATGCGCCGCAGGCACTGAACCCGATGCCTTCGCTCTTGGAGTTTGATATGACTGAAAACCGGCTCCGTACGGCGTTGGCACAGCAACCGATACATGCCGTTGATGGGTACGTTGATGTCCCACAGGCACCCGGATTGGGAATCGAGATTGACCGTGCAGTATTGGAACAGTATGCGTGAATCCGACGCACAGCTGCAGGCGGGGTTTCAAACCCCGCCTGCATTGGAACAATATGAAAAACCGAATTCTGATTGTATGCCTCTTGCTTCTCTCTGTCGTCAGCGTGATTTTTCTTTACCACTTTCGCGTTGAAGCGGATTCCCGAATAGCGGCACCGCCCAGTGAAGCACCTTTCTCGCATGATCTGTTTGATCAGGTTTTGCAGGAACATGTTGATAAAAAGGGGCGGGTCAACTATACCAAACTGAAGGCGAACCCTGAAAAATTGGAGGCGTATTTGGACCTATTGGCTGTTGCTAACCCTACGGAATTATCTTATAATGGGCAGCTGGTATTTTGGGTCAACGCCTACAATGCACTTGTCATTAAAGGGGTTATTGATCATTATCCGACAACGAGTGTCCGAAAAGTTAAATGGTTCAACGGGTTTTTCTCTCGGCTGAAGTTCCGAGTTGCGGGTAAAACGTGGACGCTCAATCAGATTGAACACGGTATTATCCGCACGGAATTTGCGGATCCGCGTGTTCACTTCGTGCTTGTCTGCGCTTCACGCAGCTGCCCGCCTTTGGGAAATCGGGCGTTTTCTGCGGAGACGATTGAGGAAAATCTTGAAACTGCAACGTTTAACTTCGTTCAAAATCCGGCACAGGTTAGGATTGATCGCGCGCAGCGTCGGGTCTATCTCTCGAAGATTTTCAAGTGGTATGATGATGATTTTGAGATAGGCTATGACGGTGTAGCAGATTTTCTTGCGGATTATTTGCCACCTGAAGCTGCAGAATTTGTATTGGCAGAAGGTGTTAAGTTCCATCATTTAGATTATGATTGGACGCTGAATGATCAACGTTAGGTATTTTTTCCCCAGGCCGGTAGGTGCGGTTTGGAACCGCACCGGATACTCGTCAGAAACCTCACATAGGCGAAAATCCTTAACGTGCACCTACAGAGAATTAAAAATATGAACACCTTTCCAAAACACCGCAGCCACACCCTACAGACCGGTAGGCACTCCATACCCGGCACATATTACCACATTATAGTTGTCACACACCAGCGACAGCGAGTGCTCGCCAATGATCCTGTCGCATCCATTATTTTTCAAACATTCGATTGGCTTGAAACCGAGAGCCGCCTGAAATGGACAGCCATCATGGTGATGCCAGACCACGTGCACGCGGTCTTTATGCTCGGAGAACAGCAAACACTCTCAAAAGTTTTACATTCTCTAAAACGCTATACCGCGCGCGAAATTAACAAACATCTATCTCGGCGGGGTGCGCTTTGGCAGAAAGGCTATACAGATTGGGGCATTCGGGCGGAATCAAGATTCAACGACACCGTCCGTTATTGCTATACGAATCCTGTAAGAGCTGGATTAGTAGAGAAGGCATCTGATTATCCCTATTGGCGATGTAAATATCAGATGGAGTCGTCCGAGGGGCCTGCGCAATTGCGTAGATTCGGTAGTTCCGAGTCCTGATAGGTGTGGTTTGATGAAGATTAATTTTTTAATTCGGTATTTTCTTGGTGAAGCCCGGTGAGGTTAATGAAGATTAATTTTTTAATTCGGTAATTTCTTGATGAAGTCCGGTGCGGTTCCAAACCGCACCTACCGGGCCTGGGGAAAATATAGAATTACCGAAATATTTTCTTAAATTTCAGCAAACCGCACCTACCAGCCTGGGGAAATCCGGTGCGGTTGCGAACCGCACCTACCGGGCCTGGGGAAAACTAAATAAAGGAGTCGTCAGTCAGAAGACTGAAAACGAATTATGGTAAATACTGCCGTTATCGGTTATGGCTATGCTGGACGCGCTTTTCATTCATATCTCGTCGGACTTGCCGATGGACTGAATCTTTACGCCATCGCGACGCGGGATGCTGAACGCCGTGCGGCTGCACGCGCGGCATATCCAAACACACACAGCTACCAAACTCTCGACGAAGTGATCGCGGATGATGCGGTCGATCTTGTCGTCTTAGCCACACCGCACGATACACACGCTGAACTCGCCATCAAAGCGATGGATGCAGGCAAGCACGTCGTCACGGATAAAATCATGGCGATGAATACCGAAGAAGCCGACGCGATGATTGCCGCGAGTCAACGGAACGATGTGCTGCTCAGCGTCTTTCATAACCGTAGATGGGATTGGGACTATAACACCGTCAGAAAGATTATTGACGACGGGTTGCTCGGCACACCGTATCTCTATCAGGTTGCGATTATGCGTTACGGCGCGCCGGGCGGCTGGCGCGGGGTCAAAAGTCAGAGCGGTGGTATCCTTTACGACTGGCCCGCACACTTCGTTGATCAGGCATTGCAACTTGTAACGGCACCCGTTGCCTCTGTTTTCTGCGATATTCACTATAACACAAGATGGGACACGGATATCGGGAACTATGGCAACCTCATTATCAAGTTTGAGAACGATGTCCGGTATCAGATTGAGATTAGCAACCTCTCGAAAGCCGAGAAACCGCGCTGGTATATCGTCGGGGATTTGGGTGGGTTAATCAAATACGGACTTGACCCGCAGGAGGGACCGATGCGTGAGGGGAATATCGATGCTGCACAACAGGATCCCGAAAACTATGCGAAAGTCTGGACGGAGGTAGGTGGTGAGAACCGTGAACTTGTCGTCGAAAGTATGCAGACGACATGGAAATCTTACTATCAAAATATCGCAGATGTGCTGAACACTGGTGAGGCATTGATCGTTAAACCTGAGGAGATCCGTAAAGTGATGCAGGTGTATGACGCGGCGATGCAGTCCTCGGAGACGGGTGAAACTGTGCGGATTTCGTAGCGGAAATTGTTCAGATTATAGACAGCAGTGTTCAATTATTGACGGGATTAGCCTCTGAATTCCGAGAATTAGCGCAGTAACCATCTTTCTCAATTGGCATCGTATTTGCTATATACAGTGTATATTGTACGCCCCACTGCAAGCGGGGTTTAAAACCCCGGCTGCAAGGGGGCTGCGTAAGTCCTACAGTATATATACACAATCGGTTGTAAGGGAGAAAAAAAATGAAAATGAAAACGCAGCACGGATTAATATTTGTGTTATTCCTCATGTTGGTTTCCGTTGTACAGAGCGGTATAGCCGCGGGCCATGAGACAGGGGAATCGGAATATCACGAACTTAACGAACAGGTTATCGCCAGCATTGATCGCGGGTTGGAATGGCTCAAGGGGCAACAAGCCGAGGATGGGTTATTCGGCGATCATCCGGGGATAACGGCGCTCGTACTCACCGCTTTTTTACGGCATCCAGAGAACAAATACCCGGAAGCGGATCATCCGTTTATACAACAAGGACTTCAGCGGCTGGTTGCGATGCAACAACCGAACGGTGCGATCTACGATCTTGAGATGCAACCCGCACTGCCGAATTACAATACCTCTATCTCTGTCATGGCGCTTTCCTCAACGGGTAACCCGAAATATGATGAAGTTATCAAAAAGGCGCAAGGTTTCCTGAAAAATCTGCAAGTCACAGATGAGGAGAGCGTCTATTTTGGGGGTATCGGTTACGGTAGCCGTCAGGACGTGAAGGACTTGTCCAATCTGAATATCGCGATCCAAGCACTCAAAGAGAGCGGTTCCGACGATCAGGAAGTCTGGGACAAAGCGGTTAAGTTTCTCGAACGCACGCAGAATCGGAGTGAGAGTAACGATCAGGCGTGGGCAGGCAACGATGGCGGTTTCATCTATTCGCCTGACGGTGAAAGCAAAGCTGGGGAAGACGCGGCGGGGAGTCCGCGCTCGTATGCCAGCATGACATACGCGGGTTTGTTGAGTTTCATCTACGCAAATGTTGATAAAGAAGATGAACGCGTGAAAGCGGCTTTCGAGTGGATAAAGGAACATTTCACGCTTGAAGAGAACTACGGTATGGGTGCGCAAGGTCTCTACTATAACTACCATACGATGGCGAAAGCGTTGAAGCTTTATGGGCAGTCAACTTTTGTAGACGCGAAAGGTATCTCGCACGATTGGTACCGAGAATTCGCTGAAAAGATGATTGAATTGCAGACACCGGACGGATTTTGGATAAATGAGAGCAGCCGCTGGATGGAAAGAGATCCGAGGCTCGTAACGGCTTATGTGATTCTCGGTCTTGATACTGCGTATCCGAAGTAAAATCCGGTTCGGTTGGGAAACCGAACCTACCGGGCCTGGGGGCGTATCCGGTTCGGTTGGGAAACCGAACCTACCGGGCCTATCCGAAGCAGGCGGGGTTTTAAACCCCGCCTGCAGTTTTACTCACAACATTATGTACCAGTCAATTAAAGTCTCTGCGATCTCGCTGAAACCTATCAAATGGGATAAAGCCTCCAACGCTGAAAAATTGGAGGCTTTCTTCGCTGAAGCCGCCAAGGAGAGTCCACAGTTAATTTTGGCGACGGAAGGTGTATTGGAAGGCTATGTCGTCATGGATGTCATTGAAGGCAACGCCACACCAGCAGCGATGCTTGACATCGCAGAGCCACTTGACGGTGATTATGTCAAGCGATTTCGACGACTGGCTCGTCAACTCAAGACTTGTCTCTGTTTCGGTTTCGCTGAACGATGCGGCACCTCTGTTTATAATTCTGCTGTGTTTATTGATAGCAACGGTGAGATATGCGGCACCTATCATAAAACACAGTTCGCCGAAGGCACACATCCATCGTGGAATTTTAACTGCATCGGTGAGACGATTCGTGCGTTTGATACCCCTTTCGGACGCGCCGGTATCCTCATCTGCAATGATCGCTGGAATCCGTTGATAGCGCGGACGCTGGTTTTAGATGGTGCGCAATTCCTGCTGATCCCCTCTTACGGCTCGAAAGGTAAGTCACAGAATCAGACGGTCCTCGCGAGAGCGCGTGAAAACGGTGTGCCGATTGTAGAGGCAAATGTCGGCATGAACCTCATTATCAGCAAAGGCGAAATTGTTGCATACAAATGGGGCAACGACCAGATTAGTACGGCAGACATTGACATTCCGCATCCGCCTTCCACCGAGGCAGCGCGTCATTCAGAGAAGGAATACTTACAAGCGCAGGGTCCTGAGATGGAAGCGCGCTATCAGAAGACTGTTGACCGTTTGCGGTAGGACGGGGCAATCCAGTAAATAGCGGTTTGTGCCTAAGATCCGGTGCGGTTAGAAACACGCACCATAAGTGTCAATTTAAGAAAAATAACCGCTTCCACCCCAGACCCGGTAGGTTCGGTTTCCTAACCGAACCGGATACTCCGCGGAAACCTTGAAGACTTCAAAAAATCTCTTTAGTCCCGTAGGGACGATATCTGTGTAGAACCGTGTTTGCCCCAGACCCTTTGGTTTCCCCGTAGGGGCGGCATCTATAGAGACGGTCCCCCGAAATACCGTGAAAATCCTAAATTGACACCTATGGTGCGGTTAGAATGCAGATCACAAATGTAAAGCTAAGACAAATTTTGCCGCGTATGGGAAACCAAATTTGGGTGAGTACACCGCAAAACACGCACCTACCGGGTTTGGTTACCCAAAAACATAAAACCGGTGCTCTGCAGGTGGGGTTTGAAACCGCGCCTGCAGTGGGCGATAGGCGTGCCTTTTGGCTTTATGTGAAACTTGTTTAAACCTATTTCCGTTAATCCTGTCAAATATCCTTGTGTTCTTAATGACACATCAAAAAATACACCAATAGATACGTTAAAACCCTTAGGAGGAAATATGCGTTTAGTTGAAGGGCTATCTATTGGGATCGCTGCGATTCGTGCGAACAAGATGCGTTCGTTACTGACGATGTTAGGCATTATCATCGGTATCGCGGCGGTCCTGGCAATGATAGCCATCGGTGATGGCGCGAAAGAAATTGTAATCCAAGATGTACAAAAGTTAGGCGGTGCGACACGCATCACACTTTATCATACATCCTACAAACGGGAAAATAATAGATGGGTCCGCATCCGTAGCAACGAATACATGGACTATGAAGATGTATTGGCAATCGAGGCAGAATGCCCATCGGTGAGTGCAGTCACGCCTCGACTTTCCGACTGGAGAGGCGTTCTGTTTCAAGCCCCAGATGGTAGTGAAGCCTATGCCGGTTATAACGGCGTAGATGCTACCTATACAACCGCAATGGATTGGGGTGTCAATGAAGGACGCTTCATTACAGAAGAGGATGTCGAAAACGCAGCAAGAATCTGTGTGTTGGGCGATGAACTCGCGACCGAACTGTTCGGTCATACATCTCCCATCGGACAAGAAGTCAAAATTGTTAAAAGGATTATCTACCGCGATCAATGGGGACGGCGGGCGAGAAGACGATCCACCGAACGGCTCACGGTTGTCGGTACAATGGTGGAGCGGGGTACCAGTCTCCAGTTCGGCTGGTGCTACGATAATCTCGCGTTTATCCCGATATCCACCATTCAAGAACGCTTCACGGGTAACGATAAGATTGACGATATTATGGTTTTCGCCAACACCGTTGACGTTATCCCGAAAGCGATTGACGAGGTGCGAACCGTCATCAAAAAACGACATAGAGACCAAGATGACTTCGTTAGAATTCGGGCGATGCGTTCCGGTATGGCACAATTAGAGAAGATCAGCAAGGTGATTAAAGTCGCCTTAGGGAGTATCGCCGGATTTTCGCTCCTCGTCGGTGGCATCGGCATCATGAACATGATGTTAGTCGCTGTGAGTGAGCGCACGCGTGAGATCGGTTTGCGGAAGGCACTCGGTGCGAAACCGTTCGATATTTTGGCACAGTTCCTCATGGAAGCCGTGGCAATGTGCGGTGTCGGTGGCGCGATCGGTGTCGGGTTAGGTATCTTTGCTGGCGAAGGGATGGCGATGCTCGCTGTCAAAATCGCTAAAATCGTACCAGAATGGCCCTCGGTTGTCTCTATGGAGTGGGTATTCATCTCGGTATCATTCTCCGCGGCGATCGGTATCTCGTTTGGGCTGTATCCCGCGATAAAAGCCTCTATGCTCCAGCCGAAGGAAGCACTCCGCACAGACTAAACTCAGATTGTTTAAGTAATACAGGACTTACGCATTTTTCTATGATAACTATGTCAGGACTTACGCATTTTTCCATGATAACGAACATATTACGCACTGCAAGCGGTGTTTCAAACACCGCCTGCAGTGGGGCTGCGTAAGTTCTATATGTATTACGCACTGCAGGCGGGGTTTAAAACCCCGCCTGCAAGCGAGGATGCGTAAGTCCCATAACATCTGTTCTTGTAGGCGCGCTCGGAAAGCGCGCCTTATTTTTTAATTTTCCATCCCAGAATCCGAGAATAAACTTATTTTGCTTAACTACGTCTAATTAGAGCAAGGACAATCAGAATAAATGCATAACGCCCCCTGCAGGCGGGGTTTAAAACCCCGCCTGCAGTCGTGTGAACTGAGAAAAAAAATCGTGGAATACCGAAACCAGAATCTACGGAAAGGTAGAGTTTCGATACCGGGTGCATACTACCATATCATTATCTGCACGCACCGACGGCGTAAGGTTTTAGCGAATGACAAAATCGCGTCAATTATTTTTGAGGCATTTGATTGGCTAGAAACACAAAGTCGGATCCAGTGGATATGCATCATGATCATGCCTGATCATGTACATACGATCATTGAGCTCTGCGTTGGACAAACGCTGGCTAAAGTTATGCATTCGTTAAAAAGGTTCACAGCACGCGAGATTAACAAACACCTATCACAGGATGGACAGTTCTGGCAAAGTGGGTATAGAGATTGGGGAGTCCGGAATACGGCAGCGTTAAATAATATGATTCGCTATTGTTATGCGAACCCTGTGAGAAAAGGAATAGTGGAAGCAGCGCGCGATTATCCGTATTGGTGGTGTAAATTTGAAATGGAATAGTAATTTGGCGAGGTTTCAAACCTCGCCTGCAGGGAGCACAGACTTACGCAGCCCCACCGCAGGCGGGGTTTCAAACCCCGCCTGCGGAGTGTGTCGGCAAAAACCCCGCAGAATGCCTAGTAGAGTTAAGGTAATCACAATCAATGCATAATCTTAAAGGATTTGGAAACACGCTATGCGTCTATTTGAAGGACTATCCATTGGCATCTCCGCAATTCGTGCAAACAAGATGCGCTCGTTGCTCACAATGCTCGGTATTATCATCGGTGTTGCGGCAGTGCTCGCGATGATCGCCATCGGTGATGGTGCCAAGGTGATTGTGATGAAAGATGCCCAGAAATTGGGGGGTGCGAACCAGTTTACGATGTACCGCACGTGGTATAAGCAAGTCAACGGACGGTGGTCTCGCGTCCGTAGCAACGAATACATGGAATACGCAGATGTACTCGCCATTGAAGCCGAATGTCCGTCGGTAAGTGCTGTCACACCTCGAATCCCGGAATGGCGAGGGTCGTTAATCCAAGCCGCTGACGGCTCCGAAACGCGTGCGGGTTACAACGGCGTAGATGCCACCTATAAAATCGCTATGGATTGGGATCTTCAAGAAGGACGGTTTATTACAGACGAAGATGTCCAAAACGCAACAAAAATCTGTGTGCTCGGGGACGAAGTCGCTACTGAACTTTTCGGTGACAGGTCGGCGTTGGGACAGGAGATCAAAATCGCGAAAGGGAGCGGTCGTTACGACAAATGGGGACGCAGAGACAGTAAACGCTCCACGGAACGTTTCACTGTTGTCGGAACGATGGTGCCTCGCGGGCGGAGCCTCCGGTTCGGTTGGAGTTACGATAACCTCGTCTTTATACCGATTTCCACAGTACAAGAACGCTTCACCGGCAACGACCGAATTCAGGATATCGTCGTCTACGCGCATACCGTTGAAGATGTCCCGAAGGCGATTGAAGAGGTGAAAGCCGTTATTCGGAAACGGCATAGAAACCAAGATGACTTCATCAGGATTTTTGAGATGCGCTCAGGGATGGCACAGTTAGAAAAAATCAGTAAGATGATCAAAATCGCTTTAGGGAGCATCGCTGGATTTTCGCTCCTCGTCGGTGGTATCGGGATTATGAACATGATGCTTGTTGCCGTGAGTGAACGCACCCGTGAAATCGGACTTCGAAAAGCACTCGGTGCGAAAAGCGTCAATATTCTTGCGCAATTCCTAATGGAAGCCGTTATCATGTGTGGTGTCGGTGGCGCGATCGGCGTTGGGTTGGGCATGCTTGCTGGCGAAGGGATGGCGATGCTCGCTGTCAAAATCGCTAAGATTGTCCCGGAATGGCCCGCCGTTATCTCTACACAATGGATTTTAATTTCGGTATCGTTTTCGGCTATGATCGGTATCCTGTTCGGGTTATACCCAGCAATAAAAGCGTCATCGCTCTCGCCGATCGAAGCCCTTCGCACGGAATAACGCCGCGCCCGTACGATTTGGCAATACTAAACCGATTTCAGGCGATTGCGTCTAAAAAGTAATAAGCGTTGGGATTCGGATACGCACTGCAGGCGGGGTTTCAAACCCCGCCTGCAAGGGAGGATGCGTAAGTCCTAAGAAAATTGTTGAAAAAAAGCGAACTTCATTTACCATTTCCGTGTCTAAAAGTTAAGCATAGGAATCTACTTAATTCGGAGGCATGAAATGCGTATATTTGAAGGGTTATCTGTTGGAGTCTCCGCGATTCGGAGCAACAAGCTTCGGTCCTTGCTGACGATGCTCGGTATTATCATCGGTGTCGCGGCAGTACTCGCAATGATCGCTATCGGTGATGGTGCCAAAGCCATCGTGCTGCAAGATGCCCAGAAATTGGGCGGTGTGAACCAGTTCACGATGTACCGCAGTTCTTACAAACGGGTTGGCAGCCGTTGGATGCCGAATCGGAGCAACGAATACTTTGAATATGAAGATGTGTTAGCAATTGAGGCGGAATGTCCATCTGTGAAGGTCGTTGTGCCGCGAATTCCTGAATGGAGAGGTGTCCTCGTTCAAGCCGCCGATGGATCCGAATCACGAACAGGCTATAACGGTGTAAACTACACGTTCGCGGAGGCGATGGATTGGGACATTGCGCAAGGCAGATTCATCTCTGAAGAAGATATTGAAAACGAAGCAAAAATTTGTGTGTTAGGGACAGATGTTACTATGGCACTATTCGGTAACGCCTCACCGATAGGGCAAGAAATTAAGATTAGCAGAGGCGGCGATCGGTATAGCCGGTACGGGCGAAAGGAAGAAAATCGCTTAACAGAGCGGTTTACTGTCGTCGGAACGATGGCAGCCCGAGGGCGAAGCCTGCGATTCGGGTGGAACTTGGATGACATGATCTTTCTCCCGCTCACGACGACACAAGAACGTTTCACGGGCAATGATCGGATTATGATGCTTTCAGTCCAAGCGAATACGGTTGAAGAGGTCCCGCAAGCCATTGAAGAAGTAAAAGCCGTTATGCGGAAACGGCACAAGAATCAAGATGATTTCTTTTCGCTTCGGGATATGCGCGAAGGTATGGCACAGTTGGAGAAAATCGGTAAGGTCATAAAAATTGCGCTCGGGAGTATAGCTGGGTTCTCGCTCCTCGTCGGTGGCATCGGCATTATGAATATGATGTTGGTCGCTGTAACCGAGCGTACCCGTGAAATCGGACTCCGAAAAGCAGTCGGTGCAAAACGTGCGGATATTCTGATACAGTTCTTAATAGAAGCCGTTGCGATGTGTGCCGTCGGTGGTGCAATCGGTGTTCTGGTGGGCATGTTCGCTGGGGAGGGGATGGCACTTCTCGCCGTCAAAATCGTCAAAATTGTTCCCGAATGGCCTTCGGTCATCTCAAAACAGTGGATACTGATTTCCGTGTCATTTTCAGCGATAATCGGTATCTCGTTTGGGCTGTATCCTGCGATAAAAGCGTCAGGACTTTCACCGATTGAAGCACTCCGTACGGATTAGAAAGTAATTATTAGTTATCATTTAAGAGACGAATTGTGGTAGGTACAGCAAAAGCAACTCCCACAAGAACGTAACTGCAAACTAATAAAAACCGAAGCACAACCAACGGGCGCGCTATATCTACGGAAAAGAACTTTATTCGCAAGATGCACCTTACCGAACCGCAAGGAAATTTAAAAAAATGAATTTAATTGAATGTATCATTTTAGGTATCGCCAGTTTACGACGAAACCCGCTCCGCTCCGCTTTGACGATTTTAGGGATTATCGTCGGTGTCGGTTCTGTCGTCAGCATGGTATCCGTCGGTGACGGGTCGAGTGCCATGGTCCTGCGTGAGATTGAGCGAACCGGTGGCACAAAAATCATTGAAATCTATAAAGACGATTGGGACAAACAGTCGGGGACGCTGAGTCGCGCGGCTGGACAAACTGTCCGCGGCAGGGGCCGCTGGAAACGGAATCGCGCCGAGGATTTGGAAACCGAAGATGCTTTTGAGATTCTAAAGCATGCGCGTAGTGTCGTTGATGTCGTCGCTGAGGACGATATGGGTGGATGGAATGTAAACTACAAGGGACGCTCCAAGGAATCGCGTATCGTTGCCTCAACCGCAGGGTACGATCGGTCGCATAACTGGTATGCTTCGAGCGGTAGATTCTTCTCTGCTGAAGAGGTCGAAGCCGCGAGTAGTGTCGCTGTCATCGGCTCGAAAATCGCAGAAGAGGTTTTCATCAACGAAGATCCGGTAGGCAAAGAGATTAAAGCCTCGCGTCCTTCGTATTGGCGCGGCAGGAGTGGACTTTATGAGGTACGCCTTAAAGTCATCGGTGTGATGGAAGAGAAGGGTGACGCAATGGACACCTCCGGTTGGGATGACCGGTTCATCATTCCGATAACGACACTCCAACAGCGTTTCAAAGGACGCCAAGATGTTGAACGCATCCGTGTGGAAGCATCTGATGTTGATAAAATTGCTACCGCCATAGTGGATGCCAAACAGGTGCTTGGAAGACAACACAACAACACTGGCGAAGAATATAACTATTGGACAGCTACAGAGGAATTAGCGACCGCGAATAAGGTCGGCTTAGTCATGAAAGCCTTGATGGGGGGTATCGCTGGTATCGCGCTCATGGTCGCTGGTATCGGTGTGATGAACATTATGCTCGTCTCTGTCACCGATCGGACGCGGGAAATCGGGCTGCGGAAAGCACTCGGTGCAACGCGTAACGATATTTTAACCCAATTCTTGATTGAGGCATCCGTGTTGACCCTCGCGGGCGGTATTCTCGGTGCGATCTTAGGTATCTTCATGGGACGCGGCACCGCCGCACTCATCTCTAAATTCGTCTGGGAAGGGAGCAACTGGCCCTCAGTCATTTCATTTGGAACGATGGTGATCGCTTTACTCGTCTCTGTCGCCATCGGGGTCTTCTTCGGGTTGTACCCTGCCAACAAGGCAGCAAAATTGACACCCGTTGAGGCACTTCGTTCCGATTAGTCAGAGGAATGGCTGTCAGCCTTCGGCTGTCAGCAGTCAGAAAGAGAACCTGATAGCCGAAGGCTGATAGCTGACGGCTACTATAGGAGGGATTAGTTTTGAAAAATCTAATTATTACTGTCGCCGTTGTCTTGGTGCTCGTTGTAGCAATCGGTTGGGTTGTCCTCGGCCGCAGCAAAAACGGTGCAGATCCGGCTTTAGCGAAGAAAGTCGAGGTCGTTGAACGCGGCGATTTCCAAATGAGCATCCGAGCCACGGGCAATCTCGAACCGCTTATCGATGTAGAGGTCAAATCTAACGTTGAAGGCGAGATCGTTAAACTCTACGTTCAAAATGGCGATTACGTGCAACAAGGTGATGACCTGATAGACCTTGATCCCGAACTCTACCAAGAAGAAAAGAAGCAGGCGGAAGCGGATGTCCGCGCCGCTAAAGCACAGGTCAGGCAGGCAGAACTCAACATTTTACTGAAAGAAGAACGCCTCGAAAGTCAACTTGCCCAGGCTCAGGCAGATTTGAAAATGGCGCAAGCGAGCTTTGAGACGACACAAGCCACGACGATAACACAAATCAACCAAGCGGAAACAGAAATTCTGACGGCGAAAAACTCGTTGGACCAAGATAACATCGCCTTGGAGCAAGCCCGCATCGCGCTGGAGCAGGCAAACATCACACTGTCTGAACAGGAGACATCGCTGAATTCATCCAAGATTTCCATGGATAACGCGAAATCGGAACTCGATCGAAACACGGAGCTTTATGATAAGAAACTGGTTTCGAAAAAAGCGTTGGAAGACGCAGAGGCTCAGCACGTTAATGCTAAAGTCCAATATGAGAACGCCCAAAAACGGGTAGAGTCACAGAAACAGACGATCGCTTCGCAGGACAGAACCATTAAAGTGCGTGAGACCTCTATTGCGTCCCGTGAGTTGACCTTGGAAAACCAGAAGAAGAACCTTGAAGACCTTAGAAAGATGCGGAAGAATTCAGAGGAAGAATCGCGACTTCGCGTCGAAAACTCCAGAACCCGTTTAGACGAATTGACACTCAACCTCGAAAACGAGAAATCTTTGACGGAGCAATCCAGAGTCAGTGCAGATGCGAACCAACTCCGACGCGAGAGTACGTTGAAGAACCAGAATGAACGGTTGGAGTGGACAAAGATTAAGGCACCTATGTCCGGTATCGTCACACTTTTGGAACTTGAAGTGGGTGAAATCGTGACTTCCGGACGCTCTGCGTTCTCGCAAAGTCCACCGCTTATGACCATCGTTGACCCCTCCAAAATGGTCGTTAAGACCTTCATCAACGAAGTTGATATGGAACGATTAGATGACGGCCAGAAGGCGGACATCAAAGTTGATGCCTATCAGAGCAAAACATACGAAGGTAGAATCTATGAGATCTCGCCAAGCGGGCAGCAACAGGACAATATCATCTCCTTTGAGGTGATGATAGAGGTCCTCGGATCGCCAGAGGAACTCAAGCCCGGCATGAGTACGGATGTTGACATCATCACCTACGAAGAACAGAATGTCCTGATGGTGCCGATTGATGCGATTATCAATGAGAAGCGCGTAACCGTCAATGCGCAGGTAGGTAACACATCCCCGTTCAAACCGAATCAACCGATTGAGATGCAGACGATCACCGAGAAGACCTTCAAAGGCACGGTTGAGAGCGTTGGCAACGGCAGCGTGACCATCAGTTTGGATAGCAGCCAGCGTGGGATTATGCCGGGTCCGTCGACCGTATCACTCCTCGTCAAAGGCAAAAAGGAAGCCGACGGTGTCCGCGCACAGGTCAGCGTCTCAAAAGGGAAGTTCGTCATGTTAGATGATGGGAGTGCTAAAGGTAAGAGAACACCCGTCGAAACCGGCATGCAAAACGAGACGAAAGTTGTTATCAAAAGTGGCGTAACCGAAGGCGAGCGGGTTATTCTGCAACAACGGAAACCGCCACAAGGCGGTTGGGGACGATAGCGTAAATAGTTGTCAGCAAGAATGGCTATCGGCTATCAGCAATAAGAGGTTTTTGATGAATAGCAAACTCTCTTTGCTGACAGCCGACGGCTGATGGCTAATCTGCTAACGGCTGATGGCTGATGGCTGACGGCTGATGGCTACAACTGGATAACCTGACCGTCATAAGCGAGGTACGCGTTGTCAGGGAGTTCAATCTCCATCTCTTTACACTGGTCTGGGAAATAGCGATGATCAAGCCGGTGCATAATGTGCGTGAAATAGGTTTCCCGCGTTTTCAGTGCATCGCTAATCTCCAACGCCTCGCCAACCGAGAGATGTGTCGGATGCCTCGGATTGAAACTCAGTGCGTCAATCACTAGTACCTCAATCCCGTTCAACAGGTCCTGCGATGCCTTCGGGAGTCGTTTGACATCCGGTACATACCCGAAATCGTCAATTCGGTAGCCGTAGGTATCAACATTGCCGTGTTCAACGGGAATCGGGGTAATCTCAAAACCGAGCAGTTCAAACCTCGAATCCTGATCAATGACATTCGGCAGTAGATGCCCGACACCGCCACCCTGAAACGTCTCCTTTGTGAACATATAATCGAAGTTGCGTTGTAAGATGTTCATTGTCTGTTCGGGGCCGTAGATCGGCATATCCATCTGCTGTTTTCGGCACGGCATCACAATATCGTTCGTCCCACTGACATGGTCGGCGTGAGAGTGTGTGAAGATAACAGCATCTATCCTGTCAATCCGATTTCGGACAATCTGGTCCATGAAATTAGGTCCGAGGTCGAATTGGAGGTTTTTCCCGTCTTTCTCTATATGGATTGACGAACGGGTCCGGTAGTTTTTCGAGTTAACATCCCGTGCGTCTTCGCAGGTCTCGCAGTCACATTTATACTCAGGAACGCCTGTTGAGGTGCCTGAACCCAAAATCGTAATCTTCATTTATTTTTCTCGATTTTCTATAGGACTTACGCAGCCCCCACTGCAGGGTTTTTGCTGGGGTATTTCTTCAGGGTTTGAAACTCCGCCTGCAGGACTTACTGATAACTGATAATTGAAGAAAAACCCCCTAAATCCCCCTTATCAGGGGACTTTCAGAGGAAGTATGTAAGTCCGACTGATAACTGACAACTATTAAATGACTAAACTTACACCCCAAGAATGTCTTGTGCTGGCTGATGTCCTCGGTGATACACCGATGACGGTTATCTCTGCATCCCGCTTGAAACAGGGGATGTGCGATGCCTACATCGCTGGCTCCCTACCAGATGTTGATGCCGCGCTCGTTTTTGATACGTACTGTGCGGATGAGCCGTGCGGTTTCGGTACCGATGCCGACGCATTGTGGCAACTGTTAAAAGCGACCGACGGTTGGGGTTGTGTCAACGTTGATACCTCCTGCGCTGCATCCCTCGGTGCCCTTATTGAAGCAGAGAGAGACACACCTATCCGTTACTACGGCGATGTCTGTCACGCGCTCTTAGCACCCGCCCATCACTATCCGAACGCGGCAGTCCGCCTTCTGACATTAGCAGATGTCCCGCGTCTGGCAACAACCGCTGCGGAAGTCCAAGGTAACGGTTACAAAACACACGAGGCGATGGTAACAGACGGTATCGCTGCTGGTGCCGTTGTAGATGGCGATATTGTTGCCATTGCGCATACGTATGCAGAAACTGACCTGCATGCCGACATCGGTGTCTCCACGCTTGAACAGTGGCGTGAAAAAGGGTTCGCTACCGCTGCGGCATGGCTTGTCGCCGAAGAGATTCAGGCGAGCGGTAAAGTGCCTGCT
This sequence comes from Candidatus Poribacteria bacterium, assembly GCA_022827185.1. Lineage (GTDB taxonomy): Bacteria > Poribacteria > WGA-4E > WGA-4E > WGA-3G > WGA-3G. Next base: position 22,161 of record JAJDTM010000042.1, read on the forward strand.
TGGAGCTGCGGTGAAGACAATTCCGCCTCGCTTCGCGTCGCAGAAAAATTGGGTTTCACCGAAATCGGTCGCCGTACTTATGTTATTCCGACGCTACCAAAATAGGGTTTCACTATCCGAGTGCATCGTCTACTTTATTGATAGCGGCTGCCATCAAACGCGCGTGCTCTTCTTGCATATTCACGTTGAACCCGAACCGTAGCGCGCGTCCTAAGATAGACAACGTTTGTGGACACATATCCCGTGAATACTCAACATCTCCCTTGTAGCGCGGATCCGCCCACGGATACCCTGAAGCGTCGGGTGAATGCTTGAACAAGATGGAGTCCCAATAGGTATAGATATGCCGATCCGGGAAACCTTCGTTGTAAGCGGTGCCGGCGTTGAGTCCTTCCGCCCTAAGCGCATCGGCGTACTTCTTCGCAAGTTCTAAGTCGCGCACGATAATCGCAGCACTGATACCGCATTCACCCGTCGGATCATCTACATGTTGTCGGATATAGCCTTTCGGGGTCTCGGCGAGTTCCGCAGTGAACGCCTTTTTAAGGCGGCGTGTATGTCCCAAGATGTCCTCCAACTTTGAGAGTTGCACACGTGCAATCGCGCCTAAAATTTCACTCGTTCGATAGCATTGCCGCGAGAAGGGTTTGTTCTGCCATTCGGAATCGCTCATCCACATCGGTAGACCGGGTTCTGCTGCGAATGCAGCCTTTTCATAGACATCGTAGTCATCCGTAAAGACAAGCCCGCCCTCTCCGCAAGAGATCACCTTGTAGTAATTGAGACTCCATGCACCCGCATGCCCCCAAGTTCCCGCATATTTACCCTTATACTGTCCACCGACACACTGACAGCAATCCTCAACAACAAGGAGATTGTGTTTCTGTGCGAGTTCGACAATCGCTTCAAGACGGCACGGCACGCCTTGCATGTGTACGGGTAAGATTGCTTTGGTATGCGGTGTAATTTTCCGTTCAACATCGGCAATATCTAAACCGAGTGAATCGTCAATTTCTGCGATGACCGGAATTGCTCCGACACCGACGATGGCGGCAGCGGTCGCAATGAAGGTGTAACCGGGTAAGATCACCTCATCCCCCGGTCCGATGCCGACACCGGTGAGTGCGCAGATGATGGCGGAGGTGCCGGAGTTCACCATCAAGGTGTGTTTTGCACCGAGGTGTGCGGCTGCTTCCTTCTCAAAACTGGCTACATTTGAATCTTCAACGAACCGAAAGAGTTTCCCACTGCGCAAGACCTCGGTTACAGCATCAATCTCACGCTGATCTATCACGCTGGGTCCATGCATTCCGCCGGGTATAGATTCGGCGATAACGGGGGTTCCGCCATCTATTGCTAAACGTGCTGCCATCTCTTTCCTCCATAGTTCTGAAGGTATCGCGGTTACAAACCGCTCCTACAAAGACACGAAATATCGGATCGCGGTTACAAACCGCTCCTACAAAGACACGAAATATGGTGATACTTTACCAGATGTATCCCTTTTTGTCAATCAGGTAGTCAGTTTGGGTGTGTAAATATTCTGGCAGCGTTATCATATCGAAACGATCTAAGACATAGCACTCCGCTGGAGTGCCTTTATCGCTGACATCTACCCCTATAGATATATCACGCCTCTGGCGTGAAGAGACCCCGATCTCCGAGAAGTCTCTTTGCTCCAGCGGAGCAATATATCTATAGACACGGATAGCTCGGTTCTCTTGCACTCCAGCGGAGTGCTATGTCCGCGAACCCGTCCGCTTTGAAAAAATCAATATGCTGCCAAAACTTTACACACCCGTCAGTTTTCCGTGGATAACGCACCCGTTTACCTACGCCACCAAGCTTTTTTGCCCTGATACGTTGCGAGGAGTTTTGAAATTTCTTTCGACTTCTTATCCAAACGCAATACCGCCTCACACGCTTCAATCACTTTCTGTTTGGCTTCGTCATCTTGCGTGGCTTGATAGACATGGTGATAACTCTGCGCCACGGCGGTCTGGTATGCGATAGCGTCTACCTCCTCTGGCACGTCAGCCGGAAGTTCCGCTATAATCTCAACGGCTGCATCCGACGCCTCTGCCTCGGCGTGGCAGATAACGAGCCGATAGCGCAGATGCTTTTGCGCTGGATCTAACCAATACGCCTGCTCATAACACATCACTGCTTCTGCCCAAGCAGCGTTGGCGATGTGCAACTGTGCGAGTTCAGTATAAAAGTTGGACAACCCCTTTTCCGTAATTGTGTAAAGCGACGCGCCGGTATTCACAAGCCAATCTCTTTCCAATAGGAAATTGATCGCTGCGTTTCGCTCATCTTCTGTGATCTGGATATCGGTGAGGAGGTGTTTCGCCATGGCGGCGTTCGGGAAAATCTTGGTTCGGCTTTTTAGTAACGGGTAGGCTTGGACAGGTTTCTCCATCGTCAGGAGTTTAATTCCGGTCGCAATGCGGAAGAGGGATACAATCTGGTCGCTGTTTTTGCGGGACATCTCATCGGCGACTGCTTCCCGATTCTCTGAAAAATGCTGATTGAGCGCGTCGATTGCGTCTCGGATGTCGGTATTACTTGGGTCAAGTTGATGTGCTTGCGCTAAAAACCGTTGCGCGGTGAAGAGTTCTCGCCACTCTTGATAGATAGTGCCAATCCGAAAATTTGCGAGTGCAAGGGTTGGTGTTTCGTCGGTTGTATTGAGGATGTCGTCGTAGGCTTGGATGGCTTCGGCGAGTTTGCCTTCTGCTTCTAACGCTTGCGCATCGGCGATTGGATTTGACATAAGGGGTGTGCTTCCTTGCTGGATTTTTGGGCAGATTTTAAGATTAAACGCTACACACTCTCCGAAATCCAATCTTCGGTCGCTGTCTCGAATTCCTGCGACAATTCTTCAGATATCGTCTGCTCCAAGAGTTGAATTAGATCTTCACGGAACTTAATCCAATCGTCCCCACGACGGGTAAATCGGTGTCTATCGTCTATTTCAACAAACATTGTATCGTTCGGTTCGGACATAGATTCAAAATAACGTCTAACATTCATGTGGATTCTCCTTTTTTTGGAATAGCCGTCAGCAAGATAGCCGTCAGCCATCAGCCATCAGCCGTCAGCAAAGAGAGTTTGCTATTCACCAAAAACCTCTTATTGCTGATAGCCGACAGCCGAGAGCCGAGAGCCATTTTTGCCGAGAGCCAATAGCCATTCAAAGCCATTCGTGCATCTCCCAACCTGATTCAAGTGCTTTTCGGCGGAGTGCTTTCCCTGGATTGACGGCGACCGGATTTCCTACACATTCCAACATCGGCAGATCGGATTGGCTATCGCTGTAAGCATAACTGTCTTTGAGCGAAATCTCGTGTTGATCGGCGTAGTCTCGCATCACTCTCGCTTTCTCCTCGCCGATGAGTGGGGCAGTCGTGAGTTCCCCCGTAAACTGCCCGTCCTGTTCGCGAAGTTGTGGTGCCAATACAGCGTCAACAGCAAAATACTCCGCAATCGGTTGCACAACAAAATCGAGGGATCCGGTTACAAGCACGACGGTTGTACCTTGTGCCTTATGTTCTTGAATTTGTGAGACTGCGGCAGTAAAAATTTTGGGACGCAGATAATTCTCAAACATCTCTATGGACAGTCCTTTAGCCTGCTGAACATCCATCCCGCGATAATTTCGATAAAATACCTGATTGAAACGGGTTCGACTTATACTGTCCAAAATCAGATAGTACACAGTTTTCGGAAGGAACGCGATTAACCACAAATATTTTAGCAGGAATGGAATTTGTGCGGCGCGGATCCAGACGTAGCAATGCACAATTGTGGACGCTAACAGGGTGCCATCCACATCAAAAAACGCGACTGTTTTTTTGGCGTTTGGAACCGACATAATGGGCCTTCCTAAGCGTCTTTCTGTTGTTTGAGCATTGCGCCGAGTTCAGCAACGCGGTTTTGCGCCAATTCCAAGAACTCCTGGTACCTGTCCGGATCAATCGGTGTTCCATCTTGGCTGCCCCAACTCTCTTGTGGAAAGGTAAGCGGTTCGCCAAAGACGATACGCACAGGATGTCTCTTCGGCAAGTTTTGACCCTTCGGTAACGCGTGATAAGTGCCTTCAATATAAGCCGGTATAACAGGGACGTTGGGCCCGTAGATCAGCAAGCTAAGCACCCCCGGCATGAAAGGTTGAAGCTTGCCATCAAGTGAGCGTGTCCCTTCAGGGAAAATTAACAGCCCGTTATGCTGTGCCATCACTTCGTTTGCTGCCCTTAAGTCCTGTAGAAACTCAGTAAAATTGCCTTCCCGCTCTATCGGGAGTGCATTGAGACATGTCCGAGCGAACCAGCCTTGGAGCCGGTTGGCAAACCAGTAATCCCGTGCAGCGAGTGTCCAGAGTCGATATGCCTTTGTTCCGAGTGCCGTAATCACCGTTAACGTATCAAGGTGGCTTGTGTGATTCGGCATGATAATATAGGGTCTCCCTTGCGGGATATGCTCAAGCCCTTGACACTCCAACGAGAAATACCGTCTGTAGATGCCGGTAATCATAGCGCGGAAGGCACGCGCGTACCACCGGGGCACTTGTGCAAACTCCAGCTGTTCCTTTTCGCCAAGTTCATACTTGGCTTGCGTAGCATCTGTCTGGAACGTCTCAGTCAACTTAACGACATCATCCACCGTTTCCAAGTTGGCGAGGAGGGCATCAGGAATCGTTTCGCCGAGTCGCCTTTCAAGAACTAACAACAGGTCAAGCCGTGTGAGAGAATCAAGCCCCAAGTCAGTATCCAGCCGACTTTCTCGGCGAACGTGATGCGCAGGCATACGTGCCAGCCTTGCGAGTGTAGATAGGATTTCATCGGGGATATCCGTTTTGGATGTAGCGCGTCCGTCGGTTTCCTCCGCTGCTTCAGGTGCCTCTGTTTCCTTAATATGTGCTGCCAAAGCGTGCCTTAGGTGCACACGATCTATATTACCGTCTTCCGTCTTAGGCAGCGCGTCGTCCCAGAGATGGAATTTGTGAAATTGTTGGTAACTCGGTAACGCCTTTGTCCGCGCCTGAAGGTGTTGCTGAATCGCTATTTTTGTCGTCTCGTCAGGTGCTGTCGGTACAATTACAGCGTGAATAGCAGTATCCGATCTATCTTCATAAGGGATACCGATGACACATATTTCAGAGATAGCAGGACTGTTGCGATAGAGTGCCTCCAATTCGACAGGATAAATATTCTTTCCAGAGGCGGGAACGATGATGTCTTTGCAGTGGCCTGTAAGATAGAGGTATCCATCTTCGTCCATATATCCGAGATCCCCTGTGTAAAGCCACCCATCACGGATCGCCTTTTCTGTTGCATCGGGATTCTGATAATACCCCTTCATGGTACTCGGTCCCTTGGCGATAACTTCCCCGATACCATCGCTATTTGGATTTTCAACTTGAATTTCTACGCCTTCCACAGCGGGACCGACCGATCCGCGTTTGCTCTTTAGATACGGGTTGACACTCAGAACAGGCGCGGTCTCTGTCATACCGTAGCCTTGATAGATCGTCATCCCGAACTTTTGAAAACCGTCGTAGATAGCATCGGAGAGTGAAGCCCCCCCACTGACCAGGACCCGGATCTCTCCGCCCATGACCGCCTGCGCTTTTTCTGCCAATGTCGTACCGGGTGTATCTGCTCGTGCTGCCTGCCTTTCAATTGTGCTCTGTAGCATTTGAAATAGACGTGGAACTCCAATAAACGCCGTCGTTTTCGCCTCACGCATCGTTTTCAGAAGCGTTGTAGGTCGGAGCGCGTTTACATAGGTCGCCGTGGTGCCGCTGTAGAGTGCCATCAACAGGCTACACGAAAAACTCAAAGCGTGATACAGTGGCAGTGCTGACATGATGCATTCCGTGTCTGTCGGTGGCAGTGCTTTTGCGACGGCTTGTACGTTAGAGATAAAGCCGCCGTGTGTGAGCATCGCACCTTTTGCTTCTACGGTGGTCCCCATCGTAAAGATAATGGATGCAACGGTATCTGGCGTGACCTCCACATTCGGAAAATCGGTTGGAATTTCAGTGCCTGCGGGATCACTGACCGTATTATCAGCACCGACGGTTTCACAATTCTTATTAATGTTGTGTAGGACCGGTTTTTCTGCTGATAGTGTAGGAGCAAACTTCTCTAACACATTTTCAGAGGCTAAAATTGATTTTGCATCGGTGAACTCAGCGACTGCTAAGATTTCGTGGGTAGGTGTCTGCGCGTCAAGTGGAACGACGATAGTCCCGATCTGGACAGCAGCGAGGTAGGCGACGCACCATTCAGGCTGGTTTTCAGAAGCGAGTACGACGCGATCGTCGTTACGCAAACCGCTTTGCCACAACTGCCACGCCATTTGACGGGACAAGGCGTAGGTTTCCGCATAGGTATACTGCTCCCATTCACCCTCGTTCGCCATTTGCAGTGCAACTTTATTAGGGATTCGCGATGCCTGCGTCTTAATCAGATCTACAATCGTCTTTGGGGCAATCCGTTCAGGTCGCATACCCTACGCCTCCGACTCATCTTGCGAATCCGCTCGCCTCTGCTTTGTAGCGGAGGTGTGTGCCCTGTCTGTTTTCAAATCATCCGCTGCGCCATCTTCAAGTTTCAGTACATGTTTTTTGATACCGGGGATGTGAATTTCTTTAAAGTACCGCTTCCAATGGATTCGCGAGACATCGAAGTTAAAACGTTGCTGTTCTGTTGGTGAAAGTGCGTCATAAAGCCTGCACATTTTGTTCGTTTCAAATTCAAAGTTAGTTCGCGTGTAGGGGGCATAGATTCTGATATAATGCAGGAGTGTCTTAACACCGCTGAGTTTAAGGGCAAGTTGGCGACGTTTCCGCTTCGCAGCCCGGATCGGGAGTTTACCGAGCGTATAAATCGCGAGGTTCGCCAAGCGCATGCGGCTATCCAATTTCTGTTGAAATTCTTCTAAACTTGGATATTCCCAAATCGGTACAGCGATCGGTTTTCCGTCTTCCAACATCGGAGACTCAACGAAGTATTCATAAGTCGCCTCAAAGATACCGCGAAAGTAAAGCGGGTTCTGTGTTCCGGTTGCGACGTGATACACCTCAATGCCGCCGCGTTTTGCTGTCGCCTCGGCAGCTGCCAAAATAGCGTTCACGACGAAATCAACGGGAACGATGTCAAGAATTATATCCGGATCAGCAGGAAAATCTGGGAGTCGTCCCTTCCCGAACCCGACGATTAGGGGTTCACACATCCGAAACCCGCCGAGCCACCCGGGTTCAGGTTCATCAAAGCTGCTTTCAATAATTGAAGGCCGTATAATAGCCGTTGGCAGCTCACCCCGCAATTCCATCACGACCTGTTCGGCGAGGAATTTCATATAGGTGTAGGTATCGTTCCATCCGCGCGAACGTGCGTGTTTCAACCCTTCTTCAACCAAGCGATTCTCAAGCCATTCTGCTTTTAGTTCTTCAATTTGTGCCGCAAGTCCTTTACGCGCCCCTGTGCCTTTTTGCTGTTGTTCGGCTTCCTGCTGAAAGTGTGCCATATTTTCGGCGGTGTCGGCTTCAGCGTGAATCTCGGCACTCAGCACAAGCAGTCCTTCGATTTCATCGGAGAGCGTTTCTGGCATCGCCACCCCGGTCTTTTCTTGGTGCTGTGCGGCGTATTGTTCATAGGGCAGCGGCAGCTCTTCGGGAACGCGTCCCGGCTTGTCCCCGCAAACATACGCTGTTGAGATGTGAAGAAACACAGCATCTTGACAGCCTTTTGCAAAGTTAACGACGTGCTTAGCGGCGAGTGCGTTTCCCCACAGAGAATCATCAAAAGGCGGATCAAACTGCACAAGTCCGGCTATATTGATAAAGACATCGACTTCATCTTGAAAGCGTTGGTAGTCAAGATCGTTGAATCCGAGACGCTCGTCGGTGAGTTCACCTTCAACAGGTATCAGTTTCTGTAGTGCCCATGCGTCAAAGTTTTCGCCGTGTAGACGGCGCAGCGCATCAAAAACATCCGAGGTAAGCAGTTCATTTTCTAACCGTTCCTGAGCAGAAGTACGTTTCCCGCCGGTATCAGTGCGGCTTCGGATGAGGAGATAAATCTTTTCGACATCGGGAAGCGCGGTCAAAATCTTAGCTAACAGCGGTTGCCCCAAAAATGCAGTGCCACCGGTGATAAATAGAACTTTCCCTCGAAAAAAATCAGTTATTGACATAATTCTCTTTTCTATGGCAAAATAGTTATCGGTTTTCATCAGTAACCAGTTTCCAGTAACCAGAGGTCTCTTAACTGGTAACTCGTACCTGAAAAACTGAACTGACAACTATTAAAATACCACATTTTCTACAAAAAGTCAAAGGCTGTATCAATAATGTTAGCAGAAGCAGATAAACTAAAGTTTTTACAGAAGACCGAACTGTTTGCGGAACTCCCAGAAACCGAATTAAAAGCGATCTGCCAGATTGCGAGCGAAGTTACTTATCCCGCCGATGCAACGTTATTTGAAGAAGGGGATGAGGGTGATTCGCTTTACTTGATGGTCGATGGCGAAGTCAGCATTATCAAGGCAGGCACAGAGGTGCTGTTCTTTAATGAGAAAGGTTACTGCCTTGGTGAAATCGCGCTGATTGATAATAAACCGCGAAGTGCCACCGTCAAAACGGTGAAATCCACGCAGTTCCTGCGAATTACGAGGCACGATTTTTACAACGCAATGGCGCGCGAGCCACGGATCGGCAGCGGTATGTTCCGCGTTTTAAACGATAAAATCCGACGTGATCTTGAGATTCAGATGAGTGCTATTCGCAAACAAATCGCGCAGGAAGAATCAATGCGCCTCGCCGCTGAAGTTCAAAAGTCTATTCTTCCGAATCAAGAAATCTCGCATCCGTATGTCTCTTCTGCTGGATACTGCCGACCCGCCAATAGTGTCGGCGGGGATTATTACGATTATTTAAACCTTTCTCATAACCGCATCGCCATTTTCCTCGGTGATGTGATGGGACACGGCTATCACTCAGCAATGCTCGCAGCGATGACCAAAAGTTGCTTGCAAACACAAATCCGTTTCGACGCTTCCGTGCCTGAAGTTATGAAAGCACTTACCCGAGTTGCGGAAGAAGATTCGCAAGCCTTTATCTACATGACCTGTTGTTATCTTATTATCCACCCGGATAACCGGTTCGAGTTCGCCAACGCTGGTCATCCGCAGATGCTCCTCTATCGCGGCAGCAACAGCGACCCAGTTGAGTTAAAATCTTCATTTATGCCGGTCGGTTTCCCAAGGTTCGATGAATTGGCAGAACATTCGCAATATTACAGCACCGAAGTCGAGTGGTACCCCGGCGATTTGCTTGTGCTCTACTCAGATGGCATCACCGAGGCGTTTAACCCGGACGCTGAAATGTATGGACTGGAGCGTTTCAAAGCACTCATCTCAGAAAAGCGGCACCTACCGCCTACAGAGATCAAGGCGCAGATTCTGTCCGACCTTCAAACACATCAGCAGGGTGAGAGTGCAAATGATGACATTACATTAGTTGTGGCGAAGTTTCTTTAGTAGTTGTCAGTTTCCAGTTACGAGTTACCAGTTAAGAGAAGTGCCTAATGAATCAAATCACTCTCTTAACTGGTCACTGGTTACTGGTTACTATTCCTCTGGTAACTACTTTAATTCGCTGACAGCATAATGCACGATATTTTCTATGAGCGGTTTGTTGACTGCAGTTGTATATTGGCTATCGTTGCGAAGGCTTGTGATAATGTATAAACCCTTGCCATATTGTCTCGCGCCGACAACCAATTCTTTGTTGTCCTGAGTCGTGGCAAAAATCGCATCGCCTCGATTCCAGCCTATCCATGCATCATCAGCAAAAATTTTGCCTGACACGATCCGATTCGGGGTAGTAAAAAGGGAACGTCCCGCTTTGGTAACGACGAAATCCTGGGTGGGTGGACTCTCAACGCCTATTAACTTACCACCTTGTAACCACCCAGTCGCACACGGTTTCTCGGCACTGCTGTCCTGTCCTGCAACAACAACAACGCCACCGTTCTTGACGAATGTTTTAACCTTCTGTTCGACTTCACTGGAAAGGAGGTAGCGTCCATAACTCGAAATCTCTTCATATCCGATCCATAGAATATCAGCATTTTCTAACTGCGGTAGCGCGTGTTCTTTCGTAAGTTCGTAAGCCATGGCACGTTTGCCGACCTCTTTTACTGAGCGCAACGCTTGATATTCATACGTTGCCACATTCGTATAAACCGGGGTTTGACCCGATGTCGGATATGTGCTATTTCCTGTCAGGACTAAGACTTTCACGGCGTTTTTTGGTGCAGCAACCCACATTTTACCTGCTAACATATCGCGAACGATCTTTTGAAACGTCTTCGTCTTACCCTCAAAAGTTCGCGACATCATCGGGTCAATGTGCGTAAATGACCACCAACCGCCAGCACCATATCTACCACGATGCGCGCGCATCTGAAACCATGTGTCGTCAATAAAGCACATGCTATCAATGCCGTAATGTTCACGATAGAACACGATGATAGGCATCCCGGGTTTGAGTAGTTTCACCAGTTTTTGTGGGGAGGTCCCCCGTTTGTAATGCCCCGTGGCGAAATTCATCTTGATTTCTTTGAGCTCGCTTTTTCCTTTGACATCTTTTTCTACAGTGACAACACCTCGCAAACGGCCTTTGTCAACACTTTTCACTTTGCCGAAGACGATGTTCGTGCAGGCATCAAGGACCTCTCGAATCGTATATTCTCGTTCAATAAAGGCGGACGCAGTTGGCGTGAATAGCAAACCGATAAGACAAAACACAAGGCACGCAGCAATGAGGTTGGACGTAAAGCGCATAGTGGCACCCTCTTTATATATGGATTGTTAGATTAACGAATATTGTATTATATTTTCTCTAAATTTTTCAAGGATTATTTATTTTTGGGTTTTGATTTCGGTTTGCGTTTACGGATGTTAATGTTTTTTCGCAAGAGCGCGAGCACAGCTCGCTCCTACAGTGAAGAACTCTCAAGTATCAGATTGAGGTTATTGAACAATTGAATGCCTCTGATTTTCCTCACGTTTATGTCAAAATTGAAATTCTCGTTTCCTTCACGATTCGGATCTGAAATAAACTTTGATACCGCTACCTACATCGGATTTCTGATTTTTGTGCTCGCTTTGCCTTTCGGCTACTCGACAATGTTCCTAAACATCGGACTTTCACTCGTCGCATTCGGATGGGTAGGACAGATGATTTCAGGTCGGCGACTGAATTGGCAACGGACACCGCTGGACAGCCCTATCGTACTGTTTTTAGGATTGGCTTTGATCGCGTGTCTCTTCGCACCACATCCCACCACGAGTAGCCTCGGATATTTCTGGAAACTGCTCCGTGCGATTCTGCTGTTTTATGCTGTCATTCACAGTCAATTAGGCGCGCGATGGCGACATGTCGTTATCGCCTTTATCGCTGCAGCAGCCATATCTTCCACACTCGGACTCTGGTATTACGCAAATGACACCCGTTTGGCAATTGACTTTATGGGGAGGGTTGGATTACAATTTCAGGAAGAACTCAATGCAGGCGAAGTGTTTTCAGATGAATTACGCGCCGAATTACGAGCGTGCAGCGTACCGCTCTCCGAAAGTGCATCGGTTACGCCTTCAAAACAACCTGACGAATGGCGGATTGATGATCCCGCGCGGCAGAGACGCTATGTCGTTCGTCTGAATGACGCGCATCTCATGGTGTACATGATTGAACAACGGCTCACTGGCACCTTTAAAATGCCGAACGACTTAGGCGCGTATCTTGCACTCAGCCTGCCATTTGTGTTAGGCTACTTTGTAGCAAGTTGGCGACAGCACGCAAAAGAAAAGAAAAATCCGATATGGGTAACCTTGGTGCTGGGTCTTGTCGTAATTATGATGAGCGTGAATCTCGTGTTGACCCTCACACGTGCCGCCTGGATTAGCGTGACTGTTGCCACAGTCTGTCTCGGTATTTACCTCATTGTGGTGATGCTGAGGAAACCTGAATCTGCCGGAGGATTAAGGAGAGGCATCCTGTTAGGATCGGTTGCAATTATCGTGTTTCTGAGCTTATCGTTGTTTTTCACGCCTCAGCACATCAAAACACGCTTTCAAACGATGCTTGAACATCCTATAGGATTCATGGGTGAACGTCCGCAATGGTGGCAGACTTCGCTTGAACTCATTCAGCAATACCCACTTACCGGCATCGGGTTGGGTAGATTTCGCTATGAATATCAGACCAGTGGACCGCCTGAACAATATAACGTCCCCTATCATGCACACAATATCTATCTCCACATTGCTGTCGAACACGGCATTCCTTCGCTCCTGCTGTTTTTGTGGATAGTGGCGATTATCTGTCAACAGGTTTTTGCTGGACGACAGGCGAGTGACTTCTGGGGCAGAGGCACCTTCATCGGAGCAAGTGGGTTCCTCATCTCAGCGCTTGTTTATGGACTCGCAGATAACATTTTACATCAACGCACGGTGTTACTTTTCTGGTTCATTCTCGGCATAATATTTCATTTAAATCTATCTAAGGACAAAAAACATGAAAAAAACTCGGAAACCGGTTGATATGTCTGCCGTGACGACGTATCCACTCAAGGATCGTATCAACAAAGTCTCCGTTCACGATTTCGCCACGCTACCGGAATCAGAGATAGGCCTGTCGCCGTTTCTGGCGAGTCTTCCGAAGATCCTCAAAGCACCGGACTTCCTTGCACTGGTTGACGACATCGTCGCTGCGTACCAGCACAAAAAACCGGTTATTGTGATGATGGGTGGACACGTCATCAAGTGTGGATTAAGCCCACTCTTAATCGACTTGGTAAAACGCGGTGTGATTACTGGATTCGCTTTCAACGGTGCAAGCAGCATCCACGACTTTGAGATCGCGCTCATCGGCGAGACTTCCGAGGATGTCTCCGCTTATCTCCAGACCGGTCAGTTCGGGATGTGGGAAGAGACCGGACATTTGATGAACACCGCAATTCAGCACGCCGCAGACACAGGCATCGGAATGGGTGAAGCGTTGGGCAAACAACTGATAGAGATGGACGCGCCTTATAACGGATATAGTCTTCTTGCTGCAGGTGTTCAGTACGAGGTCCCGATCACGGTGCATGTCGCCATCGGCACGGATATTATCCATCAACATCCGAGTGCGAACGGTGCCGCCATCGGCGCGGCGAGTTTTACAGATTTTCAGTTATTGACGGCGTTAGTGCCGGATTTGGAAGGTGGTGGCGTTGTGTTGAATTTGGGTTCGGCTGTGATTCTGCCGGAGGTTTTCCTGAAGGTGTTGACGATCGCTCGGAACTTGGGGCGGACGGTATCCCACTTCACCGCTGCTAATTTCGACATGAATCAGCAATATCGTCCGGTAGAAAACGTCGTTAAACGTCCGACAGAGATGGGGGGTAAAGGGTATACCTTCACAGGACATCACGAGTTGATGATTCCACTTCTGACGCAGGCGATTAAGTCGCGCTTGTGAAGTATTCATCGGAACTGAGCAAGAAGCTCCGCTGCTTTGACAATAAGAATTCCCTGATAACTTTGAAGAGGGAGTAAATGCTTCCTGAAATCAAAACATTTGTATCATAAACTGCTATTGGTTGCATTCCCTGTCCTCATGAACAAGGTCATCAATAAAGTCTTCTCGCTCTTCTTCTGTCATAGTGTCCCAATTCAACCCGCGGGATACACAGAGTTGCCGGACTTGTGCCTCGGCATATTTCATTCGTTCTTCTTGCCCTACACTTGACCTTTCCGCAAGTGCAATCAAGACTGCTCGTTTTTCTTTTGGGGGCATCTGATGGATAAAATCAATAACCTGCTCGGTTGTTAACTTAATAGTAGCATTCATCCTGCAGTTTCTCCTTTGGAAGAAAAGATTTTTAAATGAGCAATTTACGCGTGTAAACAAACCATCCAATGCATCAAGTTTACCATCACTGATTTCAAAATTCAAGTAAAAATAGCGGAAATTTGGTATAGGCATGGTAAAAGAAGAAGCGCGCTGTTGAAGCGCGCTTCTCAGGATACGCAATTGGTTATTCTGGAGTTGGTGCTATATTATGGAAGATATACTGTGCTATTTTCCGTTTGAAAGACACATCAGCGACCCATCTGGAAGTCTAAATGTTTTTTTAAGTTCCGTCAACGATGCACGGATCGCCCGTAATTTTGGCAGCGATGGAATGTGTAAATAGATTCTTAGGAGTTTGCTCCGTTTGATACTATCCACGCCTTCGTATCCCTCCAAAATTTTCTGATATGTTGAATAATTCATTTTAGATTCTCCCAAATCTTGTGAGGCAGGTGTCCCCGAAATCGACCCCGATTTTTGCATAACGAGGTCGCTATAGGAGACAGCAACCGGGTCGGCAGTGCCAAGATGTAGTGTATTTTTAACGTGCTGATGTTCGTCTATCGCTTCGGCTTCCGTTTGTCCTTGAAACACCGTTTCCAATTCGATAAATTGCCCTAAATCGGTAACTGTATCAAGATGGATACGGGTGTTTTTGAACATCCAGACCTCTCGTTGTTTCTGGACGATTGTTTCGATCCCAAGCGCAACAGTTAGCAACGTTTTGAGAGTTGACGGATTCGTTACCTCGCTGAGTTGGTACTGACTATAGCGTGACTCGTTGTGATTCGGACGCTCATAGTAGATGAGCCACCCCTCACCTGTCTCACTGATCTCACGTAATTTAAGACGTGGCTTGTAGATTTCTAATATAGAGGGATCTTTTACCTGCGTCACATAAAAATACGTATCAATTTGATTTATGGTTTCACGATGTGTAGCCTTTAAGTCAGAAAGTCTCGGATAGAGGCTTTCAAGCGACTGGCAATGTGCCTTGAATTCTAAATTTTTTGCCATATTTTAAAAGATCGGTATCGTATTTTATTCGATTTCTGCAAAATCTTCATCAGATTGGAAATCATCAACACATGAGCGGTTGCAACGTTCACCGTGCGTTAGCAACCAGCAGGCGTGATGATTCAATTTAATAGCACTCGTGAGACAGGTACGCAACTGTTCAGGGTCGAAACCGCGTCCTAACAGGTAACTGTAGCTGCCGGCTCTCATTGCCTGTCGCCCTTCGTGGTCATTACGGACAATTGAGACGATTTTGACATGCGGCTGATACTTCTTAATAAACTCAATGAGCCGCGACCGTGAGAAACGGGTATTTTGGTCTACAATTACCATCCGATATTTTTGTATTTTCAACAGACCGATGGCTTCCGAGCTTCGCTCTGGAAAATCACATCCGTAGCCTTCGGAGCGGATGAGGTTCCGGACTTTGTCATGTAAATAACCATCACGTGAGACGAGCATTACACCGCCTTGCAATTCAGAGATGCCGAAGTCTTCTTGAATATCAAGTGGCACTCGAGCTTCGCGAGTTCGCCAATCTAAAGTCCGGCGGGCACGCCGCATTTGTTCGTTGACCTTATCAAGTCGCTCGTCTAAGTCTGGAAGTGGCTTAAAAAATTTTTTCATTTTTTTCCTCTACTGCTAAAAGATACGAACTGGAGAACGTTACTCTATTCTATCGTATATATATGACAAATAGCAACCGATTTTTGTTGCTAAAAACCGCGAAATTCTATAAAATTCCCAGTATCAGGCACTCACAACCAAAACCGTCACAGTCGTAGGCACGCTCCGTGTGCCGTCACAGTTATAGATACACCCCCAGCAAAAAGGATAGAAAAAAATGTCTGTACCACAACTTCCACTCCCACAACATTTCGATGCCAATCAGGTAGCCCAAGTCTGGCGGATCCCTTACCAAGAACGGCAGCAAGAGGCACTCACTTGGGCAGAACAACACGCAATACCTCCAGCATCTGATGACGATTTTCGGACCTGTCTGCTCCTTGTTGATGTCCAAAATACGTTCTGTATTCCGGGTTTTGAACTGTTTGTCGGTGGTCGGTCAGGAAATGGCGCGGTGGAGGACAATATTCGGTTGTGTCAGTTTATTTATCGCAACCTACCGCATATTACCAAAATTGCTTGCACATTGGATACACATACGGCGATGCAGATATTCCACGAAGTCTTCTGGATTAACGATGCAGGTGAGCATCCGTTGCCCCTGCAGACCCTGATTACGCCAGAGGATATTGAAGCCAAGAAATGGCGTGTCAACCCTGCCGTTGTTAGCATCCTAAATCTCCCGAGTCACATTCCAGCATCACACCAATACGCGTGGCTCAAGGCGTACGGCGAGCACTACGTCAAAACACTTACTACGGATGGAAAATATCCGCTCACAATATGGCCCTACCACGCAATGCTCGGTGGCATCGGACACGCCGTCGTCTCTGCGGTTGATGAAGCCGGCTTTTTCCATACAATCGCTCGTAAAACCCAGGTCCATTATGAAATTAAAGGGCAAAACCCGTTGACCGAAAACTATTCTGTCTTACGTCCAGAAGTGCTTAACGACGCGGACGGTCAGCCAATCTCAGAAAAAAATAGTAGGTTCCTCCAAATGCTTCTCGAATACGACCAAGTGGTTATCGCGGGGCAAGCAAAGAGCCACTGCGTTGCGTGGACTGTCAACGATCTACTTGCAGAAATTCAGCAGAGCGATGTAAAATTAGCCGAGAAAATTTATTTAGTGGATGACCTGACTTCACCGGTTGTTGTGCCAGGCGTGGTGGACTATACAGAACCCGCAGACGCTGCGTTTGCCAAGGCTTCGGACGCGGGGATGCACGTGGTGCAGTCAACAAATCCGATTGGGGACTGGATGTAAAGGCAAAGTCAACCCCCTAAATCCCCCTTATCAGGGGGACTTTAAGAGGAGACCCATTATGGAAGATAGACGAAGAGAGTTTGGAACCTTCGCACGGTTGTCCGGGATGATGTTTCTACAGTTCGCTATATGGGGTGCGTGGGCAGTGCTTATCGCTGGCCACATGCAAAACCTCGGATTTAGTGGTAAGCAGATTAGCTACGTCTTCGGCACGACCGCCATCGGTTCGATAATTTCCCCTATCATCGCCGGATGGATCGCGGATCGTTTAATGCCGGCACAAGTATTCGCAGCGATCTCTCACCTACTGGGGGGTGTCTGTCTTCTCATCGCGTGGCAGCAGACATCCTTCGCAATGATGTGGAGTATGATTTTCCTGCACGCCGTTCTCTATATGCCGACGATCGCACTGACCAACGCGATTGCTTTTCACCACATGGGACAATCCGATAAATTTGGAAATATTCGGGTCTTCGGAACGCTCGGATGGATCGCTATTAACTGGATATTGAGTTTATATCTCCGGTTCTGGGAGGGGCAAGAAACAACGTTACCACACGTCGGCGACTGCCTCCTTTTTGGTGCCGTGCTTTCATTCATGATGGGTATCTATTGCTTCACACTCCCGAATACGCCGCCAAGCAAAGCGGCGAAAAACCCTTACGCCTTTCTCGAAGCCTTCTCCCTTGTCTCAAATCGGAATTTCGCCGTGCTTCTGATTATCTCCTTTGTCGTCGCCATCGAGCTCCCTTTCTATTACAACTTGACCTACCTGTTTCTGACTGAAGCAGAACATGGCGTTGGACTTGCGGGAAGTAGTGCTAATTTTGCGATGAGTCTCGGACAGGTTGCCGAGGTTTTGCTTATGATCTTACTCTACCCGTGCCTGCGTCGGTTCGGCATGCGATTTACTATTTTCTTGGGCATCCTTGCGTGGCCCGTTCGATACGCTATCTTCGCCATTGGTGAGCCGGTGTGGTTGGTTGTCGGCGCGCAAACATTGCACGGCATTTGCTATTCGTTCTTTTTCGTGGGTGGTATGATTGCTGTGGAACGATTGAGCGCGCAAGATATTCGTGCGAGTTCTCAGGCACTGCTCCTTTTTGTCACGAATGGGTTCGGCATGCTGGTTGGGCATATTGTCAGTGGACGCGTGCATGATTACTTCGCTTATCCAGACGGTGGGCACGCATGGGCAAAAATATTTATGGTGCCGATTGTCATAACGGTTATTGCTGCGATCGTCTTCATCGTGTTGTTCAACGAAGAGAAATATCAAGCGGACGCGGCGGCAGTGGAACAAGACACTGCGAGTGCGTAATTGAGGAGGAATTATGTCAACTCAGAAAACACTCACCTTTCAACCTACTGGTGGCGATTTAGCGATTTCAGCGATTCAGGATTGGTGTATCACTGTCTCCGACGACGCTTCCACTTCTGAAAAATACGCCGCTGAAGAGTTCCAAAACGGGTTCAACCAAGCAACCGGATTGACGTTACCCCTTGTTACCGCACAGGATAACCCCAATGCTGATAACGGACAGATCGCTATCGGCGCATTAGCCACGTTGGGTGATGAAGCTATCCAAATCACTGTTGAAAGTGGACGCGTTCAGATACAAGGTGGTCTACCGCGTGGTGTGCTCTATGCTGTATACCAGTTTCTTGAAGAACTTGTCGGCATCCGATTTTTGACCGCTGCGCATACGCATATACCCGATGCATCTGCGTTGAAAATCCGGTGTGGCAGTTACACCTACGCGCCACCGTTTTCGTTCCGTTGGAGTTATTACCGTGAGAACTCTGAGAACCCGGCATTCGCGGCGAAACGGAAGGTCAACACTGTTACGGATGCAGAAAACCTCGGTGGGAAGACGCAACAGCAGCTGATTAACCACTCATTCCACGCGTTAGTGCCTTACGGTACATACGGCGAGAACCATCCTGAGTACTACGCACTCGTAGAAGGGAAACGGGATACGAATACGCATGGCGGCGGGCCGCAGCTCTGCGTGACGCATCCGGATGTTATTGAGGTCGCCGCAGAAACCGCAATCCAGCAGCTCACAGATCGACCAGAAGCCACCAATATCAGCGTGAGTCAAGCGGATACGGCGGCATACTGCCGGTGTGAAACGTGCGAAGTCCTTAATGAGGCGGAAGATTCACCGATGGGATCGAATCTGACCTTCGTCAATGCCGTTGCGGAACGTATTGAGAAAGCACACCCGCACGTCAAAGTCGGAACACTCGCATACTGGTATACCCGCAAACCCCCCAAGACGGTGACACCTCGGCACAATGTGCAGATTCAACTCTGTAGCATTGAATGTTGCACCCTCCATGCCATTGATAACCCGGATTGTGAACAGAACCGAGCCTTTTGCCAAGATACCAACGAATGGGGCAAAATCTGTGACGACATCTGGATTTGGAATTATAACACCAATTTCCGATCTTATGATCTGCCCTTCCCGAATCTACGGAGTATTGCGCCGAATGTCCGCTACTTCTTACGCAACAACGCTAAGGGTGTGTTTATGCAGGCAAACGGCAACGGGTTAACAGGCGAATTTTCCGATCTTCGGAATTACCTCATCTCACACCTTATCTGGGATCCATATCTCGATGATGCGGCACTCTTAAACGAGTTCGTAAATCTCCACTACGAAGCCGCGGCACCCGCAATTCTCGAATACATCACCTTCCTCCACGACAATGTTGAATCGAGAGGTCTCCATCCGCGATGTTTCCCGACCCCTGAAGATGTCGGTTTAGATGCGGAGAGTGCCCAGAAAGTTTTTGACTATTTCCAGCAAGCGTTAGTCCTCGCCGAAAAGCCTGAGATTCGGGCGCGCGTCGAAAAAGCCTCTATCCCTGCTTACAAAGCGATGCTCGTAGCCGGCGGCGACATGGAATCCCAAAAACGGCAGACGCTGATTGATGAATACATCGCGCTGTGCGAACGTTACAACATGTCACACGCTGCAGAAACGCAAGCAGCGGAAGCATACTTTGAAGAACTGCGCAGTTAATCATTCGTTGGCAGTTCTCTGAAGCGTCGGTAGCTGTTTTGTGTCAAAGTTAGCAGCGAAAACGCAGCATGCATTCTCACTGCGAAGCAGGCGCATGCGGATATACGGAATAGACACTTGAAACTTCAAATCCTCCTTATCGAACTGCAAAGTAATTTAAAATAATGTTTGATTTCCGAACGCCTCTCTTTTTAATCCTACTTGCTGCGATTCCTGTGCTAATCCTTGTGCAACGCCGGACGCATCTCGGTACGACGAAGTGGCGGAAAAGCGTAACCTTCTGCCTCAGAGGTGCCGCGCTGCTATGCGCAATTCTTGCCTTAGCCAACCTCCATCGGACACACAAGGAACAGCGGC
Organism: Candidatus Poribacteria bacterium; assembly: GCA_022827185.1. GTDB lineage: Bacteria > Poribacteria > WGA-4E > WGA-4E > WGA-3G > WGA-3G. The sequence continues at coordinate 42,376 of JAJDTM010000042.1, forward strand.
TTGCAGTTGCCTTCTTAATTGATACATCTGAAAGTATCCCACGCGGAGAATACGAAGAAGCCTTCAAACAGATAAATGCCGCCATCGCGAAATTGAGGAACTCCGATAAGTTCGGCATCATCAGTTTCGCGAAGGAAGCCTCGGTCATCGCAGAAATCCGACAGAAGCAAGACCAGCTGTTGGAAAACACATTCACAGAGCTACCGGAAACACTCGCGGAACAGACCATTAGACGAGACAGCACCGATGTCCTGAACGCACTCAAGCGTGCAATTGCCCTATTGCCGGACGATTACCATCGGCGGATCGTTCTATTCAGCGACGGTATCCATAACACAGGTGGTACATCCGTTGAAGATTACTTGCCGCTGCTCTCGGCAAACAATGTTGAAATATTGACGATACCTTTGAACGTTGTTAAAGATGCTATCCGAGTGACAGCGTTACGAATACCGAATCAGGTACGCAAAGGACAACGTTTTGCGATAGACGCGATCATTGAAACTGATGGGAGTATTCCAAAGCTAAACGCTACCCTTTATCGCAATAACGTGCTAATTGATGAGGTCCCATGGAACTTGGAAACGGGAAGAAACGTTCTGTCTTTACCCATGCAACAGATTCCAGAAGCAGGAAACTATAGATACGAACTGAAGTTGAACGTAACCGACGAAATCCCGGAAAATAATCAAGGATATGGCGTTGTAAAAATCCAGGACAAGCCGCATGCACTATACGTAGAAGGAGATCCCGCACAGACTACGTACCTGAGAACCGTTCTTGAAGAGAACGGTTTTGAGGTTGAAACTACGGGACCTGAGGAGATGCCAACCGAGCTCGTCGACCTTCAACGTAGCGATATCTTGATTTTGAGCAACGTTTCCGCAGATGTCCTCTCACCTGAACAGTTGCAAAACATCGAAAATTATGTTCAGGACCTCGGACACGGATTCGTCGTTATCGGTGGCGAACACGCTTACGGCCCCGGAGGCTATACCGATACTGCCCTGGAGCGCGTGCTTCCAGTGAAGATGACACCACGCGAACAGAAAGACACTATTGCTGTTTTTTTTGTATTGGATACATCCGGAAGCATGGCGAACTACGTCGCCGGACACCGGCGTAAAATTGATCTCGCTATTGCGGGGATCAGTGCGGGTATTGACAATCTTGAGGAAGATGACGTGGCTGGTGCCATTAGTTTCAGTGCCGGTAAGCCAGTAGATGTCGTCTCGGATCTCACATCTGATCGTGATATGCTACTTCAAGCTGTCGGAAAACTTAAACCGACAGGTGGAACAACGTTGATGAAAGAAGCCATTGAGAAAGCTTACAAAAGGCTCAAAGCAAACGATGCGAAACGGAAACATATTATTCTCTTGTCGGACGGTAAATCTGATGAAGTGGAATCGGATCTGCTTGATCTGGCTGAAGATACTGCTGAAGCACACATCAGCATCACAACGATTGCGATCGGTGACGCAAACAGAGCACTTCTCAGGGAACTCAGTGAGATCAGCGGTGGACACCCTGTCACTGTAGAGAATCTTCAACAATTGCCAACACTTCTGATGGAAGCCGTGCGAGATACACAGCGTTACATCGTTCAAGAACCGTTCCAACCCGTTATTACTGCGCCGAATGAACCCATTACAGAGGGAATCGGTACGCTACCACAACTTCACGGCTACACTGCGACGACGGAAAAGCAGACAGCACAGGTTTTTATCCGTTCGCATAAAGACGAACCGCTCCTTGCAGGTTGGCATTTCGGATTGGGAAAAGCGATTGCGTGGACATCGGACGTTAAACCGGCATGGGCACAGGAATGGATTCCGTGGCAAAATTTTGGTAAGTTTTGGGGACGGGTTGTGAATTGGACGCTTCCAGCAGCGGATGCGAATGCAGACTTCGATCTCAGGGGGTCATTTCAGCACGGTATCGCAGCGGTGAATCTTGATACGCGAAGTCCATCACAAGCCGCTTATGAGGTCCGCGTCGCCGGTCCGAACGGCACAAGCGAACTTATTGAAATGCAGCAAATGACTTCAACACGCTACAGCGGTACATTTCAGATGCAAGACAGCGGCTCCTACATCATCACTGCACAGGGTGAAGACGACAAACGCACAGAGGTTCTGTCGCTTCCGTATCCGATAGAATATGCAGATTTTAGGGTCAATACCGACTTGCTAAAGATGCTTGCCGCTGGCACCGGTGGTATTCACGACCCGGTCCCGGCACAGATCGCAGCATCGGCAGGCACACCAATTGAGAAGCAGATTTCACTTGCGCAAGCGTTATTAGTCGTCGCTGCGTTCCTCTTTGTATTGGAAATGATCTTGCGACGCTACAGCATAACGAATAGGCATATCGCTGCGTTTTTTGGACGGTTGCGCGGGAAGTCTTTGGACACTCAAGCCATAGGCACGACAGCAGAGACTGTGCCTTCAACCGAACGTGCCAGAGAGGACACAGTCCCTTCAGAGCCAACAGAAGCATCAATGTCCCGATTATTAGCTGCCAAGAGACGGGTGCGTTAATGCGGGTCCATGAGCCTTACTCCACAATATCTCAGATTGCTGCCGAATTTGGTGCCAAGGACCGGTAATCGCCAGCGTAATTCCAGGACTCTGGATGTTCACAAAGAGCGTCGTACCGTCCGGTGAGAACGTCGCACCCGCGAGTTCAGACAGATTGCCAGCGTTTCGAGCAAACCGGTAGAGGTCTCCTTCGGGTGTTACCCCAATGAGGAATTCCTCGTTGGGACCGTCTTCACAGATGATAAGGTCGCCCCACGGTGTGACTGTTAAGTTATCGGCGTTTTCCATGAGATTGCTGTCGTTCGGTTCAATGAAGAGTTCAATCGTACCGGGTTCCTGTTCCTCGCGGCTCGTGCCTTCGTAAGGACTCGGTATATATCTCCAGATTTGTCCTTTGTATTCAATACCACCGTTCGTGCAGGCGATATAGAACTCTCCTGTCCCTTGATTCTCGCCGTACCATATCCCTTCACCGCGTGCGAACTTCGCTGCGTCTTTACCATCATATCCTTGCATACGGAGGTCATCGTACGGGGATTCTACGTTTTCAATATCCACCCATTCCACAGCAAGCGGTTCTCCGACCAGTATAGGATTATACGTCCACCAGAAAATCTTTTGGTTTCGGTCTCGCCAGTTTCGGGTATCAGCACTCTTGAGGTCTCGAATTTTCAGTGCTTGCAGCTGACCGCCTGCAGCGAGTTCGCCCGGCGTATCAGGGATAAACCGATAGATTAGACTATCACCCCTGTCTTCGGTTTCATACACGATGCCAGTTTTCGGGTCAACAGCGACAGCCTCATGATTGAAACGTCCCATCGCTTTCAACGGGATCGGGTCGGCTAATCCTATGTCAGCAGATGCGGGCACTTCAAAATTATACCCATGGTCTCCGTTATAGGTCCCCTCTGCTTTCTGCATTGTCTCCTCACAGGTGATCCATGTATTCCAAGGTGTGAGACCACCGGCACAATTCCGTATTGTTCCTGTCAGACTTAAGAAATGTTTCTCCAATGTCTGTGTCCGTGTGTCATAGACGAGCGTCGTTGTCCCACCAAGGCAAGGTAGTTCACCCGATCCGGCGTCATAGAATTTGTCAATAGCCGCGCGTTCAATCTTTTCGTTGTTCCAACCGAAGGCACCGACGTTTTTAGCAGTGGCGGTCAATTCGTGATTTCGGACGAGGATCGTTTTGCCGTTGGGACCAGGAAAAGCCGCCATGCCGTCGTGTCCACCCGGCACCCAAAGCCCGTCGTCCATCTGTTCGCCTGTTCGCGAAAAAGCATGTGCCGTGAACCCTTCCGGGAGATCAAGCAGTCGATTCGGACTCGGCATAAACTGGAAAGGCGGTGGCGGTTCAGGTCTAAATCCAGGCACTTTTTGAATCAGGGTTTGGCTACACCCTAAAAATCCGAGGCTGACGGCTGCGGATGCAGTCGCAAGCGCGCCGGAACGTAGAAACTGCCGTCGTGATAATTTGTTTTTCATAAAATCCCCCATCAAGCCAACGTTCAATAAAGAGGTCATCAGGATTCTGCATTGTATAATGTGACGCATTTTTTACATATAAAGTATAGCCTTAATATTTTACAATATTTTCGCGATTATTTCAAAAGTTTATTACAAAGGCATCAGCGTCACTCAGTTCTTCGTTAGGAGGCATCCGTGAATGTTCCAAAACCTTCAGGTAATCTTGACAATAGGGCAGGTTTGTGTTAGAATTTATACATATAAAGCCGATATACAAGGATGCAAAAGGAGACGAACACGCTATGGAGAACCATCCATACGCCCCGGCGGAGATAGAACCCTATTGGCAAGCCGAGTGGCAAAAAAAAGAAGCATTTAGAGTTCCAAACGATATCGAAACACTAAAGACTAAGCCGAAATTCTATGTGCTTGGTATGTTCCCCTATACCTCAGGTGCCGGACTCCACATGGGGCACGCCAAGAACTACGTACCCACTGATATACTCGCTAATTTCCGACGTATGCAAGGCTATCACGTGATGCACCCGATGGGCTGGGATGCCTTCGGACTGCCAACAGAACGGTATGCGGTACGTGAAAACGAACATCCGGTGCATGTTACAAAACGGAATACAGAAACCTTTCAGCAGCAGATCCAACGCATCGGTCTCTCTTACGACTGGTCTCGCAAAATTGACACTTCTCTACCCGAATATTACAAATGGACACAATGGATTTTCCTCCGTCTCTACGAAAAAGGCTTAGCATATCTCGCCGATGTGCCGGTCAACTGGTGCCCAGCGTTAGGTACCGTCCTCTCAAACGAAGAGGTAAAAGACGGTAAATACGTTGAAACCGAAGATCCCGTTGAACGCCGTCTCATGCATCAGTGGATGCTCAAAATTACCGCTTATGCAGAACGGTTGTTAGACGACTTAGATTTGCTGGATTGGCCCGAGGGTCTCAAAGAGATGCAACGGCATTGGATTGGCAAATCGGAAGGTGCGGACATTACTTTTAACATCAAGGATAGTGATAAGACGTTTACCGTTTTCACGACGCGTCCGGATACACTTTTCGGTGCGACCTATTGTGTATTGGCACCCGAACATCCGTTCGTCTCCGAGATAACACATCCTGATGCTGCAGCTGCAGTTGACGCTTATGTCAAGGAAGCCGTCAACAAATCCGATCTTCAACGCACAGACCTTGCCACAGAGAAGACAGGTGTCTTCACAGGTGCTTATGCCATTAACCCGTGCAACGATACACCTGTCCCGATCTGGGTTGCCGACTATGTGCTTATGACGTACGGCACGGGTGCTATCATGGCAGTGCCGGGGCACGATGAACGCGATCACGAATTCGCTACAGCCTTCGGTATCCCTATTGTCGAGGTCATCAAAGGTGGCGAAAAACCGATTGAAGAGGCACCTTTTGAAGGAGACGGGGTCTGCGTTAATTCCGGTTTCCTCAACGGTTTACAGGTTGCCGATGCTAAAGAGAAAATGATTGCTTGGCTTGAGAGTGAGGAAAAAGGGTCGCGTCAGGTGCAATATCGTTTACGGGACTGGCTTTTCTCGCGGCAACGGTACTGGGGTGAACCTTTCCCGCTGGCACACCTTGAGGATGGGACTATTGTTCAACTGCCAGACGAGGCACTGCCCGTAGAACTGCCACCGATTGATGCCTATAAGCCGACAGAAGACGGTAAACCGCCACTCGCCCGCGCCGATGAAGCGTGGTTGAAAGTGACACTACCCGATGGCAGGGTCGCGACGCGGGAGACGAATATTATGCCACAATGGGCAGGTTCCTGTTGGTATTATCTCCGCTTCCTTGATGCACACAATACCGAGGCACCTTTTGATACCGCGCTTGAACAGTACTGGATGCCAGTAGATCTCTATATGGGGGGTGCCGAGCACGCTGTCTTGCATCTGCTCTATGCCCGTTTCTGGCATAAGGTCCTGTACGATTCTGGCTTAGTTTCGACGAAGGAACCCTTCCGAGGCTTGGTGAATCAGGGAACAATCCTCGCAGAATCGTATCAAGACGATGCTGGCAAATACTACTATCCGCACGAAGTTGAGCAGGAGGACGGAAAAGCCGTCGCTAAAGTCTCTGGTGCAACGCTCCAAACGCAGATGGAGAAGATGTCCAAATCCCGTTCTAACGTCATCAATCCGAGTGACGTTATTGACAACTACGGCGCGGACGCACTTCGCCTCTACCTTCTGTTTATCGGTCCCGTCACAGCGAGTACACCGTGGCAAGACGCGGGTGTAGAAGGGGTCTATCGGTTTCTTCAACGCATCTGGCGACTTGTGATTGATGAAAACAGTGGTGAACTGAGCGAGAAGTTGACCGATACCGCTGGCACAACGGAGTCTGAACTTTGGCGCGAACTCCATAAGACCATCAAGCAGGTAACCGAGGACACCGAATCCATTGATAAGATGAACACGGCGATTAGCCAGATGATGATCTTTGTTAACACCGCCACACAGACGAAAACGCTACCGAAGGAGACCTTGAAAATCTTCCTGCATCTGCTTTCACCTTACGCGCCGCACATCGCACAGGAATTGTGGCATCGTCTCGGTGAAACAAGCTTTATCGCGCATGAACAGTGGCCCATACACGACGAAGCCGTACTTGAGAGTGCCACCGTAACCATCATCGCGCAAGTCAACGGGAAACTCCGCAACCGGCTCCAACTGCCTGCCGATGCAACTGATAAAGAGATTGAAGCAGCCGCACTCGCAGATGAACGGGTTCAGCGATTTATTGAAGGGAAACCGGTTCGGAAGGTCATCGTCGTCCCGAATCGACTCATCAATATCGTTGTTTAATGGTTTGCCTCGCAGTGAGAGTTATTAGTACTCAGTTATCAGTTAAGAGCCGTACTACCAACGGACGGACCTGGTAAAGACAGGTGGAACTCTAAACAAAACATCCAAAGAAGGTAGACGTATGCGTATCACACGAGTAATGAGTGTGTTTATATTAGTTGTCACGGTAAGTGGGGTTGTGTTTGCAGAGGGAAGTCCGGGTAAATGGGTCTTTGCCATCCGTGAACCGTTTTTGAATGAAGACGGTTTCCGAATTACAACGCAGACGCTGGAGAGGGGTCGAGATACGAAAAAATGGTGGGAATTCTACCAGTATAACATCTGTACGATGAACCCGGACGGCACAAATCTCCGCCGACTCACGGATGATGGGGTTTCACGTAACCCGCGATGGTCACCGGATGGGGAACGGATTGCCTATATATCCGGGTTAGACAACGCAAAATCGCTATACGTGATGTGGGCGGATGGTACCGAGAACAAGCGACTCATCAAGAAACAGTATGCTATCCATGATTTCTGGTGGTCTCCGTTGAGTCACGCCCTTCTGGTTGTCGTCGAGATTGACCGTCCGAAAGATCGATTGGAAAATTGGGAAGTAACGCTTGATGGAAAAATAAAGCGGTGGCGGAGCCAGCAGTGGGCAAAAGGATGGCTACATTGGGACGCGAAAGGCGAAAAGGTTAAAGAACCGAAAAGGAGACTGCTTGAAGTGTTGCCGAAAGGGACAAGCTGGCCCGAGTGGTCGCCAGACGGCAAATGGATCGCGTTTAATACCGACGGACTCCTCGCGCTTGCAGAGCCAGAGGTCGTCAGTATAAACAGGAAATGGTTTCTGCAACGCGATGAGCCGCCGTGTAGACACATTGAAGAGTGGTCGCCAGATGGCAAACAACTTCTGTTTTATGTGTCAAGTGATATTTGCGTTGCCACTGTAGAGCGTGGACGCTTTAAGAACTACCAGAATCTCAGTCTTTACTCAGGACGGGACGCGACCTGGAGTCCGAACGGAAAACAGGTTGCATTTATTGGTGCCAATTTGGACGGACGGCGTACCAGTGAAATTTTCATTTTAGATGTTGAAACCGGCAAAATGGAGCAGATTACCTCAACGACTTACGACTACTTTGATTTACATTGGCAATAACTATTCTATGACAGATTCCATACTTGTTAATAATGAAAATAGCGTTAACGGAAGCGTTTCGATCATACCATTGGGCGGCTTAGGTGAATTTGGGTTGAACATGATGGTCTACGAAACCGAGAATGACCTGATCGTCATTGATACCGGTTTCATGTTGCCGAATTCGGATATGCCCGGTGTCGATCTGATATTCCCGGATATCCACTACCTTGTTGAGCGACAAGAGAAGATTCGCGGGATCCTTTTAACCCACGGACACGAAGACCATATCGGTGCCTTAGCCTACGTCTTACGGCAGTTGGATGTGCCGGTCTACGGTACGCAGCTGACACTCGCGATTGCGAGCGGACGGCTGCGCGAATACGGCGTACTCGGTAAGGCACAACTCAACACGATTGCCCCCGGTGATACAGTTGAATTGGGTGATTTTACAGCCGAATTCATCCATGTCACACACAGTATCCCGGATTCCGTAGCCATCGCGCTGCTTACACCGATCGGCGTTATCGTCCATACCGGTGATTTCAAGTTTGATATGACACCTGTTGATGGAAAACTGAGTGACATTCAGACGTTGGCGCGCTTAGGTGCGGAAGGCGTGCTAATGTTGGTCTCCGACAGCACAAACGCTGAGCGACCTGGGCAGACCCCTTCTGAACGGAGTATCTATGGGACGATAGACCATATTTTCCAGAATACTGAACAGAAACTGTTTCTCTGCACTTTTTCTTCGAGTCTACACCGTATCCAGCAATTCATCGATCTGGCGAATAAACACCGGCGGCTTATTGCTGTCAGTGGACGTTCGCTTCTCAATAATGTGCGCATCGCCTCCGAATTGGGCTATCTCAATGTGAACGCCGACTATCTCATTGATGCGCGTGATGCGTCTATGTTTAGACCACACGAGGTCGTGATCTTGAGTACCGGCAGCCAAGGCGAGCCGCGATCCGCCATGTCCTTGATGGCACTTGACAATCACCCGTTTTTAAAGGTGGAACAGGGGGATACCGTTGTTATCTCTGCACGGATCATCCCTGGCAACGAAAAGGCTATCGGGAATGTCATGAACCATCTGATCAGACGTGGCGCGCAGATATACCACGAACGCAATTCAGAGGTCCACGTTTCGGGACACGGGTCAAGTGAAGATTTAAAGTTGATGCTCAATCTCCTACAGCCCAAATTTTTTATGCCGATGCACGGTGAATATCAAAACCTGATACGACACGCCGAACTCGCCGAATCTGTCGGCATCCCAAGTGGGAACATCACAGTCGCTGAAGATGGCGAACTGATTCATCTGACCCCTGAGACGTGTGAAGTTTTTGGGCGCGAGGGACGTTCTGGACGCGTGCTTGTTGATGGCAAACCAGAAATTGAGCTTGAGGATATTGTCCTCCGCGACCGTATCCAACTTTCAGAAGACGGCATCGTTATCCCTGTTATTGTCCTACACAGCGATACAGGTGACGGCAGTCAGCAAGAGGACATTGCGGCGGACGAAACATCAGCAACTGCCGACCCTTTGACAGCCAATACCGACACTAAAACAGGACTGAACGCTGGAGAGATAGAGATTATCTCACGTGGGTTTGTCTACATGGACAAGTCGGAAGAACTCATAGAAGCAGCGAAAGAGATCACGCGGCGTGTCATCGAAAACCTAAGCGATGAACAGAAACATGAAACGGAGGTTGTCCAAGATGAAGTCCGAGGCGCGCTCCGCCGGTTCTTCTCGAAACAGATGCAACGAACACCGATTATTTTCCCCGTTGTCATGCGGGTTTGATAATAGTTATTAGTTATCAGTTATCGGTTTTCAGTTTACCTCGCAGTGAGAGTTAAAGAGGACTCTGTAACAATTCACCATTTCCTGGAGTACTCCGAGTTTAGGAAGATTGTTACAAAAGTATTTCTTAACCGAAAACCAATAACTGACGACTGACAACTACTAAAAAAAGGAATAGATTAAATTGAAAACATTTATAGTTATTGTGGCAATTGCTACCTTGATAGGAGGCTTCTCCGCCTGTGAGCGGATATCCCATATTACGCAACCCACCACACCTGAAACAGAAGATAAAAGTGGCGAGATTTCCATCGGGGTTGTTTTACCCCTGACAGGACACGTGGCTTCTACAGGTGAACGCATGAAGCAAGGTATGGAATTCGCCCTTAATGAAATTAACAACGCACAACTCGGTGATACAAGACTCAAGTTTATCATTGAGGACGATACGAGTACCCCAGAGGGTGCGGTTGCTGCTTTCAATAAACTGATTCATGAAGATGGCGTGTCTGTTATTATCGGTCCCGCAACCTCAAGTGCGACGCGGGCGGCTTTTCCGGTCGCACAAGAAAACCGGATTGTAGCAATTAGTCCAACAGCAGGTGCCCGCGCCCTTGGTGCAATCGGCGATTTTGTTTTTCGTGTCCCGCTCGCGACAAATATTGTGGCACTTCAAGGTGTCGAGACAACATACGCGAAACTCAACTATCAACGGGTCGCTACAATGTATAACGAGACCGATCTCTTCTCCACGGATCGGGATACGGCATTGCGGGAAACATTTACTGCGATTGGTGTTGAGGTGCTGACCACGGAAGTTTTCCAGAGCGGTGATACCGATTTCTCAGCGCAATTGACTCGGATAAAAGCGTTGGAGCCCGATGCTATCTTTGTCTCTGCGTTGCCACCGGAAAAACCAGGGATACTGATTCAAGCCCGCGAACTCGACATATCGGTTCCTTTTATTGTGAGTTCATTAACCAGTGTTGATGTAGAAGCCGCAGATGCCGCTGCTGAAGGGGCAATCACTTTTATTGGTTGGCTTAGCACCGATGACACACCCGGAAATCAGGCGTTTGTTCAGAATTACAATATGACCTACGGTACGACCCCAGATGTCTTTGCTGTAGCATCGTATACCTCTGTCTATATTTTAGCGGAGGCGATTAAGAATGCTCAAGCAACCGATGCGATTTCAATCCGAGATGCTCTGGCGAATATCAGCAACCTTGACACAGTTTTTGGCAAGTTCTCTTTCAATGCGGATGGGGACGCTATTTATGAAGAGAAGGCATTGATCGTAAAAGACGGCATGTTGCAGCCCTTTGAGTAGTGGATAATTCGTGGGTAGAATTGGCGTTATAAGTTATGGGAATCTATTGGATAGTCTAATCTAAAATTAAGAGAAATTTGGAGTCGTGCGATTTATTTCACATTGCAACGGGTGATGAATCCCCCTACTACGAACTCATCTGCCTGTAATTTGGAAATCCATTAACTGGACAGCAGAGAAAATCAAATTTTGTAGGTATTATAATGCCGATTTTGAATGGAATTTATGCAGATACGCCCTTTGATACGGAGGAAATACTTCAGGCGGATCTCAATATTGCGAATAAGTATCGGAGCAATCCTTTACGTTGGAAAGGGCAATTTTCACCTCAACTGGTTCAGGTGTTCTTGGATAATTATTCTGATAGCGATTCCACTGTATTTGACCCATTTCTTGGGAGTGGAACTGTTCTTTTGGAATCCGGAATGGCTGGATTGAAAGCTAGCGGCACCGAAATTAATCCTGCTGCTGTTATGCTAGCCCATACTTACCGTTTTATAAATATCCCCATTGATTTACGCCGTTCACATTTGCAGACAGTGTCAAATCTTCTTCGTGATGAATTTTTGACCGAATTGCCACTTTTTCAGAATATTGAACAAGATCCTCGTGAAACAAATTTTGAGGCAGTTAAACTTAAACTTGTTGGATTACTGTCAAAGGTGGATGACCGTTTCCAAAACGGATTGTTGAAAACCTTGATTACCTTATTAGATTTTTATCAAACCGATATATCAGTGCAGAAAATTTTTAAAGTTTGGGGAAATCTCAGGCAGCTTGTGCTTACACTACCGTTTTCACATCAATCTATCGAGGTTTTTCTTTCAGATGCCCGTGAAGTCCCTTTATGCAATGAATCGGTTGACCTTGTGATTACCTCACCGCCATATATTAACGTTTTTAATTATCACCAACAATATCGGGCATCAATGGAAGCCTTGAGCTGGAATTTGTTAAGGGTCTCAAAATCAGAGTTCGGTGCGAATAGAAAACACAGAGCTAATAGATTTCTGACAGTTGTCCAGTTCTGTCTTGACATGGCTCAAGCACTTGGTGAGTTAGCAAGAATATGCTGCTCCGGGGCAAGATTAATTTTTGTGGTAGGTAGAGAATCGAAGGTAAAAGGAACACGATTTTTTAACGGTGAAATTGTGGCTGAAGTTTGTCATAGAGCTTTGGGATTTAACTTAATGCTCAAGCAACAGAGGGTATTTCGTAATAGTTTTGGACAAAGTATTTTTGAAGATATTCTCCACTTTTCTCCGCCTTTTGAACATCCATTGCCTGAAGTATATTTAGAGAAGGCACGGAAGGTGGCTCAAGAAACATTGGAAACTTCATATTCAACAGTCCCGGAAAAGTCGAAAAAAGATCTAAAATTAGCTGTAAAGAATATTTACGACGTTCATCCATCACCTTTGTTCAATGCTAAAAGTACGAAAGGGATTTAAGTGTGTATGTTCCACCTACACCTCATGGTGATAAATTAAACGCATTGCTTGAAAATGAAAAACTTCCTGAAACTGACCGCCCCCGTGTCTTGGAGGCAGTGACACTATATAAAAAATGGTTAGAGAACTTACAGTTAGTTTCGGGTGAACATCAAAAAATTGTCGTTGATATGGTTGACATACTCAATGAATACAAACAATATATTGAGTTAAATGTAATATTTGACAGCGACAACAATTTCCTTTATCGGCAGAAGGGGCAACTTAAGCTTGATAATACCATTATTGAAGAATTCCTTCCCATATTATTAACTTCAACTCTTTCTGATTTATTTCAAGACTATGATTTAGATTTTGGTCCGATGACTTGTTTTTCAGGAATTAGATTTGAGTCAAGCATTAGGGGAGATAGAGTAGGTGGAGGTATGCAATTAAGAAATAAAGATCATGATTTTGCCATAAGTAGGAGGTTATTTGTTCGCTCATCGCACTATGAGGATTTTCATAACAATGTAACGGAAGAAACTAATATCGCTTATATTGCAGCAGAGTGTAAAACAAACCTTGATAAAACAATGTTTCAAGAAGCGGCCGCAACCGCTTTAGATGTTAAGCTTGCTGTCCCAGGAGCGAAATATTATTTATTATGTGAATGGCTTGATATGTCCCCTATAAGCACTAACACTACAGCTATTGACGAAATTCTTATATTACGTAAAGCAAAAAGGCTTTCTTCTGAGATTCGGCGTACGTTCAGTAGTGTTGAAGGGAGAAAAGAAAATAGAAGTAAATTCGCTCAACATTTAGAACACAATCCTTTTTCGACGGAGGTGTTCCTCAGATTTTTAGATCATGTTCGTAAGGTTGTTGACGAGAATCCCGAGAATGATGTAATTACGAGAGGTTATTTCTAATTTAGTGATTATTCTTTTGTCAAGGACAAGTAGGCAAAGGTAAAAGAAAACTATGAAAAAAACAATGTATGAAAAAATATGGGAGGCGCATTTGGTGCGCGCTTCCGCGGATGAGGTGCCGATTCTCTATATTGACACACACCTCGTTCATGAAGTCACATCCCCACAAGCATTTGAGGGATTAAGACTCAACAACCGAAAGGTCCGCCGTCCGGATTTGACGTTCGCGACGATGGACCACAACGTACCGACGACGGACAGATCGCTACCGATTACTGACCTGATTGCCGCGAAACAGATGGAGACCCTGGCACAAAACTGTGCTGAGTTTGACATCCCGCTCTACGACATTGATAGTCCTGAACAAGGCATCGTGCATGTCATCGGACCTGAACTCGGTATCACGCAGCCCGGCACAACCATTGTTTGCGGTGATAGCCATACCTCAACGCACGGTGCCCTCGGTGCACTCGCGTTCGGCATCGGTACGAGCGAAATTGAGCATGTCCTCGCCACACAATGCCTTTTGCAACAGAAATCGGAAACCTTTGAGATTCGGATTGATGGCACGCTTCCTTACGGTGTAACTGCGAAAGACATTATTCTCTCTATTATCGGACATATCGGCATTGACGGCGGCAACGGTGCCGTGGTCGAATACACAGGTTCTGCCATCCGCGCCCTCAGCATTGAGGAACGGATGACTGTCTGTAATATGTCGATTGAGGCAGGTGCTCGCGCGGGTATGATTGCACCTGACGACGCTACTTATGAATACATCGCTGGCAGACGTTTCGCACCGAAAGGTGAAGATTTTGATGCGGCGGTTGAACGCTGGAAGGAACTCCCAACTGACGACGGTGCAACCTATGACCGAACGCTACAACTCGACGCAGCGGACATTGCACCGCAGGTGACATGGGGTACAAACCCCGGCATGGTGACCGATGTGACAAGTCGCGTGCCGGATCCAGCAGACATGGCAACAACCGATGAGAAACGCGCCACCGAACACGCCTTGGAATATATGGACCTCCAACCCGGCACACCGATAACAGACATTCCTGTAGATAGGGTTTTCATCGGTAGCTGCACGAACTCCCGAATTAGTGATTTACGGGCTGCCGCGGAAGTCGCCAATGGCAGGAAAGTCGCAGAGAATGTCAGTGCAATGGTCGTACCGGGTTCACAGGCGGTCAAACGTCAAGCAGAAGCGGAAGGACTCGATGAAATTTTCCGTGCCGCAGGTTTTGAATGGCGTGAAGCCGGTTGTAGTATGTGCCTCGGTATGAATCCCGATACTTTGATGCCCGGTCAACGCTGTGCCAGCACATCGAACCGGAATTTTGAAGGTAGACAGGGCAAAGGCGGACGCACACACCTCGTCAGTCCACAGATGGCTGCTGCGACTGCAGTAACGGGTCATTTTGTTGATATCCGAAAGTTTCAGTAGGAAGCGTGGAAGGTTGGAAGAAAGGAGAAAACAGTAAAATGGAAGCATTTAAAGAACATGTTGGACTTGTTGTCCCACTCGACCGGATAAACGTTGATACCGATCAGATTATCCCGAAGCAATTCTTGAAACGGATTGAACGGACCGGTTTTGGCGAGTTTCTCTTTAACGACTGGCGTTACCTTGAGAACGGTGATCCGAACCCAGAATTCGTGCTGAATCATCCACGTTATTCAGGTGTGAGTATTCTTATCGCTGGCGTGAATTTTGGCTGTGGTAGTTCGCGCGAACACGCGCCGTGGGCACTTCAGCAGTACGGTTTCAAGGCGATCCTCGCACCCTCGTTTGCAGACATCTTCCGAAACAACTGCTATAAGAACGGCATCCTTCCGATAGCCCTGCCTGCGGATGTCATCACCTCGCTCAGCCAAGCAGCACACGACACCGAAGGTTACCAGTTGATGATAGACCTGGAGGCACAATCGGTCATTTGTTCTGACGGCACCGCACACACTTTTGAAATCGGCGATTTTGAGAAGTACTGCTTACTGAACGGACTCGATGAGATCGGTTGGACCTTGCAGTATGAAGCGGATATTGCTGCTTATGAAAACCGGTAAATGGCTGTCAGCAGTCGGCTATCGGCTTTCAGTAAAGAGATATTTATGGTAATAAAAACGATTTAAGGACTACAAACCCTTATTGACTGCCGAAAGTGAGTGTAGCGAACGTCCTGATAGCCGACAGCTAGTATAAAAAAAAAGTTGAAGACATTAGGGGTTTGCGGGTTAACAGTAATTGTACTTAACAATTTCATCTAATTTTGCCAACGACGGAGGAGACTTCATACAATCAGGACGGTTTCCTCCTTTGTTTTTAACAGGAGGAATGAATCATGGCTCACTTTTTTCCTGAAGCCAGCCGGACTTTCAGTGAATACCTGCTTTTACCTAACTTAACGACGAAGGGTTGTATCCCTGAAAACGTTATCCTGAGAACACCTCTCGTGAAGTTTAAAGTAGGGCAGCAAGCCTCTCTGGAAGTGAATATCCCGTTTGCTTCAGCAATCATGCAGGCTGTTTCGGATCACAATTTGGCAATTGCCCTGGCGAGACAGGGCGGGATCTCCTTTGTTTATGGGTCCCAAAGTCCTGAAGAACAGGCAGCGATGGTCCAAGCAGTTAAAAGCCACAAAGCGGGTTTCGTCGTCAGCGACTCAAATTTGAAGTGTGATAATACAATAGAAGATGTCGTGAGACTCACCGAAGAGACAGGACACTCAACGATTGCTATAACCGAAGACGGTTCGTCTTCAGGTGAGCTGCTCGGACTGATAACGGATAAGGATTATAGATTAAGTCGAGTGGATTTAAATACCAAAGTCAGCGAATTGATGACACCGTTTTTTGAACTGATTGTGGGGCAAAAGGGAATTGCGATTGAAGATGCCAACGATCTCATTTGGAAACATAAGATAAATTGTCTGCCGGTTGTTGATGAAAATCGTAAACTGGTGCATCTGGTCTTCAGGAAAGATTACGACGACCATAAGAAAAATCCGCTTGAATCCGTAGATTCACAGAAAAGACTTGTCGTTGGTGCCGGAATTAATACAAGAGATTACAGAGAAAGAGTTCCAGCACTCGTAGCAGCAGGCGTTGACCTTCTTTGTGTTGATTCTTCTGAAGGGTATACAGAATGGCAGTCGGACACTATTCGATTTATTAAAGATACGTACGATGGGGCAGTAAAAGTAGGTGGTGGGAACGTCGTTCATGGGGATGCTTTTATGTACTTGGTAGAAGCCGGTGCTGATTTTGTAAAAGTAGGTATCGGTGGCGGTGCTATCTGTATAACACGGGAACAGAAAGGTATTGGGTGTGGGCAAGCAACCGCCGTCATTGAAGTTGCTCGGCAGCGGGATCAGTATTTGAAGGAAACAGGTGTTTACGTGCCGATTTGTTCAGATGGCGGTATTTTCCAAGATTATCATATCGGTTTGGCACTTGCCATGGGTGCTGATTTCGTGATGATGGGCAGATATTTTGCCAGATTTGATGAAAGTCCGAGTAAGTTGAGAAAATTGGGTATGAATACGGTGAAAGAATATTGGGGTGAAGGCACAAAGCGAGCCGCCAACTGGCAACGCTACCACGAGGGTGGCGGTTCAGAACTATTGTTTGAGGAGGGTGCCGATGCTTATGTGCCTTATGCAGGAAAGATGAACGATAATTTGAAAACGACCCTCGCAAAAATCCGGTCGCTCATGTGTAATTGTGGGGCGATATCCTTACCGGAATTTCGCCAAAAAGCGAGATTCGTGTTAGTCTCTTCGGCAAGTATTCGTGAAGGCGGTGTTCACGATATTATTCCAAGAACGACGCAGGATGGGTAAAAAATGAAAACTTTCAACAACAAAATCGCACTCAATCTTAACAGTGAGACGGAGGTGTCCGTCAAAGGTTTTATTGCACCGATTGCGTATACTTCAAGCAACTTCCATGAGAGATGGAATGCTCTGGCGAATCTGCAAGTCGCCGAACCAGAAAAGCGGTATCCTACCTCCGTTTTCCGTGCCTTTCTTCCTAACGGATCCATCTCTGTTGGTGAGTGTTGGGAAGTAGAAAAACAGGGTATCCTCGCGTTGCTCCAGCAACTTCTCCCCAATCCATCTTTGGACATGCGGAACGATGGGGGCGATTCTTGTGGAAAATGGGCATGCCTGCGCGCTTACAACGATCAATTCGCCGATATTATGTTTCGTGTCCATGCAGAATTTGCCATACAAGACGGTTGGTTCACACCCTCACAGTTGGCAGGGCACCTCACTATTGACCGGCACCAGGAAACCGTAGCCTTTTTCCAGTTACGCGTTCCTGAAGGTATACTGAACTTCGATGTCAACTGGGAAACGACAGAAGATGGATGGGACCCAGGCATTGTGATTACCGATGCCGGCTTTTGCCCACAAATGGAACTCTGCGCTGGAACACAAACAGGCGTGCAAGCCTTAAAATTCACAGAAACTATCACGGAAGAAGATGCAGCACACAAATTAGCATGCTGTTTCTACAAATCGCAGCAGATCAACTGGGTACCGCTCGAAAATGCGTTGGAGATCGCACAGGCACAGCAGAAACCTATTCATGCAATCGCAGTAGACGGACCGCTTGCAGACGAGGCGTGCTGAGGGAGCGGTAAAAGCTTGAGGGCAGGTGTCCTCTCCGACGAAAAAAATATTGAATTTTTGAACGAAAACTTCATTAATACTTGGGTAACAACTGCTGCATTAGGAAAAAAGTCGAGTTTACAGGCATCGATTGCTAAAAGATACGAACACAAATCTAAGATCTTTGACACAACACACCCGTTGGCAGAAACCATCAGAAAGGGATGGAAAACCGGCTCAAAGAAAGCTTCCCCAGGGGATTGTTTCGTTTTCTCACCAGCACTCGAATTAATGGGCAGGCAACCTGTAAATGATCTCGGCGACGACAGTAGGCGTAGAGGGCTCCGAGCGTATGCGTATTACCTCACATTTCTCAAGGATTCCTTGGCGGGAAAACAGCCCGGATTGGGGAATCTTATCCTGAGAAGAGAGCAGCCCTCTCTGGAGATATTGAACACGTTTCGCACCCCAATGGTGGCGCATCAAGATTACACTGTTTTCGTGATTGATACCACAGCCTTTGAAGACGGTGGTACGCTCACTATCAATATCCAAGTGGGTGGGGACGATGCAAAGGGGAAGTTCCATCTGTTTGACAGCGACAGAGAACTCCCGACAGAAAAAGCACCTGACGGCATTGATGCCGAAGTATGGAATAGTCAGCAAGGTGCAGAGTATGTGAAAGCACTTGACGCACTTGCCACAGTATGGCATATAGATCCTGGTGACACGGAACAAATTTCCCACCGTTTCGCGCAAGGGCAACGCTTTAAATTGTGTGCTACTGGAAGCCGTTGGAGTGAAAAAGGGAGCATCAACGCTTTTATCGCAAAAATTTCTGTAGAGGGACATGAAAATGAAAACGATCGAAAACAAAATAACCCTTAACCTTAACAATGACGCTAAAGTCGCTGTCCAAGGCTGCATTGCGCCGATTGCGCATACCGCAGGCAACTTTCATAAGGAATGGGATGCGTTGGCAAACTTGCGAGCTGCAGAACCAGAAAAGCAGTATGCTGCCGCCATTTTTCGTGATTTTCTCCCAACCGAAGCCGTTTCTGTGGGTGAATGTTGGGACATTAAAGAAGCCGGTGTCCAAGAATTGCTGGAACAGCTGCATCCTAACGCCTCTCTGGAAATGCGTGTGGAGATGTACGGCTTAGAAGAGTGTAAAGGTCTCCGGGCATGTCTACGCGCTTACAACGATCAATTGGTTCACATCGTGTTTCGCATCCATGCGGAATTTGCCTTAGAGAACGGTTGGTTCACACCTTCGCAGTTTGCTGGCCATCTCGTTATAGATCGTAACCAAAAAACTGTCGTATTCTTTCAGATGCACGTCCCTCCAGGCACACTGAACTTTGATGTGCATTGGGAAACGACGTTAGAGGGTTGGGACGCTCCCCGGTGGATTACAGATTGCGGTTACTGCTCGCAAATGGAGCTCTGGACTGGGTCAGAAGACGCTCTAAAAGACTCCGAATTTACAGAAGCAATCACGCAAGAAGAAGCCGAACGTCTCTTAATCCAGCGATTCTACAAATCGCAGCACATTAACTGGGTATCGTTAGCGGAAGCATTGGAAATGACACAGGCACAACAGAAGCCCGTTCATGTCATTTCACTTGATGGTCCGCTCTTTGATGAAGCCTGCTGAGGGAGCGGTAAAAGCCTGAGAGCAGGTGCTCTCTCTCATGACCGAGTCATTAAATTTTTGAACGAAAATTTTATTAATACATGGGTTTCTAATTTTGAATTTGGCAGGAAGCCGAGCGCGAGAGAATATCTTGCCAAAAGATACGCGAATGAATCTAAAGCGTTTGACACTACCCACCCCTTAGCAGAAGCGATCAAAAAGGGTTGGCACGAACGCTCACCTGTGGACTGTATCGTTATATCGCCTGACTTTGAATTGAAAGGTAAACTCGCTTTGAATAAATACCTCTTCAACGGTCGCGGCTTAGAGGGTGGCAGAACAGCAGTAGAAAATTACCGACTGTTCCTCATTGAAGCCTTAGAAGGGAAATACCCCGGATTCAGTCCTGATAACGCTTTCGCTTATCTATTAGGTGAGGAAGAGGGGACCCCTGAACAGGAGAGTCCTTTCAAACCTTTCTTAACAGGCTTAGAGGTTGTCCTCAACTCTACACAGCCTACGTTGGAAGTATTGGATGTTATTCAGACGCTGAAGGTCGGTTCTCAGGATTCTACTATCGTAACAATTGATGCCACCGCCTTCGAAAATGGAGGGATACTGACCCTTGATATCCGTGTGGGGAGCGCCGAACTTGCAGGTTCTTTCTATTTGTACGATAGCGACACTGAATTTCCGTCGGAACGCGGGCTGCGCTACTATCATTCGTTTGCCAGTGCGACGGATATCTCGTCCGGTGGAACGGCGCAAATTACGTATCCTTTCTACCGAGGTCAGGTTTTTAAGCTCGTAATTGCTGCTGCCGAACGGGTGGATAACAAAGCGTCTGTCAATGCCTTTCAAGCGAGAATTTCTGTAGCAGAAAACTAAAATGAAAACGAACCCAAACAAAATCACACTCAATCTTAACAGTAATGCGGAAGTCAACGTCACGGGCTTCATCGCGCCGATTGAATACACAAAATATAACTTTCATGTAGAGTGGAATGCGTTGGCGAATCTGCGTGTCGCTGAACCAGAAAAGCGATATGATGCCTCTATCTTCCATGCTTTCCTTCCGGGCGAAGCCGTCTCAGTAGGTGAATCTTGGCGGATTGAAGAAGAAGGTGCACTCACACTGCTGAAGCAACTTCACACGGATCCACATCTGGAAATGGATGCTGAAGACTCACAAGGTTTGTGGGCATGTCTCCGCGCTTACAACGATGAATTGGCTGAGATCGTGTTTCGGATTCATGCGGAATTTGCTTTAAAGGGTGGTTGGTTCACGCCTTCCCAATTTGCTGGACATCTCGTCATTGACCGAACGAAAGAAAAGATCGTATTCTTTCAGATGCACGTGCCTAAAGGCACACTGAACTTCGATGTCGGTTGGAATACCATCGGTTGTACAGACATTGGCTTCTGCCCGCAAATAGAACTCAGCACTGGGAGGCAAGAGGTTTTGCGAGATAAGCAGTTCATAGAATCTATCACTCAGGAAGCGGCAGAACGCGCCTTAATATTGCGTTTCTACAAATCAGAACAAATTAACTGGGTATCGTTGGTCAAGGCGTTGGAAATAGCACCCGCACAACAGAAACCGATTCACGCCATCTCAATAGACGGCCCCCTTGCGGATGAATCCTGCTGAGGGAGCGGTAAAATCTTGAGGGCAGGTGTCCTTTCCGATGAACAAATCATAAAGTTCCTGAACGAAAACTTTATTAATACGTGGGTACCCAATGCCGAATTAGGGCGCGCGTCAAGTCTACGAGACCCGATCGCCAAAAGACGTGAACGCGAATCCAAGACGTTTGATACAACGCACGCCTTGGCACAAGCCATCATGAAAGGATGGACAGAAGGTTCGCCGGTGGATTGTTTTGTCATCTCTCACGATTTTGCGTTGATGGGTCAACAACCCTTTAACGATTTCCTTGATGAAACATGGGATAAGGGCATTCCAGAAGCGGAGAGTTATCTTACATTTCTCATAGATTCCCTAAAAGGAAGATTGCCCGGATTTGCCGATGAGACCTAAAATTCTCTTTAAAAATTTCTGTAGAGGCATATTAAAATGAAAACGCTACCAAATAAAATCGCACTTAATCTTGATGGTAACGCAGAAGTATCGGTTACCGCCTTCATCGCTCCGATTGAACACACACTATCCAATTTCCACGTCGAGTGGTCCGCATTGGCGAACCTACGTGCTGCTGAACCCGAAAAGGATCATCAGACATCGGTTTTTCAGTCTTTTCTTCCAAAGGAACCTGTTTCTGTGGGTGAATGCTGGCAGATCAAAAAGACTGGTGTAATGGAGCTGCTTCGGCAACTCAATCCTAATCCAAGTGTGGATATGCACCTTGATTCCGGGGATTCTCGTGGTTTGTGGGCGTGTCTGCGCGCTTACAACGCGCAATATGCTGAGATCGTGTTTCGGATTCATGCGGAGTTCAAGTTAGAAGATGGCTGGTTTACGCCGTCGCAGTTTACCGGACATCTTGTGATTGACCGAATCGAAAAGAAGGTCGCTTTCTTCAAGATGTCCGTCCCTGAAGGTACGGTGAACTTCGATGTCAATTGGAAAGAAGACAAAGACGCATCTTATTCTATTACGGATGCCGGTCTTTGCTCGCAAATGGAACTCCGTGTTAGGACGCAAGATGTCGTGCAGGACATAGAATTCGTAGCAGCCATTACCCAAGCAGAAGCAAAACGCGGGTTAGCAGGACGTTTCTACAAGTCAGAACAAATTAACTGGGTGCCGCCGGATCAAGCGTTGGCGTTGGCAGCGGCAGAAGTGAAGCCTATTCATGTGATTTCAATAGACGGTCCGTTGGTTGATGAGTCGTGCTGAGGGAGTGGCAAAGACTTGAGGGCAGGTGTCCTCTCCGAAGATCGAATCATAGAATTCTTGAACGAAAATTTTATCAACACCTGGGTGTCCAATGTCGAATTGGAGCGGACACCGAGAAAGCAAGCCTACATGGCACGAAGGCGCGAAGTCCTATCCAAAACATTTAACAGAACACATCCGCTGGCACAAGCAATTATAAAAACTTGGAAAAAAGGTTCACCGGTGGATTGTTTGGTTTTCTCGCCTGAATTTGAACCGCTCGGTGGCATAGACTATAACGAATTTCCCGAATGCTTAGGAGAATTTGACGACGAGACAGAGGCGTACCTCTTTTTTCTTAAGGCATCTTTGGAAGGAGAACGCCCCGGATTGGGTACCCTTATCCTCACACCAGAACAACCTGCACAGGAGTCCGTAGACACCTTTCGCACCCCGGAAGTGGTGCATCAGGACTATACCGTTGTCTTTATTGACACTGGAGCGTTTGAAGATGGTGGCACGCTCACTATCGACATCCGAGTCGGTGGAGACGACGCAATAGGAATTTTCCATCTGCTTGACGGAGACAGTAAACTTCCAACGGAAAAGGCACCTGATGGCATTGATCCGGCAGTATGGAACAATCAAGAAAGTGAAGCATATAAGAAAGCATTTGATGCCATTGCCAGAGTATGGGGGATATTCCCCGGTAAAACTGGACAGATTACGTACCAGTTCAATCGTGGTCAACGCTTTAAGTTATGTGTGACTGGAGATCAATGGGGTGGGATAGGTGGCATAAACGCTTTTCACACAAAAATTTCTGTAGAAGCGGCAGAAAAGCCTGAAAAATAAAGCAGAGGAATCCCAAATCAGCATGGTTTAGATAAGTGCATCCAAAAATATGTATAAGCGAATCATTGCTGCCTTTTAATGGCAATGGTATCCTATACCGAAAAGGAAGTTCATAACGATAAATGAAAACTTTCAACAACAAAATTGCACTTAATCTTGACAGCAACGCAGAAGTCAACGTCAAAGGCTTCATTGCGCCGATTGAGTATACTGGAAGTAACTTTCATGTAGACTGGGATACATTGGCAAATCTGCGCGCCGCTGCGCCAGAAAAACAGTATCCCGCCTCAATTTTCCGCGCCTTTCTTCCTAAGGAAGCCGTACCTGTCGGTACGGCTTGGAAGATTAAGCGCGCAGGTGCTTTGGAGTTGCTGAAAC
Source organism: Candidatus Poribacteria bacterium (assembly GCA_022827185.1). Lineage (GTDB taxonomy): Bacteria > Poribacteria > WGA-4E > WGA-4E > WGA-3G > WGA-3G. The sequence goes on from JAJDTM010000042.1 coordinate 66,211, forward strand.
AACTTCACCCCAATCCATATCTGAATATGCGTTGGGATCTGCCGTATAAAAGCGAATCTCAAGGGCTGTGGGCATGTCTCCGCGCCTACAACGATGAATTCGCTGACATTGTGTTCCGCATCCATGCACAGTTTCTCCTAAAGGACGGTTGGTTCACGCCTTCCCAATTTATGGGGCACCTTGTTATTGATAGAATTAAAAGATCAGTTGCGTTTTTTCAGATGTCCGTTCCGAATACCACCATAAATTTTGGTACTTGGTGGAAAATCGATCCAGATGAGGAGGGTCATATTACGGATAGCGGCTTTTGTCCACAAATAGAACTCCGCGCTGGGATAGAAAATGTTGCGCAAAATATCGAATTCACAGCATCCATTACGCAATCAGAAGTGGAGCACCAATTGGCACTCTGCTTCTATAAATCGCAGCAAATCAACTGGGTATCGCTTGAAGAAGCATTGGAGATGGCTCCTGCAGAACAGAAACCGATCCATGCTATTTCGATAGATGGACCGCTCTTAGACGAATCCTGCTGAGGGAGTGGCAAGGGCCTGAGGGCACGTGTGCTCTCCAAAGACGAAGTTATCGGATTTTTGAACGAAAATTTTATCAATACATGGGTACCGAACTGTGAATTAGGACGTATCCCTGGTTTACAGGAACCGATTGCCAAAAGACGCGAACGCGAGGGTAAGCACTTTGACACATCGCACCCATTAGCACAAACGATTATTAAAGGTTGGAAAACCGGATCCAAAAAAGGTTCACCGGTAGATTGTTTGATTATATCGCCAGCGTTTGAACTGCTGGGTAAGCAAATGGTCCATAACCTTAGCGACGACAGTGAGCGTCGGGGACTCTGGCGGCATGAATATTACTTGGAATTTCTCAAGGAAGCCTTAGAAGGAAAACAGCCCGGATTGGGGAATATTGTTCTCACCCCTGAACAGTCTTCACAGTCGGTGTTGGATCTTTTTCGGACACCAACGGTTGGTTTTCAGGATTGGACCGTTGTTACAATTGATGCGACTGCGTTTGAAAATGGCGGCACATTTATTATTGACTTTGAAATCGGTCGGGAAGAGGGTGAAGTTGGGTTCTATCTGTTTGATGGCGATATCGAACTTTCCACAACAGAAGAGACCCCGAAAGACATGCTTACTTGGACATGGGGTGAACCCGGTGATACTCGTCAAATCATACATCGTTTTGACCGTGGTCAATTTTTTAAGTTAGGTGCTACCGGACATTGGAGGCGAGACGAAGCGTGTATCAACGCGTTTCGGGCAAAAATTTCTGTAGTGACGGATCAACAAGCGGAATCCTTAGATGAAGCACATCTTGGATCGGATAAAGACACGTCAGGTGTTGTACTGGATAGGGCGCGACCGTCGCAGGAGATATTAGACGTTTTTCGGGCACCCGGTACCGGTTATCAGGATTACACCGTCGTCAATATTGATGCAATGGCGTTTGAAAATGGTGGGACGTTAGTTATTGATATCCAAGTCGGGAATGGAGATACTTCCGGTTCGTTTGCTCTCTTTAAGAACGATACTGAACCGCCAACAGAAGGTCATCCGACTGAAGCGATCAGCTCTGTGTCGGGAATTGGACCCGATGAAGCAGGAAAAATCAAAACTCGCTTCGTACAAGGTAAAGTCTTTAAGTTTGGAGCAACAGGGGATTGGTACAGCGAGAAAGGACGGACAAATGCCTTTCACGCAAAAATTTCTGTAGAGGAAAATTAAAATGGAAATATTATCCAACCCAATCACACTCAAACTTGATAGAGCAGCAGAAGTCAACGTCAAAGGTTTCATCGCACCGATTGAATACACGCAATACAACTATCACGTAGAGTGGGACGAATTAGCGAATCTGCGGGTTGCTGAACCGGAGAAGCAGTATCCAACATCCGTTTTTCAAGCATTTCTACCATCGGAAGCGGTTTCAGTCGGTGAATGCTGGCAGATTAAAGAAGGTGTTCTGGAATTACTGAGGCAACTTCACCCGAATCCGAGATTGGATTTGGACATCAATAACGGGGATTCTCTCGGCTTGTGGGCATGCTTGCGTGCTTACAACGATGAATTTGTTGACATTGTGTTTCGCGTTCATGCGGAATTTGTCATAGGCAGTGGTAGGTTCACGCCTTCCCAATTTGCTGGTCATCTCATCATCGACCGAAGCACGGAAGAAATCACATTCTTTCAGATGCATGTGCCTAATGGAACGCTGAACTTTGATGCTTATTGGAACACAGTGGGATCCGACATCGGGTATTGTCCGCAGATGGAGCTCTGCACAGGTACACTACCGCATGATGTTGAATTCACCGCGTCAATCACACAAGAAGATGCTGAACACGCACTGATAGCGTGTTTCTACAAGTTCCAGCGGATTAATTGGGTATCGTTGGAGGCGGCTTTGGAAATGGCACCTGCACAGCAGAAACCGATTCATGCTGTCTCATTAGATGGACCGATTTTTGACGAATCCTGCTGAGCGAGTGGCAAAGGTTTGAGGGCAGGTGTCCTCTCTAAAGACGCAATTGTCGAATTCTTGAATAAACATTTCATCAACACCTGGGTCCCTAATTCTGAATTGGGGCGTGTCCGTCGTTTGCGGGAACCGATTGCCAAAAAACGCGAACGTGAAGGCGATCCATTTGATACAACACACCCTTTGGCACAAGCCATTATTAAAGGACAGAAGGCCGGATCCAAAAAAGGTTCACCAGTAGATAGCTACATCATATCACCTAAGTTTGAACTGATGGGTAAAAAACAGGTTCGTGAGCTTGAGGTCAACGCGGGCCCTGGCGTCCTCTCGCCAATGGCATATTACCAAATATTTCTCAAGGACGCATTGGCGGGAAAACAGCCCGGATTAGGGAACATTGTTCTCACGCGTGATCACCCTTCAGAGGAGGTGTTGGACGTTGTTCGGACACCGACTGTAGGATATTTAGATTACACTGTTGTTGCAATTGATGTCACAGCTTTTGAAAACGGCGGGACCCTCACCATTGATATTAAAATCGGTAGGGAGAGCGGGGACGGTGAGTTTTATCTTTTTGATGAGGATGGCGAACTTTCAATAGATGAAGAAGAACCGAAAGATGCCCTGGCTTCAACGTGGGGTGAACCCGGTGATACACTGCAGATTACACACAGATTTGACCGAGGACAACTTTTTAGGTTAGGTGCTTCGGGATATTGGGACGAAGGGGAAATGTGTACCAACGCATTTCTGGCACGAATTTCTGTGGAGAAGAATTAAAAATGAAAACGATCAAAAATAAAATATCTCTTAATCTTAACAATGACGCAAAAGTGCCAGTCACAGGTTTTATCGCTCCGATTGAATACACACAATACAATTTTCATGAAAAGTGGGACGCGTTGATAAATCTGCGCGTTGCTGAACCCGAAAAACAGTATTCTACCTCAATCTTCTGCGATTTCCTTCCTAAGGAGGCTGTTCCTGTTGGTACATCCTGGGAAATTGAACATGCTGGTGTTCTGGCATTGCTCAAGCAACTTCATCCTGAATCTCACCTTGATATGCACGTTAATTCAGGGGACTCTTGTGGGCTATGGGCATGTTTGCGCGCATATAACGATGAATTCGCTGACATTGTATTTCGCATTCATGCGGAGTTCAAGTTAGAGAACGGTTGGTTTACACCGTCACAGTTTGCCGGACATCTTGTTATTGATCGAACCAACGAGAGGGTAGCCTTCTTTCAGATGCATGTTCCTAAAGACACCCTAAACTTCGACACTTGGTGGAATAAAACGGGAGGTTCCGACGATTCTCAATGGTCTACAGACATCGGCTTCTGCCCGCAAATTGAACTTCGAGCTGGAACAGAAGACGTTTTGCAAAACACTGAATTCACAGAATCCATTACACACGCAGCAGCAGCGCACAAACTGATACGCTGTTTCTACAAATCGCAGCAGATTAATTGGGTATCGCTTGAAGAAGCATTAGAAATGGCACCCGCAGAACAGAAACCGATCCATGCTATTTCCATAGATGGACCGCTCGCCGACGAGTCGTGCTGAGGGAGCGGCAAGGGACTGAGGGCAGGTGTCCTCTCTAATGAACAAATCATTGAATTCTTAAACGAAAACTTCATTAACACATGGATCCCTAACTCTGAGTTAGGACGTATTCGCAGCCTACGGGAACCGATTGCCAAAAGACGCGAACGTGAAGGTAAGACATTTGACACAACGCACCCTTTGGCACAAGCGATTATCAAGGCTTGGAAAACTGGCGCAAAAAAAGGCTCACCCGTAGACTGCCTCGTCATATCGCCAGTGTTTGAATTAATGGGTAGACAACTCGTCAATGACCTCGGCAAGGATAGTAGAAACAGTGGGCTCCAAAGCGATGCGTATTACCTCACATTTCTCAAGGAAGCCTTAACAGGAAAACAACCCGGATTGGGCAACCTTATTTTCACTGAGGAGCATCCTTCACAGCAAGTATTGGACACTTTTTCGACACCAATAGGCGATCATCAGGATTACACCGTCGTCGTGATTGATGCGAAAGCCTTTGAAAACGGCGGTACGCTAACCGTTGATATTGAAGTCGGCAGAGGAGAGGGTGATGGCACGTTTTATCTCTTGAACGGTGATAAGAAACTCTCCATAAAAGAAGGAATATTTAAAGACGATATCCTTGCGTGGGCATGGAGTGCCTCTGGTGAAACTGGACAAATTACGCATCGTTTTGACCAAGGCCAACTTTTTAAGTTGGGTGTTACGGGATATTCCGACGAAGAGGAAGCATGTGTCAACGCTTTTCTCGCAAAAATTTCTGTAGAGGTAGATCAACGTGAAAACACCACGGAATAAAATCACACTTAATCTTGTCAGGGACGCAGAGGTGTCCGTCAAAGGTTTCATCGCGCCGATTGAATACACACAATACAACTTTCACGTGGAATGGGACGAGTTGGCGAACTTTCGGGTTGCTGAACCGAAGCAGCAGTATCCTATATCCGCTTTTCAAGCGTTCCTTCCATCGGAACCGGTTGCGGTGGGTGAGTGCTGGAAGATTCAAGAAGCGGGCGCGCTAACGCTACTGAAACAACTGCAGCCCAAGCCACGCCTGAAGCTAACCATTGACTCAGGGGATTCGTATGGGTTGTGGGCGTGCCTGCGCGCTTACAACGATGGACACGCTGAAATTGTGTTCCGTATCCATGCGGAATTCATCATGAAGAGCGGCAAGTTTACGCCGTCCCAATTTGCCGGGCATCTATTTATTGATCGACACCGAGAGAAGGTCGTTTCCTTCAAGATGTATGTGCCGCAGACGACAATTAACTTCGATGCGGGTTGGACACGAGACGAGGGAACCGCTGCGGAGATCGGCTTTTGTCCGAAGATGGAACTTTCTACTGGCACACCACCGCATGATGTCAAATTCGCCGTGTCAATCACGCAAGAAGCAGCCGAACGCGCACTGTCCTCGCGTTTCTACAAATTTCAAAAAATCAACTGGGTATCGCTGGAGGAAGCGTTGGAGCTGGCACCCGCAGAACAGAAACCGATCCATGTCATCTCCGTAGACGGACCGCTCTTTGATGAGGCGTGCTGAGGGACTGGTAAAATCCTGAGGGCAGTTGAGCTCTCCAAAGATCAAATTATCGAATTTTTGAACGAAAACTTCATTAACGCGTGGATACCTAACTCGGAATTAGGGAGAACGCCGAGTTTGCGAGAACCGATTACGAGACGACGTGAACGCGAAGGTAAGACGTTCGACACAAGTCACGCCTTGGCACAAGCGATTATGAAAGGTTGGAAAAAAGGCTCACCGGTAGATTGTTTGGTTATCTCGCCAGAGTTTGAAGTGATGGGCGGCATAGACTACAATTTTTTCCCCGAATGTTTGGGCGAGTTTGAAAGCCGTGTAGAGGCTTACCTGTTTTTTCTTAAAGCATCCGTGGAAGGAAAACGTCCCGGATTGGGTCCCCTCGTCCTCACGCCAGAACAACCTTCACAGGAGGTGGTAGACACCTTTCGCAGTCCGGTAGCAGCGCATCAGGACTACACTGTTGTCTATATTGACACCACGGCGTTTGAAGCGGGTGGCACACTCACTGCCGACATCCAAGTCGGTAGAGATAACGGAATAGGGATTTTCCATCTCCTCGATGGAGACAAAAAACTACCGACAGAAAAAGCACCTGATGGCATTGACCCCGAAGCATGGAACGACCAAGAAAGTGATGAATATGAGAAGGCACTTGACGCACTGGCGAAAGTCTGGGGGATATTCCCTGGTGAAACTGGACATATTATGTATCCGTTTGATCGGGGTCAACGCTTTAAATTGTGTGCCACTGGCGATCAATGGGGTGGGATCGGCGACATAAACGCTTTTGTCGCAAAAATTCGGGTGGAATCCTCAGAAGAGAGACCTATTAGCACCTCACAAACTCCATTAAACGAGATCAGCGCTGTACTCAATGCCGAAAAGTCTGAGCAAGAAGTTTTGCTCAATTTTCGCGCACCCGGAAGAGGTTACCAAGATTACACTGTCGTCAATATCGATACCATGGCGTTTGAAGGTGGCGGCGTGCTAACTGTTGATATCCGAGTTGGGAACGCAGACGCATCCGGTTCGTTTGACCTATTTGATAGCGATACTGAACTTCCGACAGAAGGGATACCTGACGAAGCACTCGTCTCGGCGTGGGGCATCAAACCCGGTAAATCAGGGACAATCACCCATCGTTTTGAGCGGGGCACCGTCTTTAAACTGGGTGCCACCGGCGACTGGTTCAGTAAAAAAGGGGACATCAACGTTTTTGTCGCAAAAATTTCTGTGGAGCCAGCAGACTGAAGAATAGTAGTCAGTTAACAGTCATCAGTTAAGAAACGGTTTGGTTGGACAAGACTCCTCTTTAACTCTCACTGCGAGGCAAACCGAGAACTCTCACTGCGAGGCAAACTGTTAACTCTGGTTACTGACATCCGACAACCGCACAAACTGGTATCCGTCCTGTTTAAGTGCCGTAATGATTCGATCTGTCGCTTCGATTGTCCCTGAACGATTTGCCTTCTTATTTTCCGCTTTTCCGTCGTGTAGGACGATGATTGAACCCGCCCCTGTAGATGAAAGTGTCTTTTTCAGGACCGTTTCAGTGATCTTGTCGGGATTCTGTGTCGTCCAATCCCAACTCCAGACATTGCAGCTGATGTGTGTTCGATTCAGTTTCGCGAGTACATGAGCGACGGGTAAAAACCGCGTTAGCAGCGGTGCCCGAAATACGCTATCCTTTGCAATGCCGTATTGCTGAAGGAGATTGTCCGTGCGTTCAATTTGTCGCCGGACATAAGACGGAGGCAAGAAACCGAGCAGCGGATGGCTATAGGTGTGGTTGCCGACCTGATGTCCCTCAGCGATCACCTTATTTACCGTTTCGGGATGCTTTTCAATCCGATTTCCAATCATGAAAAAGGTAGCTTTAACGTCGTGCTTGGCGAGTACATCAAGCAACTGATCCGTATAAGGCGGATTCGGTCCATCGTCGTAGGTGAGTGCGACGATCCGTTGGTCTGTGTTCAGGCGAACCATATTCTTTCCAAAAGGTGGTCGAAAGAAAAACCATAGTAGTGCCGCTAATGCAAATCCTATAACAACGGTAATGATTGGACTCATTTCGGAAGATCCCTTGCTTTGCGTATCGTTGGTAAGTGCCACCAAGGGACGTCCGGATATTCGTGGTGCTCCCAATGGTAACCGAAGTGATAGCAGGTGATAAAGGAGCAGAATATCGAATACGCATTGCTTCGCGCCCGGTGCGGGTTATCATATCCACCCTCCGGCAGGCGATGTGGCAGGTATGTCCCGAAATAAAATAGCTGCAGCGTACTCAGCAACACAGGAGAAACCCAAAACAGGATGAGGTTGATAGTCAGAACCATCAAAACATATTCCATAATCTGAAAGACAACCGCCATGCCGATGATCTGCCACCAACTGAGGTATTCTCTCATGAAACGAAGATACCACGCCAAGAAACCGCTCTGTTCACCATCATGAAAATCAGGGTCTGCATCACTTGCAGGCGTTCGATGGTGTGTCCAGTGCTTCTCTAACAATTTGCGATATGAAAACAGGGCGTATAACCTGACAGCGATTGCACCGATTGCATTGTTGATTCGCGGGTGTGTTGGACAAACTGAACCGTGCATCGCGTCGTGTGCTGTGATGAACAGCCCGGTGTAGAGAAACGTCTGGCAAAGTATCCCCACGGGTATCAGCACACTATTGGGACGCGTAACATCAAGCGTGAGTAAAAGCCAGAGACTCAAACTCCATACGCCGATGATGGTTATTGCAATGAATAGACCTTTGTGTGTTGTTTTCATACCTTAACTTTTCAAGACCACAAGTCCGAAATAAGCCAACTGTGCAAAATAGAAGTGAACCGCAATCCGAGGCAACTGTCGGCGAAAGACCCGAGTTTGTAAACCGATTATCGCAAAGATAAAACTCAATCCAAACCACACCAGATAGTTTTGTAAAGGGATATGGTTATCCATCCACATCCAATAATTCAACTTCACTGCAGCTGGTTCCATGAGCAGATCGAAACAGACCATTAACAACGCCACCAAAAACGCCAGTTTGAAACGGAAGCCTTCTGCTAAGGCTTTCGGCGCGATTTTCTGAGCAACAGCGGTCGAGGCGATGAGCATCACAAACCAAGCACACCCGATACTGATGGGGACACCCCCCATCGCCGGACGCAACGTCTGTCCATACATGTAGGCACCGAAAATCGCGCCTGTCCGAACACCGAGCCATTCGATTCCGAAACTCCCGACAATAACGCCCGTACTCACTATGGCGAACTTTGACTTTTCAGACGCTGGATATATCCGCCAACACTCCCAAAATAGCCATATCGCTAAACCGAACATCATGGGTGAAGCGAGAACTCGCATGGTACCTTGGAGCACATCGAAGATATGCCATAATCCACCGGCACCTAAAAGTAGATAAAGCGCGCTTATCTTTAGTTTGTTCATTTACTCGTTCACCTGCAGATTGATCTGCCGTCCCTTCCATTGCAGGTGACCGCGTCTGACTTGGAAGAATGAATTAATACCAATCAGTAAGGTTAACAGCACACCAAACGGATGCAGAACCGCGCTTGTAAAGAACGGGTGCCTATATTTGAGTGCCAGCACTATCCGCACGGTGATGTTCATAACGATCGCAACGATTGATAATTCGCTAAGCGGGGCAAACCAGACAGTAATATAGGGGAGCACACACATTGCAAACAGTGCCAACATTAGGATAAAAAACGGGATTGTTTTGTAGCGTACTAATCCAAAGAGGTTTTTGGAAAACCCACTCCATACCTCACTGAACGAATGATACATCCTGCAAGACACCACGCGAGTGCCTGCTAACGTTAAGATTTTGATACCGTTCTTTTTTGCCAATCGGCTTAATTCAACGTCCTCAACAATCTGATTTGACACCGCTTGATGTCCACCAATCTGTTGATACGCATTGCGAGTAAAAGCGATCCAGAGACCGCTCGCAGCGGCAAGTGACGGAAAACGGCTGAAATATGTCAGCCATAGCGGAAGCCCGGCATAAACGAACATATCCACCACCGGCACCACAAGTTTTTCCGCCAAGGTTACAGTCACCTTCTCAGGAAACGCCGAAAGCAACCCAAGCTCCAACTTCTGCATATAGGCAACAGTGTTCACAACCGCGCTCGGTGCGGGACAGTTATCCGCATCGGTGAAAATCAGTATCTCTCCATTCGCATATTGGCTGAGTTGATGGCACGCCCAATTTTTCCCTAACCATCCGGCGGGTAGGGGTTCACCGCGGATCGCCTGAACTTCAGGATACTGTTCGCTGAATTTTTCGATAATCGCTGCCGTCCGGTCAGTGGACTGATCATCAAGGACAAGGATCTCAAAGTTATCGTAGTTTTGCGACAGGAATCCTTCAATACAAGCCCCGATGTTGGCTTCCTCGTTACGCGCGGGGATCAACACCGAGACGCGCGGACGGTTCTGGGGACGGATGGATTTCTTCAGCATGGGTGCAGTCGCAGCATTAAACAACGCGACTGCCAAAACAGCCGCCAATAGAGCGATGGAGATAAGCACCAATGTAAACAAGACAGTACCCACCTTTCAGCGCAGTAGATTTTGTCCGGCTTCTTGATGAAGAATCTTTGAAGCGAGATCATCTAACAATGCAGTTTCAGTCTCTTCGAGCCAATCCATACCTTGAAATGTTTCTGCGTTAAATGGAGTGGCATCCCCAAATAGAAAGAATACACTTGGACATTTTTCACCGAGGAACTCGGTACGAATTGCTAACGGCAGCAGCATTACCGGTTTACCGTATTTCTGTAAAATCCACTCAACGCCGCGCTTGTAACCGAGTGGACGCGTATGCCACGGCAACAGTTGTCCCTGCGGAAAAACGGAGACGAGCGACATCTCTCGGTTCAGTAATCCCACGGTGTATTCGAGGGATTCAATGACACCGCGTCGATTCTCTGGTTCAATTGAATAAGCCCCTATTTTCCTGAAGAATTTGTATTTCGTTAGCTGCGTTTCTAACATCATTAGATAGGCGGTGCGGTGAAAGATCCGTTTATTGAGTAGGTAAACGAAGAATCCGTCCCACCATGTGCTGTGGTTCGGCAATAGCAACAACGGCAGATGGTCCGGTATTTCTGGCGATTCCCCCAACAACTGAATTTCATGAAAATGTTTTTTAAACAACCGAGTAAGATACGGTTGGAAGATGATGTCCGCCCAGAGGCGGTGTTGTGCCCGAATCATTTGTGTATTGTTCCAGAATGGACAGGAAAAAGTTTTTCCTGTGCCGATAAGAATTTAGTCCGAATCTGTTCGTGTAGTAGAATCCCGACTTTCTGTGTTGAAGAGACGAATACTCGGCTTAAGAACGGGTTGTAGTCCCGATCTTCGATTTTTCTGAGGATGCCGCGGTAAATTCTCGCAGCCGAATATATCGCGTATTGCGATTCCGTTTTAAGTAAGGAGATACCCGGTATCGCTTCAGTATAGTATTGATCGGCGCGTTCAACTTGGAATTTCATAAGTGCTCGTAATTGGGGTGTCATTCTTTCGTTGAAGATGTCTTGTTCTGTTACCCCGAACTCTGCCAAATCCGATTGGGGTATATAGAGCCGACCCATCTCTTTATCTTCTTTTACATCCCGCAGGATATTGGTCAGTTGCATAGCGATGCCGAGTTGCTTGGCATACCCAAAAGCACGTTCATCCTTATAGCCGAGGACATGCGTCATCATCAGCCCAACAACAGCAGCGACCCGATAACAGAACAGAGAAAGTTCATCGAATGTTTTATAGCGTGTCTGCTGGACATCCATCGCAACGCCGTTGAGCAGATCAAGCGGGTATGCAATAGGGATACCATACGCTTTGGCAACGAGAATGAATGCACGAATAATTGGGTCTTGAGACTCGCCTGTATTGTAAGCAATCTGTAATTCTTCTGTCAAGTGTTGAATTTCTCCAAGGATTTCTGTTTCGGTTCGCTGACGCGGGGTGTCAATCAGATTATCGCAGTGTCGGCAGAAACCGTATAGTGCGAATGTCGCCCAACGTTGTTCTCTGGGCAGCATTTGTGCTGAGAAGTAAAAGCTTTTTGAATAGTGAGCGGTTATCTTGCGAGCATACTCAAAGGCAGCCCGATTCTCTTCTGCTTTCCAAAATCTCATTTTTTTATTTTTCCTTTCGGTTCGGTGAGGTAGGTTGGATCAATAATGTTCATCTCCGTATATCCGCCTGCGCCTGCTTCGCAGTGAGAATGCAGGCTACGGATTCGTTAGAACTGTCCAAACTAAAATCTTTGACGACGAGTTTTATCGTCGTTTCTGCTGTCAGCAGGACTCCCGGTACGCCTGCCCCGGGATGCGTGTTGGCACCAACAAAGTAGAGGTTTTTTATATCTTCACTTCGATTATTTGGTCGAAAATATGCCGTTTGTGTCAATCTCGGCTCAACGCCCCATGCGCTGCCGAGATGGTTGTTTCGTTGTTTTTTGAAATCTGAAGGTGTGAACATTTCCAGCACTTCAATTGAACGCCTTAAGTCCGTCAGTCCGAAGTCGTTTTCCAAGAAAGTTAACACCTTGTCTGTGTATGCTTTCTTTGTTTTCTCCCAGTTGATACCGCTTTCCAAATTCGGCACTGGAATCAGAACGCACATGCTCTCACAACCTTCCGGTGCCATTGCCGGATCGGTCTGCGACGGAATGTGGAGATACATCGAAAAATCGTCTGGAAGCACCTTATTGTCAAAAATATCATCTATTAATCCTTTGTATCTCTCAGAAAGAATAAGCGTGTGATGCTTCAGTTGCGGATATTTTTTCCGAACACCGAGGTAGAGTAGGAAAGCACTCATCGAATACTGCGTTTTTCTAAGTTTCTTTTCAGACCATTTCTTCCGATGTTCAGGCTTGATAAGTTCACCATAGGTGTGTGCCAGATCTGCGTTGGAGATAACACCATCTGCTTCGTAAAATTTTAACCAAGAACGCGTGCCTTTAACATTTATATCGGAGTCGCGTTCTTGGTTAACTTTCATCAGTACCCCTTTCGCCCTCCGGTTTTCGACAACGATTTGTTCGACTTCTGCATCGGTTTCGACGACCCCACCGAGTTGCTTGAATATACTTTCTAATGCGCGCACGAGACTATACATGCCGCCTTTACAGAACCAGACACCACCCGTTTTTTCAAGATATGGAATCATTAGGTAGACAGCCGGTGCTCGAAATGGATTGCCGCCTATGAACAGTGGATGAAATGAGAACGTAAAACGGTGGCGTGGATCGTCGAAATATCTTTTAACGAAATCGTAAGCAGGCATCAGTGCCTGAAGCCGTAAGGCATGTGGCAGAAAACCGAGCATCGTCGGCAGATCAAATGGTGTTGAACCCAATCCGTCCGTGATGACGGCATCATAGAGGTGACGCGTATGTGCCATGAAGTGGTCGTAGTTATCAGTGTCCTTCTTGCTGAATTGCGCCATCTGCCGTTTCATCTGTTCGCTGTCATCTGTATAGTCGAGAGACGCGCCATCATGGAAATAGATACGATAGAACGGATCGAGTTTTACCAAATCAAGGTAATCTTCCATTCGCGCACCGGCACATTCAAACAGACGTTGAATCAAGTTGGGTGCTGTGATAATTGAGGGTCCCATATCGAAAGTGTAGCCGTCCTTAACGAGTTGGGACGCGTGACCGCCAACTTTCGCGTTCTTCTCCAGAAGCGTGACCTGCATGCCTTTGGCTTGCAGTCGAATCGCTGCTGCGAGTCCTCCAAATCCTGAACCGATGATGACAATTTTCCGTTTCATATTTTAATTTTACCTTGCGGTTCGTTAAGGTCGGTTGGATCAATAACGTTCATTTCCGTATATCCGCCTGCGCCTGCTTCGCAGTGAGAATGCAGGCTACGGATTCGTTATACCCACACAAACTAACAGTTTTCAGATGCGACGTGCATCATGCTACAAGACATTTTATTCCTAACCAGAAACCTGCGCGTAAGCGGAGCGGAGCACAGTCCAAGTGCCCATAATTAAACATCCTTCTATTTGTGATCTTCAGCGATTAATGTCGCCGCCATTTTTCCAGATAACATGACCAATGGAATTCCGCCGCCTGGATGCACCGAACCGCCTGCGAAGTAAAGCCCTTTCAAGAGACGGCTTCGGTTCGGTAGACGCTTGAACGCAGTGGTTTTGCTATTCGACGACACACCGTAGATACCCCCTCGGTTGCTGGCGTAAAGTTCGGCGAAATCCTCCGGTGTGTAGATCTGCTCCACTTCGATTCGATCAGCGATGTCGAAACCGAGCTGCTTTAATCTATCCAGAACAACCGCTCGCATCCGAACCTTTTCTTTTTCCCACTGCTGTCCCGGTGCCAAATATGGCATGTTCAACAACACAAACCAATTTTCGCCATCAACTGGCGCGTGGGCTGCATCCGCTTTGCTTGTTATAGCAATGTAGATCGTCGGTTCATCTGGCACTTGCTGATGTTTGAAAATTTGTCTAAATTCGGTATTGTAATCGCTGGAAAAGATAATGTTGTGGTGTGCTAATTTTGGGTGTTTCCCCTTAAGCCCCCAAAGGAATACCATCCCCGATAGCGACGGCTCCAATTGATTCACTTTTTCGCGTTGGTGCTGATGTCCTTGACCAAGAACACGTGCCTTCAACATTGATGCCGGTGTCGCGTTCTTGGTCAAAATCAATTCGTGATATGCAACGACAGCATCCGCGCCACACAGTACATAATCGGCATCAACCGTCTCACCGTTGACTTGTACCCCATTGACCCGCTTGTGAACACAACAGATGCGTTCAACCTCGGCGGATGTCCGAATCTGGACCCCTCGCTCACGGGCGACTGCTTCCAAAGCATCAACTAAACGATATATGCCGCCTTTGATGTAATACCCGCCCAATCCATATTCAATGTAGGGAATTATGTTTAGGGTCGCCGGTGCTTGGAACGGATCTGAGCCGTTATAAGTGGCGTAGCGGTCAAAAAGTTGAACGAGGCGCGGGTCCGAGAAAAAACGTGACACGCTCTGGTGAACCGTCCGAAACGGATCAATTTGATGAAGTCTGAACAGTGTCCGAAAATATCGAGGTCGCATGAGTTTCCTGAATTCATGGATCGGCGTAAACATAAAGATTTCGGCGGTTAGATTGTGAATACGTTCTGCATATTTCAAGAACCGTTTGTATGCCTTCACATCATTCGGTGAGAGCTGTGCAATAGCGGTTTCCATTTTGCTTTTATCTGCGCTTGCGTCCATCATTGAACCGTCTGGAAAGAAATATCGGCATATCGGGTCAATTGGCACAAAATCGAGATAATCTGACCGCTTGAAGCCAGCAAAATCGAATAGTTCATCAATAACAAAAGGCATCGTCAATAGAGATGCGCCGGTATCAAACCGGTAATCCTCCAAAACGACTTCGTTGACCTTCCCACCGATTTTCGGATTCTTCTCAAATAGTTGGACAGAGAATCCCAGCTGCGCGAGACGAATTGCACCGCTTAATGCGCCAAGTCCACCACCGATGACCGCTACACGCTTATTTTCCATGCCGAACCGCCTTCAATTTTGCAGCGTAATCGCTCATAAGCAACCTGCTTCTCATAAAGCATCGCGTTAAAGAGCATTAGTGTGAACCCGTATCCGAAATCCTCGACAGGTATCGTCAGGATCCGGTAATCGCTCTGATACGCTTCACCATAGAGAACAACCGGTCGCGCTGTGAGGTAACCGTTGAACACCAAAATCAAACCAGCGACAATTGCGAGATAGAGATATGTCTTCGGTCGTAGGAGCAGGTTAGTTCTTAACAAAGTATCCGCCAGTCCAACGAGTCCAAAGCAACATAGTACCAATCCAGTGTACTGCCTGCCTGTGCTGAAAACCCATATACCTATCGGCAGCGTCGCGTATAAAACTGTTCTGACATGCCGAAGGGGTCTCAGCTGCGTTGATAGCCTCGCGTCCGGTAGCGTTTCCCATACCAACAGGCACCCAAACGGAACTGTGATAAAAAAGAGCCACTCCTCAATCGGCAAACCTAACAATCGGAAGTCAAGTGTATACGCTTTGTTGAACTGCCAATGTGAACCTGTGACAAGCACATCCCATATAATGTATGGCATCATGACGATCCCGTTCGTCAGTAATTTCACTCGCCACTGCGAAATGTGCTTAATTTCGCGGTTGAATTGGAGTACTACAGGTCCAACAATTACAATGAGATTAAACAAGAGATATTCAAATTTCATTGTTTTATAGTTATCAGTACGATTTTTTCTGCGAAAAAATCTTTCAGTTATCAGTTGTCAGTTAAAGAGGTTTATGATTAACCACAACATCTTTTAACTGAGTGCTGACAGGTTTTCATAGAAAACCGTACTGATGCCTGACGACTTTTAAATATGTTTTCTCTTCATCTGTTAGTTTCGCGTTTTCAAGCAAGAAAGCGACGACATTTGTGATTAACCTCGGATCGTAGGCATCTACATGCTGTGGCATCAATTTGATAATTTTTCTGAAATCGCGTTGGGCATCATCACCGCGTCTGAAGAAGAATGGTAAGTGGTAACAGGTTGTCCCGTGGATGAAAAGTGCCTCAATGTCAGTTGGGCTTTTCTTCAAACCGCTATCCATGATTGCTAAACCGCGCCTTGCCCACTTGAGCTTGATATGCGGGAAAAATGCATGCTTTCCCCTAAGCGCAACAAGTGCGCCGATGTAAACCTGCGTTCTTCCAACGTACTTCGGCTCTACTTGTGCGATTTGTTCAAAGCGGTTGATTGCTGGATCAATCCGTTTTTTGTCTTCAATCGCAGCATAAAATTGTTTTCGCGCGTCTCTCAACATCTCTTCCACCGGCTCGTTAATCGCAACGCTATCAGCGCAGAACGAGAAAAGAGTTGCCACTATAAGATTTGTATAGATAAATTGACTAAGTTTCATCGTGCGATCCAACTTTTTGATACTGTTTAATAACGCGATCCAGTACTAATTTGAACCAGTACGTATAATTTTGGGAATTTTTTCGGACATCCTGTTTCAGCATGCCTATATTCATCCATTTCCAATCGTCAACTTCGTCGGGATTTGGTATAGGTTGACCGTCATAATGCCCAACAAAGACGCGATCCAATTCGTGCTCAAACAGATCATCGTTGAGTTTGACGTGATAAATAAAGCTGAAAAGTTCCTGCAACTCACAATCGAAACCCATCTCCTCATGGAGCCGTCGCCTCGCCGCGTGATGGTGATTTTCACCGGGTCGTGGATGGCTACAGCAGGTATTTGTCCACAATCCACCAGAATGATATTTTGTCTCTGCCCGTTTCTGAAGTAACACTTCGTCTAAAGTATTGAAGACGAAGATTGAAAAGGCGCGGTGCAGTTTACCGTCTCGATGCGCTTGCATCTTCTCTTCTGTACCGATTTCTTTCCCGTTGTGGTCAACGAGTATTACATGCTCTTGTCTCATTTATATCTATTTCCTTCGCATCGGTTGTGTTTTATCAACCGATCTGTTGTCTAACCGCGATTGGTATGATTTTTCAGATTAAATTGGTGCGAGAATCGTTATGTATAATATTATTACATATTGTCTATATTATGTCAATAAATAATTTATACAATTTCACATTAATTCATATTTTGTATAGAAATTATGTCGCGCAATAAGATAAATACACGCTATCAGAATTCACTAAAAAAGAGATTTCAAAAAGAAATTAAGGTTCAATTCCGCTTATTTTTAAAAATTTAGACAAAATTATTGACAAATGATATGCGTAATGTTATATTAAATTGGAAGATAACACGGAAAAAATAAGAGGAAAGTTCATGACAGATGAACACAAACACGGTATTAAAACCGTTTCCACCCAGACAGGATTAACACAATTTACCATTCGGGCATGGGAAAAACGATATGCTGTTGTTACACCGCTGCGAACCGAAACGAATCGTCGTCTCTATTCCGATGCGGATATATCGCGACTCACGTTGCTTCGTCTGGCGACTGAGGCAGGACATAGTATTGGACGAATAGCAAACCTGTCGACCGAAATGCTTTTAGAACTCATTGGAACGGCGGGGACGATTGTGCAGCCTTCCGAAATCGAGAAAGAAGTTGTCTCACAAGAAACCTCCCTCCGTTTTTACATCGCCTCGTGCATCACAGCGGTTAAGCAGTTTCAGGCACAAGCCCTCGAATCGACGCTCTTCGCTGCATCAGTCGCCTTTAGCCAGCCTGTTTTCCTCGAAAAGTTGATCGTACCGCTGATGCAGGAAATTGGTGAACAGTGGAAAGCCGGAACTTTGCGGATTGCACACGAACACCTTGCCACAGCGGTTGTCCGGACGTTATTGGGCAACATCTGCCAAGGGGTTGATGTGTCTCCTTCAATGCCAAACTTAGTGATCGCGACCCCACGCGGTCAACACCATGAAATTGGTGCATTAATTGCGGGAACGACCGCAGCTGCACAAGGGTGGCAAGTTACCTACCTCGGTCCCAACCTGCCAGCTGAAGAAATTGTAGGGTGCGCAGTGCAAAATGGGGCAAAGGCGATTGGGTTGAGTATCATTTACCCAACAGATGATCCACACTTGGCGAATGAATTACGCAAAATTCGGCGTGGCATTCAGGAATATGTTGCACTGTTTGTTGGAGGATCCGGAGCAATCGCTTACAGTGCCGTCATTAGTTCTATTGGGGCAATGAGAATCAGTGACATGCCGACTTTTCGCACCGAACTCGAAGCCTTGCGTACCCAACAGAATGGAGCCGAGGCAAATGTCTTAAGTCAAGCCGAAAATGGGAACGATTGAGAGATTGATTTTTCTTGAAGGTTTCCGTTAAACATGTTATTATTTTTAAATAAAAATACAGCGTGATTATAGGGTTTTCGCCTGCTGTAACAACATTTAATAAAAGTTAAAAGGAACAAAAAATAATGCAGAGTCACGAAGTTGATTATGAAATTTTTGGGAACGATATGCAAGTCGTTGAAGTTGAACTCGATAGAGGCGAGACAATCATCGCGGAAGCGGGTGCTATGAACTGGATGGAGGATGACATTGTCTATGAGGCAAAGATGGGCGATGGCTCCAGTCAGGACGAGGGGTTGATGGGCAAGCTTCTGAGTGCGGGTAAACGCGCACTTAGCGGTGAGTCGTTGTTTTTGACGCACTTCACCAACACAAGCAACAGTAAGAGACGCGTGGCTTTCGCCGCGCCCTACCCGGGACATATTCTTCCCATTGATCTGGCACAAATGGGCGGAGAGTTGCTCTGTCAGAAGGATGCCTTCCTCTGCGCCGCCTTGGGTACCGAGCTCGACATTGCCTTCTCACGTAGATTGGGAACCGGGTTCTTCGGCGGTGAAGGCTTTATCCTCCAACACCTACGTGGCGATGGCATGGCTTTTGTACATGCTGGCGGGTCAGTGGTCAAAAAGGAGATCAACAACGAAGTGCTTCGTGTTGACACCGGTTGTCTTGTTGCCTTCTCGTCGAGCGTTGACTACAACATTGAAATGGTAAAAGGTTTAAAATCAATGTTCTTTGGCGGTGAGGGACTTTTCCTCGCAACGCTGCAAGGGACCGGCACTGTTTATCTTCAGAGTCTACCTTTCTCGCGGCTCGCAGACCGTATCATCGAACAAGTACCAACTTCCAGTAACTAACGCTAAAAGGTAAGTTAAGGTAAATTAGAAAAGTGAAAATTCGTAGTATCAACGCTTACCAAGTGGACCTTCCATTGCATGAAGGCAGCTACAACTGGTCGGGCGGAAAATCTGTATCCGTCTTTGACAGTACCATCGTCTCCGTTGAAACGGATGCAGGTATCACAGGTTACGGTGAAGTCTGTCCCCTGGGACCGTTCTATCTCCCAGCTTATGCGACGGGGACCCGTACCGGCATTGCCGAACTCGCGCCGCATCTCATCGGCGCAGATCCAACGCAACTGCTTCCCCTTAACCAACGCATGGATGTCGCGCTCAAGGGACACCCGTATGTGAAATCCGCAATCGACATCGCGTGTTGGGATATTCTCGGCAAAGTTTCAAACCAATCCGTCTGCACACTGCTCGGTGGTAGGTATGGTGAGGATTTCATGCTCTATCGTGCGATCTCCCAACAATCCCCTGACGAGATGGCAGCGAAAGTAGCGACCTATCGTGCGGAAGGATACCGCAAATTCCAATTGAAAGTGGGCGGTGATCCGAACACCGATATTGAACGTATTCACGCGGTTGCCGAATTAATGGAACCCGATGATGTGCTGATTGCGGATGCGAATACGGGTTGGTTGATGCACCAAGCCGTTCGTGTTGTCCGCGGTGTGCGCGATGTGGATGTCTACATTGAGCAACCTTGCCTCTCTTATGAAGAGTGCCTCGCTATTCGTCAGCGTACAGATCACCCCTTTGTTCTTGACGAGACGATTGACAGTATCCATGCGTTGTTACGCGGTCATGCCGATCAGGCGATGGATGTCGTCAACATTAAGATCAGCAAATTTGGTGGATTGACGAAAGCAAAACTCGCCAGAGACCTATGCGTTGAACTCGGCGTTGCGATGACGATTGAAGACAGTTGGGGTGGCGACATTACAACCGCTGCGATTGCGCATCTTGCCCATAGTACACCAACAGAATTCCTTTTCACCGCAACAGATTTTAACAGTTATGTCACCGTCAGCACGGCGGAAGGTGCACCGCAACGGATTAATGGCAGAATGGCAGCCGCAACGCAACCAGGTTTGGGAATTGTCCCAGATATGGCTGTCTTAGGTGAAGCGTTAGTTCACGTGGAATAGTCGTATGCTCATCAGAATTCTCTCCGCTGCTGATGTCCGAGCAGCCTTACCGATGCCCAAAGCGATTGATGCGATGCGGCACGCCTACGGTCAACTCTCAGCTGGTACAGCGGTCGCGCCCCCACGACAACACATCGCCACCGACAAAGGCGTTACGCTCATAATGTCTGCCTATCTCCCTGAACGAAGTGAATTCGGCATCAAAGTTGTCTCTGTCTATGACGATAATCCGAACCTCAATCTGCCCCGCATCACTGCAACAGTCTTAGTCCTTGATCCAGCGACAGGATCACCGAAAGCGTTCATGGACGGTACCAGTCTGACTGCCATCCGAACCGGTGCCGGTGGCGGTTTAGCAGCAGACCTTCTTGCCCGTAAGGACGCAAAAATTGTTGGACTTTTCGGCGCAGGTGTACAGGCAAGAGCACAGTTGCAGGCGGTGATAGCGGTTAGAGAAATAACGCGAGTCAATCTCATCAGTCGGACGCAAACCTCGGCAGAACAACTCGCTGCTGAGATTTCAGAGTGGGGGGATGCCCCCGTAGTTAATCTTGTATCTACACCGCAAGCGGTGGTGGAGGACGCTGATATTGTGCTATGTGCAACGACATCGGCAACGCCTCTTTTTGACGGAAACGCCTTACAACCTGGCACGCACATTACAGCCGTTGGGACGTTTGTACCAGAAAAGCGGGAAGTCGATACGACAACTATAAGACGTTCACACCGAATCGTGGTGGATTCGCGGGAAACGTGCTTAGAAGAGGCGGGGGACTTGATTATTCCGAACGCTGAGATTGACGCTGAAATCGGTGAAATCGTCAACGGCAATAAACAGGGACGGCAGTCAGATGATGAAATCACGTTTTTTAAGTCGGTGGGTGTAGCAGTGCAAGACGCAGTCGCTGCAGCAGCAGTGCTCGCAGAAGCGGAAGCGAAAGGGTTAGGCACTCTTGTTGAAATGGTGTAGATGATACGGTTTCGGTTAGTCGGGGACAATCCGCCGGACTTGTGCGTTCAGTCCACCGACAACAATACTGCCATCTGTCGGATGAACAGCAAGTGAATAAGCCCAACCGTTTAGTGCGTGAATCTCACCCGTAACCTCCACTGAATCCGGATCAACGAGACGGACAGCACCATCGGCACAAGCTGCGACAATCCTTGAACCCCCGTTTAGCCATGCCACATTTAGCGGTGCTTCCTTGAGTCGTGCGAACTTAACCATTCGTCCAATAGTTGGCTGCCAGAGTCGAACGGTCCGGTCATCGCTCACAGAAGCAACCATGGGAAGCCCTGTCTCATTAGGACGCAGTGCAAGGTCGTGTGCGGGCAGCGTGTGGTTGTTCAAACTTCGGATCAGTTCACCAGTCGCCAAGTTCCAGACACGGACATTCTGATCTACGCCTGTACTCACGAGCGTCTCTTTATCATTCAGAAAACAGAGCGATGACACCCCGCGTGAATGACCTTTAAAACGTTGCGTTGGCGTTCCAGTGCGTAGGTCCCAAAGCATAATGTCCCGGTCTAAACTTGCCGATGCGAGTGAAGATGTATCCCGCCAAGCGACAGCCGTGACGGAATCGCGATGCTCGCTAAGAACGCGGAGTGATTTTCCGTCGGACCATGAAAAAATCTCTATAATGCCTGTAGTTGCAGGATTCCCGCCACCAACAGCCAGACGATCTCCATCAGGTGAAAACGCAAGATCGTGAATATTCCGGGCTTGGACCGCAATAGTCCTCTGTAGATTGAGCGTTGGCCAGTCGTAAACGTGCAAGCCCGCTTGTGAACACGCTACAACTGATTTGCCATCGTGAGAAAATGCGAGCGCAGTAATTGGTGGCATCACAGTAGGTTGGTGCGGATGCGTACCGGTCATGGATAACTTGGATCCCGATTGATTCCCTGTCCATTCTCCATAGGCTGAGCCCTGCTCAATCCACTTTCGGATAAGATCGGTTTCCTGTTTTGTCAATGGATCACCGGCTTCCGGTGGTGGCATAATGCCGGTTTCGCCTTCGGGCAAGGTGATACGCTGATAGAGCAGCGAATCTTCGGGTTCGCCAGCGATAATAACTTCGCCGTGCAGGCTTTCTTTGATGCCTTTCACGTTGTCGAATTGGACACCACCTTTCGGTTTCGTGATGGTGCCGCTGGGGTCTACTTTTGGCGTGCTATGGCAACTGAAGCAACGATTTTGGAGGATTGGCAGGATTTGTATTTCAAAATTGATTTCAGTCTCAGAATCTGCCGAGATAGCAAGTGTCGCAGACATCAAGACAAATATGAAACTACAGATAGATGTTGCTAAGTTTGAGTGCTGTGTACGCTTCATCATTTGATCTCCAATGCGTCCTAAAATTACGAGCACTGTCAGTAGTTCTCAACGGACTTTTAACTGGGGACTGAAAACTATTCCGCTCGGATTGTTCGCCGCAAAGTTTTCATTTGTTCAAGTGTCGCGGGCGAGACCTTTCCATCCTGAGTGATTCCTATATTCATTGTAATTACGAGTTTTTGGGCAATACACATCTGCACGTAATCGACAATCTGCTGCGTGGTAAATAAAGGTGGGGCAATATCGGTATCTGGATATCCGTGCTGCCAAGGATCGTCAAGGAAGATTAGACCATGCGGTTGTAGCCCACTTGCGCTGCCATCTTCAGCGAAAAAACTTGCAGGTGGCATTACGAGCGCGCCGCCAAACTCACCAGCGTAGTACTCTTGAAATTCAGTCGTTTTGGGAAGAATCCAACTGTTCCAAGCGACGATACGATCAGGATTACCGGCTTTGGTCGCCTCATACAATTCTTCAAAGGGTTGGAGCGGATACCGGTCATCAAACCAGTACCCCACAACCTTTTTACCGTATCGGTGTCCGATTTCAGTGAGAATATCACGCTCGATTTTGAAGAACCGGGATTTATCCTTACTCAGAAATCCAGAGGCTTTCACCCACTCGGAATCTCCAACACCGTGATGAAAATAAAGCATGAGCGGAATGCCGCGTTCATTTAGTTGATCCGCCATCTCTCCAATCAGATCGCGTTTGCACGTGCGTTCCGACATAACCGCTTCAATCGATTTTAAAGGAGCGGGGAAATGCATAATTCCGTGGACAGCGGTGAAAATGACGTAACCTGCTCCGGTTTCACTCACCATATCTGCGAAAGCGTTGACATCAAAAGCCTCCACTGCCTCTGAGTAAGGTTTTTGGGAGCCCCGCAACGGCTGCGTCGTTGTTGACCAGTGGAACATCACGCCGTACTTTGCCTCAATGAACCAATCGGTACTTGCACGCATCTGTCGTGCCTTCTCCCTTGAGGCAATCATTGTCTTTGCCGCTGCGGACGAAATCAACTCAAGAGAATGGATTTTCACGTTCGCCTTGGATTTTGCTTCTCCGATAAGACGAAGTGTAATTGTGCTTTCACCTATGGGCAGGTGCAATGTTCCCTGAAGCGGTATTTTTTCAAAGTTCTGTGAATCTCCTGCCCATCCGATCGTTCGGCGGACTGTCATAGTGATTCTGTCTTGTCCAGCAACAATCTCGAACTTCGAGCCTATTGCATCGGCATCCGCGGTATAGGTGACCGCAAGCGCGTAATCAGAAGACATCGGGAGTTTCGCCTTCCATGAAAGTGAAGCGGATGGTTTATTCCAACCTTCAATCCAGTCCTGCGCTTGCAAGTGCGCAAGGCGGCCATCTACCTTGGCACTGTCCCCGAAAAGATAAATAACTGTTGACGGATCTGCATCAATCAATTGTGGCTTCTTAAGGGTAGCAGGGTCCCCTTCAATATCAAGAACGATAATGTCATCAACGCCATTTTGATAGTCTTCCGGGACTACGATCAAAAGTCCCCATGGATGTTGGCGCACGATTCCCCATGAGGCACCATCTGCTTCCGGATTTTCGAGGAGCCAAGCGTTCTTCACCATCCGATCAATGATTGCTGGAAGTATGATATTGTTCTTTCCAGCCCAAGAGAGAACATGAACATAGATTTTATTATTCTTGTAAGTTGTTACATATTGGTCGGTAGGATTAAAGGGACCGCCGCGAGTCCCAACGATTGATTCTCTATTTTCATCGATCCATTTCTTAATCGCTTCATCTGCCCGGGTGGATTGGGACGCTTTCTGACTATCCAACAATGGGTTTATATTGACACCAGAATAGCTGCCCGCTGCACGCACGATATCCACAATCAATGCCTTGTCATTTACCTCGGTGGCACCTTGGTTATGCATAATTTCCTCTTGTGTGGTGGCAATGGAGACCACGCAGCTGAACGCAAACAAAATCGCGAAAAAGAGACGTAGCACGATACTTACCTATAAAACGACGGATACGATCCGACTCTATTCAAACAGAGTTGTTGTATTAGTGATTCGTCACAAATTCATTACAAGTTAGCAGACTCCAGACCATATCTTCAAGGACTGCTCGTTGCGAATTTGCAGACGCGCTGACATCAATGTGTTGTTCCCAAAATTGCTGCTCCGTATCCGTTGGGTGTCGGCTTAGTGCTGCGAGGTAGAATTCGTTGACAATCTCCATCGGTGATTTTCCGATGGAGACTAACCTATCAAGCCGACTGCCGGGTACGCCGATGCGCGCATTGAGAAGATCGCCGTTGAATAGGTGGAGTTTACGCTGAAGCCCATCTGTCGCTCCGACAGAACTTTCGCATGAGGTCTCCCGTCCACACCGCCCTAAGATATCAAGTGCGTCGGATTCGGTGTTGGGATCAAACAGAGAGACAGCACGGGTGCCTTTGGGTTCGTTGCCATAAACATCAGGCACACCGAGAACATCTGAAATTGCGTCAGCCAACACTTCCGATTCAAGTGGCTTTTGTAACGCATGCGAATAGAAACGATCATCCGTCGCGTTTTGCGGAAGCGTATTTGCACTGCGCGTATAAGCGGCACTCAGCGCGATACGCTTAAGTGTCCGTCGTAGGTCGTAATCGTGCGCCACAAAATCGTCAGCCAATGCTGTTAGCAATTCAGGATGCGTGGCAGGATTTGTAGATCGGAAATCGTCAACAGGCTCGACTAAGCCGCGTCCCATCATCGCCTTCCACAATCTGTTGACGATGGCTTTGGCGAAATATGAATTGCCCACACCTGTTAGCCAGTCCACCAATTCGAGACGACCATCAGTAACATCAGTAGACAGAAACCGATCGCCTGGAATTCGTGGGACTGCTTTTTCGCGGGTTGCAGGATGAATAACCTCACCAGATGGTTTTACCTTGATAACTTGCCCGTTCGCTTCTATTTTCGCGAAGATCGCCGCCAATCCGTGGTAGTCGTCTTGCGTCCATTTGTCAAGCGGATGATTGTGGCAATTCGCGCATCGGAGCCGAGCCCCCATAAAGAGTTCACTCATGAATTCGGCTTGTTCACCCGCGCTATTAACAGTGCGGTAAAAATTTGCCGGACCCACTTCATGGGAATCACCTGTTGCAAGGATAACCGAGCGTGCAATCTGATCATATCCGACACCCTCACGAATCTGCTGTGCGAGCCACTGGTGATAGGCGAACGCGCCTTGCGTGTTTCCACCTTTTGAGTGAATTCGGAGCAATTTCGCCAGCTGCAGTGTCCAGTATCCGTTAAATTCATCGGAGTCAAGCAGTGCGTCTACCAATGTTTCTCGTTTATTGGCATCCGAATCTGCGAGAAAAGCAGTTACTGCATCTGGCGCAGGAAGCCGTCCGGTAAGATCGAGCGTCACCCTACGCAAGAAGGTAGCATCATTGGCAGCTGGGGATACAGGCAACCGCAGCGTTGAGAGCAATTTGAGAATTTCGCCGTCAATGCTTGTCTCCACCGATTCTGAAGATGTATGCGTTTCATCACTTATTGGAACCTCGTTCAAAGGCGTGATGAACTCAATCGGGACAACCTCTGTGAGATAACGGGCAAGGATAATATGCCGACCCCGACGACGTACTTTGGCGACGGCAGTAGCTGCGTCAATTTCAATCGCTGAAATGTCCTCCGGTGTAAAGACAGTCCATCGTGTTACATTTTCTGTAGTTCCATCCGAAAAGTGGGCAGTTGCGTGCAGCTGAATGGGGTTCTCAAGGTTCGAGATCACATGTTTTTGCGGGGATATTTTAACACGCGCCAAGTGACGTAGCGTTTCATAAGTTGCCCCTTGCCGGATCCAGTTGTGGAGTAATTTCGCGGCTTCTCCATCTTCGTCTAAGACTTGTCCGCCGCCATGTTTGGTTTGTGCTGTCGGCTTTAGAAGAATAAGG
This sequence comes from Candidatus Poribacteria bacterium, assembly GCA_022827185.1. Taxonomy (GTDB): domain Bacteria; phylum Poribacteria; class WGA-4E; order WGA-4E; family WGA-3G; genus WGA-3G. The sequence continues at coordinate 92,969 of JAJDTM010000042.1, forward strand.
CTCTCTTCGGGATGCATCAGGTTGACGCGCCGACCCGCGAACTGCCGGACAATCGCTTTGTAGTCCGCTTGTGGATTCCCTCCGAAGAGCGACAGATTAAACTCACCTCTACCGGCGGCTGCGCCGTGACACGCCCCCGCATTACACCCAAACTTTGTGAAGACGGGTATCAAGTCGTTTTCAAAATCAACGCGGTCAGGTGTCGCTAAACCAGATGGCTCGTCGTTTGCTACGGAAGGGTTTTGATGGATGGGACCACACAAAATTGACACGGCTAATAGTGTCGGTATTATGAGCGTTAACTGGATCGCTTTCATTTTTTTATCCTTGCCTAAGTTATTTTTTTGTTATTTAACCCCCTAAATCCCCCTTATCAGGGGGACTTCAAGAGTCTGTATCCTCAATACAGTAGAGATGCGTGCGCGAGCGGAGGATTAGGGTATTGCCAGCAACTGCGCCAGATGCAATGAATTCCGTGTCGAACTCGTTCCGTGCAAGCAATTTAAACTCCCGTCCGGCAGAGATGACCGACACTCGCCCGTCCATACTGAAAAAATAGATGTTCCCACCTGCATATAGCGGCGATGCCCAATGATCTCCACCGACACGACCTCTCCATATCTGATTCCCACTTTTCGCCTCTAAACAAGAGGCTACACCGCCTTCGTTTACCATGAACATCAGATCGTCTATGATGAGTGGCGACGGTATTTCAGGGGCACCCTTACGCTTGCGCCAAACAACGTGCGAATCGGTAACATCACCCGTGCCAGACGGATCAACCGCTAACAGTAACCTTTCTACGCCCGTTGTAAAATAGACGAGATTGTGTGCAAAAATAGGACGGCACGCAACGTTCCAACCCCAACCTTCGTGCCGAACGCGCCAGAGTTCGTCCCCTGTTTTCGGGTTGTATGAGATCGTAACTTCTGCGGCAGGACTCACCAACTGCTTCTTTCCTTGGAACGTAATGATTGTAGGGGTCGCGTAAGATTTCCTGTTGTCGTTTGGCTTCTCTTTTTTCGTTTTTTCAATATCCTTAACACCCTTTGCTTTGAGAACATCCTCAAAATTGGAGTCAACTTTTCGGTGCTGCAGCCACAAAGTATCGCCGGTATTCTTGTCGAGTGCGGCAATAAACTGTACATCAACGCCATCGAAGGTAAGGAATAGTGTATCCTCATCAATAATCGGCGAAGAGGCGGGACGGACCCGATGATCGCAATTGAGGTCTCGGCGTTCCCAAAGTTTATCACCCGTTTTCGTGTCCAGACAAGCGGTGCCGTAGGTACCGTAGTGAACGTAGATGCGTCCTTCCTCTACGATTGGCGTAGGTGAAGCATGGCTGTTGAGGTCCCCATGTTCAAGTTGTGGTTCATCGACATCAAACACTTTTATATCGTGTAAAATGTCGCCGTTCTCTAAGTCCACACAGACCGCAAAGAGTTCGCTGCCATCTTCACGTGCGGTTGTCAGCCAAATCTGATTTCCCCAAACCACTGGTGATGAATACCCTTTATCGTGGATGGGTACTTTCCAACGGACGTTTTCGGTTTCGCTAAATTCGATTGGAAGGTTAGTCGCGGTTGCTTTGCCGTCTCCGTTTGGACCGCGGAACTGGTTCCAATAATGCTCGGCTATCTTATCTTGTGCAGAATGCGCGTAGGATAACACAAAAACAAATGAAAAAATGAAGGTTAGAATTACAATGGGTACGCGTTTCATTAATTTCTCCATAATTTATATTTTTACTGATACTTCATTTGTAGAGGGTGTTGCCGAAATAAAGACTTCATCTTAGAAGAAACCCCCTAAATCCCCCTTATCAGGGGGACTTTGAATAACATTCGTTATTTTGATTTTTAAACCCCCTAAATCCCCCTTATCAGGGGGACTTTTTATCTGTTGTCAGATCTGCCACGCATCGAAAGCCGACCCAAATGGTATTGTCCGGTGGCTGTTTTTTCACGGCTGGATCTGCTTGTGGTTTCTGTTCCTGATTCGGTTTTTGCTTGTCTATAGGGATGTTCTTATTCAAGGCTGGTTTCTCCAAGCCTGAATATTCAGTTGCCTGCGGAAACCCGGTTACTGTCGGAGAAAGTTTTAAACGACGTGACAGGCGTAGGTGTTGAAGATAACTCGACCATCCACTGCCTCTTATTACTCGTTCCGTTCCTGTTGTTGGTCCTTTTGGATTCTTGAGAACAGAACTTGCGTAATAGTTTTCACCGTACCAATCCGCACACCATTCCCAGACGTTCCCTGTCATATCATATAACCCATAGCCGTTAGCGGCATAACTCCCGACCGGTGCTGTGTATAAATAACCGTCATCTGCCTGTTCTCCACCAAAGGAACCGGTAAAATTACAGTCTATTTTTTCGGGTGGTTGGTTTCCCCAGACGTAGCGTTTCCCGATTAACCCGCCTCGTGCTCCGTATTCCCATTCGGCTTCGGTAGGTAACCGTTTGCCCGCCCACTCGGCATAGGCTTGTGCATCGTTAAAAGTGACACCCGCTACAGGGTGATTGTCGGTCGGTGTGGTGAAACCGACCACCTGCGGGACACCTTTTTGTGCAAGTACGATCGCCTTTCCTGCTATCCAATCAGGCGTTTGGTCGGGTAAGGTTCCGTGGACTGTTTCTTTTAAAAACCGTTTATATTGTGCGATTGTCACCTCGTGCCGATCCATGTAAAAAGCGTCTAACGCTACCCGATGGACAGGAAGTTCATCTGCTTCGCCTTCATCAAAAGGGTCGCCCATTTCAAAAGAACCTGCAGGTATCAGCACCATCGATGCGGCATCTTTCTCCCAAGTAATCACGCGAAGCGGCGTATCATCAATGGCTTCGGTTTGGATTATCTCAGGTTGTTCTTCAACCGTGTCATCTTCACCACAACCCGCCAAAACAGTCCCGATTAACAAGACGCAAATTAATTTTTTCACAGATAACTTCCTTATTAGGACTTACGCAAATTAAGGAAATATTGAACATTTCGATGCCAAAAGTGGGAATTTCTACCCTTTAAACCCCCTAAATCCCCCCTATCAGGGGGACTTTAAGTCAAAATGCGTAAGTCTTGCTTATAAGACAATTGGATTAGGCAATCAATTCTGAAACGACATTAGCACCGTCAGGGGCAACGCGTACGGGGCGACCGTCGCTGGTGTGTAGTTCCAAGCTGGGGTCAATGCCGAGGAGTGTATAGATTGTGGCTGCCAGATCCGATGGCGTTACAGGACGTTCCTTTGGAAATTCGCCGAGCGCATCGCTGCTGCCGACGATCTGTCCGCCTTGCACACCGCCACCCGCCAACATCACGCTGAACACGTTGGGCCAGTGATCGCGTCCACCTTGTGAGTTAATTTTCGGTGTACGTCCAAACTCACCCATGACCACCACGAGTGTTTCATCCAACAGGCCCCGCTCGGAAAGGTCATGAATTAGTGCGCTCAATGCCCGATCAAGGGACGGAAGATGTGCATTCCGATCCGTAGGGTATCGCTCTTTCAACTGGAATATATCGTTATGCGTATCCCAACCGGTATGGTTGACGGTCACGAATGGAACACCGCGTTCGACCAACCGCCGTGCCAGTAGACAGCTCTGTCCAATTCTGTTCACGCCACCTGTTCCATACCGATTAAGAACCTCTTGCGGTTCATCGGAAAAATTGAATGCGCCCTTGGCTTCGGGCGATGTTATCAGATTATAGGCGCGTTCCAACGCTGGATCCGAAACTGTTGGCATCCCAGCATCTTTGGCACGACTGAATTCATTGAGTGCATTGACAAATTGTCTGCGTCGCGAGAGACGATCCATATCAATACCTTGATAAAAATCAAGATCGCGGACTTTAAAGCCACCATGACCTTCTCTAAAGTCGTCTGTATTAGCGTTACGCGCGACAGAAAATGGGAGTGTGGCACTCGGTAAATATCCGTTTCCTGACACTTGACCTGTGAAGTTCGGAACTGCGATGTTTGGCGGTAAAGCGGTTAGCGCATCTTCTGAAGCGTTTTTACTATTTTGAGATCTGACATAGGCGACTGTTGCGCCAAAGGTCGGATACTCTAATGCAGGCGTGGGTTTATAGCCTGTCATAAGGTACTGGGTACCGAGACTGTGTTCACCCAGCGGTGAAGTCATTGATCGAATAACAGCAATTTTATCCATGATCTTTGCTGTCTGTTCCATGCATTCACTGATACGTACGCCTGTGAGATTTGTGGCAATAGTGCTTAGGGGTCCGCGAACCTCCTGTGGTGCGTTCGGCTTCGGATCGAAGGTTTCCAGATGACTGGGACCGCCATCGAGCCATATCAGGATACAGGATTTTGCTTTTGCTGCGTAGGGGGTTTTTGCTTGGGTGTTTCTTCGCGGTGACCTCGCCCCTACGGCAAAGGCGCGTTGCAGGTGAAAAAAGTCCCCTAACCCAAGTCCAAGTGCTGCCAATCCACCCACACGGATAAAATCCCGGCGGCTCATACCATCACATCGTTTTACCGCGTCCATTCTGTTTCTCCTCCTATAACCTAATCGGAATTTTTGCTACGGTGTTCCTGTGCTTTGTCGGGCTCCATACTTCTACCTTCAGCCGGACTAATTGCAAATTCAATTTTATCAATACCTGCTTTTTTGGCAATATCCATTACCTTGACGATTTGCTCATGTAATACTTCTCGTCCTGATTGGATAGCAAGCACAGATTTTTGTTCTTCAGGCAAATTGAGAAGGCGAGTGCTCAATTCGTCAAATTGGACAACGTTTCCGTTTAAGAGCATTCTGCCAGTCTTTTCACCCTCGGTAGGGTTTTTAATAGCGATTGTAAGATCACTTACATTCAACCATTTTTCCAGCGTGGCAGGTTCTACACCAATTGCGTCTCCGACAGCCCCAAGCACATAAGGGTCTGGATGGAGCATCGGTTGCGTGAAAGCAAAGTTATGTAGCACTTTTCCGTCTTTGGCGATGATAACCGTCTGCGCGACGTTACGATTTAACCCGTAGCTGCCTGGACCCTCCCGACCCTCCTGAGAAACACTGAGTGAGACCTCACTTGGAATATGTGGGACTAATTTACTGGCTTGATTCTCCACGGTATCTGGCGTGTCTCCTAAAAATACAGCCTTGATATGCATTGGCTGTTTAGATTTCTCGGCGATTTGCGCGAGTAGACGAGAAATGCCAAGCAATCCGCGCAACCCGAGCCCGCTTTCATCCTGTAGAAAGAGAACGAGTAGTTGTCCGTCTGCCTCGGCGATAACATCGGACATTTTGCCCTTAGTTTCACTGTTGATGTCCTTAGCCATTAATGGTGGCAGTTTCTCACCGGCTTGTGGACCAGAGAAGATCTTTGCGCCTTGAACCTTTTTAAACTCAGCGGGGTTTTTCACTTCAACGTTCTCTCGGCGGTATCGGTTTTTGTTCTCCTGCTTTGCTGCGGAAACACTCGCATTTATACGCTGCAATCTTTCGTTAAGCGCGTTAACCTGTTTTGCCAACCCTTCCAAGTGATCAAGCCTACGCTTTCGGCTCTCTGCTTCTACGGCGGAGAAACTTTCATCAAGGGCTTTGACCTGTTCAAGCAACTTTTCTAAGCGATCAAGCCTACTCTCTTGGCTCTCCACTTCCACGGCAGAGACACTTTCAGTTAGGTGCTGCAATCCTTCTTGAAGCGTGTTGAGCTGCTCAATTAACTCATCCTTGTGATCGCTTTTACCCTCCGTTTTCTCTTTACCACGCTGCATCCGTTGATCGTCAGCAGGTGCTTCGTTCAACCATTTTTCGACTGATGCTGGATCTTCGCCAATTGCTTGCGCTATTACTTGCGCAATAGCACCAAGTACATGCGGATCGGCATAGACCGTCGGTTGTGTAAAAGCGAAGTTATGTAGCACTTTTCCATCTTTGGCAATAAGAATTGTTTGCTCAACATTGCGATTCAACCCATAATTCCCTGGTCCCTCGCGACCCTCCGGAGAAATACCGAGTAGAACGTTCTTAGACATGCTCTGCGCTACACCCCTTGCCACTCCGCTGACTTTTTGCTTCAACGTATCAGGATCATCACCGAGAAATACGACATTCATCTGCAGTTCCTGCTTGGATTCATTGGCGATTTTTGCGATCATACGTGAAATGTCATACAGACCGCGCAAACCTGCGCCATCTTCACCTTGCAAAAACAGAATAAGCAGTTGTCCATCGGTCTTGGCGAAGTCAAGCGTCTCGCCTTCTGATTCACCGACAATACTTGTCGCATTTAGGGGTGGCAGTTTTTCGCCCTGTTGCGGTCCGGAGAAGATCTTATTTTCTTCGGACGTGTTAAAAGCTGCTGGATCCGCTATTTTCACTTGACGTTGGTTTCGGTATTGCCGTTTGTCCATCTTTGGGGAGGTTTCTTCTGTCTTATTGAGAAGTTTCTCACCCTCCTCCAAGGTAACGCCTAATTTTTTCAGCGATTCAGCGTCAAGGATTAGATAACCGTTAGCAGGGAGTTTAACATCCTTCTTGAATAGGATTACCCTCTCCTCAGCATCCAATCCGATCATCCACTCTTTCAGGTTCAGTTCGCTATCGTTTAAATTGCGGAGTTCCACCCAGTCATAAGCATCAGCAGCGGCATGGTCGATCTCGGTAATGATGAGAGGCTTCAACTTCAGTTCACCATCGGTTCTGTTGAGGAGTTCCACCCAGTCATATTTCTCGTAGCGGCGTTTCGCGGCATCATCGTTCAACCATTTCTCCAGCGCAGAGGCATCTGCTCCAACTGCGTCTGCGACGGCACCAAGGAAGTGTGGATCGCTATAGAGCATCGGTTGTGTGAAAGCAAAGTTGTGTAGGACTTTCCCATCTTTAGCCACAATAACCGTCTGTGCTACGTTGCGGTTCAGTCCATAACTTCCCGGTCCCTCACGCCCATCCGGAGATATTCCTGTTAATATCTCGTTTGAAATCTCTTCGTTTAACATGTCATGCGCCCAGTCAGGTAAGGTATCAAGACTGTCTGCGAGGAACACAACACCTATCTGGAGCCCTTGATTAGATTTCTCAGCATCCGTCGCCTTGCTATGCCTTTTTTGGAAAGCATCAATTTTAAGAAGCAACTTAGACACGTTGACAAGCCCTTTTACGCCGACTGCATTGGTGTCCTGCAAGAATAGGACGAGCGGTTTTCTATCTGCTTTAGTGGTAATATCAAACGTTGTTCCGTCAAGTCTATCACGAATGCCAGTTACTTTCAACGACGGGAGTTTTTCGCCCGGTTGCGGTCCAGAGAATATTCTGTTCTCTTCAGATCTCTCAAACGAGGTTGGGTCTTCCACTTTGATGTATGCATCGTCCTTGTACTCTTTCTTACCCATTTGCTCAGTTTTCGCTTTTTGCATGCCCTGTTTTTCTTCAGTCTTATCGACCGCTTTTTCTGATTTCTCAGGTGTCTGAGCGAACAGTGAGACTTGGAAAGTTTTCAGCGGCACCAACTGTGCCATTGCCAATATGGGTAGACAGGTTAGGAGTAAGGTCGCTGCTATTAACCGCAAGCGCGGCTTCAGTTGAACGTCTAACCGTCGATTGCTTTTCAGGATAGCGTCAATCCGAGATTCCAACTGAGATGGCTGATTTAGGGACAAAGCGAGTGGGATAGCTCTATCTCTGTGACGCACCAGATCCAACAGACACTGCGCGTAGTTTTTTCTTGAACCCGTCAATTGGATGACCCAATCGTCACAGATGCGTTCCCGTAAGTGAACGAGTTCGCGGTTAAGGAAATGGTAAATCGGATGAAAGAAGAAGATAACCCCGACCAAATGCGAAAAGAGGTTTGTTAACCAATCGCGCCGTTGCACATGCGCTAATTCGTGAGCAGCGACTAACTCAAAGTGTTCCAAATTCAGCTTTGGAGGAATTAGGATGTAAGGCGACAACCAACCGAATGAGATCGGTGATGCTATTCGATCCGAAAAGCATACGGTGACCGGACGATTTATGTCGAGTTGTCGCGCCAATCGTTGGCAAATTGTCTGATATGAATCATCAGCTGCTACGGCACTGCGTCGGAGTTGATGGATTCGGTACAAGCCAAACATGAAACGGATCAACATAACGAACGCACCGATTGTCCAGACGCACAGTAGCAGATCTGTTTTTGCCCAATTGACGATAGATTTACCGCCAGCAAGGAGTTGGTTCTTGGATTGTGTAGCGTTTTCAGTGGACGAAATTTCTGGTAAATCTGTAGTTAGTGCAGCTAAACCCGATACGTTTACTGGCTTCGCCTGCGTCAATTCTGGCACCGGGTCTCCGCCGATGGAGAGGGCTGGCACAAACTGGTTCAAACCGAACAGGATCGGTAGACTGAGTAAAGATAACAGCCATAATAGGTGAACGGTGGTGTTGGAACGACGACTTTTGTGAAATAGGGGAGTCACGACGAACCATATTAAGCCGCTCAGAAGCATCCACTGCCATGAGCAGTTGAGCAGGGAAAGGAGGATTTGCTTAGTCATCGGTTTCTTCTCCTTCAGGTTGGTAGTTGTTAATTAACGCCTGTAAGCGGTTGTGTTCATCTACGCTGGTTTGCCGCACTTCAAGGAGTGTGTTCACCAGTTTCTCGGCTGAGTTGTCAAAAAGGCGTTCCAGCAAATCGTTGAGCATCCTATGTGTAATCTCTGTCTCTTTGACTAAAGGTTGGTAAACAAACGTCCTACCATCAACTTCATGCGCCAAAAAGCCCTTCTTTTCAAGGCTTTTCATAGTCGTAGCGACGGTGGTATAGGCGAGCTTGCGGTCAATGTTATCGAGAACATCGTTGACCGTGGCACTTGTCAATTTCCATACCACTTTCATCACTTCAAGTTCTAAAGGGTGTAATCTCTGGGGTTTCATCTGATTTGATCCTTATCTAATGGGTTATAATTGATTTCTACAACTAATAAGACAATGCTTCACCACGAATGTTCGCAATTACGCATACTAAATACTATTTGTAAATACGTATCAATAGTATTATACACCCTATAAATATATTTGTCAAGTTAATTTACAAAAAAAATGCATAATTTTATGAAAATTTGTCAAGACTTACGCAAACTGAGCAAATGAGGTCAAGTTATCTTGAAGCTTTTAGACTTCCCCAAGTGAGAGCCAGCTTATTGGCGGGGCTTGTGACAGGCCATCCTTCTGCATCCATGTTTTGGTTGATTTCGTCTTCACTTAGATCCCGATTATAAACGCCAAGTTCGTCAACGAGACCTTTGAAGTAATAGACAGGATTAGCAGGAAATAACCTCGTTCCAAGTAACCAAGCTGTAGGCGTCGGACCTGAATAAACTTCTGATGGGAATTCACCTTCTAAAGCTCCATCAACATAAAGCAAATATTTTTCATTAAAAACAACAGTGAGATAATACCAAGCCCCGAGCGTTTCAAGAAGTCCTTTTTCAGAATTCAAATCTCCACCGCCAGGAGGCCATTGACCAACGTTCAATCCGCCATCATTCCTCACGTAAATATAGTTTTTAGTAGATCCACTCTTTTCACCGCCCTGCCATAGGAAACTGGGTGTCTCGTCCTTGTTATTTATGTACATCGAAATTGTAAGTGGCGGATCTATATTCAAACTCTCGAGAGCTCCGAAATCCACATAATCATCACCATCAAACTCCAGTGCCTGACGGACCTTGCCTTCAACGACTTTGGGATCGCCCTTCATGGTTCCATCATTTTCGCCAAAAACGTCTTTAACAGTATCACCATCTATATCAGTCTTATCAAAGGTCCAGTAGCTAACCAAACCCTCAGTAACCACTTGTGCCTTCGCCATATTTGTACACATAAAAATGGTTGCTATAACGGCAAAAGATATGAACAACATTTTGTTAAACATTTTGACCTCCTTTTCTTTGTCCAGCAACGGCAGAAATTACGGTCAGATGTTTGTCGTTGCTCTCTTGAGTGAATAAACTAAATTGGGTCGTTGTCGAAATTCATGGCATTCGCTTATCTTTTTTTAGAATCTTCCAAAGACACGCACAAAAATTTCCATGTAGTTTTGGTCATTAACTTCCCCGATTGCGCGCTGATCTATGTATCGCGCACCGATATGCAGAAACATCCGCTTCTCGTAAGCGACAAAACTCTTCTCCATTTCCGCTAACAGTGCTTGGCGGACAAAATCGTTATCGTTCTTTAGCATATCATTGAACAGGAGAATTTGCCCACCACCAGTGAGTTTGATGGTTTTTGTGAACTGATAGACGACTTTGAGGATAAGCGCGGGTGTCATATCCCGGACATGCGTACGTTCAATTTCGCGCAGTCGTAGCGCGCGTGAGATCTCCTCACCGTCGATTTCTGCGGTTAATGGGAGGTATTCGATCCTGTCTTCCGCCATCCGGAAACCGTTGCGGATGGTATACTTGAACATTGGACTAATTTCCAGCGATTTGGAAGGACGTAGGCGATACAACGTCTTGAAAATACCGACTTCGTAATGTTCATTGTCTTTCTCAAAATCGTAGTCGTATTGAACTTTGGCGCGAACTGTCGTGACCATTCGTTCAATTCCTGAGTATTCATACGTGATCTTGGCGGTGTTAATGAGGTCGTTTTGCATCAGCAGCGGATCCCTACGTCGTTTTTCGACCTCAACGCCGCCATCGACATAGAAGAATTGCACATGCCCGTCCCTTGTCATTTTCTGGATTTCCGGCTGGGATCGATAGAGGCGTTCTTCTTGTCTCCCCAAAAATCCGGCATAATACCACGTTTCGTCAGGAATCCGATCCTTTACGAGTTTGAGTTCGTTTTCAAAAACGAGCGAAGAAGCCCGTGCGAGTTGTTTCTGGTAGACGAGGTTAGCGAACGCTTTGGTTGAAGTAGGGGTATTTCTGAGTCTGAGGTTCTCTTCTGCCTGAAATCCAAGATCGAGGTTAACAGTGCTTGCCTGCTGACTTATCTCACGGTTCATGAAAAGTCGGATGCCTTGCAGTCCGACATCAAATTCGTAATTCGGATCCAAGTCGTTTTCCTCTTCATCACGGATGCCGTTATTGTTCCGGTCACTTTCGTCAAGGAAATCCTCATCGACATCAAAAAGCAGAATGTCGTCCTCGTAATCGAAGATACCGTTGTTATTTTTATCAAGGTCGCCGGGAATAATCAGGGACGGTGGGTCAAGAAACGTGTTATCGGAGTAGCGGTCTTGGTCATCGTTATCACCGACAGAGCGGGAGGCATCGAACCGGGGGCCGACGCGATACGCTTCTGCCTGAAAAATCGTATCACCAACGGTTTGGAAGGCTTTGAAAACCGTTGTGGTCGCGTCGAAACGTGAACGTAGATTCTTTTGCAGTGCGCTCTTCGGCGTGACAGCCACCTCTGCTTTCACACCGTAGTTGGTAAAATTGGTTTCCAGATCCACCGCCCACACGGGGACCTGGCGGAAGTACCAAGAAAGCCCCAACTGCGAATTACCGAACTTTGTGACCTCGCGCAAACCGATGCCCGAACCTTCTGTCTGCTCCTCTTGACCGTTTAATCGGTTAAGCAAACCCGGTACCATTAGGATCGTCCAATCTGTGCGGTTGGAGCGGACCTCCCAACGGACACCGCTGAGGTCAATCTGATCAAAGGTGAATTTCGTGAAGGTTGTTGGGACTTCGCCGAGACTTAGGATGTTTTTGACACTGCCTGCGGTCTCCTCAATCACCATGACACTGTGGAAACCACGTCGAAAGATGCGGTCAAAATCAAAGTTGTCCTGCCTGACTCGCTCTTCCTCGGTATCAGCGAGGAAGTTGCGTCGGTTTGTAAAATCGTATTCAACGCGTCCAGAAAGGAATAACTTGCCAAATAGACTGTATACGTCCTCTGCATCAGCATAGAACACCAGAGAGCAGTTCAACAGTAAGAGGAGAAAGCCGGGGATCAGATACTTTCGGGCACCTGTATTTATTTTCATATTTTATTGGCTATCAGCTGTCAGCCATCGGCTTTCGGTTAAGAGGGTTCTGATAAACTCATATACTCTTTGCCAATCGCTGATTACTGGACAACTACCTTAAAATGTCCTCGGGTCCGTAGACCTCTGTGAAGACCGTCCAGATGCCTGTGCGTTTATCGAAACGGCTCAATCCACGATATGTGCCGAACCAGACGTAGTTTTTATCAACAGACATAGAGAGGATACCGTTATGCGCCAAACCGTTGTCTCGGGTATAAGTCGTCCAACTATTTGTCAATTGATCAAACCGACTGACACCTGCGTTGTAGGTGCCGATCCATACCTCTGCGCCATCAACACCGATAGTGGTGACCTTGTTGCTGGCAAGCCCATCCTCTGTCGTATAGGCAGCCCAAACCTTCGTTTTTTCATTATAGAGCGTTACACCGAGATCACTACCAAACCAGACATTGTCGCCATCAATAGCAATACAACTGACTTCATCGCTGGCAAGTCCATCTTCGACTGTGATTGTTTTCCAGATGTCTCTACCGATGTCGTATTTGCTCACACCTCGGCGTGTGCCGACCCAGACGTGTCTTTTACTCGCTGTGATGCACCAAATTTGGTCGGTAACCAGTGATTCTGCGAACTCTTTAGACACAGCGGAGGGCTGTATCTCTGTCCCAGAAGTATAGGTAATCCAAGCGTTGAGGTCATCCGCCGTGCGAGGGTACTTTCCGATCCCGGAATTCGTGCCAACCCAGATGCTATCGCCGTCGCTGCTGACAGAAGTCACATTATTGGCCGGCAACCCGTGATGCGTTTTGTACTGATCCCACTGTAGGGCGATCTTATCAAAACGGTTTGCACCGTCGCGTGTGCCGACCCAGACATATTGTTCATCCGTTACGATAGAACTCACAACGTTATCGGAAAGACAGTCTCTCTTCTTCCGTCCGTGTCGGTGCCAATGACCGCCGTGGGTTTCTATATTTTCGGAGCCACCTTCCTGTCGATAATTCTTCCAGTTTCCTAAGACCTTATCATAGCGGGACATCCCTTTGTCGGTGCCGACCCAAACGAAACGTTCATCCGTATCTACTGTCCGTACAGTGCGTCCAATAAGCGTTGGCAAAGCGGTCAAAGGGGTCCAGGATTCTTTCTGCTTATCATACCGAGAAAGTCCGCGCAAGGTCCCCACCCAAACATAGTCTTCATCGACTGCAAGTCCATATTCGCCGACATGGTTATGGAGCAGTCCCTTGATATCTTTAAACGTTTCCCAAGTGCCGGAGGCAAAATGAAATCGTCGGAGCCCTTCATTGGGTGCAGCTAACCAGAGATAATCGTCATCGGCTGCGAGTTCAAGCGTTCCGCGTCCTGATCGGATTGTCGTCCACTCCTTTGTACGCCGGTCGTATCGGGTGACACCTGCGTCGTCCCAAGGTCTGTAGAGTATCCAGACATCGTTCTTTGCTGCAATAATGCGCTTAATGGTTTTTGCAGCAAGCACGTCATTCGTTGAAAACGTCGTCCATTTTTTGGCTTTTTTATCGTATCGTGACAGTGGACGGTTGCTGCCTCTATCCCATTCTGAACGTGCGACCCAGATGAAATCGTCATCTACAGTAATCCATTCTGCACCTCTACCCGCCAGTCCATCTCTCGGTCCGAAATTTTTCCATTCACCGGTAATCTCATTGTAACGCGTGAGACCGCGTCCAGATGCGAACCAGACGTTCGGTCCATCAACCCCGAGTGATTTTATCGTCTCAATCTCACGGTGCCCTTCTTCTTCAACGACTGCCCACGTTCCAGTCGCTTTGCTATAATGGTTTAGCTCCAAACCTATCATCGGAATGACCCAGACGCTCTGCTCACTGACAGCAATTTTATTCACATCGTCTGTAGAGAGACCATCCTTTGCCGTAAAGTGCTGCCATGTGTCCGCCATTTTATCGTAACGCAGTACCCCATAGTCCGTTGTGAACCAGACCGCATCAGTATCTACATAGGTCCAACGTATGAACGTCATGGATCTTTTTTGGGTGGACTGCAGGATATCCAAACGTGTGAAACGCCGCCACGTCTCTGTTGGACGGTGAAACCGCACAATACTGCCGTTCGGGGAAGCCCGCCAGTTATTGAACCAGATATAATCGCCATCAAATTTGATGTGTGAGACCCTTGTTTCAAGGAACGGCTCCCGCATCGGACGGGATTGATGTATTTTTATATTCCCTTGCGGTTCGATTATTTTTATATTCCCTTCCGGTTCGGTGAGGTGGATTGGGGTTTTCGAGTCTTTCTCCGTAGACCCGTCCTCCATTACATTACGGACTACGGTTTTGCCGTTTTCACCAGACTGATCTGTTTTTATATTCCCTTGCGGTTCGGTAAGATGGGTGTTTTTGCTTGGGTGTTTCCCCAGTGTTTTCAAGTGCTTCTCCGTAGACCCGTCCTCCATTACATTACGGACTACGGTTTTGCCGTTTTCACGGCTATGATATTCAACAAGTCCGATGTCCGTCGCTAACCAAAGCGTTGCGTCTGCATCACACAAGATACTGCGGATGTTATACGGCACATTTGAGAGAGACTTCCAAGTATCGGAAGCGATTGTATAACTTCCCAAACCTTGCGGTGTGCCGATCCAGAGGATACCATCTCGAAAGGCAAGTGCTGTGGCATTGGGGGAGGGTAGCTGATCATTAAAGGACAACGGCACCCAACGCTGCCGAGTGCTGTCATATTTCGCGACACCTTTGCCTGTTCCCGCCCAAAATGTCTTTTCTTTTTCACCCGTCGATAATAGGACATTCACATACGGATTGGGAAGTCCGTCGGCAGCAGGATGCATTTTCTTATCGGCGATTGAATATCGCCAAACGCCTTCCGCGCCACCGAACCAGACGTTTTCTTTATGAGCAAGTACAGAAACTATAAGCGGATTTTTGGGGGCATCCGGCAGCGCGAGCTGCGTCCATTCTTGAGATGTTGGGTCATACATAGCGGGTCCCAAACTGGTGCCGACCCAGATAACCGAATTGGGCTGTGCCGCGTTAGCATCAATTGCTGTTACAAAGGCTTCACCTTGCGTTGCCGCTTGAGGTGGGGTATGAAATACCCATTCGGTACCTACGGATGTCCGTGTGCCAAGCCCGCGATCACTTCCAATCCAAATGGCTGTCGGTAAAGATGCTTCCGATGCCCCGATACCGTCTTGCTGATTGCCGACGGCTGATGGCTGACTGCTAATGAATATTGACGTGATATAAGGTGTCGGCAGTCCGTCTTCTTTAGAAATGATTTCCCAAGTGCGCGTTTGCCGCGCGTAAACCGAAATCCCTGCAACTGTTGCTACCCAAAGGTTACCATCGGCATCGCGTGTTATATCGCGGACATCGTTGTCGGCGAGAAAATCGGCTTGTTTGTAAATTGTCCATTCACCGGTTACTTTATCGAAACGACTGACACCATCCTCTTTACTCGCAAACCAGACATCATCTCCTTGAGTGGTAATCCAACTGACATGATTGCTTGACAATCCATCCGTTTTGGTGTAATGCACCCATGTATTGACGGGTTTGATGAACCGATGCACACCTGCATTGGCAGTCCCAAACCAGACTTGGAAGCCATCTGAACGGATGGAGGTGATCATATTGCTTTTCAGCAGGTCGGTCTTCGTATACGTTTTGATGAACGTTTGATCAACTTGATTGTATTGACTGACCCCCTCGTCTTGTGTACCAAACCAGACGCTGTTGTCGTCCACTGCGATTGTAGCGATTTCGCTATCTATCAAGCCATCTGATTTTGTGTAATTGTTCCAAGAATCGGTATCCCGATGGTAGCGGCTCACACCGCCCCTGCTGAATCTCGGATCCTCATCCCATCCATGCGGATCTGGGTTAATTTCCCTATCGGTGCCGACCCAGACGTATTCTGGCTCGACTGCGATCGTTGTAATTATCTTACTGACCAAACCGTCTTTCCGGGTGCGTACCGCCCAACTATCAATCGTTTTGTCATAACGGTTTAACCCTTCAGAGGTGCCAAACCAGACGTAGTTTCCGTCCACTGCAATAGAGGAAACCTGATCGCTCGCTAAACCATCAATCGTTCGGAAGGTCGAAAAGGTGTCTGTTTGGGTGTCGTAGCGGCTTACGCCTTCATCGGTAGCGAACCAGACCCATTGCCCATCAACCGCAACGGCGTTCACCATATCGTTTGCCAATCCGTCTTCCATGGTATAGTGTAGCCACTGATCCTGCTGACGTTCCCAGCGCGAAACGCCGCGCGCTGTCGCAATCCATACGTTGTTTGCGTCGGCTGCAATACAGTTGACTTCGTTGCTGACGAGCGTCCGTTCCACGGGCCATACCTTTTCGGGACGTGAATCTGCGCCGGAATCCTCAAGTGTAATACCAGACTGCGGATCGGTTGTTAAGGGTCCACACCCTATAATCACAAAATGGGAAAGCAACAACAAAACACACGCAACAAAAGTAATATACGCACATCTGCTTTTGGGTCCCACAATCCGAAGGTTATTTTTTTCTGATGGGTTCATCATTTTGTCGCCTTCCTTTTTGCCGAAGTTTGTGTTTTGCAATATGAGGACTCTGTTCACCGTTTGGCAACTATTATGCCACAAAAACATTTCATGAGCAAGAGAAGTATAAAATTGGAGGTGGATCCGTTTAACTTTGCAACGTCGCGATTCGGAGATCGCTCCTATCATGCGCTGGTCGAGACCCAAATTATGTTGAACTCATGTGTTACTATAACTTTAAGACGTATATCGTCGGTGCATCCCTTAAAAAAGTTGTACGAACCCATACTGTCCCTATAAAAAAAGGTGATAAAAAATGTTTGACAAAAATTTTCCGATGCCCTACAGTGGACGCAAAGAGATATAATAATCCATCCGAAAACTATAAAGACTGGGGTGTTTCTATGCCATTTGGAGACAATGACTGGCTCGCTTTAACTGAAGAACCGACATTGGAACCGGAACTGCCAATTTGCGATCCACATCACCATTTCTGGGATTTCCGAACCGAGCGTATTCCTTATCAACGGTATCTGCTCCACGAACTCATAGCGGATATTGACGGTGGACACAATGTGCGTTCTACTGTATTTGTTGAGGCGCGAGCGATGTATCGTGCTGATGGACCGGCAGAGATGCGTCCTGTCGGTGAAGTTGAGTTTGTGCAAGGACTGGCGGCTGCGAGTGCAAGTGGGTTATACGGTGAAAGTCGTGCTGCCGCTGCGATTGTCGGGCACGCGAACCTAAACTTAGGTGAACGCGTTGAACCTGTATTGGCAGCCTTGCAGGCAGCGAGTCCGAATCGGTTTCGGGGTATCCGACACTCCGTCACCTCGGATCCACATCCGGAGATAGGCGGCACTTCCGCATACAGAACAGCCGGACAACTGGGACGTGAGGATTTCCGGGCGGGGGCACGAGTATTGGCAAGTATGGGGATGTCGTTTGAGGCTTGGATGTTCGCCCCACAACTCCCAGAACTTGCGGATTTCGCGAAATCCGTACCCGATTTGACGATTATTTCAAACCATATCGGCGGTTTGCTGCGGGTCGGTCCTTATGGTGGTCGAGATAACGAAGTGCTGGCGAATTGGCGGAGCGGTATCGATGCTATAGCAGCTTGCCCGAATGTTCACATGAAACTGGGTGGTATCGGCATGCCGCGTACCGGTTTTGACTGGCACGAGCGAGAAAAACCGATCGGTTCTGAAGAATTGGCGGCATCTATCGCACCTTTTATGAATTATTGTATTGAGCAATTCGGTCCGGAGCGGTGTATGTTTGAAAGTAACTTTCCGGTTGATAAGGTTTCGTTCTCCTACAATGTGATGTATAACGCCTTCAAACGGTTGTCAACAGAGTATTCAGACGATGAACGTGCCGCACTATTTCATGATACTGCTACTCATGTGTATCGGATAGATGTATAAAATAGCACCTCAGTATGGTAACAGGTAATAACTTCCTTATAGAACCGTCCATCTCGCGTCGTTTGCCACAGTCTAACAGAAACAATCCTGTGAAACTTCTCAAAATCAACAAGAAAATGATTCTCAATGCCCGTCCTGAAGGACACGACTGAAAAAATGAACATTAACAGAGATTATTTCTGGTTCCAACTCTTTAAGACACGAGGCATAGGTCCCAAACTTCTTGCCTCTATTGCCAAAATATTGGAAGCAGAAAACCTAAACCCAGAAACGTTGCCGCTCAACCACAACGATCTCTCGGAGCAGTTTCCAAAATTAGCGAAAATCCTTAAGGGAAAAATTCGCGAGGAAGATAGTGAAAAGGTATTCGCAGCGTACGAGCAACTTAAAGATTATGGGATCAATATTATCTACCCCGGACACCCAGATTTTCCGCCACATCTCCTTGAAATTTCGCCGGTACTGTTTACTAAAGGGCAGCAAAAACGCCTTAGGTCCGATAGCGTCACGATTGTTGGGGCGCGGGATGTATCGGATATAGGGATTCGTATTACGAGAAATTTGGCTGGTGAACTTGTAGATAACGGCATAAATATCGTCTCTGGATATGCCGAGGGTGTTGACTTAGAGGCGCATTTAGGTGCATTAGCAGCAGGCGGCACAACGACGCTCGTTCTATCTGGCGGCATCAAGCAGCTGCGTCAGAAAAGCGCGTTTAAGAAATTCAATTGGGATCAAGATGTCCTTGCGGTTTCACAATTTGACCCAGATACCCAACGGTCCATGTGGTATGCGCTGGCGCGAAATCAGCTTGTGTGCGGACTCTCCAAAGCGGTTGTCGTCATTGAATCCGGCCCCGAGCAAGATGCTCACGGTAAAATGAGTGGAACGTTTTATACCGCAAAAGCAGCACTTGACCTGAATCTACCGCTTTTCGTTCTCAACCCAAACTGCCTTGACGATCCACCTAAAGGCAATGCCGATTTGATTGCGTTGGGAGGCTATAGTTTAGATTCGGTTGATGGCGCGGCGGAGATTGTAGAATGTATCTCTGATAAAGCGAATATCTATTCACTTTGAACCAATTTGAACTTATGTGTTGCTTCCTCTACACCGACGAAACGGCTGTAGATTGCTATATGGCTGAGCTTGCCTTCCCAATTCCGACCACCACTCGCTTCATCACCGAAGAGTAACGGATAAAGTTCCCAATTGCTGAAATCTCCCTGCGTGCCGTTGCTAACGTGGACGAGTTCACCGTCAATGTAGCAGTAGACGTTACCCTCAAAATAACTGACGATGACGTGCATCGGTTTTCCTGATTCAATCCTACCGAAAGAAAACTCGCCACCTAAGCCATTCGTGCCGGTTTGCGGTGTCCGGATTCGGACAGTAAAACGATTGTCATCCTGTCCGAAGGTAAAGTTACGATGGGTAATGTCGTTTGAGAACGAGATAATCCGCGCGGGACCGCTCTGGTCAAGGTTATCCGTTGTAACGAGACACTCAAGTGTTAATTGATTGCTTTCCTGACATGCTGCGAGCAGTGTATCATTGAGATCTCCCGCAAGGAATGAACCACCGGTCAGATCTATCTGTCCATTTTCACCGATTGTCGCGTCGCCGCGGGGTTCAATCTTTCCGCTATCTTCAAGCGTGCCGTGCCAGAGAAAAACGAGTCCATCGCGCGAGCCGGGGAATTCTGTGTGCGTCCCAATATCAGCAGGTGCTTCCGGTGATACATGAATTGCGAGGGATGTCGTTGCCGTGTCCCCTTCCTCGTCCATCACCGTGAGCGTTGCAACGTATTGACCGAGGTTCTCGTAGACGTGCATCGGGCTCGATTCAGAGGACGTTGTACCGTCTCCGAAAGTCCAGTGGTGTGCCAGATCCCCTGCTGCGGAGAAGTTCACTGTGAGCGGTGCACTCCCTTGAAGCACATCGGCGGATGCCTTCGCTTCCGGACGGAGTTTCTCACCCGGTGCATATGGCGTAAAGCGATAGGCAGAACCACTCGGCTGTGCAGCAAATGTATATTCTCCAGGGTGTGCTGTGCCGACAGGAATGACTTTCATGTTCCAAGTATCTACACGATCGACTTTATAAGGTTGCTCTCCGCGCAAATCGAGTGTTATCGTCTGTGGTGCAGTTGTGTACGTAAGGTAGTATTCTCCATGTCTTGCGAGAATATAGCGTCCCTTGTCATCGCCGATCGGTTCAAGCGTATCAAACGGTGGTGCGTCCGCCATGAAGTTTTTGAGGAACGCAATCCGCGGTGGACTCTCACCGCGCAGCACTCCACCCTTTGCCCACCAGAGGAGGTCTTCAGGGTGGTTGTATGTCTCTCCGTGTCCGACGTAGCACCCAGAAACAGTGCCTGCCCAGAAGTTTTGCACCATCTGTTCTGCAGTGATATTTCCCCATCCTTGCGAAATATTGCCCTCGTAACGGCACTCGTCATAGATAACGGGCTTTCCATATTGCGTGCGATAGTTGATGCCTTGTGCCATGTTAGAGGTCTGGATGCTGGTATGCGTTACCCACGGCTTGCTGTGGTCATACCAACGCCTGCAGTTGTGGATGCCGCGTAAACGCGGATATGGATCGTGATCGCGGATAACCTGAAAAAAACGATCCCAATCGGATTCCTGTTTCGCAGGCATGATGTCAAATTCGTTTGCGAGGGACCACCAGACGTTTCGGAACGCTGCCAACCGCGCGACGGCGTAGCGGATATACCGATCATCGCCCTCGGCATCCATGTTTTCAAAATCCCACCGGTCATAAGTATGAAATAAGATGATGTCCGCTTCAATACCGAGGTCCAAGAGGTCTTGAACGCGCTGCTCAAAATGCTGCCAGAATTCGGGGTTGAATCTTGTGAAATCCCAATCTTTTAGAGGCTTTCCTTCATACGGATAGTAGACGGGTTCGTTTTTGTTGTAGACGTAATCTTTTGGAAAGATGCACATCCGCATCTTATTGAAGGGTGCCTCGGCGAGGGTTTCGAGCGTCTGTTCCTCCATCGCATCGCCTTGATGTGCCCATGCATAACAGGTCGTCCCAAATTGGTGATAGGGTGTGCCGTCAGCGTATTGTAAATAGAAGTCTTTATGGACACTTACGGGTCCGTGGTTCCCGTCGGACGGTTCGACGCATGTAAATTGCCCGGTCTTACCGTTGAGTTCGGCGCGGTTACTTTTTGTTGTATACGTCCATTCACCGACTGCGTCGGGCATGAATCGGATTTTGTAAATTCCGTTTCCGTCGTAGAACCCCTGCGGTTCAAAAGTTCGACCGTTTTGTTTAAATTCTGCCGTTAATTCAACCTCAGTGAACGGATTTTCTGTGTCCGGTCCATCCAAAGTTACTTCAAATATCCCCCAACGTTCAACCATATTCACCTCTGAATTTTTTTGTGCATTCACGGTAATTGCTATACTTAGGAAAAAGGCAGCCGTGAAAATTATTATTGGTAAGATGTATCTTGCCATTGCAACCTTAACGCGTCTCCTCCAGAAGTTCATCTAATATGCGTTCCTCCTCCCGTAATATGCGTTCCTTCTCCCGGAGTTCATCCAGAAGTTCATTAGGTTCTGCAGCAGACTCAGCTGCCCTTGCTTCAGCGGCTTCCACTTCCGCCAATAGTTTAGCAGCTTCTTCAGAATACGGTGCAAGATTCTGGAGTGCTGTTTTCCGTTGCAGCGCGGCATTTCTAAAAGCATTGGTTACTGACTTTAGATCCTCGGTTGCTGACTTTAGATCCTCGGTTGCTGACTTTAGAGCTTCGGAGTCTACAGGCGGAGTCAATGCTGATTGAAAATCCTCTTGTACTGATTGAAAATCTTTTAGTGCTGATATCATGTCTTCTTGTGCTAAATCGAAAGCCGATTGTGCCTTCTCAAACGCCTCACGGGCCGCAACCTCCTCAGCTGAAGGCGTGTCCTGCTGCATGGGTACTTCGCCGCTTTGTTCTCCACTGACTTCTTGCGTGGAGAAAGGTTCGTCCGGAAGGGCAGCCGTTGAGGGTCCGTGCATGTTTTCAGATCCGGCTTCTACCCCTGTTCTTTGGGAGGTCTGCGCCGGACTTATAGGAGATCCAGAGTCAACCGGAGGAACATTCTGAGGCGGGAGCGTTGTCCTGTACACCTTTTCGGGTTCAGCCTTAAGTATTTTCTGTGCGGGACGATGATGCCCGAAATACCAAACAGCAGTTGCTGCTACTAAGAAAAGGGCAATATAGACTGGTCCACGAAAATTTTTCATCATCAACCTCCATAGTAAAAACATCTATCTTTGGTGAAGAAAGACATGCTTATATTTCAATCGGTAATTCTGTAAACAGGAATTATGTAGGCGCGTCTTTTTTAGGATCATCTCCTCGGCGGTTTAATCATTAGGTCTTCAACAATATGGACAAACTCACTATCCGACAAGCGGGGATCCAGATAAGACCGAAAACTGGGCTGCATCTCCCACTCATAGCCATTTGACAGTCTACCTTTGCCATCTGTAATTTCAGTGAAGTAGTTGCTAAGACCGCGTACACCGTATAAGACCGCAAGTTGGTCCCAACTGGAACGTCCCTTATACTGCCCGTTGAATCGACGATAATATGCCTCCCGTACCGGATTTTCAGCAGGGGTCTCTGCGAGTCTCGCTCCGGTGTGTACAGACGCTCCATAATGGCTGATAACAAGCGGTGTGGGCCAGTTGCGGATAACATATTCCGACTTATCAATCAGATCGTGGCGAACCGTATTGTATGGGTCGTCGATAAGCAGTGCCATTACTACGAGTTCGGTGACTTTTTGAGAAATGAGGTCAGGATCGGTTTTCAAGAGATCGTAGAGGTTGTTAAGGAACCCGACGCTGATAATTGTCACTGAGTTATCGGGTTGTTCACCAAGCACTTGCAGATAAAGCTCCAGAGAACTCGGTGTTGGGACAGTCGGGAGATCGTGTGGGAAAGTGGCGATGGTGCCCAGGTAGCTGGATTCATCGGGGTCAGCGAGATCACCTTTATAGATACCGATGGGAATGTCACCCCGGTTGTACCACGTATTTATCGCACAGATGGCATCGGCAGCACTTGGATGCACTTCGTTGAAACTAATCGCGAGGATTTCTGCCTCTCCGTTGTCTGCCAAGGCGTGCAGTGTAGCCAGTGCGCCGACATCATCTACGTCGGTAGACATATCTGTTTCAAATATTACCTTTTTGGGGTGTGTTTCTTCGGTATCTTGTGCCTGTAAATTGGGTGGTGTCATAATCATAACAAAAAGCGTCAATACTGTCGCAAAATATGCAACTGTTAAGTTTTGCCGTGAATAAAAGAAAATTGAATACTGCATTTAAATCTATGTGTTGTCGGATGAACCGAAAAAAGTCTCTTTCGCACTGAGGTTCTTCCATCTTTCAATGATTTCGCCGTAAATTGCGGGTTCATCTTTATCGTGAATGCGGTTGCGGGCATCCAACCAAGCCACAATCCGGCGGACGCCGTCGATGAATGGAATTGTGTAGCGGAAGTTCAAATCTGCTTTCGCCGCGGTGTTGTCAAAGATGTTGTTGTATTGGAAATTCTCTTTACACCATTCAGCTGCCTTTGGCGCGATCTCAAACAGGAAATCGGTTGGAATGTGAATTAGTTCGGGTTCCGGTGCGTTCATCGCGTGTGCGACCGTCTGATGGTACTGATTCCAAGTCATCGGTTCTTCACTCGCCGTGTGGTAACCTTTTCCGAATGCTTTTTCGTTGCCGACAGCCTCAGCGAATGCATGCCCCACGTCGTCGCGATGGCACGCCGCCCAGAGAGAAGAGCCATCGCCGTGCGTGATAATCGGTTTTCCGAGACGGATACGATGGAAGTAGTAAGCACCGCCGAGTCCGAACGAATGGATCAGTCCGCGTCCTTCGCCGTAAGTGTGTGCCGGGCGGATGATTGTGACCGGAAAATCGCCCTTTTCGTGTGCAGCTTCCAAGCGTCGCTCGCACTTCGCTTTATTGTAAGCATAAGGAAAAGAAGGCATCGGCTGCCGCTCTGCATCCTCACGGATAGGGTAATGCTGTGCGGGTTTCGTATAGACATCAACTGTGCTACAGAAGATGAACTGTCCGATGTTACCGCGAAATGCGCGGACAGCACTCTCAACGTCCGCTGGAACAAAACCGATCATGTCAATGACTGCATCGAAACTTCCCGCCTCTGCAATTTGTGCTTCAAAAGCGGCGTAGTCCTTCCGATTGCCGATAATGGTGTCGTATCCTTCTGGAATATCGGCATCCGTCTGTCCACGGTTGTAGAGCGTCACATCATCACCACGGGCAATGAGCGTGCGCGTAATTGCAGTACTAATCAATCCCGTGCCCCCAATAATCAAAACCCTCATAGACATCTCCAATCCGTTTGAAAGATGAAATCGTCTTCCACCGCTAAGTATATGTCAACTACCCAAGCCTAAAGACTTGGGTTTGTTAAGAGCATCAAACAACATTAGCTGTGTCGCTTCTTGCAAACCTGCGTCTTGTGCTTCGTTCTTGTTTCTCGCTTCATAGAGGGTGGTAACCCACCGCTCTCCACGAAAGGCAGCAGCTGCCTTAAAAAGGATGTTTCGCGCAGCGTTGTGGTCTCGGTCTAAAACCGTGCCACAATACTGACAATTAAAAGTGCGTATCGCTAAAGAGAGTTTCTTTGGCGACTTCTTGCCACAACTTGAGCAAGTTTGTGAAGTGTTCTTGGGATCGACTTGATGAAAGTGGAAACCGTCTCTTTCGGCTATGTTTCCAGCCCACTCAAAGAACTTCCCCCAAGACGCATCCGAAATGCTCTTGCTGAGGTATTTGTTCTGAACCATGTTTGAAACGCTGAGGTCTTCAGCGATAAGGACGTTGTTTTCTTTATGATGATAGAGTTTGTAAACAAGTTTTCCAATAAAATCTTTGCGTTTGTTCGCTGTCCGTTCTTGGTGCAAGGCAATTGCATGCACGGCTTTATACCAGCGGTTGCTACCTTTTTTCCGACGCGCCATCGTCTGATTGTGTTTGTGGAGCAGTCCTTCGGCTTCTCGATACCAGCGAGGGTTATCTTCCTTTTCACCTTCAGAAGTCGTTAGGTAGTGCGTTGTGCCAACGTCAACAGCGATCGCATCTGTCGGCTCTACTTTCGGGATATCGGGAAGTTCACAGGAAATATGTGCATACCAACCACTTGCTTTTTTGATAAGCGTGACTTCTTTCGGGTCGCCTTGAAGCGGACGGTGCATGTATATCTTGACTTCGCCAAGTTTCGGCACTTTCAAACGGTCATGTTTCCAAGACGTTTCTCGGATAGGGTTTTCGCGAACGCGTATCGTCTGTTTTTCAGCATCTTTGGTCTTTGGACGAATAACTTTAGGGATATTTACGGAGACTCCAAGTCAGAGAACGGACGCGCTTTTTGTAGCGAGGAAAACCTTTTTTCGCAGCATTCTCCTTGCAACGCTTATGGAAATTCGCAAACGCCTTGTCGTTCCTCCGTAGAGCATGGTTCTGAAAATCTTGAGGCACTTCACGAAAATCATCATATTTCTCACGCGCTTCCGTCAACTTGTCTTGTTGCTCAGAGAGCGAGACGAAACGGTCTTCAACTTCTAACGCGACGATTCGATCATGGCGCGCAGAATTCTGAAGTTCGCAAAGGTGGTCAAGCCACTCAAACAATGTTGTTTCCTGTGTCTTTGTTGGATACACAGGAAATCTAAAAGTCAATCTCATGGTATATCCGTTATCCGTTTTTAACCCCTGCTAAGTCGGTAGGCAGACACGTTGCCTTGCAGCAACGCTTAGCATGTCTGCCAACGGATACTATAATCATACCACACTTTCAGACCAAAGTCAAATATATTTCAACGCTTTGGTCTAATTCACAAGGGCGGTTTTTCCGCCCAAAGCTAAAGCATTGGGATTCCAAAACCGATAATTCTCTTGAAAAATTGACGAATGTCAAGGGATTCGTTATTAGTTTGCCTCGCAGTGAGAGTCAGTGCAGTCTTCAACTGCAGCATTACCTTCAGTTTTGAACAAAACTGTCCAGAAATTGAACACTGAAAAATATTTTGTTAGTAGATTTACGAGAAAACTACCTTTAAACACGATTTCACGTCTGAATTGCCTTTGGCATGAAAATTGCTTATGTCAAAACATTGCAAACCAACAGGGAAAGCCTTCCTCCTTGGGAAAATATGGAGCGGTGCAAAGGCTTTCCCATATTTCAATTGCTTGCATCGCTCCATCTATCACTCTGTGCTGTGTGCAAAGGAGAAAGAATCATGAACAGGTGGAGATGCTTACTCTTGATATTGGTGTGTTTATCACAGATGAGTTGTGCAGCACTTCTAACGGAACAGGTGTATGTTTTGATCGATCGCCCAGTGAGTGAAAAGATGACTTTCCATGGCGAAATTTATTCGCTTCCAGAGAGAGCGAACGTTCGGAAAGTTGTGCTGCTCGGATCTGGAAAAATCCGAAACATTGAAGTTCATGTCCGTGATAAGAGAAATCAATGGGAACCCGCCAAGAAGGTCCCGGGCGGCATCGAATTCCCGTTTGAAATCCCACTTATCGCCAAAACAGATGCTATCAAAATTATAAAACATTCAATGACTGGTGCCGGTCGCATTGAGACGATCCAATTTTACACGGTTGCGGATAAAGGAGATTAAGTTTTTCTGTAGCTCCTTCATCTCCACATTCGCAGTGTCTTTTCAGGGATTTCCCGGTGCCAAACTCAGTATTTCTGAATAGTACAGATAAAGGACATAAAAATGAGACGAAAATTGACCTATACAGCGTTGGTGAAGACAGCGACACTCGTGTGTTTCTTGTTTGCGATGCCCTTCTGTGTATCGGCATCTGATACGACACATATCGCCTTCACTTCTGAGCGAGATGGGAACGCTGAAATTTACATTATGGATATAAATGGGAAAAATTTGCGGAACCTAACAAATCATCCAGCGTCTGATTTTTCGCCAGCGTTTTCACCGAACGGACGGTGGATGGCTTATGTTTCCAAGCGAGATGGAAACGGAGAGATTTATGTGATGTATCTCCGTACAAAAGTGTCTCGCCGATTGACCAACGACCCAAGATCTGATTGGAATCCTGCGTGGTCTCCGGATGGGCAGTGGATTGCTTTTGCTTCCGATAGAGCGGGGACGTTTGACATCTACAAGGTGGATATCAACGGTGCGAATCTTCAACGGTTAACGGATGAAGGGAACAACCATAACCCCTCTTGGTCTCCGGATGGGCAATGGATCGTTTTTTCTTCTGTCCGGGCGCGAAACCATGACATCTATGTGATGAATCCGGATGGGAAGAAAGAGAGACGACTGACACATCAACCGCAATCGGAAAGTGGACCTACCTGGTCTCCGGATGGAAAACAGATCGCCTTTACGACGGCACTTTTGGGAAATAGGGACATCTATATCATGGATGCCGATGGTGGCGATGTCAAGAGATTGACGCATCATCCGGCGGCGGATTGGTTTCCCGATTGGTCTCTGAATGAAGAATCAATTGTTTTTGATTCCGAATCGGAGACGGATAGCGACATCTATCGCATAAATATTGATGGCAGCAATCGGCAGAGGTTGACGCATCATCCGGCGGCGGATTGGTCTCCGATCTGGGTGCCTCCGACTTTCAGCCTCTCTGTTTCTCCGACTGCTGAGACCCAAACAACACTCTGGGGGAAACTGAAAAACCCTCGCAGCAATTAAATAAAGGGCATCACCCTTTTCACATCAGACAAGGAGATTAAAAATGATATATCGACACATCCTCACATCTCTTTTTTTATTTTTAGTTACACTAATTCCACTGAGTTCCGATGCATTGCCGCCGCCTTCACCAGCAGGCGGCGGCATGTTGAGACTGGATGAAAAACACGATTTCGTTGCTACCACCAAAGCGTGGTTTCCCGATGAAGAGTTTGAGGGATTGACTGCTGAGGCATGGGTATACTTTGAAGAACTACCTGACCTATTCGATTTCTGGACGATCATCGGACAAGAGGGACGATTCGGTCTGGTGCTCCACGGCAAGTTTGACACGTTAGGCGCCTGGGGCCACAACGAAGGCGCAAATGGCGACCTCATTACTGGAGGCCCTCCAGTGCCCATAGGAGAATGGGTGCACGTCGCAGCGATTTACGATGCCAGCGCGGGGAAAGGAATGAACGGAAGGGGCGGCAATTGGTGCTGTCCAAGAGGTCATCTCATCAAATCAAATAAGCCTCTTCGTATTGGCGGAATCGTCCGACAAGACCCAGAGCGGAGCCGTTTTCTTGGAGAAAATGTGAAACTGCAAGGATATATTGATGAAGTCCGGATTTCCAAGATCGTGCGATATGTAGGACCAGAGTGGAGAGTCCCGAAAAAGAGATTTGAAGTGGATGAACATACCCTTTCGCTCTGGCACTTTGATGAGGAACCGCGGTTTAGTCGTTTCAAGGATGCGTCCGGAAACGGTCATCATCTTTGGCGAAGTGGTGTTATTGGCGGTTTAGCCGTTGAAGCACAGAAGAAACTCACAACAACATGGGGACAACTGAAGCGGTGAAGACAGAAATCACCCTTTTTGTCCTTCATCTCCACATTCGCAGCGTCTTTTCAGAGATTTTCCGGTGCCAAACTCGGTATTTCTGAATAGTACAGATAAAGGACATAAAAATGAGACGAAAATTGACCTATACAGCGTTGGTGAAGACAGCGACACTCGCGTGTTTCTTGCTTGCGATGCCCTTCTGTGTATCGGCATCTGATACGACACATATCGCCTTCACTTCTCCGAGAGAGGGAAACAATGAGATTTACATCATGGATACAAAAGGGAAAAATCTTCGGAACTTAACAAATCACCCCGCACGAGATTGGCAATCCGCGTTCTCACCCGACGGACAGTGGATGGCTTTTGTTTCTAATCGGAGTGGCGCTAACAGAATTTATCTGATGAATAGGAATAACAACGTAATCCGTCCATTAACGAACCATCTGGCATCAAAAGGAGATTTTGATCCCGATTGGTCGCCTGATGGACAGTGGATCGCCTTTAGTTTCAATCAAGCAGTCGGCACGAGTCGGAATGATATTTACAAAATCAATGTCAATACCGGAGACCTGCAGCAACTGACAGACACCGGATACAATAGGTTTCCGAAGTGGTCGCCCGATGGAGATCGAATTCTTTTCTATTCTCTCAGAAAAGAAGAAAACGACCTCTTTCTGATGAAGTCTAATGGAAAAAGTATCAGACGCGTTAGAGAAAGGAGGTTCGGGGGCGGCCAGCCGACCTGGTCGCCCGATGGAAAACAGATTGCCTATAGAATGACCGATCTGGCAGGGGTCGGCATTTACATCATGACAGATGATGGGCAAAACAATCGGAGAATCACACCGGAAAATACGTGGGGCTACAATCCAGCGTGGTCTCCGGATGAGCAGTGGATCGCCTATGAGTTAGAAGTTGAAAGTCCGTGGGGCAACCTAAATCGAGATTCAAATATCTATCTTGTCAGTCCTGATGGTATCGAAACGCGGCAATTAACAAAGCACCCCACAAGAGATCGTTATCCCGCGTGGGTGCCAGAGAATTTTCTCTCTGTTGCTCCGACTGTGGAGACACAAACGACTTTATGGGGAACACTGAAAAAATCTGGCAGCGATTAAATAAAGGGCATCACCCTTTTCACATCAGACAAGGAGATTAAAAATGATATATCGACACATCCTCACATCTCTTTTTTTAATTACACTAATTCCACTGAGTTCCGATGCATTTCCACCGCCTTCACCGGCAGGCGGCGGTATGCTGCAACTCGATGAAAAGCACGACTTTGTAGCAACTGTCAAGTCATGGTTCCCCGATGAAGAGTTTGAGGGCTTGACCGCCGAAGCATGGATATACTTTGAAGGACCACCGCTACCGCTTAGTTTTTGGTCAATCATCGGGCAGGAAGGACGGTTTGGGCTGGTACTTCACGGCAATACTGGCGCGTTAGGGGCATGCGGATATGCCGAAGGGGCAAATACGGTAGTAGTTATCGGAGGGAAAAATCAACATCCCCCTAAAGCGGAATGGGTGCATGTCACAGCGATTTACGATGCCGGAGCAGGGATAGGCACTAACGGTAAGGGCGGTAATTGGTGCTGTCCGGGGGGTCATCTTATCAAATCAAATAAGCCGCTGCGTATTGGCGGGATCATTCCACAAAAGCCGTGGCGCCATTTCGTTGGGGAGAATGTGAAATTACGTGGGTATATCGATGAAATCCGGATTTCGAGTGTCGTACGATATGTGGGACCGGAGTGGGAAATCCCGAAAGGGAAATTCGAGGTCGATGAACATACGATTTCGTTGTGGCACTTTGATGAAGCAGCCGGCTTCAGCCGTTTCAAAGATGCGTCTGGAAATGGACATCATCTCTGGCGAGGTGGTGTTATTGACGGTTTAGCCGTCGAAGCCCAAAGAAAACTCACGACAACATGGGGACAACTGAAGCGGTGAAAACAGAAATCACCCTTTTTGTCCTTCATCTCCACATTCGCAGTGTCTTTTCAGGATTTCCCGATGCCAAACTCAGTATTTCTGAATAGTACAGATACAGATAAAGGATATAAAAATGAGACGAAAATTGACCTATACAGCGTTGGTGAAGACAGCGACACTCGTGTGTTTTTTGCTTGCGATGCCTTTCTGTGTATCGGCATCTGATACGACACATATCGCCTTTACTTCTGAGCGAGATGGGAACAATGAGATTTACATCATGGATACAAAAGGGAAAAATCTTCGGAACCTAACAAATCACCCTGCCCGTGATTCTCAGCCAGCTTTCTCACCCGACGGGCAGTGGATGGCTTATGTTTCCGATCGAGATGGAAACAGCAGAATTTATCTGATGAATAGGAATAACAACGTAATCCGTCCATTAACGAACCATCTGGCATCAAAAGGAGATCTTGATCCCGATTGGTCGCCGGATGGACACTGGATCGCCTTTACGTTCATTCAAGCACAAGCGGGCATTCAGCGGAGTCGGTATAACATTTACAAAATCAATGTCAACACAGGAAACCTGCAGCAACTGACTGACACCGAATATAATAGGGATCCTGCGTGGTCACCGGATGGAGACCAAATTATGTTCTTTTCTGATGGAAAAGAGAGACATGATCTCTATGTGATGAAGGCGAATGGGAAAGGTTTAAGACGCGTTATAATAAGGAATCCAGGGGGATACAGCCCTGCGTGGTCATCGGATGGAAAACAGATCGCCTATGAGCGTTTGGGTCTTGAGGGGCGAGGCATCTATATCATGACTACAGAAGGGCAAAACGACCGGAGAGTAACACCGAAAAATACATGGGGCGACAATCCTGCGTGGTCGCCGGATGGACACTGGATCGCGTATGAATTGGAACTTAAAAATCCGTGG
The DNA here is from genome assembly GCA_022827185.1 of Candidatus Poribacteria bacterium. Lineage (GTDB taxonomy): Bacteria > Poribacteria > WGA-4E > WGA-4E > WGA-3G > WGA-3G. The sequence goes on from JAJDTM010000042.1 coordinate 124,392, forward strand.
GGTAACCCAAATCGGGATTCAGATATCTATCTTGTCAGTTCTGACGGCACCAAAACGCGTCAATTAACAAAGCACCCCGCAAGAGATCGTTATCCCGCGTGGGTGCCAGAGAATTTTCTCTCTGTTGCTCCGACTGTCAAGAAACAAACGACTTTATGGGGAACGTTGAAAAAATCTGGCATCAATTAAATAAAGGGGCATCACCCTTTTCACATCAGACAAGGAGATTAAAAATGATATATCGAGACATCCTCACATCTCTTTTTTTAATTACACTAATTCCACTGAGTTCCGATGCATTGCCACCGCCTTCACCAGCGGGCGGCGGTATGCTGCGGTTGGATACAACCCACGATTTTGTCGCTACCACCGAGGCGTGGTTTCCCGATAAACAATTTAAGGGATTGACGGCTGAAGCATGGATCTATTTTGAAGAACTACCCGACCCCAGCACTTTCTGGTCAATTATCGGACAGGAAGGACGATTCAATCTGATTATTCACGGCAGTAATCGTTCATTAGGTGCGTGGGGATATGCCGTAGGCGCAGCGAGATCATTGACTAGTGGCGGTTTCGATTTACCTGAAAAGAAATGGACACACGTCACAGCGATTTACGATGCCTCAGTAGGGATGGGTGTTAACGGTAAGGGCGGTAACCGGTGCTGTCCGAGAGGACATCTCATCAAATCAGGCAAACCACTTCATATTGGTGGAATCGTGCCACAAAATCTGAAGCGGCATCATTTCGGTGGCGAGAATGTGAAATTTCAAGGCTACATCGATGAAGTTCGGATTTCCAATGTCGTGCGATACAAGAGACCGGAATGGGAAGTTCCAGAGGGGAAATTCAAAGTCGATAAACATACCATTTCGTTGTGGCATTTCGATGAAGCCCCCGGAGCAAAACGGTTCAAAGATACATCTGGAAACGGTCACGACCTTTGGAGAAGTGGTGCTTTGGCAGTCAAAGCACAAGGGAAACTCACAACAACATGGGGACAACTGAAGCGGTGAAGACAGAAATCACCCTTTTCGCATCAGCAAATTGATTTGGACTGCGCAAGCTGCACTTTTTCGGGCATTTTTAGACGGTTTCGCACCTTTTTGTGCAATTTAACAGTTGTAATACTGAGATTATGGGCATATTGAACATATCTGGTATTGGCATGAAAATTGCTTAGTATATTGAACGCTGAGTAAACCTTGGGAGAGCCGCCCTCCTTGGAGAAATACCGAGCGACGTAACGGCTTTCCCAGATCTCGATGGCTACATCGCTCCGTTTATCAACTGAAACACCATGTTTTCAGGAGGAAAAAACCGTGAAGAGATCGAAATGCCTACTTTTGATACTCGTATGTCTATCACAGATTAGCTGCGCGGCACTCTTAACGAAACAGGAGTATGTTTTGATTGATCGTCCAGTAGACGGAATGGCGACGTTCCACGGCGAAATTTATTGGCTCCCAGAGAGCGCGGCTATTCGGAAAATCGCGCTTCTCGGATCTGGACAATTGCAAAACCTCGAAATTCATGTTCGCGATGAGAAAAGAGAGTGGGAATTAGTTAAAAAAGTCCCAGGCGGTCGGCTGCCGTTTGAGGTCCCACTGACTGCGGAGACAGATGCTGTCAAAATTATAAAACTCTCAAGAATAGCCGACAGTCGCATTGAGACAATCCAGTTTTACACGGTTGCGGATATAGGCGATTAAGTTTTTCTATAACGCCCTATCTCCATATTTACACCGTCTCCCTAAAGAGGAGTCTTCTAAAATGAAACAAAAACTTACCTATATTGCGAGAATAATACTATTCGGATGTTTTCTGCTTGCGGTAGACATTTGTGGACAAGCATCTGATGTTACGCACATTGCCTTCACCTCTCGGCGAACGGGGAATAGTGATATCTATATCATGGATATAAAAGGCAAAAATATCCGAAACCTAACAGACCAGCCTGCCTGGGACTTTGCGCCAACGTTCTCACCGAATGGTCGCTGGATGGCTTATGTTGCTGACCGAGATATTTATCTAATGAATTCGAGGACAAAAGAACGGCATCGGCTAACGGAAGGCAGAGATCCTGACTGGTCGCCAGACGGTAAATCCATTGTCTTTGTCTCCCAATCTCATATCTACAAAACGGATAGCAACGGCGAAGAGGTTCAACAACTCACAAACGAGGGGAGTAATGACAGTCCATCGTGGTCGCCGGATGGTGAGTGGATTGCTTTTAGTTCCCGTCGGAATGGTGATTTTCCCTCAATCTACGTGATGACTGCTGATGGGAGAAGACAAAGGAGACTGACCCAGGGAAACAGTCCTGTGTGGTCGCCGGATGGCAAAAAGATTGCCTATATTTTAAATATTGCGGGGAGTGGCGTTTATGTTATGAGTGCAGAAGGACAAAACAGTCGTCGGGTGACACCGGAGAAGACATGGAGTGAGAGCCCCGCGTGGTCACCCGATGGTCAGTGGATTGCCTACGAATCGGAAATCGAAAATCCGTGGGGTAACCCGAATAGAGATTCAAATATTTATCTCGTCAGTCCTGCGGGGGACAAACGCCGCCGATTAACGGATCATCCTGGGAGAGATGGTTTCCCCGCATGGGTGCCGGAGGGGTTTCTCTCCGTTTCTCCAACGCGGCATACACAAAGGACATTATGGGGCACGTTGAAGAAATTTGATGGCGACTAAACGAAGGGCGACGAAATTTATAGACCTGCCTCTTCACATCAAAAAGGACGTAAAAAATGATATACCGACAACTTTTTACTTCTCTCTTTTTCTTTCTATTAATCCCACTGAGTTCCAAGGCGTTGCCACCGCCTTCACCTGCGGGTGGCGGCATGTTGCGGTTGGATGAAACCCACGATTTTGTGGCGACGGTTGAGGCGTTGTTCCCCGATGAAGAATTTGGGGAATTGACCGCCGAAGCGTGGATTTACTTTCAAGAACCACCGCAATTTGGCACCTTCTGGACGATCATCGGACAAGAAGGGCGATTCGGTCTTGTCCTCCACGGTAATTCCGGGACGTTAGGTGCATGGGGCTATGCAGAAGGGGCACGTAGCAAAATCATTGGCGGAGGCACCCCAGTCCCCAAAGGAGAGTGGGTGCATGTCGTAGCGACGTATGATGCATCAGCAGGAAAAGGAATGAACGGAAGAGGCGGTAATCTGGTCGGACCAGGTGGACATCTCATTAAATCAGACAAGCCACTTCGTATTGGCGGAATCGTCCCACAAGACCCAGAGCAGAACCGTTTTGTGGGGGACAATGTGGAATTTCAAGGGTACATTGACGAAATCCGGGTTTCCAATGTCATGCGATACGGACCAGTGTGGGAAGTTCCGAAAGGGAAATTCAAAATCGATAAACGAACACTTGCGCTGTGGCACTTCGATGAAGCCCCCGGAGCAAACCAGTTCAAAGATACGTCTGGCAACGGCTACGACCTCTGGAGAAATGGTACTTTAGCAGTCAAAGCACAAGGAAAACTCGCGACAACATGGGGAAAACTAAAGCAATGAAATCCCTAAAAAAACTTCTACCCATCGTTCTATTCGGATGTTTATTCGTAACCGATCGATGTTGGGGGGAAGGGTTTATTATCTACAGCGTCGGTGGCGATGCTATCTATGCAATCCAACCCAATGATAGGAAACCCACAAAGTTGACAGTTGATGGACCCCTCGCGCGTCCATCACCGGATGGTCGGCTATTAGCGGTGTGGCAACATCCAGAGACCTTTGATATTCTCGCCATCGGAACTGGTCAGAGTATCAGGAAAATCCCAGTTAAAGCACCACTTTTTTACGATTTTGTATGGTCTCCTGATGGACAGTGGCTTGCGTATGCGGGGGACACAGGTGGCCGGAGGTCCGAAATTTTCCTTATCTCCGTCCAAAGCGGTGCGATTCACCAATTAACATTCCACAAGGGTCGTAAGCGCAGGCTCGTTTGGACACCGGATTCACGTTCGATTTTTTATGGAGAGACCGGCGCGGATCGTTCAAAATTTTGGGAGATCGGTATTGAAAGACCTGAGGCCCCGAAAGAACACGATCTATTTCACGAAGATGCAAGGTTCCTCGGACCCCGCGGGTCGTTTTTTAATTTCTCGCTAAATGGTGATGAAATCGCCTACGGTTCAGCGGAGGGTAAAGGCGGCGTTTACGTCGCAAAGGCGAATGGCACTAACCAGCGTAAGTTAACGCCAGCGGCAGGTTCTTATCGAACTTATCAAGTCGCATGGTCACCCGATGGTCGTGAAATCGCGTTCTTTTCCTATTACCATGAGACCCGAACGAGCGTCTTGTATACCGTTTCTCGCCATAACCGCAAGATTCAACGTCTCGTTGAAATTCCGATAGTGGGTTACGGGTTGGCTTGGGTTCATAGTCCTGTCCTTGCTGTCGATCCTACAGGGAAACTAACAACCATCTGGGCACAACTTAAGCGATGAATCGTTCTACGACGAACCTAATTTGTGAGTCGAAACAGCCTAAATTTTTTTATGAATTCTCCTCATCTATTCACACGACTACTCAAGGACTTGGAGGTTTCTCATGAAAATGCTAAACACCCTTTTAAGACGAAGTTTGCAAGTCCATATCGCCCTGATTAGCCTCGTCTATTTTCCTTGCTTTGTACTTGCGATTGAACCGATCGGTACGATTGGGCAACCGCGTCCAGAGCAGCACGTTTTTCTTTCCGACGAAGTTATCTTGCGTGTTGTCCGGATACACATTCAAGTTGTTGATACACATACCGGGGCAGTCGTTGATGCGTTCGGCGAGCGAACGCGTTACAGCGATGTGGTGTTTAGTCCAACGGCTTCACATTTAGCGATCCTGAATTATTCTTCTACCGAGCCAAGAACGACAACGATAAATATTTGGGATGTCAACGCCCGTGAACAAGTCATGGAATGGAAGTTTGGAATTCACGTCAGGTTTGCAGCATTTAGCCCGACAGATCCAGTATTTGCGACCTCTTTTAAAGATGGAATCCATTTGTGGAACTGGCAAACCGGAGCGTTCATCGGAACGATGGCACGGGTCAATTTTCCATCCAAGCGTGCTATCGTTTTTAGTACCGATGGTCGCCATCTCCTGATACCCGCAAGACATTCAACTGTTGAGTTGTGGAATGTCAAAACACTCCGCTTGGAAGGACGTTTTGATGGACACACTGGTGACTGGAGTGAGGACGTTGCTATGAGTCCAGATGGCGCGTTCATCGCAACCTTTGAGATAAATTCAGCTTCAGCTTCAGTTTTTGTGTGGGATGTCGGAACGCAACGTTTGCTATGGCGAAAAACGAGTGGTAATGGAAGGGTTTCAAGTTTGGCATTCAGTCCAGACAGTCAACATTTATATGTTACGACCAAGACATCCCGACTGAGTAGGTCGAATTATGGTCCGTGGGTAGGTTGGGATGATCAAGTGCGGGTCTGGGATATCAATTCAGGGCAACAGATAGATGTGTTCGGCGGTGAATTCCGTAGATTAGAGGCAATAACATTATCTCCAAGTGGCAAAACTGCACTTTTACACTATTACGCTGCTGTTGTGCTATGGGATATTGAGGCAAAACAGGCATTGAACAAATGGACTGATTTTATTGACAACGGCTGGGGATGGGACATAGGGTTGAGTCCTGATGGCGAAACACTGGTCAGCGTCTCTCGATATTTTATCAAGATTTGGGATGTTCCTTCACGGCAGCTGCGCCGGCTCGTTTCTGCTGAAAAGGAGTTCTTTGAAGGATTTGTCATCTCGCCTGATAGTAAGAAGCTCGCTGTTATTCAAGACCCTTGGGTTCAGGTACGCGACCTTCGGACCGGAAAAGTCGAAATCCAGTTTCCGCAGCCGGTTGGATACTCTGAAAAAATAGCCTTTAGTTCTTCAGGAAGGTGGATTGCGGCGGAGAATGATTGGGGCAATCTTTTCGTATTGGACACCAAAAATCCCGAGGAACCTCAGAAAATTAAGCAGGAACAAATTGACATATATTATCAGCTCGCTTTCAGTAAAAACGATGAATACTTGGTAGCTGCCGGTCGCGGAGAAAATGATCTCCACTGGATTTGGTTGTGGAAACGTAAGAAAGGTAGCTTCGTTTTTGAATATAAGTGGCAAGTCCCAGGACTTTCTAACAGTCAACACGCAACCCTCGCCTTCGTGTCTAATGCGGTATTCGCAGTACCCATCCGAGATACCATACAAATCTGGAAACTCTTGCCAAATGGTCCGAAACTTTTAAAAACACTCGATGGAGATGCACCCGTGCATGTTAGTTCAGACACGCGTTACCTCTTCACCAATCGAAACGGCAAACTCCGAATCTGGGACTGGCGGGAAGAGACACCTATGGACTATCCATCTGTCCCCGAATATTTCGCCCTCAGCCGAGATGGATCCGTGTTACTTTCGCAGACAAATACAGGGCAAATCCAGATCTGGGATGGAAATGCCCTATTACCTTCGCAGTATTGTCCTATTGTACCGCACGGCAAGCAGCTTGTGATATTAGGGGACGTGAAGCGAAATCAACTGCTACAAAACTTCCCTAACCCCTTCAATCCAGAAACGTGGATTCCCTTCCGACTCGCCGACGAGAGTGATGTCACGATTCAGATTTACAACCCTACAGGCCAGTTGGTGCGTCGCTTGTCGCCTGGAACGCTTCCTGCTGGTGACTACTCTTCACAAGCACAAGCTATCTATTGGAACGGCCGCAATGACACGGGGGAACCAGTAAGCAGCGGTGTCTATCTCTACACGATTAACACAGGCAACTTCTCCGCAACTCGTAAAATGCTCATTCGGAAATAAGACAGTTTGATGGCATCGCGTATTTCTTGACTGATAAGGGTTGCAACTACACCCGCTTGATTGGTAGCAAATTAGCGATTGCATTTAGAGAAGGCACGAACTTGAACATTTTCAGTTACTTCGTCCGTAAGGAGGAAAACAACTAATGAACAAGTTAAAACGAGTGATTAATTCCCTATTTATAGTGACTTGCATCCTTAGTGTGTCTGTGTTCTGTAGTTGTGGTGCGGACAGTCTCGGACCGCATCAACCGCTTTTGCCTGCAGTTGAGGGGGAGGCTAAATTCTCAAATAGGTTCCAATTGGAAGAAGAACCGCAATTCTTCCATGATCTTTATGGTAAAGAAATCATGGAAGGCAGCGAACTCACGAAATACACGGATCAGAAAGAATTTGATCAGAACGGTAAATTAGTTGTTGGGTGGGGCGGTCAACTGGATAGTCTTCGCTTCACGGTGCAACTGGACCGGACAATCATCGCTGAAGAATCTTTCCTCGGTAGACATACCGAGTTTATTATTGGCGATCACCTACGTCTCAAACCCGCTTCCCTGTTTCCGAACCGATATATCATATACAAAACTGAGTTTGATGGGCTTCGATGGGACATCTCTTTCGCACAGGAGCACCATCTTTTTAGCTTCATTCACTCACGTATTTCTAATCCGATTCAACTAACAGATGATCCCCCGGGGCAAGCACTCGCACGGGATCTGGGTCGCCGAAACGGGTTGAACGCAAGGTCAGGTGTTAGGAACATTGAAAACGCACGACTCGTCGGTTTCCGAGGACAAGGACTTTTAGGTGAAATGCTGCGCGTCGGATTTACTTATGTAAATTTGTATAAAGAACACCCAGAACGCCGCATAAATTCATTCATGGGGACCGTCGCCAATACACCGCCTGAAACAATATCCATCGTTTTCCGTGATGATTCGCCTGAGGACAATCACACAAGTGCATTCACAGATTTTCGTGCTTACGATCCCGACCTACATAGCAATCATATCCAAGCGGGTGTCGGTGCAGCTTTCAAAAGCATGAAGATTACAATCGTTACACAAGCATTTGAAGAATTATCCTTTGTAGCTATAGCGAAAGGCGTTGAACCCGCCCTTCTCCCTGAAATGACGCACCGATTCGATGTTTTCGCTGACGAACTTGTTCCGGTTGATCACGCTGGCACTCCTTCCGAAATACGTGATTCCGTTGACGGGAAGTGGAGAATTGTTAGCGGTTTCAATAAAATGAAATATGATCTTATCCTGACTGATCCGAAGATTAACATTGACCCGCGAACCGTCAAATCCGTTGTATTTGACATGGTTGTTGCAGGCGATTACAATATAGCGGTTATCGGCTTTAGTGAAGCAAATAGAGCAGAATCAGACCCGGAGCTCCAAGAGTGGATTAAAACGACAGATGGTCGCATTGAGATGCCGTATCGCGACATAATTGAGGCGCCCGGGAATTACGGTCAATCTCCGGATTACATCCAAAACAGGAAAAAACTTGTAGACAATCCGACGCAATGGAAAGGTGAAGGGAGACCCCGGAAAATCCGATACCGTTATGGTGCCGCACGCGCCGCAGCTCTCTATGGAATTGACTTTGAAGGGACTATCGGTAATGTTTTCATCAGGACACACTACTCTATTAATGGTAAATACAAGCAGTACCCGACTATCCCAAAAGATAAAGTAGGATTTAGTCGAACCAGAACAACCGTTCAAGGTCCAGATGGTGAGGAAGAAACAGGTGTCACTATTGATCCTAACAGCCGACTCCCAATAGATGCAAACGGTATCCCTACCTACTCGGAAACCGAAGGCGAACGTTTTGAAGCCTTTTTAGGGGGTGACGGCACAGATGAAGATGGCGACGGAAAACTCGGTAGAGAAACGGCGTGGTTCGTCCAGCTTAAGTCTCGCTATGGCAAACTCCACTTAGAAGGTGTCTTGTATCATATTGACCCCGGCTACACAACCACGTACCTGAACTTGGGTGCGCATCCGAACCGAGACCAAATTTACACGCTTGAACGTGGCCGACCCGATAGACCTGTGGAAGACCGAATCGCAGACGAACTCAGGCCATGGGACGAAGCTGATTATATACTCATTGAGGATGACGATGATGGCGATGACCAGCCCGATGACAGTGAGTTTGATGGGGTAATTCCACGTGCCGATGACCGAGACCAAAACGGGATATTAGACTATCAAGAAGATTTTCTTATTTTTGATGCGGATCCACCTGTATTTACGAAAATTATCGATCTGAATAATAACGGGACTATTGACTCGATTGAGGATGACTTTGAACCAGAATACGAATACGGTATAGACCGTCAGGGGTATCATCTCAAAGCGAAATACGATCTGCTTGATAACCTCGCTATTCAAGTGGGTTGGTTAAACGAAAGCGAGATTTCAAGCCGACGGAAAAATAACGCTAAATATATACACGTCACTTATAAACGCGATATCCCTGATTTCGGCAGCTTTCACTTCCAAAATCGATTTGTTCGAGCGCAGGACGATATTCCGGATTACACAATTGTCTTGCCTGTTGGCGAATTGGAGCCGATACAAATTAATGACGAACTCGATTTCTACAACGCACGCGTGAATACAACAATACTCGAATGCCGCTATACCGCAGTGCGAAACTTGACACTCGAAGCCAAATTTCTGGTTCTCATGCAAAAACAGCTCGAACAGGATGAAGAAAAGGCACTTTTTACAGATGTTGAATACGACCCGATATCAGAGAACTTTGAACCCAATGAACGTGTTGATTTTATGGTGCCAATTAAGCAGGTCCGGGCTGCCGGAGAGAGACGTGAGTATCCGTTTTATCCTGATCACGGCATTAATGCACTTGACGCGACTGACACTGGTTTAATCTATGACGCTGCGAATTGGAAAAAACGGCGTTACCCCGAACGGGGCATCCGTAATCAACTCACCATTTTGAAGGCAAGATACGAGATTCCACTTGCGAAACTCCCATTTGTCAACAAAATTGCTGAAGATTTAACGCTAACGCCTATGGTTAAGTACGTCTGGGACCGCGCTTTTGACCGAAGTGCTGAGGAAATTCCAGAAACACTCAACCCAGATCTGTTTCTCCCGACCGATGATCAACCGGTTGAATATTTGCGATTCAACCGTCGAAGTCGAGAGGATATTCTTGGTGTCCGTCTTGATTATCAGTTTACACAGCGGTTAAGTGTCATCGGCGGATTCCAATACCGGAAGTTTACGAATCGAGATCATAACTTCAGGAACTACCTACGCACTTTTCCAGCTGATACTCGCGTTCCAAACCTATACCGCTCCGACTTGCGAACCCGTATTTTTGAAATCCAAGCCATCAACAGAGGCAGTTGGCTCGGTTTCTATATCGTTATTCTTGCGGGGCACCGTAGAACCACGCATCTGCTTGAAGGGACAACCAGTAATACAACATTTGTTCGAGCGATGATGGGTTTCTAATGCTTTGGGAAAAGTGTTCCCAACAGACCCATTATTGAACTGCTGACTATCGGGGCAATATGTAATTGATTCTGTAAATATGCTGCGTATGGTGTAACAACCCCCAAAATGAACCGAGTGATTGTGTCATCGTCTGTAGAGAGGTGGATTCCAGTCCCTTCTGAGACTTCCGCTGATACGTGAATCTCGCCATCTCTGATGGTAAGGCTCGCCTGATGTTCCGAACCTTTGATGCTGATGGTTCCTTGCCAGTCTTTGTAAGCATCGCTCTTGTTCAGGCGTTTGGAAAGCAGTGGAGAGAGTTCGCCAAGCAGTATCGGCAAATTGACGATCTTGAACATCCATACCCAACCTGCATCCGACGACGTGTACCCAAAATTGTGGAACAGCGTTCTGACGTAATCCTTATCGCCTTCTGCTTCCGGCTCGTAGCGAATCCGTTTATATTCATGCTTCACTAATTCGTTATGCAACGCGCAGAGCAGCGCAGCACCAACCTCCTCAAGGAAACCTTCAGGATGTGTGGAACCTTCAGAAGGTTGGGGTTTAAGACAGAACTCGGTGATTGAGACACTCTTTACCTTCTCAGAGCATTGCGCTTGCACATATCCAAGGAGCTCTCCATCCTTTTCTGCGAGATAAATCAACCGAGTCTCCGAGGTTCTGCGCCTTTCAGCACGTCTCGGTCTGCGTTCCACCCGGTCCGCATAAAATGCGTTGAGTACGCTTGCCATCGCGACTTCATCCCCAGATTTGTAGGGACGGACAACCAAGCTCTCGACCACTTTTGCGCGTTCGTGCTGTAACGCTTTGGTAAACTCCCGCGTCGATAGCCCATCAACGAATCCAAAATTCCTGTACATTCCATGAGCATCATTGTCCGTACCGGTATGAAGAGAGATACATGAGTACTGGCGGATCAATTCATGCGACATTGACGCACCGAATGCCCAGCGCGATAGTCCCCTCCGACGATATTTTGGCGTGGTATGCACCCAACCCACGTAAGTGCCGGGCGCGTGCGTGTTGTGCGGGAAATGGTGTGTATGGAGAATTACATTGCAAATCGCAATGCGATAGCCTGCGATGATTGGATAGAGATGTAACTCCGCATTGCGTTTGACATCCATCGTCAGGAGAGGCCCGCCATTTTTGTCCATGAGTTCTTCATAAGAGAACTTTTCGGTAGCTGGGTGCCCAATTTTGGCAAGCAGGTATCCAGTTTCGAGTTGGTATCTGTGATCCTGGTGCGGCGCAATCTCCACGAGCCGATCTACGACTCCGCCGCCTCGACCATTACGAACCAACATCAAGACCGCCATCGCCACAAGTCCATCATCTCCCGTTTCGACCGTCAGCTCTTCAAGCACCTTCACTGCCCGCGCATCGCAGCCTCTGACCAGTTTCGCCGCGGCAATCAGTCGTTCATACCTGTCCGGTGCGTCCAATTTAGCAACTAATGCCGAAATCGCATGCTCAGCGTCGTCAGCGATCTCGAAAAGACTATTAATCGCATCAATTCTGTCGCTTGTCTCTGCGGTTGTGTCGCGAATCATTCTGTTGAGATGTCCACGGATATCCGCTACAAATTCGTCACTGTCATTCGGTAACAACGGGAGTGGATGGGCAGTTGTGCCGATCTCTTTAAACCACGGAAATAGGTCTTCACCTACCGCTCGGCTGAGGTAATAGATCTGTCTATCCACCGATGAGAAGGTTGTGTTCGGCATATTCTTTTCTGTGTCGATTTGCTTTCCTGAGAACACTTCGGTGAGTCGGACAAACAGGTCGTCACCATATTTTTCGAGTAACATTTTCAGTATCCAGATCGGCTTGCGAGATTGTTGTTCGTAAACCTTCCCGATGTCAATCGGCTCCTCGACTTCGGCATTTTCACGAAACTGCTGCTCGACTTTAGCGAGCATCTCCGCCGCTTCTTCCTCAAATCCGAGCAGTCTCATTGCCCAAATACCAAAGAAAAACTGGAATCCGTCAAAAAGAATATCCGCTGCCTTCCTAAACGGCGTTTTGTCAGCGAGCAATCCACTTGCTTCAAAACCGAACGCATAGGCGAGTCTTGAGGGACTCACACATGCCCCGATTGTCATTACCGAATCCTCCCAACCGAAGCCGTGTTTATGAATACACGACGGGATCAGATCGATTTTCCATTTAATTTTTTCACCTTCAGGGAATTTAGAGAGCATCTCCTCCGCCAGTTTTTTAGCAAATTCCATACAGGTATCCACCTGTTCCTCGACGAAATGCGTATAGAAAATCTTGATTTTCCCGTCCTCTCTGACCTGTTCATCGATCGGAATTTCATCAGGGATTGTCTCCGTTCCTGTTATCGAAGAAACACGGTTGATTCCCAACCAATCTATGAATTTCGCAGATACAGGGTGATTCTCATATTGAAAAAGCTGCGTGTTGATCAGCAGGATTCGTCCTGATCCAAAATGGAGACATGCACCAACGGGTTCCGCCGTCTCGCTATGTTCAAGGAAAACGTGACTATCCGCGGGGATATCAAGGATACCACAGAACGTGAGACCCAGGTCATTGACTTCCAGTCCATCGGCAATTTCATAATCCGTGAGGCGCAAATTTTTCTTTGTATAGCCACGCAACGGGTCCGCGTCGGTATCCATTTCGCCTTGTCCTTCGGGTAACAGAAGAAATTGTGCACCGAAAAGAGATGCGACATGATTAATCCCTAATTCCGAGATCGGTTCACGGACATCTCGCTCGAATAGGCTCGTGCTGGCGGCTAAAAGCAGTCCACCGCCATTTTCCACAAATTCGCGGATCAGTTGGCGTTCTGCATCGGTATATTTTAGTGCGGTGTTGCTACAAATCGTCAGTACATCGTAATTTTTTAGCACAGCTTCACTGAGATAATCCCGGTTGGCAGTGGTTTGATAGATATTGTCCGGCTCGATTCGTATCAATCCGTCTGACCAGCCTGTATCTCGTGAAGTATCAACTAAAATCCGAATTCGCTCTTTTGTCATCTGTGTATTTCCTATTCATCAAATTGGTCGTTGGGTTCGCTTATTAGGTTCACCTTGCAGTTGGATTTTGATTGGTTCAAATTTTTAATCAATCCGTTCTTTATATTCAACTATATCTAAAGCATTTTCTTCAACTTTTTTGTTGCACCCTAACTTTGAAGTTGCTATGATAGTTGCAAACGAGGCACACTTTTTCTTGGCAACTTCGGAGACACACATGAACAATTACCGCGTAGCAATTATCGGTTTAGGTGGCATGGGTAGAGCGCATGCCGAGTCGGTGCAGTTAGAAGAAAACTGCGAACTCATCGCTGGAGCAGAAATCGACCCAGAACGAGCAAAAGCATGGGGAGAACGATTTGGTGTCAATGCCATCTATGACGACTACGAAAAGATGCTTGATGAAGAACAACCAGACATAGTGATTGTTCCAACGCAGGCACCGATGCACCATCCCCCAACAATCGCGGCGGCACAGCGTGGCATCCACGTCTTCTGCGAAAAGCCGACTGCCCTTAACCTGATTGAAGCCGATGAGATGGTTGAAACCTGTGACCAGCATCACGTCAAGTTTGCCATTAACCACATCAAACGCGCTAGTCCTTATAATCGTCACGTGCTTTCGCTGATCGAAAAAGGCGAAATCGGCGATGTTGTGTTGTTGAAAGCGACAGACAAAGGCGGACGCAAGGTGGGGAACTCGTTGATGGAGATGGGCACGCATCTCTACGATTGGTTGCGTCTCTTTGCTGGTGATGTCGAGTGGACGCACGCACACCTCGTGCAGATGGATGGGCGTGAATCAACCGTTAATGACATCAAACATACCCAAGAGGTCCACCCGCACGACCGAGACGCTGGGCTTGTACTGGGTGAACGTGGACATGCTTCTTTTCGCTTCAAGAACGGCATTCATGCCGATGTGCAGTTCCTCGCGCAACCACAGACAAATGATAATGCCTATGGTATTGATATTATCGGGACTGAAGGCAGAATTGCCATCCGAGAGAGTGTCGGTACAACGATGTTTATCCACAGAGGACAACATAAGACCCCCGCAGAAGCGTGGGAACCGGTGCATCTCGCCTCTGAGGATCTTGATGAACACGGAAACCCTCGGGATAAAGGATCAATCCGATTGCTATTACAACGCCTCATGCTACGGGACCTGATTGAAGCCATTGAAGAGGATCGAGACCCATTCGCCAGTGGCAGAGACGGTCGGGATTGCCTTGAGATGATTCATACGACATGGGAGTCGCACCGTCAGCAGGCTCGGGTATACATGCCGCTTACACCACGCGAACATCCACTCGAACGGTGGAAAAGAGAAGAAAGTAATTGAAAAACGGCGAATTGATACCTCGCCAGCAAGGAGCGATCTATGCAACGTTTGGATATCCTTCACCCGTCAATTGATGATTATCTACTCGACATTACACCAGAACGCGATGAAGTGCTTACAGAGATGGAGGCACATGCGCGTGTAAACCGCTTTCCGATTGTAGGACCGCTTGTCGGGCGTGTTCTACATCAACTGGTGTTGCTCACCAATCCGACACGGATTTTTGAGATGGGTTCAGGCTTTGGGTATTCGGCGTATTGGATGGCGAAGGCATTGCAAAAACCGGAAGCCTCTATTATCTGTACCGATGGCTCACAGGAGAACGCCGATCGCGCAGCAGGTTATCTTGCGCGCGGGGGTATCGCAGATCGTATTGATTATCGCGTTGGCAACGCCCTTGAAATCATTGACGAAACCGAAGGCGAGTTTGACATCATCTACAACGACATCGACAAGGACGGATATCCTGAAGCATTTCATAAGGCAATTCCGCGTCTCAGACGTGGTGGGTTGTTTATTACGGATAACATGATCTGGGGTGGACGCGTTGTCACGCAGGAACCCGGCAGCCCTCCAGAAGGACTTGATGAACGGGAGCAGTGGTTCCATGCCGCCACGATCGGTGTTAGGGAGTTGACACAACTTCTCTACAGTTCGCCTGATGTATTCACGACAATTATTCCACTCCGTGATGGGGTTTCGGTTGCAGTGAAACGCTAATTTACTGAGGACTGAAGTAAATTAGGGGAAACTTGACGCAGCCAATCAAATATGCTATACTTTATGCATAATGGACAATTTTAACCTCATCAACCTCTAACTATCTTTTGGTGAACGGCATAATGAAATCAAAATCCAGCAAATCGCTACTCATTTCAGTCCTACTGCACCTCGGCGTTGGGGTGCTTGGGTTCTTCTTTTGGTTCAGCACAGCACCGATGCGAGAAACCACGAGCATTAATGCCCTATTCGTCACCGAAGAGAAACCGAAAGTCAGACGTGTAACACCACCGAAACGTGCACAAATCGTCCAGAACAAGACACGCGATGTTAGCCAGCCACGCCTGAAAATCCTGACGAGCAATCAACCTGTCAGCAGTCGTGGAGTGGTCTCTGCAGCGGATCCAGCACCCTTTCAGCCGTTTGATACCGACAACGATTTGAGCGCACCTATTGGACCCGCCACAACATCTGTCGAGTTTGGCGAGGTCCCTCGCGTGCAAAAGGTCATTGAACGTCCTTTTGTGAAAGAAGAAAAGGTCGAAACCCGTTTTAAAAGCAGATTAGTGCAGTTCATTGAAGCACAAGAAGGCCCACAGCGGATTGTCTACTGCGTGGATTTGTCTACCAGTATGCAGAACCTACCGCCACACAAACTCAAGAAGATTATAGATCTCATGCGTGACTCGCTTACCTTCCTCGAACCGCACGATAGTTTCAATATTGTGGCGTTTAGTACAGAATTAGTTGTTTATAAGGAAAACTTTGTTCCTGTTACAGAAGAGACGGTAAGTACATCAGCTGCGTATCTCGCTGACATCCAATCCAAAATCCACACCAAAGGGACCGACCACGATATGCTAACGGCATTGACAGAAATCGCTAAGACTGCCCCGACCCTTGTTGTTCTTTTTAGCGATGGCATTCCTACCACTATTGAGGGACCGGATCTCACGCTTGTGGGTCAATACGCTACAGGCAACGGACGCATTTTCGCCATGGGTATCGGGATGTCCCCCAATTTTCCCGGTGCGGTTATGTTGAAACGACTTGCCACTGTTAGTGATGGAGATCTTTGGCTCGTTGACAGGTAGGAATGTTCGGTATCGGGGTTACAAACCCCTCCTACAAAACCGAAATAGTTAAAGGGAAAAGCATGCATGAATCTATTTTCACACGTGCTGAAGAGATAGCCGAAGGGTTGTATCCACACCAAATCGAAGGTATCGCCTTTCTGCTCGGTCGTCGTCGTGCGCTTCTTGCAGATGATATGGGCCTCGGCAAAACCCGTCAATCCGTGATCGCTATGGTTGAGGCGGAAGGAGAGGGGCCTTACCTTGTGATCTGTCCTGCCTCTATCAAACGCAATTGGGCACGCGAAATCGAAATCGTTTTCCCAGATGCTGAACCTGCCATCGTTGGTCCCGCAGTACTTCCACCTACAGATTACTGCGGTTGGATCATTGTCAACTATGAACTCCTCGGTAAAAACCTTGATCAACTTCTTGCCTTTGACTGGAAAGGCATTGTTTTTGACGAAGCACACTACCTAAAAAATTATCAGAGTCAACGGAGTCAAAACGCATCAAAACTGGTTAAGGCGATTAAACGTGACCTTGTCGTCCATGCGTTGACCGGTACGCCAATGACAAGCCGTCCGCGCGATCTTTTTCCGCTGTTGCAGATTCTTGGTCATCCGCTTGGTAAGAGTTTCCTCAGTTTTGCCAAACGTTACTGTGATGCCTATCAAGGCGATTTTGGGTTGGTGGCAGATGGTGCAAGTAACATTGAGGAATTGACTGTGCAGCTACACGGTGTTATGCTACGCCGCACAAAAGATGAAGTGTTAGACCTTCCGCCTAAGATGCGAACATGGATGGACGTTGAACTGCATCCTTATGCCATCCAGCACTTTAATAGATTGGTCCAAGAATTTATATCAAAATTTGACACGCCTGAAGCCATTGATGGAATATCGGAACCTGTTGGTCTATCATCAGAACGTCGCGATGAATTAGATGACTCAATAGATACTACGGATTTAGGAACTGGGATGGGTAGGATAACCCAAGTGCGCCGAGCGATTGCATTTGTCAAATGCCGTCATACCATTAAATTTGTGGAAAATGCGCTGGAACAAGGTGAAAAGGTAATTATTTTTACATCCTTCCTCAACACGATGCAGCGTTTCCAAAGACACTTCAAGGACCGAGCGGTTTATGTTTCCGGTGAAGTCCCGGTCCATGAGAGACAGAATAGGGTTGATCGCTTTCAAAACGATGACGATATCAAACTTTTCATAGCCAACATGCACATAGCAGGCGTTGGTATAAATCTCACTGCGGCGCGCCAGATTGTTTTTAACGACTTAGATTGGGTGCCTGCTAATCACTGGCAGGCAGAAGATCGCGCTTATCGCATCGGTCAGACGGGGACCGTCAATGTCACCTATATGATTGCCACTGGCACTGTTGATTCGTTTGTCAAGACGGTATTAGAAACCAAAGCAGCATTGATGGATTCTATTGTTGAAGGATCAATTTTGATACCAGATGGAGAGGCTGCTTTGCAGTTAGATGTCCTCAGCGAACTCAAGCGGATGATGAACGCCCTTTCCGGGCATGCTGCCGAAGTTGAGGCATCGGCGTTACTTGATGTTCTCGAAAAAGCGAGCGATGCCTACCTTGAAGAAAACGCCTCACACCTCCAGGAGGCGACGCGTGCGCAGCTGCATCCGTACTCGGAAGAAGCCATCCGGACTTTGGCACAAGTTCTTGCGGGTCCTGAACGGAATGTCTATCACGCCGAGAGTTCATCGCAAAAGGGCAAGTTTTATACACTGGAAGTCGTTGGTGTTGATGTAACTTGCGATTGCCCAGGTTTCACGCACCGTGGCAGTTGCCGACATGTCCGTCCGTTGAAATCTGCGCTCGTTGCGGGGCACCCTTTGCCGAAAGGTTACAAGGAAATTTCCTCGGATTAGATGCGCTTTCGCCGATTAGCCGTACACACAGAAATGCCTATACCCGTGGCAGGGCATACAGTCCCCATCGGACTCTCACAATTTCACCGGCATCTACAAGTCGCTTAAGTTCATTTTTTACAGCTTTCGGATGACCATCAATAGACGCAATCAGTTCTGCCGTTTTCTTCTCACCCTCAGCAAGCATAGTGAGAATTTGTATTCGAAAGGGGACACGTAGGAGCGCGCCACCCCTCAACGCTCTCAACACTCGATTCGCCTGCCTTGAGGAGCACCCCAGGATGCGCTCCACTTCTTCCCGGCTGGATTCTGCAGTTAGGTTATCACGCTCTGCTTCAAAGTGCTCGCGCGTGGTTACCACCTCAGGAAGTTTGTCCAACCCATCAGCAACTTCAAAATCTTCCCAGTCAAAAAGGAAAGTTTCAGGCCTGTCTGTGATGCCGGGTAGTGCCAAGCTCGAGATGAGTACAACCTTCCTATCAGTCCATTGATTCAATCCTGTGCGTAGGACGGTTTGTGTGAGTTGGTGAACAATTTCTTGCTCATAAATGCCCTGGATCCGCTCATCTTTATAGCCACCGGTCTCCATTTCTTCCTCATAAGAGAGGGGTTGCTCATCATTTCCAAACAAAACCTGGGCGCGCTGCCAAACGCGGGTTGGTTGCAGTGTCGGTGTCCCGACTATCCAAATGACCTGCGACTCTCTAAAAGCGTCCCACAGTCCCCTCTCACTCTCGAAACTGGTCACAAAAGAGACGTTTTCTTTCTCTGCGATATCTTGCAATCGTGCTGCAACCGACTTATAGGTGATAATTGCATGCTTAACGCTTGAATCTCGTTCAATTTCCGACTGGATACCCGCAAAAAAGCGTTGTCCTATTTTAGAGATGCCGATAACATCCCCGCTGATGTTGTATCCTAAGATTGTTTGCCTCGGATAGATACCAGTGCGAATCTGGAAGACCTGATTTCCGGCATCCCATGCTGCCGGTTCGGTACGGCTTACCTCAATCTCCTCATCTGGAAACGCTCTGTGGAGGTATCGCTCGGGGAAAATTGGCGATGTTAAGACAAGGCGTTTGACCTTCGGGTGGAGCAGTGGTGGCACCCAGAACTCCAGAACTTTTTCATTCCAGCGTATGGGGGCATCGGCATCGCGCGTGTAATGCGTGAAAAAATACTTGAGCTGATGCCAATACGTCCAGTTAGGATTAGGGCAGACTGTTGGAAATGTCTGAATACTCTCCACAGTTTCTATATCCAAGATACCCAAACGGGTAGCTTGCGCCATCGGCATTAGGATTTTCACGTCTTCATTGATCGCAAAGGAAGAGAGGTAAAAAAATGGCAACCCGTTTGCGGTGAGTCTATCTGCAGCATTATCGTTTAACGGAATATAGGCAGAAACACCTGTCTCAAATTCAATGGTAAAGCGTGCCAATAGTTCACCGGTTTCTGGATCAACAGCACTGCGCTCTATTACCTTACCCCGTACACTCACTTGACACATCTGTTTGATGAGTGATTCTTCTTGCCATTCAAATGATTGTATCACCATCCGAATTCGTTTGACAGCATCGGCATGTGGTATATCTTTAATTTCTACTGCATGCAGTAAAGCCTTGGCAAAATTCCCCAAGGCACAGCCGCCCCAGTTTACACTCCATTCCTCAAACAAGTTTTTTGGCAGTTTACATTTAGGAAACAACTTATATTCCCTTGGCCTGCCGATAATGCAAAGCCTCTCTGTCTCATCTACCTGCTTAAGGATTGCTTCCGCCAATTCCGTGTACTGTGGATTGAAAAATAGCTGGGGAATCGCCAATATCTGTAATTCGGCGCGTTGCAACGCGGTAGGTTGCGATAAATAGCCGCGTTGTTGGCACTCGGTATAGACGGGACACTGTGGGCAGATATTCTGACTCGGATTCCCGCCCTTTTTCTCAAATGCGTCGCACCGTTCGGCATCCTCACAGACATTTCCGTGTTGAAAAGGATTCTCCATACGCACATCAATAGGTATGTCTTTTACCCGTTCCCAGAGGTGCCTCCGAGGTTTCCAGCAAACAGGGGACGGCATGTTTCGTTCTCGATAGCGTCTATCTATTTTCTCTACCAATTTTTCGATGGTTGGCACGCTTAAACAGATTGTGCCGCCATCAGAAATATAAGATTCTATTTGACGACTTTTTCCCAAACTTTCCTCGGTAACAAGTCCGAGAATACGTGTGGTTCCATCAAAAATACGCCGTATTTGATCAGAATTTTTTTTAGGTGTTTCATAATGCCCTTCCGCGTTTTCCGGTTTGTGCAGCACCGGCGGTGGGCGTTTTATTGCCAATGGGCTAAGTTCCTCTGCTCGCACGGCGAATATTCTATCGGACACAAGCAATTCAGGTTCAAGGATCGGTGGTAGAACACCAGTATTGTTCCAGACCTCTGTGATTGGAGTGGCTTCCGTGGGCAGCCCGGTATCAGATGCGTTTGCGCGTACCCACACAGTTCCATCAGCTTCCCAGAACGATATGTCTTCGCTGCCAATCGTACTGCCAGGTTGTCTCCAGTGGTAAAAATTGTTTTCTTGTCCAATATAAGAAAAACCGCGGTTCACGAACGCCTTTTTTGCGAGATCAAGATTATCTGAACCGAGAGATAGCGGTAGATTGCTGACAGGCTGCTCCTGCTGAACTTCACAAGGAATAGGCGCGTGAAGTTCAGCACGAAGGGCATCAATAGGTGCAAAAAGGACTTCCTTAGCAACCATAGGTGGATCTAAGAAACTTCCAAACAGGATCTCATAGCGTGCATCCCACGGCGTGTACCCGTTTTCGCCAGAGATTTCGAGGTAGACCTCTCGTTGGTTTAGATTTCCCGCGGTCAGGATGTGTTTATAGATATATTGCTTCGCGTTCTCGGTATTTGGGTGGAGGTAATTTCGGACTCTGCAAGAAAAGCGTAGCCCGCCAGATTTTGTCAGCGTTAACAGTGGATTCTCTATGGCATTGACGAGCGCGTCAATACAAACCGAAACGGCATCAGGCGCGGCAGAAATAACTTCATATTTAAACTCAATGTCGTGCCATTGTGCCCTGTCGTGTGCAGATGGAATTCCGGTATACACCTGAATTCCCCAAGATGTGTGCCATCGTCTTATTCCCCAATCCTGTGCTTTTTGAGGGCTCAAAAACCGTTTACCGCCAAAATTTCCTGGACCGCGATCGTTATTGGGTGCGCGTCCTACTGGCATAAAAGAGACATTCGCCTGCTCCAAGTCAGCGAGCAGCACACGGTACCTCTGCGCACAATAGACCGTTATCTGATAAGGATACCCTTTATTATTATATAGTGCAGGCATTACCACCGTTTTCCGCTGCCGAAGCGGCTTCTCGTGCCGTTCGTGGCAACGTTCAATAAGATTATTCACAGAGTTCATAAAAAAATGTAGATATGAAAACCTGGGTTCCTGCCAGATTCATGACTTTCTGTTTAATATAACATAATATAATATAACACAACAAAGTTAATAATATATATTAACATAAATTTTCTCTGTAGTCAAATTTTTTAATACCAGAAAAAGTCAATAATAGCAAGTTTTTTTTGAGTCCACCACAACAGGACATTATTGTTAAATTATAAAAAAATATATACAGAATTGGCTTGATATTACCTTTCGATATTTAACTATAAGTTATATGGTGGATAGATGTATGCCTGATCAATAGCATCTCATCGAATAAAGACGAAGGGGCACATAAAGTGATGAATTCGGGTAACGGCACTATCTAACCTGAAAAGTGGACGCACTGTGTGTGTACTTATGACGGCAAAGATGCCAAAATCTATATTGACGGCGAGGTAATAAATGAAGCACCGCATGGACTCGAATTGGTTGCCGGTGAGCAGGATTTGCGATTCGGTCATCGCGGTGGAAGCAGATACTGGTACAACGGTCTGCTTGATGACGTTGCAGTGTTTTCAGTTGTGTTAGATGAAGATCAGGTTAAAGAGGCAAGCGGAAACATTGACGAGGCACTTGATGTTGAAGCGCGAGGAAACTAACAACCGTCTGGGGTAAAGTGAAGGCAGGCAAATAGCCCAACATCTCAGATGTGATTTATGTTTCTTGTACGGTTGTAGCAAATATAGTTTCTAATAGAGAAAAAGGGCGGGAAGGATGCGCCATAGAGATCTCTGTCAGTAAATATATTGACAGCATGTGGTGTTTGTCAATTCCCCTTAATCAGGCAGTGTATATACACCCCGTTTGACCTTTACAATTTCACCAATCCCTACAAGGCGCGTGAGTTCTGTATTTATTGCTTTTGGGTGTCCTTGAATCGCCGCCGCGAATTCCGGTGTTGTTTTCTCTCCATCGGCGAGAAGCGCGAGAATTTGCTCGCGGAAAGGAACACGTGTCCTCCCACCCCTCATCCTTTGCAACATTCGATTCGCCTGCCTTGGGGAGCATCCCAAAACCCTTTCTACCTCTCGCCTGCTGGATTCAGAGCTCAGATTGTCGCGTTCCGTTTCAAATCGTTGACGTGTCGCTATCACCTCAGCGAGTTTGTCTAACCCACCGGCAACATCGAAATCTTCCCAGTCAAAAAGGAGCGTTTCAGGTCTATCGGTGATCTCAGGAATTTGACAACCTGTAATTAACATAACTTTCTTGTTTGCCAAACGGTCCAGCTGAGCTAGTTCTATAATCTCTGTGAATATATGGACGACCTCTTTTTCATAAACGCTCTGGACGCGTTCGTCTTTGTAACGGTAGAGCTCTGGCTCCATTTCATAAGAAAGAGGTTCCTCGTCGTTTCCAAACAGGATCTGCGTGCGCTCCAAAACGGAACGGGGTCCCATTTCCGGCATGCCAACTATCCAGATGACTTGTGCCTCTTGAAAAGCGGTTTCCAACCCTTCCACCACTCGAAACCCTGTCAAGAAACAGACGTTCTCATTCTTCGCGATATCCTTCAGCTGTTCAAGTGCGTGAATATGGGTTATAATCCCATGCTTAATATTTGGCTCCCTTTCAATTTCAGCCTGGATCCTCGAAAAAATGTGCTGCCCCGTTTCAGACACCCCGAGACTGTCCCAAGTGTTGCTGATGTCTAAAATTGTCTTCCGTGGATAAATACCGGTGCGAATCTGAAAAATGCGGTTCCCAGGAACCCACGCCATCGGTTGGGTGGGAAGGATCTCAGTTTCCGTATCGAAAAACGTCCGACGTAGATGCTCACCGTAGAGAACGGGGGCAGTGACCAAAAGGTGTCTGACGCTTGGATGAAGTACCGGCGGCACCCAGAACCGTAGGGCTTCGTCCTCCCATCGCATCGGAGCATCAGCGTCCCGCGTGTAATGTGCAAAGAAACGCTTGAATTGATGCCAAAACGTCCAGTCTGGATCCGAACAAACCGTTGGGAACTCCTGAATGTTTTCAACGGTCGCCGCATCCAAGATCCCCAGCCTGACGGCATCGGCTATCGACATCAAGATTTTCATGTCTTCATTCGGCACAAAAGTGTGGAGTTCAAAAAGGGGTAACTCTTGTGCTGTCAGTCTATCCACAGCCGTAGCGTCCAAAGGAATATAAGCAGAAATTCCTCGCTCAAACTCGATTGTATAGCGTGCTAATTCTTCTCCGGTCTCTGCATCAATTACCCCTCGTGCGACCACTCTGCCCTGTACATTGACGTGGCACATCTGTTGGATAAGCTCTTCTTCCAGCCATTCAAACGTCTGCATCACTGTCCGGAGGCGTTTGATGGAGTGGGCATGGGATTTATCTCTGATACCTACTGCATTGAGTAGGAGTATGGCAAAGTTTCCTAAGGCATTGCCTTTCCAGTTGCCGACCCACTCCTCCAATGTCGTTTTTGACAGTCTACATTTAAGAAACAGTTGATTCTCTCTCATGAGATCAATGATACAAAGTGGATGTGTTCCATCGCGCGCTTCAAGAAGTTGTTCCACTATTTTTCCGTATTGTGGATCCAAAAATAGTCGAAAATCCTCCAGTATTTGTGCTTTAGCAGTTTGTAATGTAGAGGATTGCGATAGATAGCCACGCTCCTGACATGTTGTATACACGCGGCACTGCGGACAGATAATTTCGCTCGGATTCCCACCCTTTTTCTCCAATACTTCACACCGCTGAGCATCCTCGCAGACGTTCCCACGTTGGAAGGGTGTTGCCATACGCACGTCAATGGGGATATCTTTCACTTCATCCCAGAGATACATCCGATCCCGCCAGCGTGCAACCGACCTCACACTTCGCTTTTGAAGAAATTGTTCTGCTTCTGCCGCAAGTTCAACATTTGGCACGTTTAAACAGATTGCCTCACTATTACGCAGAACGGATTCTATTTCACGATTTTTCCCTGAGTTTGTATCAGGAATAAACCCAACAACACGCGCGTTCCTATCAAAAGCACGCTGCACCTGAACGCTAATTTCTTCTCGTGTTTCATCAATCTTTTGAATGGTGCTCGACTTATGTAACACTGGAGGAGGACGTTTTATTGCCAATGGACTAAGTTTCCCTTCCCGAATGGCAAGTACCTTATCATCTATAGGCAGCCCCGCCTTAGGAATCGGTGGCAAGATGCCAGTATCGTTCCAAACATCTGTTATGAGCGTTGCCTCCATAGGCAGCCCAGTATCAGACGTAGATGCACAAACCCACACGCCATCTTCACTTTCCCATAATGATACCTCTGTGTTGTCAATTCCACTACCTCGCCGGTTCCAATAGTGAAATCCATCCTCTTGTCTGACATAAGAAAACCCACGCTTAAAAAACGCCTCTTTGGCGAGGTCAAGTTTGCCCGATCCGAGAGAGTATGGCGCGTCGGGGATATTCTCCTCGTGTTGTATGTTTCGCGAAACAGGTTCGTGCAGTGCAGCGCGAAGTGCATCAATCGGTGCAAAGAAAACCTCTTTGGAAATTACAGGCGGATCTAACAGATTTCCAAGCAGAATTTCATAGCGCGCATCCCAGCAATTGTATCCTTTCTCACCCAAAATTTCAAGATATGCGTCGTGTGGGTGTGGATTCTCTGCTGTCGTGGTCCGTTTATAGACATACAACCGTGCCTGCTTAGTGTTCGGGTGCAGGTACCCCGGTATCCTGCAAGAAAAGCGGAGCCCACCAGACTTTGACATCGTCAACAACGGATTCGCAACGCCATCAACAAGTGCTTGAACACAAGCAAGAACGACATCGGGTGCAGCACAGATAGCTTCATATTTAAAGTCAATATCATGCCATGGTGCGCCATCACGTACAGAGGGCATACCCGTATACACTTGAATTCCCCACGACTTGTGCCATCGGATGGCATCCCAGTCTATCGCCTGTTGGCGTTTCAAGAACCGTTCCCCTCCAAAATGACGCGGCGGACGGTCAGTTCCAGGGGCTTGCCCGATCGGCATAAAGGAAATGCCTGCTGCCTCCAAGTCCTGAAGCATCACAGGGTATCTGTGTGCACAATAGACTGTGAAATGGTACGGAAGCCCTTTGTAAAGCGGTGGTGTTGAGGTCGTTTTCTGTTGCTTTAGTGGCTTATCGTGCCGTTGATGGCAGCGGGCAATCATATCTTGCAAGACATTGTTTGTCATTGACCTATTCCCCTAACTACGGTGAATTCAGTATGAGATGCTGGGTGTGGATGGGTGATAAAAAACAGTGTATGTTTATCAATGAGAAGCACCCTAACAGAGCACTGACCGGTGACTGTTGACGACTATTTCAAATGCGTGTGATTTTTATCACTTTCACTTTAGCTCAACCGACGCGTCTGCAGCAATCTCACGCTGGGAAAACATTGTTATGGGTTGTTCATAAACTTTATGTTTTTACATAAGTTACGACTTGTGTTAGTTAATTCTGTGTTTATAGAGTTGCCTTATGCCAGGACGAAGTCTTTGAGTTTCATCAATGGGCGTTCCAAACATTGATTGATAAAAACAAGGCAAAAACAATTAGCACAAGTCGTATAAGTTAGTAGTGTATATTATCAAAAAATTCATTTTTAGTCAAATTTATTATGACTTAAAGCCATCCAATTGTCAGTTTCTGTTTTTTCAATGATTTTCAGGGCATCTGTGGATATGCAGCGAAAAAACGAAAAGCATTGGCTACGTGTGTATATCACAGATGCACAGGAGTGTTAGCACGGTATCGCGTAGAGCTGCCATGACCGGCGCATATACGCTTTCGCTCTGATCGGTATTCATAAACTTGCGCAAGTCTTGAATTGATACAAAAATAGATTTAAGTTATAGTCATTTTGAGACATATTTTTTGTAATTAAAACATAAATATACTAACATCTTGATAAAACTTTTTGTGATTCGCCTCTATTTTTCGGAAGACCTATTCAATCAATATTTCACATCAGATCCAATCTTTAACAAATCTATATTATGTTCCTGAGATTTACGAGATATTTCCAAGGCAGGATGCCTAAAACACAGGCAAATTCTGAGTTTATTAGAGATAAGCTATACCCATTTTTTATAAAAGATGCCTACTCAAGAAATTAGATTTGTTTTTAACCTACCCATTTATTGATACCCAAAGACGACTGTACTGAATTGGTAGTTTGAGTATTGGCATTTTGGGAATGAAAGGTAAACGCTTTTGCAGGCAGCCTATTAGTTTCAGTAAACGTGTTAAAAATCCGCGTGGCATTTGGAAACAGGACTTTTCTTACAAAAAATCGGATAAAATTCTAAAGCATTATGCATTTTTCAAGCAAAATTAGCAATTTTTATCAATACAATTTGTTTTTTCTCAAAATATCATATAATTTTTTAGTCATACATAGATTTATCAATTTTTAAGTTGACAAATCGTAAAAATTGACTTACTATAACTCTATAGTGCCTCAGCTGTTTTGCAATAACTCATGAGGACTACTGCCGAACTACCTGAACCCGTTTAAATCAGAGACGCGGATACCCTATCAGTGGAGGCGGTTATAAACATCCACACCTTGAAATTCAATGTTCATGTTGAATTTCCTTACTCGCTTTGTAGATTGTGTGAGTCCCTTAAAACAATCTACACTTATTCAAGTAGCGTATTTCGCAAAACTCAACGCAGCCATATCGAACAAGAAGTGATGCCTTATACTGAACCCCGCACGCTGATTCAAGCGGTCTGTCAGGGGAATTTCGACCTCGCTTTGCGGGTTGTGCGAGGTGGACAAAACAATCTGCCCTTCTGGGCAAGCGGTTTTCTTGACTTCTCTTCATTTGACGCTTGCCCACTCTCTTATGCGCGGGGCTGCGGATGGCACCTCACCCCGCACCCCAATGTAAACGGTGCCATGTAAATGTTCACAACACCCCGCACGCTGATTCAAGCGGCACGTCGGGGATAGATTCATGTTGAATAGTTTCGCTTTCGCAGGTTGTGCGAGGTCCCCTAAACAACCTGCTTTTATCGAAAGGAGACACAAAATCATGCTAATCTCCTAAATAACTTGCGCACATCGGTATCTTCTATCTCAAAGAAGCAATCATCACTATTTTAGCAGAAGAACCGGAAGGACTAACTCCAATCCAAATTAGTAAGGCACTCGGCATTCCTGCCTACGTTATCTCGCCTACAGATGAAGTGATGGCCTACGCGGTTGTTCACGGTGTCTTAAAAAATTGGAAAGAGAAACTCGTGTGATGCGTTTTGGAAATCATGCTGGAAACTCGCCGAACGAGAGGTGTCCCTATGGCGTGAATACCCATCATAGTTTGTGTCCAACCCCGCACGCTGATTCAAGCGGTCCGCCGGGGATATTGTATGATTAACACGACCCTTGCTTTCGCAGGTTGTGCAAGGTCTAAAAAACAACCTGCCTTTCATCGTAATAACTAACGATAAAGGAGTATTGAAGATGAAACTCAAACTCGGGCCCAAAGAGATCCAACTCCGCAGGGTGGCAAAGGTCCATCGCGTTGGGAGCGTTACTGCCAAAATCACGATGCACACTGGTGAAGCCATACTCGTCAAATGTGCTGTCCATTATCCCGATGGCTGTACATTTACCTATCCAGGAACGTTTGAAGAACTCAAGGCGTTTATTGATAAATACAACGGAAAACGTTAGCTAAGTAAGTCAATGACCCAAGTCTAAAGACTTGGGCTTGTGCAAAGCGTCCACCAAACGTCCACTTCACAAGTTAAACCATTTTCTACATCTGATTTCAGAGTGCTAACACGCCTTAACTTTAACTACAGGAGCAGGCATTCCTACCAAACTTAAAAGTTTGGGAAACCTCCTGTCTGAAGATTAGGTGATCAAGATGCAGACGGATTCATCCAGACGCTACACAACACCAATTTCTCGAAACTCAATGCAGCCATCTCGAACAAGAAGTGACAACTCACATTGAACCCTGCACGCTGATTCAAGCGGTCCGCCGGGGACAGCACAAAAAATGCCTCGCTTCCGCAGGTTGTGCGAGGATTCCAAAAACAGCCTGCCCTTCTGAGCAAGCGGTTTTTCGCCTTTACAGTTAAGGATGAATCAAGGGCAGGGTTCGGGGGTCCACATTTCTCGCGCCCCAAGAGAAGAAGCTTGCTGCGCTTTTTCGTAGGCTAAACATCACACACTCCCAATTTCCAGAGAAGTATCAAGATCCGTTCGCTGACTGCTAATGGCTGAAAACTGAACGCTTTTGGCAACGTGCTAACCACAATCATTCTCAATTTTCTTAGGCAAATTTTCTGCTTGACTTCTGGCTGGAAATCTCTTAAAATGAGGTAAGCTAAACCTGAAGAGAGAGGAAAGCAGAGATATGCCACCAGATTCAAATCAACCGAATGTTATCGTTTTTTTCACCGACCAGCAGCGATGGGATACGTCCGGCTTGCACGGCAATCCGCTCGATTTGACACCGAACTTCGATCGGATGGCACAGCGCGGTACGCATGTCCATCGCTCGTTTACATGTCAGCCTGTCTGCGGTCCCGCACGCTCATGTCTCCAAACAGGGTTATATGCGACTCGGACGGGATGTTTCCGAAACGGTATTCCACTGTCTCCTAACCTCAAGACCCTTGCACACCACTTCGGTGAAGCAGGCTACGCTACTGGCTATATCGGCAAGTGGCACCTCTATAGTGGTGGTACGGGACCGGGACCGGTGCCAGCGGAGCATCGCGGCGGCTACGATTATTGGTTAGCATCCAATACGCTGGAATTCACTTCCGATGCATATCAGACCACGCTCTACGATAACGACAATAAGCCCGTTGACCTTCCCGGCTATCGTGTGGATGCACTTACCGATGCGGTAATACGCTATGTTGACCGACATAAAAACGATCCATTTTATCTCTTTACGTCATACATTGAGCCGCACCACCAAAACCACTTGGACGATTATCCGCCGCCGGACGGATATCGGGAGCGGTATACAGGGAAATGGATACCGCCGGATCTTGCCGCGCTGGGTGGCTCAACACACCAGCATTTAGGCGGCTACTACGGTATGGTGAAAAGGTTGGACGAAGCACTCGGTAGACTTTTAGATGCGCTCAAGAGTCTCCATCTGCTTGATAACACGATCATCCTCTTTACTTCCGACCATGGGTGCCATTTCAAAACCCGTAATGGCGAATACAAACGCTCATGCCACGAGAGTTCTATCCGTGTACCGACAGCGTTCCACGGTGCTGAATTCATCGGCGGTGGACAGCTTCAAGAACTTGTGAGCCTGGTAGATCTCCCGCCGACACTCCTTGAAGCTGCCGGTTTGGAAGTCCCCGCTGAGATGCAAGGTAGGTCTATTATGCCGTTGGTACGCGGTGAAACAGACGATTGGCCAGAAGAGGTTTTCGTCCAAATTAGCGAGGCACAAGTAGGACGTGCTGTTCGGACGCAACGTTGGAAATACGGTGTTGATGCCCCTAATAAGAGTGGGGGCAGAGATGCGGGTTCAGACCGGTATGTGGAGCAATACCTCTACGATCTTCAGGCAGATCCATACGAATTACGGAATCTCGTCGGGCTTCAATCGCATGAACCTGTTACAGAGGTGATGCGGGAACGGCTCCTTCGGCGAATGCTGGAGGCAGGCGAAGAGGCGCCAACGGTCGAACCGGCACCGACACAACGGAGTGGACAACGGAATGTAACCGAAGCGGAGGCGCGGAGTTAATACCGCCGAAAATACAAGAGAAATTTGGAAGTTCGGGAAAAGAAGAACGCCCTTAGTAACGAATCCCGTTGTTGAAAATCAGAAACCCGTTTTTCAACAACGGAGAAAAACGGAGCAGAAAGGCCCATATTTAAAAAGATGAAAATTACAGATGTTAAGACGTTGGTCATGGGGACGAGTTGGCGGAACTTAACCTTCGTCAAAGTTGAAACCGATGAAGGATTGACTGGTGTCAGCGAGGTGCGGATGAACAACCGCACGGATGCACTTGTTGCCTATATTGACGGTGCGAAGAAGCGGCATGTTATCGGCAGCGATCCGTTCAACACAGAGGATCTCTATCAACGCCTATTTCGCGACGACTACGGTCGTGCGGGTGAAATCGTTGCAACCGGCATTAGTGTTATTGAGATTGCATGCTGGGATATTATCGGTAAAGCGTTGAATCAACCGGTCTATCGCTTGCTTGGCGGTGCCTGTCGCGATAAAATCAAGGCGTATGCTAATGGTTGGTATCGCGTTGAACGCTCCACTGAAGAATTTCATGCTGCCGCGAAAAAGGTGCTTGAAAAAGGGTATCGGGCACTGAAGTTTGATCCGTTCGGTGCAGGCTATTATGAACTCTCTTACGAAGAAAAGTTGAAATCTGTCGGACTTGTTGAAGCGGTGCGTGACGCTGTTGGTCCCGATGTCGAAATTCTTGTTGAGATGCACGGTAGGTTTAGTCCGTATACGGCAATAGAAATTGCTGCAGAACTGGAAAAATTTCAACCGAGTTGGGTTGAGGAACCTGTGCCGCCTGATAACATCGCAGCCCTCGCAAAAGCGGCTGACAAAATTAACCTCCCTGTTGCCACTGGTGAACGGCTCCACAATAAGTATGAATACCGTGAACTGATTAACTTACAAGCAGCGGACATCTTACAGCCGGATATTACGCAGACGGGCGGTTTTTTGGAAACTAAGAAGATCGCAGCGATGGGCGATATGTGCTATATGACGGTAGCACCGCATAATGTCGGTGGACCTGTTTCTACGGCAACTGCTTTGCACTTTGCTGCTTGCACCACGAACTTCAAGATTCAGGAACATTTCAACGATTTCTCTGAAGCGTGGGTTAAAGAAGCGGCGACGGGATGCCCAGAAGTGATTGACGGTTATTTTAGTCTGCCTGATGGACCTGGACTCGGTATGGAATTGAATGAGGATCTTATCGCCGAACATCCGTATCGTGAAGGTTCATTCAACCTCTGGGAAGACGATTGGCACAAACGTGAATATTAATAGGAGCATATTCAGAAACAGATGAGTTTTCATTATAAAGATGGGTATCTCTATTGCGAAAAAATGCGAGTAAAAGACATTCAGGAACAGGTACCCTACAGTCCATTTTATCTCTATAGCCTTGCGCAGTTGGAGGCGAACTACGCCGCATACCAGAAAGCCCTTGAGGGCCTTGACTCGATTATAGGGTATGCGATCAAAGCAAATAATAACCTCACCCTACTCAAACGTCTGAGTGCCCTTGGCAGTGGTGCGGTGCTCGTCAGCGGAAACGAACTGCGGATGTCGCTTGCGGCAGGATTCGATCTGAAGCGGACGATTCTAAACGGGAATGGTAAGACGCTTGAAGAATTGCGCCTTGCTGTTGAACATGGTGTGCTGATTAACATCGACAGCGAATTTGATTTGGCACACATCCAGCAGACAGCGAAAGCCCTTGACACACCTGCCAATGTGCTTATCCGCATCAATCCCGATGTGGATCCAGAGGTGCATCCCTACGTTTCCACGGGCATGAAAAATTCCAAGTTCGGCATCCGCAATGAACGGTTGGGTTGGTTTTTAAACGCAATTCGCAAAGATAGCCTGCTGAATTTGGTCGGTGTCCACTGCCATTTGGGGTCAACGATTAAGAAGGTGCGTATCTTCCGAGATGCGACTGAAGTGATGCTCGGCTTCATCCGCGCCATTGAAGCGGAAGGTTTCTCATTGCGCTACCTGAACATCGGTGGTGGCTTGGGCATTGACTACGAGCGTACAGGTGAAGATATTCCGACCCCGTCCGATCTTATTGATTCCATCCGTGATCTGTTACTTGAGAACATCACACTCATTATTGAGCCGGGTCGCTCGCTTGTCGGTAATACCTCTGTCTTTGTTAATCGCGTTATTGGTGTGAAAACGAATGGGAACAAGCATTTTATCGTCACCGATGGCAGTATGTCAGAACTTATTCGTCCAAGTCTCTACGATACCTATCAACATATTGAGTTTATCGAACCTATAGATGGCAAGCCTGAAATGTATGATGTCGTCGGTCCTGTTTGTGAATCCGCAGATTTCTTGGGCAAAGCGCGTTCATTACCGACTCCTCATGAAGGTGCTGGCGTTGTCGTTTGCGATGCGGGTGCTTATTGTCACGCCATGAGTTCCAACTATAATCTGAAGATGACCCCACCGGAGTATCTTGTTGATGGCGACAGTTTCACCTGCATTCGTCGTGTTGAAACATTAGACGATTATCTACGTGTTTTTGAGATATAACCCGTTTGGGCAGGTTCCCCTGCCTGCCCTCTACCTCTACAAACGCTCCTCCAAAAATGCAATCCCGGTTTCCAGATTGATTTCATGTTCACCTTGAAAATGATCTAACACCAACCGATCACGTTTCCCGCATGCGGTATATATCTTTTCAAGGTGTTCAAACGCCGCCAAAGCATCTGACTCAATAAAACACATATCGTCGGAACCGATCTGCACCATACACGCCCGCGGTGCGATGAGCCCTGCGGCATCGGCGATGTCGCCTGCCTTCCGAAGTCCGAACATAAATTGTGAGCCACAGGTATTCCCTCGTCCGCGGTCATTCAATGCATCCGTCAATGTACTGAGATAGCAGACGATAACCGCTGCTTTAACCCGCTGATCCATAGCAGAGATATAGGTTGTCATGGTGCCCCCGAAGGAACAGCCCATGCATCCTAAACGACGACTATCGACTTCAGGTCTCGACTGGAGATAGTCCAAACACCGTTGCCCGTCTGAGATATTGAGTTGCAGCAGTTGGTAGCCGAAGTACCCGAATGCGAGATAGGCGATGTTGCATCCGTCACGACCGGGACGGCGTGCCCATTCATCGCGGTCTTTCCGTTCACCGAAACATCGCCAATCGGGCGCGATCGTTACAAATCCGCGCTGCGCTAATTCCACGGCGTATTGTTTCTGATAGTCATCCACAATCCCGACTGCCCCGTCTTTTCCGACACCATGTCCGTGTGCACACAAAACTGCTGGTGCTGGATTTTCAGCGGTTGCTCCATCTGGTATTAAGACATAAGCCGGTATTGAGGAAAATGGATCTGGGTTAAAGATAATCTTTTCCCGTGTGTAGCCATCAAGTTGTATCTGCTCCAATGTTTCAACTTCCAACGGTAACGCCTCTGGTGAAGGTCCCAAGTCTTCAACGAGGTTGTTTCGGAATCTCCTTCGCCAGTCTTCCCATTCCGTCTTGTTTGTGCCACTGAAATGGAGTGGTGGGGTCTCTTTTAGCAGGTGTTCAACACCTTGCTCGACTGTTAGGAAACGTTGTGTTGCCATAATAGTGCCTCCACTGGTTAATGACGTAATTTCTGTATTAGCCTCCGGTTTCGTCTCATGTCACTATGTATAACCGAAATTAAAGAGAAAGTCAAGTTTTATTGAGAAAAGTCAAATCGCGAGCACAGCTCGCTCCTACAACGCTATCGGCAACAAAAACGCTTTACTTTCGCCTTATTTTTCGGTATAATAAGAGAAAAATAGAAAATTAGCAGGGGTGGTCTCCCCGCGCGAACGGAGAAAATATTTTATGGAACTTTACGAAGCCGTCAGCCCACTGGACTTCAGATACTATGGTAGTGATCCCGATTTTATGAAACGGTTGCTGCCTTATGTGTCTGAGGCGGGGTACGTTACGTATCAGGCAAAGGTGGAGGCGGCGTTGGTACGCACTTTGGCAAACTACGGGGTCTGCTCGTCAGCCATTGCCGACGAGGTAGAGCAGGCAGTGGACTTGGTAACAGCGGAAGAGGTCTACGAGGAGCAATCGCGGATTCGGCATAATATCCGTTCGCTCGTTAATGTGATTCGGCGGAAGATTAGTCCCGAAGCGCGTCCTTATGTGCATCTGTTCGCGACTTCTGCGGATATTCTTGATACTGCAACTTCGCTTCGGTTCAAAGCACTCACCGAAAACGTGATTGTCCCTGATTTAATCGCATTAGCGCAGCAACTGATTGGGTTGGCGCGCGAACATGCAGAAACGGTACAAATCGGCAGGACACACGGGCAGCACGCGGAGCCGACAACGTTTGGCTATGCGCTGGCACTCTATATCAGCCGTCTCGGCACTCGGATCGAGAAGATTCACGAAGCGGGACAAAATCTACGTGGTCAATTTTCAGGTGCAGTCGGTGCATTTAACGGACTCACGCTGATTCATGAACACCCAGAACAGATTGAGGCGGATTTCCTTGCGTTGCTCGATTTGAAACCGTCCGATACACATACATCAACACAGTGCGTGGAACCGGAGTTTATCTCGGATCTGGCATATCAAATTACGGCGGCGTATACGGTGCTTGCGAACTTCGCAGACGATATGCGACACCTCTACCGCACTGAAATCGCCGAGGTCGGCAGGAAATATAACCCGCAATTGGTAGGTTCATCAACGATGCCGCATAAAGTGAACCCAGAGGCATACGAGAACATCAAAAGTTTATGGAAGGCGTTTGTGCCCCGCATGCAGACCGTTTTTATGGATAGCATCTTAGAACATCAACGCGACCTGACGAATTCTGCCTCAAGTCGTTTCCTGACAGAACTGTTTACAGCATTTGATTATTCGATTTATCGCCTTCGACGCGCATTGAAAGAAATGGACGTGAAGTCGGATAACATGCGGCGTAATCTTGCGCTGAGTGCAGAGGATACGATTGCTGAACCGATCTATCTCTTGATGGCGTATTACGGGTTTCCCGATGCGTACGATCATACTCGGAAGTTAATCGGACAGGTGCATGAGACCGGAAAAAGTTTGACGACCTTGCTGTGGGAAGATGAAACGTTCCGTCCGTTTCTCGACAAGTTGACGGAACCGCAGCGTGAGGCACTACGAGATCCAACAAATTATATTGGTGCCTCCGTACGGCGCACGCACGCAACGTGTGATGAATGGGAAAAACGAATTTTTAATTTACCTTGCGGTTAAACTTCGTGCGTTTAGACTTTTGGGTAGGTAAAAAATGTTTGATATTGCCTATTTAGGACGGCGCTGTTTTCGTCTCATTAAACGCTACCCACGTACATCGACAGTCGTTAGCCTACTGGTGGTCTTCTGCATCGGCATCTGGGTAGGTCGGGAAGTCCAGTTTAGTAAGATAACCGACTATTTCCGTTCCTATACCGACCCTGAACGGAGCGATGTGACGAAATCGGTTGTAGATGGGATTACCCATCGGCAAATATTAGATAATGGCGTGCTAACGAACATTCTTGCCATATCACCAGATGCGGCAGATATCCGTCCATATCGTGCGTTGAATGCAGGCATCGGGACAGAATCATTGATGTCGCTTGCGCGGCGACACAAGGCACTCGCGGCGATAAACGGTGGTTTCTTTGAGATGGCAGGTACATTCCGTGGAGAGTCTGTCGGTGCGCTGAAGATTGACGGTGAATGGGTAAGTGAACCGGAACAAGGCAGAGCCGTCATCGGAGTCCGAACTGTCAATGGAAAAATTGAAGCGTATATTGACCGAATTGCCCTGCGACAAGAACTCCTTTTACCTAACGGAAGTACATTGCCAATTGACGGTATGAATCGGAGTCGTGGTAGAAACGAATTGGTGCTCTACCGTCCACACTTTCATCCGGTAACACTGACGATGCCAGATGGCGTGGAAGTCGTTGTGAAGAATGGTAAGGTAACCGGTATCTTTGATAAGCAAGGGAGTTCGCGCATTCCAACAGATGGCTATATTCTATCTGCAAGTGGTAAGAAACGTCATACGCTACTGACACACATTGCGGAAGGGGACGCTGTCGAGATTCGCGAGATGGTAATTCCTGAACGTGTTGGCGATAGTAATTTATGGGCAAGTTTTACGCACATTATCGGCGGCGGTCCGCTATTATTACGGGACGGTATTGCCCCCTCCACGCAAGCGTACGAGCGTGAAGGATTTGACCAAGCGTTTCACAGTTTTTGGCATCCGCGGACGGCAGTCGGTAAAAAGGCGGACGGAAGCCTTTTCTTTGTGACAATAACGGCGACAGAAGCAGGGGTCCGGCGTGGTGTCATGTTACCACGGTTGGCGGAATTGTTTCTGGAATGGGGTGCAACGGACGCGCTGAATCTTGATGGTGGTCATTCATCAATGTTAGTCATTCGGGACAAGGTTGTAAGCACTAAACAGAAAAATGCCGCTAAGCCCGAATCAATTAAACAGAAAGATGCCACCAAGCCTGAAGTAAAAGAGAAATCGAAATCATCCGCTCGTGATAAACCGCAGTCGCAAAGGACACGGGCAGAGAGGAACGTAAAGACTGCCCGCGGTAATCGTCGGGTTCGTCCAATGCCGAGACAACAAGGACGCGCAATTTCAGATGCAATCTTGATTTTTTCAAAACTTTAGGTTATAATAGAGTTAGAAATAGTTTAGATATAACAGATACTGCTCGTGGAAATCCGCAGGAAACACATTTAGGATGAAACCCCGCCTTTAGCAGGGTAAACACGTCTAGCTGCGAAAAAACAGATAGGAATAGGAGGAGAAAAGTCGTGTCAAACAACCATAGAACCCCTCAATCCATCGAAAAGAAACCCATATCTGACGTAAAATCGAAGTCAGATTTACTGTCGCGACGCTCTTTTTTGAAGGGATCCGTTGGGCTTGCTGCCTCTGCGATCACTGCGGGTGGATTAATTCTGCCTGCCCAGGCTCAGTTTGGCGGTGGGTTCCGAGAATATATTCCGTACGACGCGACACGCGATATCCACTACGGCACGCGATACGGAATAATCGAACACCATTATCCTGAGATGAATCCGACGGGTGAGAAGTTCACCTTTGTCCGGCTCAAGTATCCCGGTGGCGATTGGTACACAAATATCGTCAACTATTATCGCTGGCCATCGGATTTGGAGTTCTCCAAAGTTCTTGCCAGACACACGACAATTGACATTGAGGTGCGTGAAAACCCGCAATACGTTGACATTGACGATGAAGGTTTATTCGCGTATCCGTTCCTCTTTATGACGGGACATACCGGAATTCGACTTTCTTCCGAACAGATACGAAAGCTGAGAGACTATTTTGAACGCGGTGGGTTTCTGCATGTCGAAGATTGTGATGCACGCCTCAATAATTATCGTGGTGGTTTGCGTCCGCACGTCTATGAGATGCTGCGAAAAGTCTTCCCAGAAAAGCGGCTGGAACGGTTAGAGATGAGCCATCCGATTTATCATACATTCGTTCAGCACGATGAGTACCTCGGTGGTGATAAACGTATTGTCGGTATTTCCGATCACGACGAGGCAATTATGGATGGCGATCGCGTGATGGTCTACTTTTGCCCAAGTGACCTGAATTGTGCGTGGGAAGGTAGAGAGTGCGACCCCGGCGGTGAAGAGCAGCGAAAATGGGCATTTGCGCAGGGAATAAATGTCGTTGCATACGCCCTCACAAGGTAAATGGCAGTCAGTTGTCAGCAATCAGCCGTTAGCAAGTCCTTTGTGGTATCAACAACACTTGTAGCAGCTACAGGTAGTTTGAAGAAGTTCCCAAATTCTTAACTGAAAGCTGATAACCCTTAAGATAACGACCCAAAAACGAGAGGTAAATCATGGACAGGAATTTTAGGTTGGCTTACAGGCGATTTTCAAAATGTACGCTGTTTTGTCTTGTGACGCTGTTCATCTTCTTCGCCGTACATGCCAACGCGCAAGAACGGTTCTCAGATGCAGTCGGTCCTGTTACCATTCAAGAAGTAACAGCAATAACCCCGTTAGTAGTGCCCTATATCACATGGGGTGGCGAAGCTGCACTTTTTCATGCTAACGGTGGATTGACGACAAAATCCGGTACGATTATGGCAGAACTCGGAATGAACCTGAAATTGGTGCCGGGTGACAACTTTCAGCAGCAGGTACGCGACTATCTCTCAGGTAAATCCCCTTTCCTACGTGGCACGTTTAGAATGATAGCACAAGCAAGCGAAGCCGTGGGAAAAGATGCGCGGACAAAACCGGTTGTTTTTGGGCAGCTAACTTGGTCGGCAGGTGACCATTTCGTTGGACGTTCCACGATTCGGAAAATCTCTGATCTCAGCGGCAAAAAGATTGCTATTCAAAAGGGTGGACCGCACGTCGGGATGCTCTATGATATGTTGAAGACGGCTCGCCTTTCAAAATCACAGGTAGAAATTGTTTGGGTGAACGAATTAACAGGTGCGAACGGACCCGCAGAACGTTTCCGAAACGACGCGACTATCGCAGGTTGCTTTGTAATAACGCCGGATATGATTGGATTGACAGGCGGTCCTGAGAACACTGGGACCGGTGCTGAAGGGACCGTCAAAGGTGCGCGGGTGGTTGTCAGTACTGCGACGCTTTCTCGTTCTATTGCCGATGTCTACGCCTGCCGCAAAGATTTCTATGACGCTTACAAACCGTTTGTCGAGCGTTTCTTCGCCGGTTATCTGAAGGGTGCTGAAGAGGTTGTGACTCTGAAAAAAGCCTACGAAACGAGCGGTTCCACAAAATATACGCAGCTCCTGACGACGATGCAAAACATATACGGTAAAGAGGTGTTACCGACGCTTGAAGAGGATGCACACGGTTTAATCGCGGATTGCACGTTTGTTGGACAACCCGGAAATATCGCCTTCTTCAACGATCCAAGTAATACCATTACAGGCTTTGAAGGCTTCAACAAAGCAGGACTGGACATGGCTGTGAACTGGGGATTTGCCAGGCAGAGATACGCGCTGATTCCGTCTGATTTAAATTTTAACTCGCCAACCTTTAAGAACTTGCTCACGACGACCGTGACGGCACCTGCACAATTGAAACAGACGCGTTTCAAAAAAGAGACCGTCCGTGCTGAAATCGAATCCTTTAATGAAGATGCAGTGTTAGACGAAAAGACGCTCATCTCGTTCACAATCCAATTTGATGCGAACCAAGATACGTTTAGCGATGCCAAGTATCGAGAAGAATTCGACAGGGTTGTTGAATTGGCTTCTAAATACGGGAATGCTGCCATAGCGATCAAAGGACACAGCGATCCGTCTCGAACCCTAAGCATATTAGTTAAAACTGGGCTCAGTACAGGGATTT
Organism: Candidatus Poribacteria bacterium; assembly: GCA_022827185.1. Lineage (GTDB taxonomy): Bacteria > Poribacteria > WGA-4E > WGA-4E > WGA-3G > WGA-3G. The sequence continues at coordinate 164,357 of JAJDTM010000042.1, forward strand.
TGAAACGGACAGGTACGCGAGGGAACTATAAATATTTTATGGAGGGTAAGCCTTTTCGTCTGGAAAATACCGCGAACCTGATTCGTCTAATTCAGCAGAAGAAGTTTGACGATGGCAGCAACGTTGAGAGTCCCTACCAAGTGATGCGGGCTGCTCTCAAACTTTCCGAACAGCGCGGGCAAGCGGTGAAACAATCAATTATCAGTTATGCCCGTCGAAAAAACGCGCGTATTGATCCAGATCAGATCGTGCCAGTAGGTGTCGGAATTAAGGAGCCTGTTATTGCCAAACCGACAAGTCCGGCTGAAGCCGCAGAAAATCGGCGCGTTGAATTCGCATTGATTAAAGTTTCAGCAGAAGCCGTTGCAGTCTCCGATTTTGATTTTTAGCGGAATAGCAGTCAGCCATCAGCCATCGGCTGTCAGCAAAGAAGTGACTCTTGAGAGAAACCCATTGCTGACAGTTAGTTTCTGATGGATCCAATAATCGACGGTTCCATGACATAGATAGGGTTTCTTATGAAATGTATTTTAACTGCCGGATTCGGTGTGCAATCTCTTCTCCTACTAAGTCTGTTTATCTTTAGTGTCCAGATTTGTGGTGCTGATGATGACATTCATAAAGATAACATCGTCGTAATTCTTGACGCTTCTGGTTCAATGCAGGACAAGTTTAGTGGAGACCGAACGAAATCGAAGATGGAAGCAGCGAAAGCTGCATTACAACAGGTGCTGGCGAATATCCCTGACGGTACACAGATCGGATTGCTGGTGTTTAGCGGTGCCAACATTCATAACGAATGGGTGTATCCGTTGGGCCCCAAGGACACTGAAAAACTGATAGCAGCGATTCATTTACCACACCCCAGCGGCGATACACCCTTGGGGAGATATATCCGAATCGGGGCGAATCGTCTCCTTGAACAACGGGAAAAACAGTACAACTATGGAAACTACCGATTGTTAGTTGTTACAGATGGTGAGGCTTCGGATGCTGACAAAGTCAAGCACTATACGCCTGAAATCCTCAATCGGCAGATTCGTATTGATGTGATCGGCGTTGATATGAAAACTGATCACATGCTGGCAAACGTCGTGGATAGCTACCGCAAGGCAGATAACCCGGGTGAGTTGGTGGCGGCAGTGTCGCAAATTCTTGCGGAGACTGGTGGGACAGGGACGGATGTTGGTGGAGAAGATGCTTTTGAATACATCGCGCCGCTTTCACCGGAAATTGCTGCTGATCTGATTCAACGGCTGACAACACCGCCGAGCAACACATCAATCGCTGTAAAACAGGCAGCGGCAACACCGACACGAAGAACACCACCGAGCAAGACATCAACACCCCCGCAACAGAATACCGGAAACCAAGGCACCCTATGGTTTGTTGTGATTTTGATTGCGCTATCCGTTATCGGGTTCTTGATTTTCAGAAATAGGAAATAGTAACTATGGACGCTGGCAAGAAAAAACGCATCATCATCATGGTAGCAAGTTGGCTTGTTATCATCGGTGTAATTGGGCTCGTCTATAAGTTCGTCGTTGAACCGTGGATCCGAGGCGATCTCGTTAAGGAGACGAGTACCCAACGTTACGCGCACACTATTAAGATAGCACACGACTCATTTCCGGGGTATGCGATCCTACGTTCTCCTGCCGTTCAGAACCTTTTGGATCGTCAAGGGATCAAACTGACGTTTGTTGACGACAAAGCCGATTACGTCGGTAGGGCACGCGCCTTGAAAAGCGGTAAGGTTCAGATGGCGGTTTTCACGATTGATGCCTACTTGAAAGCAGGGAGCGTGATCGGTGAGTTTCCGGGTTCAATCGTTCTCGTGATTGATGAATCGAAAGGCGCAGATGCGATTGTTGCCTATAAGCGAGGTATCCCACAAATACCGAGTTTGAGCAACTCGCGGGCGCGCATCGTGCTGACCCCCGATTCGCCGAGTGAGACGCTTGCGCGAATTATGATTAATAAGATGAGTCTTCCGAGTCTACCTTCTTCGTGGGCAGTCGAAACGAACGGTGCTGAAGATGCTTACAAGAAACTGAAGTCCGCCGATCCAGATGAGCCGTACGCCTATGTTATCTGGGAACCCTATGTGACGAAAGCGCTTGCGATTGAAGGTGTGCATCTACTGTTAGACAGTTCAAAACTGAAAGGTTATATCGTCGATGTGTTAGTCGTTCAGCGTGGATTTCTGGATTCGCAACGTGAACTCGTCACGCATGTTGTTCAAGCGTATCTCCGTGCAAACTATGACTACAATAACCAACCCGATGGGTTAGCCTCTTTAATTCAAGCAGATGCCAAGAAATATGGCGACTCGCTCAACCGGAACGAGACAGATAAACTGGTGAAAGGCATTGAATGGCGAAACACGGTTGAGAATTACGCGCATTTCGGAGTGATTCCATCATCGGAATCAAAAGGGACCGAGAGACTTGAAGCGATGATCGCTAAAATTGTGCAAGTGCTGGTGCAGACGAATTCAATCTCTACTGACCCAGTGTCAGGCAATTACGAGCAGTTATTCTTTGAAGGTATTTTGCGCTCACTCCACCACGATAAGTTTCACCCCGGTATGCTGAACGCGAGCGGTAACGACGAGTTAGACGGTATTTTCGTTGGTTCAACACCGATGGAACAGGTTCGAGAAGAGGCTTCACTCAATCCGCTCTCTGATGCAAACTGGAACTCGCTCGCGCCGGTCGCGGCGATGAAAGTTGAACCGATCCAATTTGGACGCGGGAACGCTCGGATTCTTCCGGGTAGTAAACGTGCGTTGCAAGAACTCGCTGCAAATTTGAAATCGTTTCCACAATATTATCTTAGAGTCGTAGGACATACACGGCAAGAAGGGGATCCAGCAGCGAATCGGGTTCTTGCTTTACAACGTGCAGAGGCAGCGGCAGCGTCTTTGAGAAACTTCGGCATCGCAAATCATCGTATCCGCGCCATTGCGAGCAATAAGACTTCCACTCAAATGCGCGGTGCAGCGGCACAAAGTGTTACATTCGAGCTTCTTGGTAAACCGTACTGAGGAATAGAGGAATGGTTATCAGTTTGCTTCGCAGTGAGAATACGGTTTGCCTCGCAGTGAGAGTTAAGAGGCGGTTTGACTGAATCAAAGTTCTCTTTAACCGATAACCGATAACTGATAACCATTAAAGAAATTGATTGATCGGAAATTGTTTCGGAAGAAATTCCTACTCCATCTTCTTGGCAATCCTTACGTTCTCTTTCCTTTTGCCGCGGGCGGTTCCATCGCTTTTGCATCCTGGGTATTCAATTTAGAACCGAAGATTCTCTATCTATTCGGCAGCGCGATTCTCAGTGTTTTAGTGCCTATCGGCACGCTGATTAGTAAGTGGGCAACCGGGACAGACGATATAGCCAAACAGGTGCACAGTGAGATTCTTCAGGAAGTCCAACACAAGCAAGAGGCAGAACTGAACACTTTACACGAACAACTTGAAGCCGATGGGGATGCGCGAACAGAGACGATGCTTGGCGAACTTCGCACCTTGCACACGTCCTTTCAGGAGGAAGCAGGTGGCGACGGATGGATGGGGACACTTCCGATTACCGTCAGAGCCGACATTACTAACAAAGTTTCTGAACTCTTTACACAGGCAGTGGAGTGTTTGAAAGACACGCTTAAAATGCATCAAAAATCAACGGGTACGCAATTGGGAACGACCGTCAAAGGTGTGCTTCAACAACATCGAGAACAACAGATTAAAGACGTTCAGCAGACGATTATCCAACTCTCACACCTCTATGCGCGGGTATTAACGCTTAATCCTGAAAGCGATGAAACAGAACTCACACGTCTCCGTACTGAACTCGATGAAAGCCTCACTTTTGCGAAACAGGTCGATGCAAAAATACGTGAATTAACACCGTCAGAAGATTACGCTGCACCTCAAACAGAAGATAAAGAATATCAGGAAAAATAGAGCAAAGGACGAATTTTATGACGCTATACACATGGCACTACGACAACATTCCGAGCAGTTGGGAGCCTGTTTTAGAACGTTTGAAGAAATTTGAAGTGCTCGCGCAGCAAATTACTAAAGCAAAAAAGGAACAGAAAACCGATTTATCCGAAACACTTAAAACGTTCTATACACATCATGACGCATTGATGGCAGATACGCGTGCCCATTTGCAACCCGCGCCGACGCACTATGATGACGAGGCGACTTTAGATGCCGCTTTTGTTGAGGCTGTCTGGCTGTCCATTGAACACTATCCGGCTTTAGTGCATCATCCAGAAATCGAAAATTTAGATACCGCTGGTTCTAAAATATTCACACTCTTTACGCCTGATGCACCAGCGACCCCGGGCAAACGAGAATCCTTAAAAACCCAACTTCAACGCGCATTCGACTTAGACTCAGAAACAGTAGCTAAACTCAACCGGCAATTGTCCACACGGACGAGTCCCCTCCAGCATCGGCATCAAATTATGAAGAGTTTAGAGACTCGTTTTAATTTACTGTCTGATAACCCGAAATTGGACGCAGATATTCTACAACTTTTTCAGTCTTTATATCCGGGTGCTCCGTTTCAAGCGGGCGAAGTGAAGTTGGTGAAAACGTCCTCAGCACTCTATTTTTGCCTCCCTACTGAACCGCAGGAAAAGGCACAGGCATCGAGTATCTCCGCTGATGAACGCAGTAAAGAACACAAAACGCCACAACGTCCGACAGCCTATTATGAAAAATTTCTCCGAAAAATTTGGGAGGTTGAACCGTTTGCACACTTCCCCGTGTTCGGAACTTTTAACGCGGAAGATTTAGACTTAATCTTCCGTCAGCAGATTGCCGCTGATACTGACTTGTCTTTGGACTTGGTCACGTCAACACTGACGCGGATGGTTGGCGTGCTTCCTTTAGCGGAACTTGACAAATATCTAATTCACGATACTTGGGGACATCAGTGGCAGGAAAGTTTACTCGATTTTGAGGAACCGTATACCGCATTAACGCTGTTTAAACGTCCATTATCGCTAACAGAAACGGCATCGGTCTTCGGAGAGCAGACTTCTTTCGCTGACACATTCATCAAAACTAAGGCGGGAACAATAGCACTTGATTCAGAAAAACTTCAGCAATTTATAGATGCGGAATTGTACGAACGGGCAATCATCGCTTTTACGCCGATTCTCGCAGAAATGTTAGCGGATGTAGTAGAATATAAATTCTTAGAATTACACCCTGAACAGGAACATCTACTGCCGAGTTCTTCCTTACTTAAAGCGTTTCCGAGCAAACTGGATTTGACCCTTGCAGATCTGCGTACTTGCTTCGTCCATGCCTCTGAAGTCTTCCAAAATTGGGTCACCTCTGAATCGACGCAACAACAATTACACAAGGAAATTTGCGAGAAACTTGATATTCCGGACAAGGCAACAAAACACAAGGAACTCTCACAGGTTCTGAGTGTTGCGGTCGAACTCTGTAAGGCGCAGCTGCTTTCCTTCTACCAACCCGAATGGACATGGGAAAAAACGGAAGATGGCTCTTTGAAACTGAATGCGTTTAGTTTCGCAGCATTGAATTTTCTCCGAATCCATACTGCACTTATTCAGACGTACGAAGATCTCTCACAGATTGATGCCCCGTATGGTTTCAAAGATATTCTGGTATTAGCGATGGGAACGTTTTTTGAAAGGAAGCCACAGGAGAATATTTGGCGACTGGATAGTTTTTTAACGGAAGCGTTTCTCCCACGCTGGCAAAAATTGACCGCTGCGGATCCGTGCGTTTGAAGAAAAGATAAATGTTGTAGCACACACGCCAATAGGTAAGCGCGGAATTCCGTGGTAGATCGCTCCTACAGATGCGAATGTAATTTTTCGCGAAGGCGTTCATAAGCGAGACTCGCGCCAGCAATGTTGCCTGCAGCGGGTCCTATTTGAAGTTGTGCGATGGTGCCGGAGCCGAAGAGGTTCTGGATTGGATAGAGTTGTAAATCGTTATCAAGTCGTGGTAGACCTCGGACGAGTGGGATTCGGTGTTGTGTGATTAATTCCCTTAAAAATCCGTAACGACGAAGGTTGAATTGATATCCTGTCGCTAAGATGACGCGAGACACGTCGGTAATAGTGTCTCGCGTCGTTTCAATTTGTAGCCCTCGTGTCGACGGATATTTTTCCGTCTCAACGATGTTATGAATACAGGTTTCGGGATAGAGCTTAATGTTTGACGCGTCCATCAACGCTTCCATAATATCCGGCGTAATACTCCCCTCACCCCTATTTTGCTGGATTATCTCGTAACGTTGCTGAAAATTCGCCTCGCTTGCAAATTCTGCGAGTGCCTTGGGACCCAACCACACCGGCGGAAAATCGAACTGCTCTGTTCTCAACAGCTTCCGAGCAACCAGTGCTACGTCCTGTCCGCGCTCGCTGAGACTTTTTGCGAGTGTCCCGGCTGTCAATCCACCCCCAACAACGACAATTTTTGCTGGCGAAGTTCCTAATTCTTCCGATACAGAAAATTCGGATGCGTGTAAAATCCTGTCGGGATATAGACCCTGCCATCGCATGAACTCCGGTGGTATGTAAGTACAATCATCAGTTCCGATGGCGAGGATTACACACCGACTCCGAAAGCCTTCATTGTCGGTTGAGATCAAGCGGAACGGAAATGTGCCGGTGCCTTTGTCCCACCGTAATTTTGCTACTTCAAATTGGTGATAGATGCCATGCTTTATTGGATGGATTTGGGATCCCGGCGGGCAGGGAAACCCTGTCCCTACGGACGAGAGGGTATCCTTGCAGAAGTCCCAAAAGAGTTGGGTCGAAGGTTGGGCATAAGGGGGTGCTAATTCGCTGGTTCGGTTATAGCGTTCTGCGTATTCAACGATGCCGAGTGCATCGGGAGTAATGTGATGAACCGCGGGAGATCGGAGAAAGGTCATACCTTGACGTTCCGTTTTGCGCCGCCATTGCGTGAGCGGTTTCGGATGCCGATCAAGGATTGCGAGATGTCTCGCGGCTGTAGGCACCTCACGGAGGAGCCGAAGTGCTATAGACACGCCGTGTATTCCGCCACCGATAATGGTAATTGGGATGTTACGATGGGCGAGAATGGCTTTCGGCTTTCGGCTTTCGGCTTTCAGCAAGAGAGTTTTGGATTTATCAGATCTCTTTTCTACTGACGGCTGATGGCTGACGGCTGATGGCTGATAACTCTTCATTAGACAGAAGACTAATCGGTATTCGGTCCTGGTAGATGATAACTTTTGAGTGCGAAGGTTTGTGAGGATAGTGCGTCGGTCGCGCGATAACGACTGTATCTATACTGAACGATTCCAATCGATGGTGCGATCCAGTAAATTGCGGGTGGACTAATCAAGAAACTTGACGGCTCTGGATTATCGGCGTAAACGACCTCTTCGTGAACAACAAAAGTCGTGTAAGTGCCTGCGGGTACGGTGACCTGTACGTCTTTCTCAGCGACATAACGCGTAACTTCTACTGGTATCCCGGCAGTCTTTTTAAAAACGATCCATTTCTTTCCGACTTCCAATGGAAAATCCCATAGACGGCGCGGTGGAAAATGTTTTCCGTGTTGTATTGTAACAGTATTGGCAGAACTCGGCAGAAAAATATCAAATGCGGATTCCACCAATGCTTGTGGGGTTTTAAAAAAATAGGTCGCAAAAATTGGAAACGGGAATACGTCAACGAACTCAGTGTCGAAGCGCAAGTAAAAGGCGTTCGCGACCAAGTGGTCAACAGCCTGCCAGTTGAATTGGTCATCTTCAACAGAACTCATTTCACTGACAGTCATCTGCCGATGTGTAGTTCCGCCTACATCGCGCGTTCCTTCAACTCGGAGTGTGAATTCCTGGTCGGTGTCAACGTTGATGTAGGTCCATGCGGAGCCTGTATCCGTCGGAATATCAGTGGCATAAAGTTTTCCCTGAGGTTTGGGCAGTGAAATTTCAGGGTAAGGGTCAATTAACCCTTCGTCTCCGCAGCTGCAGAGAAACAGTAAGAGGAATAAAATGGTTTGCTGATAATTTTTCATCATTTTACTATACAAAATTTGCCGGTACTTTGGAATCCGTTTCCATCGGTTGCGTGGAAAAAGTATAACCCGGTACAGACCATTTCGCCGCGTGCGTTTGTACAATCCCATTCGGATGCGTTGCTCAGTACTTTAATCAAGTTTCCGAAAGCGTCGTAGATTTCAACGGTTAAGCCCTTCGGGTAGAAGGTTAGATGTTTCCCCTGCCCCGCATATAGTGGGTTAGGTGTAACTGTGACATTTCGATTCGCACTGTTGGCGATATAGTTGAAGGTTTGTCCTTGCCAGATTCGGGTGCCTGATACACCAGTTGGTGTCTGTCCACGAATCTTATAGAGATAGATACCTGTCGGTGGAAATCCGTTGGTGCGGAGTGTCCCGATCCATTTTGTTTCAGTTTCTTGTGTTAAAAAGACGGTATAACTGTCTCGGTTAGGGTCTTCTACGATCAGGTGCGGCGCGCTTTGTAATGGTTGCGTACTTTGGACTTTAACCTGCCACTCGCCTGTACCGTGCGGTTGCGTATGGATAAAGAAGGCGGGGGCACTGCTTGTCGCGTCGAATCCGGGTACAATGCCATCTGGTGCAATACTCGGCGTGCCCATAATACGCATTGCGTTAACGGGTACAACAGCGTAGTAGTAGTGAATGTTTTCTGGATCAAAGAATATGCTATCTACATCAACATCCTGAAAGACAGTCGAATCTTCAAACCGTGTTTGCGTGACATCCACGCGCCCGATAATCGCTATATCATCTTCAGGAATGCCGTTGTTATCCCGGTCAGCGGCAACAAGGACTTCATTAGAATTCTGAAAGGATTGCGGAACATCTGTCTCACTGAGTAGTTCATAGCGTTTTCTGACGATTGCGACTTCACGTATGTCAGTTGGGTTGTCAACATTCCACGTCACGATAGGTCCATTACTGCCTTGTGTGACTTGTGCGTTGGAAAGTGACCCTGTCGGTGGTGCGCCAGCGGTATAACTGACAGCCCCTCCGAAAGTGCCGCCGGGGATTATGACCTGTTCAACATCAGGATGCATATTGATGAGGATAAGGACAATCTCCTGAATATCGCCACCGAAATCTTTGAAGGTCATCTGCGCTTCTTGGGAACGTTGATAGGTAAATGCCTCCTTGATTTCAGTGGTACCATTCCGTTTTTTGACAATAAATTTGGCAGCCCATCCGCGCAACCCTGTAATTGCATGTCGATCCAGTTCCCTCTGAATTCTTCTTCGATCATTCTGCGTTAGACCCCTCATATCTATCGGTGCGAGGTCTGCGCCATCAATTTTGATTGCAAATTCTGGTATAACACCTGCGGGTCGGAAGACAATATATCTTGAGGCGAAATGCTCAGGCATGGATTCAGAATTGAAATCGGCTCGGATTGGATAATTAGTGTGGACATCGTTTGGATGAATAGCAACTGGAGGAAAACGATGTGCGAACTTGTAGCCGGGCATATCGGTTGCTGTATTGGCGCGGTTGTGCGTGAAATAGTTCCATACTGTGAAGGTCTTGAACGCCTCAGCGAGGGTGGTGCCGTGATTCGTAAAAACATCGTAGAAGTTCCCCATCTCTCGGTAACTGCCATCGGTGGCGTCTTCATAAAACTGCCGGATAATATCGTACCCGAATCGTTCTGCCATATACAACGCCCAGATAACAGAACCGTATTCATGGTCCCCAATGCGACTTTCAAGTGAAATATCTGGAATCAGAAACCAGCGGCGGAGCTGATGGATGTAGTAGTTATAGGAATCGGTTTCGTTGGGTTCATCGGGATCCGGGAGCGTATCACCATCATCAATACGTCCGCCGTCATAGGTCATGATTTCTATCCAAGTTGCGGAGGCTTCCATGAACCATGTCGGCATATAGGCGTTGTAGCCGAACTGGACGCCATGTAGAAATTCGTGTGTGCAGGTCGTTTCAAGATAGCGGATGCCCTCGGCTTTCCCTACGTAATCGTAGATACGAGAATTAATCATGAAATACGGCGCGACGGTCAGAGAAGTAGATAAGACGCGTCCTTCAAACCAATCGGCTGTGGTGATGCCGAGTGCGGGGAAGGTAAAGAGATAGACATCATATTTATGGTCGCCGCCGTTCTGCGCTGCCCAAAAATCGATGTAGGGCACCTTAAACCCCATCAGATCGATTTGGACGTGATAGGCGCGTTCCATCGCATCAGCACAGAGATCAATATAATCAGGAACACCGTTACGTGGATGAAAATCTTCAAGCGGTGGTGCATGCGGTCCGACGCGTGTGTAATGGAGTTTGAAGTGCGGTGTGGTAAATTTTTCTGGTAATTCTATCTCACCGAAGAAACTGCCGGGGAGCCCGGGTCGTAGGAAAATTGGTTTGAGTTCCTGCCGATATATTGCGGGTAAGTTGTGCCAATTCTTGGCGAGGGTGACAAAACTATCAGTTACGCATTCCGTTATCTCGTTTGCGGTGTAACTCGGTTTGAGATTGGTGAATTGTCGAGCCGTTTGAATTGCGCTTTGGAGCTCAGGATCCGGTGGAATTGCATGTAAAACTGATGATAATGTTATAAAGAGTACGATGAAAACAATAAACGGTATCTTCATTATTTTTAACTATACGGTTTCTAATTAGGTCGGCACCCTTCCGAGTACTCGTAGTTTTTTTAAGGTTTATTGGACAAGAGCAACATACGTTTAATACCAATGTATATTATATATTGTTTGGGGCTTATATGCAAACGAAACCTGATAGAGGAGATATATGATGTAAATTTCACAGTTTTCATAGCAAAACCGATAAACTGCGAATTTCAGAAAAGGCTTTGAATCCAGTTCACAACTGGGTTCTCGGCGATTTTTGTGGCGGGTCTCTGTGAGGCTGCTATGAAATTTTATAAGCGAAACAGAGCCACAAGCAAGCTCTCATTCTTAAGCGAAACGGGTGGGTTTTCCATCAAGGCTGGTGTGGTTGGTCTCTTTCCAATACGCTTCTACGCCTTCTTCGCCTTTCTTTTCTGCCCACGCGTTCAACTGTTCCCTCTCACCGACATAGTCGTAAAGCGGAACAGCCATCCCACACGAGGTTTGCACGAGGTTAATGGTGAGATCAAAGATTTGTCTTGCACCCGGTAGTGGTGTGAATAACGGAAAGAGTCGCTGCCATTCGGCATCGTCTTTGTGGATGGCTCTTGCGGTGCCGTAGATTCGGAGGATTAAGGGGTTATCCTCAAATGCGGTAAACATAAGTGTCATCCGTGGGTTCTCTTGAACGTGCGCGGCGGTTTCATTACCGCTTCCGGTCACGTTTAGCCAAGCGACGCGGTTTGGATCAAGGACGCGCAGGGAATCCATGCCTTTTGGAGATAGATTGATTCTGCTGTCGGCTGTTGCGGTTGCGACGAAGAAGATTTTTTGGCTTTCGATGAATTCTTGTAGTTTGGGTGAGATTTGCTTGTATAGTTTTGCCATCGTATTGATTCCCTCTAACACGACTTGAACGCTCACTTTTTCAGAGCTGCCCAAGTTGTTGCTAATTTGTCCGAAGGTTCAACTGCCTGCGGTTCAGCACCTTCGATGTCAGCGACGTACTCACCTTCGTAGACCCGGATGTGGTCGAACCAGACATCAACTTTTTCTGCGCCCATAATGATGCCCGCGCGCGAATTTACATCATCCGCTGGCATTTTGAAGGTGATAAAAAATGCTTTCCACTCTTCTGATAGATTGATTGTTTGCCTTGCATATTCATTCCACGGGGCACCTTGATGAAGAATACGCATTACGACACTTCTCGGTTTCTCACTTTTTGCCCATAAACTGTAGGTATAAGTCGTGCCTTTTTCTAAGGTGAAGGGTTGCTGATAGAGTTGGATGTGCCATAGCTCACCAGCCTTGCTAATTTTGACATAAGCAACTTTTTTGCCGACGACGGGTTCCGCTTTTCTGCCTTCTGTTTGGAAAAGGGCAGCGGCATCGGCATGCGTCCAATGGTGCCACCCTTCAAGGTTGAGGTCGAAATCGCCGTTTTTGAGGATATTTTCTGGGGGTTTCTCAGCGGACGCGAACGGTGTGAATCCGAAAATCCACACTGATACAAGCAGACAGATACCTATCGAAAATCGTTTAGTTGTGTTCACCGTCTTCACCATCATGTTCGCTGTCGCCTTCTGCATCATGTTCACCGCGTTCTCCTTCTCCATCGCTGCCGTGTTCGCTTTCCCCGACTTCAGGATGGGCAGTCCATTTGTCAAAATTGGTGCTTGTTGCGGCAAGTAGAATTTCTCTTTTTTCACCGGGGGCAAGGTCGCCTGGTGCTGTTGGGCCGAGTTCTTTTCCGTTTGACAAGTGAACTTCGACGCGGACTCGTTTCAAAGTTTCGTCTGTAGTGTTTTCGACAGTGCCTTTGAAGGCGTTGCTTTGCGTATCGTAATTTAAAATCAGCCGGGCTCCGTTGCGAACTTTATCGTATGTATCGGTTAGGGTAAGTTCAACGTTAGATTCTTCGTCGCCGTCATCCACAGATAATTGTTCCGTTTTTGAACACCCGCTTATACTGGCGAACAACACGATGGCACTTGCGACAAGGATGCCGTAAATCGGATTCATGAGTATACCTCTTTCTACAAGATAGGAATTTGAACGTTATTTTGTGATACCACCCACTACCTAAAGGCAGGGACTTCGGCTTCGCAGCAACTGCGGTTTTCTTAGAGAGTCCACCGTCTTACTGTCGCTCCAATCGTCAAATTCACTTTTTATATTATACCATGAGCTGTCTACACCGCGCAAGCTAAAGCATGGGGATTTGACGGGGGAGTGTTAAGCAAGACGTTAGGAATTAGCAAATATATTTACAAAAAAGGGAGCAATTGGTGTATTGCTCCCTTAGAGAAGTATTCTAACAGAAGCACTGAAGTGCCGGGTTTAATTCCCGCCGCCTTCAGCACCACCTTCGCCACCGGCACCGCCGCCTTCAGCACCACCTTCGCCACCGGCTTCACCACCACCTTGGGGGGCTCCACCGCCGCCTTCAGCACCGCCTTCGCCACCGGCTTCGGCACCTGCGCCGCCGTGTTCACCACCACCTTCAGCACCGCCGGAACTGGGTCCGACTTCGGGGTGTGCTACCCACTCGGTAAAGGTTTGGCCCCCGACTGGAAGTGTTACATCGTGCGATCCGCCGGGTTGAAGATCAACGTTCGGTGTTGGACCGAGTTCATCAACGGTGACTGTACCGTCATATAAATGAACTTCGACGCGAACTTGGGCTAAAATTCCATTGGTCGTATTTGTAACAGTGCCTATAAAGGCATCGGTCGCCGCATCATAGGATATAACCAGACGGGCACCGTTTCGGACTTCGTCGTATTTATCGTTAAGACCGTATCGGACTGACGATTCTTCGTCACTTCCGCCTGTAGGCATCATACCATCTGATGCATCTGATTCGGTAGGCATTATCGGCGGCGTTATGCGTTCACAACCGAGAGCTGCCATCAACATGACAGCCATTAGTAGGGTGAGGGTTCCAAAATTGCGTTTCATGAGTGTGCTCCTTTACTCTAAAGTTATGAAATGTATGAAAGTTATATGCTGTATGATGAAATGAATGAAAAAATAAATTATCATCAATTATTGAGGGAAAAGCCGAGTGATATGCTTTTCCCTTGAGATGTTCCAGTGAGGCGCAACGCCGTGCGGTGTCATCAATTATCCACCACCTGCGCCTTCAGCACCACCGCCGTGTTCACCGCCGCCTTCGCCACCGTGTTCACCACCACCTTCGCCACTGCCACCGGAGCTGGGCCCGACTTCAGGGTGAGCTACCCACATGTCAAAGGGTTCGTCTATTGCCACCAGTTCAATCGGTATCTTTTCACCGGGGGCAAGGTCTCTTGGCGTTGTTGGACCGAGTTCTGGATCCGTTGGATTGGCTCCCTGGCTGTTGAATAAGTGAATTTCGACGCGAACTTGCTGTAAAACCGCATTCGTCGTATTTTCAACGGTGCCTTTAAAGGTATTGGTGGCTTCATCATAAGCCATAATGAGACGCGCGCCTTTTCGAGTATGATCATACGTCTCGGCGAGGGTGAGTTGATTTGCCGATTCTTCGTCACTTCCGCCACCGGCGACTGGATTTTCTGTACTGGGATTTTCTTCATCGGTTGAACACCCGGTAATACCGGCGATCAGTGCGAAAGCAATCATTGTGAGGATTGCCAAATAGTGTTTCATGGATTTGCTCCTTTTGATACATTGGTATGAACTAATTTTCCATATCTGTTGGCAAGATTTCAAATTCTGCCAATCGGTTCGTTAGGGACGTTTCAATTTCGCGTAAGTTCTATCTTCCTTTGTGAAAAATATGGCATAGTCCGAAATGATATAATCTACATGCTGAAACTTAAGACTGCGGTTTTCACCTGATTGTCTATATGAATCGTCTAACGATACCTTACTAAATTTCGTTTACACCACTTTTGTGAATCGTCTAACGATACCTTACTAAATTTCGTTTACATCACTTCTGTGAATCGTCTAACGAAGACTTATTAAATTTCGTTTACATCGATTTTGTGAACCGTCCAAAGATAACTTAGTAAATTTGGTTTACATCGCTTTCGTGAATCGTCCCTTGTGTCAATTTCACTGAAATATTTTGTGTGTCAGTTCCCTCGGCAATGCTGCCGACACATAGGTTCCCCTATACGCCTTCGTTTGATTCAGCGAGTGATATTAGCGTGCACCGTTGTAGCGCGCGGTCTCCAACACATCCACGAAGTGCGACGCACCGTGCAACAGGAACACATGATGCGCCCAGAATATCAGTTCGATTGATAAAATGTGCTGTTAGCGGCTTCTGATGTTAACCTGCTGGAACGCCTCCGCAGATAAATATCTTCCTAACACCTTCTGAATATCTGTTTCTGTGAGTTTCTGCGGTGTGATCAAAACACATTTGTTTTGCGAGTTCTTGCGCCAAGCGGCTTCAAATTCTTTGTAGGTCAATCGGCGTTTGGAGAGATTGGTAGGATTTTGAAGAGAGACTTCGCTGAGTTGATCGTTGTAGTCAGACACCGGCAAAATCTCCGGGGTGCGTCCTTGAAATTGGATCATTACAATGGGGGCCCACCCTTTGGCAACAAATGCCTTCAGGACATCAAACGATCCACCGGAGACGACAGCAGCATGTTGAACTGTCCCACGCGTCCTTGCGAAGAAATCGTCTAACCCGGTTCTGCTTGCGGGTATAGGTTCCTTGAAAGCGTTTCTAAGATAAGGCTGTTCCTGCAAACGGACAGTAGCACTTTCAGGTAAACCCGCTTGGTTCTCCTCAGCCTGCATCGCGGTTTCAGGAACAGGGTACTGTTCTTGACGGGACGACGTGCACTGGATTGCCAAAAGCGCGAAGACAAGCAATACGACGCAAGCGCCGACGGTTGAATAGAAAGAACCTCTGCGGAATGTCTGATGAATTTCTGCTAAAAAAGACAGATAGCGTTTCATAATTTCATCCTTCCTTATATAAAGGGTCTGTGTGAGAAATGGCTACTGGCACCATTGAGAGTTTTACACAACTAATGATTTTGAGCAGCCTGTGCGAAATCCTCTGGATCGCGCAGCTTGCTACCACCTTTTAGATACGATAACCTTTGTGAAACGTGAGTTTGAGACTGCTCCTCGCGACGCATCGCGAGACAATTGACCCACTCATCCAGTTATCATAGGTCAAATCTTATTTTTTTTCAAATAAAAAATAAAATGCCTATACCTAACTATAAATTATAGGATACTTTCAGGGAAAAAGCAAATTATATCCATAAAAATCACTAATTTTACTTGAAAATATTTTTGGGGATAAAGTGATAATAAACGAAAGGGCAGGTTATTCACCTGCCCTTTGAGAGGATTCCCGGCAGCGACCTACTTTCCCGCGGGGTCGCCCCCGAAGTATCATCAGCGCTGAAGGGCTTAACTACCGTGTTCGGGATGGGTACGGGTGGGTCCCCTTCGCTATAGCCACCGGAAAATCTTTTTATATGACTCAGTACTAGCATGCAGGAGGTTGTCTCAAAGACGATGTAAATCTCGCCAAAGCCTTCTAATGTTGCCGAGCCATCATAAGAATATTTGACAATTGCATAGGTGTGAGGGGTCGGTAGAATGAGAAAAGAAGTTATCAAGCCCTCGACTTATTAGTACCAGTTAGCTGAACCGCTCACACGGTGTACACATCTGGCCTATCAACCTTCTTATCTCGAAGGAGTCTTACCAACTTAACGTTGTGGGATATCTTATCTTGAGGGAGGTTTCACGCTTAGATGCTTTCAGCGTTTCTCCTCTCCGTACATAGCTACCCAGCGGTGCCACTGGCGTGACAACTGGTGCACTAGAGGTACGTCCACCCCGGTCTTCTCATACTAGGGGCAGCATCTCTCAAATATCCTACGCCCGTACCAGATAGGGACCGAACTGTCTTACGACGTTCTAAACCCAGCTCGCGTGCCACTTTAATCGGCGGACAGCCGAACCCTTGGGACCTGCTGCAGCCCCAGGATGTGACGAGCCGACATCGAGGTGCCGAACCGCACCGT
>JAJDTM010000044.1 GCA_022827185.1 Candidatus Poribacteria bacterium
TGGCGGAATCGCCTGAAGACGCTTGACATCTGTCGATGCGATCAGGTCTGGGTGGGCGATATCACCTACGTCCGCCTCAAGCACCGCTTCATCTATGTCGCTCTGCTCATGGATGTCTTCACACGCATGATTAGAGGCTGGAAACTGAGTCAACACTTGACGCAATCTCTGACCTTGGAACCCTTAGAGCAAGCTTTACACAACAGGGTTCCAGAGATTCATCACTCCGATCAAGGCGTGCAGTATCTTTCAAGTGCTTATCTCTTAAGGCTCAAAGCACACGGTATTCAGATTTCAGTCGCTCGCAGAGGGTGTCCTTGGGAGAACGGATACGCCGAAAGGTTGATCCGAACGCTCAAGGAGGAAGAAGTTCACCTCAATGATTACAAGGATATTACCGAAGCTCGAGAACGCATCGGTCATTTTATCACACAGGTGTATCACCAGAAACGCCCCCATTCGGCGTTAGGGTATTTGACTCCTATGGATTTTCAACAGCAAACCTTATCTTAACTTTGCTAAATTATGGTCTAAATAAAGGGTGGCACTTCACTAACTAATCCCAAAACTACTAATAGCGTTGATTTTTTCAAAGCGGACGGGTTTGCAGACATAGCACTCCGCTGGAGTACAAGAGAAGCAAGCTATCCCTTTCTATAGATATATTGCTCCGCTGAAGCAAAGAGACTTCTCGGAGGTTGGGGTTCTCCTCACGCCAGAGGCGTGATATATCTATAGGGGTAGATGTCAACGATAAATGCACTCCAGCGGAGTGCTATGTCTTAGATCGCTCCGATATGGGAACGCTGTTAGCATATTTACACACCCATCCACGACTCTATGTGGTCGGCGATAATCTCAATATCGGTTATGGTTCCATCCGCAATCTTAAAACCGAGTTCAATAATCGAATCATCAATATTGAGACGACGGGAGTAACCGTTCAATTCTAAAAACCGGAGTGCACATGTTAGACCAACACGCTTATTCCCGTCCAAAAATATATGGCCTGTAATGATGTGATGGGCATATACCGCAGCTTTTTGGAAAGGAGTCGGATACAGTTCTGTATCGCCAAATTTTGCCCTAACTGCTTCGACTAAATAGTCCAACTGCTCTCTATGCAAAATCTGATGGTTATCCACATGGGTCTCGGCAATGATTAGTATGTCCTCAATTGTCAAGTGTCTCATAAGTTGCCGAGGGTCTTCCATGCGCGATCATAGTCTTGTAGTATCTTATCTAAGGCAGTAATGGCATCGCTTCCCAGCTTTCTTGCAATTGCCAGGTCTGATTTGGCTTTCTCCCGTTCTCCGAGACGTAAAAATGCACCGCCGCGGTTGTAATAGGCATCGGCATAATCGGGTTTGAGTTCTATTGCCTTGTTATAGTCGGCGATAGCAAGTTCAACCTCACCCTTCCTGCTGTAGATCAACCCACGAGTGTTATACGCAATTGCATTGCGAGGTTTGAATTTAATTGCCTTGTTATAGTCTTCAATAGCTTTATCAATTTTACCTTTATCCTTGTAAATCTTGCCACGGTTACTATAGGCATCGGCATAATCAGATTTGAGTTCTATCGCCCTGTCATAACTCTCCAAAGCAAGATCAATTTCCCTCTTAATTTTGTAAGCATTACCAAGATTGTAATATGCCACAGCATAATCAGATTTGAGTTCTATCGCTTTTCTAAAGTCTATAAAGGCTTTATCCAATTCACCCTTCGCGCCATGGGCACATCCCCGGTGGTTATAGGCATCGGCGTAATCCACGTTCAACTCTATGGCTTTATTGTAGTCTGTAATAGCGAGATCCAGCTCACCTTTGATGAAGTAAACTATCCCGCGATGGTTATAGGCATCGGCATAATTAGGTTGAAGTTCTATCGCTTTGTTGCTGTCTTTGAAGGCCTTGTCAAACTCGCCTACTTCGATGTAAACGCCTCCGCGATTGTTATAGTAAGTGGCATCAACTGGATCCAGCATTATCGCCTTGTTATAATCCTGGATTGCTTTGCTTACCTCACCTTTACTGAAGTAAACACTTCCGCGAT
This sequence comes from Candidatus Poribacteria bacterium, assembly GCA_022827185.1. Lineage (GTDB taxonomy): Bacteria > Poribacteria > WGA-4E > WGA-4E > WGA-3G > WGA-3G. The sequence continues at coordinate 2,056 of JAJDTM010000044.1, forward strand.
TATTATAGGCACTCGCATAATCAGATTTGAGTTCTATCGCCCTATTATGGTCCTCAATTGCACGGTCAACCTCACCTTTGCTAAAGTAGTCAACTCCGCGATTATTATAGGCACTTGCATAATTCGGATCAAATTCTATTGCTTTATCATGGTCCTCAATCGCGCGGTCAACCTTACCTATGTTGAAATAAGCTGTCCCGCGATTGTTATAAGCCATAACGTGATATGGGTCGCATTCTATTGCCTTGTCAAAGTCTTTGAATGCTCTATCAACTTTACCTTTACTGAAGTAGGCAACTCCGCGGTTGCTATAAGTCTGTGCGTAATAAGGATTGAGCTTAATTGCCGTACTAAAGTCTTCAATAGCAGTATCAATCTCACCTGAGATAGCATAAACGATACCACGATTGTTATAGGCTTCAACAGGATCCGCGTCCAGTTGTATCGCTTTGTTAAAGGATGCAATTGCCTGATCCTGCTCATCGTTTTTGCTGTAAGCAATACCGCGATCGTTATAAACCGCAGCATCATCATTCGTGTTACGATAAATGAAGCCGTAATTATCAGAAGCGTCAACAACTCCCAAGTTCAGTTCTTGCATCACTTTTCCTCCTCCGCAATCTGGTTACTTAAGAATGATAGTAACATATTCAGCAAACGAATGTCAATCAAATATTAGCGGAATCCTACACCAAACGATAACCCATCACCTAAATACAAGTTTGTTGGTGAAGGTGCCGTGCAAAAGATAGCAACCCTGAAAAACTTGCGTTTTAAGACATTTTGTTATATCATAAAGGTATAAGGTGAAAGTGGAAAGGATAACTGAGAAGATGGCGAAATACAGAAATAAAATACAGAATGGATCATGGCGTTTGAAGGTGTGGTTTTTGTTTGTGTTGGCTGTTCCCTTTTGCGTGTTCGTGCAAGCTGATGAACATGTTCCTGATGTTGAGACTGTTGTCAAGAAGATTGATCAGCTCTATCGGAGTGAGACGAGTCATGCTGATATGGAGATGCACATCGTCACGCCGCATTGGGAGCGCACGCTTGCGATGACGGTTTGGTCAAAAGGGATGGATAAGACGTTTATCCGAATTACTGCACCGAAGAAGGAACAAGGGGTCGCGACGCTGCGTATCGGGAACGAGATGTGGAACTATCTGCCGAAGACGAACAAAACGATGAAGATTCCGCCGTCAATGATGATGGGGTCGTGGATGGGTTCCGATTTCACGAATGACGACTTGGTTCGGGAGTCGTCGATGCTGGCGGATTATACCTATCAGTTTGTTACACCGGAAGATGCGTCTCCTGATCATCTCTATGTCCAACTTGTGCCGAAAGAAGATTCTCCGATTGTTTGGGGGAAGATTGTTGCAGCCGTGCAATCCAAGGATTATATACCGGTGTGGCAACGGTTCTATGACGAGAAAGGGAACTTGATGCGGGTTATGAATTTCAAAGAGATCAAGACCTTTGGTGACAAAATCGCGCCGTCTGTGATGGAGATAATTCCGCAAAACAGAGAGGGACACAAAACGGTTGTTCGATGGATGAACGCTACGTTTGATTCGGACGTTGACGATAAGATTTTCACACGTCGTAATCTCCAGAGAAGGAGATAAGTTGAACGGCACGCGGAGCGTGCCTACTACTATGAAGATAGGTTGGACGGCACGCGGAGCGTGCCTACTACTTTGTCTACTACTATGATACTTAAGATTGCGTTTCGGAACACTTTCCGCCAAAAACGACGTACAATCCTGACAGCCCTCGCAATGGTCGTCGGTTTTGCGCTCCTGTCGCTGACTATCGGTTTGTCCGATGGTGCGTATGGGGGTATTATTGAGATGTTCACGCGAAATCGCACTGGACATATTCAGGTGCACCGCGAAGGGTATCTTGATAAGCCGTCGCTTTATAAAACGATTGACAACCCGTCTGCTGTGGGTGCGGCGATTCAGAACACTGCAAGGGTTGAAGCGTGGACGCAGCGAGTATACGGTGCAGGACTCGGTTCAGTTGGTGAAAAGAGTACGGCTGTCCAGATTGTTGGCGTTGATGTGGCACGAGAAATCCGAGCGACTCGATTTGATAACAGAGTGATTGAAGGTAGTGTATTGGCTGAGACCGCTTCGCATGAGGCTGTTATTGGAAAAGGTTTGGCGAAGATTCTTTCTGCCGAGATTGGTGATGAGATTGTGATTGTTTCACAGGGTGCCGACGGTTCGATTGCGAATGATGTGTATCAGATTGTTGGGATCGCAGAGAGTGGTGACGACGTAACGGATCGGGTGGTGTGTTATTTACACATTGAAGATGCTCAGGAGTTGTTTGTGCTTGAGGGACGCGCCCATGAAATTGTTGTGATTGTCTCAAATATCAACTGGGTTGATAAAGTTACGGGCGCGATCGAAACGCGCCTTAATGATCCGACGCTTGATGTCGCGCCGTGGCAAGTCGTCGCTAAATCCTTTTATCGCGCGATGAAAACCGATCAACAGGGAGATGCGATTTCCCGCTGGGTGATTATGCTGATTGTGGCGATTGGGGTCCTGAATACGGTGCTGATGTCGGTGCTGGAGCGGACGCGTGAATACGGCGTGCTGAAGGCGGTCGGTACAAAACCGGTGCAAATCTTCTGGCTTGTCGTTTGCGAAGTGGTGATTATAGCACTTGCCAGTATCTGTGTTGGAGCACTTCTTGGGGTTTTGATCAATTATCTGTTTTCTATATACGGTATCACATATCCCGAAGAAATTACCTACGGCGGTATGAAACTCAAGACGTTGTACGCTGAAGTCAACGTCCGATGTCTGGTTATTCCGGCGATCACTGTTATGATATCAGCAGTGATTGTTAGCCTGTTTCCTGCGGTAAAAGCGGCTCGGATCATGCCCGCGAAGGCGATGCGGACACATTAGTATGGCTTTCAGCCGTCAGCAATCAGCAATCAGTAAAGAGGCATTAGGTATATCACATCCTTTTTTCAAAAGCGCGTAGCTTGGAACGAAGTGGAAAGCGGATCTACGGGAAAACACTTTCAACCTTCATACTACCTAATCGAACCGCAAGGAAAGTAAAAAAAATGTGGTTGATTTTAATTAAACTTGCTTGGCGAAATATTTTTCGGAATAAACGGCGGACACTCATCGCCTCGATAGCGATCGGTATCGGTCTGGCTGCATTAATTTTTGCCGATGCGTTAATGATCGGGATGGCAGAGAATATGGTGCGGACGGCTACTGCTTCCTTCCTCGGCGACGCACAGATGCATCGGGTGGGTTTTCGAGACGCACAAGAGGTTTCACTCACAATTCAGGCACTCGATGAAGTGACAACGGGTCTCGCTCAGGAGGAGATTGTTGAACATTTCACACAAAGGGTGCTTGCTTCAGGCATGATTACGTCTCCAGCGAATGTCAGCGCGATTGTCCTTGTGGGGGTTCATCCGCTGACAGAGAAATTCTTGTCCCAAATTGATGATGCGATAACGGAAGGGGTCTATTTTGAAGGGGAGAGCAGCCGCGATATTGTTATTGGTGCGAAACTCGCTGAACTCTTAGAAATTGGGCTTGGGGACCGAGTGGTCGTGACAGTAGCGCAAGCCGAAAGCGGTGATCTCTCGCAAGAGATGTTCAGGATTTCCGGTATTTATCAATTTGCTGGTGAAGAGATGAACAGCGGTATGGCGTTCGTTCGGATCGAAAAAGCGCGAGAGATGCTCGCTATTGGAAACGCTGCACATGAAATCGCCATTAAATTTACTTCCCTCGCTTACGCGCAGGATCCGACACTGCCGTTTTGGAAGACGTATTCCGAACATGGCAACGAAGTTTTGAGTTGGACGGAGTTGATGTCGCAATTGACGGCGATATTGGAGATGACGCAATACAGCAAATATATCATGGGTGCTATCTTGTTTCTTGTGGTTGTCTTTGGGATTATCAATACACTTTTTATGTCGTTGTATGAGCGGATGTTTGAGTTTGGTGTCCTGCGCGCTGTTGGCACGCGTCCTTTCGGGATGGCGCGCGTTATCTTGTTTGAAGCGGGTGCCTTAGCGATTGTGAGTATTGGGCTTGGAGCGATGCTCGGATTTGTTTTGACAGCAGTTTTTGCGCATGTCGGCATTGACTATACCGGTATTGAAATGACAGGGGTGACGATGCAGGAATTCATCCGCCCAATCATGACGGTTCAACAGTTCACTGTTTATCCGGTGTGGCTCTTTATTTTCACGATCATCGCTGGGCTTTATCCGGCACGCTATGCAGCGAAAATGTCGCCAGCAGCGGCAATGCGGCGGAGTTTTTAAATTTTAGGTAGTTATTATGGAACAGGTGCAGAAAACAGATGTTATCGTTACGGCAGGTGTGACCAAAGTTTATGAAGCGGATGGGGTACCCGTCAACGCGCTTAACGGGATTGATTTAACCATCCGATCCGGAGAATTTACGGCACTCGTGGGTCCGTCTGGTTCCGGCAAAACGACTTTTCTCAACATCATTTCTGGATTGGACAGTCCTACGGCAGGGAGCGTGTGGCTTGCCGGTAAGGTGCTATCGGAGATGAGCGGCAACGAACTTTCTGACTTTCGACGGGATAACATCGGATTCGTATTTCAGGCTTACAACCTGATTCCCGTGCTGACAGTTGAAGAGAACGTTGAGTATATCATGCTCTTGGCGGGGGTGCCGAAAGCGGAGCGGCATGATCGGGTTATCGGCATGCTTGGAGCCGTCGGGTTAGAAGGCGTTGCCGAGCGGACCCCGACGCAACTTTCAGGCGGGCAGCAGCAGCGCGTGGCTATCGCACGCGCGATGGTCTCTGAGCCTCAGATTATTCTTGCCGATGAACCGACCGCGAACCTTGACTCAAAGACGGGTGCTGATCTGCTTGAGATGATGCGTCGCCTCAACGCTGAGACCGGCATGACGTTCATCTTCTCGACCCACGATCCGATGGTGATGGAAGGTGCGACGCGTCTGATTACGCTTCGCGACGGACGGATAGACACTGATGAGAGAAGGTAATAGTTATCAGTTGTCAGTTTGCCTCGCAGTGAGAGTTAAGAGGGATACGGGATTTGTGATGCGAAAAATTCTGATGCTCATCATCTGTTTGATGACAACGCCGCTTGTAGGGATCGCCGATGCGGAGTTTCGAGTGGGTGGTTACTACAAAAACTTTTCCACAATATTCAATTCACCGCTTCCAGATGCTTCCATGACGGGAGTCGTGGTCAACCGCTTGCGTTTCAATCTCTCCTTCGCGCCAGCGGATTCACTTTCATTTGCGCTCGCCTACGATTTTACGCCACGCATTCAAGACCCTTTACTCTTTTCGCAGTCTCCATTTGCTGTCGGTGTTGCTTCGTCGCGTTATCGCGTTGCGGATTTAGATGCGTCAATCTATCCGCGTGAGGATGCGCCGGTTGGGAGTGTCGGCATTTATCATAATCTTGATCGGGCTGCTGTTCAATTCAGCACAGATTTTGCGGACTTCTCGATCGGTCGAGACGCAATTGCTTGGGGGAGTGCGCGGATTGTGAATCCAACTGATATTATTGCACCCTATACCTATGATCAGTTAGACACGGAAGACCGTGTTGGTGTAGATGTGGTTCGCGTCCGTATTCCGGTAGGTGTCATGGGAGAAGTAGATACGGGATACATCTTCGGTAACGCGTTTGATTTTGACAAGAGTGCCGTTTTTCTCCGAACGCAATTGAATGCCGCCGAGACGGATTTCTCGGTTTTGTTGTTGGAATTTCAGCGGGATCTACTTATCGGTTTGGATGTGGCGCGTGGGATTGGCGGCGCGGGGTTTTGGTTGGAAACGGCTTACGTGTTTGTTGTCCCGTTTGATGATGAATCTAACATTTCGGAGGATTACCTGCGTGCCTCTGTTGGTCTGGACTATAGTTTCGGCGGTGAAACTTACGCATTTATTGAATATCATTTCAACGGCGCGGGTGCGAAAATGCCCGAAAATTATCTCACCAACTTAGAGCGGTCGGCATACACACGTGGGGGTGTATATTTGCTGGGCACCCACTACCTTGCGCCGGGGTTCACTCGCCAACTGACACCGCTGATTAGTTTCAGCGGGCAGATGTTGTTTAATCTATCCGATCCGTCAACCTTCATTGCTCCACAGATTGCCTATAACATTGCCGAGGATATCCATCTCTCTGTTGGTGGTTTTGTCAGTGTCGGGAAACGACCTAAGAATGGCGAGGCACCCGAATTTCAATCGGAGTTTGGCAGTTATCCGAATCTTTTCTTTTCCTCGTTTCGTGTCTATTTCTGAGTTGAAGGGTCGGGATTCGGAGCTCTCTCCTACAAGCGGACTAAGTGCTCTACGCTTTCAAATCCAGGGCTATTTAGTTTTAAGAAATTCGCGGGTTTACGCTTTCTGTTACAGATCTGGTGCGGTTAGAATGCAGATCGCAAATGTAAAGCTTTCTCACTGCGAAGCAAAATTTTGCCGCGTATGGGCAAAATTTGGGTGAGTACACCGCAAAACACGCACCTACCGGTCCTGGGTGTCCAAAATTGAACGAAAAAATTGAGAACTAAATAGTCCTGCTCTCAAATCAAACAATTGACACAAATTTGTGGGCATGCTAATATAATGGCAAGTTTCAACGAGGAGGCACATTATGGGAATGTATCGGACTGGGATCGTTGGCGGAAGACGGGGGGTACACCACGCCCGACGTTATGAAGGCATCGAAAATATGAAGGTAATTGCCATCTGTGAGATTGACGAGGAACGTTTAAAAGTAGCGGTGGAAGAACTCAATATCCCGGGGTATACGGATTACGTTGAGATGTTGGAAAAGGAGAAACCCGATATTGTTCACGCTGTAACAGAACCGACAGTGCCGCGGCACATCTGGGTAGAACCTGCTGCCGCCGCGGGTGTTAAAGCGTTGGTGATAGAGAAACCGCTTGCACTCAAACCCAGCGAGGCGGAAGCACTCGCCGCCGCGCACGAGAAAACAGGGCTTAAGATTATTGTCAACCACCAACGGCGGTACTTACCGTTTGCTGAGAAATTGCTGGAGTTTTTTGCTGATGATAGTCTTGGGGATATACACTTTATCCGTGCTTGTACCGAAGGCGATATTACCGATATGGATACCCATTTGATGGATGTCGTGTTATTCGCGCTTAAGGATGTCCCGATTACACACGTGTGGGGTGCTGTTCAAGGTGCTGAAATCTACGACGTTCCACATCGGCAGTGCCCTGAAGATTTAATGGCGATCTATACGTTTGAGAACGGGGCGCGCGTCTTTTTTGAGTCCGCACGGACAGCGTTTGGAACGATTGATTTCCCGGGCAGCAATCCACGGTGTAACCTCGATTTTTGGGGGACTAAAGGCAGAATGTGGTGGCGAGAAAACGGGTCATGGGGTTATCAGTTTGACGGTATGGCGGAGCACTTTGTTGAACCGACTCACTTCGGTGAAGATGATAAGTTCGGGCAGCGAGCGTTTACGGAGGCGATTGCGACGTGGCTCGATGATGAGAATCAACCGCATCGCAACAGATTGGAATACGCGCTGCTCGGCTTTGATCTGATTATGGCGGCGTATCGCTCTGCACTCATCGGCAGACGGATTGAGTGGCCCCCGAAACTCTCCGATGAAGAGTGGGTGGAACTCAAGAATAGGGTAACTGGTACTTAACCCCCTAAATCCCCCTTATCAGGGGGACTTTAAGAAGCGATAAATTAACCCCCTAAATCCCCCTTATCAGGGGGACTTTAAGAAGCGATGCGTAAGTCTTACTTAAAATAAAACAGGATAGCATAGGAAACCGCAAGACCTTGCTGTACAAAGACATACAGATGTTATAGGAGGCGATAGACATGCTCAGCCAAGCGCAGGTTGACACATTTCGTGAAAAAGGCTTTCTCCTCGGAAACCGTGTTCTAAGCGATGAGCAGGTTGACGAATTGCGTGCGGAATTGGCACGCGTGATTGATAATTATGAGAAACCTGAAGTTCCGCAGCCGGTACGTATCGCCAATCTCGGCGGTAAGGAAGAGAGTCCGGTCTGGCAGATCGTTAATATTTGGGAGGCGAGTGCTGCCTACCATCGACTGGTTCACAATCCGGTCATAGTGGAAGAAATTGGACAACTCATGTCGGCGACAGAGTTGCGTGTCTGGCACGATCAGATCCAATACAAACCGCCAAAAGTCGGTGGGGTCAATCGTTGGCATCAGGATTCGCCGTTGTGGGGGATTCTCATGCCGAAAACGAGTCAGGTCAGTGCTTGGGTCGCGTTGGACGATGTTGATGAAAGCAACGGATGTATGCGTATGGTGCGTGGCTCCTATCATTGGGGGAGCCAGATGCCGTTTTTGCGCGAAATCCCGGACATCCATACAATGCCGGATCGCTTTGAAGGTAATGCGTTGGAAGTAGAACTCTGCCCTGTGCCGAAGGGACATGTCCATTACCATCACGCCTTGACGTGGCATGGATCGCATGACAATACGAGTGAAGATCCGCGTCGTGCGATTGCGGTACATTATATGACGAGTGAAACCATCTATGATGAAAGTGGGAATCACATCATGAAACGTTTTGTTACTATCAATGGTGGTAATAAGTTGGCGGGTCACCATTTTCCGCTTGTGATGGATGAAGGGAAGCCGACGAAGGCAAATATATAAGTCTTTTCTATTGGAGGGAAGTATGCTCAACCAAACACAGGTTGACACATTTCGTGAAAAGGGTTTTCTCCTTGGGAGCCGTGTTCTAAGTGATGAACAGGTTGATGAATTGCGTTCCGAATTGGCGCGCGTGATTGATGACTACGAAAAACCTGATGTCCAGCAGCCGGTGCATATCGTCAATCTCGGTGGTAGAGAGGAGAGTCCGGTCTGGCAAGTCGTTAATATTTGGGAGGCGAGTCCTGCCTACCACCGACTTGTTTATAACCCAATCATCGTGGAAGAAATTGGACAATTGATGTCAACGACGGAACTACGTGTGTGGCACGACCAGATCCAATACAAGCCGCCGCAGGTCGGGGGTGTCAACATGTGGCATCAGGATTCGCCGTATTGGCCGATCCTTACGCCGAAAACGAGTCAGGTTAGTGCTTGGGTTGCGTTGGATGATGTTGATGAAAGTAATGGATGTATGCGTATGGTCCGTGGTTCTCACCATTGGGGCAATCAGATTCCTTTCTTGCATTCTATCAAGGACATCCACTCTATGCCGGATCGCTTTGAAGATAACGCGTTAGCGGTGGAGTTCTGCCCTGTGCCGAAAGGGTATGTCCATTATCATCATTCTTTGACGTGGCACGGATCGCATGACAACACGAGTCAGGGGCCGCGTCGTGCGATTGCGGTGCATTATATGACCGGTGAGACCTTGTATGATGAAAGTGGCAGTCATGTTATGAAATCTTTTGTTACGGTTAATGATGGCGAGAAATTGGCAGGCGATAGTTTTCCGCTGGTAATGGATGCGGGAAAACCCACGAGTCCGAGTATATAAGTCTTTTTGATTAGATGAAAAAACCAAAAACATAGTCCGTAATGTAATGGCATTTTATATTACTTTGCAGTTTGATAAGGTGATGTTGATGATTGAAAACGTTGCACCATAGATCTAGAGGGAACACCCTATCAAAAACCATTCCATTTCATTCCAAGCTGCGTTTGTGTTCTTCAACAACGGTAGTCCGTAATGTAATGGAGGACGGCTCTACGGGATAGCACCTTCAAACCCAAATTTGATTGACCGAACCGCAAGGAAATATAAAAAAACGAACCGCAAGGAAATATAAAATTATGAAAGTTGTTGATGCAGTTGCGAAAGTCCTTAAAGCGGAAGGCGTGGAATATCTATTCGCCTACCCCGTTAATCCGATAATTGAGGCGGCGGCGAAATTAGACATCCGTCCGATTATTGTCAGACAGGAGCGGATCGGACTTCACATGGCGGATGCCATGAGTCGGATGACTTCTGGCGAAAAGATCGGTGTGTTCTGTATGCAGAGCGGCCCCGGTTCCGAAAATGCGTTCGGTGGTGTTGCGCAAGCGTATGGCGATTCCGCACCGATTGTAGTCTTGCCGGGTGGCTATTCCCGAAGTTTAACACAGATCCAACCGAATTTCAATTCTGCGCTGAACTATCGACACGTAACGAAGTCGTGTGAGCAGGTCACGTTGCCTGAAGCCGTCCCGGAAGCGATGCGGCGTGCCTTCACGCAAGCCCGAAACGGTCGACCGCGTCCCGCGCTTGTCGAATTCCCGTCGGATCTATTTGGTGAGGAAATTTCCGAACCTTTTGAACCTGCTCCTGTTCCAATCGTACGCTATGGACCTGACAGTGCGTCAATTGAAGCTGCTGCAGATGCGTTGCTGGACGCTGAGTGTCCTGTCATCTACGCAGGGCAAGGTGTGCATTACGCACAGGCGTGGGATTCTTTGAAAGAATTAGCGGAACTCCTCGCCGCACCTGTAACAACGAGTTTGGCGGGAAAAAGTGCTTTTCCAGAAAACCACGCGTTGGCACTCGGTTCCGGCGGACGAGCGATTCCGAAACCGGTGCATCATTTCCTCCAAAAGGCTGATCTGATTTTTGGTATCGGGTGCAGTTTCACTCGGACGGGTTTCGGTGTCAAGATTCCAGACGGAAAACGGGTGATTCACGCGACGTTAGATCCAGCGGACATCAATAAAGACGTTCCTGTTGAAACAGCCCTCGTTGGTGATGCGGGTTTGATTTTAGATGGCTTGCTGGAAGCAGTCCGCGACCGGTCTGACGGTGCATCCGAGGAGCGTAGGGCAGCTGTCACTGGAGAAATTAGTGCGGTTAAAGCCGAATGGCTCGAAGAGTGGAACGCTAAGCTCACTTCTGACGAGGTGCCGATGACGCCGTATCGTGTCATCTGGGATCTGCTGCACACCGTTGATGTCGAAAACACGATTATTACACACGATGCGGGGAGTCCGCGCGACCAAATGTCGCCTTTCTGGCAGTCTGTTGCACCGCTTACCTATATCGGTTGGGGCAAAACGACGCAGCTCGGTTATGGTCTTGGACTCGCCATGGGTGCGAAACTCGCGAGACCGGATCATCTCTGTGTCAATGTCTGGGGTGATGCCGCTATCGGTTTTACGGGTATGGATTTCGAGACGGCTGTGCGGGAGCGGATCCCGATTCTCTCTGTCCTTTTCAACAATTTCTCTATGGCGATTGAGATTCCGATTATGCCGGTGTCTACCGAAAAATTCCGCAGTACAGACATCTCTGGACACTACGCTGACATGGCAAAAGCGTTTGGTGGTTATGGTGAGCGCGTTGAAACGCCTGACCAGATTATTCCGGCTATCCAGCGCGGTATCCAAAAGACGCAGGAAGGTGTTCCCGCGCTTCTTGAGTTTATTACGGCGAAGGAAATTCAGATTTCGAGTTTCTAAATGGCTATCGGCTGTCAGCAAGAATGGCTCTCGGCTGTCGGCTGTCAGCCGTCAGTAAAGAGAAGAGGTTTCCTGTAACGCTTGCGTCTTTGCTGACTGCTGACGGCTAATGGCTGACGGCTATTCTGGTTGATGGCTGACGGCTATAAAAAAAGGAGTCTACTGTAATGAGACCGATTATCACTGTTTTTTGTGTCATTGCCCTGAGTTTTAGTGTGAGTGCGTGGGCAATAAACGATGACGATGCGCTCATGTTGTATTTTACCTTTGACAAGGATGAGGGGGGTAAAGTTACAGACGTGAGCGGGAATAACATTGAAGGCACCTTTGAAGGTGCGGTCTGGTCGAAAGATGGCAAATTTGGGGGTGCCGTTCATCTTGAAGACACTGGAAAGTTTGTAGAAGTTGACGCAGTCCCTGAACTTGACATCACTGATGAACTCACGATTCAAGCATGGTTTTTCCCTGAAGAATCCCAAGGGGACTCCAACCTGATGGGACGTAGGAGCGGGGCGAACGTTGGTGGTTATTGTCTCCAGTGGAGTGCGCAGTTTACGGGTGCGCCACAAATTGAGACATGGATTAACATCGGTGGATGGAAAGGTTCACGGAATAAACAGACCATTAAGCCCGATTTAGAGGAGTGGCACCATGTCTCCTCTACCTACGATGGAAAAATGATTCGCCAATACATTGACGGTAAGTTGGATGTGGAATTTGAACCGCCAGCAGGTAAGATTAATAGTATTGAGGTCGTTTTCCGTATCGGTAAGGCGCAAACAGGGCTTGATGGGATGGTGGGCTTGGTTGATGAGGTAGCGATCTACGACCGTGCGCTCACGGTTGAGGAGATTAACCAAGATATGGAGAATGGCGTTTTCTTTGCTGTGTCACCGAAAGACAAACTTGCCACGACGTGGGGTAAGTTGAAAATGTAAAATAGATGGGACTTATGCAACAATTTTCGGTATCTTTAACCCCCTAAATCCCCCTTATCAGGGGGACTTTAATAGGGAATGCGTAAGTCCTAATAGATAACTATTCTCTATCGTAGCAGCAGTGCCACCATGCCTGCCTGTTTCTAAGTTTTCTACCGGAGGGCGGGTTTTGTACTCGTCCTCCTTTTCATTCTATGAGGAGGGATCACAGATGAGAACCCGGATACTTGTGACGCTATGCGTTTTTTTTAGTCTATCGCTCTGCTTTGCGGGTTACACCGCAGGTGGAAAGGGCAATGTGAAACAACTCGGTAAGCAACTTTATGTCTGGCATTTCGACGAAGGTAACGGGAAAAAGAGTGAGGAGGCGACTGCTGGCTTAGTAGGTGAATTTACTGGTAATATTGAGTGGACTGAAGGCATTCTCGGTAAAGCCGTGCAGATGGCTGGCGAGCCCGGCAAAGCCGATTACATAGAGGTTGCGCATTCCAAGGAGATTGATATAGACGAAGCCATCACGATGATGGCGTGGGTCTATCCTGACAAACTGCCAGCGGGTGATCAAGCGAACAAATTCACGATCTTCTACAAGAACACCTATTATCTGCAGATTGAACCCGGAGAAGGGAAGCTCGCTTACTATTTCTACGAGACCAGTAGCCCAGGTTACCATATCTCTGATGGCAAGATCAAAGCGGAAGAGTGGAGCCATGTTGCTGTTGTGTGGGATGGGAAGGAAGCCGGTTTCTATATCAATGGCGAATCCGACGGTACGGCTATCGCACAGAAAGGACCGGGACTGAGCCGAGCGGATAAACCGTTGCGGTTCGGCGGTGAGAATAATGGGTGTTGTCCGCGTTTCTTTCAGGGACGTATTGATGAACTGATGTTAGCCAACTACGCGCTGACTGAAGCGGAACTTCAGAAGATTGTTAATGATACGCTTGATGTCTCGGCACATGGCAAGTTGGCGACAACGTGGGCAAATCTAAAGAAATAAGGATAATGTAATCTATCTGCTGCTTTTCAGAGAGATGGGCGGGATTTGATTCTCGCCCATTTTTCGTTGCAAACAGATGGGAATGGTCGTATAATTGACTTGAGTTCAGCACCGGCAGGAGAAAATGATGCAAAAGACTAAGAATGCGCCAAACCATCCCAACATCCAAATTGCAGTGGAGAATTTTGGACCTATAGAGAAGGCAGATGTAGATCTTCGTCCGCTGACGGTGTTTGTCGGTGAGAGTAACACTGGCAAAACGTATCTTTCTGCGTTAGTCTATGCGTTATATTGGACCTTTATGGGGTTTTCCCGAGTTCCTTGGCCGCATGATGTTATTTCGCTTTTAAGGGAAATAGATACCGAAACTTTAGAGGCATTGAAAAAATTAAACACCTTTGAGCAGTCATTTAAGTTTTCAGACTTACCACAATGGTTACGTGCAGATATATTGCGCGCGCTTAGCAATCCAAAACCGTTCGGGGACGAACTCAAAAGATGTTTCAATCTCGACTCCGTTTCGGAGTTGATTCGATTTACTGATAGCAAGGATAACGAACTAAAGGTTTCGCTAAAAGTTAGCGAGGAGAATCAGTCTCTTTGGAACTTTGAAATGAAAGGTTCTGAGACGGACATCAGTGTAACTGGAAGTGTCAATGCGGATATAATTCTTCGCACTAAGGATGAGATATCAGAAAAAGAACTTAACCTTAAAGATTTTGCAACACTTTTACATGTTAACAAAAGTAGGGATCCAGATTTCTATTACCTGCCTGCGCCTCGGGGCGGTATTATGGAAACTCATGGTGTAATTCTGAGTTCTCTTGTAGAGGGTGCCACCCGCGTCGGATTGGAGCGTTCCTCTGGCAATGCTACGCTCTCTGGAATGATAGGGGACTTTCTCAAACAAATCATAAATTATGAAGAAGGTCGTGTATCTTCGGATGAGATGAATGGAGTTGCCAAAATTCTGGAGGACGAAGTACTACGTGGTGAGATAGTGGTTAAACGCCCCGCTGGTGGTTATCCAGAATTCCGCTATCGTCCGCAAAATTCGGAACAGACACTGCGTATGAGTCAATCCTCGTCGATGGTATCTGAACTTGCCCCGCTTGTGTTGTTCCTCCGCGGCATCGTTCAACTGGGTGATACGCTCATTATTGAGGAACCCGAAGCTCATTTGCATCCGGCTGCCCAAACTAAGATTGCCCTGATCCTCGCCCGTTTAGTGCGAGTTGGTGTCCGCGTGATTATAACGACACATAGCGATTGGCTCCTTGAGCAGATTGGCAATTTGGTTCGCGAAGGCGAAGTGATGAAATTAGGGAAAAATAAGACGGAGCCGACAGTCTGGTTGACGAAGGAAGAGGTCGGCGCGTGGTGGTTCCGTGAAAACAAGCCTGTGACGGAAATACCGTTTGACGCAATTGAAGGCATAGAACCGAAAGACTATTACGATGTCGCTGAGGAACTCCATAACAATGCTGTTGAATTCCAACAACATCTCCTGAACGAGGAAAAATTCGGTGATGAGTGAAGTTCTCAGCGAAATTCGTGAACAGACGAATTCTAATTTACGGAGACACTACCAAAAACAGATTGGTTGTGGTTTTCATTGAACTCAAGAGTGGTACCTTTAAAGCAACAGAGGCGTGCGAACAGCTGCAAGGGAGCGTGAGTTTGTTTTCTGACTTAATACCACAAACTCTCGAAGCTATCTGTATTCCTATCCTGTTTCACGGTAAAGGGGTTTCCAAACTACAACTTAAGGATATCAATAGGACTCCGGTGCGTTTCAGAAACCAAAGGTTTCCTATTCGGCTAAAGAGATGTGGTGTCCCAAAGAATTTAGCGGATGTGTTATCTCGGGCTGATAATCTTTGAGCACGGCTCTCCGAATTTCTGTTATGGCAGTTCAGGTACAACTTCCTTAAGAGCATCTTCTTCTTGGGCAAGTGTTTTGAGTTCTGGGTTGAGGCTTACCGCCCGTGTGAGTGAGTCTACTGCTTTTTGCGACTCACCCTCTAATGCGTAAGCGCAGGCGAGATTGTAGTGGAGTGAGGCAGTTTTTGGAAAAGTATTGAGGGCATGCAGGCACGTCTCACGTGCCTCGACGGGTAGGTTCTGCCGCAGATAGGCGGTTGTTAGATTCACGTAGCCTTCGGCGATGTTCGGTACCATCTCAATCACTTTTTTGAAGTTCTCAACAGCAGCGGCGTATTCTTCGGCATACAGATATGCCTGTCCAAGGTTGTTGTAAGCGGAAGGTTCTTGCGTGAAGAAGATCGTGCGTTTTTTATTTTTGATTGCTTTCTGATAGGCTTCAATCGCTTGCTTTGCTTCGCCGTTGCGCATCAGGAAAGTTGCCTTCCGATACTGGTCGTTGAACTGGGTTTGGTGGTGCCAGACCCAGATAAATAGCACCGTTACGGCAAGGCAGAACGTCATACAGACGATTCGGAAGGTTTTATTGGTAGGTGTTTGTTCAGCGTCTTGTTCTTCTGTAGACTCGTGCTCTGAAACTTGATGCTCGTTGGATGTCATAATTTTTTATAAACTCTCGGTTGTAAATCTTCACTTTCACTAAAGGAACAGGCAAAACATGAAAACTTACGGATTTGGTATTATTGGGTGCGGAATGATTTCTGATTTCCATTCTGCCGCAATTTCTGAATTAGAACACGGTCGACTCGTTGCAGTGAGTTCACGAAACGCTGAGAACGCCAAACGACTCACCGATCGATACGACGTTGACAGTTACACCGATTATACGCAGATGCTTGAGCGGGACGACTTGGATATTGTCTGCGTCTGTACGCCGAGCGGTGCGCATTTAGAACCCGCTGTCGCTGCTGCAGAAGCCGGTAAACACGTCATCGTTGAAAAACCGTTGGAGATAACCTTACAACGGTGCGATGAAATTATCGAAGCGTGCGATGCAGCCGATGTCCGACTTTGTGCTATCTTCAATTCCCGTTTCACTGAAAGTACGCGGCTCGTTAAATCCACAATTGAGAGCGGTCGGTTCGGTAAGTTGACCTTAGGCGATGCCTATATCAAATGGTACCGTTCCCAAGAGTATTACGACAGTGGCGGTTGGCGCGGCACGTGGGACCTTGATGGCGGTGGTGCGCTCATGAATCAATCGATCCACGCTATTGACCTACTCCAGTATTTTATGGGACCCGTCAAAGCTGTCCAAGCGTTTACGGATACCTTAGCACATGAACGGATAGAGGTCGAGGATGCCGCTGTCGCTGCGCTCCGATTCGAGAACGGTGCCCTCGGTGTTATTGAAGGCACAACTGCCACTTACCCCGGCATGCTTAAGAAAACTGAGATCTCTGGCACAAAAGGCACCGTCGTCTTAGCCGAAGAGGACATCGTGACGTGGGAATTCGACCCGGAACTCCCCGAAGATGCGGAGATTCGAGAGAAATTCGCCCAAAAGACAGATACCGGCGGTGGCGCGTCTGACCCGCGTGCGATTAACCATGCCAATCACCGGCGACAGATGGAGAACCTTATTAACGGACTTGAAAGTGATGCCTCACATCTCGTTGATGGACGCGAAGGACGCAAAGCCGTTGAGATTATCCTCGCTATCTACCAATCCAGCCGTGAAGGACGCATCGTTGAACTACCGCTATAATAGTTGTCATACCATTTCCAATTGAAAATGCTTCAATAAACAAATTCTTTTGTAGCATAGGCTGTTAGCCTGTGCAGTCTTTCAAGCCATCTGTCAATGCAATATAATCTTTTAGAAATGGTATCAGTTATCGGTTGTCAGGTGTCAGTTAAGAGATTTTGATTAGAACTTACGCATACTTGAGGAAGCACCGTTCGTAGTAGTGCGATTTATCGCACGTTCCAAACGGGCAATGAATTGCCCTACTACGAACAGCCCATCAACGCAAGGTTGACGAAGCACTTTCATGAGAACTTTCTCCGATGAAGTTGTAAATTTCTTCAACTTCACACGGGGAAGTCAGAAACCATTCCCTTCCGGGGGCTTCCTCTATGTGTTTCCCTCGTACCTTCAGAATATCGTGTATGATTCGCTCGATCTTCTCCTCCGTATCAGTTTTAATATGGAGACCAATCTTAGGATTTTCTGGAAGTCCCGTGGCTTGACCTTTAATTCTTCCATCTAGTTCCTGATTTTTAGTCTTACCGATCTTGCATCTCCAAACCGTTTCGCCCTTGGCTTCCGCACTCTCTCTATACTGTGGGTAATAGTAAAGGTAGACTGATCCCTTACCAATACCGATAGTTTTTTCAGGATCTAAATCAGAATTCGGGATCATATTTTTACGACGGGGTGTCAAACTGCCTTTCAGCTCGCTTAAATCTATGCCATGCTTCTCAGCGACAGAGTTGATTAGTTCAGTGGCAGTGTCTTCACGTAATCGCATACGAGTACCGAACCATACAGGATTATTCCCAGACCCCTTTGTTGCCCACTTCTTGTAATCTTCGGCATCTCGTTCCTTAAACATTAGATCCTCGACATGCTGTTTATAGATATCCGTACGGGCGCACTCCTTAATCTCATCAGCACTAAGTCCAGTTCTAAGTTCCAACTCTTCATCTGTAGGGCTATTACTCA
Source organism: Candidatus Poribacteria bacterium (assembly GCA_022827185.1). Classification (GTDB taxonomy): domain Bacteria; phylum Poribacteria; class WGA-4E; order WGA-4E; family WGA-3G; genus WGA-3G. The sequence goes on from JAJDTM010000044.1 coordinate 20,072, forward strand.
ACACCCAATACCAGCACAAGCGTGCAAGTCCCCGAGCAGAAGTACCACTGTTAACATCAAGTTCAACTTGCAAATAACCTCTTGCCCAGGCAGTCGAGGCTATTACTTGGTCTATCGGTGTATTTGGTGCTTTGGAAAACTCCTCAAGTTCGTTAGCAATTTCCTCAGCCCATTTTTTGCGAAAGAAATTTTTGAGAAGAGGAAGATCACGAACCTTTTCTTCTGTCTCTCCTGTCTTACGCTTAAGGTGTACTTCCATTCGTTTAGCTACAGTGATTACTAATACCGATTGTATTTCTGATACGTCAGCAGTCTGGTTTTCTTGAAATACAACTTTCATTTTTCTCCTTTTGTATCAGAAGACTAATCCTCTTATTGTAGTTTTCGCCTTCGGATCGATTGGGACCAGTCGGATGACGGTATTCAACACATTCCTGATAAAATTTGACGAACCAAATTGGTAGTAAATTGGGCGAGGAGACCTCGCCCCTACGAATACCCAACGTGAATGTCAAATCTTCAGAGATTTCACTCATAATCAAAAACAATTTTGATTGCTTCATCTTTCTTATTCAGTGCCATCTCAAACCCGAGTTGCGCTTCTGTAAAAGGCAGATGATGTGTAATAATAGGGGATACGTCGAGTCGTCCTTGCGAAATCATATCCATCGCCAGCGGGAAATCGTTTTGTGCATCCGGTCCGACAGAACCGATGAATTTAAGGTTCTTACGGAAGAAATCTGCGAAATGAAAATCGTAAACCTGATCATCCGGTACGCCAAAGGCGAGAAGTGTGCCTTCGCGTTTTAGGAGTTGGAGACACTGATTGATTGTCTCTGTTTGGTGTCCGACGACTTCGACAACCAGATCCGCCATCCTGCCTTCTGTAATCTCCTCGACCGCAGCAACGGGATCTTCTTTCGCAGCGTTAATCGTATGTGTGGCTTGCATCTTTTTTGACACTGTGAGTCGGAAATCAACGAGATCGGTCGTAATCACCGTTTTCGCGCCGAGGTTGCTGAGCATGTGTGTGAAAAGCAATCCCATCGGTCCCTGCCCGATAACGACGGTATCGAGGTTAAGGAGGTTCGGCAGCTTCCGACACGCCCAAACCACGGTGCCGAGCGGTTGGGACATCAGGATACAGTCTTTTCTTGGAAAGTCCGTCAACGGCATCGTGACGCTTTCATCCGAGAGGAAGTATTCTGAGAGTCCACCGACATGGCGTGGTAGTGCGAGTACCTCGTCTCCTGGCTTGAATCTATCTGATTTGCTGTCGGTGACAACGCCAATCGCCTCATGGATTGAAAGTCCCGGTCCAAGTGGGTAGCTTTCTGCTGGATGTTCAAGGAGGAACGATGGCATATCAGTTCCGCAGATGGCACTGTGGACGGTTTTAATCATCACCGTGCCGTCGGGATGGTCGGCGAGGTTCGGTTGTTCTATGTCGATAATTTCGATCTGACGTGGTGCAACAATTTGCCCAGTTTTCATACTTTTTCGTTGACTCCTTTATAGCAGGACTTATGCATTTTCCATGATAACGGATGTCCGACGCACTGCAGGCGGGGTTTTAAACCCCGCCTGCAGTGGGGGCTGCGTAAGTCCTTTATAGATTGGATAACGCTTTCAAAACGTGTTGATGGAGTTTTCCGTTGGTTGCGACAATACCACGGTTCTCGTGCATCCGTTTTCCTGTCAAAAAATTAAGGGGTGCGCCGTTGGCATCTGTAACCGTTCCGCCTGCTTCCTCGACGACAATCGCGCCTGCGGCGTGGTCCCAGATGCATTCGCGGTAATCAGGATATGCCGGATTCGGGAGACGGATGTAGAGGGACGCTTCGCCGCGCGAGACGATGCCGTACTTCGCTTGGCTGTCGATCTGGACAGGTGGTTCTTTAATCCCGAGTGCGTTCGCAATTTTGCTGTGGGCATCACTATCACCATGTGTGGACTCGAAGCTCTCTGCGAAGCGGTGTGCTGTCTCTGATACGTGTACCTGTTCTAAAAGTTCACCCGTTTTCGTGTAAAGGTGTGTGCCTTCACCGCGGATTGCGACGAAAAGGCATCCGCGTTCAGGTTCCGTGGCATCCAGTCGATGGGGTAGATTCGGGCATCCCAGAACACCGAGTTGAACGACACCATCGACAATGTAAGCTAAAGCGATGGCGTACTGATCACGGCGGAGGAAGCCTTTTGTTCCATCAATTGGGTCAAGCGTCCAGAACCTCGGTCCGACCTCACCACTGCCCTTGTTGATCCATTCACAGACGGTTTCTGCTGAAACAGCATCTTCGCAGAATTGATTCACATAACCTGTGACGCGTTCCAGAAGCGAGGCGTTCTCTTTGAGTGCTTGTGCGCTCTCCTCCGCGACAATAATGTCGTCGGGAAAAGTATCTCCAATCGCCTTACATATCAGTGCCTGCGACCCGAAATCTGCGACGGTTACAGGACTTCGGTCTGTCTTTTGAATAGCATCTGCCGGTACCATCTCGGCTTGCACGTGTTCGCAGAGTCGCATGGCTTTCATCACAGCATCAATGGCAGTTTGTACTTTGGCTTTCGGCTTTCGGCTTTCAGCCATCAGCAAAGAGGATTTCTGATTTGACATTAGTTTCCTGTTTGGTTTGAAAGTTTCCAAAAACTGATAGGGAGTCCGCTTTGACCAAGAACTCGTCTACAGATAATTTTGCTAAGGCGCGAGTTCTTGGTCAAAGCCGAAGGCTGACTGCTGACTGCTATTTCAGCGACTGTTAAATTTATTCATGACTGTCAGAATATCGTCTGTGACGAAGGTTTCGATAGCCGCAACGGCACGATCAATGGTATGTGTTATCTCAATTTCTTCGTCTTCCGAAAAATCGGTGAGGACGTAATCGATTAAAGCACCGACGGGTTCGCCGATGCCGATGCGTAGGCGCGGAAAATCTGTGGTGCCTAAGTGTTGGATGATAGATTTCATGCCCTTCTGTCCGCCGTCGCTACCCTTCCGCCGCATCCGAAGCACACCGATGTCTAAGTGAACATCGTCATAAACGATACAGAGTTCCGGGAGCGAGGTCTCAAATCGTCTGACGAGTGCTGCGACTGCTGCACCACTGTTGTTCATGTATGTCATCGGCTTGGCGAGAATAATGGATGTGTCGTGCCACGTTGTTTGAATAACGAGTGAATTACAGATTGATGTATGCGTAGGGCGTGGCTGAGAATCTCGCTGACAGAGTTTTTCGTAGAGGGCATCAACCACGCGAAAACCGACATTGTGTTTTGTATGTTCGTAGCGCATTCCTGGATTGCCGAGTCCAATGATGAGTTTTACTTTTTTGTCCATGCTTATTTGTTTATATGCTATGTAGTGCTATGCAATTGGGTGTTATTTCAACTTCATCAGGACTGACACAAACTGAGCAAATATCAGACATTTGGACACAAAAAGCGATATTTTCCATCATATTTTTAATCCCTAAATCTCCAACCCCCCTTTATCCCCCCTTATCAGGGGGGTAGGGGGACTTTAAGGGGTTGTAGGTAAATCCTATTCATTGCGTAAGACGTAATGGTTGCGAGAGATTGAGATGCCCTGCGATTGTTTTTATTTCCTCGCCATCAATTAAAATTTGGACCTGTTTAATGTGATCAGGGAATGCATCGAAGATGGTTTTAAGGATTGCTGTGACTGTCAAAAATTCTGCTGTCGTGCCGCCGATATGTCCATCGGTGAGATGGCTGGAGAAATCCAAGTACGCCGTCTGTTGGTTGTCGATGTAGACTTCATGGAGTTCTGTTCCACGGGGAATTGTGTTTCTGAAGTTAGGCGGTGTTTCCTGAATGAGTGCTGTGACCACCTGATTCAAACGTTTCGTAAGATCATTTGTATGGAGTCGCCGTTCGATTTTGATAGGGACAAGTGTAAGTGTGGTAGCATCAAGTAGGAATAGATTGACTTCTTGCGGTGGTGGTGGCGTATCTGAAGGGTTAGCGGCAGTAGGTAGCGGCGGTGGTGCGACCGGAATCGCTGTCAGTTTTGACCTTTCGATCAGCAGTAGTGTTCCGCCGAGGCAGATAGCAACAACAACGAGCGTTATTCCCCAGATTACTAAAAGTCTTGAGAAACCGGCACTGTTGTTATGTTTCACTGTTTTGTCCTTCTGTGGATGTGCGGGATTGTCCCTATTCTTCTGGTGCTGTTGGGGAGGTCTGCTGATTAATAAAGGAGATGTATCGTTGGAGTGCGCGAGTGATCGCTTCTACAACACTTGCGGTATACTCAGCGTTAGAGAGTTTCTCTAAGTCCTCAAAGTTAGAAAGGTAACCGAGTTCTAAAACGACGGCTGGCATATAGGTTTCAGATAGCGCGATGAGTGGTATATCGATAATTTGAATCGGGGTTTCTGTTAGAAAGTTCAGTTCCGTTTGTAGTGCTTGTGCGAAGTCTTGGCTCTGCTTCAAAAAATTGACTTGAGCGAGCACTTTTAACTGTTGCCCTATGAGTGCTGGTTTGGTGGTATTTGGGAACCGGATTCTGCCTTTCGGATTATTGAGGTATATCCTGATGCCTTTTTCATGGGGTGAGAAAGAGGCGTTGCAGTGTAGACTCAGGAAGAGCTGCCCTTGATTTTGCTTAGCGATCTGAATACGCTCAAAGTGTGTTTTTTGGGTATCTGTCTCACGGGTGAGATGAACCTGTATACCTTGCTGTTTGATCCGCTCTTGAAGTTGCTTTGCGAGTGTGAGAACAATATTTTTCTCAAGTCTTCCGGTGCTGCTTGCGCCTCCGTGGTCGGGGCCGCCGTGTCCTGGGTCGACAATGATTGCCCAGTTCTGTGTGTTATTTGTTTCCGCGGGTGTCCAAGTACGCTTGGGTCTTATCTGCAGTCTATTCAAATTGGAATTATAGATGACTTCAACGTTGTTAAGCATAGGCAGCAGCTGGATAAAAAAATTGACGGGCAGCATCGGTTGTTGCGCGATGGTTATCGGCGGTGTGGCGAGGGTCAGTGTTTGTCCGTCTGGTTCGATGCTAATTGCGGATTTTCCCATTTGTAGGCGGATTTGCCTACCTTTCGTTTTGAGGGTGAGTCGTTTTCGGGGATGGTTGTATTGATGGGTCGCTCTGGGATCGATGACCTGTTTCACGGCATCAATGGGAAGGTAGACCTGCTCGCCTTGGTGATGTGCGGGTATCTCCGCGATGATTTTTCCGTCAGCGTCAATGAAGCGAACGGTGGGTGCTTGTGCGATGCCTTTAAGCGTGATAGCCAGGACGAGAATACATAAGAAAAGCGCGCCGATTTTAACAGGGACAGCGTCCCTGTTGACGCACCTTTCTTGTATTTTCTGCATACAGGCAGTGTTATTCGTCGTCTTCGTCGTCGTCACTGCGTCTACGAGAAATAATTTCTGGTTCCGAAGGCTGTTCAGCAGCGGCTTCTTCACCTTCTTCACCTTCAACTTCACCTTCCTCACCTTCTTCAGCCTCTGGTGTTTCTTCTTCAAGTTGGACGCGCGGTTGGCTAACTGTCGCTATAATTCGTTGCGGGTCATCCAAGATCTCAAGTTCCTCGTCGAGGCTTAAATCGCTCACATGGATAGCGTCACCGATGTCCAATTCACCCACGTCAACCGAGATATCAGTCGGTATTTGCATAGGTAAGCAGTGAATCGTTATTTGGCGGAGCGGAAATTCGAGAACGCCGCCCTCCTGAATGCCGGGTGGGCTGCCTTCAAGTATCACCGGCACGCCTGATGTCACAGGTTCATCGAGAGAGATTCTGATGAAATCAGCATGGACCAAGGTATGCTTTTCCACCGGATGGCGTTGAATGTCTTTGATGATAACGGTTTCGGTATTCCCGTTACCGACATCCATATTAATAATAACGTTTTCACCGTACGTGCGTAGGAATTGTTTGAAGGTTCGAGCATTGAGTTGGATCGTCAAGGTATCTTGTGCGCGCCCGTAGAGAACAGCGGGAACAATGCCTTCGCGTCGGAGTGTGCGTGCGTGTTGTTTCCCGAAAGTGTCGCGTTGTTGAACCTCTAATTTTGCTTGTTGCATTTTGTTTTTTTACTTTTCCTTGCGGTTAAAATTCGTGCGTTTAGACTCCTGAGTCCGTTTCTTAAATCCGCACTCCATTTCATTCCGTGCTAACGTTTCTGATATTATTGAAACCTGTGCTTAATGGAATGGTGCGCGGAACGAAAACCTGCTCGTTAAAAAAGCTTTTCATAGATTCAGGAACCGTATCAAAAAGGACAGGGCGGGTAGGATTCGAACCTACGCGTGCAGGTTCCAAAGACCTGTGCCTTACCGCTTGGCTACCGCCCTTTAATTATTGATGTCTACACCGACAGGACTGGTTACCGTCGTCGTGCAGAAACGGACCTTGTTTTTGAAGTGTGATTCGCTTCGGTGTGCTGCTTCGCTATCACGCATCACAGCGAATAGTGTAGCACCACTTCCCGACATCAACGCGCCATAACATCCAGCCTGCGTAGATAGCTCAGTTTTTAGTGCAGCGATTTCGGGGTATTGGGAAAAAACTGGCATCTCAAGGAGATTGTAAAGGTTTTTCCCGATGCCGAGGACATCACCCTTCTCGATATAAGTCGTTATAATTATATCCTTTTTTTCTGGCTTTGTCAAGGAAAAATTCAATTTTTTGAAAACGGCGGCTGTCGAGATTTCGATACCCGGATTGAGAAGCAGTAGTGGTAAATCGGGAAGTGCAGGAAAGGGCGTTAACCGGTCGCCGATGCCGTGTCCGAATGCGGCACCGCCGTGCAGACAGAACGGGACATCTGCGCCCAACTGTGCCCCGAAGCGCATCAGCGTTTCTCGTGTAAAACCGAGTCCAAAAAGTTCGTTCACGCCGTGAAGGACAGCAGCAGCATTCGCGCTTCCACCTGCGAGTCCAGCAGCGACCGGAATCCGTTTGTGGATATCGATCGCAATGCCGCCGATGCCGCCTACTGCATCATTGAGGCATTGTGCTGCACGATATGCTAAGTTGCGAGCATCAGATGGGACCCCTGGATGCTCGCAATGGACGGCTATCTCCTTTGTATCCTGCTTGCGGATGATGACATCATCGTGCAAACCGATGGAGTGGAAGATCGTTTCGAGGTTGTGGTAGCCGTCTTGGCGTTTTCCGACGACATCCAGATAGAGGTTAATTTTGGCGTGGGCGCGGACGCGTATGTTTTGCACGATTGTACCGACTACTGCGCTGATTGCCCCAGCGGAATAATTTCGATATCCTCCGTTAGGAACGGTTCGGTATCAAACTTACTATCTTTAATCTCGGCATTCAGTTCGACTTTGGCAATTTTCACGGTGACTCGCGTCTGTTCAAGGGGACGTTCGATTTCAACCCTATGGGATCGAAGGATACCACCCACCTGACGGTAGTCAGCAAAGGCGGCGCGCTGTTGAAGGATTCCATTTTCATCGTAGATACGCCACTCTGTTACTCGTGGTTCGTCCTCACGGATAAAAAGAGTGATGCTTTCTACATGTCCCTTTTGGATTCCCGGACGGGTGATGGTAAATTTCGCACCGGAGTTTTCAACCGATGTGAAATTATCTGTGCGTCCATCAAGGAACGGATTGGCAAAAATGGCACTGAGGACGTCTGACACGCGTAGATCTACACCGAAAATTTCTCGCAAAGCTCCATCAGATAATGGACCGAGGAAGACTTTTTGCTCGTTAAGAAGGCGTAGCATGAACTGGTTCTTGTCTTGATTGGCGATTGCGACACCGCGCGGTTCATTAACTGCTCCCAATGCTTGAATATGGAGCAATTCTCCGCCGTTTTCCGACTTCTTATACCACAGCGATTCCCGAAGTTCTTCGCGCTGATCGCCTTCTTCAATTGTGACCATCATCTGAATAATCTTCAAGGAGTCGGTGAGGTCGTATCTCGCTTGCAATGTGTTGAGCATCGCATCCACTTCCGCACGGGTCGCGGGTGCCAATTGGATCGTTGAGGTACTTGTGACACATCCTATAACAATTGGGAGGAGAAGACAGAAAAGGTGTGCCTTATAGGTGGATATTCCAGTAGGTGAAGTTGGCATAATATATGGCAATGCCTCAGGCAAGGAGATACCGGTTTTCAGCCAAGTCTTTGCTAACAATCTGAGCGATTTTGGGACCAACTTTCTGGAGCGGTTCTTCTAATCCTGCCTCTTGGATAGGGACGGTCGCGATGAACGCGCCTTTATCAAGATCAATGGGGAAACCATCTTCTTGTTCAACACCGTCGCGGGCGTATCGGACCCGTGCCATGAAGAGGGGTCCATGTCCATCGTGATAATGGAGTTCCACACGCAGGAGTTCGATAGAATCCATACACGGTACGCGCCCTGCTAAGTCAAGCGTTTTAATTGTGAGTTTATATGGAGATTTTACTCTATATTTGTTCATGAGTGTGCCTCCTAATCGTTCTGGGAGACTGAGGAATTTAATAATACACCTCAAAACTATTCTTTACACAGGTCGCGGGGATAATCCCATGTGCAAGAATTTCAGCATCTCGCAATGCCCGCACAAGTGTCTCTAATTCAATCGTTAGGTTCGGCGGACGCGGGGTCCCTTCGCTTGCAGGTGGTTGTAATGTATGTTGTTCCAGAAAGTCTCCCATCCTTCTTGGATTAACAACGCCCAGTAAAAAGTCAGGCAATCCATCGTGCTGGTAAGGAGGTACCAAACTCTCTGGAGAGGGTAACGCTTGGACGACCTCCTTAACCGGATCGAGGAGATGTAAGCTAGATGGTAACGATTCCTGAATCTCAATTTCATGGACGTAGGCAGGGTTGTTTATTGTGGGGATCCTCATACTACTTGACATCGCATAGTGCCAGGCTACCCCGTACGAGCGCGTGATAGAAATGAAAGGACTATTAACAGTACTCCTTGCAATATGAAACATCAACCGGGTGAGGGAGGCTGTCATTTCGGGGGATCTGGCAGTAAAACCTTTTTCTACTGGATCGTTAAGATACCAATAGGTGCCAATGCCTGCCCCGCGATAGAATATCGGCATAGCTCCTCCGCTTACCAGCGTTTTCTTTTTTAACGTAGAATGCTTACGTGCCTACTATGAGTCTATCACAATTCCTGTTCAATATCAAGCAATTTTCACGATTTTTCGAGTGATAACTGATTGCCCGAATGGACGATCAGGATAACTCTGGCTTACAAAACTTCTGACATCGATTTTTCGACGATGTTAACGGCTTCCTCAACGTGACTTGTATTGATATTAAGTGGCGGTAAAAATCGGAGGACGTAATCGTTGGTACATATTGTGACAAGTCCGTTTTCAATACATTTCGCAGCGAGCGGTTTGGCATCGACTTCCATGACTAAACCGCGGAGCAAGCCTTTCCCGCGTACCTCTTTAATCGGATACTTGTTCTTGAGTTCCATCAATCCGCCTGCAAGATAATTCCCCATTTTAACGGCGTTCACGGCGAGATTCTCTTCGAGGATCGTTTTGACCGTTGCGGATGCCGCCGCGGAGACTAACGGGTTTCCACCGAATGTCGCTGCATGGGTGCCGGGGACAAAGCTCTCTGCTATGTTGCGTTTTGCTAACATCGCACCGATAGGCACGCCGCTACCGAGTGCTTTCGCCATTGTGATGACATCTGGCACGACGCCGTAACTCTGGTAACCGAAAAATGTGCCTAATCTTCCCATCGCTGTCTGCACTTCGTCAAACATAAGTAGTAGATTATGTTTATCGCAGAGTTCTCGTAAACTTTGGAGGTAACCGTCGCTGGGGATGTTAACACCGCCTTCGGATTGGATCGGCTCGACTAAAATAGCACAGGTCTTTTCGTTGATGGCGGCTTCGGTCGCTTTGAGATCGTCGAACGGCACGTATTTGAAACCTTCAAGCATCGGTTCAAATCCGACGTGATATTTTGTTTGCGCGGTGGCGGTGATTGTCGCCATTGTCCGTCCATGGAACGAGTTATCCATGGTGATGATTTCGTAGGCATCCGTTCTGCCGCTGTCTTTGGTGTATTTCCGTGCGAGTTTGATGGCGGCTTCGTTTGCTTCGGCACCGCTATTACAGAAGAAGCACTGATCCATGTCAGAGTTATCAATAAGCAGTTTTGCGAGTTCTGCCTGCGGTTGGATATAGTAGAGATTGGATGTGTGAAGCAGTTTACCTGCTTGTTCACGGATGGCTTCGACGACTTTCGGGTGACAATGCCCTAAGCCGTTGACAGCCAGTCCACCGAGGAAATCGAGGTATTTTTTGCCATCGGCATCCCAGAGGTAAGGTCCCTCACCTTTAACAAATGCGAGACTTCTGTCCCCGTAAGTATTAATGATATATTCCGTTGCCATCGCTTTAATTTCAGCGGTTGTCATTTTTCAATTCTCTCCTTCGTTTTAAAAGTCATAGGCACGTTCCGGTATCGTGATCGGTGTGTGCATCAAAGTTTATGTGGCAACGGCACACGGCGTGTGCCTGCTACCTTTAAGATTACCAATTCGTGTAGGCACCGTCATCGCGTTGATAGCCGTGCGGCGGTCCATATTCTTGGTTTGAGACATCGGTCAGTGCATCCTCGTTGAATTCGATGCCGAGTCCTGGACCTTCAGGCGGTAAGAGATAGCCTGATTCCCACGGTATCTGCACCGGGAAAACATCGGTCAGTGAGGACATCGGTGCGCGCGGGAGTTCCTGCACACCGAGGAGTGCCGATGACAAAGAGAGATGTAGACACGCTGCAGCGGATACAGGGCCTAACGGATTGTGCGGTGCTAAGTAGATGTAATGCGTTTCGCACCATCCCGCGATTTTACGTGCTTCTGTTAAACCGCCAGCGATGCAGAGATCGACGCGGCAGTAGTCCATGAGATCTTCTTCAATGACCTCGCGGAATGTCCATTTGCTATCGAATTGTTCACCGACCGCAATTGGCACCGAGGTCTGCTGCCGAAGCCGTCTGAGACTGGCCGGGTTTTCTGCTCGAAGCGGGTCCTCGATGAAAAATGGATTGTACTGTGCGACTTTGTTGCAAAAATCGAGGCTATCCGCTGGATCGAGGCGTGTATGCACGTCAATGAGTATTTCAAGATCGTCGCCGAATTCGTGGCGGACGGCTTCCACCTGCTTAAGGCAGTTTCGGACCGCGCGTCTGGGTTCAAATGTCCCACCTTCAGAGTTGTCAACCACGCTCCATCGGACGAACTTCCAACCGGCTTCGTAGGTTTGCCGACAGCTCTCGATGAGGGCATCAATTGTGCCGCCACCGTTATGGGGGTAGCAGACGACCTTGTCTCTGGTGCGTCCGCCCAAGAGTTCGTAAACAGGAACATTCAGTGCTTTTCCTTTGATGTCCCAGAGTGCGATATCTACGGCACTCACTGCGGCGGATTGGACGACACCGCCCGGGAAGAAGCCGCCACGGAACATTACTTGCCATAGGTGTTCAATCCGGAACGGGTCTGCGTCAATGAGGAACGGTTCAAATGAGCGAACGACTTCGGCTAAGGCGAGCGAGCGGCGGCGTAACCCGCCCTCTCCGATACCGTAGATACCGGCATCGGTTTCGACCTTCACAAAGAAGTAGCCGTCCGCTGAAGCAAAAGATTTAACTTTGGTAATCTTCATATTTTTAATAATTTAGGTTCTGCTCCGTTTTTTTCGCCCCTTCCCAGTAACGGGTGGGGCCCTTGTCAAAAACGGGTTTCCGATGAATTTAAGCAGCATCGGTGTTGATTGAGTTACTATGTTTCTACACTGCCTCTAATGTTGGCGTGTTGTCCTGACAGTGGACGGGACGGAAGAGCGTCTGACGTTTGAAGGGCATCTCTTCGAAGTGCTTCGGATGAGGGTCCCACTTATGCCACTTGTTGCCAACGGTATTGTAGCATTGGAAGATCGCGATCCGATCGACTTCTTCATCTGTCCACTTCGCGCCTGTATGAGTGATTGCCTCTGTGAAAACCAGCATAGAGCCAGCAGGGCAGGTGTAATCCTCCCACAGCGGTGAATTGCGATCTGCCGTTGACTTTGGAGCAGGAAATGCGCCTTTATGGCTACCTGTGAGGAACATTGTTCCACCACCGCCTTCGTGAACTGGATTAAGTTCCCAAACGACGCGCGTCAACCCGCTGTGTGCTTTGTCGTGGTGCAAATGATAGGTGTGCGAATTGCCTGGGAAGTTGAGCATCCCGCGTCCGCCGTGCGGTTGGAAGTTATCGTGTCCGTTTGCTCGAATGGTTAGGAATGTGCTTTCCAACCGGAATCCGTAGCAATTCTCATTGGCATAGCCGGAAGTCAGAAATTCGTTCATGAATCCGAGCACAACTGGATGATCTGTTAGCGATTCAAGGGGGCCGCCAATAGAAGAACGATGATGTTCAGGGATTGACTCAGGATCCTGCTTGAGTTGATAGCAGTACTCGCGCATCTCCTTAACCTCTGTTTCGCTGAGTACGCCTGGGAACAGGAGCCATCCACGGGTATCAAAAAGAAAACGTTGTTCTTCCGTGAGTGGAATGGGTGGTAGATTGTCAGCATTTGTCGTAGGGTTGGGCATGGTTTTTTCCTCTCTAACTTTGCCGGATTGCACCGGTGCGGTTAGAAACCGCACCTACCTTTTACGTGTTCTTATTGTACAAACGCTCGTCCTCAAGTGATAGCCATGTGCCGTAGTCGCGTGGCATCTCTCTGATTTCGCTTAAACCCGCTTCGGCACGCCATTGTAATAACGGATGTTCTCGGTTTTTCTGCGGTAACTCGACCCGTGTGCCGTAAACGGCGGACTCGAAGATTGCCATCAAGATTTCAATAACGTGGCGACCTTCTTCGCCGTTAGATTCGTGTTCTCGGTTTTCGTCGAGCGCATTTACATATTCTTCAACGAAGCAGTAATCGTCAGCGTCTGCGCCTTTATTCGGATCAAAATGCTCTGGATAGATTGAAGGGAGTACTTCCCACTGGTCGTGTGTGCCATCCGGGACAAAGTGTGGTGTAGGCAGCCACCACGAACCTTTCAATTCCGACCAGAAGAGTCTACCTTCAGTGCCGTAGAGTTCCATGACGTAGGCATCGGTATCGACCTTTGGAAATCGATGTTGGATGAGGGTACCGGTGACATTTCCGTCGAACTGGAGGGTTGATGTGGTGTATTCGCCTGCGACTGTGCCCATCCCTGCTGGTGAGGGGAGTACGTCGTCGTGTGTGATGGCGCGCCCACCTGTTGTCGCTTGTGTCACGACGCTTCGGCAGTGTCCACCGAAACGGAGCATGTTGTTGACAACATGTGTTCCGATGTTCATTAACCCGTAGCCTGCATAATACCCTTTCCCGCTGGCGTAGATGTAACGGAGGTCGCCGATTTTTCCTGCGTCTAAGGCTTTGGCGACTGCATGCATCGAGGGACTTGTGCGTCGTTGGTGATGGACGGCGACACGAGCATTTTTCTCTTTCGCTTTCGCCAGTACCTCATCCGCTTGAACGAGATTGATGCAGAGCGGTTTCTCTACTTCGATGTTCACGCCGTGTTCAAGGACACGCATGCAAAGTGGATAGTGTGCCTCTGTTGCTGTCGGGATAGCGACAATATCGGGTGTTGTCTGCTGGATCATCTCGTCTAAGTCGGTGAAATGTGTTGAGACGTTCACGATCTTGCCGAGGGTCTCTAACCGTTCTTGGACGAGGTCGCAGAGTGCTACGATTTCGGTGCGTGGATGTGCGTGATAGGCTTTTGCTGCCGAGGTGCCACGACTTCGGCAGCCGAGTATGGCAACGCGATAGGTTTTCATAATGTATGACTTGCTGTTTAATATAGAGAACGTCCAAGCTCCGTTTCTGCTTATGAGGTAAATTTGCTTAATCTTAATCTATTAAGAATCTGCTGTCAAGTTTTTTATCCAATGGACTACGTGTATTTCATTTTTGGTTGTTTGTTTTTAATCTTTGGTTGATTAAGCAGTTGTAGTGCTGTAAGTGCGGAGGAAAGAAGAAGGCGAGGCTGGGAATGCAGATCGCATGAATCAACATGGAATGGGCGTATTGCCTCGCAGTGAGAGTCCGTGGGGCGTGTACGCCGCAAAACCTCGCCAGTGAGCGTGGAATTACAACGGCTATTCTGCTAATGTGATTACGCCGCAGCCGATGCGTGCGCCAGCATTGCCTGAGGGTTGCGAGATGAAATCGTCCGCGTCGGCATGGACGATGATGCCTTTGCCGACAACATCAATGTCGGATCCGGTGCCTATTTCCCAGAGGTCGGTCGTCAATTCAAGGCTACCGGTGCCGTCTTCGCCAACGGTGATATTGCCGATGTCTCCGAGATGGAATTCACCTACCCCCCATTTTCCGTGTGCGACATCCGTTGGATTCCAGTGACCGCCCGCGGATTTACCGTCAGGTGCGCTGCAATCGCCGTTTTCGTGGATATGAACGGCGTGAATGCCCGGAGATGCGTTTTGGATCTCAACAGTGAACGTGATTTGGTCGCCGTTTTGTGTGAAAATCGCCATTCCTGTCACGCTACTGTCGCTCGCTGGAGCGATTGTGGCGATCGCTTGTTTTGCTGATGGTGTTGAGGGAACACCTACCTGATTCTGTATTCTTTCGCAACCTGTTAGAGCGAGAGAAATACTAATCAATAATAGAAGAGAGGCTTTTATGCCGAATGTAAGTAAGTTTTTTTTCATTATTGGATTCTCCATTGTTTATGGGTTAGACTTGTTGATTCGCTGCATTTGAAAATTCAAGGGTTTGGAAAAGGGAGTCATTCTATAGAACGTTAGTTTTGGGTTTTGAGTTTCCCCCATGTTGTTGTTATGAGGGACGGCTGAGGCGAGACCGGCAAAGCAAACGCCGGATCGAACCAATCGGCGTTGGAGTTATCCCCCCGGCGTGTGAGTTGTTTTGGGGCACCACCGTTCAAAGTGACTTTGAAGAGTTGTCTGAGGCCACGAATCCCCTTGTTGTAAATGAGTTTATTTCCGTCCGGGGACCAAGTAGGGTTAAACGCCGCCATGCCATCTTCAACATCGACAATCTTCCGGAGTCCGGTACCATTTCGGCTCGCAACATGGATACCCATCGTGCCTCCTACCGCTCTCCCTCTCCAAGAAAAGGCTATCTGAGTGCTGTTGGGTGCCCAGGCGGGGTCAAACATCGAGGTCTCCGCCGGAAGAAGTTTCTCTTCTACATGCGTTTGTAGATTGATAATCTGGACTCTAACGTTCGGAGCCCCGAGATTACCGTTGTCAGCCCAAGCGAACTTGCTTGCCATAAAGGCGATCTCAGAACCGTTGGGAGACCACGCAGGCCATAAGCCATTCTCAGCAAGTTCTTCCTCATTTTTTCCGTCACTTGAAGCGGTGTAGACAGAGAGAGTGTGGAATCGGTGATAAGCGAGTGCTTTTCCATCAGGCGACCAAGTTGGAAACTCTCTACCTATCAATTTTTTGAATACCTGACGCACATTCGTTCCATCTGGCTCCATAAGGTAGAGATCCTTTATCCCGCCTCGATCCGATTGAAAAAGAATCTGTTCACCTGTCGGTGACCAGACAGGCGCGAAATCATTGGCACGGTGCTCAGTTAAGTTTGTCTGTTCGGAACCATCCGGGTTCATGATATAAATCTCAAAATTGCCATCCCGCCTTGATGCAAATACGATTTTGGCGGTTTCAGGGGCTTTTGCAAGGACAGCGGAGAGGGGCGCAAAGATAAGGAGTGTGCCAAGCGCATAACATAAGAGTTTCATAGGACTTCCTCCAAGGTTGGAAACGCGTCTACGGTGTACCCTCCTCAATACGGATGCGTTGGTTGGGTTTGACGTTCTTGTGGGTGCTGATAGTACCGTTGGGCCATAAGACTTCGATTGTTTCGATAATCGTATCGTTGTTTATGCCGAAGATGGCGGTGAGTTCGCTTTGTGAGCAGTAACTGGAGCCGCTTTTGACGGTTTGGGTCTGTGTTCCGAGCGCGGAGGTGATGCGAATCTGTGCGCCGATACCGTCTCGGTTGCTTTTTTGTCCAACGAGTTGGATCTTGATCCATGCATTGTGGTTGCCTCCGTCGTTTCGGAAGAGATGTGCGGGGCCGTTGGAGGTGGTGACGAGCAGATCCCAATCGCCGTCGTTGTCGATATCGCCG
This sequence comes from Candidatus Poribacteria bacterium, assembly GCA_022827185.1. GTDB lineage: Bacteria > Poribacteria > WGA-4E > WGA-4E > WGA-3G > WGA-3G. Next base: position 36,229 of record JAJDTM010000044.1, read on the forward strand.
TATGCTGCGCCTCTACCGACCATCGGTTTCGCTAAATCAGCACCGACTTTGGGGAGGGCATCGGTGAATTTGCCGTGTGAGTCGTTATGAAATAGGTGTGGCGGTTGGGCATAGGTAACTTGACTCTGAATGGCGTTGATGTCGTTTTCGACGTGTCCGTTGGCAGTGAAGATGTCGAGGTTTCCGTCGAGATCAAAGTCGAAGAAAAAGCATGCGAAGGTGAGGGTCAATAGCGTTGCATTTCCGATGTGTGCGGCGGGCGCATCGTCAATGAAAAAGCCGCCGTCGTTATGATAGAGGTTGAGCATCTCATTAGAGAAGTTACCGATGACGAGGCTCTCCTTACCGGTCCGATCATAATCGGCAGCGTCGACGCCCATTGCGCCGGTTGCAACACCTTTTTCGTCGTGGGAAACCCCGACTTCCAATGCGGTTTCGATGAAGGTACTGTCGCCGTTGTTTTGGTAAAGTTTATTCGGTTGTGTGTCGTTCGCTTCAAAGATGTCAGGTAAGCCGTCGGCGTTGTAATCGAAGATGCAAACACCGAGTGATTTGCTGGTGTTATTCTCAATCCGTGCGATACGTGAGACATCGGCAAATGTGCCGTTGCCTCGGTTTCTGAAGAGTTTACTGGATTGTCCTGTATAGGATTCAGGGGTACAGTAAGATTTATTTTTTCCGTCGAGGGTACAGAACAGATCGTTTTCGATGCTCCATTCGACGTAGTTCGCGACATAGAGATCGAGGTATCCGTCTTTGTTGTAATCGAACCATGCACAGCTGGTACCGAATCCGGGGTTGTGAATCCCAGATGCTTCTGTGATGTCGATAAAGGTGCCGTCTCCGCGGTTTTGAAAGAGTCTGTCGGTTTCAAGGCAGCTGATATAGATGTCTGGATCACCGTCGTTGTCGTAGTCGGCGATGGCAGTGCCCATGCCGTAGAGTGGAACAGCGAGTCCTGCGGTTTCGGTGACATCGGTGAAGGTGCCGTCCTTATTGTTACGGTAGAGTGCCATCGTCTGCCGTTTTCCGGTTGGCTTGCCTTCCCAATCTTTTCCGTTGACGAGGAGGATGTCTTGCCATCCGTCGTTGTCGTAGTCGATGAAAGCACATCCTGATCCCATCGTTTCGGGGAGATATTTCTGTCCGAAGGCACCGGTATTATGGATGAAGTTGATGCCTGCTGCGTCGGTGATATCGGTAAATTGTGGTAAATTTTGTGCAGCAGCGTTTAGAGAAGAAAAGATCAGGAAAGTTATCAAGTGTGCTAAAATTGCTATGGCATTAAACCCGCGTTCTAACTTCACGGATTTTAGTACACGGACAAACTTTTTAGCGTAGTATCGTTCCTGTTTGATTAGATAGAAATCCACCGATCCTCCTCCCATGAGGTTTGGATGGCAACCTGCACGTCGGCGACTGCGGCAGCTTCTCGGAAACTTGGGTTCCCCTGTTTACCTGTGTGGATGGCTTCCAAAAACTGATGTGCCTCGATTGTTTTCAGATCATCGTAGCCTAATCCGACACCGGGACCAGGGTTGAAATCGCTGTGGAACGGATGGCTGGGACCGCTCAATATGCGCGCGTAGCCGTCAGGGAAACCGTCCTCAGCGGGTAGGTAGACCTCAAGTTCGTTCATCTGCTCGAAGTTCCAGCGGAGTGCCCCTTCTGTCCCATTCACTTCAAACGCCATCTCGCATTTGGGACCGTTAATAACTCGGCACGCTTCCAGTGTGCCTCTGACACCGTTTTCAAACCGGACGAGTGCTCCGACGTAGTCTTCGTTCGTAACGGGTTCTGTTTCGCTGTCTGCATCGAGCGTGAAATGCGTGCCGGTGCCTGCTGTCGCTACGGGACGTTCTGGAATGAACGTCTCTTGTTGTGCGACGACGCTATCAAGGCTGCCATCAACAATAAAGTGTGCCATATCGATGACATGAGAAAGCAGATCGCCGAGTGTTCCTAATCCGGCGATTTCCTTCTGAAACCGCCACGAAAGCACGGCGCGGGGATGGCTTGCGTAGCCAGCGAAAAACCTGCCACGATAGTGGGTGAGTCTACCGAGTTTTCCGTCTGAAATCAGTTGATGTGCATATTGGACGACGGGTGCCCATCTGTAGTTATAGCCGACACAGGTTAGGACACCGGCGTGTTGTGCGGCGGCGTGGATGGCTTTTGTTTCTGCTGGGTTCCGTCCGACGGGTTTCTCGCAGAAGATGTGCTTCCCCGCGGCTGCGGCTGCCTCGACGATCTCAAGGTGCATGCTGTTTGGTGCGGCGATATTGACGACTTGGACCTCTGCGTCCGCTATTACGTCTCGGAAATCGGTAGTTGTGCGTTCAAATCCGAAACGTGTTTTTGCTTCGGTTGTGCGTTCAGGCACATCGTCTGCGCAAACGATGAGTTTGGGGTGAAGTGGAGTGTCGTGGAAGCGGTCAGCAATTTGGCGATATGCGCGGGCGTGCGTCATACCCATCCATCCCATACCGATAATACCGATGCCAACCGTCTGTTTCGTCTCCATTTTTCGTCCATCCTTCGTCAATTGTTTTTCAGATGTCCCCACGTAGTTGTGAGTTTAGCTTGCGGCTTGACGGAGAGTGTGGTGTTTCCCGGACCCCCATCGTCAATGTTTTGACCTGTGATTTCAACGTCATCAAATCGGACTTCTGCATCTGAAACGCCGATCCCAGTTTGTCCTGCTTCCAGAGGGTTGGCATCGAATGCGGTGAACAACTTCTTATCGATATAGAATTCAATTTTACCGTTTCTATGAATGGTGGCAGTTAGTTGGTACCATCTATCCGCTTTTACTTCAAAATCGAATTCTCCGAGTGTGACCGGTCCGTCTGGAAATGGACGGAATTTCCTGATACTAATAAAGTTAAAGTCCCCACCAATGACACGAAAATAATAATGTGCATCAAGTAGCCCATCAAGTACACCATCATTGTTAGCATGCATCACGATCCCAAAAGTCGGAGGTTCATTTTTACTTTTAACCAACTTTGCTTGACAGGATACAGTGTAGTACCGCCATGTAGATTCACCTGTCAGCCACATAGCGAAACCTGATTCGTCCAATGATTCTGCGACAGCTTCACCTTTATCGGACCACCACTTTCCTGCTCCATTTTCCCAATCATCAACGATTTTCCATTCGGACATATCGTTGTCTTCAAAGCTATCTTTCCAAGTGCCCGCAAGCGCGAATTGATTCAAAGCAATACTGCAGACAAGGAGGCCGAAAATGAAAGTTTTTTTAATCATAGTTTTCTCCTTTGCCCCAGGGAAGGGTATTTGGTGTCTATCGTTAATAGGATTTACGCAGCCCCCTTTGCTGGCGGGGTTTCTAAAGGAAATTCGCAGAAATACCCAAGCAAAAACACCACGCCAGCAGTGCGTCGGACATCCGTTATCATGGAAAAAATGCGCAAGTCCTATCTGATTTAATTTTTCTTAAGTTTCGCCCATGTAGTTGCGAGTTTGGTTTGGGGTTCTACGGGACGTGCTTTTCCGGGGCCTCCGTCACGGACATTTTCGCCGGTGATTTCGACATCATCAAAGTGGGCGCGTCCATCTGCGACGACGAGACCGGCTTGTCCGCCTTTTAGAAGGTCTTCGTCAACAGCGGTGAATACTTCATCGTCAATTTTAAATTCGAGTGTGCCATCCTCATAGATAGTGGCGGTCAGGTCGTACCAGGTATCGATTTCTGCTTCAAATGGGTAGGTAATGATATTCCAATCGTCTTGAACTGCCTTTACAATTCGGACGGTGCCGAAGATGTAATCGACAAAAAAGAGGTAACGGCTATCCTCTTCGCCTCTATCGTGGAGTGTTAGTCCGATAGTTGGGGGTTCGTCCTTATCTTCCACCAATTTTGCGCGACAGGAGAGGGAGTAGTGTTTCCATGTCAGTTCACCTGTTATCCAGAGGCTCATAAAGCCCGGTAAAAAGATTTCGCCGACGGCTTCGCCATCGTCAATCCACCACTTTTCGACCTTCCGGTCGATGTTAAAGATTTTCCATTCGCGGGTATCTTTATCTTCAAAATCGTCGCGCCATGTGCCTGCTAAACTGAGTTGCCATGTGCATATTGAGAAACATGCGATCATGATGACTGCGATGATTGGTGCAAATTTTCTCATTTTTCTTCTCCTTCGGTTATGATACATTGTCCATCTGGGTCTGCGTAAGGGCAAGAACAGCAATGATCAAGATTTTTATTATAATTGCCCCGCTGCAGCTCCGAGATTTTTTGCTGCCATTGTGTGCTAACGTCCTGCAGTTCTGTTATGCTGAAATGTTTTTGTATGCATTGATCTTGTTCAGTAAAAAAGAGGTTAATCGTTATTGTGGGTTGTTGTGGGTAGCGTCGATGCAAAAGTAGACTGTAAAGTTCCATTTCTGGGTCATACACATCTGAATCCTGGGCATCGTCGGTTTTGTAATTGATGACTTGCCAGTGTTGCGTTTCATCTTTAAAGAGCCTATCAAATCTGCCATCAATGATATGTCCTTCAATATCCGCGTGGACTTGCTGGTTCGTCTGGGTTTCGGATGCTGAGAGCGCGGTTTCTCCGAGTTGGGAGTTGATGAAATTATTAGCGGATGTATGAAGTAGCGTTGTTAAGTTGCTCGTTACTTCGGGATAATTCTCAGCAGTTTGGTTAATAATCGTGCCAAGATTGTCCATGTCTGATTGCCGTCTTATTCTTCTGAGGGTATAGCGAATCGCATTGTCCAATTCGTCTTTATCAGGATCTGCTTCTTCTTGCCCGTTCGTCGGAATTCGTAGCACGTTTTCCAGTTGGTAGCGCAATGGGCAGCGGGCATAGTTTGCAAGTTCTGTGACGGAGAAGGATGCGGGGATCTCAGTTGGTTCGAGTGTTGATGGTAGCCATTCTGAAAAATCGATGGGTGTTATGTCATCCAAAATCTCATCTGTGGGAGTCCTGTCTTTGAGTTGTCGAAGCACGTTAAGTTTGAAAGGTAGATTGGGTAAATCGTCTTCTGGTCCACAGATACCGAGGTGTGTGTCGAGCCACTTAAGCATTTGCTGTGCTTCGTCTTTCTCTGAGAGTGTTCCTGATAAAATCAGCCGGTCTTCGGCGCGTGTTGTACCGACATAGAACAACCGTTTCTTTTCGGCAACCTCTTTTTCGCTGGATCGGTTTTTCATGTGGGCAATGATTGACGGTTCAGTTTTCCTATATTCGTTATCTGGCTTAAGCGGACTAAAACCGATACCTAATGTTTCATCGATGAAAGGTTCACTATCTGTTTGTCCTTTCCGGTTAAGACATGGGAGTATGACGATTGGGAATTCCTTCCCTTTGGCGGCGTGGATTGTCATAATTTGCACTGCTTTACTGCTCGCTTCAACTGGTGCTTGTCCTTCGCGAGGTTCTTCCGTGATTAAGATATCTAAAAAGTCAATGAAGTCTGGAAGCGTTTGTCTGTTCTCATCTCCATCAAAATTTCTTGCGAGGTCCAGGAGTTTTTGGTAGTTTGCCCACCGTTGATCTCCCTGTTTCCCTGTCTTCAGTGTTCCAATCATTCCTGTTTGGTTAACGATGGTTACAATAAGTTGGTTTACAGGTGTCCGCTGTGCGATCTCAATGTGCTTTTTTAAGGTATCTATCGCGTTTCTGAGATGCTCAGAAGGGGCTTGGTAGTTCCGAACTTTGTCCCAGAAGCCTGCGCCGTCTTGTAGTGAGATTTCGTAGAGTTTAGTATCGGAGATACCGAAAGCAGGACTGCGGAGGATTCCACTGAGAGAGGTCTGGTTTTCTGCGGGTGTGTTAAGGAAACTGAGATAGTTCCAGATGTCGTAAATTTCTTGTCTTTGATAGAAACCGATCCCTCCTGTTGTGAGATAAGGAATTCCAGCTTCGAGGAGCGCGTGCTCAATATTAGGGAGATGTGTTCTGCTCCGAATGAGGATAGCGATGTCGCCGTATTCAATGGGTCGCTCGACTTCCCCACTATTTTCATCGCGCACCCATACTGTATCTCCGTTGTGTTTCATATTTTCGATATGATTTGTGATGAGCGTGTATTCATCTACGTTTTCCTCGCCGTTTTGCCCGAGAAGAATCTCTACGGCTCCGTCTGCTTTCGTGCGGCGCGCTTTGATAAGAGATTCATACAGCACTTCAAATTCATTTTCACTTCCATCGCCCATCAAGTGATCGAAAAAGTAATTAATGAATCCGATGGGATCGCGTAAGGAGCGAAAGTTTTCTGTAAGGGAGATATCAAGTCCACATTCTGCAATGATTTTCTGTTTTGTTTTTTCAAATACGCGGACATCTGCGCCGCGAAATGCGTAAATACTCTGCTTCGGATCGCCGACAATGAAAAGATTGGCACATTTGAGTTTGTTTGTTAGCAGCATGACTAATTCATACTGTAATTCGTTTGTATCCTGATATTCGTCTACCATGAAGTATTTATAGCGTTTGATGAGTTCTTGTCGGATTTCTTCGTTGTTGCAGAACAGGTCGCGGGTTTTCAGCTGTAGGTCACTGAAGTCAAGTGTGCTTTGCGAGAATTTGGCATTTTGATAGTCTGTGAGGACTCGCTTGTAGAGTGTGAGTAGGTCGCGGGTTGTGCTAATTAGGAAATCGTCATCGGTCACAACCTCATCATCCATTTTGTCTTCATTATTGGTCTGAACATCGGCTTTTTTGTTGTCATCTTTTTCTTTTTCAAGGGCTGGTATGTCTTTAATCTTTTTCGCAGTTGATTCCAAGAATGCGATCTGATCCGCAATTCCGGTTCTGTCAATGCTTTTCGGCAGAAAGCTTTGTGTCCTAATTTCATTTTCTGTAGTTGTAATTAGTGTCGCAATTTGTCTAAGCAAGTTTAACACTTCAAGTGCTTCAGGATTTTGCTCATGTTGTTCTTCCAATTGCGGTGTTAAATTCTTAGCATCCTGTGCTTTCTTACCTCTTGCAACCTCCGAAACAGCGTTTAAGCATCTGATAAATTCGGCAACATTGATTTTCGACATCAATCGGCCAATTGTTAACAGCACTTGCTCACGAACCTGTTGTTCCAAACCTTCACGTATTTCTGTATTGTTCGGATTGCTATACATTTTGTTCATGAGACGTTCGAGGACATCGCGTTTTGCCACCATATTGGAGAAGAAATCTATCAAATTTTTTTGTCCTCCATAGCGTTGTAGAAGACGTGTGAGTTCTGCGCGGTTTGGATGCTCAATATTTGTGGCGATATTTTTGAGGGTTTCGCGAATGGTTTTCTGCAGTAAGAGTTTCTGATCAATGCCTTGTACGATGCTGAAGTTGGCGGGTACACCCGCTTGAAACGGGAATTCTCTCAGGATACTTGAACAGAAGGCGTGGATGGTTGAGATGTGTGCCGAGTTCATCTGCTCAAGGAATTTTTCACGTGTGCCTGCATCCTCTTCTTCGCTGAGTCTTTTGATGACGCGGTCCTTCATCTCAGCGGCGGCTTTTTCTGTGAAAGTAATAGCGACAATTTTGCGCGGTGTGACGTTGCCTTCACGCAAAATCTTGAGGTAACGTTCGACCAATACGGTGGTTTTTCCGGATCCGGCACCAGCGGTTACGCAAACGTGGTTTTCTATATTAAGGGCATCTTGTTGACTTGGTGTTAATCTCATTTTTCGTTGGTCTCTTGCGGTAATTTTGTTTACGGAGGTCCCGTCGAAACGTGCCTACTACTTTTAATCTGGGAGTGGGATGATCGCCTTTGCTGCTATTGCGACTTGCACGGTGTCTCCTGGTTTTTTTGTTTCGATACCGGGATTGTAATGGACGGCTTTGAGCGGAACATCTGCAGCTACCAACTGGTATTCTTCTATCCGGCCTAAATAGTTGACTGCAGTAATCTTCGCCGTTATTGTGTTTTCGGCGCGGTTGGTATCGTCAACGATGAGTGCTTCTGGACGAATTGAGCACTGCACGGATGTTCCTTCGTTTAAGTCGTGATACACAGTTTCGGAATGAAGTGTTCCGATAGCGGTTTCGATTGCTGCACTGCCGTTCGATGTGTGTTTAACTTTACCTGAGATGAAATTGGTTTCGCCGACGAAGCTTGCCACAAAAGCGTTCTTTGGGAACTGATACACCTCGCGCGGTGTGCCGACCTGGATGATAACACCATCCTGCATGATTGCCATCCGATCCGCCATAGAGAGCGCATCGACTTGGTCATGCGTGACGTAGAACATTGTGATATTTGTTCGGTCGTGAATCTGCTTGATTTCGTCGCGCATCTGTTGCCGGAGCGCAGCATCGAGATTGCTAATCGGTTCGTCAAGGAGTAGGACGCTCGGTTCAATGACAAGGGCGCGAGCGAGTGCGATACGCTGTTGTTGTCCACCGGAAAGTGTATTGACAGCGCGATCGCGATAGTCTACCATCTGCACCATCTCTAATGCGCGTGTGATTTTTTCAGAGCGTTCCGATTTGTCAAATTTACGGAGTGTGAGTCCGTATTCGATATTTTCGGCGACGGACATGTGGGGCCAGAGGGCATAGTTTTGGAATACCATCCCGGTATTGCGTTGGTGGGGGGGGACATCGTTCACGACGGTATCGTCGAACCGTAATTCGCCGGCATCGGGTTTATAGAATCCGGCGACAATGCGCAAAAAGGTCGATTTACCGCATCCGGATGGACCGAGGAGGAAGAAAAATTCGCCTTTTTCAATATTCAGGCTCACGTCGTTAACGGCGAGCGTCGTATCAAATGCTTTTGTAACGTGGGTTAATTGAACTGCAACTGCCATAATAGTTATTGGTTGTCAGTTGTCGGTTGTCGGTTAAAAGAGGTTTCTGATACACATCAAGAATTTTTGATGTCTCTCCACTGATAACCGATGATAGACAACTATTCTTCTAAATCTTTCACGCAGCGAAATCCGATGGTACTGCCAGATGAGAGATGATACCATCGGTCAGCGACGCGGAGGTCTTCAGGACTCCCGCCCCATCCGCCACCGCGCAAGATCCGAAAGTTTTCGTTATCTGGCGCGATTTCTCTACCGAAGCGGGGACTGTTTTCTGGACTTATGCTGTAAAATTCGCCATTGTATTCGTCGAAACACCATTCCCATGCGTTCCCCGCTGTGTCGTATAAGTTATAGCCGTTAGGCGGGAAACTGCCGACGGGTGCCGTCCATTTCCATTGATCGGTTTCACCTGTGCCAGCGAAATTTGCGTCTGTATGTGTAATTATATCACCATTCGGATATAATTTTCCAGTCAGATTTCCGCGGGCGGCGTATTCCCATTCTGCTTCGGTAGGTAACCGTTTATTTGCCCATGCGGCATAGGCAGCAGCATCGCGCCAGTTCACGCGGACGACAGGGGCATCCGGGGCATTGAATCGCGGGTTATGCGATAGTGGCGGCTGCGGGTAACCTGTACTTTCGACAAATTTTTGGTAGCGCGCGTTCGTTACTTCATACTGGTCCATGTAAAATGCGTTGAGGGTAACGGTATGCACGGGCTGTTCGTCACTATCGCCAGTCGTGGACCCCATCTGAAATGTCCCTGCCGGAATCAAGACCATTGTGGCACCGTCGATTTCAGAAACGATTTCAGCGGTGCGTTCGGTGGTGGGTGGCCCTTCATTGTTCTGCGCGCAGGCGGATAGGCTAACACAGGCGATGCAAATGAGAAATGTGTCGGCAATCCTCATAGCGATTTGGATATTTGTGTAGCGGCTTCGACGATCCACGCCTGCTCTCTTTCATAAACTGTGCGGAGATCCAGCCAAAACTGTTGATCCTTGATTCTGCCGATGACAGGCGTTGTGGTACTTCGGAACTGTGCGGCGAGCGTTTCGGCGGAGATCTCCGAAGGTTCAAGAACCAGTGCGATACTTGGTAGTGTCTCAACAGGCAGCGCGCCACTCCCGATTTGACCGTAGGTTTCCGAAACCTGAATGCTAACCTTTTCGCCGAAAAGGTCTTCTAATTGTGCCTTGAGTTCTTTGGCGACGGTTTGGAGTGTCTCTATAGGGCGGGTGTAACGGTTGAGCATCGGAAATTGTTCAGCGATTGTGGTGCTTTCAATGAGATAGCGTTGCAGCGTTGCTGATAGACCGGCAATGATGAGTTTATCAACTCGGAGTGCGCGCATCATCGGGTTTTTACGCATCTTTTCGATCCATTCTGATTTACCGACGATGATCCCTGCCTGTGGGCCGCCGAGCAGTTTATCGCCGCTGAAGGTGACAATATCGACACCGCTGGCGATACGTTCTCCGACAAGTGGTTCGTGTGGCAGCCCATATTGGGTCATATCGATGAGTGCGCCGCTGCCGAGGTCTTCCATTGTAGGGATACCGCGCTGTGCACCGAGTTCTGTCAATTCTTCCATCGTCGGTGTTGAAGTGAAACCGAGGATTTTGTAGTTGCTCGGATGTACCTTGAGCAATAGTCCAGTATTCTCATTGATAGCCTCGGCGTAGTCTCGGAGATGCGTGCGATTGGTGGTGCCGACCTCACGGAGTATCGCACCACTTGCTGCCATTACGTCGGGGATACGGAATGCCCCACCGATTTCGATGAGTTCGCCGCGTGAGACGATGACCTCTTTACCGCGTGCCATCGTCTGCAGTGCGAGTAGGACGGCGGCGGCGTTGTTATTGACGACTGTGGATGCCTCGCAGCCTGTCAGTTGTTGCAGGAGCGGTTCGGTGATCCTATCGCGATGGCCCCGTTTGCCTGTTTCAATATCGTATTCGAGATTGACGTAGTTTTGCGCGGCTTGCTGGATAGCTTCACACGCAGCGTCGCTGAGCAGAGATCTGCCTAAGTTGGTATGTGTAACTGTGCCTGTCGCGTTGACGACGGGACGCATGCGGTTGCCTGTTTTCGCCTCAATTTTTTGGCGTGTTCGTTCTGCGTATTCTGTATGCTCTGGGAGTTGTGTGTAGTTTCCGCTGAGGATCTCGTTTCGGATATCAGCAACGACGGCGCGGAGTGCTTCTGTGACAAGCGGACGTGCATAGGTGGCTTGCAAGTCGAGTATCTCCTGTGTGTTCAGGAGTTTTTCGATAGCGGGTAATTGTTTTAGAAGATTTTTACGTGTATTCGCGCTCAACTTATTTCTCCGTTGACATAGGGATATTCAAGAGGATTTTTATCATCCATTCACCGTCATGTGCGGGATTGTGGATTAACCCCTCTTGTATGTCCACACACAAATCTAGCATTTCCAAAACCATGTGTCCGATAAGGACAGGTGCACTCTCTGGTAAGTCAGTGACTTCCAGTTTTCCTGCGCGTTCAAGCACTGTAAAGTGGACATCCGAGTAAATGAAACGTTCAACGATGCCGGTGGCGGTTTGTGCTCTTACTTTTCGGATAGGAGTCAAACCGAGTTGCTTGATGAGTGACATGGGTAAGCAGAGTCCGGTTGCACCTGTATCAACGAGAGCATCTTCGACAGTGAGTCGGCGGACATCTTCGGGGTTCAAAACGCCTAATTCCACCGCAATCCGATCTGCTTGATTTGCGAGGTCAATTTGAGCTGTATGTTCCATAATGTTCTCCTATCCAGTTTTTTAGGTTTTTGGATTTCGGAGATTAGTATAGCATATTGTAGGCGCGTTGTCAAACGGATTGGAGCGGGAGAGTCGTTTTCACAGTTGAAGATCCGAAATAATTTGGCTTCTGGCATTTTTATCAGAGGACTGCTGATGCTTACGGGTCGGATGGGGGTTCATAACTGTTGGTGTGTTCATGAATCTGTTGGCGTTCTCGGTTGACGTTTGGATCGGCGCGACGTGGGATACCTGTGATTGCATCGACGGATTCATCTGCCTTGAAACGTAGATAGAGTTTCTGTGATTTCGCGGCGAGCGAGGAGTTCTTGAGGGCGCGATAACACCGCATCATGTTGTAGTGTGCGTCTAAATCCTCTGGGTCGACGGTGAGCGTTTTTTGAAATTCAGTGAGCGCGGTTTCGTATTCGCGTTTGAGGAAATGCATACGTCCGAGTCGGTTTCGGACACGGGTGTCGCGTGGGAATTGCGCAGCGGCGCGCTGGAGATGCTCAATCGCTGTGTCGTAGTTGCCGTGTGCTTCTTGAACAAGGGCATGGAAATAGTGGACCTTCGCTCGGTGCGGGTTTTCGGGTGGCAGTGTCTTCTGGATTTCAAATGCTTTCTCAAGCATCGCTTCGGCACCCTGCATATCCCCTTCTTCAATTTTAACTCTCGCCACATTTACCCACCCATCAAGGTATTCGGGTTCGATTTCGGTTACCTTCAGGAATGCGGTTTCAGCGGCTTTCAGATCGCCTTGTAGGAGGAGCCCGATGCCGTAGTCGTTCCAGCGTTCGCGTGCGTTCTCTATAATTTCGGTGGATGGGAACCCAGGGACTGTGCCTACTACTTTTAAGGTTGCTTTGGTGGATGCCATCTCTATAATCGGTAGGTTTGGGATTGCCTTGATCTTTCCTGCGACATCTGAAGTATCGCCTGTCCAGACCCACTTGCCGTCATCGTAGCCTTTGTCTATTTGGAAATCGGTGTCCTCTGGGTCGCGTACGCCGGCATACGCCCACTGTGTGTGCCACCAGTTGAACTTTCGGTAATTGAGTTTTGCCTCCACGGTGAGAATATCTCCGCAATCGGGCGGAATTTCGAGTCTGTAGCGGACGGTATCGGCGGCACCCGGTGGGATCGTGTTTGAATAGAGGACTGTTCGTAGTGCCCAAGCGTTCCGTTTGTTAATGAGGTTCCCGTGTGCATCGAGCATGTAGGCGCGGTAAAAATGCGCGCTCGGATCAACGGGTCCGTTTCCATCGGGTGCAGCAATCCTGCCGTTCCAGAAGACGGTTTTGCCGGTTTCATCGGTGGCTTTCACCTCCACCCAGATGTCGAATGCGTCAATCGTGCCTGCTGGGAACCGGTGTCCGACACCCCGCGTGCGTACCACCACATCGATCCGTGTGTTGTCGTTTCGCGTGACTTCAACGCCGTCGCTTGGGATCGGTGTGCCGTCTGCGAATAGATCCAACGTTACGACTTCATCCTGCAAAAAATCTGTCACGGCTTTGAGTTGGTCTGGGTGTTGGTTGACGAACGGGAGTGCTGTGTTCGCAGCGGGGAACCGGTGGTTGTGAACCTTGCCGTTTATATTTCCGGCATCTGTGGAATCGACGAGTGGCATGTGACAATCGACACATTTTTTTGCCTTTTCGGGATAGTAGAAGGACAGCGCGCCTTGATGCGAGACGCCACTTTTCTGCCACTGGTCATAGTCGTTGAAGCCGCGCACCCAACGGAAATTGTTGACCGGTTCATCGAGGTGCACTTTGTGACAGGTTGAACAGAATTCGGCGGTATTTTGGCGATGGAACGGTTTGAGGAAACTCTTTTTGTGCGGTTCCGGGTCGAGTCGAATAAGATAGTTGTGCAGATTCCGAATGAGTGGGTTATCGCTGGCAGCGATGTCGTGAAGTGGCGGATATTTAATCACGTATCCGCTATTGCCCATGGTATCTTTAACGCGTTCGATAGAGTGGCACGCCGTGCAGGCGAGTCCGGCTTGTGCGGCAGGCGTATGGAGGTTCTCGCGAATGGGTTTGTCCATTACGCCGTTGAGGAGGACTGCTGGGTCGTGGCAGCCGCCGCACCATTTGGAGGGTTGGATGCCGTTGACTTCCTGCATGTAGATGATTGACTTGCGATACCACTGGTTATTGAAAGATGAGAAATGATGGGCGGATTCGTTCCACTGTCGATAGATGTCTGGGTGACACCCTTTTGCAGCACAGGTTTCTGATGTGAGAAAGAAATCGGTTGGGATGAGTGCGCCTGTCTCTGTTTCGACGGATGCGGGGAAAAAGTGACCGGTTGTGCCGCCGCCTTCTTCGTACATGCTCGTGGGTGGCAGTGCAGGGTTTTCGACGAGATAGGTTTCATTCGGAAGGTAGTGTTGCGCGAGTTTCGCACCAATGGGGAAAATAACGACAATAGCCAATACGCTTACTGTTATTTTCCGCAATAGTGGCGTAAGAAGTTCAGTACTTCTCAGTAGGTAAATGCAGAACAGGAGGCACCCCGCGCTTACACTGACGATGTGTGTGATGAGGAGCCACCGATAGGGGGTTGTCGCACCGACAATCATCAGATAGACACCACTGATGATACCAACAACTATTCCGATACCCCCCAATTGTCCGAGCGTTGAGGTGCTTTGTTTTTGGATATGGGTTTGCAAGCGATACCCTAAATGCTTATAGACATAGACACAGAACGGAAGTATCAGGACGATACCGAGTCCAACGTGGAGCAGGACGTTGAAAATATAAAAGAGCGTCGGTTCGCCGAAACTGAACAGGTACGCGCTGTTGAGCAGTAGAATGAGAAAGAAAATTAAAGAAAGTTTCCGCATTTTTTAACTATTGATGGATTTTGCCATTTTTCATTTTCAATTTCCCTGGTTATTAGGTGTTTGCTTTGCGATGATTTTATCCCAATCCCAGAGCAGCACCGTGCCATCCTCACTACCACTGGCAAGGGTTTTCCCGTCGTGTGAGAACACTAAAGTTTCTATCGGTTCTGTGTGCCCGGTAAGCGTTGATAATTGATTGCCAGTGTCTACATTCCATAACTTGATGTGACGTCGACTGGAACCAAGAAGGGTGTTCCCATCAGGCGAGAATGTTAATATATCCCAGAATCCTCGGTGATTATCAGGAATTGCGCCGCGCTCCTGTATGCCTGTCGTTGTTACATCCCACAAAGTAATGCTATCCCGATGTCCAAGAGCAAGCGTCGTATCGTCTGTTGAGAATGCTAAGCTCCAGGCTCTCTCGGCGGTGAGTGTTGGAAATTCGCGTTTCGCATTTACATCCCATACTTGTAGGGTGCCGTGAATACCGTACACAGCAAGTAGAGTTCCATTGGGTGAGAACATCAACTTTTTCGGGAATGATATTATCGTATTAAACCAAAATATTTCGATGCCGGTGTTCAGGTCCCATGCCCGAACGTCTCGAGGACCGCGGGTTGCGAGTACTTTGTTATCTGGCGAGAATACGAATGGGTCGCGAGAATCTTCACCGTCTTGCCAAGGCCCTGGGAGTTCTTCACCGATGGCTAATTTCCATAATTGCGGTCTTTCGCTTTGAAGGGGACGCCCCCTAATTCCCCAACCATACGCATTGAAAGCGATTGTGCCACTTGAACCTCGACTGATAAAGTAGGTGCCGTCCGGTGAAAATGCGACTGCATCAGTCCAATCGTTAAGTCCTTCAGTGAAGGTAGTTAGTTCCTGTCTTGTCTTCAGATTCCATACTTCAACGGTGCCGTTGAGCGCAGCACTTACGAGTGTTGTGCCATTTTCAGTAAATCCGACGGTTTTCACCCACTCTGTATGTCCGGCAGTAAAGGTAGCAAGTTCGTGTCCGGTGTCGGGATTCCAGAATCGGATTGTACCATCTGCACTTCCGCTGGCAAGACACTTGCTATAAAGGGGTGTCCCTTCGGGTGCGAAGGTTAGCGCATTGATCGTGTTTTTATGTCCTCTAAGCGTTGCGCGTTCACGTCCAGTGTCCACATCCCAAGTCTTGATTCTCTTATTCGTATCCCCACTGGCAACAGTTTTACCGTCAATGGAGAAAGCAACAGTCGTAATCCATGCTTCATGATCTTTGAGTGTTGCTCGTTTAGCACCGTTTTGTGTATTCCAGAGGATCACTGTCTTGTCCTCGCTCCCGCTTGCGAGGGTTTTTCCATCGTGTGTGAACGCTAACATCCGAATTTCCGCTTCGTATTCGTCCCCATCCTCTTTGAAAAAGCCTGCATGTCCGTTAAGTGTCATCCGTCGTCTTCCGGTTGTTGTGTTCCATAAATGGATGTGTGTACCGTTCTTGTCTCCAATAGCGGCGATGCTACCGTTTTGGGAGAGTGCTGCTACTTCATAGGTGTCTACGTTCCTTGGATCCAGCAATTTGCTGCCGGTCTCCACATCCCAATAGATAATATCACCAAATTTGTCCAGACTGATCAATATTGTGTTATCTTCGGAGAATGCCAATGCTGTTATTGAATCATGTCTTTCGGCTAATTTAAGGGTTATGAGTTTGCTATCGGTATCCAGATCCCATAATTGGATGACAGGGTTTGGAGATCCGCCGCTGGCGAGAATTTTTCCGTCTGTTGAGAAAGCGAGGGCATTCACTTGTCCGGGGTGTTCTGTGAACAGCGCGGTCTCTTTCCCATCAGGCACGTCGTATACCCACACGCCGACATCTGTTCCCACTGCGAGACGCGTGCCATCCGGCGAAAACCGCATGAGGTTGATACCGCCTTTTCCGAGGCGTGCGATTGCGCCTTCGGGTAATCCGACTTTCGTGTTGTCTTGCGCGAAACTGCTTGATAGAATTACAGCAACTGATAGAAAAGTAATGAAAAATAGGTACTTCGTTTTCATGATGTTTATTCCTTTTCAAGAAAAGATTTTACCATATTTTTTGATGAACCGCTACATATAAATGGCGAGGTTAAGAATGCAGATCGCATTTGGGCGTGTACGCCGCAGAACCTCGCCAGTGAAAGTGTTTAGATAAGTGTTGTTGGATCAACTATTGATTTTTGATGAGTCTTATGCCTTCCAAGTGTATTTCATCGTACCACTGGTGGAATTCCTCTTTGGATAATTTTTTATCTAACGCTTCTACCTGAATCATTGCGTCATCAGGAATATCAACGGTAAATATTTCACGAGGAATCTCGCGATTTACAATGAAGTTTTGTGTCTCTATGATGGCTCTGCTGACGAGATTTTCTGTGCCGAACGAATCAATCCAGAGCGTCTCTACGATCCCGTTTTTAATAAGCCATGCATCCTCACCGTGTAGCTCATAGGAGACCCGAATACGTCTGACAGATGGTGTCCCTTTTTTGATTTGTCCATCTGGGGAATCTGTTTCGCGAAGAAATCGGCTCTCATACTTCAGGAGACGCAGTCCGAGTTCAGGCGATATCCAAATTCTTTCAAAGTTAGCGTCCTGTTGGTGATCTGGTAGCGGTTCAGCATCCATTTTGGCTTCGAGGACATAACACGGGAAACTGTTGAAAAATTCGGATTTTAGGATACGGAAGTTCCGTTCTTTCAGATAGGTCGGTAGATTCTTTCCATCAACGATGTGGAGCCACCGCCTCGGATCCACCCAACTTCTTGAACCATCTGAACCGGTATCTGTTCGGTTGTTGCGTTGCGAGAAATGGTAGTCCGGTTTTCCTGTTTCAGGGTATGTTATCTCTAAGGTTCCGCTTGGTGTGGAGACGATCGTTGCTCTTGGCATTTGTGCGTTGTTGGAAATGCTGTCTTTAAATTCGATGCGGGTATGCCGCGGATCAAATGTGAGATGTGCTTTCCAAGTGCTATAGGTCTCAGGTCTTCTGGGTTGTCTGAAGACGTACAGGCATTCGCCTTCGCCGGATTGAACAGCGAAGTCATAGTTCCGCATGCCGAGCAGAATCATATTGAAATCGCTCTCTGCTTCTACGGCGTTCTTTGGTAAGACCGGTAATTCTTCTTGCGCGAATGCTGTCGCGAAGCACGCGAAGAAAACGAGACTGAAAATCACAAAGCGAATTGGGGTCATATTTAAAAGAAACATTGTTTTTCTCCTAAGCACCGTTCGTCCGATTTATGGTTCTGAGCTAGGGGTTTATCTGGGGAGTGAGGTTTGACGCGCTGTTCTGGTGTGACGGTTCTGTAAATCGTTATTGTTTCTTGCGGCTGGTTTGTATTGTGGATTAGGATGCCGAGGACCCTACACCACAGAGCAATATACCTCCCCAAAATAATTTTGATCTAAACATGATGGATTGTCCCTTTGTAGATATTTTACTAAACAACGCCAGCAAAGTCAAGTGGTTTTCCAGGGCTATTTAGTTTTAAGAAATTCGCGGGTTTCATGCTTTCTGTTACAGATCCGGTGCGGTTAGAATGCAGATCGCAAATGTAAAGCTTTCTCACTGCGAAGCAAAATTTTGCCGCGTATGGGAAACTAAATTTGGGTGAGTACACCGCAAAACACGCACCTACCGGTCCTGGGGGTCTAAAATTGGACGAAAAAACCGAGAACTAAATAGCCCTGAGTTGTCGGTTATTAATTATCAGTGTGCTGTCTGTAGCGTTTGAGGAATTCCTGTTTGGTCAAGGGTTTATCGATTCCTTCCACCTTAATCATGGCATCATCGGGGATGTCAACGGTGAATGTTTCTGGTGGTAGATCGTGATTGACTTTAAAATTCTTGAGTTCCAACCTCTCTCTGGAAATTATCGGATATGTCGCCTTAAAGTCAAGCCAAGCGTATTCACTAAAGACTGCTTTCGGGAACCAAATCTCTCCGAATTGCTGATAACGGATTGTCGTGCGGATGATGGTGAGTGCCTCCATCGGAATATCGCTGTCCAGCGCATCTACGGGGCGCGGGAATCGGCTTTCACGTTTTAGGTATCGAAACCCTTGTTGGGGTGCGATCCAAATTTTTTCAGACGTATCTCCGTCTTTTGCTTCCAAGACATAACATGAAATATCGTTGAAAATCTCACGTCCTGTGATCTGAAAGTTCTCGTTCTCAAGATGGGTTGCTAAATCGAAGAGCCATCGCCGCGGATCCACACCCTCATAAATTGATCGAGGTTCTGTGCTAAAGTGGTATTTAGGATGTCTCCGTCTGTGAGGTGCAATCTCCCACATTTCGGTTGGTGTAAGGATAGTACTTCCTCTCTGTGAATCGAAGCGCGTGTTCTCTGAATCGAAAGTGATACGCGTCTTAACAATACGCGTGTCAGCCTCTACGGGAGGTTGCTCATCGGTATGAATAATTTCACCTTCACCGGATTTGAGCAGCGCGTGATGATGTTTGATGGCTGCTAACAGTTCTTTGAAATCGAGTGTGTCTTCTGCCGCGTCTTGTGACGGTGTTTCCTGTGCGAGTGCTAACGTAAAGAACTGTGCTTCGGATGTATGGGGGTCTGGAATTTTAATATCAACGGAAATGTTTGTGCTATTGTGCTTGCGAGGGATAATCGTCCGTTCAATCGGATTTCGCAGTACCGGTTTCGCATCAATGTCAAGGACAATACGGGCATCAACGATTTCAATCGTCGGTTCAGCCTGTGCCTCGAAACTGTAGGGTTTCTGGAAGTGGTCAAGGTATCGGTTGCCCGTACCGAATGCCAACACAGCCAAAACAGCAGCCGTGCCGATAGCTGCCCACGGAACCAACGGTTTCCCAACTGGAGGTGGTGTGGGGTTCATGTTGGTAACTTGCTGTCCGATGCGATCCATCAGGTTAGCAGGTAAGTGGACGCTACCGAGGACCTCTTGGATCAAGCGTTCTTCTCTCTCCTGTAGACGCTTTCGCGCTCGGCGCAGACGACTGTTAATTGTGTTCGCTGACACACCTAAAAATCTGCCAATTTCTTTGATGGGCATTTCGCCGAGATAGTGGAGGGTTACGACTGTGCGTTCGCTCTCCGGCAGTCGTGCCAGTAGTTTTTTAACGATTTCATGACGCTGCTCGGTGGCTTCTGTCTCGCGCTTCTCCGATACATAATGTTTGTAAGAGGCGTTCTCTATCTCTACCCTGGATGCGTTCTCCAGCGATTGCGTCGAAAGTTTCTTCTTTTGGTGCCACCGCTTGCAGAGATTATTCGCGATGACATAAAGCCATCCTGCAAACTGATTCGGATTCCTCAGTGTTGAAAGTTTTTTGTATGCCTGAAGGAAGGTGTCTTGTGTAATTTCTTCAGCGATGTGGAAATCACCGATTTTTCGCCACACGAGTGCGTGAACACCTTTTTGATGCTTTTCGACCAAAAGGGTGAATGCCTCTTCGTCGCCTAATAAGATTCTCCGAATCAGTTGAACATCATTTTTTTCCATCAGGATTCTCCATTGTTACATCTCTTTTTACACTTATTTCCGCTCTTTTTAGCGTTCAATTATTAAAGATACAATTTTAGGGGAGAAATTGTGCATAATTTTTAGAAAAAGCGAAAGCATCTGAATTTTTGTCTAAAAACTGGCAAATCCTCTGATAGTAAAAGTGAAAAATTTAGCGGAGATAGGTGGATTTGTTAGAATTTACGCAAAAATCAGTAATGTCGGTATTTTCAACCCCCTAATCCCCCTTATCAGGGGGACTTTAAGAGGAGCCGCGTAAGTCCTATTTGTTGTAAGAAATAGAAAATTCTGTGTGCGGAAAAAATATAAGCGAAAACTATTGGTGTTCTGACGTAATCGTGTAAAATTCAACGGTGTGGATTTGCCCTTTGCCTGTCACGGATTTTTGGAGAATCCGAACGGCATCGGTGTTCGCAACCATCGTAATTTCAAGTGGGAAGGTAACTCTGTTTTTGATTCTTTTAACCACTTTCCAGTTGAATTCACCCTCTTGCGCGTAGATATCTATATTTTCAACCGTCCCTTCGCCAAGGATAATAATCTTTCGGATCTCTTTTGGCTCTGGGATGGAATACACGAGTCCTGAAGCGATAAACTTTTCTGTGACTGGTGCATCAACACGAAGATAGGTCTGTTCTGTCATCAGTGCTGTGCACCCGATCGAGAGCGCGCATATGAATAAAAGTCCACAAAGTCTTTTCATTTTTCTCCTCCGTTCATGAGGGGCTTGTCTAAATGCTGACCGACTTGCAAACCTTGTTGTGTCGAGTATTATCCTGCGGTGTAACCACCATCAATCGGTAAGGCGATGCCTGTGACGAAGGCGGATTCGTCGGAGGCGAGGTATAGTGCGCCGTAGGCGATCTCTTCGGGCTGCGCGAGTCGGCGCATCGGGTGCTTGTTCGCAAGTACCTGATATTCCTCTGGTGTTTTGATGACACCGGCAACTAACGGTGTCTCGACGAAACCCGGGCAGATACAGTTGACTCGGATTTTGTCCTCTGCATAGTCGAGTGCCATGCCGCGGGTGAGGTTCGTTACACCGCCTTTGGAGGCGACGTACGCCGCCCGAACCTCTGCACCGACAAGCCCATAGATAGAGGACAGGTTGATGATAGAGCCTCCACCGTTTTTTTGCATGGCAGGGATCGCTGCCTTAGCGCAGAGATAGACACCGGTGAGGTTAACGTCTAAACAGCGATGCCAATCTGCTTCCGGTAAGTCACCGACTGGTAGTCGCATTGCGATGCCAGCACTGCTCAACAGAATATCCAATTGACCGTATCTGCTGACAGTTTCGTGTACCATCCGCTCGGTGTTATCTGAGAGTGTCACGTCGGTTTGGATGTAGGTTGCTTCGTTGCCTGCGTCTCGGATTTCGGAGACAGTTTGGTTCGCACCACTTTCATCAATGTCCGCGACGACGACCTTCGCGCCGTGTTCAGCGAACAGGATTGCTGTGGCTTTTCCGATGCCGGAGGCGGCACCTGTTGTAATGGCTACTTTGTCTTTAAGTCGCATTTTTTATTGTTCGTTTTTTAACCCCCTAAATCCCCCTTATCAGGGAAAATGGCTATCAGCAATCGGCTGTCAGCCTTCAGCAAGAGGTGTTAAATATAATGGGCAATTTTAGTGATTGAACCCCCTAAATCCCCCTTATCAGGGGGACTTTAAAGAGGAGCGTGAGTCCTGTGATTGTATCTAAAGACCTTTCTCTGTCCATTCTACGGGGTTCATTTCTGGTTCACCGATTTGGTTTCTAAGCACACCGATATTTTCGATTTCGAGTTCAACGACATCACCGGGTTGGATCCAGCGGTCGAGTTCCCATCCACACCCATTTCCGACGGTGCCGGAACCTAAAAATTCGCCAGGGTGAAGTGTCTCTGACTGTGAAACAAACGAAATCATTTCAGCGAAGGAGTAATACATATCCGATGTATTACCGTCTGCCCAGACTTCGCCGTTAATTCTGGCGGTCATTCGGAGGTTGTAGGGATCACTGATTTCGTCTGGCGTAACAAGACAGGGCCCCATGATATTGCTGTTATCAAAGTCTTTACCTTTGGCAGGCCCGAGCGACAAAGTCATGTGCCTGAACTGGATGTCGCGTGCGCTGATGTCGTTGTAAATGGTGTAACCGGCGATGTACTCTGGTGCTTCTTCTATCGAGATATTTTTGCCTGTTTTCCCGATGTAGATCCCCCATTCCAGTTCAAAATCGAGTTTCTCTGTGTAGTTGGGCCAGGTAACAACGGCTTCGTGTCCGGCGATAGAGGATGGACTCGTGCTGCCGCGGTAATAGTTAGGCAGTTTGAACCACTCCGGGGAGATCTCCTTACCCGTGATACGTGAGGCAGCATCCATATGGGTTTTGAATACGCCGAAATCCCGTAGGCTTGCTGGACGTGGAAACGGCGCGAGCAGCTGCACATCGACGATAGGGAAGATGCCGTCAGCGGTCTGGTCAATATGTTTTTGTGCATCGGCGATGCGATTCTGTTCAAAGAATTCGTACATGTCCGAGGCGACTGCCGTGAGATCAACGATTTGGTCGCCAGTGATCCATGCGCCGAGTCTTGGTGTCGTGTCTGTCGATTGGGTTTGAAAGGTAACGAGTTTCATAGGTGTTCTCTTTAAGGTGGTAGCGGCTCCTTATTCAAGTGATTGGATAGTGTTGATTATACGATAGATGCGTTTAGAAATCAAGACTTTTAAGATGTGCTTGCGTATGTGATGGAGATATGGCATAATTAGCCTTATCCATTTCCTAACATCGCAGTGCATTTTTGTTATAAACATTAGGACTTACGCAAATTGAGGAAATATAGGACATTTTAACCCCCTAAAGAATCAACGGTATGAATGCCTTATGGCATTCCCCGCCCCTTATCAGGGGGACTTTAAGGCGGAATGCGTAAGTCCTAAAACATACTGAAGCAGAAAAGGATGATCATGGTTACCCGTCAAGAGATTCAATCGGTCTGTGATGATATCGTGCGCGAGTTCGCGCCGCTACAGGTTATCCTCTTTGGTTCTTATGCGTATGGCACGCCCACGGAGTCCTCCGATGTTGATTTGCTGGTTGTCATGCCGGTGCCGAAATCGGAGACCCGCCAGCGCGAGATAGAAATTCGGAAGCGTCTGGCGCGTCCTTTCCATCTGCATGTGCTTATGCATTCGCCTGAAGACTTGGCGTATCGTCTCGTGTATAACGATTGGTTTCTCCGAGAGATTACTGAAAAAGGCGAAGTGCTTTATGAAACTGCTAATTTTTTCTTGAAACCTGTAAAGAAGGAAAAACACGCGATGAATCCATTGACAGAGGAATGGGTGCAGAAAGCTGAAGGCAATTATACTGTGGCGCAGCAATCCGAGCAGGGACAAAATCCAGTAAATGATGTTATCTGCTTCTTGGCTCAGCAATGTGTTGAAAAGTATCTAAAGGCGTGGCTTCAAGAGGCGAACATCCCGTTTCCGAGGACGCACGATTTACAAGCGTTATTGACTTTGATTGTCCCGACTCTTCCTGCTTTGGATGCTTGGCGGGAAGATTTTTCAAAGTTGTCGGAACATGCTGTTGATCCGCGTTATCCTGGCAAGTTCGCGACCACGGAGGAAATGACCCACGCGATGCGTATCTGTAATGAGGTTCGGCAAGCCGTTCGCGAACAGTTGAAGTTACCACTTGAACCCTCGTAATCCTGCCAGTTATGATGGAAGCAGTGCTGGTACGGAAAGTGTACACTATGCTGTTAAAGACAGGAACAACTCCTCCAATGACATCTCAGTCGTGTGCATTTCAAGCAATTGCCATCCGCGTCCGACAATGGTTTCTGCTACCTCTGCCCGAATATCGGTTGTAGATGTGTAGTGGAGACGGAATGTTGCGATGTCATCTGTCCCAGCGTCGGTCTGCTCGACTTGAATTACGTCGGGGATATCCGTGAGTGCATTCAATATGTCATCGGCTGCAGCACCTGCCACCTCAAGAGAGAGGGTTGCCGAGGTCACTGGCACGTCTTCCGTATCGGCGGTGGATGCATCGCTATGTTTGGATACGGCGCGACCGTCTTTTAGCTGCACATCCCCCGTAATTTGACCTCTACTGATGATAATGAGGCGTTCACACGTCATGCTTGCTTCAGGTAAGATATGTGTGCTGAACAGAATCGTCCGTTCTTTGCCGAGTGTTTTGATTAATTCTCGGATTTCGACGATTTGCCGTGGGTCTAACCCGGATGTGGGTTCGTCGAGGATTAGAACGTCTGGTTCGTGGATAAGTGCTTGCGCTAAACCGACGCGTTGCCGGAAACCGCGGGAGAGTTGCCCGATAATCTGGTGCCTGCGTTCGGTGAGTCCGCACGCTTCAATAGCGTTATCTAACTGTCCTTTGATGCTACCGCGCGGTACGTTACGGATCTTTGCCATATACTTCAGGTATTTCGTCACTGTCATTTCTGGGTAGAGTGGCACGTTTTCGGGTAGGTATCCGATGCGTTTACGCACCTCCCTGGATTCTTTGAAAACGTCATGCCCAGCGACGGTAATATGTCCACTACTCGCGGGCATGAAGCAGGTGATGATTCGCATCGTTGTGGTTTTGCCAGCACCGTTGGGACCGAGGAATCCGACGATTTGTCCCTTGTCTACTTCGAAAGAGATGTCTTTGAGTGCTTGGAAGGGCCCATAGTTTTTTGTGATATTTTGGACTTCAATCATATTTTTAACCTGCCCTGACGGGAGTTGTCAAATGAAACGTGGCATTCACATTTCCTTCAAGGATCCGCATCGCGCCGTTGTTGCGATGCTGCCCCCAATAGCTGCTTTTAATCTACCCTGACGGGAGTTGTCAGTTCAACCGCTAAAGGGAATCCCTCCGTGGGATGCTGAAGTTTAAGTCACGCTCTCTGCCGAGTAGGTAGAGGTTGTTATCGGGTTGAACCGCCTCGGATTCGGAAAGTGCCTCCGGTAGATCGACTGTTTCGCAACGGACATCAACTCTATCAGGGTAAACAAGGACCTGCCGCCACATCATGGGATAACAGATAACACCAGCAGAGATGATGCACAACATACCTTGTTCCCTGAAAACACGGTTGAGATGCAGATGCCCACAAAAGAATGCGAGAATCTGTTCGTCAAAGGGTGAAATGATTTCAAGTACTTCCGCGGAGTTAGCAACTCTTGAACCGATGCCTTGGAACTCAACGCTTGGAAACGGGAGTTGGTGTGAGAAGATGAACACCTCTTGGTCGTAATCTCGCGCTCTTTTCAATTCACGTTCTGCCCATGCCAACTGATTGGTACTGATGTACCCGTGCGTCAGGTCTTCCGGCACCTCCTGTGAATCGAGGAGGATAAATCGGATATTTTCGTGAACGAAGCTGAGAGACCCCATGCCGTTGATACCGAAGCGTGCTAAGTAGGCATCTTTGGAACCGGTCTCTGGGTGCAGATCGTGGTTTCCAGGGATGTAATAGCAAGGGGCGTTTATACGTTTTCCGAGTTGTTCTGCGCTATCAAGTGCGGCTTCGTATGCTTCTGCGGACATCTCAAAACTATTGCCGCCGCACACGATATCTCCGCCATGAATCACAAATGCGGGTTCAAAGGCGTTGAGTTGTTCAACTAACTTTTCATAGAGTGCGAGACTGTTTTTTTGTTGCTGTAGCCCACCGGCGAAGTTCCTCGGTGCATTTAGATAAAGATGTGTATCCGTAATAAAGGCAAATTTAAAAAGTATCATGGCGTATCTCGTTTTTCAGAGTTTTATAGGGACAGTGTCAGGAACGCGGACGTTTCGTTATAATTGTAATATAAGTTGGTGTATTGGCTGCGTCAATATAACGTTCAACCTGCCACGTCGTGTCATCAAGAATATGCTCCATCTCCGCCTTTGAAACAAACAGATAATCAAACCACGGGGTCGTATATTGGCGGTAACGAATTCGCAAGCGTAATTGGCCACTCATACGTCCCCTGTCCCTGTTAAACTGATGGTAAGCTAAGTGGTAAGGTTCCTCTGTTTGATAGGGGTCCATCGTTTCGGCAATGATTTTTGCGGGTTTTGTTGTCATGGCAGCGAAACGTCTCAGTAACCACTTTGCCCTTTTATAATTACCGACGAGTCCGAAATTATGTCCCATCATGAGAATCGTATCAAAGGTGCCGATTTTGGAACTTAACTGCGTGATCGGTGTGACAAGCGCGTTTTTGAGTCCACGCCGTTGACAAGTCTGAATAGCCAACGGCGAGATGTCAGTGCCCAAGACATCAAATCCCTGTTTTTGAAGATAGAGGGAGTGCCGTCCTGCCCCACAGCCGATATCTAAGACTCGGCCCGTTGCATGTTCTATTGCGGATTTTTGATGTTCACCCCAGTTGTCATATTCAGCGAAATAATTGACAGGCCCAAACCGACTTGTATCAATAAATCCGTCCTCTCTCTCTACAATTTCAAAATTTTCTCTACCGTTATGATAATCTGAAAGCAGATACCCGTAGGCATCTTGAATGTCGGTTAGCACACTATTACTCCTTGACGTAGCCGGTTGTTCCATTCGGATTGACCCATTCGGTTTCCCAGTGTGTTTCGATGCCTTCGCGCCATGTTTGGGCTGCGTTTGTAAGTTCAGCAGTAAGTTCGGGGTGCGCGTCTTTCAGATTTTCTGTTTCACCCATATCGGTTTCGAGATCAGCGAGATGCACATCGTCTTCCGGTGGCGCACCTTCTACCAGTTGACCGTTGAGTACCAGTTTCCAGTTGCCACGCCGCACGGCGGTTTGCTTGCCCATCTCCCAGTAGATGTCGCGTTGGGGTGTCGGTTCACCGTTTCCCACCGTGGGGAGGATGTCGCGTCCATCAAGTTCATACTCGGCAGGATCACCACCCGCTGCTGCGAGAAATGTCGGAAAGACATCCATTGCTGCGCCGACTTCACCGATGACCTGTCCTTCGGGGATTCGCTGGGGCCAGTTCATAATTCCGGGTGAACGGATACCACCTTCGTAGAGGCTGAATTTATGTCCTTTCAGTTTACCAGCCGTGCCGCCGTAATAGGGATCTTGCGTGCCGTCCAACCAGTTTCGGGTTTCACGCGAGGGACCGTTGTCGCTCTGGAAATAAGAGAACGTGTTTTCCGCGAGTCCGAGTCGTTCTAATTCGGCAAAAATTTCGCCGACGCTATCATCAACGGCACTGAGCATCGCTGCCATAATCTGTCTGTCCCACGGCAAGTTTGGGAACCGATCCACGTATTTTTGCGGTGCGTGCATCGGATAGTGTGGCGCGTTGTAAGGGACGTATAGGAAAAAAGGTTTGCCGAGTTCGACAGATTTTCGGATGTACCTGATGGCGTATTCGGTAATGAGTTCGGTGAAGTATTCGCCGTTTCGATAAATCTCTTCTCCGTTCTCCCAGAGATCGTGTGTCTGGTCAATGCCGCGTTGTCCTAAACCCCAGTAGAAGATGTGTGAAAAGAAGTCGATACACCCTGCCATGAATCCGAACCAATCGTCGAACCCGTGATGTTCGGGACGTGAACCCTCAGCCAGCCCGAGATGCCATTTCCCGGACATTGCAGTGTAATAGCCGTGCGCCTTGAGTGCTGTCGCGAGTGTTGGAACAGAAGGAGGGAGTCCTGTGGCGGTACGATGCCCTGATAAGATGGAACGGACGCCGGCATGACATGGGTATCGGCCTGTCAGGAGTGCTGCGCGTGAAGGTGAGCAGACGGGTGAATTCGAGTACCAATCTGTGAAGCGGGCACCTTCGGCTGCCATTCTATCGAGGTGTGGCGTTTTGAAATCGGTCGCGCCCATACAGGATAGGTCGCCGTATCCTTGGTCGTCTGTTAGGAAGATAATAAAATTCGGTTGCATGCTTTTACTTCTCCATCGTGTTACTTTTTCCAGAAGCTCCGGTCTAAGCTCCGGTATTGTATGGCTTCAGAAACATGGACAGCCTCTATATTGGGGTTTTGGTCTAAGTCTGCGATGGTGCGTGCTACCTTCAGAATCCTGTCGTAGGCACGCGCACTTAATCCGAGTTGGTTGATAGCGACACGGAGCAGGTCTTGTGCCTGATCGTCGACTTGGCAATACTCCCGAATCTGCTTTGACTCCATCGTTGCGTTGGCGTGTATTGTGGTGTCTGCGAAACGTTGCTGTTGAATCTGACGTGCCGACTCGACGCGTTCTTGGACCTGCGTTGACGGTTCACCGGTTGTTTCGGCAGAGAGCTCGGCGTATTTTACTGCTGGGACTTCGACTTGGATGTCGATTCTATCTAATAGGGGACCGGAGATACGGGAGACATAGTTCTGGATCTGGTTCGGCGTGCACTTACAATCTCGGTTTGGGTCGCTGAAGAACCCACAAGGACAAGGGTTCATTGCGGCAACGAGCATAAAATTTGCGGGATAGGTGAGCGATGCCGCTGCGCGGGAGATCGTCACCCGTCGGTCTTCAAGGGGTTGCCGCATGACTTCAAGGACGTTCCGCCGGAATTCGGGGAGTTCGTCTAAAAAGAGCACCCCGTTGTGTGCGAGGCTGACTTCACCTGGACGCGGCACATTGCCACCCCCGATTAAGCCGGCGTCTGAAATGGTATGGTGCGGTGAACGATAGGGTCGCGTTACGACGAGCGGTGTATCGCTCGGTAGGATACCGATGATACTTTGGATCTTTGTCGTTTCTAAAGATTCGTCCATTGAGAGTCTTGGCAAGATTGATGGGATTCGCTTCGCGATCATAGTCTTTCCGGAACCGGGGGGGCCAATCATAATCAGGTTATGGCCACCTGCGGCGGCGACCTCAATAGCGCGTTTAACGTGCTCTTGCCCTTTGACATCGAGTAGATCAAGGTGTCTTTCGGCATGTTCCTTCTTGTGTTCGTCGGTATTGCGTGTATAGGGTTCTGGTGCGATCTCCTTTTCTGCATTAAGGAATGCGGCAGCCTCCGATAAACTCGCGACCGGATAGACGTTTACACCTTCCACGATTGCGGCTTCTTTAGCGTTTTCAGCGGGCAAGATGAGGTTCTGTATGCCGTTCTCTTTTGCGGTGATAGCGATCGGGAGTCCACCCTGTATGCCTCTGATGTTTCCATCAAGTGCGAGTTCACCCAAGATCATGGCGTTTTCGAGTTTTGCGGGATCCACTTGATTGGTAGCTGCCATGACCCCGATTGCGATCGGGAGGTCAAATGCGGATCCTGCTTTTCGGATGTCTGCGGGTGCGAGGTTCGCCGTGATTCGGGTCTGTGGGAAGTAGAAGCCGGAGTTCTTAATGGCTGCGGTAACCCGATCTCTGCTTTCTTTGATTGCACTGTCCGGTAACCCGACAGTGCTGAAGGCAGGGAGTCCTCCAGCGACATCTACTTCAACTTTTACAATATAGGCATCGATTCCGAGCAATGCGCTGCTTAGGACTGTTGCGAGCATACGGATGTTTCCTTTTAGTTTGCGTTAATTTCAGAGACTAACTTGAATCTCCTGTAAGTTTGTGTAATGTTTGGAGTTGTTTCCGATTTGCTATTACTAATAGCGCATCTCCTGCTTCCATTTTCTTGTCGCCGGGGGGATTATAGAGGAACGTTCCGCCGTTATCTCGGATTGCGATGACGACCAATCCAGTTTGTTCTCGGATACTGGCGGTTTTGAGTGAAATGCCGTCTACGGGTGCATCTTTTTGAATAACGGATTCAGTAAACTGTGCCCCGTCTTGATTCTGTGTGATATTTTCCAAAAACCCGACAAGCTGGGGTTGGAGTATGCCGGATGCGAGACGCAGACCGCCAATATGATCGGGTAGGACGACTTCATCTGCGCCTGCGGTCATCAGTTTTCCGGGTGAATTATCTTCAACGGCTTTGGAAGCGATGCGTAAATGTGGGTTCAGTTTCCGGGCGGAGATGACAACAAACAGGTTGTCTTGGTCGCGGCTGAGGCATGTAACGAGTCCATGGGCGCGCTCAATGCCTGCGCGCGTGAGTAATTCATCATCGGTCGCATCTCCATGAAGGTATGGAAAATCTCGTGTATCAGAGAGGTGGATTAATCGTTCTTCCTCGGATTCGATACCGACAAAATCTACGCCTGCCTTTAGCATTTCGTCGAGTACATGTACACCGGTATCGCCGAGTCCACAGATGATATAATGGTTTGATAATTTATCGACAGTTCGGATCATTTTTTGTTGTCGGAAAAAACTTTGTAGTTGTCCTTCAATAAGAAATGCGGTAGCGATCGTAATACTATAGGTGAACACTCCGATGCCACCGACGAGAAGTAGTATCGTGAAAATCCGTCCGTTATCGCTCATTTCCAGATCTTCATGTCCTGCGGTTGTCAAGGTAATAACAGTCATATAGATCGCATCGAGGAGATGCCATCCCCCTTCAGGGTTATCCTGTTCAAGCAGTAAGTAACCGACGGTTCCGGTCACGAGCAAGCCCATGAGCATCGCGAGAGCGATTATAATCTGGCGTTGGTAGTTCATTCTCCTGCGTATTTTTCAACCCCCTAAAGAATCAACGGTATGAATGCCTTATGGGCATTCCCCGCCCCTTATCAGGGGGGCTTTAAGAAGCAGTAATAAGTCCTTGTTCACTGCCGCTTTTTAGCGAGGCGTTTGACGGCTGGATTTGGATCGTGCCGTGCGATGTCGAAAAGGTCTTGATGCTCAATTCTATCAAGCGTGGGTAAAAGTTTTGCGACTTCCATCCGTACACACGCCGCTGGGTCTTTAAGTCCGCGTTCAAACCAGCGTTCAGTATCATCTAAAGCATGTTTTGCGAGTGCTGCGAGCGCGCCCGCGCGGATCCGTCTGTTTTTAGATTCGGCGTACGGCAGAATGGGGGCGATATATCCCTCATCGCAGCGGCACATAATTCGCAAAGCGTTGCATACGACATCCACCGATTCATCTTCAAGCTGCAGCACGCACCAATCAAAGAGTTCTTCTGTTCCAACTTTTTCAAGGAATTGAAGACCTCGCATCCGCTGTTTAGGTTTTCCATCGGAAATGTCTGCTATCGCCTTAGCGTGTTGCGTATCAATTTTCGAGGCCTGGTGTGGTGCTGCTTGTGTGTCGGCGTATAGCACACGGACTGCGATCGTATCATTCTGAAGATGTTGGATAGGGAGTCCTTCAGGGCTGAACGGAATTTTGTCAAAGAATGCGGGTAGCCATTGCCTCCCTTTTTCAAAAAATTCTTGCCGGTCGATACGGTTTCCTGTGCCTGATTTCATCCGATTATTCATCCAGTGTGCCAACCTCACGATACCCCAGTGGTTTCGACTCACCCCGTTGTGCGCGTAAAGCCCGAGTTGGTGGTTAACCCATTGTGCGAGGGCGACTGGACACGCCAACAACTCAAAAACGTTGGACTGTAGAAGTTGGACAGCCAACCGTTCGTGAATCGCTACGATCCCGCCCCGTGCGTGAATTTTGCCGTTACCGAGGGATGTGCGAAGTGCTTCAATCTCCAGCTCGGTTTTCAGGACGACAGGCTTACCATTTTTTCGGCGTGCCTTTTGCTCCGCTCGATTTTTGGCGTAGTTCCAATTTGTTGTGAACCAGACGGCACCGCCGCGCGGACGAAACCCATTTTCGATAATACCTCTCGCGCTGCTGAGTGTTGTGCCGTGATAGAATTCCATAAATGGTTCTCCTGAAAAGTTTAACGGAGTTAACCCCATTTTTGGTAGATAATTCACGAAAATCGGCGGTTTTCAGATTTGTGATGCGCGGTTGCCGTGTCTCAGTCGTTACTGTGCCTCCGGTTCGGAAACATTTTCGGTTTCGTTAGGGGATGCTTCTATTTCAGTTTCTTCAGCAGGTGTTTCAGCTGCAGCTGCCGCCTGTTGTGCCGCTGCTTCTTGGCTACTGGCGACACGGATATAGCCCATTCTGAGTTCGTAGAGTGTATTTGTCAGGAAGTTGGCTTCGGGGGCAGTGAGGTTACCTTTCGTCTTTTCTTCGAGCATCTCAATCGTATCAATAATATGTTTCACAATCGGGAGGTTTATAACGACCTCCTCTGTTTCAGGGTTAGGGACCCCTTGTAAATAGAGCTGCCCGGTTTCTACAAGGTTCGTAAGATAGCTAATAAAATCGACAGGTGGAAGTTGTTGTGTTTCTTCCTGATCAGTGGTTTCTTCCATATAATTGGCTCCTGATTCTGATTCACCCAATGTATTATATCTTAGGACTTACACAATTTTAGCAGAAAGAGGGTATTTTGCTTAACCCCCTAAAGAATCAACGGTATGAATGCCTTATGGGCATTCCCCGCCCCTTATCAAGGGGACTTTAAGAATTTTAACCCCCTAAAGAATCAACGGTATGAATGCCTTATGGGCATTCCCCGCCCCTTATCAGGGGGACTTTGAGAAGCTAGGAAGATTGCTATTCATCATCAAAGATAATGATTTGTGCGAGTAGACTTCCTGCCTGATTGTTATTCTGTGGATTTTCGTTCATAGCGAGAAAGATAACGCCGTCAGCGGGAGCCGGGTTGTCGTAGCGCGAGCCGACAGCGAAAACGGTATTTCCGATCTTCGCGATGAGTGCGCCGATATTAGCACCCGGGAGTAGATAGTCGCTGGAGCCTGGTGTCTTCGGGACACCATCCGCCCCGCACCATCCGGTCCGGTTTTGTAAATCTGGTGACCAAGCCCCTTCTCCGTCAATAACGAGTCGTTGTCCTTTTTTAACACGCACGTAACTTTCCTGCCAGACAGGACTTGGGCGCGCCGTACGAATAACAGTTAATGCCATATATGCCTCCGGGTCAGATGAGATGTAACGATTGGTGCGATGCCAACCGTTACATCGGTTTTGCTATTCCTTACTTCGGATGGTGATGTTCGTAATTACGTCGTCTTGCTCGATACTGTCAACGACATCCATCCCACTGATGACGTTCCCGAAGATGGTGTATTCACTATCAAGGATTGTACTGTCTCGGCAGATAAAGAATTCGGAGGCGTACGAAACGCTGGTGCCTTCTTCTTTTGCCATAGCGACAACACCCCGGGACATCTCTTTCGCGCCGTTCTCAATTGGGAGCGTATCTCCAGCGGCAAGTTTTGAACCTGCTTGGATGAGAAGTTCTTCAGCGCGATTAAACTTTTCACCTTTGTAATACATCACCTGAGCGTTTTTGATGAAATTCTTAGAAGTTTCAGGGGCTTCGGTTGCGAGAAATTCAAATTCAATGGTCCCTTTTGCCGTTTCAATAACGGCTATGGCAGTTGCGGGATCAATCTGGGGTTTTGCTGCTGTTATCGTTGAACCTGTACCGGTGCGGCGCGCGCGCGGGGCAGGTGCTTTCTGTTCTTCTTGTGCGCAACTCAGCAGGAAAGTAGCGAATAGCGTCATCAAGACTGAAAGTGCTGCGGATGCGAGCTGCCGGTGCTGCTTATTCTGGTGTTGCCTTAACATATTTTGACTTCGCCTCCAATCGGATTTTTGTCATGACATCGCCTATCTGTAAGCGATCGACGACATCCATGCCTTGAATTACACCGCCGAAGGTGGTGTAATTGCCGTCAAGATAGGGTTGGGGTTTGAAGCAAATGTAAAATTGGCTCCCGGATGAATTTGGCACTTGGGTTCGCGCCATCGCCACCGTGCCTCTAAGGTGTGGACGTTGGTTTGGGTTCGTGTACTCGTCGGTAATGTTCCAACCGGGGCCGCCAGTTCCATCGCCGTTTGGACACCCGCCCTGAACGACGAATTCGTCAACTCTGCGGTGAAATGTTAAGCCGTCGTAAAACTTCTGGTTGATCAATTTGATAAAATTCTCCACTGCTATCGGAGCAGCGTCGGGATAGAACTCAATTACGACTGTACCTTTGTCGGTTGTGACAACTGCGACTTGCTCTTCAGGTGTTAAGTTTGCGTTACCACCAAAAGGCAGCGCGCAGCCAATGATTAGGGTTAACAACAATAGAAGAAACGTTGGACTTTTATATAGCAAGTTTTGGTAACCTGCGAGTTGTGGAAAAAGATAACGAGTTGTTCTCATCAACTTTCCTTTGCTGTGCGGGTTAGTCGGTTTTGAGGCGTGCCCAGACGGTTGCTAATTTGTCTTGTGCATCAACGTGCAGTGTGACAGGTGCTTCCATATCTTGGCGCAGTTCCTCTTTGGTTAGGGCATAGTTATACACTTTGATTTCATCGAGGGCACCGGTGAGGAATCGCTGGCTTCCGCCGCGTGCCCCGATGTAGAGCGACTCGTTGTTCGGTTTCAATTTACCTTTACACGGCATTTCTGCTTCCAGTTCGCCATCGATGTAGAGTAGGATATCTTCACCGTCCCACGTTCCGGCGAGAAAATGCCATTTACCGTCCTGAATAGTGGGACCTTTATTGTCGTCGTTACACGGTTCTGGCAGGTCGAAAAATTGAAGGATCGTCCCGCCGTTGTAAAGCGCTGCGAGGTTATACAGACCAGCCACCCAAGCGGATCCTTTCTCTACACCGCTCTGGATTGCCTCTCCACCTTTGACGAGTGCCCAGAATTCGATGGTGATTCCATCAACAATATCGAGGCTTGGATCGTCGTCAATTTCGCCAGCGGTTTTTCCGTCGAACTCCATCGCTTTTCCGAAGACGCCATCAATCAGTTTTGGATTCCCTTTATTAAAGGTTGCATCGTTACCGAATTCGGACAGGTCCTTTACGACTTTTCCTTCTAATTCGTCAAAGGAGAGGTACAGTACAAGGTCTCGTGCGGCACAAACCGTTGTAAAGCTTATCAAGGCGAGGAAGAGTGCCCCGAAGATAATCTTCTGTTTCAAAATCTTGCTCCCTAAAATAGATATTTGCGCGATCTCTAAGCAATCGTTTTTGTGAGGTTCTTGTGCAGCATATCGCAGTTTACCGGTTTGAAAACTGATGGCAACCCGCAACTCTCCAAGGTTAAATCCGGACGCTTTAACGGAAAAAGAACAAGAACCCGCTACAAGTTATAAATAATATAGCAGAAGTGGTGAAAAAAGTCAAAGGAAATGTTTTTGATGGGTAGGGGCATTTAGTTTTAAGGAATCCTTGAGTTTTATGTTTTCTTTTGGGGACCCGGTGTGGTTAGAAACGCGCACCATAGGTGTCAATTTAGTGATTATTTCATGGTATTTTGTAACACTGATATAAACATGCCACCCCTACTGGGCTTGGGTTTTTGGTTGAAACGCTGCTATAAACATACCATCCCTACGGGATTCAAGAGGTTTTTGAAGTCTTCAAGGTTTCTGTATAAAATCCGGTTCGGTTAGGAAAGCGAACCTACCGGGTTTGGGTCTGAGGCGGTTGTTATTTCTTAAATTGACACTTATGGTTCGGTCAGAAAACCGAACCTACCGGGCCTGGGGTGAAAATTCGGTCAAGAAATGGACAATTGAATGCCTCTGCTAAAGATGGCGTTTTGTTTGGGATGTAAAGGCAACCTAACATTTTTCGTGACAAATTCGGTTTGAATTGGTATAATGGGGGCGATAGGCGTGAAGATGAGAGGATAGGCTATAAGACAATGTTCGAGTAGGGAAGGGAAACTATGCAGGAATTGGCGATTGAAGGGAAACCGACGCATACGAATTCGCTCGGTATGCAATTTGTTAGAATCGAACCTGGCACTTTTATGATGGGTTCGGAGAACGCGTCGCTATCAGATGAGTTGACGGCAAACAAACCACATCTCCGCGATGGTGATCCAGATGAGCATCCGGTGCATCAGGTGACGCTCACTACGCCGTTTTACATCGGTGTTTTTCAGGTTACGAATACGCAGTATGAGGCATTCGAGTCGGCACACAGTGCGCTCCGTGGAAAGTTGGGCTTTTCAGAGGATGATGATGAAGCGGTGGTGTTTGTGGATTGGCACGATGCGACGCGCTTTTGCGAGTGGCTCTCCGAAAAAGAGGGACTTCCGTATCGGTTACCGACCGAGGCAGAATGGGAATACGTCTGCCGCGCGGGGACGACGACGCATTTTCATACGGGTGATACTTTGCCGTCCGAATTCCATAAAAATGTTGGTGAGAGTTGGTATCCCGATGCCGGACGCGGTCGTGGTGAAGCGGAAATTATGCCGTTGCATGTCGGGCAAACGCCGCCGAACGCATGGGGTGTCTACGATATGCACGGGAATGTTGAGGAGTGGTGTCAGGATTGGTACGGCCCCTACGAACCGCATTCACAAGCGGATCCGGTCGGTAGGGAAGATGGGTTGTATCGGGTTACGCGGGGTGGTAGTCATTCGACGTTGCTGTGTTATCTGCGTTCTGCGAATCGGATGGGGGCGGTGCCTGAGGATAAACACTGGTACATCGGGTTTCGGGTCGTTTGTGGTGAGATGCCGCAGGCATCGGCTACGCCTGTGCCGAAAGTGGCGTTGTGGGGACGAGATGTCAAACAGGAATCTATAGTAGAAAGCAAACCCCCCAGCCCCCCTTATCAGGGGGGTGAACCTAACGCACCCTATTTTGCGGAGCCGTTGACGTTCGTTAAAATTCCGGAGGGTTCAAACGGACCGCTTTTTTCGGCACATAACCACGTGCCAGCGATAACAGAATGCCCAAACGGAGATATGTTCGCGGCGTGGTATTCGTGTGTTACGGAACGCGGACGTGAATTGACGGTTGCCGCGAGTCGGTTGCGCTTTGGTGAATCGGAGTGGGAACCCGCGGAACCTTTCTGGGGACCGCCGGATCGGAACAATCACGCAACGTCTCTCTGGCGGAATGAGAACGGACGGATTTGTCATTTCAATGGGCTTTCGGCTGCGGCGACATGGGGCCCCTTGGCGTTGGTGATGCGTTATTCTGATGATAACGGTGCAACGTGGTCGAAACCGCGCTTTATATCACCGGAGCATCGTCTCCGACACATGCCGATCGCTTCCGTATTCCGTAGACAGGACGGTTCTATACTCCTCGCTTGTGATGCGGTGAGTGGTGGCGACGGCGGCACCGCGATATGGCTCAGCAACGATGATGGCGAGACGTGGTACGATCCGGGTGCTGGACAACCGATCCCGGAATTTGCTGCTGGCAAACAGGGCGGTTGGATCGCTGGTATCCACGCGGCTGTCGTTGAACTCACGGATGGTAGGTTGATGGCTTATGGTCGTGGTGATACGATTGAGGATCGGATGCCGAGGAGTGTCTCTGAAGATGGCGGTGAGACGTGGCATTACAGTGCGAGTCAGTTTCCAGTTGTTTCGGGTGGGCAGCGGTGTGTGCTGCTACGGCTCCAAGAGGGACCGATTTTTCTCGCCTCTTTTACAGGTGATCGGAGGGAAGCGACCTCGATGCCGATCGTTGATGCTTCCGGGAATGAACGGCTTGTTACCGGACTCTTCGGTGCGTTGTCGTACGACGATGGCGAGACGTGGGCGTATACCCGCCTGATTACGGATGATGGCGAAGACCGGGAGATTGAAACGATGGATGGACGACCCTTTACAATGGGATTGAACAGTGCTGAACCGGGTGGCTATCTTGCTGTCTGCCAAGGACAGAATGGGATGATCCATCTGATTAGCAGCCGCCTACACTATCGATTTAATCTTGCTTGGTTGAAAGAATTTCCGCCTTCAAAAACTTAGGACGAACTGCAAAGAACTTTA
Organism: Candidatus Poribacteria bacterium; assembly: GCA_022827185.1. Classification (GTDB taxonomy): domain Bacteria; phylum Poribacteria; class WGA-4E; order WGA-4E; family WGA-3G; genus WGA-3G. Next base: position 73,816 of record JAJDTM010000044.1, read on the forward strand.
TCGTAAACCCCCTAAAGAATCAGAATCAACGGTATGAATGCCTTATGGGCATTCCCCGCCCCTTATCAGGTGGACTTTAAGAAACAGTGCGTAAGTCATAAATTATCCTAAACGAACCGCAAGGAACTTTAAAAAAATGAAACTCCCTTTTTTGCATCAAGAGGTGGAAGTCAGCACGGATTTACGGGACAGTAATGACATCCTTGACGATCCCGATGCTTTGAAAGAACGGATAGCAGCGGACGGGTATCTCCTGATTCGCGGACTCCACGATAAAGCGGCTGTGCTGACGGCACGTCGTCAGATTCTGGAAAAACTCGCGGCAAAAGGTATGCTCGCTCCAGGGACAGCGTTAATGGATGGAATCTTCAACTCCGAGTATCCGGAACCGACATCAACGGGTTCAATGGGCAATAAAGCGTTGACGCAGCTCCCCGCATTCAAGGCAGTCGTTGAGGGGACACCGGTGATGGACTTTTTCAAGCACTTCCTCGGCGGCGAGGCACGGTCATTCGATTTCAAATGGCTTCGCACAGCGGGACCGGGTTCAGGCTCCCCGATTCATTACGATATCGTCTTTATGGGGAGAGGTACGCAAGCACTCTACTCCTGTTGGACCCCCTTTGGCGATGTATCGTTAGATATGGGACCTATTGTTTTCTGTCTCGGATCCAACCGATTTGATAAGGTTCGCGCCACTTACGGACAATCGGATGTCGATCGAGATATGATTGAGGGGCATTTTAGCGATGATCCGCTTGAAATTATTGATAAATTTGGGGGACACTGGGCGACAACTACGTTTTCGGCGGGGGACGTTATTATTTTTAGTATGTTCCTCATGCACGCCTCTCTGGTGAATACATCTGATAAAATTCGGATAACGGCGGATACGCGCTATCAACTTGCCTCGGAACCGATTGATGAGAGATGGGTCGGTGAGAAACCGAAAGGGCATTACGCGTGGAAGCAGCAAGATGCCGAAATTGAGTCGTTGGAGGCATCACGCCAAAGATGGGGGGTCTAACGTTTTTAACCCCCTAAAGAATCAACGGTATGAATGCCTTATGGGCATTCCCCGCCCCTTATCAGGGGGACTTAAAAAAGTAGTACGTAAGTACTATGAAATTAAGAAAATATGAACAGCGATTTGAGCACATATGACACCGGCGCAGCATCGCAGGTCAGTAAACCGAAATTATTCCTACCGTTCATTCTCATTTTGTTATGTGCTGTTGCAGTTGGATTTGGAATAAGATATTACAAGAATAGACCCAAACCGACGACTGAGGTGGCATGGGAGGTCTATTTTAGCGGTGTCTCAACAGCACCGATTGATGAGAATACCCCGTATTCGCTTGACAAACGGCTTGTCGCCAGACTTGCGGATGCTGCAATGCGGGTTGATGCAGCACTTTATCATTTGGCTTCTGCACCCGTAGCCGATGCTTTAATCGAAGCGTATCATCGCGGGGTGCAAGTCCGTGTAGTTACTGAGGCGAACAATGTTGATGAAGCGGAAATTGAACGGTTGCGAGCGGCGGGTATTCCTGTCGCCAACGACGGTGAACATGACGGGTTGATGCATCACAAATTTATTGTGATTGATGAGCGATACGTCTGGACAGGCTCCTATAATACGACCTATAACGGTGCATATAGGAATAACAATAACGTCATATTGATTGATTCGGTACCCTTGGCGTATAACTTTACACAAGAGTTCCGAGACCTGTTTCTTAACGCAGAGGATGGAAAGTCCGATGATGCGTTTATTGCGTATCCGAAGATAGCATTGGCGGATGGGATGCAGGTTTTTACCTATTTCTCGCCGGGGAGCGACACTATTTCGCCGCTACTAACAGAAATCAATTCTGCGGAAAAGTCTATTCATTTTATGGCGTTTGCGTTTACGCACGATATGCTTGGCAATGCGATGCGTGCCCGATTCGCGGCCGGTATTGAAGTCCGGGGTGTGTTTGAAGATCGGCAAGTCGATCAATACTCTGAGTTTGAAGCGATGAAGGCGGCGGGTTTGCCAGTTGTTCTGGATAAAAATAGAGGGACTATGCACCACAAAGTGATCGTTATTGATGCGGAGACGGTGATTACGGGGTCCTACAATTTCTCAAAAAACGCGGAGAAGCGGAATGACGAGAATCTGTTGATTATCAAGGGGAATCCTGAGATTGCGGCGGCATACCTCGCCGAGTTTGAGAAGATAACGCGTTAGGCGTGTTACTCTTTCTCGCCTAATATTACTGTACAGTGTTGTTCGGAGCCGTTTCTACCGATTTTGAGTTGGATCTTCGTGGTGGGGCGCTCAGTCACAACGCATCTCAACAGTTCATCATAGGAGCGTACGGGCACTTTGTTAAATTCGAGGATAAGATCTCTCGGTAAAAGTCCACTTTTGTGTGCCGGGCTGCCTTCAACCACACCCGTAACGAAGACCCCTACTTCACTGACATCAACTTCAACGCCGAGCCAGCCGCGTGCTACCTTTCCGTGTTCAATGATTTCTTCGGCAACTGCGCGAACTGTCTCCATCGGCATCGCAAAGGTAATCTCCTGCATGCGATTTTTTTGTGATCGTTCTTGAACAAGGAGTTGTGCGATGTCGGGACTGACCCCTTGCTGGCGAAGCGTGTTAGCCAATGCATTGGTGGTATCAGGCGGCTCTGTTAACACAGCAAATATCATTCCGACAATCTCTCCTGAGGTGTTTATGACAGCACCGCCGCTGTTGCCCGGTGTAACCGCTGCATTGATTTTAATCAATTCCCCACACATCTGATTTGGTAAGGTATCCCACCCGCCCACGATGCCGAAAGAGATGATCGGGCTCTGTCCGTAAGAACTGCCTATCGTTACAACCCAGGAACCTGTGTTGATTTTTGAGGAGTCACCCCACTTCACTGGGCCTGTGGTTTTAGATGTGCTCGGTATGCGTGTCTTACGCCGGGACAGCGCGCGGGACAGCGCGGGGGCTGCGCTTTTAGCCTTCTGTGAATGTAGGGTTTTTAGATGTGCCTCCACGACTCGGAGTACCGCGATGTCCGTGAATATATCGGTGCCGATGAGTTCAGCTGCAGAAACTGCGCCGTCGTTAAAGATAACCTCAACCTTGCTGGGTGTTTCCATCTCAAATGTCGTTGTCACGACGTGTCCGGTGGCATTAATAACAATGCCGGAACCGATCTCTTGGCGGGTAAATACCGACTTTTCAGCGTTTGGTGGGATCATCTGCGTCGCTACAACTTTCACGACGGCGGAATGCGCGTCAGTGACGACCTTCTGGAATTCTTTTTCGAGCAGCTGCAGGGTGTTTTCATTGGCGATACTGGGGGTGACCGCATAGAAAAGTAGGCTGAACATTCCGATTATGAATTGTTGACGTTTTGATGCTATTGCGTACATGTGTTATTTCCTTAAATTGCCTATGTATTGATCATAGGACGGACGCATTTTTCCATGTTTTAACCCCCTAAAGAATCAACGGTATGAATGCCTTATGGGCATTCCCCGCCCCTTATCAGGGGGACTTTAAGTCCGACGCACTCTGCAGGCGGGGTTTTAAACCCTGAAGAAATACTTTCTTCGCATTGGATTTTAGCGTTTGCAAAAACCCTGCAGTGGGGCTGCGTAAGTCCTTGATCAATTAAAGCCCGCCACTGGTGGAGGTAGTGGTATAACTTACCTGCTTTAACATATAACGCTGCTGCATCGGTTGCCGCGGCGTTGAAATGATACTGCCCCGTAAAAACTGACTGCCGTCTCTGCTAAAACGTGGTAAACTTTCTGGCAGGACCTCAGGCGACGTTACTATCTGCCCGCTTTGAGACATAGGTGCTACTGGTGTTGAACGGAGGTCTTGATTGAAGAAGGAGCCATCTTGGTAGAAAAAGGTCCCAGCTGCAGCGAGAATCAATGCCATGATACCGCTGAACGCCCATCTTGGACGACGGAGGACATCTAACAACTTGCCCCAACCTGTTGCCACACTTTCCTTAACACTACCCGGTTCGCGTTCTTCTGTAGCGAGGCGTTGTTGTAACGTTGACATAAAGTACGGCGAAGGGTCTATCTGCGGCAATTGCTGTACCGCCTTAACAGACTCTTGGAATCGAGTATATTCGTGTTGACACGCTTCACATACTGCGAGGTGCTCTTCAAAACGGTGCAGCGTCTGATAGTCGAGTGTGTCTTCAAAGTGGGCAGAGAAGTGTTCCTCAGCCTGTAAGCAGTTCATAGCGTGCTCCTAAAACATCAAATGAAAGGTTTTAACTTTTCCTTAAGCATAAGCCGTGCGCGGTTGATGCGAGATTTCGTTGTGCCGCTCCGAAGTTCGAGTACCTCACTGATTTCATCGTAACTTAGTCCTTGTAGATCACGAAGCACAAGTGGGAGTCGATACTGTTCTGGTAGTTCTGCGATTGCGTTTTGGATAGCGTTCCGTAATTCTTTGCGTTCGAGTGCGACTTCTGGTTCAAAAGCCGGATTCGCGGGGGCACTTGCAATCAGATCGATCTGTTCTGCGTCTCCGTCACTATCGCTTCCGCTGTTCACGACGTTGTCAACTCTGTACCGGTCACGTCGCCCTCGGTTTCGTAGTTCATTTTTGCAAAGATTCGAGGCGATGTGATACATCCACGTCTTAAAATGCGCACCTTCCGATTGATAGCGGTTTGCTGCTTTAAAGATACGGATGAATGTCTCCTGCGCGAGGTCCTCGGCACTATCCCTGTCATTAATGAACCGAGCGATGAAATTGACGAGCGGCTGCTGATGCCGGCGTACAAGAAGCGTAAACGCGTTTTCATCCCCTTTTTGGTAGCGTTCCATTAGTTCATCGTCTAAGTCAGGCATCGGGTCCCTCCGGAGGTGCTTGTCTATAATATACACCAAACAGGGGATTTGGTTGCAAATTTTTTTCTTTAGAAAGTCTGTGTCAAGCGAATCATTGACAAACGTCCGATTTCCGGGGCACCGATAAACTGCTGATGCTGACGGTTCAAAAGATTTTGGACGGTCAGTGAGAGGCGTGGTCTCGGCCCGATTGGTAGTTCGTAGCCGGCGTTTAAATCGATTGTGTAATACGATTCAAGATCGCCGACGTAAACGCCTGACCTCACAGGAAAACCCGCCACAAAACGTGTCCGAAGTCCGACCCCTAATCCGAGATCAGTGTTAACGTACTGAATGCTTGCCCCAAATTTATTCTTAGGCGCGTTGAGCGCAATATCGCCGAGTCCGTCAACGTCTTCAAAGAGATCTTTACTGACAAACGAATAATTCGCGCCAAAACTTAAACTGGAATTAAGGTAATAGGTGAAGTTCAGGTCGAAGCCGTTGAGCGAAATATCACCATAGTTCCGATAGGTCAGCATGACTGCGTTTGGATCTGCCGCCTGTTCCGGTGTCACTGTGCCGAAGGGGATAGAGGCGATCACTTTCACCAATTCATCAACGGGTGAACCGTTGCCGTTTCCGCCTTGGGCCGGGGCATCAAATGCAAGCAGAGCCTGTTTTAGGTTCGCGTTTGCGGGATTAGCTAAGCCGGCAGTCATTGGTCCATTGAGGAAAGCCCCTAACGTGGCAGGGTCCAAGAAGACATTCGGGGTTTCAACGACCAAGGGACCGACGAAATTTTTAATCCTTGAGTGATAAACATCAGCGGAAAACGCTAATCTGTTCATGAGGATCCCTTTATATCCGACTTCATAGGTTTGCGTGATTGTCGGCTTAAGTGGATTAACGTCGTTTACATCTTCAACGTCAACAAAACTGCCTGTCTGTGGATCAAGTGCGCGTAAGACATTTTTTACACTAACAATCGGCTGCGGAATAAGGTTGTCAAGCCCATCGGAGAGTGCCTTAACGCTCTGCTCTGGGAGACCTTGCGCGGTTAGACCTGCTTTAAAAGTACTTAGGACAACACCGCGTCCAACATTCCACATAACGTTGGTGAAAACAGGATCATTGAGCGGAATGTACGTCTCTACCGGAAGCTGTGCCAACGGCGAGAAGGGGGATCGAAACTCTGGACGCCCATTCGCACTTCTTTTGAAAGTGAATCCTGTTTCGGCGCGGACACCTTGTGCCCGTATGTCGATATTCGGACTGAAACCTAACACCGGTTGAAAGTTGGCACCTAACTGAAATGCGTCTTTTGCCGACAAAATATCAAGAAATAGGTCAGAGGTTCTCGGCGTATTGAAGGCGCGGTTGTAAGTTACTCTGAAGTTATGGTCATCGTTGGGTTGGAAGGCAAGTGCGACACGTGGGGAAAGTACTATATCTTCAAGTTGGTTGTGGTCGTCAATCCGTCCGGCAGCAATGAACTTTAACTCCGGAAGGATTTTGGTTTCTGATTGCAAGTAAGCACCGATCTCGTTGATATTGTCGTCCTCTTCATTCATGCCATTAATTGTCCCTTCCGTATCGGGACGGGTCAACAACACATCCAATCCATACGTAAAGCGTTGCCAATTGCCAAAGTTATAACCGTGTTGAATCTGTCCGACATACAGATCGGAATTGTCGATAGTCGGATCGCCGCTCCGCACGACATAAGTCTTGCCAGCGTTGCTCCGATTCCAAAAGGCTTGTGCAAAGAGATCTTTGTAAATGAACCGCCCTTGGAGGTAGCCGTATGTCCAGTCTTGGGCTTGACCGGCACCAATCCCCGTCAGTTCAATCCCGGTGGCTTGTGTAAAACCGCTGGCGACAATAGCGGTTGTGTCAGTGTTTGGACTATAATCGACGCGAAATTCGCCACTGGCTTTGTAAGTGTCAAATATCAGTCCGCCTGTGCCTTCAACATCCTCTTTTGCGCGTCCCTCTTCCCAATCGTTTCCTTGAAAATAGTTGCCTGAAAGTTTATAGCCGATCATCTCGTTGATAACGCCTGCATGTCGGAGTGAACCCATAAGTATACTCCGTTCACCACCGCCAAGACTAATGGTCGTTCCTTGGGAGGTAAATGGTGAGCGAGTGATAATGTGCATGACACCGTTGGCACTGTTTGGACCGTAGAGTGCCGCGCCGGGGCCCGAGACGACTTCAATTTGTTCAATATCTTCGTTTATAGTCGGGATGAAGTTGTAGCTATTGACCCGCAGTGAAGGGACGCTGGCTATCCGATTATCCACAAGTGAGAGCAGCGAACCCGAAAAGACGTTGTTGAAGCCACGAACGACAACATACGATGTCCCAATTCCGGCGGTCATAACATCCACCGCACGTACCGATTTGAGGTGTTCAGTAACACTTGGCGTGACTCGGTCTTTTATTTCTGAATCCGCAACAAGGGCAACCGAGGCGGGTGCCTCGAGTACCTTTTCCCGGCGGCGCGATGCCGTAACGGAGACCTGTTCAAGTTGGATAACTTTTGAAGAGAGGGCAATTTCTATAGACTTCGTTTCGTCAGCAGCAAGCGCGACATCCGTCAGAACTTTATCGGCATAACCGGTAGAAGACGCGGTAACCGTGTAGGTGCCTGCAGCTAAATCAGTAATCGCAAGTGTTCCGTTCGCATCGCTGACACCTGTAGCGGCATCACCTGTTTTGGGTGTGACAGCAATAGAAACACTGTTTAGTTTGTTGCCTGTTTGGGCATCCGTCACTGTGATGTTCAAGGTTGCGGCTTCCACCGACACTACAGCAAGCCCGAAAATAAGGCATAAGAATAATACCAAGGTACTAAGTAGGCGCAATGATTTCATCGTATTAGCTCCTTTATAATTAATGTTTTAATATGATAGGAATAGCATGATCCAAGAAATAGTTCAAGATAGAGTAATACTGTTCAAACGTGGCAACTTGGGTTACTTAAGGAAACTCTCAATCTCCGATGGGGTTGGCAGTGAAGGGATTACGCCGACCTTTTGGGTTGCCAGTGCGCCTGCAGCGTTTGCGTACCGCATGATGGGATCGAGTTGCTCTCTTTCAAGTGCGGTGAGGTCCATATACTGCCTTAATTGTGCGAGCATGGCAGCGACGAAGGCATCCCCTGCGCCGAGTGTATCCACGACCTTGACTCCGAAACCGTCAACAAAACTGTCGGCAAAACCGTTTGTGTAATAGCAACCGCGGTCGCCTAATGTAACAACGAGCAGCTTCACACCGAGTCCAAGGATGAGTTTAATGCCGTGTTCCAAATCCGCATAACCTGTAACGAATTCCCACTCCTCATCTGAGATTTTGACGACATCGGCGTAGGACATTACCTCCCAGATCCAACGCTTAGCATCGGCAGCGTCGTCCCAGAGCATCAACCGGACATTTGGATCGTAAGATAGGCGTGCACGACCGGCTTTTGCAGCCTCAATTGCGGCGAGCGTTGCCTCTCGGGTCGGTGAATGGCTGAGGCTGACGGAACCGTAGTGGAACAGTTTCGCTGCCTGAATATAGTTGGTATTAATTTCATCGGGAGAAAGTTGGATATCGGCACCCGGATGTCGATAGAAGGTAATGTCTTTCATACCATCGGAGCGTGTGGCGACGAAGGCTAAAGTCGTCCGAGAGATCTCATCTGCGATGAGATAGGTTGTATCTACATCGTTCTGTTGGAGTGTTTCTCGTAGGAAGTCGCCGAACGGATCCGCACCGACTTTGCCGATGAACCCGACATCCACGCCGAGTTTGGCTAAGCCGACGGCAACATTGGCGGGTGCACCGCCGGGAGCTTTGACGAATCCGGGTGCTTCGGCGAGTGTTACATCAGGTGTCGTGGAAACAAAATCGATAAGGAGTTCACCTATACATAAAGCTTCTGGCATAAGGATTTATTCCTTTAAAATGTTGTGCGTAAGTCTTGTGCTTGTCCCGTTTCTGCGGATCGGTAGCCAGCATCAAAAATCTCTATGACATGCCGGGCATGTTCCGCCGTGACGATCGTCGGTTTATCCTCGCGAATCCAGTCTACCAGCTGCATAATATCCTCGTAGACGTGTGATTCCTGAATGTTACGATGCGGTCCCACGACGTGTGGTAACTCCCTTTTGGGTGCGTCAATCGGTTCACCGTTAAGAGTGCTGCCTTCAATGGCTCCGGCTGTACCGTGAATTGCCAACCCGCCTTTGATTCCGTGTCCCGCTGCGGCACCGTAGATAAAACCGAAGAAAGCATTGCCGAAGTCGAGCAGGATAAAGGTGTTATCGTCCATATCGCAGGGAAGCATTTCGCCTCGGAATTCGCGTTCCTTGACACGCACGCCGGAGAAAGCGGTTACGCGCTTCACGGGGCCAAGGATACCGGTCATCGTGTGTAGACCGTAGACGGTCATATCATAGAGCGGACCGCCGCCGGGTTTGCGGAAATACCATGCTGGGTTGATGTTCGAGAGCAGATCGTCACCGTGCCTCACGGATTCGTTTTCGTGGTATCGTCCGAAAGCGGAACCCGTGGCTGCCCAGGTCAATGTGCCGATAGCCCCCTCGTTAATGCGCCTGCGAATTTCTTGGTGGATTGGACGGAGCATCTGCCCCGGGGAAGCGACTAACTTCACGCCTTCACGTGCTGCCGATTCAATCAGATCGTCCGCTTCATCGACGGTGGTTGTCATCGTCTTGTTGAAATGTGCGTGCAGCCCGTGTTCAATCGCGAGTTTGCCTTGCTCGTAATGCAAACCGATCGGTGAGGCAATTGTAACGGCATCTACATGCCCGTCTGCCAAGAGTGCTTCGTAGGTTTCATACGCATGTGGGACATTGAATTTTTCAGAGGCGGCTTGTGCCCGCCCCGGAACCGGATCACAGACAGCGGTTACCTGTAATCTATCTTGAACGTCGTCCTGTGTGAGATGCGGAAGGATGCCACGCACAGAGATACTCCCTACACCGATAACACCGATTCTTACTCTGTCAGTAGTTGACATAATATTCCTCCAATTTTATGTGGTTTTCAGTTTTCAGTTACGCTGATGTAGCGATTGCGTTTTGTGGTTCTGACACAGGGAACCCTTAACAGAGAACCGAAGACTGACAACCCGTACTACTCTCGCCACGATGTTTCGTGTTGCCAGCCGACAGCACTTTTGAGTTTGTCGCAATTGATGAACGATTGATGTCCCTGAAGTGTTCTCACTTTCGGAAGGAATTCAGGTTTAAAACGTTCAACCAGTTCTTGAGAAGGTTCCAAGGCGGAGGTATCATCAGCGTTAAGAAAATAGACATCGTGCAGCGGCAGCGTATCTGCCTTTTCCATAATCAAGCGGTGTGCACTGGCGACATCCTCACTCCCTACCCAACACCAGAGCCACGGTGTCCAAGCGGTTGTCGGTTTGGCATTTTCTGCCATCTGCTTTCGCCGTTCTTCCGGGCTGATACCTGCCGGACGCGTAATATACGTGCGGATACCGTAGGCACGGGTATAACTTGCTAAAAGGTCTTCGCCGCAGCGTTTAGAGAAGCTATAGGAATCTTCAGGGTAACACGGGTGTTCTTCATCTATGGGTAGGTAGTCTATCGGAATATGGGTTTTGCTGATTCGGAAACCGTGCCCTAATGCGCAATTACTGCCGGACATCACGACTGTTTGAACATCTGCCTCAATCGCGGCTTGCATGAGATAGTATGTGCCGAGCATGTTCGTTTTGAAGGTAGCATCAAAAGGGATGCCTCTCTCTTCAGCATTTGCCCGTAAATCTGGGTGGTCTACGGGTCCCGGTTGTGCGCCGAGGTGTTGAATCGCGTCCACACCTTCAACGGCACGCTGACAGTCCTCAAATTTGTTTAGGTCGCCTTGAATAAAGGGTAGATGCGAGAATTCATCGGGTGGCGTTCTGCGCGACATCAGTACCAGCGAGTGTTCCGATGCCAATTCTCGGATCACATATTCGCCGAGCCGACCACTCGCGCCTGTTATCAATACTTTCATTTTTTTAATTATGGCTCCTGGGCATCGTTCCACTATGTTCACGATGGTGTCTGAGGTTGTTAAAAGAGTTGACAGTTCTACAAGTGTCGTCTATGATGATTCACATTATAGCAGTGCCAAGAATTTTGTCAAGCGACGCAACCTTCGGAGGAAACTTGTAATGTACAACGCCGATACACACTTCAAAAACTTATATGACACCGTTCCGAGACAATATGAATTTCATGCAACTACGCGGGAAGGGGTGTTCGCATGGCAAGCCAATTTCCGTCCGAAGCTGCGAGAGATCCTCGGCTTGGATAATATGGCATCCGATTTGGCAGGGTATGTTCCGAAAGCGGAACAACTGGAAGTCTTAGACATGGACGACCACTTCCGGGAAAGTTGGTATCTGTGGGTAGAGCCGACAGTACCACTGCCGTTCTATCTACTCCGTCCGAAAACGATTGAAGGCAAACTTCCGCTAATCCTTGCGCCGCATGGACATAACCATCCGCATATTTACGCTGGCATTGCGCATTCAGAGACAGAGGAAGCACACATGCTGGAAGGTGAGCGTGACATCGCACGGCAGGCGGTCGTGGAGGAAGGCTACATCGCTATCGCGCCAACGACACGCGCTTTCGGTGAAACGCGCACTGACGCAGATAAACAAGCGGACAATACGCACTCGTGCCGACATCAGTTGGTTCATAGCATACTTGTGGGGCGGACCCCGATCGGTGAACGGGTGTGGGACATGTCGCGGCTGATTGATTGGGCAACAGAGAATTTGCCGGTAGATGCCGAACGGATCGCGATTACGGGCAATTCTGGTGGTGGGACAGTCTCACTTTTTGCGGCAGCGTGTGAGACGCGTATCGCCGTAGCGGTCCCGAGTTGCTATTTCTGTACATTTGAAGGGAGCATCGGCATGATCCGGCATTGCGAATGCAACTATGTGCCAGGGGTGATGCGGCTTGGGGAGATGTACGATGTCGCGGGCTTAATCGCGCCGCGTCCGTTTTGCGCGATTGCAGGACGGGATGACGGGATTTTTCCGATAGATCACGTCAAATTCGCTTACGAACGGTTAAAGGAAATCTATACGGTGGCGGGTGTCGCGGATAGGTGTGAACTCTTCATCGGGGACGACGGACACCGCTATTACAAAGCCGGTGCATGGCCCTTTGTGCGGCGGTATTTTGGGGAGTAGATGGCAACTATCGCGAGCCTTTTTTAATTGCCCATAACGTTTTCAGAATGATTTTAATATCCAAGGCGAGCGACCAATTTTCGATATAATACCGGTCGTAAGAGATCCGATCTTCAAGCGAGGTATTGCCACGCAAGCCGTTGACTTGTGCCCAACCGGTCATCCCCGATTTGACGCGTTGCCGTGCAAGATAGTGCGGAATGGATTCACTGAACCTATCAATGAGACCTGACATCTCTGGTCTCGGTCCGACGAGGCTCATATCGCCTTTGAGGACATTGAAAAATTGGGGCAACTCATCTAAACTCCAACGTCTCAGAAACTGTCCGAGTGGGGTTTGTCGTGGATCATCGGTTTCTGCCCATACATGTCCGACATTTTCCTCGGCATCGGCGCGCATAGAGCGGAACTTATAGATATTAAAAGGTTGTCCTGCCCTACCGACGCGTTCTTGCCGAAAAATCGCTTTGCCGGGAGATGTCAGTCGGATGACGGTCGCGATTGTTAACATCAGCGGACTTAACACTATCAATGCGAACGCGCTGAAAATGATGTCTATCAGACGCTTGACGATACCGCTCACGCCCTGCATCGGTGTCTCCCGCAATTGTAGCACCGGTATCCCTTCAAAGAAAGTCATCGCGGTGCCGCCTCTGATAAATTCAGAGAGTTCGGGTAGAACATTGATTTGGACGGGTACGCCTTCACACGCTTGAAGAATCTGTAGAATCGTGTCATTCGGCACCGTCGGCGACGAGATAAAGAGCGTGTCGAGTCGATGCTTTTGTACGATTTCAAGTATCTCTTCATAGGTCCCTTCCATCCTTCCACGCTTCTTATCCTCCACTGTTTCCATGTGCCATAAGTCTTTCCCACCATCCTTCCCCTCTTCCATCCTTCCATCTATTACACCGACTAACGCGTAACCACTATCTGTTTTTGCTTCCAAAACATCAATAAACTGTTCCGCGCGGGCATCATAACCGATGAGTGCGACACGACTCACACCGACACCTTGTGCGTGGATCGCCTGACGGAAGCGGTGAAGGACGAGTCGCCCCAAAAACAGCCAGACGAGACTGAATCCAGAGGCGAGCAGCATCACCCAACGCGAGTAAGCATCGTGGTGATAGATGAAAAAGAGGGCGGCTAACGTGGCAATAAGTGCGATACCAGCGGCTTTGCAGAGTGTCCAGAACGCTGAAAGCGTTGCGTTGCTTTCCGGTTGGTAAAGTCCTAATGTTTTCAGTGTCAGTAGCCAGATGATTGCCATCAGTGGGATGAGTCGGAAATAGTCGTCAAGGGGCGGGGTGCCACCTTTATGCAATGCGAGTGCCTCAGGTGTCCAACCGGATTCAAACCGGACCCAATACGCGACAACAATTGCGGTAGCAACGAAACAGAAATCGAATAGGACTGTAAGCGCGATGAGCAAATGATCAAGCGTTTTCTTGTTCATTGACAGAATATGGGATAGAACTCGCAAACCCATATTGAGGGTTGCGTCAAGTCGCCTTTCGTGTTTAGTGGATATTGGCTCTCTGAAAACTGGTTGAAATCCGCAACAGTGGTGTGCCGGCGGACGGGTTAAAGTATAGCAGATTTGTGCTGTGCTGGCAAATTAAAATGGGACACTACGCGAAGATTGAGACAACATGAAAGTTTGCTGATAAATTTCGCACAATGTGTTATGCTATCAACATAGACCTTTGTAGAGCAAGTTTCGGAAACTTGGAAGTTATGCCGAAATCGGAGGAGACACACAATGGCGAATCAACTGAAAGTGGGAATCGTTGGCGCGCATCGCGGTAGTTCTTATGTTGCACCTTTTAAAGCGATCGCAGAGACCGACGTGACGGCGTTTTGTGACCTCAATGGAGAGACGCTCCAGAACGTTACTGAACGGTTCGATGTTCCACAACAATTTACAGATTATACGGCAATGCTGGACGCGGTGGATCTCGTGGTGCTTGCGACACCAGAAAACCTGCACGTACCACAGTCGATTGAAGCGTTAGAGGCGGGGAAACACGTCATCAGCGAGGTAACTGCTGCCGTCAAGTTGGAGGAGTGCTACGATTTAGTGCGAGCGGTTCGGAAGGCATCCGCGAAATACACGATGGCTGAAAATACGTGCTATTCTAAGTCTAATGTGCTGATTCGCAGCATGGTAGAGGCAGGTATGTTTGGGGATGTCTATTTCGGGGAAGGTGAATACCTCCACAACATCAAGTCGCTCCATCACGATGCAGAGGGCAACCCGACGTGGCGATATTATTGGCAGGTCGGCATTAATCGGTGCAACTATGCAACGCATAGTCTCGGTCCCGTACTGCAGTGGTTTGGGAGTCGTGTTGCGAGTGTCTGTTGTCTCGGTACGGGTGTTAATACCGACCCTGAGCATGCGATGGAAGATACGGTGATGATGCTCTGCAAAACAGATTGCGGCGGGTTAATCAAGATTCGGATTGATATGCTCTCGAACCGTCCGGCAAATTCCTATTTCAGTCTACAAGGCACAGACGGGTGTTATGAGAGTTCGCGTGGGCTCGGCGCGGCACCAAAGATTTGGTTGAGTGAGTTCGGCATCAGCGAACAGTGGCGACCGCTCTCCCAATTTGAGGACTGTCTACCGGAACGGTGGAAAAATCCGCCTGTGGAGGCTGAAAATGCTGGCGACCTTGGCGAGTATTTCAAGGTGCGGGATTTTGTTGATAGTATTCTCACGGATACAGATCCGCCCATGGATGTTTATACGGCGATGGACTTTACGGTACCGGGTTTGGTTTCGGAGCAATCCATTGCGAACGGTGGCGCGCCGATGGAAGTGCCGGATTTTCGGAACATTGATTTTTAATTTTACCTTGCGGTTCGGTCAGGTTGATAGTACCTCTGTCGCGATGGCTATCAACGCATTCTGGGCTGCTTCGTTAATAGGTAGGCGTTGTCTGTCAGGACGGCAATAACTTTTCGAGGATCGGTTGAAATACGGTTTTGAATTTCAATAAAGATTCAACATGCCAATCTTTGATGGCTGCTAATTCGTCCGCAGAGGCTTCAATGTCTCCATCACGACACATCGAGATCCGGGAGGTTCTTTTTCTTGTAATATCCGATGATGCTCAAAATTCATAATAATTCCTATGTAAGATGTTAATAAATTACCTTAAACACTGATTTGCTTAATATCAATGCCATTAGCTCGTAAAAATTGGCATATTTTCTCAAGCACTGGTGAAATAACTGGATGAACAACGATATATAGGCGAGGGGATGCCACATCAGACGCAGTGGAATAATCCAGAATTTGCCCTATAGATTTATGAATTGCATCAAGATCATATCCACTATGATTCTTAAAAAATTTAATTTCAACAATAATAAGATTGCCCTTAGAATCCTTACCTATCCAATCAGGTTCTTTCTCTTTATATCTTTTTCCTGGCAGAGTAGGTGATCCTGGAAGTTTTTGGTAGATATTCCAATCAATTTCCTCATCACCAAAGACATAGTGAGGTTCCGATTTTATAAAACACTCAAATTCTTCCTCATTATCAAAACTCCATACGGGTTCTTTCATAATATTTCCTTCTTAGATTAAGAATTAAGAAAACTACGTAGTGTTTACATTTTTTTTAGTGGTAATAAGCATAGCGGCAAAATAGACGAATCCGAGGTATCGGACAGCGTATTTATCATAGCGCGTGGCGACCCGACGATACTGTTTCAAACGATGAAAAAAACGTTCTATC
>JAJDTM010000052.1 GCA_022827185.1 Candidatus Poribacteria bacterium
GCAGGAAACTGTTCCATGCAGTATCACTTATCATCACGGGGAGGTCTTCAAGGGGAGTTGTGTTTTCTGTTTTCATAACACATACTCTACCAAGACCTGCAAAAAATGTCAATAACTTTCACAATGTAAACACTACCTAAACATTTGGAGACACAAGAACTCCATACCCAAAAGGGAATTACTGTACTGGAACAGCTCTTGGTAGCTCTCACGCTTGCAGAGGGACTGCCGGAAGAAACGGCACTACTGGGGAACTACCCGAATCCGTTTAACCCGGAGACATGGATGCCGTATCAATTGGCGAAGCCAGCAGCGGTTAGCATTTCTATTCATTCTGTCGATGGAAAACTCATAAGAACATTGGAGTTAGGGCACTTGCCCACAGGCATATATCACAACAAATCTCGCGCGGCATATTGGGATGGTCGAAACGAGTTCGGTGAGTCTGTGGCGAGTGGCGTTTATTTCTATACATTCATTGCTGGGGATTTCACAGCTACCCGTAAAATGTTCATCCGCAAATAATACCTTGAGGGACCAGAGGAGCCATTTCATTTCGGTTTTCGTGGGCTACAGTTTCTTAAGTTCGCAGTTAGGTGCTTTGTCGGGTGTTGGCAACAATAATGAAACCGCTACGGAAAATTATCGAAAAATCGGACACACAGTGTCTTGGGGTATTTTATCAATGATGCGAGGTCAGAAAAAAATGAGAATTTTTATACTATTGTCAATTTTCTGTTTCATGTCTCCCGCATGGGGGCAAATTCAATTTAAAGACGTATCACAGCAGGCAGGGATTACACGAATCGGAGAAAGTTGGGGAAACGCTTGGGGCGATTTCGATGGGGACGGATACCTTGATTTATGGGCCACGAATCACCGACACAAGCCAAGTCTCTATCGCAACAATGGTGATGGGACGTTCACAGATATTATTGACGAGGTTTGGGACGCGAATCCCGATGCAGATACTCACGGCGCAGCATGGGCAGATTACGATAACGATGGCGATCAGGACTTAATTGTGTTATCAGGCGGTGGCGGTGGTTTAAGTGGTGCACGCGCAAACCATAACAACCATTTCTATGTTAATGAAAACGGTATATTGGTAGAGCGCGCCGCCGAACTCGGTGTGGATTACCCACTTTTGAGAGGACGGACACCCCTCTGGTTGGATTCAAACCGTGACGGACGGCTTGATATCCTGCTCGCGGGTGTTACCAGAACGGATGGTAGAGGGGGTTTAGTCACTTCTGCCTTGTTCGCGCAAACGATGAGCGGCTTTGAGAATATTAGCACGACCACCGGAATATCTCTGCAGGAGAGCACTGCATTAGTCCAGTACGCCGACATAACCGCAGACGGGAATATGGATATCATCCTGAGTTATCACACATATCCGCTCGCTATATATGATACATCTCGAAGTCCCTTTAATGACCTATTCGGGACACTCAGTATCCCGAAGGGGTATTCTGTACATGATGCCGCAATCGCGGATTTCAACGGAGATCTGCGACCTGATATCTTTCTGGCACGTGGACTCTACCAGTCTTACGCAGCACACGTACATCCCCAGAGATTAGAATTAAATCTGCGAGGCAATCCAGATGAGATTGGGGTGAGCTTCAAAACGGCAGACGATGTCTCTTTTCAAATTTACTCGGAATGGGGCCCACGGTTGACCTTGGTTAACATCGGAGCTGATGGACATTGGGTGAGGAAATTTGATAGTGGCGAATTTCGAGGTGTAACCCGAGAGCTTCGATCTGCGACCTTTGAAGTCACACTCTCGCCAGATGATCCGAGAGTTGTAGGATTAAAACCCCGACCTGAAAACGCACAATATGGGGTTTACATAGGTTATCAACCGGAGACAAAAAAATGGACACTCATCACTCAGAGAAAACCTGTCATAGTTCTGATCGAAGCTGTACAACCTATCTCAGAACTGGAAACAATTAACTTTTCTTTGGGAGACCTGCGCGCGCAACCATCGTCTCAGCTCCTGATTAACCAAGGAAACGGGTTCCAGAATGCCGGAAATGTAGGAACTTTCAATAATTTTGAAGATGGGCGATGCGTTGCGGTAGGCGACTTTGATAACGATATGGATATAGACATCTATGTCGTCCGTTCGTGGTCAACGGCGAATGTTCCCAATCGTCTCTATACAAACCTTGGGGACGGTTTATTCCGTGAAAGCCTTGATACGGATGAAGTCTCCGCGAGTTTGAATGGCAGAGGACAGAGTGCCACTGTCGCAGATTACGATAGGGATGGTTATTTGGACATCTTTGTAACCAACGGGCGCGCCGAATATCCGTTTAGCGAGGGACCCGATCAACTGCTCCGAAATATCAGTAGTGGGAACAACTGGCTGCAAATTGATTTAGAGGGAACAGTTTCCAATCGCGACGGAATCGGGGCAAGGCTTTTCGCAACGACGCCTGACGGAAAAACCCAACTCCGAGAAAATGGAGGCGGTATCCATTGGGCACAGCAGGACCAGAAACGCATCCATTTTGGGCTCGCTCAGAATGAAACAGTCACTGAGTTAACCATCCGCTGGCCAAGCGGCATCATTCAAAAGTTGACAGATATACCCGTCAACCAAGTGTTGCATGTCGTTGAAGATGGGGTTCAAAATTTACTGCCCGGCGATGTTAATCGGGATGGACAGGTGGATATACTTGACTTCCTTCTTATCGTGATCCACTTCGGAGAAAATCCGCCTACAGACGTACGAGTTGATACCAACAAAGATGGGAAAGTAAATCTTGAAGATCTGGTCTGGATTATCAAGGTTATTGAAGAAAATCAGAACATTGCTGGGGCACCAATTCAGAAAAATCAAACTGGACTAATGCCCAATGCTATATCAAATGAGACGATCGCCTTGTCAGATGCCGCTATCGCCTATCTCTGCGCTTTTTACCAAAAAATTGAAGAAATCCCAGCAGACGCTACACAAATAGCATTGGTAAAACGTTTCTTAAAGCAACTGTTGATGCCTGTTCATGGGCCATTGGAGACGAAACTCTATCCAAACTATCCGAATCCCTTTAATCCTGAGACTTGGATTCCGTACCAACTCGCGGAAGATGCTGAAATTACCATACACATTTACGACACATCGGGGAAAATTGTGCGGACGCTTTTCTCTGGACATCAAGTGTCGGGGTATTATCTTAATCGTGAGCAAGCAGCACATTGGGATGGCAAGAACGAATTCGGCGAACAGGTAGCGAGCGGGGTCTATATCTGTGAATTGACGACCCCGAGATTCAAACAGACGAAACGACTCGTCGTTGTAAAGTAAAAAGGCAGGAATATGAAAAGAACCTCATTGGTTACTGGCGGCGCGGGCTTTATGGGCGCGCACGTAGTGAATGAACTTCTTCGCAATGATAACACGGAGGTTGTCGCACTTGACGACCTGAGCGGCGGGTTCCGAGAAAACCTCAATCCTGCTGCGACCTTTGTGGAGGGGAGCATCCTTGATGTTTCCCTGATAAATCAACTCTGTGAACAGTACCAATTCGACTATATCTATCATCTCGCCGCTTACGCAGCGGAAGGGCTCAGCCACTTCATCAAGCGATTTAACTACCAGAATAACCTCATCGGGAGTGTAAACCTCATCAGCGCGGCTGTAAACCACAACGTCAAAAGGTTTGTGTTCACTTCTTCTATCGCTGTTTACGGAGAGAACCAGTTACCGATGCATGAGGAACTCGTCCCAATACCGGAGGATTCTTACGGTATTGCGAAGTATGCTGTGGAACAGGAGCTCGCTGTCTCCAAACGGCTCTTCGGGTTGGATTATACTATTTTCCGTCCCCACAACGTCTATGGTGAACTCCAGAATATCAGCGACAAGTATCGAAACGTTATCGGCATCTTCATGAATAACATCATGCAGGATAAACCGCTGCGCATTTTTGGAGATGGAGAGCAGACACGCGCCTTCACACATATCGCAGATGTCGCGCCACACATCGCTCGTGCAGTAGACATACCGGAAGCGTCGGGTCAGATTTTTAACGTCGGTTCGGATGAACATGTCTCAGTGAACGCGTTAGCAGATTTAGTGATGACGGCAATGGATAAGGAAGTATCTGTCATCAATGTACATGCAAGGGAAGAGGTCAAACACGCCTATTGTTCCCATGACAGATTTCAGCAGGTTTTCGGAAAAACATCGCAAGTTGCATTAGACGAGGGGCTTCATCGCATGGCTACATGGGCTAAATCGGTTGGACCACGTCCGGCTACCGAGTTTAGTGACATTGAAATCCGCAAAAATCTGCCTGAAGGTTGGAAATAAATAAACGGTTATCAGCGGTCGGCCGTCGGCATGCTTCGCAGTGAGAATAAAGAGGCAGCCACAAACGCCTCTTCTACTGCAAACCAGTCGGTAAAGAGGAGTTATGGCATCAAGAAATACGCAACTGCCACAAGGATCTACCGAAGGTTTCCGAAAACCGAAGGTTTCCGAAAACCATTATAAGACCTTTTGGGTAATGGTGATTACTTGTGCTGGAATGGCTTTGGGGCTTTTGGTGCGGGTACTATTGATTCCGAAACGGTTCGGTTTCACTACTACCGCTGATGAACTCATTACCGCATTAACAATTGTTCTGGTTGTTGATACGATTCTTCGAGAAGGTGCTAAATTTAGTCTTGTGCCGCTCTTTGTGACATGCGAACAGGAGATGACGCACACGCAATACCGACGTTTCACGAATAGTCTGCTCTTGTTTTTTATAAGTATCGGTTTCGGGATTTTCGTTCTAATTGAACTTCTCGCACCGTGGATAGTGGGTGGATTGTTACGCAAATCTACCGTCAATGTCCAAAACGGGACAGCACTGTTGCGATTATTCGCACCACTGATTATCTTTGGATGCGGTAGCACAGTACTCGGGGCGTTCCTGAACAGTCGGCAGCATTTTAAAACGGTTGCACTCCGTAACACACTACCTGCTGGTGTCGCAGCAATTGTGTTTCTGTTTCTATGGAACGCGCAAAATCTTGAAAACTGGGTCGCTATAGCCTATACAGCAGGTTTCGTCGCATATTTTGGATGGTTAGGCATTGGGGCATATCGCTCTGGACATCGGTATGAGTATACGCGTATCTCGCTGGATACGCTGCGATCCTTGAAAAATACCATCACCTTACCGACGCTCGGTTTCGCAGTTCGACAGATCATGAACCGTCTGTTGGTTGAAATATATCTTGTCTCTCAACTCGGACAAGGAGCTATTACACTCTATAAATGTGCATTCCAGATTTTCTCGGCGTTACAAACTCTCATCGGTATCAGTATTGCTACAACAGGTTTGCCCGATATGGCAGCCAATGATGCAGTAAATGATAAACGGAAATTAGAACAAACCGTCAACCGAAATACGCGAATCGCTATAATCATCGCGTTTCCGGTGACCTTGATCATGTTGATATTTCACGGAAAAATTAGTTGGTTGTTGTATGGACGTGGCGACTTTGATAACGCATCAATTAAACTAATAGGACAACTCCTCTTTTGGCTCAGTACTGGCATGCTATTTTCCTGTCTGATACCTGTGTTGAACGCAGGACTTTACGCACAAAAGGCGTACGGGTTTGTTTTCGCAAATATGGTGACGATGGCTGCTCTTAATTTTCTGATCGCTTACGGCTTGATCCAAACGTGGTGGATCCTCGGTGTCGCATTGTCTATATCAATCACCGCGCTCCTTGCTGTTGGAAACCTGACGTACCTCCTCCGAAGGACGCGAGTCTCTTGGCTTTAAAGGGTTTTTAAATAATCGCTTTTGCGCTGCCTTCCATTACAAGCAGTCTCTGGCAAACCGTAGGGCAGTCCTCGTGGATGCGAAAAAATAGTCCGTAATGAAATGGAGGTGTTTTTGCTTGGGTGTTTCTTCAGATATACGGAAAGAAAATTAAAAATCACTAATCCACCTAAACGAACCGCAAGGAACTTTAAAAAAATGAAAAATGTTGCGGATTACAATTATCTTATTGTAGGTGGCACTACGAAAGCCGCGACAACGTCGCTGTTTGCTTATCTGACTGACCACCCGGCTATTTGCGCTGCTACTTATAAGGAGACTCGGTTCTTTCTCAGCAGCGATTATCCGCTCCCCTCAAAATATCGATATAGAGGCGATGCCGAAGAGTATGCCGACCTCTTTCCTAACTGCGATGAAACGCAACTACGGATGGAGTCAACACCGGACTATTTATACTGTGAAAAGGCACGTGAGAGAATCGCAGCGTTTCTGCCACAAGCAAAGTTGGTCTTTAGTCTTCGTGAACCGATTTCAAGGTTGATTTCGTGGTATCGATTCGCAAAGCAGATTGGTAGATTACCAGAAATGATGAGTTTTGATGCGTACGTTGAATTATTATTCGCTACCTTGGAACACAATGATGGGAAAGAAGAACAGCACTTGCAAACACTCTGGCAAGGGTGTTATACTCTCTATTTGGAACGCTATTTTAACCAATTCGGTCCCACACGCATCCACATACTCTTTTATGAAGAACTGGCAGCGCAACCAGCAACTGTTATGGCACAGTTATGCAACTTCGCTGGTATAGATGCCGATTTTTATCGTGATTATATCTTTGAGGTGACAAATCGCACCGAGAAGATGCGGAATTCCAAGTTGCATCGGAAATATAGGGACTTCCGATTTCGGCTGCGACAGTGGACACACGATAAACCGATCATTCATAATCCACTGCGTACGATCAGACGGACAATCGAACCGATCTATCTCCGTTTGAATACACAGGCGAACGAGAAAATTCAGATATCAGAACAAACGCGATATCGTTTGATTGATTATTACCAACGCGATATTGAGAGTCTTGCCGAATTAATTGGGAAACCATTACCGTGGAAATCTCTACAAAAGTCCAACTCATGATTGTTGGCGCGCAAAAATCAGGAACGTCTTCGCTGCTCCGGTACTTAGCACAGCACCCGGATATACATACGCATGCCCAACCGGAGATGACGTTTTTTCTACAACAGCGTGAATACGCACGCGGATATGAGTGGGCTTTCGCCAAGTACTTTGCTGGAGAACAGGACCGCGCCAAAGTTGAGGATAAACAACTTATTGCTAAAAATGTGATGGTGATGCATTCGCCGGAAGTTTTGCAGCGAATTTATGAACACAACCCTGAAGTGCACCTCGTAGTCCTACTACGTGAACCGGTCGCACGCGCCTACTCCGCCTATTGGTGGGCGCGTCGGAGGGGTTGGGAGAACATCAAAACCTACGAGGAGGCACTCGCTGCTGAGGAAGCACGCCTGAACGAAGACTGGTTTAAATGGCGACAGTGTGCCTATCAGTACAACAGTATCTATTATCCACATGTCAAAAATCTGATAACCCAGTTCGGTTCAGAGCGTGTGCATTGCATTCTAACTGACGATCTGAAAGACGATGCCGAAGCAGTTTGCCAACAACTTTTTCATCATATCGGTGTTCGGACCGATTTTAAACCCGTCATCGGTGAAAGACATAACCAAGCCGTTATGCCGCGGTCCGAACGTTTCAACTATCTGTTTACGCAATTCCTGGCATCTCACAACCCGTTGAGAAGAGCCATTCGGAAACTTATACCGAATGCCACCGCTTACAAATTGAGGAAAGCCGTCTTGGATTGGAACGACAAACCCCAGAAAAATATGGAATCGGTCCCACCACCGCTCAGTCCGGAGACACGTGAACGCCAAATAGCGTATTTTAAACCCTTTAACGCGCAATTAGCCGAGTTATTAAACAGAGACCTCTCCTCTTGGCATAGAATTTAGCAATCAGAGACTGCTGTCATCTAAACAACCTAACATATAGTGTGAAACCAGACAATTTCTGATTGCTAATTGCTGACTGCTGATAGCCATAAAATATGATTTATTTTCTAACAGGATACGTCGCTTTTGAAGAGTTTATACTGAAGTTTTTGCCGGTTAGTGATACGGTTTACTCCTATTTAAGGTTCGTCAGTGAAATTCTCATCTATGTTGCCTTTGGAAAACTCGTCATTCACAAACTCCATAGAGGGATCCCATTCGTTAAGACAGCAATTGATTTGCCAGTTATAGGGTTTTATACCGTTGTTCTGCTTTCAATAGTGGTAAACAATTCCCCATTGATGGGGAGTCTTTACAACGTTCGGCCAATGGCTCGATATATCGTACTCTTTTATCTCGTCGCGAACTCTACCCTCTCGGAAAGACGTATTACAACCCTGTTGCGCATAATCCTTGGGGTCGGTATTTTTCAAATTACCGTGGGAGTCATTCAATGGTTGGGTGGCCCAGACGCATTTGATTTTTTTCTCCCACGAGAGACAACGCTCACTATAGGCGGTTTTGGGAAAGAATACCGGTTACTCGAACTCGGCAGAGAAATCGGGAGTGTCTACGGGACTTTAGGCGACACCGTAATTTATGGGGTCTTTATGATTCTCGTTCTCGTTGTCTATCTATCTCGTATCCGACAATTGGAATATCTAAATCTACTCGGTGCAGCGATCCTATTTTTCTTTATCGCGCGTTCGTATTCGCGCGCTGCTACATTCTCCGCGCTACTTGCTGGCGGCGCGTGGTATTATTTCCATTATGGATGGAAAAAAACGCTCCAATTAGCAGGCGCGACTGTGTTAGTCTTTGGGCTTTTATTGGCAGTCGTAAACCCGTTCAATCTTGAATACATAAACCCCCGTAAGGCAAGGGTCGGGCTCGTCGGGAACGTGACAGGGGTATTTTCTGGATCCTATGTCCGTATTGCCCAAAAACAGAGGTTAGGTGCATTAATCGGGAATGTCCCAACAGTCCTCGTCAATAGACCTATTTTAGGCTATGGCGCAGACCAGAACTCCGCAATTGCAGGACTCAATATGAGCCAACGTTCATTTCTATTGAAAGTACTGAGTAAAGAGGGATTTAAGGATGTGTATTGGGTAGCAATGCTCTGCTTTTATGGCGTATTGGGACTCGGTTTTTTTGCTATGATATTTTACAGGCTTTTTCGATACGCATTTAGTCTTTACCAACGCTCCGTCGCTACATCATCTCTTATAGAACGGAATATTCTTATTTCTCGCTTGACACAGCGTATCTCCATCATCATGCTTTGTCTTGTCGCAATTACCGTATTCTTACTTTTCTTCAATCGAACCCTTGAATTTCGGGGCTACGGTTTCTACTTTTGGCTCTGTGCGGGGCTCCTGTTTGCCAGCGATAGAGCACTCCCGACGTATAGACCCCTGAAGATAACACTCTGAAATTCTCCGTGCTGATAGGACGAACAGAATATGTTAAATAGATGTTCTTTCTTAAGTAGATATTTTCAGTTTGCCGATGTGTATTACATCTTTAACAAGCCTCGTTGGATTTGCTGTATACTATTCATCGGGTTGATGACGCTGCTTCTGAACATCGGTTGCCAGGATCGAAAACAACTACCGGATATGATGCGTTTAGAAATTGACACGCACAACGCCCGACCGCTGCGTCAGGCACTCTACGGCTTCAACACGAACATGATAACTGGCGATTACGGCTACCTTGATCCCGATTTTGTTGAATTAACGAAGGCTCTTGCACCGAAAACATTGCGGTTTCCCGGTGGTGCCGTCGGAAACTTCTACCATTGGAGAATTGGTGGTTTTCTTGAAGATGAAATGGCATCAACCGTCGGCACAAAACTGAATCAACGAAATAAAGAAAATTACGTCAAACTTCAGAGACGACGCCACGGTAAAATCCTCTTTGACGATTTTATGCAGTTGTGTAATACATTAAAGATAACTCCAGTTGTCGTCGTGAATCTGTGGACAGGCAGCCCAGAGGAGAGCGCAGCGTGGGTGCGTTATGCCAAAGATAACGGGTATGACATTGAGCATTGGGAACTCGGAAACGAGTATTATCTCCCACACTACCTCAACAAATACCCAACCGTTGAGACCTATGTCAAGGAAGCTAAGAAACATGCAGCAGCGATGAAAGCCGTTAACCGAAATATAAAGTTATCCGTCTGTGCTACGCCAATCGCTTTCCATAAAGACGGGTGGTTGGTTAAAACACAACAGCGCAAATGGGATGAAGGTCTTGCAACCGACACCAACTTTTTTGATGCTTACACCGTTCATGTTTATGCTTACAAAGCAGTTAGGAAAAAAGAGATAGAGCAGATGCGAGGCTATCTCATGGGGTGGATACACTTCGCGGTCCCCGATGCACTTGAATACTATCAAAAATTATTTCCCGATAAGGAGATGTGGATAACTGAGTGGAACATCGCGAACCCTGCCAACCGGGTCGCAAACACGCAACTCCATGCGCTGTACGCAGGCGACTTTTTTCTAAAAATGTTAGCGTTGCCGAATATCACGCAGGCGAACTTTCATGTCATTGCTGGTGTCGGGAAAGGGTTTCCAGTCTTTTCGCCAATCACACCAGCAAACCCAAAAACCTTTTGGAAATATGGGGGGGAACCCAAGGCAGACTTTGGGAACACAATTCGGCGTGCTGTCTATCCCGTTTTTCAACTGATTGGTGAAGCGTTCGCACAAGCAGATGTGCAGTTCACCCTCTCAATCCAAAACCAACCCCTGCTCCTGGGGGCTATAGAATATGCTGGAAAACAGATGGCCAGTCTGCAGGCACAAGCCATCGGACAGGAAGATGCAAAAGATCTCGTCGTCCTCGTCAGCAATCGCATAGGTGAGCAGCACACACCACAACTCTTCATTGATGGCAAACGCTACAAAGGAGACCTCACCTATCGTTATGTTGCCAATGAGAGACTCAACGCCACAAACGGAGGCAACGCCGAAATGGAGGGATCCGGTCAAGTCGAAGTTCGTATCCAAGAATGGACTGGGAAAGCGACAGAACTCGTTATTCCTAAAAATAGTTTCGGAATCCTTAAAGTAAAGAGATGAGGCTAAATCGCTGTCGGCTGATGGTCATCTTTCTGACAACTAACAACTGACAACTGGTAACTGATAACTACTAATGATATTTATTGTAGGAAATAGTCGCAGCGGAACAACAATGATGGGGCGCATATTCGGAAAACACCCAAGTGTTTATACTTTTGGCGAACTCCACTTTTTTGGTCAGTTATGCGCGCCGCCGTTTTCAGCAAAAATAGAGAAAAAAGAGATAGAGAAAATCGCGTCGCAATTATTTTGTGTGCAACGCGAAGGCTATCGCACATACGGAAATCCACGCCGATTCCTAAGCGAGGCACAAGCATTTCTCGCAGGTTTAACCGGCTATCCAGATACACCCGCTGCACTCTTTGAAGCCTTTCTCCGCTGTGAAGCTGCTGAAAACGGTAGGACTATCCCTTGTGACCAGACACCACGTAACGTCTTTTACATCGCAGATATCCTTGAACTTTACCCAAAGGCACGGATTATTAACATGATTCGCGATCCACGGGACGTACTATTATCCCAAAAGAGGCGGTGGAAACGCAAATTCTTGGGTGGAAGCGATATGCCGATCAAAGAGTCGCTTCGCGATTGGATGAACTATCACCCGATAATCATCAGCCATATATGGCGCACTGCAATCAACGCTGCAGATCAATGCGCACCGCACGAACGGGTTGTTTCAGTCTACTTTGAAGAACTCCTTACTCACCCACAACAAACAGTCAAATCCCTCTGTGACTTTGTCGGTATTACATATACCCCTGAGATGCTCCAGGTCCCGCAAGTTGGGTCTTCTGTTGGCGAGGATCGACCACAACAACTCGGTATCAATCCACAGCGAGCACACAGTTGGCGCAGTAACACAAATCGGGAAGAACTCAGTTCCGCTGAAATTTACCTCAACCAGGCGATAACTGCAGCCCTCATGAAGAAACATAACTATAGTCCTGCGTCAATACAACCGAATGTCGTTAGTTTGATGCTTCATCTATTGACATTCCCAATGAAATTAGGAGGCGCATTCCTCTTTAATCTGGATCGCGTGAAAAACATCCGGGAGACCCTAAAAAGACGAATTTGATTCTAATTTCAAATCTGCCTAACGGAACTACAAAGTAATATAAAAATATGATTGCCCAAATTAATCCGAATTACATCAAAACGCGCCCAATGAAAGTATTAACCCGCTTTATGAGTTATGCACTCTTTGAGGGACGCCCCGTAACCACCAAAGGGCGCTGGATAAACCCG
Source organism: Candidatus Poribacteria bacterium (assembly GCA_022827185.1). GTDB lineage: Bacteria > Poribacteria > WGA-4E > WGA-4E > WGA-3G > WGA-3G. Next base: position 12,229 of record JAJDTM010000052.1, read on the forward strand.
CTCGTTTTCTCTATCTTGAAGACAGTCGCTGCGACTAAAAACAGATATAAGTTAATCGAGAAACCGATTTTCATCTTAGGCACTGGACGCAGCGGCACCACAATACTCGGTATAGTGCTTTCCATGCATAGGGAAGTCGGTTATCTCAACGAACCAAAAGCGATATGGCATGTTATCCATCCGCATGAAGACATCATCGGAAACTACACCCGAGCTGATGCAAAATATCGGCTTACGGCGGAGGACGCAACTGATGACATGCGTCAACGCGCTGCTCAGATGTTCGGTGCCTATTTGACAGCGACACGCTCAAAACGCCTCGTTGATAAGTACCCCGAACTCATCTTCAGACTGGATTTCGTGCGTGCCCTATTCCCCGATGCCCGTTTTATCTTTCTCGTACGAAATGGATGGGATACATGTCATTCAATTGCAAACTGGTCACAGCGGCTCGGTGTTGAGGTCAATGGCGAAAAACACGACTGGTGGGGAGTCAATGACAGGAAGTGGAGGCTCATGGCCGAACAACTTGTTAAAACAGACCCAGTTTTTGCTGAAATCGCTGGTGAAGTTAAACATTTTGATCGACATCTTGACAGGGCAGCCATAGAATGGACCGTCACCATGCAGGAAGGGCTCCGTTTACTGCAAGCATTACCCGATTGTATCCATCTCGTCCGTTTTGAAGATTTAACAGCAAAGCCGGACGAGACGCTCGACAAACTATGTAGTTTCTGTGAATTGCCACCAGACAACACCTTCCGCGAGTATGCTCGACGGACCCTGCATCCAGTCCCCGCAAGAAAACCGTTTGATCTTCATCCGAAAATTGCCCCTGTTTTCCATGAAATGATGGAAAAATTGAGGTATAATAGTTAGATGAACCTTGTTAATACGAAGAAACTATCAAAGTGAACGACTCACAAGTTCATAATCTACGCAAGAAGGAGCAGAAATGAGACTACTGATACCACTGACTGTGTTGATGTTGTGTGTATTTATGTCGCTGATCGGATGCGACCAAATGGTAAAGCAACCAATCATGGAAATTGTTAAGCCTTCACAAGACGCTTTAGAAATGGCACAAGCGGCAATGGAAAGGGTTAACGAGCGACGGACAGAGGCACACCAAGAGGCAAAAGAAGCAGGTGATTTTTCTACTGTGTTCACTGCTTCTGAAGAAATCTTTAAAGAGGAACTCGGTTTTAGAAAGGGACTTTGGGTGGATTTAGTGGATATATATCGCCAAGAGAACCTTGAAAATACTGCGCGGTTGGAAGCACTTGAGAAACTTGAAGGTGCTTTCGCTGAAAAAGTGCAAGACGGCACACTTGGAATGTTTTACTTTACCTACATCAGTTCTTTCGACGCATTAATCGTTGAATATCTCCGTCTGTCTTTTGAATTCCCTGAGAAGAGTGAGGAAGAACGTCTGACGCTATTCAGAGAATCTGTAACGGACCGAGAAATAATAATAGTATTTCCTTAGGAAGCATTTATATTATGCCAAAAGTATCAACGCTAAAGTCGAAGGAGCCATCCTCGCTGAAACGTCCTTTTACGCGACGTGATTTCCTTTCCACAAGTTTGAAAATAGGAACCGCAGCCTTTACAACTGCGCTATTACCTAAAAGTCAAGTTAATGCCAAGGGACAATACAATGTTTTGTTTATTGTTGTTGATGACTTGCGTCCTCTACTTGGATGCTATGGACATCCAGAGATACACACGCCGAATATTGATGCTTTAACCGAGCGAGGGACACTTTTCAACCGCGCCTATTGTCAAAATCCGCTGTGTCATCCTTCTCGGACATCAATGCTAACTGGTCTGAGACCTGAGACAACAGGTGTGCTTTCCAATGCTGTCAATTTTCGGGAAAGGATACCTGATGCTGTAACGCTTCCACAGCACTTTAAAGCGTCCGGCTATCACACACAGTCTGTCGGTAAAATCGAGCATAACGCCCTACCACGAGATGATGCCTATTCATGGAGTGTCCCTTCATGGGTCCCGCAGTGGTTTGGCTTCAACCCACTGCTGACTCCGGCCTGGCGGTCGCTTGATGTTGAAGATAACGCCCTTCCAGATGGTAAAACTGCCGAACAAGCAATTAGTGTTTTGACAGAACTTCAAGACACCCAATTTTTTCTGGCTGTTGGTTTTGATAAGCCTCATCTACCCTTCCACGTACCTGAAAAGTATTATGAACTCTACACACAGCAAGACTTCACTCTTCCCCCGACATCCACGCTTCCGATTGGAGCACCGCCGATTGCGAACAACAATTTACGTGGACTCAGGGAATATATGGATATTCCAGATGAAGGGCCTCTATCCGATGAGAAAGCATTAGAGTTGATTTGGGCGTATGCGGCATCAACAAGTTACATGGACGCGCAAGTCGGACGTGTACTCGAGCAACTTGATACCTTGGGGCTTTCCGAAAATACTGTTGTTGTGTTTGTAGGAGACCACGGGTTCCATCTTGGCGAACATGGGACATGGCGTAAGAATACGCTTTTTGAAGTTGCCCTCCGTTCTCCTATGATTATCAGTGTCCCAGGGCAACAGCCGAACCGCACCGATGCACTCACAGAACTCGTTGACATCTATCCAACGTTATGTGATGCCTGTCAGCTTCCCGTGCCTTCAGAGGTAGAAGGTATAAGTCTAACACCTGTCATTGAAGAACCGACGCGTCCGTGGAAAACCGCTGCCTTTAGTCAACTCAGGCGGGCAGGTCGAATGGGACGATCTATTCGGACGACACAATACCGATACACCGAGTGGGGAAACAGTGGAAAGTACGGAAAAGAACTTTACGATTATAATACTGATCCGAATGAGACGCTGAATGTTGTAGGTCTACCAGAAAACACGGAACTCGTCGCGCTTCTCAGCGAACAACTCCGCGCCGGTTGGCGAGCCGCTTTACCAGACATCCAAGAACAAGTCATTTTTCAAACATTACCGTGGGATATAAACGATGATGGTATTGTTAATATCGAAGACCTTATCTTAGTCGCAAACAGTTTTGGGATAGAGTCCCCACAACACCCGAAGGCTGATGTGAACAAAGACGGTAAGATTGATATCATTGATTTGCTGCTGGTTGCTGCACGTTTCGGCGAATGTAGCGCACCTGCCTCACCCCAGACATATTCCGATATTCGCCCAGAACATCTTGAACGCATAGATGAATGGCTGACTGAGGCACGCCTATCGGACGATGGCTCTGACGTTTTCCGACACGGCATTGAAACTTTAGAGCATCTCATCAATACAGCGATACCGACGCGAACGGTGCTCTTGCCGAATTATCCAAATCCATTCAATCCAGAGACGTGGATCCCTTACGATTTGGCGCGAGATGCGGACGTTCACATCTATATTTATGATCTAAAGGGCAAAGTTATACGACAGTTAACGATAGGTTTTCAGACAGCTGGCACGTATCGGACTCAGGCACGTGCGGCGCATTGGGATGGACGAAACAGTGTTGGAGAACCAGTGGCGAGTGGCATCTATTTCTGCACACTTCAAGCGAGTGGATTCAAAACGACACGCCGAATGGTGATTCTCAAATAGACTTTCCTCGGAGGAGGCAAATGGCGAAGACAAATGGAGGGAAAGGTAATTTCTCACGTCCGTTCACTCGGCGTACCTTCCTCTCAAGGAGTTTGAAGGCAGGCGCGGCGGCAGCGTTCACAACAGGTTTGTTACCAAATCTGAAAGCAGAAACAGCGGGACGTTATAATGTGCTTTTTATCATGGCAGATGATTTGCGTCCTCTGCTGGGCTGCTATGGTCATGCCGAGATGCACACACCGAACATTGACGCTTTAGCTGAACGTGGAACGCTCTTCAACCGTGCGTATTGTCAGTATCCACTCTGTAATCCGTCTCGCGTTTCAATGATGACAGGTTTGCGACCAGAGACGACTGGTGTATATGGTAATACTGTAGCGTGGCGTGAGGCACTGCCGGAGGCTGTGACGCTACCCCAACATTTCAAGACCCACGGCTATCATACCCGTTCCGTTGGTAAAATTGCACACGATGCCACATGGGATGATCCGCCCTCTTGGAGTACGCCAATTTGGAGCCAGCGTTCGATAACTTTTAAAGCAATCACCCCTTCTTGGCAAATCCTTGATGTTCCGGATGATGAGCTAAGGGATGGCAAAATCGCAAATGCAACTATTGAAATTCTAACACAAATTAAAGACCAGCAATTTTTCCTCGCTGTCGGCTTTCATAAACCGCATCTTCCTTACAATGCACCTCGAAAATATTACGATTTATATGATATTGAAACCTTCACAGATGTTTCATCTGTGATACCACACCCCTTGAATGATGTGAGAGCCTATGCGGATATTCCTGAAGGGAATGCTCCGATTTCTGAAGGGAAGACGTTAGAGTTAATGCACGGATATGCCGCATCGACGAGCTACATGGACGCTCAACTCGGACGTGTCTTGGATCAACTGGAGACACTGGGGCTAACTGAAAATACTGTTATCGTTTTCTGCGGAGACCATGGATTCCATCTTGGAGAGCATAGCACATGGCGCAAGAATACACTCTTTGAGGTATCGCTCCGTTCGCCGCTAATTATCAGTGTTCCAGAGCAGCGTCCTAACGAGACCGATGCCTTAGCGGAACTCGTTGACATTTATCCAACACTGTGTGATGCCTGTCATCTACCCGTACCTGCAGAATTAGAAGGTTTAAGTCTCACGCCAGTCATTGAGAAACCGGGGCATCCGTGGAAAAGTGCTGCCTTTAGTCAACTTCTGGGCGGTGACACAAAGAGATGCTCCATGCGTACGGATCGATACCGGTACACCGAGTGGGGGAATAGTGGAAACCGAAGTAGGGAACTCTACGATTATAATACGGATCCAGATGAAACCGTCAATATCGCTGACCACCCAGAAAATGCGGAACTCATAGCACAACTCAGCGAGCAACTTCATGCTGGCTGGCAAGGGGCGTTACCAGATACGCCGGAACGCATTTCTGTCTCACAAACGTTGCCTTGGGACATAAATGACGATGGAGTTGTCGATATCCATGACCTTATCTTAGTCTCCAACAGTTTTGGTATGGAAACCCTTGAACATCCGAAAGTTGATGTGAATAAAGATGGTAATATAGATATTATTGACTTACTTCTTGTTGCTGCGCATTTCGGTGAATCTAACAGCCCGGCGGCACCACCGGCACACCTTACTATTCGTCCGAAGCAACTTGGTATAGTAGAGAAATGGCTGACTGAGGCACGTTTGGTAGATGATGGTTCTGATATTTTTCGACAAGGGATTGCTACCTTAGAACATCTCATCGACACAACAGGACCACTGGAAACTGCCCTTCTGCCGAATTATCCGAATCCTTTCAACCCGGAGACATGGATTCCTTATGATTTGGCAGAAGACGCGGATGTCCATATTGATATTTATAACCTAAAAGGGGAGTCTATTCGGCGGTTATCAGTAGGCTTCCAACCCGCCGGCACCTATCGTACACGATCTCATGCGGCATATTGGGATGGTCGAAATGCTATCGGTGAACCTGTTGCGAGTGGTATCTACTTTTATACACTTCAGGCGGGACGATTCAAAACGACACGCCAAATGGTGATTCTCAAATAGTATCAAATGACCATAGGATAGCTGGAGTGCTGATGTCTATTAGCTTCCCATCCATCCCTAATGAGGGGTTGCATTGAGTTCGCTGGCATTTTCTTTGAGAAATGATGTGATTAGCGATAAACATGTCTAAAGTATAGCAAAACCGGTAGCGGATGTCAAGCGTCCTTTGCGGTTGAATTGGCAAGGTTTGCATCCATAGTTTGAAGTTGGTGTTGCGGAATCAGGTCGAGATATTGCGAGATGACGCGTCTGGAAAGTCGTGTAATCTGTGAGATTTTGTCAATATCATCTGTAGCAGCACGAACGACTTTGACGGATTCATAATCTCGGATGTATCGGTCAACAGCTTCCTTAGAGTGCTTTGTTTTCGCAGCAATAGTGGGTGTCAGATGTCCTTGAAGGTAGAGGGTTATGATCTCTTTCTTGTGGGTAATCGCTCCCGATAAATCGTGGATGTTGCCACGCGTGGGTAAGATGTTTCCTGTGGTTTTTTGCCATTCATTGACATAATCACAGACGACCTGATCACAGACGTTGAGCAAAACTGCCAAGTCAAGTTGTGTCAATAAGGCCCCTTGGTCATAAGCTTGATGACACCAGCGGACCAAGCGATTGATCCGCAGTTGCCGTGAGGTGAATCCGTTGCGAAAAGATTCAATGTCCTCTGCGGCAAGGTAGGTCAGGATGATGGGTTTCATGCAAGTTTTGATGATGGACTTGCCTCTTTCTGGGTGTTCGTCAATGGGGACCGCCATCCACACGAGGTGTCCATAACTCAGGAGTCGCTCCTCAGGGAGTGTATCTCCAGTGGCGAGTTTCTCCAAAGGGAGGGTAATGACGAAATAGTCTTCAACGGTCTTGAGAATATCATCAACAATAGCAGTGGCAGTGACTTCACCTTTATCATAGCCGTAGTCATTGAGAAAGCGGTGGATCAGCAACTGTCGTAAGGATTTATCGTTGATGCGTCTGAACTTCTTCTCGTTGATTTGCGTGCGGGTCAAAGATTTGCTCATTGGAGGTCCCCCTTTTTGGGAGCCGCAGGCTCTGGATGAAGGAGTTGGGTCATGCGATCGGTGTCTTGGTATTGCTCGAACAGCGAGAGATACTCACGGATCAGCCGGTCGGAGAGGTGAGTGATGAGGCGTATCTGTGCGTCAGGAAAGCCTTGATGATGGAGCGTGGCGACCTGTGTGAAGTCTCTGAGGTAGCGGTAGACGGCGCGTTCAGAGTGGTTGGTCTTTTGCTCGATCTCGGTGAAGGTGTATGCTTTGAAATACAACTCGAGAATCTGCGTCTTGTGAGATAGCCCCGGGCCCATGTCGTGTTTCGCGCCGCGCGTCATGACGAAATACCCCTCCTGCTTCAAGGCGCGAATATCGCGTTTCACCGTGGCGGGACTGGTGGTTAATAAGACGGCTAAATCTTCATAACTCAGCAATGCGTCTTGATCATAAGCTTCTTGGGTGAGTCGGAGGATGCGGTGGCGTCTGAGGCCTGCGAGTCCATAATCGGCTAAGACTTGCAAATCATCTTGAACATCATTGAGGGTGAGCCGACAGGAGACTTTTTTGGCTAAAGCGATATGTTTGCCTGCGGGTTCTTCTGCGGCGACGGCTTCATAACAGATTTGCCCGGATGTCAGTTGCACATCGGCATGTTGCGCAAAATAGTCAGAAATCTGGTTATAGTAGGCTTCAGCAATGAGAGGCATGAGATTAAAGTCTGCTGAAATCTTCTGAATAATCGCCGCTCTGGCGTTCTTGGATTCGAGACGGTTGATACCGTAAGCGGTATCCTTCTCGCGTTTCATAGTGACCTCCATGAGGAGAGTGTCGGTGATGCAAATACATCTACCTGTTAGGGTAACTCATACTGTAAGTATAACTCATGGGGTCATTTGATACAAACTATAAATAGACTTTCCTCGGAGGAAGCAAATGGCAAAGACAAATGGAGGGAAAGGTAATTTCTCACGTCCGTTCACTCGGCGTACCTTCCTCTCAAGGAGTTTGAAGGCAGGCGCGGCGGCAGCGTTCACAACAGGTTTGTTGCCAAATCTGAAAGCGGAAACAGCGGGACGTTATAATGTGCTTTTTATCATGGCAGATGATTTGCGTCCTCTGTTGGGGTGCTATGGTCATGCCGAGATGCACACACCGAACATTGACGCTTTGGCTGAACGTGGAACGCTCTTCAACCGCGCGTACTGCCAGTATCCACTCTGTAATCCATCTCGCGCCTCAATAATGACTGGCCTGCGTCCAGAAACGATTGGTATATATGATAATTCTAAGGGTTTTCGTGATGTGCTGCCAGAAGCTGTGAGTCTTCCGCAACATTTCAAAATCCATGACTACCACACGCGTTCCGTTGGTAAAATTACGCATGTTGGCGCATGGTCTGATAAACGCTCCTGGAGTGCTCCAATTTGGGCACAGAACTTGCGAATTGATAGGGCGACGATACCTTCTTGGCAGATACTTGATGTTGCCGATGACGAACTACCAGATGGCAAAATCGCAAACGCATCTGTTGAAATTCTGACGCAGATTAAAGACCGGCAGTTTTTTCTCGCTGTCGGCTTTCATACACCGCATCTCCCTTACAACGTCCCTCAAAAATATTACGATTTATATGATATCGAAACCTTCACAGATGTTTCATCTGTAGTACCACACCCCCAGAATGACTTAAGAGAATATGCAGATATTCCGAGTGGAAGTACTCGGATTCCTAAGGAGAAAACGTTAGAACTCATGAGGGGATATGCCGCATCAACAAGCTACATGGATGCTCAGGTAGGACGTGTCCTTCAGCATCTGGATACTCTTGGCATTTCTCAAAATACGGTTATCGTTTTTGCGGGGGACCATGGATTTCATTTAGGAGAGCATAGGAACTGGGGCAAGGCTACGCTTTTTGAAGTTGCCCTGCGTTCACCCTTGATTATCAGTGTTCCAGGACAGCAGCTTGGTCAAACGGATGCCCTTGCTGAACTCGTTGACATTTATCCCACGTTGTGTGACGCCTGCCGACTGCCAATACCTTCACAATTGGAAGGCTTGAGTTTAATGCCGGTCATTGAAGAACCGACCCGTCCGTGGAAAACTGCTGTCTTTAGCCAACTTGGTGAACGTCAAATTTCCATGCGTACAGCGCGATATCGATATACCAGGTGGGGAAACCGAGGACATCAACTCTACGATCATAATACGGATCCGGATGAGACTGTTAATATTGCGCGTTTCTCTGAAAATAAGGAACTTATTGTTGAGCTCAATGAGCAGCTTCAAGCGGGTTGGCGCGCGGCTTTACCCGAAATGCAGGAACAAGCCCCTGTTCTACAAACGCTACCGTGGGATATAAACAACGACGGAATTGTTGATACCCACGACCTTATTATGGTTTCAAACAGTTTTGACGCAGAAACTCCGCAACATCCGAAGGCTGATGTGAACAAAGATGGTAGGATCGATATCATTGATTTGCTGCTGGTTGCTGCACATTTCGGTGAATCTAACGTGCCTACTGCCCCATCAACACATCCTAATATTCGCCCGGAATATCTTAGTTTAATCGATAAATGGTTGACTGAAGCACGCTTATCCGACGATGGATCTAATATTTTTCAGGAGGGGATTGCCACTTTAGAACACCTGATTAATACAGTCTTACCTTCAAAAAGCGCACTCTTACCGAATTATCCGAATCCATTCAATCCCGAAACCTGGATCCCTTACGATTTGGCCCAGGATGCTGATGTTCACATCCACATCTATAACATGAAAGGCGAATCTATTCGGCAGCTATCGATCGGTTTCCAAACCGCCGGCACCTATCGGACGCAATCGCGTGCGGCGTATTGGGATGGTCGGAATGCTGTAGGTGAAACTGTTTCAAGCGGCATCTATTTTTATACACTTCAAGCGGGACGATTCAAAACCACACGCCAGATGGTGATTCTCAAATAGTTTTCCTCGGAGGAAGCAAATGGCAAAGACAAATGGTGGGAAAGGTAATTTCTCACGTCACTTTACTCGGCGTGATTTCCTTTCAACGAGTTTAAAGGCAGGCACAGCAGCGCTTACGACGGGTTTGTTACCCCATCTTAATGCGAAAAGTTCAGAACGTTATAACGTGCTTTTCATTGTTGTAGACGATTTGCGACCTCTGCTGGGCTGCTACGGTCACTCCGAGATGCATACACCTAATATTGATAGATTTGCCGGGCGCGGAACTCTGTTCAGCCGTGCTTATTGCCAATATCCGCTCTGTAATCCGTCTCGAGTCTCAATGATAACCGGTTTACGTCCGGAAACAACAGGTGTATTTGATAATTCTACAAATTTTCGGGATGTTTTACCGAATGTTATTACGCTCCCTCAGCATTTCAAAGAACATGGATACCACACGCAAGCTGTTGGTAGAGTTTTACATATCCATGAACTCCAAAATAACCCGCTCGCGTGGAGTGCACGCTCTTGGGGACCTGTCTGGATCCCATTTGATAAGGCTTCTACACCGTCATGGGAAGCTGTTGACGCTGCTGACCATGAATTACGAGATGGGCAAACAGCCGACAAGGTTGGAGATGTTTTAGAGGTTTTAGCAGCACATCCAAATAATCCTTTTTTTCTCGCTGTCGGCTTTTACAAACCCCATCTCCGATATAAGGCACCCCGAAAATATTACGATTTATACAACTCCGTAACCTTTAACATACACACCGATTCTATGACTCCAGAAGGCGTACCACCTTTAGCAAGAACCTACTGGGATGAAATAAGAGGCTACCAAGATCTTCTCACTGAGGTACCACGGGTCTCTGATGAAAAAATATTGGAATTAACCCGTGCTTACGCAGCATCAACAAGTTATACGGATGCCCTCGTTGGTCGTGTACTCCAGCAATTAGACGCACTGAACCTTACTGAAAACACAGTTATTGTTCTCGTTGGAGACCATGGATACCACCTCGGCGAACATGGAACTTGGGGCAAAAACACACTTTTTGAGGTAGGTGTCCATTCACCATTAATTATTAGTGTTCCAGGACAACAGCCTAACCGAGTAGATGCTTTTGCAGAACTCGTTGATATCTATCCAACACTGTGTGATGCATGTGAACTTCCGACACCTTCAGAGTTGGAAGGTTTGAGTCTAATGCCTGTCATTGAACAGCCGACACATCCGTGGAAAACAGCTGCGTTTAGCGAAATCAAGAGACGTAATATCTATGGGTATTCTATCCGTACCGAACAATACCGGTATACCGAATGGGGACCCGACGGGAGCCGGGGACGTGAACTCTACGATTATGATACCGACCCGGATGAGACCGTGAATGTCGTAGATTTGCCCGAAAATGCAGAACTCGTTGAACACCTTAGTGAACATCTACACGCCGGATGGCAAGCCGCTTTGCCCGTTACGCAGCAACAGCTCCCTATTCCTGAGACATTACCGTGGGATATAAATAACGATAGTGTCGTTGATATCCAAGACCTCATTTTAGTCTCAAATAGTTTTGGTATGGAAACCCTGGAACATCCGAAAGTTGACGTGAATAAGGATGGTAGTGTAGATATCATTGACCTACTTCTTGTCGCCTCACATTTCGGTGAATCTAACAGCCCGGCGGCACCACCGGCACACCGCACTATGGGGCCGAAGCAACTTGGTATAGTAGAGAAATGGCTGACTGAGGCACGTTTGGTAGATGATGGTTCTGATATTTTTCGACAAGGGATTGCTACCTTAGAACATCTCATCGACACAACAGTGCCACCGGAAACCGTCCTCCTGCCGAATTATCCGAATCCTTTCAACCCAGAGACGTGGATACCTTATGATTTGGCGCAAGATACAGATGTCCATATCCAGATCTATAACCTAAAAGGGGAATCTATTCGGCGGTTATCTCTCGGATTCCAAGCCGCAGGCACCTATCGAACACAGTCTCGTGCTGCCTATTGGGATGGACGCAATGACATTGGAGAATCTGTCGCAAGCGGTATCTATTTTTATACACTTCAGGCGGGGCATTTTAAAACCACACGCCAAATGGTAATTCTCAAATGATGAGGAGTATGATGTTTTCACGTAGTCTTTTAATTATTTGTATCCTAATGTTTGCTTTGACTGCTGCGCTGGTAGATGCCGATTCACTTATCAATGTGCCGCTCAATCCGAATCTTTCTGACTTTAATCGTGAAACTTATCGTTTTGTTTATCGTTTACTTAATAAGCGAGTCTTACCCGGTATACGGCGTGGTTCGTTACCTCTCACCCGAAAACAGGTAGCAGCTTATCTGCTGGAGGTACATCGGAAACAGGAAAACGGCGAAATCTCATTAAGTAAAATTGATCAGGAACGACTAAACGCTTTGTTAGCGTTCTACAGTGAGGCTGGAACACAGATCCCGCCTCGCGGACGACCGCATGTAATGACGATGGCAGGTCAAAAGGCAGGGCAAGACTATCGTTTCTCCTTTGATCTAAGAGCCTCACAACGTGTTATTACGCACCTTGTTGATAATATATCGGAGGAGCAACCTGTCGAAGGCAACATGTTTGTTACCACTATCTATCCACACCTGTACGGACAGGTAGGGGACGAATTTGCCTTTACGACTGATATAGCGCATAGGTTCGTGTACGGTGAAATATTTGAAGATCTGTTTCCTGATGAGACGAAAATTAGACAGTTAGAGGGAGAACTCAAAAATCGGACCGCTATTAACGGGTATATGAAGTTTGACTTACCCTGGTTTGAGTTACAACTCGGACAGGAAACGCTGCAGTGGGGACCTGGTTATCATGATAGCCTATTGATTTCCCAAAACCCGTTGGCGATGGATATGATCAAACTGCAAGCCACCTACGATCCTGTCACCTTCACTGCATTCACCGCTATATTGGAGGACATGGCAGAGAACATCAATGATAAGTATATTTCCGGGCATAGGATAGAGGGTTATTTCTGGGATAGGTTTGGCTTTGGACTTTCTGAGGTCGTCGTCTACGGCAACCGTTTTGAGCCGGGGTATCTCAACCCAGTCAATATCTACTTGATTAACGAACAACCGATCTCACGGGCAGATGGACGCGTCCCCGGTAGTGGGGACAACGTTCTTATGAGCGTTGATACGCGCATCCGCCCTATAAACAACTTTGAAATATATGGCGAACTGATGGTCGATGATGGGAATCCAGCAGCGAACTTTAAGCATTGGGACACCAAGTTTGGCATCTTAGGAGGCATATATTTAACGGATCCTTTCGGCATCGCAGATACTGATTTCCACGCTGAATATGCTTTTATCAACCAATACGCATATACGCATGTAAATCCAGTGAACGTCTACAAACACTTCACTACACCTATTGGACATCAGATCGGTTCCGACGCTGATAACTTGTGGCTACAACTACGTCGTCGGTGGACAGATAAACTTGAAACCGTTTTCGGTTACGAATTAGAGCGGCACGGGACAGGAAACATTGATAAAGAACATCCGCCTGACGCGCCCAAAGATGACGTATGGACACCTCTATCTGGAATTACACAAAGCGAGCATCGTCTCTCAATCGGGGCTAACTGGGTTGTTATTGGACGTTATTCAATCTATGCAGAGTGGGCACGTGTATGGCGGCAAAACTTGGGAAACCGTCCGGGTGTACACGAAAATGCAAATGAAATTGAAGCCAAATTCCTCACCCGGATTCCGTGGTAGAGAATGAATATTTACACCTTTCAGTCGTCAAAAGTATAACACCGCTTATAGGTTTTGGGAGAAAAAAATGAAGGATTATATCCTTACAATCATCAAAGACTGTAAAGCGTTGCGCATAGGTTTTCTATCCTAAAAAGAAATTGGACTTTCGCACTTAAAATGGGTATAATATATACAGGTAAGACCCTTTGATTGATTTGCAACGCGTGTTGGGACGAGGTAAAAAAAAAGGATGAGAATTCGGGTATTGGGCATACGCGGGCTTCCCGCCACTTATAGTGGACTGGAAACAATCATGGGGGAACTCGCTCCGCGCTGGGTAGAAGCTGGGCATGAAGTCATTGTCTACTGTCGGAAGGCACTTTTCAAAGAGAGACCGACAGAATGGAAGGGCATCAAGCTCGTTTACTTACCAAGCATAGAGCATAAAATGTTCAGTACGCTCAGCCACAGCTTCCTCGCAACGTTACACGCCTCGGTTACCGCATCGGATGTTATCCTGACCTGGAATGCGGGTAACGGACCTTTTGGATGGTTCTTCCGAATCGCTGGTAAAACCGCTGTGATCAATGTTGATGGAATGGAATGGCTACGTCCGAAATGGAAAGGACTCGGCGCAATTTACTTCAAATGGGCAGCAAAGATGGCGACAGCAGCGTTTCCAATCGTTATTACTGATGCATCTGAAATGAAGCGGCTTTATCTTCAGGAATTGGGCGCAGAAACAACCTATATCGCTTATGGTGCAAACATTGAACCCTCGGAACACCCAGAAGTCCTGGAAACCTATGGACTTGAATCCCGAAATTATTACCTCATCGCCAGTCGGCTTGTCCCAGATAACAATGCTGACCTCATTTTAAAGGCGTTCGTCGCCTCAAACAGCCAGAAACAACTCGCTATCGCCGGTGGAGCTGATTATAAAGGAAACAAACTCGAAAACGAATTTTTGACGAAGTTGAAAAGCATTGCCAACGAAAACGTCAAATTTCTTGGGCATATTGACGATTCTGAACATATTAAAGAACTTCACCATCACTGCTTCGCCTACATCCATGGACATCAGTTTGGCGGGATTAACCCGTCTATCCTGAAAGCATTAGGATTTTCCAACTGCATTCTTGCACTGAATACACCATTCAATGATGAAGTCTTGGAAGGTGGGCATTACGGTGTGCTCTTTGACAAAAATGTCGCATCGCTCACAGAAAAAATTCAGATGTTGGAACAACATCCGGAGCAGGTCGAAGATTTCCGACACCGTGCCACAGAACAAATCCGAAACCGATTCAATTGGGAGAATATCGCGCAGCAATATCTTGATGTTTTTCAGAAACTTCAACACGATTAATAACGTTTATCAGTTATAAATGTCGCGAGAATTTCGCCGAGACAGCGCATATCTCTTTAAACTTACACATAATATCGGATTGCAAGCAGAGGAATTAACGATGCCATTCCTATCAAGAAACATAGACCAGATAGGAAAAGATGCGAGTAAAGCTAACACGCATCGCGATGAAAGTTTAACAGCAAGTTTTAGCTTGCAAACTTCGCCAGAAATATCAAAAACAGGGACTCTCGTGGAACGACTCTCCTCTTTTTACGCGACCCGTGGCAAACATTTGTTTGATGCGGTCGCTGCATTTTTCCTTATTATTATTTTTGCCCCTTTGATGGGACTGATCGCCATTCTTATTAAGCTTACCTCACGCGGTTCTGTCTTTTTTTCTCACAAGCGAGTTGGGTTAAACAATGAACAATTTGTCATCCACAAATTTCGGAGCCTCCATGTCGGGACGCCATCCTATTCGGAGAAACCTGATTCAATAGACGACGGACGCATTACGCCGATCGGCAAATGGCTCCGTAAAACGAGCTTAGATGAGTTACCTCAACTTTTCAATGTACTCAAAGGTGAAATGAGCCTCGTAGGCCCGAGACCCGAAATGCCATTCCTCGCTGAAGATTATGAACCGTCGGAAAATCAACGCCACCTCGTCCGTCCGGGGATGACAGGACTCTGGCAGCTTAGCCCCCGTAGGCAAGGCACAATCCGAGATGGTATTCCTGTTGATCTGGAGTACATTGAAAACCTATCGTTCTGGAACGATTTCAAAATACTCCTCCGCACCTTCAAAGTTTTTTGGGATAACAATACCTATTAACGCATGAAGTTAACCTTTGGAGTCCTCAGTAGGATCCTGCGATGCGGTTTTCGACTAAAATGCCCACAGTGTGGAAACGGGGCACTGTTTAAATCGTATTTTAAGATGTTTACGCACTGTCCAGAATGCGCCTTGAAGTTTGAGCGCGAATCGGGTTACTTTATCGGTGCGATGTACCTCAATTATGGCGCGACAGTACTCATAGCCTTTCCGAGTTATTTCCTCCTTGAAACCCTCACCGCTATCCCTTTCCTCGTTAATTTAGGTATCTGGACGCTCTTTTCCGCGATCTTTCCGGTCCTTTTCTATCGTTATTCAAAAAGTTTGTGGCTGAACTTTGACTACATCTTTTCGTCTTAATGCCACTATATCAAAATTCTTTAGGGCTTACGCATTTCCTCTTAAAGTCCCCCTGATAAGGGGGATTTAGGGGGTTAATGTTTCATATTTATTCAATTTGCGTGAGTCCTATTTTAAGATATGCCAATCTCTAAGGATAGCGTTCAAATTCACCTAAAACCCGATTTTCCGTTGTCAAAATCAGAGCAAAACCCAATCGTTAAAATATCACCTTGTGAAAATCTGCCCGCGCGTGTACGAACCCGCATCAGAGGCAAGAAAAGTGAGTACGCGCCCGACACCAGCCGGATCGCCAAGTGAATTACGAGCGTTGGCTACAGCCGCATCTGGATCTTGTCCATCCCGTTTCGCCGATTCAGCGATCTGTCCCAGTTTTAAGGGTGTCGCAAGCCCACCCGGACAAATAGTGTGCATACGGATGCCCATTGACCCAACTTGATTTTCTACCGTCATTACCAGTCCATTGACGCCGCCTTTACTTGAGGCGTAAGCAACTGAGGAACTGCCGCCGCGGACACCTGCTCCTGACGCAATACACAGAATAACACCACCGTTCTCTCGTCCCATTATTGGCACAGCGTGCTTGAGCGCGAAGAAAGTCCCTTTAAGATTGACATCGATAACTGAATCAAAAGTCGCCGCTTCAAAGTCATCAATGCGAACGCTCGGTCCGCGTAGGACACCTGCCGAAGTTACCAATGTGTCAATCCCACCGAATGCCGTATCAGCAGTTTTCATCAAATCCGCTACCTCAGTTTCGACAGTGACATCCGTGCGTTGGAACTTCGCAGTCCCACCGTTTTCAATGATCGTGCTAAGCGTTTTTTCACCATCTTCCGCATTAATATCACCGAGAACAACTTTCGCACCTGCTTTAGCATATTCAATTGCTGTTGCAGCACCAATCCCTGTAGACCCACCCGTAATCACAGCCACCTTATTATCAAGTCGAACATCCATGCA
This sequence comes from Candidatus Poribacteria bacterium, assembly GCA_022827185.1. Taxonomy (GTDB): domain Bacteria; phylum Poribacteria; class WGA-4E; order WGA-4E; family WGA-3G; genus WGA-3G. The sequence goes on from JAJDTM010000052.1 coordinate 29,122, forward strand.
CTTGCCCTCCATATTCCGCGTGATAGCGATCTCCCAATCGCCGCAAGTCATCTCTAAATCGCGACGATCTGATACTTTCAGTAGGAAAGATTATATGTGGAATACCTTGATAGTGCAAGCCTTTTTTCCCTTAACACTAATATGCAGGCAGGCAGGTTCACGATGTTGGATAGACGGAGTGCTACGGGGATTTTAACTTTTGAATTGGAAGCGATAAGGAATACGGAGGCGTTGGCTGATAGCGACTTTGCCTTGTCTCGCTGGTGTGAATTGGGACGCTTTGAGTGCCGTAATCGCTGCTTCTTCACAGCCTAAACCGCTAACTTCGACGACTTTGACAACTTTGATATTTCTTGCCATGCCATCCACGCCTATTGTCGCTTCAAGAACAACGAGACCCTGTTTATGAGAAAGGCGAGCGGATTCGGGGTAAATCGGATCAACTTTATGAGAAAACCGAGCGTTTTGTATCGGTGCATTCAAATGTACAGGAACCGGTGGGAGTTCTGCAGCATGTGCATTTGCAATAACAGGTGATATGGATCTCCATTCTGGGCGGGACATCGGTTTAGGCGTAAAGCGTGACGGTTGTAAACCGTCAGTTGTCGGACGAGGGAGTAAGCGGTGCTGAAGTGCTCTCCCGCTTTCTATTCCAATTTCTGATGGAGTCGTCTGATGAATGGTCGAAATTGGGAGTGTATCAACAACAGGTTGCAGTTCGTTGTACCGAACGTAAGCAATTTTTATAAGTGTCCGAATACGCGCCGGTTGTGGGCGGACCATATCTGGTTGTGTGAGTTCTGGTGTCTTAAGCCGACGCGGTGTGCGCACAGTTTTTTCGGTCTTCGGGTGCGAAACAAACTCCGCCATAATCGCATCGCCGTATTTATCCGGGGACCCGACAATGGACAGCGATACAATTCCTACACCTATCAGGTGAAGGCAGATAGATAAAAGGACAGGTTTGTTCAGAAATTGGATAGCCTTGTTCATAATTTAAACACCTATTTGCTAATTTCACATCGGTAAACTGTGCCTAACACAGCGGGGCGTATACTTTGACTCCGTTTCTATGGATACAATGAAGGTCTACACTAACCATATATTAGCAAGATTCATGCCAATCTTTTGGAGAGAATATTTAAAGCACGCGAAAAAACTTGCAATTTCCCAATATTAATGGTAAAATTTTAAAACGAAATGGTCGGATTCATGCAAAATCTCAATGAGGAGGGAAATACCCATGGAAGTGAAAATTGAATACTGCACCGCTTGAAACTACAAACCACGGGCAGCCAGTTTGGCGGATGCCTTGAAAGAAAAGTATGGTGCAGAAGTTGCGAAAGTTGATCTGATTCCAGGCAGTGGTGGGGCTTTTGAAGTCTCGTTAAACGGCACCCTGCTTTACTCGAAGTTGGAAACCGGACAGTTTCCAACAACAGAACAGGTAGCAACTGCAATAGACGCGGCATAGTTTGAATCGCATCTTTGGAAAGGCGGAGGCTACTGTTGTATCACCTCCGCCGCTTTCTTTTAAAAATCACTCGACAGCAACGATTGCGATTTTCCATCGGTCTGCTTGTCGAATCAGTGCTTCGGCGTCCATAACAAAAGTCCGTCGCGCTTCTACTGCCAGCACACTCGCGTTAACTTGATGCAACATCGCTAATGTCTGCATGCCTACAGTCGGCACATCAATGCGAAAATCGTGCTTCTCGGCAGATGCCTTCGCGACAACAACTCCCTTCCGTCCCAAATTACCTCCTCTTTTAATAGTGGCATCTGTCCCTTCAATAGCCTCAATAGCAAGCACGATCTGATTTTTAACGACAACAGTTTGACCAATATCCATATTTGCGATCTGGCGTGCAGTGGTGATACCGAGTGTGATGTCTGCCTGTTGGCTCGCAGTAGGGTGTCGCGTTGTTAAAACACCGGGTTGTGGGAGAAGATTACTGAGGTATCGATCTTGAGGGAGGATGGTAAGTCCGGTAGATTCAAGGTAATTAAGAGCTGCGTTAACAATCGTGGCGGGTTTTTCACGTCGGTTCTGTACTAAAATTTTAATGGTGGTCGTATCAATTTGGAATGGACGTAGCAGGATATTTTTTTCGACTTTACCGATGATCACGACCTCTTTTACACCTGAGTTAAGAAGTGTTCGGGCAATCTTTTGGATCTGTCCAACGCCGTAAGTATGGATTTCGTGTGCAATGCCAGCAAAGCGTTGGGCATCAGACTTTGTGATTTGGATGACAACAGGTTTTCGATCATGAGCGGCAACGGCACGAGCCAATAACACTGGAAGTTTGCCAGCCCCCGCAATAATCCCTAATTTTTCCACCGTTTTCGCTCCGCATATCACCTAAAAGTAGCGAATCTTTGAACGCCGACGGTCAAGAGAAAATTAGCCGCTCAGCGCACGATTAGGTTGGCTGAATCCTATGCCACGTTTGGAAGTTTCAATAAATTCAAGTAGATATTCAACTTCTGGAGTCGTTTCGAGTTCCGCCTTGACTTTGGCGACGCCATGTTTGAGAGGTAGACCAGAGCGGAACAAAATTCGGAATGCCTTCTTTAACTCCGCAAGCGTTTCAGGCGTAAGCTGCGACAGAGGATTGATCCGAGATGTTCGGATGCCTATACGGTTGAGATCCCGAACACGCGCCGGTTGTCCAGCGGACAATGCGAACGGTGGAATATCCTGTACAATTTTTGAGAACCCACCTGCCATTGCCATCTTGCCGACGCGCACATACTGGTGTAATGCAGCATGGGCACCCAATCGAACGTCATCCTCAATCACAACATGTCCCGCGAGAGAAACAAAATTTGCCATGATTGTTCTATTGCCGACGATGGTGTCGTGCGCAAGATTAACCCAATTCATCAGCAGGTTATTGTCACCGATGATAGTTGACCCCTCTTCGAATGTTGACCGAGAGATAGAGACATACTCACGTAAAATATTGCGATTACCGATTTTCACATAGCTCCGCCAACCGCCGTACTTCAAGTCTTTGGATTCGTTACCGAGCGTAGCACCGAAGAAAATCTTGCATTCTTCACCAATCGTTGTCCATTTCTCAATCTGAACATGCGGACCTATCACAGTGCCACGCCCGATATGAACGTCTTCACCAATAAGACTATAGGGACCAACTTTAACCCCTTCTTCCAATGTCGCTTTGGGAGAAATAATAGCCGTAGGGTGAATGTTAGTTTCAAGCATAGATGTCCTCTCTAATGGCTATCGACAGTCGAATAAGACGCGGTTTTTAACGAATACGCTCTCTATGGAGTACACCAAGTAAGTGTATTAGGACTTACGCAGTTCGCTTGTTTTCATGCAGTATTTGGTTCGTAGTAGCGCAATTTTGCGGCGTACTCGCCCAAATGCGAAGTGCATTATTGCGCTTTCTTGGGTTTTGAACAACCAATTTCGCCGCGGAATACAAATTTTGCGTAAGTCCTGTGTATGTTACAGAAGATCTCTTGACCGATAGCCGATTGCTGACTGCCGATAACCAATTCAGACGGATGCCAATACGATTGACAGTTCAGCCTCTGTAGCAAGTTCGTCTCCAACATAAGCACGTCCTTCGATACGGGCAAGTCGGCTTCGCAGTTGTGCAACCTCTATTTCCAATCGAAGTTGATCGCCAGGAATCACGGCACGCCGGAATGTTGCCTTGCTGATGGAACGGAAGTAGCCGAGCTCACCTTCCTTACCGATGTCCCGAAGCACGAGCCATGCAGCGAGTTGTGCCAGGGCTTCAATCTGTAATACACCCGGCATCACAGGCTGCGTCGGGAAATGTCCCTCAAAAATGGGTTCGTTGTATGTCACGTTCTTAATGCCAACCGCTCGCTTTTTACTTTCATATTCGATGACTCTATCAACCATACACATCGGATGCCGGTGGGGTAACACTTCATAGATACCCATTACCTCAATAGGTTCTTGAACGGGTGCCTGTTGAAGGTAACCCGCTTCACTAAGTGCTTGCACAAATTCGGCGTGAAACTGATGACCCGTCCGCATTGCCATAACATGCGCCTTCGGTAAATTGCCAGCCAAATAGAGATCACCAATTAGATCCAGAATCTTATGTCGGACGAATTCATCTTCAAAACGCAGCGGCGTACTCGGCTCACCTGCAGTGTTGATAACAAGGACGTTCTCGTAACTCGCGCCTTTCCCGATACCGAGAGCCTGCAATGCTTCTATTTCATCCTCAAAGCAGAAACTCCGAGCAGGCGCGATGTCGCGAGCGTAGGATTCAGGCGTTATTTTGAATGTCGCCACTTGTGGACTTGTTTGTGGATGCGCGTAAACGAATGTCACCTCAAACGCGTCAGCGGGCAACAAAACGAGTTGTCTATCTCCCGAAGAAAGTGAAAACGGTTCCGCGACTTCAATAAAATGCCGAGGCGCATCTTGCGAGACGAGTCCTACCGCTTCGATGGCTGCCACATACGGCACCGCACTCCCATCAAGCCCAGGGGGTTCCGGCGCATCCAGTTCCACGACTGCATTGTCAACGCCGAGTCCCCCCAAAGCAGAAAGGAGGTGTTCAACGCTACTAACCGTCGCATCGCCGCTACGTAGACTCGTGCATCGCGGCAAAATATCCGCCCAGTTTTCCTGACACACCTTCACTTCTGGCGCATCTGCCATATCTATGCGTCGAAAGACGATGCCAGAATCTGCCGGTGCCGGTTTCAAGGTTAATGTCACCTCTTCCCCTAACATTAACCCTTTTCCTATAAGTGTTGTTTCGTTTTGAATCGTTTGCTGCAAATCTGCCTTTGCCATTTTTTAGTAGTTATCGGCTATCGGCTATCGGCTATCCTAAAAATTTTGATAAGTATCAGATTTCTCTTTCTGACTACCGATTGCTGACAGTTATTAATCCTGACAACCATCCCTTCGGTTTGTTGTAAAGCGTGCCTACCGTTCACGAGAGGCACGTCGAATTTTTCGTATCATCCTGTTATGCTCTGAAAGCGTTTTTGAGAAATGGTGTTTTCCCTCGCCTATCGCCACAAAATAAAAATAATCTGTTTTTTCGGGACGCAGTGCCGCTATGATTGAATCAATACCCGGACTCGCAATCGGACCCGGGGGCAAACCTTTATGCCTGTATGTATTATAAGGCGAGTCAACCTTTAAATCCGCTCTCGTTAAGAGTCGTTTTGGGTTCCCCAAGGCGTAAAGCACAGTTGGATCCGCCTGAAGTCTCCATTTTCGTTTAAGTCGATTATGAAAAACGCCTGCAATCCGGGGACGTTCCGATTTGGATTGTGCCTCTTTTTCAATCACGGAGGCAAGCGTTACGATTTCGTGCCGTGTCAGCGCTAAGCTTCGCGCTTCCTTATCGAACGTTTCAGTCCACTGTTGTTTGAATGCCTCAAGCATCATTTCAACCGCCTGCTCAGCCGTTATCCCTTTCGCGAATTTATATGTATTCGGAAAGAGGTAACCCTCCACCGTCTTATCTTCAAGTCCATACTGTTTCAATAGGCGAGGTAATTGGGAAGCCTCCTGAAATGCTTCAGCCGTGCCCAAGCCTGCCGTTTCCCAAAGTTCAGCGGTGGCAGCTGCCGTTAAACCCTCTGGAACTGTCCAACGGATGAGTGTAACTTGACCTTTTTCAAATTCGTCAACGATCTGCCACAATGTCATATTCCGGCGCAACACATAAGTTCCCGCATGCAAATGTCTGTCGGATCCTCTGTGTCGCACAACTATACGAAAGGCATACTTACTCCGAATTAACTTTTGTTCAGCGAGTCGCTGCGCGATTGTTTGTGAGCTGCTTCCCGTTGGCACCTCGAAATTGACGATTGCTTCTGAAGAACTCGGTGGTGATGTTAAGTACACCCCAACCAATAAGCCGATGAGACAAAGTGCCCCGAGACCGCAGAGCGTTAATATAACTATCTTAATTAGTCGTGTCTTTTGTTTTGAACCCATGCCTCTTAATTCATAGTTATCGGGAACTCCAAGTGTGGGACCTTCACGCCTAATGGAAATCAAGTATTATGCGTTGGTACTGTAGATGCGGCCTCCCGATCCTGGTTCAAATAATCAGTGAGAATAATCACTGCTGCTACCTCATCGATGAGTTCTTTCTGTTCTTGTGTGTCTTTGTTAAGTTCTTGCAAAATATCTTCAGCCTCAGCAGTTGTGAAGCGTTCATCCTGAAACTCAATCGGAATGTCGATCACGTGTTCTAAACGTTGCGCAAACTTCTGGACCTTTTCCGCTTGCGTCCCAATGGAACCATCAAGTGAGATAGGTAATCCGATGATAACACGTTCTACTTTGTGGATAGAAACGAGATCCGCGATGGCGATCAGATCTACCTTCCTATTTTTTCGGGTTAGCGTACATAGCGGATGTGCCGCAACACCGAGTTCATCACTCAACGCAACCCCGATGCGTACATCGCCAACGTCTAATCCAAGTAAGACTGCCATAATAGGTACCTTTTTTATTTCCTATCGATGCATGAGCTACTGAACACTAAATCAGAAACGACCCGAACGTAGGATAGAGATGACCAATCCGAACCCGAAGAACGTTGCGGTTAAGTAGCCCATAATGCCAAGAAAGAATTTCCACTCCCAGAGCCCTACACCTTGTAGAATAATCGACGAGCCGACAATCAGCGAAGCGATGATAAGACTAAAGGCAATCCGGTTGATAACCCGGTCAAACGCCTTAATCACTGCTTCAAGGCTCAGATGTTCTAACTCAAATTTAAGAGAACCTCGCTGTAATTTTTGCAGAATACGACGCAACTGGAGCGGCATATCGCGGGCAAGTTCCGTGAAGTCTTCCATAGAATCCACAAACTGTCGTTCCCAGCGTTTCGCCCCAAAATTTTGGACGAGAAATTGTGCGATATACGGTTGACTAAATTCCAAAATATCAAAGTCTGGGTTCAGTTTCATCACAACCGATTCAACTGTCGCTACCGTTTTGCCAAGCATTAAAAATGCGGGCGGTGTATGAATCTGATGGCGTAGTGATGCATTAAAAACTTCATGGATCACTTCACCGAGGCGAAGCCGACTCGGCGGCATATTGAAGGAACGTTCTAAAAAGTCATTCATTTCCATCTTCAATGCCGTGATGTCTGTCTCATCACCGAGAATCCCCATCCGAATGTAGCTTCTGACAACAGCATCTACATCTTTGGTTAACACGGCGCTAAGCCAATTGCAGATATGCCATAACATATCGTCGCTTATCCTGCCGACCATACCGAAGTCTACTAAACCGATCCGCCCGTCCTCTAAAACGAAAACGTTCCCGGGATGTGGATCCGCGTGGAAGAACCCATCGCTCAGCACTTGTGTATAAAACAGTTCCACGAGTGTTTCAGCGAGTTCCGCCCGATTGAATCCCATCGCGTCCAATTGCGAAATCGCGTCAATTGGGATACCATCAATACGTTCCAACGTCAAAACTCGACGATTCGTGAATTCCCAATGAACTTTAGGAATCTTCACTTTGGAGGACGCTGCGAACCTCTGGTAGAAAGCATCCGTGTTTGCCGCTTCAATCGTAAAGTCAATCTCTTTCCGAATAGAGCGCGAGAATTCGCGGACAAGTTCAGTCGGTTTGAAAAGGTGCATCTCAGGATCGCTATTTTCAAGTTGCTCGGCTAACTCCATCAAGAGATTGAGATCTGTCTGGATAACTGTTGCAACCCGCGGGCGTTGAATTTTAACGACAACCGGTTCACCGGTTATCAATGTTGCCGCGTGTACCTGCGCAATTGAAGCCGCTGCAAATGGTTGTTGTTCGTATGTTGGAAAGACCTCCTCAAGCGGTCGTTCAAATTCTGTTTCAATCGTAACTTGCACCTCTGAAAAATCGAAGGGTCGCGCCTGTCGCTGCAATTTCTGGAACTCGGTGGTCCACGCCAGGGCTTCTTCTTGCCCAACGAGTTCGGAGAGTATGTCCACCCGTGTACTGAGAACCTGTCCCAATTTAACAAATGTTGGCCCCAACTCTTCAAAGGCGAGCCTTAACCGCTCTGGAACAGATAGCAATGTCCCTGACACATTTTGTTGGTCTGAACCTTTTTTTGAACGCCATAAATGCCACCATTTCGGTTTCTTCTCAACGTGAGTGCCCTGCCTTGCTTTCCGAGCAAGCACCCCTTTGAACCGAAAACGGGTCGTCCGACCCCGCTCAAGAAGTTGAGAGATAATATGTCCAAAGCCGTGTCTTGCGAAGACACTGACAATCTCAGGCAGGCGTCTTGCACTTTTGAGTTTACGGTTCAGATTCAGAATGCGCATGAGATTTTCGTCTCTTTATAGATTTTGCAATTCCACTTTAAAATTTTACACGAAAAATTGTGTGCAGTCAAGGAAAATCTCTTGAGTGCCAGAATTGCCAGAGGCATTCAATTGTCCATGTTGCGATTTTTGGTACAAATCTCTTTCTGGTAGGAGCGAGTGTTTTTGCTTGGGGTATTTGATAGGGTGTTTCTGCGGATTTCTTGTCGCTCGCGATCCGTCCGCGAAAATGTCTGAAAAAACCGAAAACTGAATGGCTCTGCCAGAATTGCGGTAAGTGCTTGATAAATTGTTCCTAAGTGTGCTATAATCTGGCCGTGAATAAACAAAAGGAAGGTGGAAAGCTGTGCAATTGCCTCTTGTGTGTCAAAAAGAAGATAATCAAATTTCTAACCATCATCTCTATTATGGTGATAATCTCTCAATTCTTCAGCAGTATGTTGTTGATGAGAGTGTCAATCTGATCTACATTGATCCGCCGTTTAACACTGGAAAACTCCAAAAACGTACGCAAATTCAAGTTGAAGTGGATGCTCAAGGTGACCGTGTGGGTTTCCAAGGTAAAATATACCGGACGCACAAAGGCGAAACGATACACTACGTTGATAAGTTCGAGAGCTTAAATGAATATTTGCAGTTTTTACGTCCCCGTTTTGAAGAAGCGTATCGCGTACTCGACCCGTATGGGAGTTTCTTTCTCCATATTGATTACCGGGCGGTGCATTACTGTAAGGTGATGCTTGATGAAATCTTCGGACGGGAATCGTTTATGAATGAGATTATTTGGGCTTATGATTACGGAGGACGCGCCAAGTCACGGTGGTCCGCTAAGCACGATAACATCTTATGGTACGCGAAAACACCAAAACACTATACCTTCAATTTCGATGAAATGGATAGGATTCCGTATATGGCACCTGACTTGGTCAGTAAAGCGAAAGCAGCGCGCGGCAAAACACCTACTGATGTTTGGTGGCATACCATCGTCAGCACCAATGGAAATGAGAGGACCGGTTATCCGACGCAAAAACCGCTCGGAATTCTTAATCGTATCGTCAAGGTGCACTCATCACCGGGGGACACGCTTTTAGATTTTTTTGCTGGCAGTGGCGCATTCGGCGAATCTGCTGCATTACACAACCGTTCCTCAATTTTAGTAGACAACAATATCCCCGCAATTAAGTGCATCATGGAGAGATTAGCAAATTACAACATTGAACTCATCAACGCTGATTGCGAGACACTCAGCACGCATGCAATAGAATAGACGTATTGAGTCGCTCTTTCCATATTGGCGTGTTAAAAAACTGCTTTTTGGCTATCTTTTTTCAAACAGATGTTTCTAATAAGTATGGATACCCAATCGCGGGTCCGGTAGGTAAACATACTCATTTGATATTTAACTAAAAACGAATGTGGTAGGCGTAGGAGATCGACATAATGAAAGGGATTAAAGAAATTTCAGAACGGATTCGAGAGAGTATCACCCAATTTTTAGAGGCGGTAGAGAGTACCGAGCCTTTTCTCAATGCAGCTGTTCTTGATATGAAAAAGCGGCTCGCCGAAGCAAAAGATCTCGTCGCTACAGCCATCGCGGAGGAGGAAAGACTTAAACGGAATTACCAAGAGGCTGTTGATGCCGCGAGGGTGTGCGGTCATAAGGCAGATACCGCCGAACAGGAAGGAAACCAGGCCCGCGCAAGTGAAGCACGGCGACGCACACAACAATATATGACCCGCGCAGACGACTATAAGCATCAGATGGATGCACAAGAAGCAGTTGTTGCGAGCCTCAAGAGTGCACTCCACGAATTTTATCAGCAGTTTCGAGACGCAGCAGAACGGGCTAAGGAACTGCACCTGCGTCAGAAACACGCGGAAACGCGCACTGAACTCTATCAATTACTATCTGATGAAATAGCCAACGGTGTGTCTGAAGCCTTAGAACGGGCGGAACAGAAATTGAAAGCGACGGAAGCCAAAGCGGAAATTTTGGAGGACAAGCGTCGCCAGACTACCACCGAGGCGGAAACGACGGGAGCCAGCCGCAATCTGGACCAAGCACTCGCCGAACTCAAAGATGATGTCTTGGGCAGTGGTCGAAAATGATTAATCTCTTGGAGTTGACGAAATATTTCGGCAAGTTATGTGCCGTTGATGCCCTGACATTGCAGGTGGATGCCGGTGAGATATTCGGGTTTCTCGGACCCAATGGGGCAGGGAAGACAACCACAATCAATATGCTCACAGGCTTACTTCGTCCTACATCTGGCACCGCAACGCTTGGTGGATACGATATTCAGAAGCAGAGCTTACAAGCGAAGGCGATTCTCGGACTAATGCCCGATACGCCCCAGCTCTATGAAGCGTTAACTGGCAGGCAATTTGTCCGTATGATGGCCGATTTATATGAGGTGCCACCGAAGCAAGCCGAGCGTGAAATGGAGACCCTGTTTGAACAACTTGAACTCGCTGATGCCGCTGATGATCAGATTAAAGGGTATTCCTACGGCATGCAGAAGAAAACACTGCTTGTCTCGCTTCTCGTACATCACCCGAAAATCCTTTTCCTTGATGAACCTACCAGTGGGCTGGATCCGAGGAGCGCACGCACTGTCAGGGAAATTTTGCGCCAACGCTGTGAGCAGGGTTGCACCGTCTTTATGACAACACATATACTCGAAATCGCCGAACGGATCTGCGACCGGGTTGGCATTATCAGTAAAGGACGGCTGATCGCCGTCGGGACGCTTTCGGAATTACAGCAGAGAAAACGGGAACTCCATACACAACCCACTGATGCCAACCAGCAAACGGAAACGTTAGAGGATATTTTTCTCGACCTAACGGCAGATGCCTAAAAATTTGGAACAGACAGAGGCTGGAACGCCCCATAAATAACATATCAAGCGACAATGTTAAAAAATATCAAGGTGCTATTAAAAGCGGATTGGCAGGGATGGGTAAATAGCCTGAAACACGGCGGGGAGACATGGCGAAAAGGCATTTTAAAAGGTGTCGGTTACCTCGTCTTCGTCGTCGCATTATCGGTGTTAGGCAACTCCCTTTTCAGCCATTTGCGATTGACAGAAGCGAATCCTACGCTGCTGTTAGGTGTAATTAACGGTTTCATGGCGTTCGCGATTATTGTCGTCGCAAAGGAGTTGATGGAAAGTTCACTGAAAAACCTATATGAAGCACCGGATACCGCGCTCTTACATGCCGCACCGATGCATCCGGTGACGATTTTCGGATATAAGTTCGTCCATCTTACTACTACCCGCTTTCTGAGCATGCTCTGCTTTTTAGGAGCACCGTGGGTGGTGTTCGGTCTAATATTTGAACTGCCGTGGTATTTTTATGCGACCCTATTTCCAACATGTCTGTGCCTTCTCGTGATAATAACAAGTTATGTCACTATCAGCGTCATGTTGATCGCTCGTTTCTTTTCGTCAGGATGGCTTCTCGTAACACTCAAAGTACTCGGTACAGCAATCGGCGTGACGGTAGGTTTTTTGTTATCCTTGACCCTGTTTACGTCCTTTGAGTCGATAGCAGTAAAGCAGTTTTTGCTTGATTGGGCATCCTCAGAAACAGCAGCCGCAGGCACTAAATGGTATCCACACGAATGGATGGGCAAACTGCTGTTAATCTGGACAACTGAAACCGCAACAGGCGTCCGATTAAGATGGGCACTCGGAGGTATCGGCGGAAGTCTCGTTTCTGTAGGAATGGCAACGCTCGTCGCACAACTGATTTATCAGCACGGTTGGGAAAATATCCGTCAATTGAAAGCCAGGCGTAAATCCGTACGGAGCAATGATGATCCTAAAGCATCGCACCTAAAAGGTGTTGCCAGAGCACTCGGGCGCGGCAAAATTAGGACTATGATGTTAAAGGATTTTCTAATCTTTGTCAGACATAGTGGACGGCTCATCGCTATTATAATGCTGACGCTTTTTCTGGTTGTTCACATCGGTGTATTACTCGCACGGGGGGACGGCGCGGATGCCAACACCGCTGAGATTCTCACTGTGCAAGTCGTACTTTACAGCATTCTTATTACCTTTGGCATCAGTTGCAATGGGCTGAGGGATGAGGCGAAGACATGGTGGATGCTGAAATCTGCACCTGTCACACCGAAACTGATTTACACAAGCAAATTCCTGACCACACTGCTCTGTGCATTGGTTTATGCTGAATTCTGGTCCTTGATCGCGATTTATCTACTCCGAATGCCAATGGATGTTTGGATGTCGGTGCTGTTGACACCTGTGCTAATGCTGCCAACAGCGTGCGCATTGAACACAGCAATTGGAACGCTCCCATGGATGGCGGAACTGACACATCAACCGAAGCCGTTTTTGCGCGTTATAACCTTCACGGTGACACTCGCTGTTGATATGGGACTTGTTATTGCACCAGTGATCGCATGGTATACCGAAAGCCTCGTCCTTTTTATAGTGTTAGTAGCGATCCTCGCAAGCACGTTCGTGATGTCTTATAAGTGGGGAATGGGAAACCTGCGCAGCTTACTGGTCGCACAGCATTAAAGTTTGTCATTAACACGCAATTTCGCCTAACCGAACCGCAAGGTAAATTAAAAATGTTGATAGAATACGAGGGCATAACACCAAATGTGCATCCTTCCGTCTTCGTCGCTCCGGGAGCGATGATTATTGGTGATGTAACAATCGGTGAAGAATCGAGCATCTGGTTTAACAGCGTGCTACGCGGAGATTTAGAACCCATCCGAATCGGATGTCGCACCAACGTTCAGGACGGGGCGGTAATACACATGGATAAGGAGATTCCGTGCCTGATCGGTGATGATGTTACCATCGGTCACGGTGCTATTCTCCATAGCTGCACGATCGGCAACGAGGCACTCATCGGCATGGGGGCAATCCTCTTGACGGGTTCAGTGATTGGCGAACGGGCAATTGTCGCCGCTGGGACGCTTGTCCGCGAGGGACAGGAAATCCCACCAGGGACCATCGCAATGGGAGTACCGGCGAAAGTACGACGTGAGGCTACTGAGGCTGAGTTTGAACGCGTCCGGCATGGCAAAGACGATTACGTCTTGCGCGGCAAACTGATGCAAGAATCTACTTCTAAAAAAACTAAATAGTCCTAAACCCAAGCAACGCGCTGGGCTGGATATACGGAGCAGACCGCTCCTGAAAAACTGGTCTTATCGAACCGCAAGGAAGTAAGGAAACTTAAAAATATGGCGAAACGAACATGCTTGATGATTGGTGGAAGTGGCATGGCAGGTGGCTGGATCCACAACTTCACCAGTAATTTCAGCGATCGAATTGAAATCATCGGTTTAGCAGACGTGAATACAGACGTTCTCGAAGCACAAGGCGAGGCGTTAGGACTCAGCACCGCACAACTTTTCACAGATTTTAACGAGGCGTGTGCAGAGGTCAAGGCGGACTTTTGTGGTGTGGCGACCCCACCCCAATTTCACAGTCCGGCCGCAATTGCGGCTATGGAAAACGGGATGCCTGTTATCTGTGAGAAACCGATCGCGGACACCTTAGATGCAGCGAAAGCGATGGTACGCACCGCACAAAAAACCGGATTGCCGTGTGCTATCATCCAAAACTATCGCTATGCCGATAATAAGCAAGAATTGATTCGTATCCGTGATGAAGGTAGATTGGGAAGACTTCAGCACATTGTAGGCAGATACGCGTGCGACTATCGTCGGTATCTCTCATGGGGAAAAGCGTGGCGGCACGATATGGATTTCGGACTCCTTTTTGAAGGCTCCGTTCATCACTTGGACATGCTTCGGTTCCTCTCCGGCGGCGATTGTGAAACGTTGATCGGATTTGGATGGAACCCCGAATGGTCGAGCTTCCAGCACTACTCCAGTGGCTACTATCTAATGCGTATGGATAACGGTATTCATACCGCTTATGAGGGCAATAGTTCATCGGCGGGTATCGTTAACTGTTGGAACCATGAGCACTACCGTGTGGAGTTTGAAGAGGGCGCGGTCGAAATCGCAGGCGGAAATCAGATGACGATCCATCGCGTCGGTGGCGAAACAGAGGTCTACGAGGCACCGCCAATCCCTTATCACGCACATCAACATCTCTTTGATGAGTTCCTGAATTGGCTTGATGGGGGTGAACCTTCTGATACTCGGATTGAGGACAATATCAAAAGTTTCGTGCTCGTCATCGCTGCTATGGAGACAACTCTTGATGGTCAACCGAAACAGATTGCCGATTACCTCGGTGACTTAGATCTCTAACATTTACAGGTTCACACTCGCGAAGGTTGCGTGTCGGATAGAGGTTAACTATGCTCAATCCAAACAGCGAAATACCGACTCTCCTTGAGGACATCCCAGAATCGGAGCAGCATGCCTTACTTGAGAAGGCAGCGACGTGGATCCTGCGGCGCGGTCTGACCACACCGGCAATTATCGCTTTAGAAACCTGTAAACCGCTGAACTTTTTAGGCAGTCAATTTTTGATTGCCTTTAGTCCTTTCGTTCAGGCGATTTTCAAAGGCGACGAATACCACAAATTCGCGCTCATTTTGGAAAAAGATGCGAATGTTGAGATGCTAATTGAATTGATTGAATCACAGTCATAACCGCCTTACTGAAAATAGGACTTACACACTGCCTCTTAAAGTCCCCCTGATAAGGGGATTTAGGGGGTTAAAAATATGGAAAACACCGCTTTTTGCGACCAGATGTCCGATATTGCTCAGTTTGCGTAGGTCCTGTAAAAGAATAGTTGTTGATTCTTAACCAACCCGTGCGCGTAAGCCCAAGCAACGCGCCGGGCTGGGTATACGGAACAAACCGTTCCTGAAAAATCAACCTTATCGAACCGCAAGGAAATTTAAAAATATGGCAGTTGAATTGAGAATGCTTCAGATGGATCAGACGATGACCAAAGGGAAAATCGGGAAATGGCTCGTTAAGGAAGGCGATACCGTCACGGAAGGTCAACCTTTGTTGGAGATTGAAACCGATAAGGTCGTCCATGAACAAGAATCCCCTACCGACGGCGTTATCGCGCAATTACTTGCTGAGGAAGGTACCAATGTTCCTGTCAACGCCTTATTAGCAATTATCGGAGCACCCGGTGAAGAAGTCCCACGCGTTGAGGCAGATACAGCAGTTGTAGAGCCGCAAGAACCGGAACAAGAAGCACCGGTACAACCCGCACAACCGAAGCCGACACCAGCACCTACCACTGTCGCGCCCAAAGCCTCTCCAGCGGCACGTCAACTCGCTGAGAAACTCGCTATTGACTTGACCCAGGTCACTGCCTCCGGACCAGGTGGACGTATCCTTGAAGCCGATGTCCAGCGGTATATCGACTTGAGAGCACCGGTTCCAACCGAAGCCGAAACTACACGCCTGAAGGCATCTCCTCTCGCACGGCGATTAGCAAAAGAGCATGGTGTCGATCTCAGTTTAATTGCTGGCTCTGGACCCGATGGCAGAATCGTCCGAGACGATGTCCTACAGGCAGCCAGCACAGCATCTGAAACCCCTGCTGTAGAGACACCAGCACTTGAGCAGGCAACCGAAGTCATTCCTATGGACGGCATCCGTGGCATCATCGCGGAACGGATGACTTTGAGCGTTCAGACGAATGCCAGCGTTACACTCCATACCGAGGTGGACGCGACCGCCTTCGCGGAGTTACGCGGGATGCTTAACGATAAACTGCAAGCGAGAGAGGTAAAGATTACCTACACCGATCTGCTTGTAAAAGTCGTGGCAAATGCTTTATTGGAACATCCACGCCTCAACGCAACCCTCACAGATGACGGGATTCATCTATTATCGGAGATTAATATCGGGGTCGCAGTCGCACTGGAGGATGGGTTGGTGGTACCTGTCGTCCGAAATGCCGACAGAGAAAGGTTATCGGAGATCTCGGAGCAAGTAAAAAATTTCGCTGAACGCGCACGGAGCAATCAGTTAACACCGGGAGAACTTCAAGGCGGTACATTTACGATTACAAATCTCGGAAACTTCGGGATTGATGCGTTCACACCTATCATCAATCCACCGGAGAGTGCTATTCTTGGCGTAGGACGGATTCTGAAGAAGCCTGTTGTTCATGAAGATGAGATTGTTGTGCGGAGTATGCTGACGCTGAGTTTAACGTTCGATCACCGTGTCGTGGACGGCGCGCCGGCTGCACAGTTCCTGCAAACGGTTTCTGATTGTATTCAAGATCCGTATCTGTTGTTGGTGTAGTCCCTACCAGCGTTCTGTTTGTAAAGATTCCACTTCATCGAAATGTGCATCTCGTGTCACAAGAATCAAATCATATTGCAAGGCAATTGCTGCAATCCAAATATCATTGTTCGGGATGGGTCTACCTTTCCTTCGCAGCCGTTCTTTGATAATTCCGTACCACTGTGCCGTTTCTAAATCGCAAGAGAGCAAAATATGATTTTCTACGAATGTGTTGGTTCTGTGAAGATTCTCCGTAACTTTGCCAGATTTTTGTGCGCCGTAGTAGAGCTCACCAATTGCGGGCGAAGGCAAGAATAGGTTATCGCCATTTAACATTTTCTCTTGGATCGCCGAATCCCCAGTAAACAGCCGGATAATGATGTTGGTATCCAAAAGGTAGTTACCATTCTGATTCATCTATCTGTCCACAGTCCTCCTCAATTGCTCGCTTAATTTCTTCGATATCCTCGGGCGGAAACAGTCCAGCAGCAAATTCAAACAGTTCCTTACCTGAAACACCTCTTATCGGTTCGCCTAAAAAAGATAGGACAGAATTCAAAATCTGTTTCTGCTGCACAGGTGTGAGTTTGTCTAAGCGTTGTATTATCTCTTGGATAGTCGTCGATTCTTCCATTGTGTTGCCTCCTTTTGATTACGGTAGGAGCCGACAGTCCCAAATATAACAGTTTACCATCATCGTATTCAAAAATCAACGCTTTTCGATCTGCCAATCAAAGGCGTTTACACTGAACTATCAAGATATACCATGCCTAAGTTTCTAATTTTCGATCCCAGCTTTCTCAAACATCAAATCCAAATACGATTGATTTTTGAAAAGCCGACTGGTTGAACCATCTTCTGTTTTTTCGTGCCAGTCCAAACGGAGAATGTTATATGGTAACATATTATCTTCAATAAACGCAACGGTTTCGCCGCGACCTAACTCAGAGCTATCTCGTAACAGTAAAAATGAATTCAGACAGAATCTCCGACCCTCTTTAGTTTCTAATTGCTTTTCGAGTGTGCCGAGCGTTTTATCCTCAGACTTTCGAGCGAGTTTAACTTTCGGATGACTCTTATAATTGCTCTTTGTTCCGCCAGTGATGTCACGTTCCCCCTTTGGGTCTATAAAGAGAATGTGTGTTATATCTTGTTGTGTATCAAGCACCCACAACACAAAGTCGGGATAGTAACTCCCTGCGTCGCTTTCCAAGTAGATACCGATCTTTTGCGCGTTTCGCATCAGATAGAATTCGTATCTTTCATTCCGTTGGTAATTTAACTTGATGTATTCAGTCAGGTTTTCAACAAATTTCTTTTCGCCCGCGTTTAACCGATCAGGTGATACTTTAACATCGCGATGCTCATTTTCTACCTCTTCCTGCGGAAGCATAAGGGGTCGGTAAATATGCCGATGCCCTCGAGGCAAGGAGAGTTGCAGTTTGTTTTTGATTTGAGCATGTGGATTCCCTTGAAATGCATCTGATGCTGCGTTTTTAACCTGCTCCGAAAAGGTGCCCAATTCATCTTGTGTTGGAAATTCTTTTGTTACCGTGTACTCATAGATAAAATCATCCCGTTCTAATGGTTCATAAACATAGTTTGCGCGATTGATATGAGCGTTTATACGGTTCCGCAGATTACGGGCAACATCAATTACAATTTGGCGGTTGAGCCGATCTGTCCAAGCAATTGGATCTTGACCCTGTTCCTGATAACGAATATCCCTGATGAGTGATAAGAAATCAATGATAGTAGGCTCATAATTTTCTTTGCTATAGAGTTGCAGCTGGTTTTTCTCCGCCTCACGACGAATAACAGTGGCGAGTTTTGCCCGATTCAGATAACAAGAATACTTTTCATTATTTTCTCGTAGGTCTTCATAGACATTTGGCGCATTTTTCCCTTTATCTGTTCGGTAATCTAACGCCAGTTTCCGCCAGTTATTCATAATTCTCGACTCTTCGGTGCCATTATCAAAATAGGTGTAATGTATTTCATTACCGTTGAGCGTTACGCGCTTTATACCAGTACCTACTATCTTGCGCTGCTTAAAAATGGGTAATTTTTGGCGATATTCCTCAAAGTCAACTGATGTGCTACTATCTATTTTAAAAAGCATCGGGTTTACTTGAATTTTAAAGACATGCTGAAGTGAGACACCTCCTGTATGAACTTCATCAAGAAACCGCTTAAGATAACTTTGCTTCAAACTGTAGACAGTTAAAGTCTGCAATCGCCGGATGTTGGATTCCACGTTTTGATAAGGGAAATGATAGTCCGGTTTATGGTCAATATACTGACGTTTTCCGTCTCCACCTTTCCCTCGTAACCGGACCCCGCGTCCAAAAATCTGTATAATCAGGTTACCTTTGGATTTACCCAAGTTAATCAGACCAATTACAGAAAGCCGATAGGAGTTCCATCCCTCTGCGAACTTGCGGCTTCCAATCAACACATTTATCGGGCTGGTTTCGTTATCAAGATTTTCAAAATGAAGGCTTGGATTTTCAATTGGCTCAACGCGCGTTACAATACGGTCGTTTGGAATGCTATTGTAAAAACTCGTAACATCTCCGACGTTAATCATTCCCCACTTTTCACCATCTCCGTAAGAGAGAAGCAGCTCGCTATTATTATCTGGTTTGCGCGCAACAACCAGAGGCCCAATAATGTCACCACCAAAAATGGATCTGAACTTCTGGCGTTCCGCCTCGCTCAGTGCCGCAAGATAATCGAGAACTTTCTGGATGTCAGAAACTTCGTCCCTTTTGCCTTCGTCCTTCGGGTTTTCGACGGTGTGCCCCATAAATGCCATCAAAGGACGATGGGCAGTCAGATCATTGTCATATTGCTCGTCTTTTTGGACGCTATTGAAGATCTGTAACTTTTCTTCCATTACGCGGAGGCATTCGTCCAGATTATCTTTAATTTTTTCCTCGGATTCGTCAACTATCGTATCTTCTGCTATCGGTTTGAAGAAGTGGTCTTTGCCGTATCCGTCGCTATAGAAGCGCGCATAATCGTATCGGTAGATAATTGCGCTATCGTATTCGTCCGCTAATTCTTTAGCGATGTTGTGGAAGGTGGCGGAATATTCAAAGAGGAAAGAATTTCGGACGTTGAGACGGTTCCGAAGTTCTCTGAATTTACCAGATTGCTGGCTTGTCAAGCCGATGTGTGCCTCATCCACTAAAATGAGCCGACGAATCTCGCCTTCATCTGGCAAATGGAAATAGTCATCTTCCTTCTGCAAAAGCCCTTGCGTAGTGTCAATTGTGAGTTCAATGCGATTATTATAGGTTTCATTGAGTTTACGAATGTAGGGCGCTAACTCGCGTTCATGCTGTTTGATCAAGTTTGCCAAGGGTGTCGTTAGGACGATTTGAAGCAGGGCATTGTCCTTTTGGCAGAAGTGGTGCAAATATTGGAGAACATTGAGGTGCATGACGAGCGTTTTCCCACTACCGGTCGCCATCCAATACGCCAGCATCCGTTGTGTCTCTTGTCTGCTATTTTCATTGTATCCATCTGATTGTTGGTCAGTAAAAAAGCATTCAGTGAAAAGTAGAGCCAACACCTGATAGTAACGGAGTTTAAAAGTCTGTCCTGTCAGATAATTGTAATCGTCTAAGAAATCCTGAATCCGTTCTAACGGTTCGACGGGCAGTTGTAACATCTGATCCGGATCGTACAATTCAATATCTCTCTTAATCCCGTCATTGCTGATGTCAATCCTATTTTCGGTTAGGATTTTTGTTTCGTATTCTTGATAAAGTGCCATGAGCTTCCTATCTTTAGGCCGTTAGGAACAATATTGCTGAAACATTGTGAATTCGTTCTCAAATATCAGCAACTATGATACCAAAAGCAGAGAATTAAATCAAATACTGGACAAGGATTCAGTTGTTTTTCAGGTCATTCAATTGTACCTATTCACTTTATGTATGTGGACATTTTTCGCTTGTAGGAGCGAGCTGTGCTCGCGATTTTCCCTAAGAATATTCACCTATATAAAGCAAAACCAAGATACAAATCGAGAATTGAATGACGCTGCAATTGTTTTTACACGCGCTTGGCAGTTGTTGTTTTTTTGTGTTATACTATTTAGACCAGTTTGGGTGGCATTGCGAAGATCGGAATCCTTTTCCGTTTCTGCTACCTTCCCACTTTCGCAGGGGATAAAAGAGCTGGAAATTGGAGAATTCCAAGTGAAAATTAAAGAAGAAATTAAGAAAACGGGTACCTTTTGGATTCCGTCCTTCGCGGAACCTGTGAGCGGAGTACTCTCAATATCGAACGAAAGGGCGATTGAGCTGGAAGTCGCTCAATCTCTTGTACATGATCCAGCAAATATAGTACGCCCATTAACAAATCTTGATAATGAGTTCCAAGTAATTGGACATATTCAAGAATTTGGATTTTTGATACTTGATGGTTGTTATGTTTCAAACAGTGAACTTCAATTTAATCTGGGGCAAATACAAACATCCCAAAAAATCTGGGCAACCCGGGTTTTTACAGGCTTTCCACACCCTAAATACCTCCAAAATGGGATCCCCTCTTTCAATACGTTCAAATTTTCTGTTGAAGGGATTGACGAATGGGTTTGGATACATGGTATCGACCAAAAGATAGATGAAGAACAGACGATAACTATATCATGCAAATACCCAGAGAATATTCCGTTTGATCTTAATAACGGTATGCAGTTGGAAATTACATTTGATATGGGAAACACTGAATCTCTGCAGGGGCCTTGGGAGCTCGGAGTCCGTCAAAAGGCTTATTTCAAATTGATTTCAGATGATGCTCAGGAGTTAGAGGCGTTTCTCTCTATTGCCCATAAAATCGTTGATTTGTTGTGCTTTACCATAAACCAAACGGTTTTTTTGGATAGTATGTCAGCGACTTCAAATGGACTTAACCACACTATTGGGGAAGGCGTAACCAAACCCGCTAAAATCGATATTTATCATCCGAGTGTATTTTACTACTCTAGGAATGAGTCTAAGATCGATCGGAACCAGATGTTATTTAGATTCTCGGACATACAAGACGGTGCCGAGAAGATGATTAATAAATGGATTGACAGTTATGAGCAGTATGAACACGTTTTTAATCTATACTTTCAGGCACAATTAAGACCTCAACCATCCTTGGAAGTGATATTTCTAAGTCTAGCACAAGGTTTAGAAGCATACCATCGGGAGAGTTGTGATAATAAGTATATGGAAGACGATGAGTTTAAAACGCTAAGGCAAAAGGTTATTAAGGAAGTCCCTAAGAAGGATAGGAAGTGGTTCGCACCAAGATTAAATCATGCGAATGAATTGAGTTTAAGAGACCGGATTCGAAAAATGGTTGAGGTATTTAACAATTTTTTCGGCGAAGAGGAAAAGGCTCTATTCATAAAACTTTTTGTGGATACGCGCAATTCTCTGACGCATCCTAGTTCAGATTTAGAGTCACGTGCTGCTAAAGAAGAGAATTTAGATATAGTGGATCCCGAAAATAAGTTTACATTTTTTGAGATTTATGTCAGTCTTTATGATTATGACTTATTCAACAGATTTGCGCAAATGCGTGCTTGATTTCATCAATGAGGGTGGCAGTAAAGCAGAGGCTGAACGGAC
>JAJDTM010000060.1 GCA_022827185.1 Candidatus Poribacteria bacterium
TCCGTTCAGCCTCTGCTTTACTGCCACCCTCATTGATGAAATCAAGCACGCATTTGCGCAAATCTGTTGAATAAGTCATAATCATAAAGACTGACATAAATCTCAAAAAATGTAAACTTATTTTCGGGATCCACTATAAGACCTACATGTGTCAGCATGCCGCTCTTATCCTGGTAATCCTAAAATCCTGATTCTGACAATTTTCCGTTCAAATCGGTTTCCCAAAACACAACACATAACCATCATAGTCCTTAAGTTCAAAAGCACGGAGACCGTCGTCGGTGTCTTCAAGCGGTTCATGGAATTCCAATCCACGCGACTGATACTCCGCAAATAGTGCATCAGGGTCGGGCGTGAAAATGAATGCGTCCCACCTTGCCCATTCGTGCCGAGTATGGTTCGGTACAGGATGAATAAATTCAGTGATATGTTTCAGCAGAATCCGCACCTCATCACGAGACACAATCCCAAAAAACGGGTCTTCTTCTGGGATGAGTAGGTCCGTCTCAAAACCGAGTTTTTGATTGTAGAATTCGATTGACTCCGCAAGGTTTTTGACAATAAAAAATGGGGAGATCCTCTCAAGTGTTGCGTTGTTTGCCATCGTCCATCCTCCTGTCTTTCTTTCCCCAATATCCTAACAGATTTCCGTTTCCTGTTCAACAGAGAATAGACGTACATTCCTGAAATTGTTTGACATCCACTACTAATGTGTGTTAGACTTTAAAAAATTCACTCTTGATGAGAAAGGGACTGGCACGGGTTTGTACCGTCAGTGTATCTGATATGGCGCAAAGACGGGAGCGGACGGCATCTAATAGCCGGCAACAATATGATACCGTTTCAAAAGCACTCATTCACCAAAACCCCAAAGACTGGTTACAGTTTAGCCTCGGCATCCCGGAAGCGGAAGTGATTGAGGTACTTGAGACCGAGCAGCCCACTGTCAGATCCAATCGCGCGGATAGTTTTATACGTGCAAACGTCCGCGGCGAGGAAGTTATTGTGCATTTAGAAATGCAAACGCACGATAGCAGAGAGGTCCCGATGCCGTATCGTATGGCAGGTTATGCTGGTAGAGGGATTGAGTCTTTTCAGTTACCTGTTTATTCACACGTTATCTATCTGCACCCGCGGGCGGGTAGAACAGATCCCGGTGAATATGTTCAAGAAATTCGAGATTATGAGATTCGCATCCGATACAAGGTGATCCGGTTGTACGATTTGGAAGGTTCCCCGTTTTTGGAAGCAGGCGTGAAGGGCTTGATACCTTTCACGCCGTTGATGAAGCCACCGATAGATATGCCAAGTGAGGATTGGCTTCGACGGTGTGTTGAGGTTGCGGATTCTGTGCAGCAGGATGTGGTGTCAAAGGCAGATTATCTCACAGATTTAGCGATCTTGAGCGGATTAATATTTGACTATCCGACCATTCGTGAAACGATAATGGAGGGGATCATGCAAGAGTCATCGGTTATTCAACATTTCCTACAACAAGGGGCACGAGAAAGCCTCATTGAGGGTATCCTTGAAAACTTAGAAGTACGTTTCAACGTTCGCGACTTGCAAACAGTAGCATCAACGCTTCAGCGCATTAATGCAGTGCAGCGTCTCAGAGAGCTGCGGCGCGAGGCATTACAAGCACCGAGCCTTGAAGCATTCCAGCAGATTTTGAGTTTAACCGAGGACACCAATGACAACGATTCTTCTTAGTGCTTTGTCCATCTCAGTTTTGTGGCTTGCGTGTCGCGTCCAGGAGTGCTTCGCAGCGAGAATCCTACAGGAAGAGAGATATTTTTATGGCAACACTCAAATGGGGCATACTCGGTTGTGGCGATGTCGCTGAATATAAGGGCGGACCGCCGCTCTATAGCGTTGACGACTCGGAACTCATCGCTGTGATGCGGCGGGACCGTGCTAAAGCAGAATCTTTCGCCGAACGGCACGGCGCGAAACGGGTCTATACAGACATAGACGATCTTCTATCAGATGACGAACTCAATGCGATTTACGTTGCAACACCGCCGTATCTCCACTGCGAACATACTATCCGCACAGCGGAAGCAGGAAAGCACGTCCTCTGCGAGAAACCGATGGCGATGACGCTTGAAGAGTGCCAACGCATGGTGGATGCCTGCCACAATGCCGGTGTTACCTTGATGCTCGCCTATTACCGGAACTTCTATCCGAATATTGTGAAGATGAAGGCGTTGATGGATGAAGGTGCTATCGGTGAGGTGGTGCTTGCAAAAATCAATCATACCGGTTTCTATAACCCGAATCGCCACGACCTGAGTAGTTGGCGGGTGGATCCCAAAATCAGTGGTGGCGGGGTGCTGATGGATCTCGGTAGCCATCGGATCTCGCTCCTGCAGTATCTGATGGGTGACATCAAATCCGTGCAAGGATA
Source organism: Candidatus Poribacteria bacterium (assembly GCA_022827185.1). Lineage (GTDB taxonomy): Bacteria > Poribacteria > WGA-4E > WGA-4E > WGA-3G > WGA-3G. The sequence goes on from JAJDTM010000060.1 coordinate 2,411, forward strand.
TGCGGAGGCAGTCCATCTGGATATTGATGTTGACGATTCCGCTGTGTTTACGCTCCGTTTTGAGAGTGGCGCGCATGCCGTAGCGAACATCAACTGGAACATCGGTGTCTCGATTGACAATGTTGAGGTTTATGGCACGGAAGGGTGTTTGCGGTGTTCGCCGTTAAATTCGGGAAATCTGACGCTTGAAACGAAATCAGACGGATGGGTTGAGATGCATCAGGCTCCGTTGCCGCATACACATACGGGGCTTATCGAAGATTTTGTGAATCATCTTAAGACGGGTGAACCGATCCGGTGTTCGGGTGAGTCAGGGTTGCAGACGAACGCGATTATTGCCGAGATAATGAGATAATGTAGGCGCGCTTTAATGATCAAAAAAATAATTCAGTGATTAACGGACGATGAATCGCCCTACTACGAACGGTTTCGCTTGTAGTAGGGCGGTTGAGTTACGGCACACGGAGTGTGCCTACTACTTTTAACTAATCCGGTTGGATTCCAGTGTCAGCCATTCGCCATACGCCCGCGGCATCTCGGCGGGTGCATCTAACCCCGATTCTTCGCGCCATCGTAACAACGGATGCCCTCGATCGGGTTGCGGAAGATCAACGCGTGTGCCATACGCCGCCGATTCAAAGATCCCCATCATCATCTCAATAATGTGTCGTCCTTCGGTGCCGCTGCACGTATGCGGTCTGCCTTCATCTAAAGCGTTGACATAATCCTCCACAAACCAGTAATCCGCTTCCGACGCGCTACCTTTGGGGTCGTAGTGATCCGGATAGATAAGTTCTAACGTTTCCCACTGGTCGTGTGTGCCATCGGGGAGATAGTGTGGGGTCGGTAGCCACCATGCACCGCCACTTTTCCAGAAGAGTCGTCCCTCAGTGCCGTAGAGTTCCATAGAATACGCACCCGTATCCATCGTGTGGAACCGGTGTTGGAGCAGCGTCCCGGTAACATTGCCTTCATACTGTAATGTCGCAGTAATATATTCGCCTGCGATGGTTCCCATACCGCTCGGCGATGGTGCAACATCCACGGGTGTGATCGGTTTCCCACCTGTCGTTAGGTGTGCAACGACGCTTTCGCAGCGTTTCCCGAAGTGTAACATGTTGTTGAGCATGTGTGTGCCGATGTTCATCAAACCGTAGCCGCCGTAATAGCCTTTGCCGCTGCCGTACATGTAGCGCAATTCACCGATTTTCCCGGCATTAAAAGCGCGAGCGAGTGCCTGCATAGACGCACCAACCCTGCCTTGATGATGCACCGCAACCTGAACGCCTTTTGCTTTCGCTTTCGCGATAACGGCATCCGCTTGCACGAGGTCTATACACATCGGTTTTTCGACTTCAATATTGACCCCGTGTTCCAGCACACGCATGCACAGATCGTAATGGAACTCCGTGCCAGTCGGGATTGCGACGATGTCGGGTTGCGTCTGTTGGATCATCTCATCTAAATCAGTGAATCGTGCGGCGACGTTGACTTCTTCACCCAAGGTATTCAGGCGTTCTTCAATCAAGTCACAGAGCGCGACAATCTCTGCGCGTGGATGCGCATGATATGCCCGCGCTGCGGCTGTCCCACGGCCTCTACATCCCAAGATTCCGATCCGATATGTTTTCATTCTTATTTTCTCCTTGATAAGTACTCAGATAGCGCGTAGTCAAACGGCGTAGCGGTATCCATCTGGACATAGTCAATCTGGCTTGCGCCGCATCCGCGACGATAACTCTGGATAAATCCGTTCAGTTTCTCAAGGTAGTCCGTTTTCAGCGTATCTGCTTGTGTTGAAAGTGTCTCTCCTGTCTCCATATCCCGAAAAACGACGGAGCCAGTGTAAGGGAAAGTAAGTTCGGCAGGGTCAAGTAGGTGGAAGACGATGACTTCGTGTTTCTGGTGGCGGAGATGTTTCAGCGCGGAGACGACCTGCGAAGGTTCATCAAGTAGGTCAGAGATAACGATGACTAAGCCGCGTCGCACAATCCGTTTGGCGAGTTCGTGGAAAAGTCCGCTGAGCTCTGTTTCCTGACCCGGCGTTGCGTTTTCCAGCGCGGACATAATCGCGCGTAGATGTGTTGCAGCACCTCTGGGTGGAATATATTGCGTAATATCCGTATCGAAGAGTGCCAACCCGACGGAATCGCGCTGTTTTAGCATGAGATAGGTGAGTGTCGCCGCGAGATAACAGCCGTACTCAAACTTCGTCAATGATTCCTCTGCGTGCTTATAATTCATTGACGCGCTCGTATCGAGCAGGATATATGCGCGGAGGTTCGTCTCCTCTTCAAATTTTTTGACGTAATACCGATCAGATTTCCCGTAGACCTTCCAATCAATATAGCGGATTTCATCACCGGGCATATATTGCCGATGCTCCGCGAATTCGACGCTGAATCCTTGATATGGGCTTTTGTGCAGACCCGTGACGAACCCCTCAACAACGAGGCGTGCGACAAGTTCCATCCCGCCAATCCGAGAGAGCGCAACTGGATCTAAGTATTTATGAGATGTTTGCATGTTTTTCTTTTACCAAATTAGTCGAAAGCTGCGACTGACACTGGACGTTTCGGCGCGACAGTTTGGCGATCCCGCTTAATACGTTCGATTTCTTTGAGGGTCTGTGCAGTCAAATATCCCTCGCCACAATTTGGGCAATGAATAGTAGGTACATTTTCGATGACGAGTAACGATTCACCCTTTCCGTAACTTCGGGAAATGTGGCGTTGGTGCGCTCCTGGCTTTCCGCAAATATCGCATTTCATTGTCTTTTCCTATTTCACTTTACCGAAATTGTGTGAGAAAGTCTGCAGGTTTTACGATAAGGACACCCTGATAATTTTTAAGTGGTAACAGATGCTTCTGATCGCCAGTAACAATATGGGTAGCTCCCCAGACAACGGCACATTCTATTATCATGTCGTCGTCTGGATCAGCTGTGACTCCCTTGAGGCGATTGGGAATTTCGACTATCTGGAGAAAGTCAAGGAGTCCAGTTACTATTTCCGCAGCATCTGATGGAGAAAAACCCAGTTTAGTTGTTAACTTATCTTCAAATTCATTAAGAATTTCATTGCAGGTTACCCCTTCAACTTTCCCTTGCTGTGCCAACTCAATACAGTCATAAGGTATTCCACCCCAAACCATACCCGATATCAGAACGTTTGTATCGTAAACCACTATTGGTTGCATTCACGGTCCTCGTGGACAATATCATCAATAAAATATAAACGCTCATCTTCGGTCATCGCGTCCCAATCCAACCCGCGTTGGGCACATAATTCTCGAACCTTTGATTCGGCATATTTCATCTGTTCTGCGCGGCCAGCGCGTGCTTCTTTTGCAAGTGCTTTGAGGACTGTTAATTTTTCTTCCGGCGGCATTTGCTGTAGAAAATCAATGACCTGCTCAGTTGTTAATTCAATGGTTAAATTCATAATATTCTTCTCCTAAACCTGTAGAGTAGGCACGGAGCGTCACCGCTCCGTGCCCCTCACCAAACCGGGCGTGCGACTTTCACCGCACACGGCTTTCCCATTCAGTGTGACGTATAAAACGCTTTAGGTTTTCATAGAGTAAAAATAAATTTGCATTCTTGATAAAATTATGGTATAATTGCGAGCGTTTCAGTTTAGCAGACTGAAACGCTCGTAGCAGACCAAACAAACTACCGAATTAGCAGTTCGGTTACAATGCAAGACTGAAGAAGATAATAATCACATCAATTTAGCATACGGTAGCAGCCGTAATGCTAATACCAATCAATTCAACATAGAAGAAAAAGGAGATAAAATGCATACCTCAATTTCATTTTATATTGACTGGAGTTATCCGTTTCTCTTGAGAGACAAACGATTTACTTCCTTAGAGAATAGGCGTATCGGTGTTTATATTATCTGGAATATAATTGATAACAAAATCAACTATATTTATGTTGGTAAAGGCTATGTGGGAGGTCGTCTAAAAGCAAATCGGGATAGACCAGAGATTTTCAAGCATAATCCCGTGTATGCTACTTGGGCTAAAACTCCTTACATAATGCTTGACCCAATATCTGGTATTGAAAGGTATCTAATAGATACTTTACGACCAGTTGTGAATAAAAACACTCCGAGAGCAAATCCAATAGAAGTTAATCTTCCATGTTATCTAACACTGTAAACTTGTTTATTCTCATGCGAAACTTGATTTATTCAATTTCACAATTGAACATGGGCATTATACAATAATTTATCGCAAATGGCAAGTAAATTTGTATCCTTTCGGGGCTGAAATTGAACTGATTTTCAGCCCCAATTTTGTATGATAAACCACTTTTACTCGCTTTATGTGTATGCCCAACAGTTATATAAACAACAGATTGTCCTGCCATCGTACTGATATTTAATTATATCAAAACTTTGCTGGCATATCAACCAAAATATAAGAACTGCGGAAAAATTGATTTTCAAAACTGCTGGGAACTGGTGCAACGCAAAGAACGTTTTTGCGTTTTATTTTTTCGACGCGAGGCAATCTAAAAATTAGGAGGAAAATATCATGGGAAATCCAGTTATCCATTTTGAAATCGGTGGAGAAGATGTCGAAAGACTAACTGATTTTTATAGTTCAGTATTTGAATGGGAGATTACACCCTTAGCAGATCAATTATACATTGCGGACCCGGGATCAGATAAGGGAATACAAGGGCATCTATTTCAAGCAACCGAAGAAACGGATTCTGCAAACAACGTCATCATCTATGTAGAGGTTGATGATATACAGGCGTGTCTATCACAGGTGGAAAATCTCGGCGGTCAGATTCTTATACCGCCTCAAGAGATTCCGGGGAATGCAAGCCATTTCGCGATGTTCCGTGATCCGAGTGGCAACAAGATCGGTTTGTTGCAACCAAGATCGTAAATTAGGTAAGTAAGGGTTTCAACCACCGCTTTGCCGTTTCTATATCCATTCCGGTGCGTTCCGCGTAATCTGCAACCTGATCCTCCCCGATTCTGCCAATACTGAAATACCGCGCCTCTGGATGCGAATAATACCAGCCACTCACAGACGCTGCAGGAAACATCGCCAAACTCTCCGTAAGCGTAATCCCCGTGTTCTCTGTTACTTTCAACAAATCAAACAGCGTCCGTTTTTGGTTGTGATCCGGGCAGGCAGGGTAGCCGGGGGCAGGACGAATCCCGCGATATTTTTCGGCAATTAAAGCCGCATTGTCCAACGTCTCATCAACAGCGTAAGCCCAAAGCGTTGTGCGGATGTGTTGGTGCATCTTCTCAGCGAACGCCTCTGCTAACCGATCTGCCAACGCCTTCGCCATAATACTGTTATAATCGTCCTGCTGCTGCTCGAATTCGGCACAGAATTCCGGGACACCGTGACCTGTTGTCACCGCGAAGGCACCGATATAATCCGGCAGTGCTGTCACTTTCGGTGCGATGAAATCGCCGAGACTGAGGTTCGGTCTGTTAAACGGCTGTTCCGTCTGTTGACGTAGGTGGTGTAGTGTAGCGATGGGTTCTGTCCGCGAGGCATCGGCATAGATTTCGGTGCCTTCACCGACACCGTTGGCAGGGAAAAGTCCGACAACAGCACGCGCAGAGAACCGTTTCTCTTCGACGATAATGTGGAGGAGTGCTTCGGCATCTTTTAGGAGTTTACGCGCTTCCTCGCCGGCTTCTGGATGCCCCAATATATTTGGATATTTTCCACGGAGTCCCCATGTCGTAAAGAATGGACTCCAGTCGATGTAATCAACGAGTTCCGACAAAGCGTAGTCGTCAAAGACCTTAATCCCTATCATAGACGGTTCAGGCGGCTGATAGTTCTGCCAACCCGGTGTGAATTTCCGCTCTTGTGCGACACTGAAAGGTAGTAGGTTCGCCTGTTTCCGATTCTTCGCACGGCGTTCGCGGATATCGGTGTATTCTTCACGCGTCTGCGTCATGAACGTCTCCTGCCTTTCGTCGCTCATCAAATTACCGACAACACCGACACTTCGAGACGCATCTTTGACATGAATCGTTGAACCGCCGTAAACCGGCTCAATTTGGACGGCAGTATGTACTTTTGAAGTGGTCGCGCCACCGATGAGCAGTGGGATACGGAAGCCTTCACGTTCCATTTCCTCAGCGACATACACCATCTCATCTAACGAAGGCGTGATGAGCCCACTCAACCCGATCATATCGGCGTTTTCTTTCCGCGCGGCTTCCAGAATCTCGTCTGCAGGCACCATCACACCGAGATCAATGACTTCATAGTTGTTACACCCAAGCACAACTCCGACGATGTTCTTTCCGATGTCGTGCACGTCGCCTTTCACCGTCGCTATCACGATTTTGCCTCTCGATCGGATAGCCCCTTCCGCTTGCTCCTTTTCAATAAACGGTATGAGATGCGCAACCGCCTTCTTCATAACGCGCGCACTTTTGACCACTTGCGGTAGGAACATTTTGCCATCACCAAAGAGTTCACCCACACGGTTCATACCGTCCATTAAAGGACCCTCAATCACTTGTATCGGACGGGTGTATGTAAGGCGTGCTTCTTCGGTGTCTGCTTCAATGTATTCGATAATTCCTTCAACGAGGGCATGACTGAGCCGTTTTTCAACAGGCAGTTTCCGCCATTTTCGACTCACACGCTTCTTTTTACCTTTCCCTTGCTGCAGGGTACCAGCGAGTGCAACGAGCCTGTCTGTCGCATCTTCCGCACGATTGAACAGCACATCCTCCACCGGCTCCAGAAGTGTCTTAGGGAGATCATCATAGACCGCAAGTTGACCGGCGTTGACAATACCCATGTCCATACCCGCATGAATCGCGTGGTAGAGGAACGCTGCGTGCATCGCCTCGCGCACCGTGTCGTTGCCTCGGAACGCAAAGGAAATGTTACTGACTCCACCGCTCACCAAAGCACCCGGACAAGTCGCTTTGATCTCGCGACACGCCTCAATGAACGCCTTCGCGTATTCGTTGTGTTCTTCAATACCGGTCGCAACTGCGAAGATATTCGGATCAAAGATGATGTCTTCCGGCGGAAACCCGACCTGTTCTGTCAACAGGCGGTACGCGCGCTGACAGATCTCCACCTTCCGCTGATAACTATCGGCTTGTCCATCTTCATCGAACGCCATAACGACAACGGCGGCACCATACCGACGGACCTGACGCGCTTTTTCTAAAAAATCTTCCTCTCCCTCTTTCAGACTAATAGAGTTAACAACCCCTTTTCCTTGAATACACTCCAATCCCGCCTCAATGACTTCCCACCGACTCGAGTCGAGCATGATCGGCACGCGACTGATGTCCGGTTCCGCCGCGATGAGGTTAAGGAACTTCACCATAGCGGTTTTAGCGTCCAACATCCCCGCGTCCGTATTAATATCAATAACTTGTGCCCCGTTTTCCACTTGCTCTCGTGCGACCTCTAAAGCGGTTTCGTAGTCTTCATTCTTAATCAGCGTTGCAAATCGACGGGATCCTGTTACGTTTGTTCGTTCACCAACGTTAACAAAGAGAGAATCGGGGGTGATGTTGAACGCCTCTAGGCCGCTGAGTCGGCAGGCGCGTTCCTGCGGTTCCGGTTGACGCGGCGGATATTCTGCGGCGATCTTGACAATCATTTCGATATGCTCAGGTTGACTTCCGCAACAACTACCCACAATATTGACAAAGCCGTTTTGCGCGAACTCGTGTATCCAATCTCCCATCTCCTTCGGTGTCTGTGTATACTGACCGAGTTCGTTCGGGAGTCCAGCATTCGGATAGCAGATAATCGGTATATCCACCATTTTCGACATCTCGGCGAGGTACGGACGGATTTGTTGCGAACCGAAACCGCAATTCAAGCCGACAGCAAGCAAATTCGCATGCCGGACAGAGTTCCAGAAGGCTTCAACGGTTTGACCGGAGAGGTTACGTCCACCGCCACCGCTCCTGTCAGAGGAGACAATCAGCGGGATCTCAATCCCACGCGTTTCAGCGAGCGTCTGTATAGCGAAGAGTGCCGCTTTGCAGTTCAAGGTATCCATGACTGTTTCGACGAGGAGGAAATCGGCACCTCCATCAATTAAACCCTCCGCTTGTGTTGTGTAGGCAGAGACAAGTTGTGCAAAGGTGATATTCCGATAGCCAGGGTCGTTCACATTCGGTGAGATGGTGCAGCTCCGATTCGTCGGTCCCATGCTTCCTGCGACATAACGCAGCTTGTTCGGAGAAGACCATTTGTCTGCGACTTCACGTGCGATGCGCGCAGCGGCATAATTGACTTGATACGCGATGTCTTGGAGTTGATAATCTGCCATCGACACAGAGGTACTCGTAAAGGTATTCGTCTCAATGATGTCCGCCCCTGCGCGACAATAGCAGGAGTGTATCTCTCGGACAATGTGCGGCTGTGTTATTGAGAGCAGATCGTTGTACCCCTTGAGTTCACACGGATGATCGGCAAACTCGTCCCCGCGAAAGTCCGCCTCCGTGAGCCGATAGGTCTGCAACATCGAACCCATCGCACCGTCAAGAACTAAGATACGGTTTTTCAATTCATTTTTTAGATGTGTTATACGTTCAGTATCTGCCATATTTTTATTTTTTAATTTTCTCCTGCGGAAGAACAATGTGCATTGCATCTATAAAGTGCGCTCCATAAATCCGCTCTCTATTACATTACGAGCTACGGGTTTTGAAGCGATTTTCAGAGAAGTACTTTGTCAGACAAAAACATCTTAACAGCCAACCGCTATCTACGCTATCACAGCGAGACATGCGGTCGTCCTATGCATACATCATGTATTATAATATACTACATAGAAAGCCGGTTTGTCCATTTAAAGTTGATATAACCAATTATGCAAACACAAAACAGAGAACACGAACGTGCCCCACACGCCCATAAATACGCCATCCATTTTGACATCCTGCCAGAGATCTCTTATCTCAATGAAGACCTCCCAGTTCTCATAGCGGACCTTTTGCCAATTTTTCACGGTTTCCCAGAAGATGTCTGGATTTCTGAGAAGTCGGTAGACGAAGGTCTGGATTTCTGTCGGGTGGTTTTCTCGGTATCTGCTGAGTCCCCGGATGCGATCAAAACGTTTGGGAACTGGTTTCAGGCGATATTCCGAGAGCCGTCTGTCGCCGAAGTTTTGGAACGTCTCGTCGCGCACGCTTTGGACGAACCCGACGCTGCTGAAGTTATCCTAACGGACTGGACGCGGTTGGCTAATTAGTTAACTGATAACTCAAAAATGCATTGACATTGAAAAACAAAACAGGTATAATATTGGGTGAAAATCAGTTTTCCAAAACACGATTTGGAAAAATAGGAGACAGCAATGACCCAACGAATTTATTGGAAAAGTGTGTTGCGGAAATCTGTAGGATTCCGAAATCTTCTATTAGCAGTGATGCTGCTTTCCTTGCTGTGTGTTAACAGCGCATATCCGCAAACTGTTGATGAGATTTTTCAGAATTTCAAAACAGCCTATGAGAAATCTGATAATTTCAGCGCGAACTTTGAGGAAACAACGCTGCTTTCTAATAGGAAAAGCGTCGCTCGCGGACGGTTTATATTCGGTAAACCGAATCTGCTCCGTAAGGAGTACGTTGACCGGAAAGATGCTTCAAAGGTCGTCCAAGTTACCGTTTTAGATGGCGAATACGCTTGGACGTATACACCGGTACTCAACCAAGTCAATAAGATGAAGTGGAACAACCCAGAACGCAGAGAACTGCTACCGGGTATCGGCGCGTCACTTGAGGATGTCCAAATAAACTACGATATGGTACTTGTGCCTGACGAATTCGCGAACCCGAAAGGTGTACATCGGATCGAGTTGACACCTAAAAAAGACCCTAAAGACCACTTGATGAATGCGAACGTGAAGGAGAAACTTCTCATCTGGGTGAAGTCCGATGAGTGGCTCCCTGTGCAATTTGGCTACGAATCCGAGCTTGAAGACGGAACCCGTCAGAGCGTGATCGTTGCACTCACAGAGATCAAACGAGATACAGAACTCGCCCCGGACCTTTTCAAGTTCGTGGTGCCTGAAGATGCCGAGGTCATCAATCTCTCCGAAAATTAGGCGTTATCTCTGATTCTGTGTTAATTCCTGATATGTCGGCAATATACATTATGGATTTCGGTACGATTTTTCGGTTGGCAAATCTTCTTACGCTTTTTCGGCTATTCCTGATACCACCCTTCATCTTCTGTTTTCAAGCAGATATGATGGTCCCTGCCCTCGTCATTTTTGCCGTTGCTGCGCTGACAGATAATCTTGATGGACGCATCGCGCGGAGACAGGGGGTGACGGGTTTCGGGAAATTCATGGACCCACTCGCGGATAAATTGTTGATTGGTGCCGCCCTAATCTGTTTAGCCCTTTTTAAGCACGTTGATGGCGGACTCATTCCGATATGGATGATCCTAATCATCATGGGGCGTGAAGTCCTCGTTACATTCTTGCGGATTATTTTCATCGCAAAGTATGGGCAGGTCGTCTCGGCAAGTCAGTGGGGAAAATACAAGACCACCTCGCAACTCGTTGTTGTCATTATTGGCTTAGTTTTACTTACACTCCAGACACTTCAGAACGATCAGATCACTGCATTTATTGAGCAGCGTCGCGGTCCCATCTATTTTATGATGTATCTACCGTTAGTGCTCACGGTTGGGTCAGGTATGGAATTCCTCATCAATAACCGTAAAGCGTTATCCGCCCTGATTTTTTCTACTCGTTACGATCCAGAAGCAGGTGCGTGATGGCGACAACTAAAAATGATGGCGTTCGCTGTTTTGTAGCGATTGAAATACCAGAACCGATACAAGCATTACTGAAGCCGGTCCAGAGACACCTTCAGTCAGAGGTGCGAAAGGCTTCATGGACAAAACAGGGAAACTTTCATCTCACGTTAAAATTCCTCGGCGATGTCCACGCTGAAGCCGTTGCTGCAATAAGCGAAGCAGTTCAGAACGTCGCTAATACACAGCCACCATTTTCTATTGAACTTGGCGGCATCGGGGCGTTTCCGACGCTTGCACGTCCGCGGGTTATTTGGATAGGTGTAAAACACAAGGCATCGACCGTCTCACACCTTGCGAAAGCCGTGAACCTTGAATTGAAGCACCTCGGTTTTCCAACAGATAATCGGTTTCACCCGCATCTTACGCTCGGACGGCTCAGGACTCCGGTGAATTTGGAACCGTTAAAAAACGTTCTACATAAATATGATACAATTGATGGCGCAGTCGTAAACGTGAATGAAATCATTGTCATGCAAAGTCAACTTCATCCCACTGGAGCGATTTATACGCCTTTAAACGTATGTCAGTTTTCGGCGTAACACAACATCCGAAGTACCTATCTTTGGTGGTAGGTGCCATAAAGGAGACACGTTAGAACATGTTAGATGAACAAAAACAGAAGGCTATCGACCAAGCGATCTCACAAGTAGAACGCGAATTCGGCAAAGGTGCCATCATGCGGTTCACGGACAGTGAGGTTGTACCTGTTGAAGCGATCCCAACCGGTGCACTCTCGCTTGACCTCGCCCTCGGTATAGGCGGTGTCCCGCGCGGTAGAATCATTGAAATTTTCGGACATGAAGGCACCGGAAAGACCACTTTGGCACTGCATGTCGTCGCTGAAGTACAAAAGATGGGCGGCACAGCTGTGTTCATTGACGTTGAACACGCACTTGACACCACTTACGCCCGAAATATCGGGGTCAACATGGAAAACTTGTTGATCGCGCAGCCCGATGCAGGCGAACAAGCGTTAGAGATTGTTGAGACACTCATCCGTAGCGGCGCAATCGATCTGGTCGTTGTTGATTCTGTGGCGGCTTTGACCCCTCAAGCCGAGATTGAGGGTGAAATGGGTGACTCACACGTCGGGTTGTTACCCCGCTTGATGTCCAAGGCACTGCGGAAGTTGTCAGGCGTTACCAATAAATCCCAGACATGCGTCATCTTTACCAATCAGATCCGGCAAAAGATCGGCATCATGTTCGGCAACCCAGATACCACACCGGGTGGACTCGCGCTCAAATTCCATGCCTCCGTCCGATTAGAACTGCGACGCGGCACCCAGATCAAGGAAGGCGATGAAATCCTTGGCAGCAGCGTGCGTGTTAAAGTGGCGAAAAATAAGGTGGCTCCGCCTTTCAAGGAAGCAGAATACGACGTCACCTTCGGGAAGGGGATCTCCAAAGAGGGCAATCTCTTGGATATTGCTGTTGATAAGGAATTTATCCAGAAGAGCGGCTCTTGGTTCTCATACAACAGCGATCGAATCGGTCAAGGCAGGACCAACGCTAAGAAATATTTGGAGGACAACCCTGAGGTTGCAGCAGAAATTGAGGCGAAGATACGCGAGGCATTGAGCATGGCACCAGACGCAGGGGCCGGCGCGATTCCCGAAGATGAAGATGAGATTCACGACACAGTTGACGAAGTGGAATAGTATAGCGGGCATCCACAAGCGGAAGAAATTCACAGAAATACGCTTACAAGATGCCCACATATTTTGATAATTTACCGTAGTTTTGCCCAAATCAGCTCACTGATAGGCACTGACTGCTGATGGCTGATTGCTAATGGCTTCTAAAAAATATCAACTTTTTCTTGACACAATTTTTTCAAGGTGCTATACTCTAATAAAATGGTTGTCAGTCGTCGGTTATCGGTTCGGCCTTTGAAATTAGAAAATCTTTTTCTATCTCGGACGTTCTTATAGATAACGACGGTTAAAAGAAGATGTTAGAGAATCAGAAACCTCTTAACTGAAAACTGATAACCGATGACCGATAACCACTTGGAAAGTGAGATCTTCACGTATGGCTATCAAAAGAGGAAATTCCGAAGAGTCTTTTGAAGAACAAAAGACAGTTGATGTTGTCTGGTATGAGCAGCAGATGCGCGCGCTTCAAGGAACAATTGACATGCTTGAAGGAGAACTCGAAAGTCTGCGACAGCAGCAGGGTACCGTACATGTCAAGGACCTTGAAACACAACTTTATGAGACGCAGCGTGAGTTGATGGCGGCACACCGGCGCAACAAAAGACTCACAAGTACCTTGCAAGAGGCGAAGGAAAAGCTACAAATCCTCAAAGAGAAGGTTGATCAACTCAGCGCACCTCCCAATAACTATGGTGTTTTTCTCGGCGCGAACAAAGATGGCACCGTGGATATCGACATCAGCGGCAGGAAATGGCGTGTTAATATGGACCCCGCCCTCAAGGATAAAAGCCTTGCAGTCGGGCAAGAAGTCATCGTCAATAGTGGCATGAATGTCGTTGACATCAAAAGTGCCGAGAGACACGGAGATGTCGTCAAAATCAAAGAGCGAGTTGAAGACGAACTCGCTATTGTGAGTCTTCGTACCGATGAAGAACGCGTTGTGAGAATAGCCGAATCTCTTAAAGAGGAAACCCTTAAAACGGGTGATCATGTACTCCTCAATCACACGACAAGCATGCTCATGGAAAAACTTCCTAAACGAGAAGTCGAAGATTTGCTGCTTGAGGAGGTACCAGATATCGGTTACACGGATATCGGCGGGCTTGATACGCAGATAGAAGCGATTCGTGATGCTATTGAGCTGCCATACCTCTACCCAAAGGAATATCAGGAATTTAACCTCTCACCACCGAAAGGTGTTCTCCTGTATGGACCCCCCGGATGTGGTAAAACTTTGATAGCCCGAGCCGTCGCAAGTAGTATCGCCGAACGCGTCCGAAAGGAGAGTGGTAGGGAGGATGTTCGCGGCTATTTCATCAACATTAAAGGCCCTGAACTCCTCAATAAGTATGTCGGCGAAACTGAACGGAAAATCCGAGAAGTTTTCCAAAAGGCGCGCGACAAATCAAAGGAAGGATTCCCTGTTATTATCTTTTTTGATGAGATGGATTCGCTCTTCCGGTCGAGAGGTATGGGGATCTCATCGGATATGGAATCAACGCTCGTACCACAGTTCCTCTCCGAAATTGATGGTGTAGAGAACTTAAGGGATGTTATTGTCATTGGGGCAAGCAACCGGCAAGACCTGCTTGACCCAGCAGTTTTACGTCCTGGCAGGCTCGATGTCAAAATTAAAATCGACCGACCTAACCTTGATGGTGCCAAGGACATCTTCGCTATCTACCTGACACCGCATCTCCCGTTCGCTGAAAAGGTTCGTCAGCAATTTAATGGAGATACGCAGGCGGCCGCGGACCACTTCATTGATGCAGCCGTAAACGAGATGTACGCGACCACGGATGAAAATCGGTTTATTGAAGTAACTTACGCCCGTGGTGAACGCGAGACGCTCTTTTTCAAAGATTTTGTTAGCGGGGCAATGATTGAGAACATTGTTTCACGCGCGAAGAAGGCAGCAATCAAACGCTTTATCGGCTCCGATGGAACAGATAAAGGGATGTGCCTTGATGACCTTAAAGCAGCGATCCGAGAAGAATACCACGAAAATGAGGACCTTCCGAACACAACGAATCCTGACGATTGGGCAAAAATTTCGGGCCGCAAAGGCGAAAAAATTGTTAATATTCGCGCGCTGACCAATGAACCTACACGGGAGAAAAAACAGGACGTCCGAGTCACCCGAGGCGGCACATTCCTTTGATGGCTCTCAGCTATTGGTTGTCAGTTTTCAGTTAAGAGCAGTCCGTAACGATCTTACGCTAAGCGAGTAAATTGTTACATAAAATCTCTGAGCCGACAGCCAATAGCCGATAGCCGATAGCCAATAAAAAATGGAAATACCAATAATAATCGGAACAGAGACTGAGTACGGCATCTCAGTCAAAAATGCACGTGAGCAAGATCCGGTCGCTGCCTCTACTTTGGTGGTCAACGCCTATAAGAATTGTAAGGGTGAGGTCCCGAGTGCTACCACCTCTGTTACGTGGGATTACGATCAGGAGAGTCCGTTAATGGACGCGCGCGGGTTTCTCGCAGAGGCTGAGACACCTATCTCTGAGGCAGACACCAGCAATGTCGTTAATGACATTTTAATCAACGGTGGACGGTATTACGTGGATCACGCACACCCCGAATATTGTACGCCAGAGTGCGCGAATGCACGGGATCTGCTCCTATATGAGAAGGCAGGAGAATTAATATTAGAAGTCAGTAGGGGCGCAGCCGAACGCCTATTGCTTGACAACCAAGAAATTATCATTTATAAAAACAACACCGATTACAAGGGGCATAGTTACGGGGCACATGAAAACTATCTTATGTCCCGCAAAGTGCCATTTGATATGATCGTTGATGGGCTGATCCCGTTCCTTGTTACGCGTATCGTTATTACAGGGAGTGGCAAGGTTGGTGCCGAAAACGGGAGCAACGAGACAGATTATCAAATCTCCCAACGCGCTGATTTCTTTGAGAAAGAGGTCGGACTTAGCACAATGGTGAACCGACCCTTGATTAATACACGTGATGAACCGCATGCTGATGACAAACTCTATCGACGCTTACATGTTATCGTCGGTGATTCTAACATGTCTGAATTCAGTATCTATCTGAAAGTCGGTATTACATCCATCGTGCTCCAACTAATTGAGAAAGGTGTTGTCGGAAACCAATTCAGCTTGAAGGAACCCGTCGCAGCGATAAAAAGTATCTCGCGCGACCTGTCCTGCAAAGACGAGATAGAACTCGCGGACGGACGACAATGGTCACCGATAGCGGTGCAACGTGCCTACCTCGAACTTGCCAGGCAACATCTAACGCCTGAAGAACGGACACCTGTCGTCGAAGATGTCCTTGAAAAATGGCAATTCGTGTTGGATAACTTGGAAATAGATCCCGGACGGCTCAGTCGCCACCTCGACTGGATCATCAAAAAGAAGTTACTTGATGCCTATCGGAAACGGCACGCGTACCAATGGGACGACGCACATGTTCAGATGCTTGACTTGCAGTACCATGATATCCGACCAGACAAAGGACTTTATATCAGACTCCTCAAGAATGGACATGTTAAACGCTTACTCAGCCATGAAGAAATTGTGCATGCGATGCACTATCCACCTGTAGACACACGCGCCTATTTTCGGGGTACTTGTCTACGGAGATTTCCAAAGCACATTTATAGTGCAAGTTGGAACTCAATGATTTTTAAAGGTAAATCAGGGGGACTTGACAAAATTATGATGGACCGTCCCCACTTCGGGACACAAAAGATTGTTGGTGAACTGCTGAACAACTGTACAGCAGAGGAACTCGTTAAAGAAATCCGAGGCAATGCTTCAGGATAGTTAGCAGTTTTCAGTGAAGAAGTTACCAGTAACCAGTTGCCAGTAACCAGTGAAGAAGTCTCTTTTACTGGAAACTGGAAACCGGAAGGCGTACTCGCCGTACTGACAACTATTCCCTCTGATAACTATTAAAGGAGAAAACAATGTCGACTGAAAAACAACAGGAACACCTCAACCGTCATGTCGATGAAACCGAAGAGGTCCAACCCGATGTTGGAACCAGTGAAATGGATGAGGAGTTCGTTGAAGACTTAGACACACTTCTTGACGAAATCGATGAGATTTTGGAAGAAGATTCACAGGAATTTGTCGAGAACTATATTCAACGAGGAGGGCAGTAGGAGTGCTCGACCTCAGTGATTATGGCAACTCCGACTTCTTCCAAATTTTAAAGCGTCGCCATCCGGAATTACTCGCGACGCTTAATTCATCTGATGTCGCCTCAAGTGTCAACGTAGCAGAGGCGGCGTTCCGTCCCTACGAAGGCACAACTGTGCTTGCGGTTGTCTACGATGCTGGGGTTGTTATGGCAGGCGACCGGCAGGCAACAGAAGGCTATCAGGTCGGCGAGCGTCGAATTCAGAAGATATATCCTGTTGATCGGCATTCCGCAATTGCCGTTGCGGGTGCCGCGGGGCCTTGTATCGAGATGGCAAAACTCTTCCAGGTTGAGGTCGAATTTTACGAAAAGACGGAAGGGATCAGCCTCAGCCTTGAAGGACAGGCGAACTTCCTCGCACATCTGGTGCGATCCAACCTCGGGTTGGCGATGCAGGGATTAATTGTCTTGCCGCTCTTTGCCGGCTACGACCTAAAACGGCAGCGGGGTAGAATCTTTAAATATGATGCTGTCGGTGGGCGTTATGAGGAAGATGACTACTACGCCATCGGCTCCGGCGGTAAGGATGCCCGCACAACCCTAAAGAAACGCCACACGCCTGAGATTACCCGCCAAAACGCGTTAGAAATCGTCGCAGAAGCACTCTGGGATGCTGCCGATGAGGATATCGCAACCGGCGGACCTGATCTCATCCGGAAAATTTTTCCAACGCTTTACACCGTTACTGAAGAAGGAGTTACTGAGGTTCCTGAAGCGACTGTTGAGGAACTTTATCGCAACCTCATCGCGCGTCTATAGGGAATAGTTATCAGAGGGAATAGTTGTCAGTACGGCGAGTACGCCTTTCAGTTATCAGTTACTCTTTTGTGGCAGTTACTTTTTCGGTTACGACCACAGCATATCTCTTTAACTCTCACTGCGAGGCAAACTGAAAGGATTTTTTGAAAAAAAAAATCCGTATTCTCACTGCGAAGCAAACTGACAACTATTAAAAAAATACAGATATGTCCACGCCTTACTATGTTTCACCAGAGCAAATTCGTCAGGATAAGGAGGATTTCGTCAGTCGCGGCATTGCACAGGCGAAAGAGGTCGTCGTCTTAGAATACCGAGAGGGTCTCCTGATGGTTGCTGAAAATCCCCGCAAAACTACCTTTAAAATTTCTGAAATTTACGACCGGATTGCCCTCGCAGCAGCAGGTAGGATTGCTGAGTATGAGATACTGCGCGTCGCTGGTATTCGCGAATCCGAAATAAAAGGCTTTCGTTACTATCGAGAAGATGTCACCGCAAAATGGCTAACGAATCTCTATTCACAACACATGGGCGCGGTCGCACAAGCGTGGGATGCCAAACCATTGGAGATTGAACTCCTTGTGTGCGAGGTTGGCACAACCGACGCACCAGCAGACTCGGGGCTGCGGAACAATCAGATTTATCATATCGCATTTGACGGTATCTATTCGGAAGAAGAAAAGTATGCCGTTATCGGTGGGCGTGCTACAGCGATAATAGAAATCCTCGAACAGCGTTACACAGACGGGTTAGAGATGCCAGCAGCACTCCAACTCATCACAGACACCTTTCGGACGATTGAAGCGGATGCTGAAGATGATTACGAGATAACACCACAGACAATAGAGGTGGCGTGTCTTGAGAAAACTGCTGATCGGCGAAAGTTTCGGCGACTCTCTACGGATGAGGTTACAACCCTTTTGTCCTGATTTTCTAACCACTGGATAGTGATTTGTTTACAAAGATACACAAACTCGCAGCGGAAGAATTGCCCATGAAGAGGTTTTTTTATGAACCGCAGAATTTATGGACTGGAAACAGAGTTCGGAATCATTTGGACACCCGATGCCCCACGTAAAAAGACACTCACTGTCCAGAACGTTGTGATGTACCTCTTCCGAGAGATTGTCGCAGGGAGAATGTACCCTGATGTCTTTCTTGAAAATGGCGCGCGGTTCTATCAAGACATCGGGTGCCACCCAGAGTACGCGACACCGGAATGTGATGATGTCGCTGAACTCGTTGCACACGATAAAGCCGGTGAACGGATTATCACACGCCTCGCCAGTACCGCAGAACGGCGGATGCGAAATGACGGGTTCTACGGAAAAATCTCTATTTTTAAAAACAATTTGGACACCCCAGGAAATACGTATGGATGCCACGAAAATTATCTCATGGAACGGCATGTCGATTTCCGTCAGCTAGCATCGCAGCTAATTCCTTTCTTTGTCACTCGCCAAGTTTTCGCAGGGGCAGGCAAAATCAAACCGAGCCATCGCGGGTATTACGCAATCTCGCAACGGGCTGAGCATATCCGAGAGGAAATTTCCATCGGCACAACGACAGCCCGCGGCATTATTAACACACGCGATGAACCCCACGCAGACCGAGAAAAATATAGACGCTTACACGTCATCGTCGGAGATTCTAATATGTCCGAATTTTCGACGTTTTTGAAGGTAGGGACGACCGGTATTATCCTCCGTATGATTGAAGACAATTTCATTCAGCAACGGTTCGCACTCCGCAATCCGGTCAAAGCCATTCGCGAGATTTCTGACGATATCAAATGCAAACACCTGATTGAACTTCAAAACGGGAAGCGGCTCTCTGCAGTCGAACTACAGTGGCAATATCTCGAATGCGCGAAGCGTTACCTCGAACAAACCGAATCTGATTCAACAACAACCCAGATTATGGCGCGTTGGGAGTATGTCCTCACCTGTTTGGAAAGCGATCCGATGCAGCTGGATCGCGAATTGGATTGGGTCATTAAATGGAAGTGGTTACACACCTACCTCGCAAAACGCGGATATGAGTGGGATGCACCACAAGTGAAACACCTTGATTTAAAATATCACAATGTGCGACAAGAGGAGAGCCTCTACTACACGCTCGAAAAACGAGCGGAGGTCGAACGGATTGTCAGAGATGAGCAGATTCGGCAGGCAGAGCACTTTCCGCCTGAACGGACCCGCGCGAAGTTCCGAGGAAAGTTTATTAAGAAGGTCAACGAAGGGAAGATCCTCTGCGGGGTCAATTGGAGTTATATCCAACTTTACGAACCCTACCAGATCCTCTACCTCTCAACCGATCCATTTAAACCCGAATTTGACGAAGCGAGTCGCACAATTTATTCAATTTAAATGGCAGTTGGCTATCAGCCGTCAGCAATCAGTAAAAAATGTTAGGTGTAATTAAAACCTCTTTAACCAACTGCTGACAGCCGACAGCCGACAACTATAATACAGGAGACTTTTGATGCCACAACCAAAGTATGTCTACTTCTTTGGAGCCGGTGAAAGCGATGGTGACGCCACAATGCGGACACTGCTCGGCGGAAAAGGGGCAAATCTCGCGGAGATGAGCAATCTCGGCGTACCAGTCCCGCCGGGGTTCACTATTTCCACTGAAGTATGCAAATTATATTACGAAAATGACAAGCGGTACCCTACCGGACTTGACAGACAAATTGACGAGAATCTCGTGAAGTTAGAAGCGGCACTCGACGCAAAATTCGGGGATACCGAAAATCCACTCCTGCTCTCTGTCCGTTCCGGTGCCGCAGTTTCAATGCCGGGTATGATGGACACGATTCTCAACCTTGGCCTAAATGATGACACGGTTAAAGGGCTTATCGCCAGATCCGAAAACGAGCGTTTTGCTTACGATTCATACCGACGTTTCATCCAGATGTTCGGCAACGTTGTACTTAACGTCGATCATGACGAATTTGAACACTTACTCGAAGAAAAGAAAAAAGCGAAAGGTGTTACATTAGATACCGAATTAGAAGCCGCTGATTTAGTCGAACTCGTCCACGAATTCAAGAACGCCGTCAAGCAGCACACAGGCAGCGATTTCCCTGATGAACCCCGGCACCAATTAGACATGGCACGCGATGCCGTTTTTGAATCTTCTGGCAACCCGCGCGCGATTACTTATCGTCGTCTTAACGATATTTCTGAAGAACTCGGGCGCACGGCTGTTAACGTCCAAGCAATGGTATTCGGAAATATGGGCGGAACCTCCGGATCAGGGGTCGCCTTTACGCGAAATCCCTCGACCGGCGCGAACCAATTTTACGGTGAATTCCTCATTAACGCCCAGGGCGAAGACGTCGTCGCTGGCATCCGAACGCCGCTTCCAGTCGCCGAATTAAGAAATATGTTGCCCAATGTGTATGATGAATTGGTAGATATCGGTGTAAGGCTTGAGAAACATTACAAGGACATGCAAGACGTTGAGTTTACGATTCAAGACAGCAAACTCTACATGCTCCAGACCCGTAACGGAAAACGTACAGGTCAAGCTGCTGTCCGCATCGCTGTTGAGATGGTTGAAGAAGGCTTAATCGATAAACCGACCGCTTTGACCCGTGTCCCCGCGAACGATCTGGATCAACTGTTGCATCCGAGCGTCGATCCAGATGCCAATGTCGAGGTGATCGCGCAAGGGCTGCCAGCCTCTCCCGGCGCGGCTGTCGGCAAAGTTGTCTTCACCGCACTCCATGCCGAAGAACTCGCAGCCGCTGGAGAGAAAGTTATCCTCGTCCGGACTGAAACATCACCAGAAGATATCGGGGGTATGGATGCTGCAGAGGGGATCCTCACCGCGCGCGGCGGTATGACGAGCCACGCCGCTGTCGTCGCACGCGGCATGGGCAAATGCTGTGTCGCGGGGTGTTCCGCACTGTTTATCAACGAAGAAGCATTGGAATTTTACGCAGAGGGGAAACGCTATACCGAAGGCGATTACATCACGCTTAACGGCTCCACAGGCGATGTCCTTGATGGACAGGTCGCACTCATCCAACCTGAATTGAGTGGACAATTCGGGATACTCATGGAATGGGCAGATGAGGTTCGGTCCTTAGGCGTTCGCACAAATGCGGATACCCCCGAAGATGCGAAAAATGCGAGACAATTCGGTGCGGAAGGCATCGGACTCTGCCGAACCGAGCACATGTTCTTCGGCACAGGGATTGACGCTGTCCGGGAGATGATTCTCGCCGACGAAACAGTAGAACGTGAAGCAGCGTTGGCGAAACTACTGCCGCATCAACGCTCAGACTTTATCGGGATCTTTGAGGCAATGGCGGGGTATCCTGTCACGATCCGCACGCTGGACCCACCGCTTCATGAGTTCTTGCCAAAAAACGAATCTGAGATTATCGAGTTGGCAGAACGAATTGACATTGAACCGCAAAAACTTCGCGAGCGTGTCGAAGAATTGCACGAATTCAACCCGATGCTTGGGCATCGCGGATGCAGGCTCGGTATCGTTTATCCAGAGATAACCGAGATGCAGGCACGCGCAATCTTTGAAGCCGCTGTTGATGTCTCCAAACGTGGGATCACAGTATTGCCAGAGATTATGATTCCGCTTGTCGGGCATATTAACGAACTATCCTTGCAACGTAAAGTCGTCATTGATACCGCCGAAGCCGTGTTTAAAGACACAGGCACACGTGTGGAATACCTTGTCGGGACAATGATTGAGCTACCGCGTGCGGCACTCACAGCCGATAAAATCGCCGCCGAAGCCGAATTCTTCTCCTACGGTACCAACGACCTCACCCAAACAACATTCGGGATGAGCCGCGATGACGCTGCGAAATTCCTTGACGACTATGTTAAAGAGGGTGTCCTCGAATACGATCCGTTCCAAATCCTTGACCAAGACGGTGTCGGCAGCTTATTGGAAATCGGTGCTGAGAAAGGGCGCGCGACACGTCCCGATCTGAAAGTCGGTATCTGTGGTGAGCACGGTGGCGAACCGAGTTCCGTGAAATTCTGCTACGGCTTGGGCTTTAATTACGTATCCTGTTCCCCGTTCCGTGTCCCGATCGCGCGGCTCGCCGCAGCACAGGCTGTGATTGAAGACGACGCTTAGTATCGGCTAAAGAGTATGGTTATAATATAGGCGTGCCGCTTTCTGCCGTGCACGCCTATATTATATAAGTGCAGCCTTCAAAATGGTGAAATAACGATTGGACTCCATACCAGTATTGTGGTAAAATAATAAAGTCGTAGACACACACCGTTGCGCCGTTACGAAAGAAAGGAGAAAAAAAATGTCAGATCAGGATTTTCAGGATCGAGTCCTTGAATATTTCGCTCGGCTTGAGGAGCAACGCAGAGAAGATAACTTGCGGCTTGAAAAGCAACGCACGGAAGACAACCAACGCCTCGAAAAACGACTGGACGCGATAGCCGAACAAGCGAAGGAAGACAATCAGCGTCTCGAAAAACGACTGGACGCGATAGCTGGACAGGTCGCTGAGAATACAAAAGTTATCAGTGATTTGGCAGTTGATGTCGCATGGATTAAAGGGAAATCGGAGGCTAAGGGAGAAGAACGCACTGCCCTATAGAGTAAGATCGCAGTAGGAACAGCAATTTGTTCTGCCATTATTGCAGTGATCGCCCTTTTCGTCTAACAATATCTTGGAGATAGAAAAATGGATGTACGCGCAGCACACCAATTCTCATCAGAAAGCCCTACGCCAGAAACAACTACGATGACGGTGGAGGAATTCCTTGAAAGCGATTTAGAGGGATATGAATACGTTAAAGGAGAATTAGTGCCGATGCCGCCTACATCAGGGGAACATGGTAAGATTAGTGTGAATCTTATCCTGCCGTTGAGTCTGCACGTTCGTGAGAATCGGTTAGGGGATATTTACGTATCAGAAACAGGCTTTAGGGTTGGTGAACGCGTGTTGGTGCCAGATATTGCTTTCCTTTCAGCGGACCGTATCCCTGCTGACCTGAGTAAAGTCTTTCAAATCCCGCCAGACCTCGCCGTCGAGGTGGTTTCTCCGACAGATGCATTACACCGAGTTGTGGAAAAAGCATTTGCTTATCTTGATGCAGGCACACAACTCGTATGGGTGCTTGAACCCAGATCCAAAACAGTAATAGTCTATCGTTCGGAGACAGACATCACGTTGCTTACGCGAAATGATACGCTCACCGGTGAAAATGTCGTCGAAGGATTTTCGTGTCAGGTAGCGACACTTTTTGAATAATGCAAAGTAGTAGGCACAGTCCCTGTGCCGTCAGCAAAGTAGCAGGCATAGTCCCTATGCCGTCAGCATTGGAAAGGAAAACACACAATGTTAATCGCAGATCTAAATGAAATCGAAGGGCGCCCCTATCCTGCCCGTAGACGCACCAAAAATCTTGTCGGCGGCGCCTCCCCAATCCAAATAGACGAATTCTGTATGGGGTTCGTCGTGTTAGAACCCAACGGTGGACAAGTACCGTGGCACAATCACGAACAAGAAGAGATCTACTTCATCGTTGAAGGCGAAGGCGAAATGTGCCTCGGCGAGGAGCGGCAAACCCTCTCTGCGGGACAGACGGTTTTTATTCCGTCATGGGTCTTCCACCAATTGACGAACACCAGCGACACACCGATGCAGATGGTCTACTGCTATGGACCCGCGGGCGATGTGGCACATTGGAAACAAGAACTCGCTGGCACGCTCCCGAAAGCCGGTGTCGAGGCACCACCGCTCCCTGAAGGCGCAGCCCCCCAATGCACCGACAAACCTTAGACATATTTATCCCTTTCGCGTAGAACGGGCATAGAATCAGGAAGCAGAATCAATTAACTATGCGTAATGCATATCCGAGAGAAGTAGAAATCTATCGTTCTCGGAATGGTCGAGAACCTTTCACAGAATGGTTGAACGCAATTCGAGATCAGAAGACGCAAAGACGTATTCGGACACGGCTTGCTGCTCTTAAATTAGGCAATTTTGGAGATTACAAATCTGTGGGTGAAGGGGTTTTTGAATTGCGTTTTCATTTTGCAGGTGGTTATCGAATTTATTTTGGCGAAGTGGATAACACCGTTGTCCTTCTACTTTGTGGAGGCGATAAGTCATCACAGACACGCGACATTGAACGCGCAAAAGCCTATTGGTTGGCGTACAAGGAGATGCACCGATGAGTAAAATGAGAACGTACCGTGAGTACCTTATTGATATATTCACCGATCGTGATGAAGCAATTGGGCACCTCCAAGTGGCACTCGAAGATTACCAAACTCACGGAAATACAGACATATTTTTATTCTTGCTTGAAACTGTCGTAGAAGCCCAAGGCGGGATTGCTGAACTGGCAAAGCAAACCGATACCAAGCCACACGTGCTTTCGGACGCGCTCACCAGGGAGGATGTACCGCTGATTGATAGACTCGGAACGATTCTTAAAGCCCTCGGATACCGGCTTTCAATCGAACCGTTAGAAGTGGAAAGCCTCAATCTTGAAACTGCTACCACGGGAAGACAAGCTGCAACAGCACCTCTGACAGAAAATCAAGGCACACCACTTAACCATCGACTCGACTCCGATACAAAATAGAAAGGCACGAGTCGATGGTTAAAAGCAGTTAAATAGTAGGAGACAGATGACCAATCATACCGAAAAAACGCATCGTGTCGGCATCATCATGAACGGTGTCACCGGCAGGATGGGAACAAACCAACACCTCATCCGCTCTATCTTAGCAATCGCAGAAGAGGGTGGCATCCCGATCGGTGACGGTGAAGTCATTATGCCGGATCCGTTCCTCGTCGGTAGAAACCCGACGAAACTGGAGAAACTCTCCGAAACCACCGGCGTTGAAAAATGGACAACAGACCTTGACGCTGCCCTTGCCGATGAAAATTACAGCGTCTACTTCGACGCACAAGTTACGTCACGTCGCGTTGATGCGGTTGAAGCCGCGATAGCAGCAGGCAAACATATCTATTGTGAGAAACCGACTGCGACGACGACTGCGGATGCGTATCGCCTTTATGAACAAGCGGCAACGGCAGGACTCAAAAACGGTGTCGTTCAGGATAAACTCTGGTTACCCGGCATTCAGAAACTCAAACGTCTGATAGATGCTGACTTCTTCGGAAGGATTATCGCGGTCCGTGGTGAGTTCGGCTACTGGGTCTTCCAAGGCGACGCAATTCCGACGCAGCGGCCATCATGGAACTACCGTACAGAGGATGGCGGTGGCATCATTCTCGATATGTTTAGCCACTGGCGATACGTTATTGACAACCTCTTTGGTGCCGTCAAAGGGGTCTCCTGTATCGCTGCCACACATCTCCCACAACGCTGGGATGAGGAAAACAAACCGTATACCTGTACCGCTGAAGATGCCGCTTATGCGACGTTTGAACTCGAGAACGGCATCATCGCGCATTTCAACTCATCGTGGGCTGTCCGCGTCCGTCGCGACGACCTGCTGACGATACAGGTAGACGGCTTGAACGGGTCCGCTGTTGTTGGCTTGAGGGATTGTTGGATTCAGCCGCTTTCTGGCACCCCGCGGCCCGTCTGGAACCCTGACATCGAGCAACCGATCAAATTTTTCGACGGATGGCTCACAGTCCCGGAACAAGAAACTTATGAGAATGCATTCAGAGCGCAGTGGGAGTTGTTCCTCCGACACGTCGTCGCCGATGAACCCTTCCCGTGGACACTACTTGCTGGTGCAAAAGGCGTGCAGTTAGCAGAAAAGGGTATGGAATCGTGGCAGACGCGTAAGTGGGTAGAATTGCCAGAGTTAGCAGCACTGTAACCCGAGCAGCATCAAACCGCTCTCCGGCATGTAAAATTGTCCAAACTTTAGCAAATGTTATGCTTTAACGTTTTAATTTCTCTTTTTTATAACTTACGCATGCTCTTTTGTACCACAAACTTCCAGTTTGGGTTCTCCACCAGACCGCTATGTTTTCCGATAAATCTCATCTAACAGAACAGGCTGCAGTCAAAAGTGCATAAGTCCTGTTTAGAACTTACGCAGGTTGCTCTTTTGTAGCATAGGCTGTTGGTCTCCTGTGCACTGAGAACGTCTCTGTTTTTTCAGAGTTTATCCGCTAACGAAGTGTCATATCGTCAAAATTGCGTAAGTCCTGTTTCTTAACACATGCGTGTGTCGGAGATGGAAGCGATTATAACTTTGAAAAGATAATCCGACAGTATTATGTTTTAGACCAAGACCAAGAGCCTGTGTGTCGCTAAGCACCACCACGCTAAGCCCTCGCTTCTGGGCAACTGGTTCCTCGGTTTCCGTTGTGTGAAGGATGTAGCTCCTTAAACCTTCTTAAACCTTAAGACTTACCCGCTTGAATCTCCAACCTACGTAAGCTGGGGCATTTAAGTTTGCTATTTGTTTATAGGCGAGGTCTTCGTACCTCGCCTTTTGGCAAAATTTTATACGCCATTAATCAGAAAAATCCTGTACAATTTTCTTTATGAAACAGGACTTACGCAAACGCCTTTGCAGGATTTTTGCTTGGGTATTTCTGCGGATTTCTTCAGGATTTCAAACCCCGCCGCAACCGCAAACCGAAAACTATCTTATCACGGTAATCACAGTTCAGGTTTCAACGCCTGAAAATGAACGCCTCAACCCCGTAGAGCCGACATCAATACCCCATTAAAATCGTCCAAAAATTAGAATATATGGTAAATTATAAAAATATATTGACATCCACAAGTGAGCAAATTCCCCCCTGATAAGGGGGGTTAGGGGGGTTTGTGCTGGCAGAAGATGCAAAAGTAATTCTAAAATCTACCATAAATAGGATACCATTATGAAGTATTGTACCTTTGTATATAGTGGATCCCGAAAATAAGTTTACATTTTTTGAGATTTATGTCAGTCTTTATGATTATGACTTATTCAACAGATTTGCGCAAATGCGTGCTTGATTTCATCAATGAGGGTGGCAGTAAAGCAGAGGCTGAACGGAC
>JAJDTM010000023.1 GCA_022827185.1 Candidatus Poribacteria bacterium
GTCCGTTCAGCCTCTGCTTTACTGCCACCCTCATTGATGAAATCAAGCACGCATTTGCGCAAATCTGTTGAATAAGTCATAATCATAAAGACTGACATAAATCTCAAAAAATGTAAACTTATTTTCGGGATCCACTATATAATGCGGGTTATCCACAAACAGATCTGGTTCGCCTAACAATTC
The DNA here is from genome assembly GCA_022827185.1 of Candidatus Poribacteria bacterium. Taxonomy (GTDB): domain Bacteria; phylum Poribacteria; class WGA-4E; order WGA-4E; family WGA-3G; genus WGA-3G. The sequence continues at coordinate 184 of JAJDTM010000023.1, forward strand.
ACTGATGAGACCTTTTGTCCAGCCACGTTCAGAGATGAGCCGTGTCGGAGTGATTTTTTCTTTTTCACGCACTGCCTTGCGTGCTGCAGCTTTCTGCTCTTTTTCAGTTTGCCACAATATTTTGTAATCGTCTGAACGTTCGACTTTGCGAACATCGGATTTCAGATAAATTGGATAGGTTAAACGCCCTCCTAAAAAGGGCAGAGAGAAAGACTCACACGACAAGAACCTCTCTACGCGTTCGGGTGTCCAATGTCCACGCCTCAACAATTCTTCGTGCGAGAAGTGGGTGTCGGGATGGACTTCCATCTCTATATTCCAAATCTCACAGAATCTTTCTCGCATTGAGGCATCGTGGATATTCTCAAGCATCAATTCTTTTTCTGCTTTCTCAATATCATTGTAACGAAAGAGCCGAACCGCGTTTAAATCCTCTACTGTAATCACAGTAACACCGCCCCTCGTTCTCCCTAATTTTCTTTTTACTTCAAAATCAAGGAGTCGTGATTCAGAGAGAATCGTGCCACGTTTTCCGAGTTGGGATTTAGTGATGTATCCACCTTTTCTGATCGTAAAATTACGCCCGGGTTTCCGCTGCTTTTGCTGTTTCATACTGAATACCTCCGGGCAGTTTTCTGTCGTGCCCAAGACGGTTTCAATATCAGATTATACTACACTTATAAGCAATTGCCAACTCCTTTTTCCCCGAAGTCCCCATACCCTTCTCCTGCGACTTGCAAAAATGTAGAACTTGTGTTAGTTTATTGTGTAGTAGATATTTGAAATCCATACAAATCCTTAATCAACTTGACCCAAAACCTGTCTGAAACGAAGTGGAAGGCAGTCCAGGAGCACATAATTTAAGAAATGAAAATCGGAATTATTGGCTGTGGCACGATCAGCAGTGCCTATTTTGAAGGCGCGCGAAGAACCGACATTTTAGAAATCAAAGCCTGCGCGGATCTCCGTCCGGAAGCGGCACAGGCACAAGCCCAAAAATACAACGCCCACGCATGCACCGTTGATGAATTGCTCGCAGACCCAGAGATAGAACTCGTCGTGAACCTCACCATCCCGCGTGCCCACGTCGAAGTCGGTTTACAAGTCTTGGAAGCCGGGAAACACGTCTACAGCGAAAAACCGCTCGGTGTAGATACCGAAAGCGGAAAACACTTCATCAATACCGCTGCTGAAAAAGGGCTTCAGGTGGGTTGTGCACCCGATACGTTTCTCGGCGCAGGCATCCAGACCTCGCGGCGGGTGTTAGATGCAGGGAAAATCGGTAGACCCATCGCTGGTACCGCGTTTATGTGTGGACACGGACCCGAAGGCTGGCACCCGAATCCTGCTTTCTTTTACGACATCGGCGGCGGTCCAATGTTGGATATGGGACCTTACTACATGACTGCGCTCGTCAACCTCCTCGGACCCGTCAAGCGTGTCGCAGCGATTACGACCAAGGGGTTTGAGGAGCGCATCGCAACGAGTGACGCGTTGCGTGGCATGCGAATTCCTGTTCATATCACAACACACCTGACAGGCGTGCTGGAGTTTGAGAATGGGACGATTGTCACAACAATCATGAGTTTTGATATGTGGCGACAGAGTTTGCCCTGCATCGAAATCTATGGTGAAACTGGTTCAATGACTGTCCCGGATCCGAATGGATTTGGCGGCCCCGTAAATGTCTGCCCGGCGGGTGGTGATTGGGAAGCGGAAGAAATCCGTTTCCCGAACAACGCTCGGATGATTGGAGTTATTGATATGGTATCAGCAATCCGATCGGGACGGACGCACCGCGCGAATGGTACGTTGGCGTATCATGTGCTTGAGGTGATGTGCGCCTTCGATAAATCCTCCGAAACCGGCGAACACTTTGTCATCGAAAGCACAACGGAACGTCCCGATCCTGTCCCTATCGGTTTAAACGAGTGGGAAATAGATTAGATTTTTTAGTTGTCAGTTGTCAGAAAGTTTTAAAGTCCGTAAAGTGTGCTAAAGTGTTTTTGCTTGGGTGTTTCCGCTAGTAAAAGGGGGCAGCGACTTTAGCACACTTCGCAACTTTAGATACACTTACAAACTTTTGACTGCTGATGGAACCTCTTAACTGACGACTGAGTCCTCTTTCCTACAAATTGATCGTAATATATGTCTCTACCCGGAACAGAATCGCCACTGTGCCCCAGAAGGTCGTCACGACGAACTCACCCAACACGAGACCGAGAAAGAACGGGGCTGCCTTCCGAAAACTACCGATCCCACCATGTCTTGTAATGATCCATTTCAGCAGGAAACTCACGAGGATCGAGAACCAGAAGAAATTCATCGTGAAGGTACTGGTAACGGCATACCCCGCCGAATGGAACGGTAACCACATCCATCGACTCCGCAAAAAAGCTAAGAGCACCGCGACAACCGTTCCCACACTGATTGCGCTAAGCACAGCGATGTCAGGACCCGCGGGTTGGACGAGCCTTCTACCGAGCCGACTGAAGGTCTCTCTGCCTGCCCACGCCGTATAGACACCGTCCTGATACGAGACGTGCAAATATGCCCAGATCGTGGCAACGATGCTCACACCAATCGCGACAATCACCGCCTTCGCAAAAGTCTTGTTTTCGATATTGGCGCGTTCTGCTATCTTCAAACCTTCCAGATGATGCGGCATCAACAGACAATCGTACGCACGATTGAAAAAGTAGAGATACGCCAGTCCTGTCAGGTTGCTCGCGCCGAGTTGTTTCGCACCGAATACCGAATACATCATTCTATCGGGACCCGCATAATGCTGATCATGGACGGGTGAACCGAGTTCGGCACGCATCCGTGTAATCCCTGTCGCCAACCCGAAGAAGAGTCCAAAGAAGGACGCAATCACCCACAACGACATCCCAAGTTTATAGCAAAATCCAATGAGAAACACCACGCTCAACAACATCCATACCACCGCTGCACGGTACGAGATCGGTTCATCGCTATCGGTGAGTGTAGACTGTGCGCCAAACAGCCTACGGAAAACTTGGTTCAAGTATCGACGCGCACTCCAAAGTGCGACGATGCCGATACCGAGATATGCCCCGAAAGACTGCTCCGCTGCATAAGGGAATGGAGCCGACAAACCGACTGCACTCCCTAACACGCGGAGTGCTTGCCAATACAGATAAAAGAACCAACAGGAAAACGACAACTCCAACGGCATGAAAAACGCCAAGCCAACAGCGAATGGGTAGATACCGATCGGGAACCACGTTATCGCGTTCCATGGACGGACGGTAAAGAAATCGGCGATGTCGTAGGCGCGGATACCGCTAAGCCGTGGCACCTGTGGAAACAGATAATTAATCCCGTTGAGGAGATCAATAGCCGCGGCGACCCCGAACCCGATCCACATCGCCTTGCTGCGAAAAAACCCACTCCTCGGATTCGCCATCGCAAGTGGCAACTGGATCAACGGATAACTTAACTTCTCGTTTTCTGTCCACTGTTTTCGGAAAATAAAGTTGATACTCAGCATCACCGAGAACAGTGCAGCGAGAAAAAGTCCCCACCACAACAACGGTGTCCGCCATGCGTCAAAGTGTGGATAGAATGTAGCGCCGCCATCAAAGAAATTTGACAGTCCGCGTTTATCGGTAACCGATGTCCACGACGGGATATAGTGCCAAAATAGGGATTGCCAATCGTTCTCTGGTGTGGCATAAGCATAAGCGTAACTGATAATCGGAAGGAGGATTTGCACGCACATGTGCCCACCGATGGCCGTCGAGAGGCACAACATCACATAGATCGTTAGGAGTTCAGCGGTGGAGAGGGAGAGTTGCGATGAAAGTTTTTTGACAAACCGATTCAGGAGTGTCAGCGCGAACAGCAGCGTAATGGTGTTATAGAGCAGGGAGATCATCGACATGTGCGCGATGTCCCAGCGTAGTCCCATCATCTGCCACATCGCGTTCAGCGGAATCAGCAGCAGCCCGATACAGACCGCTTTCAAACTGAGAGGAGAGAGCCGATGTTTCACGGAGAATAGTTGTCAGTCTGCCTCGCAGTGAGGATAGATACTATGATTTTTCGCTGTTTTGATGGAATCCGTTCAACTTACGCATTTGCTCTTAAAGTCCCCCTGATAAGGGGTGGTGAATGCCCATAAGGCATTCATACCGTTGATTCTGATTCTGATTCTTTAGGGGGTTAAAATACCGAAATTACCGCTAATACAACGCTCAACGCCTAATCATTGACTATTCTTGAGATAGCGATAGAGATCACTGTCTGTTGAGAGAATGAGTTTTGTACTGGCACTGGTTGTCTTCCGGTACGTCTCTAAGGTCTGAATAAAAGCGTAGAACTCTGGATCTTGACCGTGCGCTTCGGCATAAATTTGGATGGCTTGTGCGTCCGCATCACCCTTGATTTGCTCGGCTTGCTTATAGGCTTCTGACTGAATCCGTTCTAACTCTTTCTGTTTTTGTCCCTTGATGTCAGCGGCTTCACCTTCACCCTCGGATTTGTATTTCTCAGAGATACGTTGCCGTTCCGAAATCATCTGGTCAAAGACTTTCTTGCGGACTTCGTCTACATAGTTAATGCGTTTTATCTGGACATCGACGAGTTCAACGCCGTATTGCGGCACAGTCTCCTGCACTTTCTCAAGGATCCTGCGTGTAATCTCTTCCCTGCCGATCTGAATCTCTTCCAACGGTTCGCCCGTTTGTCCCTCTTCTCCTTCGAGTACTTCCAGATCGAGGCTTAAGACGCGATTTGAATCTCGCACGACTTCAATCAAGAGTTGCGCTGTCACTAAATCCCGCGCTGCGGAGTCGATGATGTCATCCAAACGGGACTGTGCGAACTGTTCTGTGCCGAGTGCTTGATAGAATTTGAGTGCGTCTTTAATACGCCACCGCGCTGTCGTATCGAGCCAGATGAATCGCTTGTCCTTTGTCGGAATCTGGTTCGGTGACCCATCCCATTCAAGGACACGTTTCTCAAAACGATGCACCTGCTGAATAAAGGGTGTTTTGACTTTTAATCCGGCGGTAACAATAGGCTGTCCGACAGGACGACCGAATTCGGTAATCACGACCTGCTCACCTTCATAGACAGTATAAAACATCCCTGAAGCAACTGGAATCGCGAGAATAGCGATGACGATCACCGGTATAAGTATCTTTTTCGATTTCATTGGTATACTCCTTTTGTGGATCCACTATTCTTTGAGTTGCAGCAGTGGGATAGGTGTGTTCGTTTTACTGTCAATGACATAAATCTCCTTGACCTGTGGCAAAACTTCTCGCATCGCTTCGAGATAGAGGCGACGGCGCGTGACCTCTTTCGCCTTCTGATATTCAGTGCGAATGGCCTTGAACCGATCCGCATCACCTCGTGCCTCGTTAACACGTTTCAAGGCGTAGCCTTGGGCTTCCGAAATCTGTTGCGCTGCCAACCCTTTTGATTTCGGCACGGATTGGTTGTAATCGCGCCAGGCTTCGTTGATTAAACGTTCCTTCTCCTGCTTCGCCTCGTTAACGGCGTTAAACGCGGCTTTCACTGCTTCGGGGGGATTGACATCTTGCAAGGTCACTGACGCGACATCTAAACCCGTCCGATACAGATCGAGAAGTTGCTGTAAATGTTGTTCAACTTCTGCTGCGATTTCGATACGACCGACCGTTAGCACTTCAGTCACAGTCCGGTCCCCAACGATTCGGCTCATGACGGATTCTGAGAGGTCTCGCAAAGCACGCTGCGGATTCCGGACAGAAAACAGGAAACTTTTTGGGTCCTTGATTTTATACTGAACCACCCATTCCACATCGGCGATACTCAGGTCGCCTGTCAACAGCAAGGATTCCTCTGAAAAATCGCGGGTGTCATACTGCGTCCGCACGCCTGCTCTCAGCGTCCGAAACCCGAATTCCTCTTTGAAGACTTTCCGCACGGGAACGTTAATGGCTCTCTCGATACCGAGCGGTAATTTGAAGTGGAGTCCGGGTTCGGCTTGCCGGACGGACTTCCCGAACATCAGGACAACAGCGATCTCGTCTGCCTCAACGGTATAAAAACTCGTCGCCAAACACGCGAGGATTATAATGCCGAGTATCGCAATCAGCACCCGTTTGGGAGTGATGAGTTGCGTGTAAGGTTGCCGCGTGATTAATTCTTGGAGGTCTTGCATAAGTATTCTCCTTTTCCGTTATATGTATTAATAAAGCAATCATAACCCTTTTGGTAAAAACAGTCAAGGGGAAATGGTTGTCAGTTGTCAGTCCTCAGGATGGCGACCGCGTTGCCTGTGTGATCAGGTATCGGAATCCTGTCTAACTGGCTCAGATTTCTTTTCGGCATCGGGTTTAGCGACTGCCTGTTCGATTCGGTCTATCTTTGCGTTGAGGCGATTGAGTTGTTTGCGAAAGTCTTTTCGGATGTCCCGGAGTTCGTCAAGGATCATCTGCTCGGTGCTTGTCAGTTGTTTCAAATTCATGTGGTGCCTCCTTAATTATTCTATTCTGGTTTATCGGGTTTGGTAGCATTATAATGTTGGAGTTTGACGCGATCAAGAATCCGACGTGCGTTTTGGATTTCGGTGTCTACATCAATTACGGCATCATCCTCTAACACGAGGAGAAGACCGAGCAAAACCTTCACTTTTCCGCTCCAGTTTCTGACCTATGCTTTCAACCCGCATTAAGTGATGAGATATGGACCTATCCACATCATACTCAGATTGAAAATTCCATCAAGATTTTAGACTTGCAGACCTCATAAACCCAACACCTCATTCAGCAAAAAATTAATAACAGGTTTTTTAAAAAAAATCAAGCCAAAACATCAAACGCATCACGATTTTAAGACTGACGCGTTTCACAGTTTTCATAGCAAAACTGTGAATTCAATGTGTTTCTCGAAAGGCTGTAAACCTTTACCACGATTGGGTTTTAGACGATTTTCATCAAAGGTTGCTATGAAGCTGCTATGAAATTTGCTATGAAAATTTCGCGAGTCAAGGGGTCGCGGGATCGCTTCGCGCTGGATTGTCCTGACCGGTATCTGTAGGCATGCTTTCAGTTTTGCCTGTAATTGCCTTCTGATCAGATGATTTCAAAGCAAGCGTTAGCCGCTCAAGCATCTCAAGAAGTACCTCAGTGTCTCCGCCGAGTGCGAATGGCTCGGGCGTATCCAATGCGAGTGTTAACCGTTCTAAGACGGCGACGAGTTGTGTCCGAGAGTCGTTAGGCGGTACCTGCTGTTCAATTGCAGACAGCTTCTGTAGTGCCTCCACCGTTTTGATGAGTGAATCTGTCAACGCTTGAACATCTTTCACGTCATGATTCTTATCATATAACGTTTCGGTAATATAATCCACATGCTTGGCTAACAGTGCGCTCTGTTCCATTGGCGATGTGAGTGGACTATCCCGTATATCCTGTTTATGCTGTTCCCGCGCCTCTCGCCAGAGTGCGCCGTATTTCTTTTCGGGCCACCGTGCGGTACCCGGTTTCAGATATGCCAACCGTGTAACTAACGCCCTCCGGAGATTGCTGCTCCCCATCACATCTGGCTGTGCCAATCGACTCAGCGTCTTGTCTTCCTGGACCAATGTCCAAACCGCCTCGGCAGTGGGAAGCCCGCGGGCGTGACAACGGACGATAAACTCTCGGTGTGCGTCTGAGATAAAGTTTGAGAGCCATCCTGTTAATTCCTCAGAGACGGTTTCTCTGATTGTGCCTAACATGTGTGGTGATTTGTATTGTCTGAAATTCGCTCGCTCCGACGCATGTAATTCATCAATTGCATAACGCTGGAGCCGTTCAATCACCGCTTCGAGAAGTTCATCACCCTTCAACGTATTATCGAATAGATGCTTCAAATCTGAACGGACTTTTAGGGTATTCTCGGATACAAATTCTTCAAGCGGTGATGTTTTGCGTGGCGTGTTCGCGTTTTCTATAGTCATTTCCTCTCCTCCGTCATTAAAGGAAAGCGTAATACTTAGATTAGATAAACAAACTCAAAAAAGTATAATTATATTAAGTATATGCTAAAAAGCGATTGAATGCAAATATTTTTCGACTTTTTTTGCACATCTTATACAAATCAAGGCTTACGCAAACCGAAGCACATATTGGACATTTAGACACCAAAAGCGATAATTTCCGTCTTTTATAGTGAATTCCAAAAACCCCTATACATTTACGACATCCTAAATTCCCCCCTGATAAGGGGGGTTAGGGGGGTTTGGCTTTGAGCAAGAATGTATAAGTAATTACAAAATTCACTATAAACCCCCTAAAGAATCAACAGTATGAATGCCGTATGGCATTCCCCGCCCCTTATCAGGGGGACTTTAAGAGAAAATGCGTAAGTCCTACAAATGTTGTTGGATGGAAGGGAGAAGATTGGAAAATTGGTTGTTTTATGAGGTGTTGTTTTTGTCGAGGAAGCTGCGATTCGGAGATCGCTTCTACACCGGAGCGGACGGTTGTTCAAGGTAGACTTGATAGAGACGTTGCTTCAGGTCGGCGTTAATTTCTGGTTTCGATAATTTCGTATAGAGATCCAACTTATTATTCACGAAATCCAATAAAATCTCATCAATCACCTGCTCGAACTTATACCTTTTGTTGGTCTCCGTATTATCTCCTGTAATCACCTGTCGCAGTTCTTCATGCTGACGCACCTTTTGGTAAACGTTCTCAATGTCAACTTTGTCTTCTACCGTGAAATCAGTCTGATAAACATCGTTCAGAGCCTGAATGATATTGGAGAGGAAATCCTGTTCGGGATCCCTGCGGATAGCGACATCGCTGCCGAACCCGTCGACCTCGCTATCTCTCTCTTCCAGGGAGAGTTGTAGACTATCATGCGTTTTCTGTACACGAAACGAATCCAAGTCCACAGATTCTAAAACATCTTGCTGGTCAGGATGATCTCGTTTCGGGAGCTTCTTGTTTAGGCTCCGACTGAAGATATACAACTTTTCTAACGCTACATCTGTAAAGGTAATCAACTGTGAGATGTAGCCATAGAGCCGAATATAACTCTGCAAGGTAGAACGAAATTCCTCCCTGTCATCTGTTTCAAGTGCTGCCCACCGCTTAACAACGTCATCGAGGATGCCTTGTAGCAATTCGTCGGGCTGATCAGGGTCATAAAAGATAAGACAGAATTGATCAATAATCCCCTCATCATAGAGATCAAAACCTTCTAACAGACGCTGTAGGTCATACAATCGGTTCGGGTCGGTCTCCTCCGCGAGCATCGTGGTCTGATAGTATTGCTGAAATGCTGCTTGTATCTGCTCTGGTTCATTCACAAAGTCGAGTACCAGTGTATCCGTCTTACCTTTAGCGACGCGGTTCAAACGGCTTAGGGTCTGGACACACTGCAGCCCGTCTAACCGTTTATCAACGTACATCGTCTGTAGCAGCGGCTCATCGAAACCCGTCTGGAACTTGTTCGCGACAATTAGAATCCGATACTGCGGATCCTTGAAACTGTCCGCAATAGAAGCACTTGGTGGCAATGCGTTCATCCCGTTTTCCGTGTAGTCCTGCCCGTTGTCGGTATCGTGTACCGTGCCGCTGAACGCTACCAAACACCCGTAGGAAAGCCCCATCTCCTTCATCTGTCTATCAAATTCCTGTTTGTATCTGACGCAGTGTAGTCGAGACGGTGTGACTAACATCGCCTGTCCCTTCCCTCCAATTGTCTTTGCCGTCCGTGCTGTGAAGTGTTCCAAGATAATTTGAGTTTTCTTTTCTATGCTGTGGGGTTGCAGGTCAACGTAGTTGGTCAGTGCTCGCAGCGTCCGCGCCTTTTCGTACTCCTTATCCTCCGGTACACTTTTGATGAGTTCAAAATATCTCTTAAAGGTGGTGTAGTTCTGCAGCACATCCAGTGTGAAGCCTTCGCTGATGCTTTGGTGCATGGAATAGGTGTGGAACGGGGTAAATATCCCTTCTGCGTTCTTCCGTCCGAACAGTTCTAATGTCTTATTTTTCGGTGTACCGCTGAAAGCGAAATAGGAGATATGATCCTGCCTTCTCCGCTGTTCCATCTGTTCAAGGATTTTAGCGTCTATATCTGATGCTACCGCGTCGGGGTCATCATCTTCTATGTCTTCCTCAAACCCTTTTGAGAGCGAAACTCTGAGGTCTTTTGCTGCTTCACCACTCTGTGAGGAGTGTGCTTCGTCGATAATTACGGCAAATTTCTTGCTTTTGAGTTTGCCGATCTCCGTTGCAATTACGCTGAACTTCTGAATCGTTGAGATGATGATGTCTTTGCCGGATTCAAGGAACTGCCTGAGTTGTGCTGAATCCTTATCAACGGCATGGACTACGCCTTCAACCTGTCCTACCTGCTTGATTGTGTCCTGTAGCTGCTTGTCAAGTACAAGCCGATCCGTTACGACGATGATGGAGTCGAAGATCCGATTTGTAGTGTCTGATGCGCTGAACAGATGCGTCAGCAAGTGCGCCAACCATGCAATGGAATTCGACTTCCCGCTCCCTGTGGCATGTTGGATCAGGTAGTTATGTCCTTCCTCTTCATTGACAATAGCATCTTTCAATTCGCGAATCACACTGAGTTGATGGTATCGTGGAAAAATAAGCACGCTGTGCTTCACATCTTTCACCATTTTAAGTTTCGGATCGTAGACCTTTTCTATTACCTCCTGCTCATGAACAAAGTTGTTGATTAGCGCCATCAGGTGATTGGGTTGCAGGATGTCCTCCCACAGGTAGGCGGTCTTGTGCCCTTCTGGATTCACCGGGTTTTCAATATCTTTGTTAAAGGGGAAGAACCGTGTCTTGTCACCCTGCAAGTGCGTTGTCATCGAAACCTTTTCGTTGCCCACGGCAAAGTGCACCAGACACCGTTTGAATTGGAACAACGGTTCCCTTGGATCCCGATCCGTCCGGTACTGCTTTTCCGCATCCCTCACCATCTGACCGGTAAGACTGTTCTTCAGTTCCATTGTCACCAACGGTAACCCGTTGAGGAACAACACCATATCGAGCGAGTTCTCATTTTTCTCTGAGTAATGCAGTTGTCGAATCAGAGAAAATCGGTTCTGCGCATAAAGTTTCTGATGGTCGGGGTTCATGCCACTTGATGGAAGGAAGTAGGTCAGTTTAAAATGACACCCTCTATCCCTAACCCCTTTCCGAAGCACGTCCAACACGCCACGATTTTTAATCTCTCTACTCACACGATCGAGGAGTTTATGGGGTGTCTCCGTGCCGTACTGGCGTTCCAGTTTCTGATACGCTTGCAGTTGCGTCATCTGAATAAACCGCAGTGTCTCACTGGATATCAGGCAGCGGGATTTATCGTAATGGGAAGATTGTAATGACCGGTAGTCCGACTGATTCAGGTGTTGTTCGATGTGATCTTCAAAATCTGTTTCTGTATACGTCGGCATGGTCTGAATCTCGTTAAATGGATGAGGGGTGTTGCTGCATCATCGGTATATGGTTTCAGTTTGACTTCAAGTCGGAATGCGTATCTATTTCGTCTAAGCTTTGCGCGGTCATGGCTTGTTCTAAGAGTGTGTCGAGGCGTCTTAGGTTGTGGATATTGCGGATTTCACGTGAAAGCACTTCTGGCACGTCCTGAAATCGGAGCTGCAGGAGCTTGAGGACTACGTCCTGTTTACCTTCCACTTTGCCTTGTTCTCTGAGAAATTCGGCTGTTGTCTGCGCCATCGTCTCCAACTCCTTTATCAATTCTTCAAGGCGGATTGTGTATCTATTTCGTCTAAGCTTTGTGCGGTTATGGCTTGTTCTAAGAGTGTGTCGAGGTGTGTTAGGTTGTGGATGTTGCGGATTTCACGTGAAAGCGTTTCAGGCACGTCCTGAAATTGGAGCTGGAGGAGTTTGAGGACTGCGTCTTGTTTACCTTCAGCTCTGCCTTCTTCTCTGCCTTCTTCTCTGCCTTCTGCTTTACCTTCAGCTTTGCCTTCTTCTCTGCCTTCTTCTCTGAGAAATTCAGCTGTTGTCTGTGCCATTGTTTCTAACTCCTTGGATTCTTGAATGTGTTGTCTAATAATATCTACTAACGCATCGCGTTCCTCAAGGGAACGCCGGTGGAATATCAACTGCACAAAATACCGGAGTGCCTCTGCAACTTGTGGGGCGAAATCTTCATCTGCTGATGCTATATGCGACATAGCATCTGCTAAGGCTTCGCTTATCTCTGTCTCGTCCGAATGCTCCTTTTGAAGCACACGTAGCAACCAGCCCAACGGATGTCCGGATTGTGTCAACGCCTCTGCTTCGGTTTCCTTGACCCCTAAAAACAGCGTGTCGAAGCTTGGGACGAAACGCTCCAAGATTTCAGGAACATCCATGATCGCTGTTGGGGACACCGGCACGGTCCACGGACGATCACCTGTATAAAACAGAATCGGTAGGATCGGCTGTAAACGTCTTTCATTTTCAGGAAGTTTCTCTGTTTCCCATTCCCGCCGTTGCGACTCCCAGATTTGCACCATGTAAGATAACAACCGAAACCCCATCGTCTTATCCACTGTGGATTGGTGTTCAATGAGGATATAGATGAACAGCGCATCGGTATCTGTGGCATCTGTGTCTTCTTGAAACGGGACACTCAGTAGCACATCTGACTCGCGTTCTTGCAGTGCTTTAGAGATAAAACTCCTTTTCTTGTATGTAATCCGGCTGAAGTCGAGAAATACCTCGATGTCGGGTGCGATAATTTGGACTAACCCGCGCACATATTCCTTGTCTTGCAGCAAGCGTCTGAGGCTCCGGTCGGGGAAGTGTTCTATCTGCGTATCTTGTGTTTCGGACATAGATGTCTATAGTTTCCAAGTGTTGAAAAAGCGTTTTGTAAAGTATAGCATAGAAATACCGAAAAATCAACGACAGATTTATCGCACGCCGACTCGGAAAATGAAAAAATAGGGACTAAACCTCGCTTCGGACATCTATCTTGCCGGTTACCGCTTCAGAGATGAGAGATTGACGGTATTCTTTGAGGAGTTCAATTTTTCGCTGCTCTGTTGCTATCAGTTCGTCAATCTGTTGTGTCTTATTATTCAGGAAATCAGCAATTTGTTGCTGTTCGGAATCAGTAGGTATGGGTAAGAGTAGATTTTCAATTGATGATTTCCCCAGCCCATATCTGGTAATTCCATTTGAATTCACCTCAAAATATCTTCTCGTCCTATCGGACTGAATAAACCTAAAAACGAACTCTCCATGACAAGCAAGTGGTCTAATCATTGTTAAATGATAGCCACACACAACGTTGTCCAAATCGTCTTTGACGTAAGTTGGAACACCAATATCATCTGGGGTCTCAGAATCTTTGGTAATTATAACATCGCCTTTCCTCAAAGCAAATTTTGCAAATTCACTTTCCTTACAACTGCCCTTTTTCAAAACGGTATCAACTGTAATATAATCGTTGTAATAAACATCTGTATAATTGCATAATCTGACCTGGATCTCATCTGGATAGATGTGTTTGTCAACATTACTTGGTAGTATCTTCGCAACGTGTTTAAGCCTTTTAACTTCCCAATGTGCTGGTATCTCTCCAATCCACTCCACGCCCGACGGTTTCATCTCCACATTCGGGTCAAGTCCCTTTGTAACTGCCCCATAACTCATAATCTACCTCATTCTAACTTGATGTACACAGTAAAATAATTCGCTATTAGTAGTTTCCGGATTAGTTAAAACAGTTTTCACAATTAATTGTCAGATCATAAGGAGTTTGGAACTTAAAAATAATTTCTTTACGGGTCATTTTGAGATTATTTTTGTTTCCCACATTTTGGGCAATTTATGGAGTCATCTGTGTCTTTTTCTAAATGTGAACTTGGAGCGAGGTATCTGTGTCCACACTCGCATGTGTAAAAAAAATCATGAGGTTTTTCGTCACACCAGTAAATATAGTATAGTTGATCAATAGTAAAAATGAGTTGAAGTGCTTTTTCCATTGTGTATTCCTCATATTGACTAATACCATGAGATACAATATTTCTACTTATAGTGCTGAGCGTTTCATTATTAGAAAAAGAAGAAAACCATGTATTCTCAAGATAGGCTTTAAATCCCCTTATGTAAAGGTTATCATTATCAGTGGTGTGTAGTTTCTTTTTTAAGTCCTTGCTTATTTTTTCGCTAATTTTTGATTGGCTTATATATTTTGTCTTGCTATTTAATGTATGCCTAACAATACCCTCTATATATGGAGCAAGAACGTGCATAGAACTAACGAGGTCTTGATTTTGATAACGCTCTAAACCTATTTCAAGTTGTTTATGTGGCATAATTTCAGTCTGTTTCCAATCGGAAATTATCTCGTTAATTCTTTTATTGTCAAAAACGTTTAGAATTGGCAAATAAGGTAGATAAGAATTTTCAAATGGAAATCTCATTATATCATTGTATAGGTTGTCAAAATCCTTACCGAGTATTCGCTGAAAAGGAAACCAGCCTCGTAGTTTGTCTAATCTGCCTCTTAAATTGGATAGTATATGAGTCTCGTGTTTGGTTCTATTTTCCTTTTTTTGTAATTTGCTGTATTCAGCGTAAATTTCGCATACTTCATAATCAGTTTTAAATACAGAACTTTGGACTTTTTCTGTAATTCCCGAAAAGAAATTTTGTATGTTTTTCAAGGCATCGCTATAAGTAAAATCAAAATAGAGAGCATCTATATCAATACCAAAATTTGATCCTGAAATATAACCCATAAATGCATTCTCATTAGATAATAGTGTTTTAATTTTTTCAAGTCGTATGCTGTGAAAAGTTCTGGTTTCTTCGTTAAATTGTATGGTGTCCCCAATTTGATATTTTCTCCCTTTTGTCTGCAACGTCAATATAAAAGGAAGTTGGCGATCAATATACAAATCAGCTATTGACTCTTTGTCTACAATTATTAACCATCTCTTTCTATTTTTTATGAATGGATAGTTGTTAATAAAGGCAGATAAAATGAATTGATAGTGAGGATTATCTGAAAAATATAATCCTTTTTTAATTGGACGCTGTTTTATGATAAAGTGATCTATTTTTTGATAGTAATTGTCTAAGTAAGATTTCATAATTTAATTGTTTGGAATAATTTTTCTTTCTCTCAGTTTTTGTATTAATTCTGTATGAGTTCCTGTATATTTTATAGAGTTGCAAGAGAGACATAAGAGTTGTAGGTTTTCTATACTATCATCTGAAGTGCCACCGTTTATTTAGGCCACAAATCAGCAAAGCTCAGACAAGTTTTTTCCTCAAATTCGACAGGGGTCAAATGGTTTCCTAACGCCGAATGCGGGCGTTTCTGGTTCTATACCTGTTCGATGAAATGCTTGATGCGTT
This sequence comes from Candidatus Poribacteria bacterium, assembly GCA_022827185.1. Taxonomy (GTDB): domain Bacteria; phylum Poribacteria; class WGA-4E; order WGA-4E; family WGA-3G; genus WGA-3G. Next base: position 15,540 of record JAJDTM010000023.1, read on the forward strand.
CTCTCGCCTCGGTTATATTCTCGTAGTCATTGAGGTGAACCTCTTGAGAAGGGTCGCTTTTGGGTTGATAATAGAGAAGGCTCCGGTTGAAACCGGGGGGATCGCAAATCTTTCGTACGTTCTATTCTTGAGAGTTGCTATTATTAAGATTTGGTGGCGGCGGGTCGTTAAAGGGGAGTCCTTTTTCTGCTGCTGCCTGTCTTCGTTTTTCCCAAGCTGCGTGCCAAGCACGATATATCTCGACTTTGGCTTGTTCAATAACTTTTGCAATGCCCTGCTCAATACCCATTACAATGCCCTGTTCAATAGTTTTATCGGTGTCTTTTGCAATGTCTTGCTCAACACCTATTGCTTTGGCTTGCTCAATAACTTTTTCAATATCTTCTGCAATGCCCCTCTGAATAATTGTTGCTTTGGCTTGCTCAATAACTTTTCCAATGTCTTCTGCAATGTCTTGCTCAATACCTATTGCAATGCCCTGTTCAACAATTTTTGCGATATTTTTTGTAAGGTCTTGCTGAATAACTTTTGTTTTGCCTATTATTCTGCCTTCCTCAAACCCTACTGCAAAGCCTTGCTCAAAGCCTTCTTCAAAAAGCACTTCTGCTGTTGTTTTTATCATATTCTTTACCTCCACATCATCCGTATGCGCTTGAACGAGTCTCATTAAGGCTTCCCGTTCTGCTTCCGGGCACCAAAACAATATCAGATGGCACAAAAACAATAAGGGTTATTTGTCCGTTAATTTAGATTTCTTGGTCTATACAAAGGCGTTTTAGATCTTCCTTCCTGAGGTGTGTCATCACCCGTCCACCTTATCGCTGCGTCCGCTTTGAATTTCCTTGATGCCTCGAATACATCATCACGCGATTTGCTATGAACTTGAACAATTCCAGAGACGAGGTGAGTGGTATTCTCACGAGTTTTAGGTTCAATAATAAACAGCCATTCGTTTGGGTATTTTTTCGACATCTCCTCCACAGTCATTCTTTCCGTAATCATTGGAAACCTCCATCAAAGTAAGAACAATTTACCTTCAGGCATTTTGCCAGTATAGTGTATAGCTGCGCCTCCTATAAATCCGTCTAATGCATCGTAGATGTCATCACGGACTCTGCTGTGAACAGAAACTATACCGCCCAGGAGTTCAGTATTCTCACTGATTTCAGGTTTTATAATAAACAACCACTCATTTGGATATTTCCGCTCCATTTCTGCTATCGTTAAACGTTCAACACACATTTTATTTTTAGTCTCCTCACCTCTGAAAAGGTTGATTAAGATTAAAAATCTTTTTTTTACCTTGAGATATTATACCACATTTTCTACTTTTAACCAGAAGATAGCAGTTAGGGGTGTGTAAATATTCTGGCAGCGTTCCCATATCGGAACGATCTAAGACATAGCACTCCGCTGGAGTGCCTTTATCGTTGACATCTACCCCTATAGATATATCACGCCTCTGGCGTGAGGAGAACCCCGACCTCCGAGAAGTCTCTTTGCTCCAGCGGAGCAATATATCTATAGAA
>JAJDTM010000009.1 GCA_022827185.1 Candidatus Poribacteria bacterium
ATGTGTTGCCCCATCCCGATCACAGTGTCCGCTTTTACGTCAGACTTGGGGAGCATCCTTAGATATACCTACTACCCGTTCGGCATACCGTTTTAAGACAAACGTTGCAGCTGCCATGCTGCGACACTGCGATATATTACGGTAGTCAATGAGTTGCCCTCGTGATAGTTACAGGCTGGCTACCATCTACCACAAGCCCAATCCTTTAGCTTTGGGTCATTGACACAATTATACAATTGATTTGGAAGGCAGTTGGGGTCGGGGTCCGAGGATCTCATCAATCTCTTCGGTAACAAGCGTTTCCCGTTCTAATAAAGCGTCTGCCAATAACTTTAAGCCCTCAAGATTCGTTTCCAAAATATCCCGCGCCTTTTTGTAGCACTCAGTGACGATATCATGGACGGCCTTATCGATTTCAATAGCAGTTTTCTCGCTGTAATCCTGATGGACGCTTAACTCCTTACCGAGGAAGACCTGTTCGTCCCGTCTACCGTAGGTAAGGGGGCCCATGTGGCTCATTCCCCATTGTGTTACCATTCGGCGTGCAAGGCTTGTCGCTTGCTCAAAATCGTTTTGTGCCCCAGTCGTCTGTTCACCAAAAATAATTTCCTCAGCGACTCTACCACCAAGTGCGAAAATGATATGCGCAAGTAACCGCTTTTTGCTCATATTATGACGTTCTTCAAGAGGGAGTTTTGCTGTTACGCCAAGAGCCCTACCGCGTGGAACAATGGTACACTTATAGTTTGGGTCACTCTCGGGGACGAAGTGTAACATTAGCGCGTGCCCGGCTTCGTGGTAGGCAGTGATGCGCCGTTCCTCGTCACTAATGACAAGGCTTCGACGCTCCGGTCCCATAAGTACACGGTCCTTGGCTTCGTCAAAGCACATCATGTCAATCTCTGGTTTGTCGCATCTTGCAGCAAGGAGCGCGGCTTCGTTTGTCATATTTTCGAGGTCTGCACCCGAGAAACCCGGTGTCGCCTTCGCCAAGATTTCCAAATTGACATCTTCAGCAAGTTTGTATGGGTTTTTGGTATGTACCTTAAGAATCGCCTCTCTACCGCGAACATCGGGAAGATCAACGACGATCTGCCGATCAAATCTACCGGGGCGCAGCAGCGCAGGATCCAAAACATCGGGACGGTTTGTAGCCGCAATCAGTATCACACCCGCTACATCTTCAAACCCTTGCATCTCAACAAGGAGGGCATTTAAGGTCTGCTCACGTTCATCATGCCCGCCACCGATCCCTGCCCCACGATGCCTACCGACAGCATCCAATTCATCAATAAAGATAATACAAGGGGCATTCTTCTTGCCGAGTTCAAACAGATCCCGCACACGTGAGGCACCTACACCGACAAACATTTCGACGAAGTCGGAGCCACTGATACTATAGAAAGGCACATCGGCTTCACCCGCAACGGCTTTCGCAAGCATCGTCTTACCGGTACCCGGGGGGCCCATCAGTAAAACACCCTTCGGCACTCTACCGCCAAGTCGTTCAAATTTTTTCGGGGTCTTCAGAAATTGGATAACTTCCTCAAGTGCCTCTTTTGCCTCATCAACACCCGCGACATCTTCAAAAGTCACTTTCGTTTGCGTCTCAGAATGCAAGCGGGCGCGGCTTTTGCCAAAAGAGAGGGCGCGGTTTCCGCTCCCTTGCATCTGACGGGACAGGAAAATCATTAAACCTAAGAAGATAAGAAGCGGGACGATCGTCGTTCCAAAGATAAGCAAACCTTGCGGAAATTTAGAGGGAGGCTCAACATTATAATCTATACCGAACTCATCAAGCTTCGCTTGGATATCATAGTCATCAATAGGGTCTCGACTTGCTCTAAATTCACCTTCCCATCTCGGTGGAAGATGCGCGTCGCGTTCTTCAGGTGCCACATTCGACAGAATTTGTGCCTCGATTTTACCAAGAATATCCTTGCGAAATCGTCCTTCAATCCACTCTTCATCCAACGTTAGGTACCCATCAAATACGATTTCTTCTTCGTTCTTTATATATTGATGAAAGTCAGAGGTTGCCAATTGGTAAACTGGATCTCTGCGGTTGAATAGTTGATAGATACCGAGCACAACGATACCCGCAATAACTACCCACCATATCACCATGCTTCTTGTACTTTTATTCACAACCAATAGCCTCTCTATTAAAATTTGAAGCTTAGACAAAAATGCGATTTCAAAACCTGTTTAAAAGTATAACAAATTTTTTTCCAAATTTCAACTGATTTTTCAAAAAAAGACACATTCGTAAGTATGATACTCAATATTGTAATTTTAATTGGATAAAATAATCCCTTTTAAGGTATACTATAATTAATGAAGAAATTACCAATAAATGCGACAAAACTTTCGATTCATATCGCAATATTTGTTCGCACACACGCCAGCGATACAGGCATAAATCTAAGGTAACTATTGAAATCTTCTCGCAAAACAGATAGGAAAAGGAGGAATTCATGAGCCTTAACAAACAGATAATTGTAATAATTAGCTTCTTACTCATGATAACGCCTTATGCATTAGGGCATGTTATGGGTGGAAATCTTCAAAATTTTCAATACAATGCGGAACTCGTACCCGTCGCACCCATCGTAGACGGTTATCTTGATGACCCCGTCTGGGAGAAAGCGATCCCCGGAAAAATAGAACAAGATTTAACTACCGGGGAACGGCTGCCCGAATCCTCTGATTTTACAGGCTCATTTGCAGCCGTCTGGAGAAATGGGTTTCTTTATGTAGCGATTAAACTCATTGATGATCAAATTGAAACGCGTCAAAAGAAACTGCTTCGACAAGACCATCTTATCATCTACTTAGATCCACACCATTCTGGAGAAAAAGATGATCTGTATCGCTTTGAAATCCCGATCCAGAACGGGACAGGGGTGCTAAAATCTCCACTCACGCGCGTTGAATGGGGGAACGATGGACAGACCTGTGAACTCAGTTTCCGGTTAGACAACATCGCGAGAAAAAGGAATGCGGTCGGATTCGCAATTGCTTATAACGATGTGGATAACGGGCAACTGCGACGTAAAATTGCTTGGGCTCCGGATGGTTACACTGAGGAACACGAATATATTCCCGACCTCGTTTTTACAGCGAGAATTGAACCCACTAAACAGCAAAAATTAATCCAGTGGGGACGCATCAAAAGCCTCTACTAATCCATCAATATAGGGCGTGGCACCCTCGAACCATGCCCTATCCTCAAATAGCATTGGAGAAACTGTGTATTATATCGGAAAAACTTTAGAACTGATGGGCATAGCCTGTTTAGGTGCAGCACTCTACCTCGGCTGTGTCAACCCGTTCGATTACAGTGAATCCAAAGCGATGGGTGTAGAGATGGGGTTCCTAACGCTCGGCGTTTTAATCTTCTTTGTCGGCAGACTCATCGAGAAACGTTAATAAATCTGTGACCTGTCCCTATGATATATGCGTAATCGCAATCCCTTGTTCACCGGCGACAGAATAGAGCAACCACTTTTCCCCATCCTCACAATAGATAGCCGGATCGCGAAGTTCATGCACCCGCTCCCGATCTAACCCACCTGTTGACGGCTTAATCGGCAGGTCCACTCCCTCAAAATCGTATTTCGGCGCAATAACCTCTATCGGTTCAGACGGATGCCAATCATTCCAATCGTCTGTCAACTGAACAGTGCTTTTTCGGATACGTTCCGGGCTATCCCCATAGAGCGAATAATAGACAATCAGGGTATCGCCTTCAAGGAGGTTCGCGGTATGGCGCGGGAAACCGGTGTTGTCTTTCGCAGATTTACGGTGAAAGAGCGGTGTGTCTCGCGGAACGAACGCTGTCGTCCATTCCGGGGTTTCTCCACGACTTATCCAGCCGTGGTACGTTGCGTAAGGGTAACCCTTCCACCAGAAAACGCGATAATAGGCGCCCATCCGCTTATCTCGTGTATCCGAAGCAGTATAGTTCACCCCATCAGTAGAAGTCGCCCAACAGGTTGACTGTCCCTGATAACTCCCATGAAAATACATAAAAAAGCGGCGGTTCTCCTCGTCGATATGTACATCCGGGGAAGCGATGTGGTCGCCCTCTCGAAACACAGTATTGTCACGATGCAGGACACCCGGGCGATGGACAGTATAAGGCCCTTCAATTGTATCCGCATACGCCAAGCGGATATAAGCACCACGGTGGTGTGCGAAATAGAGATAATATTTCCCCAACGGGTTCTCAACCCACTCTGGTACACGCACGAGTGACGGACCATTGATATTCGAGAAACCGTGTTCCCTATCAAGTTCGGGCATATCTGGATGAATTAGCAGGGTGCGTTCCATATTTTCCTCGCTATAGTGCTTAATCGTGTGTCTGGAACCGATATACCTCTTGTGCTTCTTCAGACATAGTGTTCCATATCTCTTCTGGAATCCGTGCGCCGAAGATTCCCGGTGCATCAGGCGCATGATGAAGCCGTCGAAAATAGACAAGGGCGAGCATGTGTCTAACAGTAGATTCTGTCCGATTCGGCATCGCTCGGTGCCAGCACCGCATATCGCGGACAACAACAGAACCCGCAGGCATCTCTAACTGAAATGACGGATAATTTGCCGCGCGTTCTTCCTCACAGACGTTGTAGGGAGTATTACGTACCGCTTCGTCATCAACGATGAGATGCGAACCGGGCCATACCTCAGTGGCACCGTTTTCGACTGTGAAATCGACGAGTGGAACGTTAACGACAATCGTAGTGACCGGAAGCGCGAACGGTAGTTCGGGGAAAAGTTGTCCCGAATCTCGGTGGATCCATTGCGTTTCATTTCCAGGGCGAGTGCTGTTACATCCATAAGGCAGATACGCGAAGATTTTTTCGCCCATAGCTGCTTTTAGAATCGGCATCGCGAACGGGTTGTCAATCACGCGTGGATCCATGAACGGCATTTTTAGCATCGGATTTTCGCCGTTCTGTCTCTCCTCTTCGTTCTGAAGGACGTTTTCCATAGCAACGTTGAGATCCGCTATCCAGTCGCGTGGGAGGACACTTTCAATGACAACCAACCCCGCTTCGCGTAGCAGACGCGCACCCGCATCGATACTCTCTGGTGTCGGTTTACCTTCAGCGCGTTCCTGATCGGAAATCTCAAGCACAGGAATATTGACTGTTTTTCCTATAGTTTCCATCTACTAACCTACCTTTCTGACCCGTTTTCAGGAAGTTTCAGTGCCGATCGTACCGCTTGACGAACCCGTTTACATACGTCTATTGCGTGGTGTGCGTCCTCGGTGGTTGCTGATTTACCAGGATATCGAAAGTCTACCGCATGTTGGGAAACTGTCGAAAAATCAGACTGCCAAATGTGCCAATCGGGAATAACAGGTAAAATTAAATCTAACAATTCTTTCAAATCATGCGTCTTGGCAAATCGAGTATTAGTCTCTTGGAGCCATGCTTTTAGATATTTTTCTATACACTGTTGAGCATGAAAACAGATGAAATCGAAATTCGGTGATGCCACTTGCTGATGCAATGCTATCGCATCGTAATCGGCCTCTGCCTTTTGTATCCATTCAAGAGTTAATGGATTCATAGAGCCTCTCTCCGTTTCCACGGTTTTCTTGAAAATACTATCAGCTCCATAAAGCACTTCTCCTTTTTCCGTAATTTCTCGGAGAAACCAGTCATTATAGGAAACGCGATAAGTAATCTCTTCTGGCGATCGCACGAGCACATCCATTGGGAAACGGCGCGGAATGCGCTGCCGAATCTCCACGGCTTGGTGTCGCGTCTCTGATTCAGGAATGTCCATGACGACCAGCAAATCTACATCCGAATCTTCGGTTGGCGTACCATACGCATAAGACCCGAAGAGAATAACCTGCAATGGCGCGAATTCACGGACGATGTCATCACAAGTCGCCTGAATATCCTGTCGAGAAATCATCTGCCTCGCCTCCTATCTTTTTCAAAGTATACCATAAGGCGGTATGCGAATCAAGATTTATTGTTACTATAAACGTGAAGCAACTCGGAGTTGGGAAAAAATTGTTGTTTTCTCACGCGAATTCCTATAGAATATTATAGGCTTTCAAGCTGCAATCCACCCGAATTAGTTTCATGACGATATTTACAAGCAAAGGAGCAAGCAATGACACCTGAAGTTGCGTTAGAAAAACGGGAACAGATGATTGAAGAGGGTTTCTGCGTTGTTGACGATGTGCTAACCGAAGAGTTCTTACAAGAACTCCACGACGAGTCAGAACGGCTGATCGCAGGACATGTAGAACCCGACGATGTCGTCTACCAAGGACAGCATGTCAACGTCCGCGGTGATGATAACCCTCACATTCAAAAATTGTTGGAATGGCAACCAGCACGCGATGCATTAGAACAGATCGGATTCGGAGATTTTGTCTCATCTGGCGGGATCATTATTCTCACGAAGGAATCCGGCGGCCCCCCACTCTATTGGCATCAAGATTGGATGCGCTGGAACGATCCGCTCAGCTGTGCACCGTGGCCCCAAACGATTTTCCTTAATTATTATCTCACCGATACAAACCGGGAAAACGGCTGTTTAAAGGTTATTCCGGGCACACACCGTAAGCGCATCGACTTACACGACATATTGGTGCCAGCACATGAACAAGGCGCCCGGTTCATTGATGATGACCATCCGATTATGTTCAGTGATCATCCGGATCAAGTCGATGTCTGTGCAAAAGCAGGCTCGTTGGTAATGGCAGATGCCCGTATTTTACACTCCGCCCACAAAAACCTTACCGGTATTCGACGCACCCTAATCCTCGCATGGCACAGTCGTCCGAATACAATACCCGACTATTGGGATCGCGAAATTCCCGAGATTATTGCCAATCGCGACGAGGACGCGAACTATCCGATGTCTCGTATTCCTACTCATTTTTTACAGTGATAGCAGATAGGGGGAAATATGATTCCAATTGATCTTAGTAATAAAGTGGCGGTAATTACAGGCGGCTCCGGCGCCCTCGGACGCGTTATGGTTAGGACCCTCGCAGAAGCAGGCGCGGATATCGCTATCTGTTACTACCGCGACGCAGAGAGCGCACACAGTCTGCAAACTGAAATCACTGCCAAAGGGGGCCAAGTAACCGTTGTGCAGGCGGATGTCACGAACCAAGATTCGATAAATGCTATGCGTGATGCTGTCGTGAATACACTCGGTGCAGCAGACGTCATCGTTAACAACGCTGTCATCCAGTACAATTGGACCTCCGTTTTAGAACAGTCCCCCGAAGACTACGAAAGCCAGTTCCAATCTTGCGTCTTGCATAATGTATATATGGCGCAAGCCTTCGTCCCCGCGATGATTGAAGCCGAATGGGGACGGGTCATCAGTATCAATACGGAATGCTCAATGCAAAACTTCGTCGGACAAAGTGCATACACATCAGGAAAACGGGGTATGGACGGAGTCTTGCGGGTACTTGCGAAAGAGGTAGGCGCGCACGGTATTACTGTCAACCAAGTCGCACCGGGGTGGACGATCAGCGAAAAGAGCGCAGACAGCCCATCAGATGAGCATTATTGGAGCAAAGTGCCGATGCAGCGTCGTGGTACTGCCCAAGAAATCGCCAACGTAGTGCTTTTTCTCGCATCTGATCTGGCAAGTTATGTTACAGGTGCTTACATTCCAGTGTGTGGTGGGAATGTAATGCCTACTATTTAAAAATATCACAACTCAAGATATGTTGGCGGCAACTCTCAGCACATTCTTCCTGATGCACGATAAGCCACCCATCGCATAACCGAATAAAGGAGATTTCGATGAAGTTTAGATTGCGTGAAAAGTTGAAATACATGTTTTTAGGTGGATTGCTGACCCTTGCTGGTTTTATGTTTGGTAACATGAACAGTGATACCGCAGCACAATTTGGACATGAAACAATTGATAAACTGACCGTCGGAGAGTTAATCGTGCGTAAGGATATAAGGGTAATGAGTGATGGTGTGAATCCTCGAGTTCATATCTCTTGGGACAGAGGGGGTGGACGTGTGATAACTTATGGTCCAAATGGGAGAGGTGCCGCTTCTATTTTGGTTGCCGAGGGGAATGGCGTTGTGACAACTCAGGGCTCAAAGGAGAAAACCGGTGCTTCTCTCATGGTTAATGAAGGCGGCGGCGTCCTATCACTTTTCGCACCTGACGGAAAAGCCAAGATCGTCTTAGGCATCGCTGAAGGTGACGGGGTTGCCTACTTAGTCAATAAATTTGATGAAGCGCGAGTATTGAAACCTTAGTTGCTAAAACTGCTTGGGAGAAATATGGAACGACATAAACTTCACTATGAAATGATGAACAGGTTCGATCCGTCCGGAGAGACCGGAGAACACTGGGAAGTGGCGGTACATGCTACCCCTGAAGAGTTGAAAACGTTTGCCGAGACCGGCTATCTCGTTCGAGAAGGGCTTTTCCAAGGCGAGGCACTCCAAAAATTGCGAGATGCACTTGATCGCTTGGAAGAACGGGAATCAGAAAAACGAGACAGTGCTATGGCTGGCAAAACAGGGTGGGGCTTTATTCCGCGTCATCTCATGGATAAAGATGAAGTATTTCTTGATCTCTTGAAATTTCAACCGACCCTATCGATCGCACGTGCAATGATGGGACCACTCGTACGCTTGCGCGGCTTGAGCGCACGCATCACTTATCCGGGTGAGGGTCGAGAACAACAGACACCGTGGCACCAACACATGCGCGTGATTCCGAATCCAATTCCGCCATGGTTTTCACGACCACACTGCATTGACTGTCTCATCTACCTCGATGATTTGAATGAAGACACAGGCGCAGTCGCCATTGTCCCGGGTTCTCACGACTGGTTAGACAAAGCATCGCCGACGATACACGAACCTGTAGAAGGTGAAGTCCATCTACAAGTGAAAGCCGGGGGTGGTGTACTCATCCACGGCAATCTCTGGCATCGCGGTTTACCGACGCTAAACGCCAAACGGAGAATGTTAATTTTAAGTTATACACCCACATGGCTGCGAAAATCACCACACGGCGGCGCACAACCCGAAGATGGGTTAACTCACGATTTTCTTAAAGCGGCAGACCTGGAAGAACGGATGCTACTCGGCGTGGGTGGTTATTCCTAAACCCCTATAGAAATTATAGTATGGAACCTATCATTAGAAAAGCAATACCAGAGGACGCGAAAGCAGTTGCAGCGGTGATGAACTCGGTTATTTTGGAAGGGAAATACACCGCATTAACCAACCCATTCACAGAAGAAGAGGAGCGCGCCTTCATCGCAGGACTCTGCGATCGAAGTGCCCTGTTCGTCGCTGAAGTAGCAGACGAAATCGTCGGTATCCAAGTCATTGAACCCGATGGCTTAGCACAATACACAGATGCGATGCAGCATGTAGCGACAATCGGTACATGGATACACGCAAACTTTCGCGGACAGAAGATTGGACGGTTACTCGCAGAGACCTCTTTCAGGTTTGCCCACACGAAAAATTTCAAAAAGATTGCTATTCAGGTCATCGCAGACAACGCGCGGGCCCTCCGGTTTTATGGCAACCTCGGTTTTGAAAAAATCGGCACTGCCAAAAAACATGTGAAACTTCAAGGCAGATTCTGTGATGTGTTCTATCTGGAAAAATTCCTGACAGATGACTCCTAAACGCGCCGTAACCCTTCGCGCAGTTTTCTTAAAGCTAAATAGCCCTTCAAAAATAGTTGTTGCAATTTTATGACAATTCGTATAAATTGCAATCACGGATTGTGCACTGCATTCCGACACCAACATTCTAATTAAACCCATGAGATACCCCTTTTTAGCGTTTTGGTCTCTGGCAGGATAGAAACACTACAAAGGAGCTCCCATGGATTTGAAAGCAATTTCCAGGTACTTATGCCCTTTTAGGAACAACTTGGGGTATTGCAACCGTGATGTCGGGGCATCCCAAAGAAGATATTCCTATTTTGCTTTCGTTTATTTAGTCAAATCTATTTGGAAAAGGTTCGATTTTTGCTAAAACATCCAAGTGTTGATACCTGTTTAAGTGGCAATTTGGATTACATGCTGCAATCAGGTTTTGTACACTATATCCCAACACCAACTTCTTATATTTTGAGGTACTAACCACTTTAAAGACGTGTGCTGAGGCACGTGTCTATTACAGAAGGAGACGCGTAATGAAAACTAATTTTATTTTCAAGTTTTTGGTGTTAAGTCTAATGCTTACAGGAATCGTAGCCGCAAGCCACGCGCAGGGCATCAGTGATGATGAACTTATCATCTACTACAGCTTCAACAAAGATACACTGAAAGGTGATGATGTCTTAGACGGATCTGGAAACAAAAATCACGGTTTCCTACACGGCGGTGATCTGGAAATTGTAAAAGGCAAAGTCGGAGAGTGTATAGAGTTTCCAGGCAGTGCCGCCCAATACATTTCCGTGCGGAACCACATGTATAAAGATCCTATTGAGGAGATTAGCCTTGCCGCTTGGGTTAAAACGGAAGTAAGAGGCATGATCGCTTCTTGGGATCGGAGCGAATTCTTCCGGTTTGCTGTTGGTGATGATGTCGGTGGAAATAACGGCACAACTTTCGTCGCTTTTGACAACTGTTGCCCGTGCTGCCATGATTGGTTTGGCAAGACCGATGTTGCGGATAACAAATGGCATCACCTTGTGGCAACCTTTGATGGCGAGGAGAAACGAATATACGTTGACGGTAAATTAGATGCAAAGGTAGGCGCACCAGCCAAGGTTTTTGGTGCAGGACAGGCACGTTTCGGATTTATCGGCATTGGATCGGAAGCAGCCGCGTTCGATGCAGCGGTCGGACCTACCTGGGCATTCAATGGACTTCTCGACGAATTCCTGCTGTTTCACAGGGCACTGACTGAGAAAGAGGTAGAACGCCTTGCCAAAGGACAAAGTGATCCGTTTGCTGTTGAACCGGCTGGCAAACTCACCACGATCTGGGGAGAAATTAAGAGCAGCAAATAATACGAGATAGACGGGTGGTCCCAGCGTGCCGCCCGTCGTTTTTTTTAATTTTTAAGTTTCTGTTGGTGTAACCGCCTCCTGAATACCGGGCCACTCCTTCCATATATCTGTATAGGCATCATAACCATTTTCCTCACAATCGACATGTCGCAACCGGAAAATCGCAGCATAACGAATATCAGAAGCCGCATTCGGTGCCGCAGTGTGAACGATCTGATGGTGCGTCAGTACGACATCCCCCGCTTTACCAACGATCTGTTCGGGTCCCTCAGGTAACTCGGGGCGCGGCATCCCGTTTGCCAATATTTCGTGGCCTTCCTTTTTGAAATAATCCGCGAAGAACGTATGTGATCTGGGCCATACAGTGAAGTTTCCGCTGTAGGGTTCCGGGACATCCGCGAGATACACAACAGCGAGTGCAGTAAATCCGCGCCGATACACACCTTTTTCCATACCATTCGTCCCACTTCCTAACCCGTCAAGATGCCCACGCGGTTCGTTCGGATCTGTCCCCAACGGCCCCGGAAACCGGAGGGCTATCTGGGCAGATCCCGGAATCTGGACGTTTCCCTCGCCCATCAACGACTCAGCAATTTGCTGGACGGGTGTTTTGCCGAAGAGATCCACGAGCTCGGGCGCATTGCGAATCTCGTCGCAATATGACTGTGCCCGGAATTTTTCTAAGTCACCTTCATGCATTCCGACTGAGCCGATGGAGTGATTTATCGCCTTTCGTGCAGCCTCTACCATCAGCCTCGGCACAACACCCGGAACCACGATATAGCCGTTTTCATAAAAATCTAACTTCTGTTTACGTGTGAGCATTCTTCTTTATTACCCCCTATATTTCTCGGTAGTGGCATCTACATCCTCTAAGCATTCCATCAGGTATGGAACGGAGATGATAATCCATCTTAAAAATTTTAGATTTAGACTATGATTCGGTGTGAAAAGTTTAACGGAATCCCGACCCGCCAAGAAATCAGAAAGCTTTAAAGTCCATAAAGTGTGCTAAAGTCCGTAAAGGGGGCAGCAACTTGAGTACATTTCGCAACTTTAGATACACTTGCAAACTTCCTGACAGCTGATAGCTGACGGCTTAATGCGTAAGGGTATAGACGACAGCATTGATCCCCATTTTCAGTGCCATGTTAGAATACTTACGCGGATAGAAGGACTCAGCGGCATGTTCCCAAGCATCTCCGAGATCCGTATTGAAATTGATCATCATCATGAGCCGTCCGTAGTCATCATAGACCCCGCGACAATATGCCGGATAGCCGTCAAACCGTTCGTACGTTCGACCGCTAAACAGCGAACGGAGTCCAGGGACCTGAATCAGTTCGTCGATATCAAAGAAGCAGTGGAAAATTGGATGTGAAATGGGAATATCTTCCGGTTCTCGATCCGGGAAGATTTTCTTGAATTCGTTATAAAACCATTTCCATTCACGTTCTCCATGAAAATCGTCGATGAAGATAAATCCGCCACGTAAGAGATATTCGCGCAGATTTTCCGCCTCACGTGTGCTCAACCTGAGACTACCGACCTCCAGCATATAAGCAAAAGGATACTCGAATAACTCCGACGCACCTACTTCAATAATCTTTTCACGGGGCGCGACCGAAATGTTTGTCTGCTCGCGGAGTTGGAAGATAAAATTCCGATCCGAGGCGGGCCAATCTACACGCCAACTACTGAGTCGTGTGAATTGACCGCCATATTTTAAACGGACGAAGGTGAACAGATCGCTATCTACCTCTCCATCCAGAAGGACACCGGGGACAGACATTATAAGAAAAATAGTTAAAAACAGAACGATTCGCATGTCCTTAATCCCCTACCGATTTCTTCGGGCAAGCATTTATTCATTTATTAATGTGTGAGCGCATAGACGACCGCATTAATTCCGAGTTTGAATGCCATATCCGAGGCATCACGCGGGTAGAAACCGTCAGCGGCGTGCTCCCAACCATCGCCGAGGTCGTTATTGAAGTTGATCATCATCATTAAGCGTCCATAGTCGTCATAAACACCGAGACATCGCGCCGGAAACCCATCATGCTTTTCATAAGTCCTCCCTCTCCTGGCTGCACCAGCACCGGGAATCTGCTTTAACTCGTCAATTTGATAGAAGCAGTGAAAAAGTGGATGTGAAATAGGGATGTCTTTCGGTTCTCGCTTCGGAAAAATCTTTTTAAACTGCTTATAAAACTGTTTCCACTGCCTGCCACCGTGGAAATCGTCCACCATGATAAACCCACCACGTAGGAGATACTCGCGTACGTTCTCTGCTTCCTCAGATGTGAGACGCAATCGGCTCACCTCCAGCATATAAGCAAACGGATACTCAAAGAGTTCTTTAGAACGGATGTCAACTATTTTCTCTTTTGGCGAAACTTCGATATTTGTATGTTCGCGGAGTTGGAAGGTAAAGTTTCGATCCGAGGCGGGCCAATCTAAATCCCATATACTCCGATACCCGCGGTATTTCAAACGGACGAAGGTGAATGCATCGGTAGACTGAGCGGTGATCTCTTGTTTCTCAGCCAGCAACACGGTTAAGAAAAACATCATGGTGAAAACAGAAAAAATAAGTAAGGTACGCACGGTTAAAATCCTAAAAAATGTGATACCACGTGCTGGTGATTACATATCCGGGCAGTGTTAAAAATCTTTCTTTCGCATCCGCATTGAAATTTAAAGCTTTCGCGACATTGAGTCGCCAGATGACCTCATTCTTACCAAATTGTAGCCCGATGCCTATATTCCCACTCGGATCGAAGGTATACTTGGTATCAGACGCATTCCATATCTGTCCTTCATCAAGGAACACAATTATAAACGCACTCTCAAAAATATTCCAATCAATTAACGCTGCCAAGCGATAGTGATATTCGATGTTGAACAAAAATCCGCCATCGCCTGCAAAAGCATACTTGGAGTGTTTGTCCCATTCGGCAACAGTGTCTCTTTCTGACCCGTCCGCGGGGGCGAACAGCGGGTACCCTCTTAATCCGCCCATACCACTAATCGCGAATTGACGTTGTATCGGCAATAATGTGTTGGAAAAACCGAGAAGCAGTCGGGTGCGAATACGATGGTTGCCGAGCGGATAAGCATATCGAAGGTGCAATTGATAACGCGTAAAATCGAAATCGGATCCGAATGCTGAATTACTATGTTCCATGAAGAACGTATTGTGCCAACCGAGGGAATTTGCGCGCGTATCAAAATCGTATTGGAAAGTAATGCTCCGCATGCTGCCAGGATTTATCGGTGGGTTCCCCCGCATCAGGCTACTTGATCTCCAATTGACGATTGACCAATCTGTGCTCTTTTGAAGATTATCGTGCATCTCAGCAACTATCGCCAATTTAAATGAATGGGTCGGCATGACCGGTTTCCAGCGCAATGCGACCTCAACACCTTCCCGCAGATAGTAGTTTGGAAGGTCATATCCTCCGCAAATTCGGGAAAACCGAGAAACCCAATGGTCGTAATTCGGGGAAAGTTCAGGCGCAATTGCAGCTGTCAATCGGTGCATTTGCGCTGTGATCCCCAAGTTCCAAGTATACGGCTTACCCCAATTCGCTGTTCCACCCAAACGGTAATGGAGATGCGGATTACCAAAGGCATAACTGACCCTTCCAAACAATCTTGAGAGTTGGTCGCGCTGTGAATTCCTGACGCTCCACATCCAAAGTGGCCCCGCCTCTTTTCGCTTCCCGAACTCAAAGCCTGTACCGATTTCCCAACCGGTAACACGGTTAAATCCTAAGTTTAAAGGCGGATTCAAACCGAGGTAAGCAGCTGTAGACAGTGGTTTCTCATCAACAGTGATCGTAGCGATGTACCTTGCCTCTTCCTTATTAATCTGTAGGCTAATTTCCTCAAAGTAGGGCATTGCGCTAAATAGCGTCTTGAGTGCCTTATCAATGTCTGGAGACGCGTTATCAAGTGTCTGCCGAATTCGTGCCTCCGACACTTTCCGATTACCTCGAATATGGATCTCATGAATAGGCACATCCTTTGCCCAAAACCGTGTTGCCTCAGGCGGTATCTGAGCATCAGAGTCTTGTGGATAAAAAATGTCGTCTATGGATACATTTATCTCTGTTCCATTAGGTCCCGAAATCTTCATAGATTTCAGGATTGACATTTTTTGCGTGGGTACTACGTTAATGATTGCGACGCGTTTCTCGCCTTCTTCTACAACACGCAGCCTCACTGTCCTGGAATTGGGGAGCACGCTTCCCAAAGTAGGCATAACCGATACGATGTCACCAGAACCATTTTCAAGAACTTTCAGGATATTGGTTTTTTCCGTTGCCAGTGTCTCTTCAGTTTTCTTCGGATCACTCCCTTTAGGCGTTGTAGGGGTAGACTGAATCTGAAATTCATGGATCGGTTTGCCATCGGAGTTCCAATTCCAACGCGTTGTCGGTTCGGGTGTCTCTTGTGCAGGCGGCTCTACGGTCTCCTTTTGCTCTGTAATAGACGGATCAGCATCTGGTTCAGCGGGTTCCGGTGTGGGAGGGGCACGCGGTGGCGCAGGTTCCAAATCGCGAGGTTTTAGCGACATCAATTCTGGAATTTCGATGCCGAGTTGATTGAGGTTCAGCAACAATTCACCGAGCTGCTTTTTTGGAATCCCACCGACAATGTTTATCAGGTAAATCCTGCCTTTGCTTTTCACAATAACGAAAACGCCTTTAACGATTTCATTTTCGAGGAGAATATAGAGATGAAGTCTGTTTTTTTCAGGGTTCGTTTGCGAGATGCGTCCTAATGCGCGCCAGCCACGTGCTTTAAGGGTCTCACTGTAATATTGAATCATCTTCTTAAAATTGCCAGACCGGTTCCGATAACTCCTAAGATACAGATCGTTCATGCTTTTAAACAGTGGAGCAATATCTGAGGTCGGATCTTCCATGACAAGTGCGATGACATCCCTATTCAAATCAAATTCAAATTGCGGTGATGATACATCCGGACAATCAAAGGCGACAGTACCATCGTCCGATTGCGAATTGACTGCATAGCATATCAGAAACAGCAGTAGCATTAAAGCATTCGCAGCGATATATTTCATTCAAGATCTCCGAGATTTTTAGTCTTCTTTTTTTCCAATGTTTCGCAGCCGTTGCTGTAGTTTCTTTAGGGCATTTGGAATCCGCGGTTTGTCGGGATGATAGATAACAGTGGGTGGCACAATTTGTCTCTGGCCATTTGGGGGCTGATAGAACCATTGCAGCGCAATCGCGTGTCGAGGCCCTTGGAAATAACGGATCTCAACAGAGTGCATACCCGTCGTGAGTCGCCTACGTCCCAATCTACCTATTGTTGGATGGACCCCATCATTATTCACGATAAGCGCGTCATCAATGTAGAGTTGTGAGCCATCATCTGAGTAAAGGTGAAAGGTATATATACCCGGTATTTTAATCTCTAATTCCGCACGGAACCGGATCGCAAAATTCTCAACAACAGTTTGCATTTCGGGGGTCGGAAAGCCTTGCATATAGTTTCGCGTCGGAACATTTAAGTTTGCTGTAACAAAAGTATAGATCGGGACCAAATGATCAAAATTGGGCATCTTGGTGATAGGACTTCCGGGAACATAGACCTCTCCGACGAATCCGTGTCCGGGCAACACCTCTGTCGTAAAAATACCGAGTCCGGCTTCCATGTGATCCGGCACTTCGATAGGCACTTCGAGCCCGACTTCTGATGCCCCCGTCCCTTGCGAAAATTGTGTGCCAATGCCGCTACCTTGTCGCGCGGGTCCGTTGAACCCAACACCAGCACTGCTACCGCCCCTTCCCCGTTGTCCTGTAATAGCAACCGGACCGCCGACTGTCTGATCCTCACCAAAACTGGCATTAGATACAGGACTCGGTTCATCTGTTTGCGGCATGTCGGTGTGCATGACGACATCAGGCACAACATCATCATGAACCGGTGCTTTAGGGACACTTACGCGCGGCGAATGCGTCGGCGAAGCAGCCGAATTGGATGATGCCTCCGAATTTGCCGCTCGCGGCATCGGACGCAGGCGCGGCGGTAAAATCCGCCGTTTCACCCGTTTGTCGGGATCCGCTGCCAGTATCTCCGCAGATATACGCTCTTTTTCTGGATCAAAATGCGTGATAAAAAACGGCGAAATCATTAACACCAACACAATATGCAGACCGAGTGATAGTAGAAGGGCACGGTTTGTACGTTTTCGCATCTCATTATACCCCGAACTGCTCAGGACTTACGCATTTTCCATGATAACTTACCTATCACGCACTGCAGGCGGGGTTTGAAACCCCGCCTGCGAGGGGGCTGCGTAACTCCTAACTGCTGTTAGAAACTATAAAACCACACTGTATTGAAACGAATGCCTTGACCAGCTTCAAAGGCTTTTGAAACGTTAAATCGCAAGATAGCGTCTTTTTCACCAAGCTGCAAACCGATGCCTGCATCGCTCTTAGGCTCAAAAATATACTTCTCGTTAGACACGTTCCATGCCTGTCCTGCATCCAGAAAAAACACTAAAAAAAGATCTACATCAGAAAATTCTAATACGTTTGTCCAATCCATTAACGCCGGTAAGTGGTAAAGATATTCAATATTGAAGAGAAATCCTTGATCACCCGCAAAAGCGTAGAGTGGGTAACCATTCAATAGCCCCGGGCCACCGATAGCAAATTGGCGTTGAAAAGGCAGGGATGCGGTTGAAAAACTACCGGTTGCCCGGGTCCGTACCCGATGTCTACCGAACGGATGCGCATACCGTAGGTGAAGTTGATACCGTGTAAAATCAAATTCGGATCCGATAGTAGGACTGCTATACTCGACGAGGAAGGTATTGTACCAACCGAGGTAATCGTTCCGAGTATTAAAATCGTATCTAAACATAACGCTTCGCATCTGACCATCGGTAATCTCTGGATTTTCCCTTGCCTTAGACTTTGAACGCCAATTGAAAAGGTGCCAGTCGGTACTTTTTCGTAAACTCTCATGTGTTTCACCAAGCAGGCTCAATTTAAAAAGATGGTTCGGGATCATCGGCTCCCATCGCAACGCGACTTCAACCCCGGTTCTCAAATAGTAATTTCGATAATCAGGGTCCCCCAAAATTCGCAAAAATGTCTCACCCGGGTCGTCCTGATGAGAGAAAAAATCTGGGTTGATTGTGTCTGTGCGCCGTTGGAACTGAGCGGTTAACCCAAAATTCCACAAATCGTGTTTTCGCGTAACAGCATCGCCACCGACTCGGTAATAGACCTGTTTGTTCCCGAATCCATAGCCAATCTCGCCAAAAAAGCGTGATCCGTTCGGATCCGACGGCCAGCTATGTCCTAAAGCTGTGGTGCGTGCCTTTTGCACCCGCGACCAATTCTGCCCCAAACCCGTAGCACCCGCCTTACCCGCGCGGAACACCGATTCAGCTCGGGTGCCGAGCCCCCATCCAGTGACGCGATTAAACGTAATCACGGGTCCCCCCGTCTCAAAATCAAAGCGCGCGGGCCTCGGTTTTTCGCTCACTGTAATTATAGCAGTACGCCGAGAATCTTTCTCCTCAATCCGAAGACGTGTCTCTTCTAAATCCGGTATCGTTTTTGGTAGTCCTGCAATCGCTTTTTTGATTTCTTCGGGCCCCTCTTCAAGTGCCTTCCTAACAGTGTCCGGATGCGTGTTTTGATGACCTTCAATTAGTATTTCGTGGACTGGCTTTCCCGCTTCAGTCCGAAACTGCTTTGAAAGCATAGAAGGTTCATTTTTGTGATCTGGTACGTTCCCAACGATAATTGTAGCACTACGTTCCCATGAACGCACAATAAGTTTCTGCTTGTATTTAGGTGTGTTTGGTAATGGAAGGTTATTCAGCACCTCCTGAATGTCAGCAGCCCCCTCTTGAAGTGCCTGACGGATTTCGGTGATACTACCTTTACTATCCGAGTGAATATGGATCTTCTCAATCGGATGTCCATAGTAATACCAATCCCCTCGAAGGTTTTCATTGTGACTCATAGAAAACTTGAAACCAAACTTTGACGATTCTCCTTTTTTTCCAAACCCAATGCTAAAAAAATTTGGCTGATCACGGGAGGTGCGAAACAGCGTTGGCAGCGGCATCGGTTCCCGTTTTTCTTCGGATGCCTGAAACGTAAACCCACCCAGCGACTTTTTTAATGCCGGGATCTCAATCCCAAGTTGATTCAGATTTCCTAAGATCTGCCCTATCTGTTGCCCTGGAATATCGCCGATGATGTTCAACAGATGGACATCGCTATCACTTTTTACGACCGCAAAGATCCCCAAAACCACACTGTTTGATGCCTCGTTCTGTTCGCTTGGTGCCTCAAGAATATAGAGAAACACGTCGCTATCTTCATGTAGACTTCGCCAGTTTTCTACTGTCAAGGTTTCACCATAGTACTGAACGAATTTATCAAAAATATCCGCGTCATAATGATAGGTCTGGATATAGAGGTCTGTGACCCTGTCGAAGGGCGTTGTCGTGGCAGCAAGTGTGATAAGCTCACGAGTGAAGTGGAATTGAAATTTAGCACGTGGCGCATCAGGACAATCTAAAGCGATTCTGCCATCAGGTGTCTCAGCAGGCACTATTCCTGATGTAATTAGCAATAGGAATATAATAACAATACTTTTTCTCATACCTTTGATGGATGCCTTTCAAATTTGGAAAGAAAATCTTTTTTCCAAAGCACATTGCGAGTCCCCTGATAAGGGGGATTTAGGGGGTTTCTTCCATTGGAAATCTTCATCTAACAATGCGCTCAAACTATTTATGAGACGCGCCGTAGTTTTTTCAATCCATCTCGGACTGTGACTCGTCGGGTCGATAGATAACTTCGGGTGGCACAATTTTTATCGGACTATTTGGTGGCCGATAAAGCCATTGTAGCGCGATCGCATATCGAGGGCCTTGGAAATAGCGAATCTCAACAGGATGAATGCCTGTGCCAAGTTTTATAGTGAGCTGCCTAACCCTTGCTGGATGAATCCCGTCGTTATCTACGACGAGTTTTCCATTAATATAGAGCTGTGAACCATCGTCTGAATTAAGCCAAAAAGTGTACAGTCCCGGTGTGTCAATCTTCAATTCCGCACGGAAACGAATCGCAAAATTCTCAGTGACAAACCGCATGTCAGGCATCGGGAAACCCTGGGTGTAGTTTCGTGTAGGGACATTTAAGTGTGATGCAACAAACGTATAGACAGGCAGCATACCATCAAAATTGGGCATTCGGTGGATAGGGGTACCAGGGACAAACACCTCTGCAATTAAACCCCGCCCCGGCATCACTGCTATGTCAAAAAGCCCAAGTCCTGTCTCTATACCATTAAGTGCTTTTTCTGTGTTTCCGATTTTATGTTGGGTATAGCCATCGAAAAGCCGTGGGTCTACGTCATTAAGTATTTTGGCTGCCATATCTTCACCAATACTGATATTGGAGACAGGACTGAGTTCATCTATTTCCGATATATCGGTATCCGTAACGGCAGCGGGGATGATATCGGCGCGAACCAACGCTTTAGGCACATTGACTTGTGTTTCATAAGTCGGTGAAGCAGGCGAAACCTCTGATGCCTCAGCGTATGCCATCCGCGGTCTCAGACGCGCACGCCGAGTCAAAACCCGCTGCCTGACCTCATTTTCAGGACGCGCCACCAGTATCTCCGCAGAGATGCTCTCGTCCTCCGCATCAAAATGATTGATGAGAGACACTGAGAAAACAAACATCAAAATAACATGTAGACTGAGTGATAATAGTAAAGCACGACTTGTGTATTTTTGCCTTTTCATCTAATCTTCGGGCAGGAAACCCAATGCTTTAGCGTTGGGAGGAATGCCCGCTCCTGTAATTGAAATTAAGACGCGTGAGCACCGTAAAATCACGGGCTTTCGCATTTTGACACAAGCGTTGACCTTCCAAAGAATACAACGCTATCCCTTGTTTACCAAAGCCACTGATACGCGTTAGACCATACTTGAGGTGTCTCACTAAGGTGTTCTTTACCAATCCATACCAAGTCGTGCCACCATAGCGGGGTCTTTTCCCACCTTTCTGTGGGTTCTGCCTATGGAGTTCACGCCGGCGGATCGGGATAGGCGATAGACAGAAGATGTCTGTGTTATCTACAACACCCTCACCCCCAACGACATGGTAAGCGAGACACCAAGCATCTACGCAATGTGCCTCAAAGGTTTCAGCGAGTTTCTTTGAAGACTTCTTGAGACCGAACCTATCCCGAATCTCTTGGGTTTCCCACCCTTGAAGCGTTAGCAGTTTCCACCGTTTTTCTATTTCAGTATAGAACCAGTGCTTGCCAACTTCAAGTGGGCTAAAAGAGGTGTTCCACTTCTTCACATGTGCTATCGTTCGTGCTTTGATGTCCTCTACACATACATGGGTGATTGGAAACATTTGACGCAACCAATCAAGGATCCGAAGTTTCCAATCCCATCTCGCACGCGTGCCAGCAGGGATACGGGCCTTGTTCGCCATACGGTTGGTTCTCTGCTTTCGGTTCGGACATTTACGAGAACGCCTACCTCTACGCAACTCGCGACGCTTTTCAACTTTCTTACCGACTTTGCTGTGAGCATCGGCTTGCACATTCAAGTAGGTATGTCTTTCTGATTGGACGCTAAAACCTTCCTTTTTGCTACCGGGGTCAATACCGACAGCAATCTCTTGGGTGTCTCTATCAGACGGTTCTTTGTTGAGACGGATACAATATATGCCGTTATTCCAATAAGGTGTTGCTTCGCCACGGTTGATAAGTTTTCTTGCACGTGCGGCGTGCAGAGGCATCAGTTGCTGTCCATCTTTTGTTTTTACAGGCACAAACATAAGTTTGTCTTCTCCCTTACGGGGTATATGTTGCCCCTTCGAGATCACGTCCGAGAGCGGATATAGACTTGGGGAGCATCCATACCGTCTTGGGGTGTGCCACCACCACGGACGCGATATTTTACTCTAGAAAACCGTTTAACTTGTGGGTCCCCGTGTGGCTACGGATATTCACAAGCCCAAGCCTTTAGGCTTGGGTAGTTGACATTTCATATCCTATAAACGATAGCGAATATAAACAGATATGAACATCTGTTGGTAGGTTCGTTTTGATAGCGCGTTGATCAACGGTAGGTCGCTGATTGTTCAACTTGCTATAGTTATGTGGGGAATTATAGTCTCATTAAGTTAGACAACAATTTTTCAAAGACCGTTCAAAAAAGAAAATTATCCCCAGCATTCTTTCAAAGCGCACCTACTTGTGTGTTTACTATTAGTTAGAAAGGGGAAACCCCAGCAAAAACACTCCGCTTCCCAACCTCCGATAAATTGTAACGAATTTAGGTGAATCGTGTTGACATTAAACGCGTGATGCAGAACGGAAAGATTGATAATATAGGCAGGTGTTAGGCATTGGCGAGGTTTCAAACCCCGCCAATGCTGGTTCGTCCAGTAACTGATCGCAATATCGTAGTCTTAGACGGCTTCCGCATGCTTATCAAGATTCGACTTTGCGGCATCTCGGATCTCATACGCTTCAGTGAGGTTAGGATCAAGGTGAATCGCTGTTCCGCTGTCTTCAATCGCGCCTTTATTGTCGCGTATCTCCAGCTTAGCTGCGGCACGCTGACTATAGACGTAGGCAGCAAAATCAGTATTCTCTAAGGCAAGACGGATCGTATCATCATAATCTTTGATCGCACCGATATTGTCCCCTAATTTAGATTTCGCTGTCCCACGATGGACGTAAGCACTCGCAAGCATCGCATTTTGCGGTTTCAGACGGATAACCACGCTGTAATCTCTAATCGCGCCTATCGTATCACCCATATTGAACCTCGCAACGCCGCGATTGAGGTATGCAACAGTAAGAATAACAGGATTTTTCGGTTGCAGGCGAATCGCCGCATTATAATCTTCAATGGCACCGATATTGTCACCCACATCCAATTTCGCATTGGCACTTTTAACATGAGCAAAGATAAGGGTTGTTTTGCTCGGCTTCAGCCGAATTGCCGTGTCATAGTCTTTAATCGCCATTGTATGTCTCCTAACTTATATTTTGCGAATCCTGCTGAGTATTGGCAGCTGCAAGATTCTGGGTCGTATAGATGCATTCAACTTATCTTAAACGACTTTTTTCGCTGTTGCTTCTAACAGGTTCTGTTAATATAGACGCGTCTTGTGGGTAAAAAGGGTGCAAAATTTTTCAGTAACCCAATCCTTACGCGCGAAACGGCAACTTTTCTCGTCGTTGTTCATAAAATCGCTCTTATTGTTAGTGACACACCTTGTGAGCAAAAAGGATGCAAAATTTTTTGATAATTGTCAATTAAACGATGCTTCTCTCTATTCATCAAGCGTGAAACGCAGCACGCCGCTGCTGGAAGTCCCAACATAAAGAGTGTTGCCATCAACAGCAAACGAAAGCACAGCATCCGGGATTTCAGGTGTAACCTGTTTCCATGTGTTTGAACCTGCTGTCAACTGATACACGTATTGCCCAGTTGTACCATACACCGTTGTTCCCTCTACCGCAAACCGCTCCATAACAAGGGTCTCACCTTCAGCATTGGTCGCTGTGTGCCAATCGGTGCCGTCACTTGAGTAGGCAACACCGTTATCGGTCGCTACATAAACCGTTGAGCCTGCAAAGGCGATTGCGTTGAACGCTGTCCAAGAAAACGGAAGATCCGCAGTAACATCGTTCCAAGTTTCTCCCTTATCAAACGATTGAGAAAGGTGTCCATCCCGTTTGCCGACATAGACGGTGCTATCTAACACCGCAATCTTGAAACCTATGGAATCAAGGATATTCATAGATGTAGAAGCCTCAGCAGAATAATCAAAAGGAAAAGCAAATTCAGTTTCATCTACCAACCCAGTGTCGTGCCATTCAGCCATGCCGGGTTTCCATCTGAAAAGTTTCTGTCCGTATTCGACGTAGTAAGTCTCGCCACTAACGGCAAAACTCCCAAAAAACGACGACATACCAGCTGGAACTTGTTCCTGAAAAGCCTTATTCAAGGCCTCATTTCTTAGTTTGACATAATCGGGGTTACCCTCGATTTTTTCAATTACCCGGCGGTCAGATAACAGGTCAGGATCGATACCCTTGAGCATCTCAGTTGCCTGTTCAAGATCCTCAATATTTTGATTAAACTTATCTGGAAATGCTTCCTGCAAGGCCTTAATTATCATTTCTTTAGGCACGTCTAGCACCACCTGTCCCGTGTTACCTGAATTGCCGCCCTCAAAACCGGGCATGTCGGGGATAAACTTCAAGCTATTATTTTCGGTAGAGAGCCGCAGCAGCGGCGAAGGTAAATTCATGGCGTTTCCTTGCTTCACATACACGTTATCGTCAAATGCAGCGATCAAGACCCCTTGGTCAATATCTCTTGAAAGTTCTGTCCACGACTCACCACCGTCCGTTGAAGTGACAAACCCATTCGCTGGATCATTTGCATAGAGTCTACCCTTAGCAGCGATTAAAGTCGTAACAGGCGTGCTAACGAACCCCGTGTTAAACGGATGCCAAGATTCACCACCATCGGTTGTGCGCAGAATTTCAGATGCTCCGCCTTTGTAGAAAGTATTTGTATCGGCGATCAGTAGCGCTGCAGCGACCCCAGAACCTGACGCACCCTTTAAGGGAGTCCATGTCTCCCCGGTATTTTCGGAGTAGAAAAACTCGCCATTTGCATCCGTCACCATAACCCCTGCACCCATTGTGAATATCTTGACGGTCGGAAGGTCATCTGCCCCCGGTAGAGGCGTATTGGAAAATTGACGATCCTTCCGCTGCCTATCCGTCTCACGTTCCTGTCTTTCCCATGGATCTATAGGATACCAAGACGCACCCTGATCTGTTGAGCGATAAAGTGACCACCAATCATCGTCTGTTTTTTTGGAGCTGAATAGCGCGCCGAATCCCCGTTTAAATTCGCCGCCTGCTGCAACATAGAGGCGATGTTCTGAAGCAGCCAAAGCGTGAATCACCGGTTTTTCACCGTGCTTATCTATCGGACCCACTGACAACAATTCCCAAGACTGAGCGTTAAGCCGATAGAGGCCACTATTGGTCCCAGCAAACACACTGTTTTCAACGGCAACGAGGGCATGGATCTTCTTTAGCCGCATACCCTCTTTCAGTGCGACCCATGCGGGTCTACCATCTTTCGAGTAGTAAACGCCATTCGTCAGCGCGAGGTAAAATCCCGCGTCGGTCACCACAAATCCTCTGGAAATGCCTTCTGGATGCGTACCCAACGCATGCCACGTCTCCCCGTTATCTTCGGATGCCAATACTTCTGTATCGGTGGCGAGATAAAGCCTATCACCGTGTTCTGCCATCTGTACCGCGCCCCCTATCCAATCTTGGAGGCTCAGTGAACCGATGCTTCCGGCGTTGACGCGTCGCCATGTCCCTCCATCATCACCGAGTTTGTAAAGGTTCGTTGATGTCCCCGCGTAAACCTCACCAGAATGCGTCGTGAAGAAATTCGTAGCCATGCCACCTTCCGGCCCTTTTGTTTGCGTCCAGTGCTGTTGCGGGGTTGAAACTTCCACTTCATCAACCGCCGCCGCAGCGAAGCGTTGAGCATCAGGTCGCTGACCTGCCCCTGAGTTTTTACCCGGCGTAGCAGTACTTCCCACCTGATTCCGAACAGCAGGTTTCGCTGGAGACTCATAAACAAAAAGTGCCTCAATAATCTCAACCGTCGGTTCCGAGGTAGCATTTAGACTATACGGCTTCTGGAAACGGGAGAGGTATTGCGTACCGACACCCATCAGTAGAAAAATTAAAACTGCAGACGCTGCGGAGATTGCCCAAGGTAAGACAGGCTTGCTCGCAGCGGGTGCAGCCGGAACGAGACGCGAGACTTCTCGCATGATGTTCTCTGTTAAGTTCGCAGGCAGCTGGAAACTGCCGAGATTTTGTCGGATCATGTCTTCCTCCTTCTTTAGGCGATTTCGTGCGCGGCTCAGCCGGCTTTTAACGGTATTGGGAGATACACCGAGAAATTCGCTGATGGTTTTGATTGTCATTTCACCGAGGTAATGCAGTGTCATCACTGTCCTTTCACTCTCTGGCAGTTTTTGGAGCAGTTCCTTGACGATTTCACGACGCGTCTCATCGGCTTCGGCTGCCTGTTTCTGGGCTACATATCGAGAGTATGACACGTGATTCACCTCACTCATTTCAGTGACCTCCAAGGATTGTTCCGGTAAGGATTTCTTTTCAAACCAATCAGCACACAAGCGGGACGCGATCACATAAAGCCAGCCGCCAAACAAGTTAGGATTTTTTAATGTTTCGAGTTTCTGATATGCCCTGAGAAACGCGTCCTGCGTGATTTCCTGAGCGATGTGAAAATCACCAATTTTCCGCCACGCGAGGGCATGCACACCTTTCTGATACTTGTTGACAAGAATAGCGAACGCCTCTTGGTCGCCTTGTAGTACCTGTTGAATGAGTTGCGCATCTTTCTGCTCCATTGCGAGCTCCTTTGGAATCCTAACATCTTTTGATTTAAGTGACAGGGTTTAGATATTAAAAGGTTGCATTATTTAACGATATTTTCAGAAAGAGGGTTTATGAAAATAAAAAAAGGCGCGCTCGGAAAGCGCGCCCATAGAAGATTCAATCTCCTTACATTATATTCAACAATAACAACTTAATTGAATACAAATTTGAAATCAACCTCACGCGGTTCTATACGCTCTACATTTGCTTCAAAACCCAAACGTTCGACAACCTCTATCAACGCCGTTTTCACACGCGCTGCGGTTGCCGCATTAACCCCATCTGCAGGCTCTTTTCCATTGAGTGCCCATACTTCAACTGTAAAGTACTTAGGCTCATCAGGTTTTAAGTGCCATCCAATCTCATTCCGTAAAATCGATTCGGTTGGTGCATCTGTAACCTTTTCAAACGAAATTTCGCCTGTAGAAGGGACGTGCTTTATCGAAATTTGGGGTTTAGGGTTCACTTCACCAACTGGCAGCCTAGCTCCCGTTACCTTGTAAGTCGCATCATCAATAACCAGTGCATCAATCTTTTTCAACGAATACAAAACACGGAACACAGAAGTAAAGCGTGTCATGCCCGTAACTGACAGCGTAACATCAAAGCCTGTTTTGCCGAGCACCTGAGGCATGCATCCGAATTTGAGAACAAGCGGCACAGCGAGCACAATCAGCAGACAAATATATAATCGTTTCCGGCGCATATCAATTTCCTCCACATTTTAGTGTCCAAATTGGGAACCCAAACCACTAATGCTTCTTGTCTGAAAATTCTTGGTGCGATCATTATTAAACAAAAAACGCTCCTATTTTTTTACTCATTGAACACGTTGGGATCAAAGTATTCGTCCCCATTTTCCATAGCGGTGGCGACGACCCAGTTGAGGCGTTCAAGTGCAACTTGTTTTTCCGGGGAATCCGGCATGTGCTCTCTTATACCTTCAATCAAAACAGAGGCTTTGGCAGTCGGAAATCTCCCATCATCAGTCGTGTGTGTGATTGTGGTTTTAAGAAATTCGTGAGCCTTAAATACATCTCCGCCTGTTTGGTCGTCCAACAGTCCTCGCTCCTGCTGAATACGGAGAAGTTCTTGTTGAAGTTCAAGAAGGCGTAAGGTATCTTCTCTACTGTTCACGGAGTTGTTGGCATAACGTCTCATTTCCTCCACGATTTCAAGCACACGTTGCTGCTGTCTATACTCTTCATGCCTTCGCTCCATGGCTTCTCGTGAGAGTTCTGGAGGCACCTCACCTTTAGCGATGTGCGGTGTGGGTTCTTCCGCAACCATAGATTTATTGGTGTCGCCCTCGGCATTGGGCGTTATTTCTTCGCCTTCCGTCTCTCGAAGTTCAATTGGTGAGCGGCTACGATGACCTGTCTCTGAGGTTGATTCTGGCGGTATATAAACATAATCTCCAACCTCTGCACCGGTGTTTTGTGCTTCGTTTGCTTTCGGCGTAGGCTGAACAACTTTATAGATTGTGACCGGGGGGGCCGGTTTGTTAGCACGCCCGAAAAAAAACACACCAACACCCACAACGATCGCAGCAATAGCAAAGATCCAGACTTTTTTCAGAAAATACATGCTGTTCTCCTTTATAGTAGATTTTAGAGTTACCTATGTGGTGTTTATATCGTGTCAAGGTCTATTTCTTTCTTCATCAAGCGTAAAACGTAGCACACCGCTGCTGGAAGTCCCGACATAAAGCACGTTGCCATCAACATCAAATGACAAGACTGTATCCGGAATTTCAGGTGTAACTCGTTTCCACGTGTCAGAATTTTCTTTCAACTGATACACGTATTGTCCGGATGTCCCATATACCTTCGTGCCATCTACCACAATTTTTTCAATAATGAGCGGAGTGCCTTCAGGGTCAACTACCCTGTACCATTGGGTTCCATCGTTTGAATAAGCGACCCCTTTGTCTGTTGCTACATAAACAGTTGATCCTGCGAAGGCAATTGCATTGAACTTCTCCACAGGAAACGGCAGATCTGCAGTGACATCATTCCAAGTTTCTCCCTCGTCAAACGATTGAGAGAGATGTCCATCCTTTTTTCCAACGTAAACGGTTTTACCTGCAACTGCGAGCTTGAAACTCATAGAATTACGGATATTACTAAAAAGAGAAATACCCGCCGAATAGTCGAAAGGCGTGGACATTATAGTGGATCCCGAAAATAAGTTTACATTTTTTGAGATTTATGTCAGTCTTTATGATTATGACTTATTCAACAGATTTGCGCAAATGCGTGCTTGATTTCATCAATGAGGGTGGCAGTAAAGCAGAGGCTGAACGGAC